>NZ_MCUV01000075.1:43186-68422 GCF_002873395.1 Vibrio sp. 10N.286.49.B3 | reverse complement strand
GCTAAAGACTAGATCGTTGTGATTAGCGATTAGTTATGCTGAGTAATGAGCGCTTACCCAAATTGCTTAGCAATAGACGCAGCATCAAACATCGGCTCTGTGTGGTTAAACCATGACTTCGCTGTATTAATACTCGTAGAAAGGGCTGCAACATCTTTACCAGAATCCAACCAAACGTTATGCAATATTTTATGAGCATCCTCTAAATCGGTGATCAACACATGTTGATGGTTCTTCGCCATTTCATCTTCAAGGGAACACTGTAGTCCTATAGAATCGTTCAGGACTTGAGGAGTTTTCAATCCTTGAGAGATTGACCCTAATCCCGCTTCTTGTCTATCTCTAAGAACCCTTTCACGGTTTTCCTTCCATCGTTTCTCATCGCTTGCTGAAGGCGTTAATTCAGCCCTACGATCTAAGCGTTGGCGTACTGCTCGCTCTCTTGTGGTTTCTAGTCTTTCTTCTGGAATTACTGGGGCTGATTCATATCTCATGGAAGTCTTATTTGCTGACAAATAAAAAGATGATAACAATATTTTCAATGGCTTATCATTGCTAACAAGATATTCTGACAACTTCACCAACCAAAAGGTCACTTTGACAGGCTAAACACTCATAGTGAAGGTTTTAATCGCTTTGAGTAGCATTCAATCGGATAATTTTAGTAGGGTAAAATGTACGCCCCAGATTTTGCAGAGTATTTTATTTAACGATAATGTTTTAGAGAAGTAACACTAAGGCGCTTTTGTCCCTTTTCTTAACATTAGAAGCTCTCACTAGATAACTTCTTAAGCCATTCATTCTATCGATTCAGGTTGACCAATAAAGTCTTGATATTGCAAGATAGAGCAAAAATTTCAGTTGGCATCATAGACTCACAAAGAGTATCGAAACTTACGTTTCATAGTAACTAGTAGTCTATTTTGGCCGTTTTATGATGAGACTTCGATGAATCAATTTTACGACAAGATTAGAGGCTGTATTCGCTACTCAGATTACGTTGAGGCTGCAAACTGGCTCAATAAAGCGAAAGAGGTACTTGACGATGGTAATTATAATATCCTGCTCCGAAAAGTAATAGATAAGCACCCTAACTTAGTCAAGGATCCGAACTTTTCTCACCATGAGATGTCTGAAAACGTATACACCTTTAAGAGTGAATACGTCTCACAATTAAAGACTCTGCTAGCACAAGGGTCATCTTCAGAAGCTGAAAAACTTTACTATGAACACCTTAGCTTTGAAGACTACCCAACCTTCTTCAAGGACTTAGAGCAATCAAAGAAGATCTCTCGTATCAACAAGATAAAATCCAAAACAAAGAAAACACTAAGCAAGATTGAGCACGAGCTAGCTCTAGATATTGATACACATTTAAGCTACGAGGATAAGCCGTATTTTCGTCGTGTAGAAACCTCCAAAGCCAATTTTTATGTGACGAGAAGCTCTAACTACGAGCTATCAACTTTCTCATTGAAAAACAAGTTTGCACGTCATTTACCTTGGAACCACCCGATGGCTCGGAATGTGCTCAGCACCGAGATTAACCAAGTGAGCGATCATGGCTCTGTTAGCCTTATCGGCAACTATGCTCCGGATCGTCACAATTTAAAGTCCGTCACTTATCTAACCGCGCAAGGACGTTATTACTTTGAAGATGCAGTTCAATGTCTGACCACTGATGAAAAAACTACAAGTGACAGTGGTAAGCTAATTGATGTAGACAACTTCATGGCGATGAAAGAGGTGATACCAACAGCAAGCCAAATGAAAGCGATCTACGCGAATGGAAACCACATCATTGACGGACCTGCGGGTACAGGTAAATCCACATCTATTCTGCAGAAAATATTGGTTTTAGTTAACGATGAAAAACTCAGTCCTGAACAGATCATAGTGATGGTTAAACACTCAGGTTTAGTGGCTCCTTTCAAGGGGCTACTAAACCTGATGGGTATCACTGGTGTCAGTATTATAGCGGTATCTGATTTTCTTAGTACGCAACTAGGAGGCAATTATTCAAACTTTACCGTAGGCAAAATTGACGATTTGATACACTTTTCTGAAATCGTTCGACAATTCCTTACTCAGTTAAACCCTCAAGAAGCTCGCACTCACGTAGTGACATTACCCGATTGCCTTGATGAGACTACCTTGTTTGATTTACTGAAAAACAACAATACTATCCAATTCGAAATTCAGCACATCAAAGCGAAAAAAGAGAAGAGAGAGCGAATACTGCAACATCCATTCGAGACCAAACTTTCTGAACTAGTCGCCGAAAAGAAAGATCTGCTATCTAGTTTAGGTAATCGCAGTGACTTGAGAACAGGATTAAAAATTAACCGTGATGATAGGATCAGACTCGAGAACGAAGAGAAAAAATATCTTTCGTTAATAGAGTTACGAGCCCTCTCTGACGAAGATGAAAGAGATCAATACGACTCTCTAGCATCTAACGTTGTAAATAAACTTCGGGATCTTGAGCAAAGAATCTTAGTCCCACGTTTAAAAGATGATAAGCCAATTGCTCTAAATACACTGATTGAAAAACGAATTGCCGACCAACTCGAAGAATACAAAAAAACTGAGCAAGCGAAGATTGATACGCAACGTCGAGAAGTCATCCAAAATGACCCAGAGCTTGTTAAAATTAACAGCTCTTTAGAAAGCTATGAAGCTAGATTAGACGCCTCCTATCAAGCGATCGAGACAGCCGCGGTGAGTAGTGTGATTGGTTTTAAGGATGCAGAATCCAAAGCACTATTAAAAGCACTAACGCTTAGGAAAATTAAGCTGCTCAATACTATTATTATCGATGAAGCGCAAGATGTACCATCAATTGATATTGAATTAGTAGGCTTTTTTACTCAAAAGCTTATTCTCTCTGGTGATGAAGCTCAGAATGAAAACTCTGATGGTGTAGGTGTGTGGCGTAATCTTCGTCAAAGATCGGGGTTCTACAACGGTGAAACACTTACCCTATACAAACTGAAGCACAACTTTCGTCAAACCTATGAACTGGGTAACCTCAGTTATAACTTTCGACAATTGATGTTAGGTCTAGAGATTGAAGACCTCGAAGAGGAATATTTTGAGAATCAAAAAGGCTTCGAAAAGCCTGTCGTTAAGCATACTGAACTAGAAGTAGAAATTGATGAAAAGCTTAAGTTTATCAAGTCGAATTTTACCAAGAGACTGCCACTGGTAATCATCTTTGATAAACCGAACGATACGCTGCTGAAGAGTCTTGTTTATACTTTGACTCTTAGCGGTTTGTCTGTCTCAATCGGTGAAGTAAACGCCCACAATGACGTGTCTTTCTTACTTGCGGATCAGGTCGCTGGAAAAGAGTTCCCAGTAGTGATTATAGTAGCCAATGAAGAAACAGAAGATGGAACACTTTATATCATGTTAAGTCGTGCCAAGTTCAACCTCACGATAATGGTAGCGGCACAAAAAGAAGTTAACGAAAAACTGAAAACTCTCGCAAAAAATGGCATTGTGTCGTGGATATAACGACACAATGGTAAACCTAATATATTAGAGGTGCAGCCTAGATTATAGTAGGACAAAAGCGTTTTAGAATAGTTGCACTAAGGCGCTTTTGTCCCAATGAGTGCTATCACCGTAGAGGTCAAGCACGTCTCTGGACATAACCTTCTTAGAGTAATCACTTAAATTAGGAAAATACGGATAACTTTAGGTATCTTAAAGTCGCTTACTGGACGGTCCAGTCCCGCTCATTCAAAGCACATACCCCGTCAGCACACTTCTGGACAAGAAATCATTTTAGGCTCGGTTGTGCTCTTAAAATTTGACTGATCAGCTTTATTGCAAAGCCTATTGCCCAAATTCCCTTATCTACCACAGTACCATCAAGCTCAATACATTTGATTCAGCTCTATTCGACTTCTACTTTTACAGAGGGAGTCGTTTGCTTCATCCTACGTTCAACTAAACGGAGAGACGTAATGTTAAAAACAATTTTAGTGATATATTTCAGCTTATTCGCAGTAATTCAAGCAAGTTACGCAACAGACATGGATAAATCTAAGGCAGAACAATCTGCAAAAACCCTAGAGGTTGCCCAAGCTTTTCTGTGGGCTGCTGGATCTGGGGATATGGAAAAGCTAAGTACTCTAATGGCTGACGATTTTGTTTGGCATAATGAAGGAGATGATTCTATTCCTTGGATTGGTAACTGGGAGTCTAAAGAAACAGTTTTAAATACCTTCTTGCCTCGCTTTGGTGCTGGATTAAAAACAACGAGCTGGACTACAGATTATAGTTTTGCCAACGGTGATCAAGCCGTCTTTATGGGGACCATGAGTGCCACAGCAAACAACACTGGCGCTGACACTGGAAAATTTAGTTGGGCTGTGCGCGTTCAAGTCGTCGATGGGAAAGTAAAGAGTTGGAACTGGTTTGAAGACAGCTTTGCTGTCTCAAAAGCCTATCACACAGAGAAATAACAACTCTAAACATGTTTGATTTTACTAAGAATTGACTTAACACTGAGAGGCTACCTCTCAGTGTGTAAACACATTTCAGGACGGGACATAAACTGGTAAAAAGCCCGATTCTTAAGGCATGAAAAGTCGCTTAATTTGATACTCAATCTATTTGGAGCCGATCACAAATGCCGTGCTATCAAGACGCGCGGCATTTCTAACTGTAAATGACTGTAAAATCAGTTGAATCAAGGTGCCAACTTGATAGTTTATAAGCATGAATTTTTATGGCTTAACAACCTATCAGGCAATTGATCATGCAAACCCGTACATGGAAAGACAGTTTGGTAAAGACTCAGTATGTCATGGACATCCTATTGCTGATCGGCTTTATCTTAGTCTGTATCCCCAAAGCAACAGGTGTAGCAGCTCACGAATGGCTGAGCCTTTTGTTTATTATTCCTTTGATTATCCACTTACTACTGCATTGGAACTGGATGGTATCTCTTCCAAAAAATTTCATCCACAAACAATCTGCTAAAGATCGATTCAATGCGGTTTGGGATGCTTTGTTCTACTTGGTCATGCTGATGGCAACACTCAGCGGATTCTTAGTTTCCGAAGCTTTGCTACCTCAGCTAGGTATGCCAGTAGAGATACTGCCTGTTTGGTCCAAGCTACATCATGACCTAGGAAACCTAGTGATGCCAATGCTTGGTATCCATCTCGCTCTGCACTGGCAGTGGATAAAAGGTGTGAGCAGAAAAATGAGACAGAAACACAACACTAAGGCAGGTGTATAATGAAATATCTCGTTTATCGTTGGAAGCAGCGCTCTGCTATTGTCTTAATCATCTCGCTTATCATCTGCGCAGTAATGTGGACCCTAGAGCTATCAACTTGGGCAGGAACAATAAATAGTGCAGCAACCGAGCTTGCACTCGAAGAAGGAAAACGAAACCTATCTGGGTTAGCGGTTTTCGGCGTCTCATTTGTTAAGCTTACTGTGCTGACCATGGTGCCCGCCTTTTTGTGTTATGGCGTGTTAAAGCTCTCTGCTTTTGTCTTCAAAAAACGTACACACGACAACCAAAACAAGCCTACTCGGCCAGTCCACTAGTCAAGCAATGTCTCAGCCAGTGCGTCTAACATTCGACGCGCGCGCTGTCAGTGAACTAGCTGGGGCAGGTCTGCCTTACGATGATCTACCCAGTCAGCACGGAGTTGGACAGAAACGCGTTAGAGCTTTGGCTCGAAGCTACCCTGCTTCGGATAAGTCTTATTTTAGTAAGCGAAGTCGGCAGGGTGCTTTCTAAACTTGTACATATATTCGAAGATAATCTACATCTTAGCGGGATGAATGAATAGATAATCCTATTCCTCTTTCTACTGTCAATTTTGTTCTTGTAACTCAAAGTAGGATTTTATATCGATACTTTCGGTGTTCTCCAGCGCTTTAAGTATCAAAGTCGTATTCTTTGGGTCGCTTGCCGCTTCTTCCAAGGCTGAATCTAAATACTTTTGATAGCGTTCTTTATCTCCAGAACTTAGCGCTATATTAGCCGCAGCGCATAACAATGCAGCTTCAATGTATGATGAGAGTGATAACCCGTGTTTGTGGAATCGTTTCCTGAGGTAGTCCTTATAATCTTTATCGAATTCGTCGAGATTGATCTCAACTTCACCATCATCGGTTCTGTAAGATAATTTATGATATAAATATAGAATTACGATATAGAAGTGAAAGCATTCGCCAATGAAGTTATGCTTTCCAATAAACTTCTGCCATTCATCAGACTCTTGATTGTGTAATGCGTTGTATAGCCAGTAATAATGGAGCATCGGGCTCTTGTATTCCTTTTTGGCTCCATCAAATTCGTTTTGTATCTTCTCCATAACCCTGCTTTGGTCTACGACTTTCTTTTTCGCAAGCATGTTGACGTACTCAGAGAACCATTCGTTTGACCTTTCCTCTCTGAAGGCACAGGGATTATGAAGATAAGTTTCGGCTGCCATTTCAGCGATGATTATACTGCTAGTCTCATTCTTCCAGTCAACATATTCCCTCATATCAGTTTGATTATTCACCAAGAAGTTGACAATAACAGTTCTGGCAACTCGATTAATGCCTGTAAACGTAAGGTACGGTTCACCAAATCGGATGATGTAATCACTTGAGGGTGAGTGAGGAGAGCTTAGCATCACGTCTAAAGGTTTTAACTCATGGACAAATGACGACCTAAGCTGATATAGATTATTTAAACAGCGCAACAGGAACGAACGTCTTAACGTGGTAACGCCTTTACCAAGGTTCGCTCTGTAAAACTCATCATCTAAGTTGTCACTGACAAATGCTTCAAACCTCTTGCGAAGTTTGAACTGTTTGCCATCGATCAAAATCGACTTTATCGATTCAGCATGTTCCTCACTAATTTCTAAAAAGATCGGTTTGAGTTTTCTGCGAGTATGGTCGTCATAGTGCTCCCATTCTGGAAAGTAACTATCATGTTTTTGAGATAAGGACTCCAACGCATAGACTAACGTCGAGTAGCCCAAGTCAAAGTTCGTTGCGAGCGTTTCCTTTGCATCATCGATAATCTTAAGAGCAGCAATCGTTGACTTATAGCACGCTCGATTGACTTTCATTAGTGAGTCAAAAAACTTCTTGAATGACTCAATCTCTTCGAGCGTTATTCTTCTGCCCAATTCAACTGTTTTCGGTGATATCTCAGAGGCAGCAGCTTGATCATAAGACGAAATCTTCTTTTCTCTGCAAATCTTCTGAACGAGTTCCTTCTGTGTCTTGGCGATACAATCGAAGTAGAAAGACCATGCAAGGATAAACTGAGCAATAAAATCTTGCCAACCGCACTTAATGATTAACGGATCAACTTCTGTTATCAGCTGATATGAAACTACGTAACAACTTACTGAACCTGATTCTACTTCTTCGACCTTAATAAGTGGTGAAGAAAGCTCTATTTCTGTTGGTAACGAGATGTTTGAATAAAAAACAAACTTCTCGTTATGCCTAACCATCTTTTCTTCTTCAAAAAACTTACCAGTAGATATCTGAAGCATGTTTGTCCTTTTTAACTGCTATTGGCGGGCTTTATTGGTCGAGTGTATTGGCTACTTGCACGGCCAAAAAAGGCTATTGTCTATTGACATGAGAAGGGCTCATATGTGTTAGCTTTCTGAATTCAAGTTCGAATCTTTCATTGCTAGGAGTCGCTTGAAAAATTTCGATGTGATTCAAAGAACCAGACGCTCGAATTTTATCTAGTACAGCTTTCTTATCTGCACTACTGACTCTACAACCAAGGAAAACTGATTTTATTGCTTGAGGCGGTACTTGGTAGAGGAAAATTGTACTTGGGTCTTCTGAAATCTCTCTTAAATACTCCAAATATGTCGACTCAATAAAGCCATACTTAAGGTCTTCCTCCGGAGTGGTAGGACTATACCAACCACTTAAAAATCGATTTCCATCTCGCTCAGTAACCTCTTTAAGGTTAATTAGATACATGTTGTCATCTAGGGGAATCTTATTAAGCTCAGTGCTATCGTAAAGAGTAAACTCAATTTTTGGTAGATATTTTTCATGAACAATGATCTTGTCTGCAAGGATTAGTGGTAATATTACGCGATGCTCTTTCTCATAAATCCACTCCTCACTTTTTACCAAAAAATGTTCAAGTACATTAGCATAATTATATATACTTGGACGTTTTGAGTTGTACCTTATTCTTTGTATTTGACCTACTTTAATAGACTCACGTCGTTTTGTTTCTTCTTCATCGATAATATCAATACAATCATACTCTTCATCAGGGTCCGGCATAGTTGCTTTATAAGTTTTATACGAATCGAATAACGGTTTTTTCATATCGAATTCAATAACCATTCCTTTGTGTTGGTCAGCATAATGAGACCACATCAATAAATTATTATTCGTTTCAGATAAAGAGACTACTGCATAGTCAAAGTAAGACGCATCAGCAAATGCCTTGTTACTTTCTCTATGACTCGGCCTAAGCTCAAAAGGGTCATTCAATGCATACTTTTGACTAGCTCGCATTAACATATTGTCGAAGAAATCTAGCCTAAGCCCAGTATATTTAAAAATTTTGTCAAGCATAATATGTGTAAATCCCTTGTTCCACAGCTGAGAAAGTTAACAAATTACTAACCACCAAATAGTTTTTTTACGTATCAACTCGCGTTGTGATTCAGTATAAGTTCATGTTTTAAAAGAGTATCATCATACTCCACAAAATCACGAAGTGAAAATATGACAAAATGGGATATTTCTACAAACCTCGAATTTAGTATTAGAAAATCTATCGAAAACTCTTGAAGTGAGACAGGTGCGGTTTGCTTTCGACAACTAGAAAAGGGGCAGATCTGAGCTAGCTAGGGGTCGCTAGCTCGAAGCTGGACAATTCCTTGTCAGTGGCTCTCCTAAATTAGCATCTCACGGATAATTTCAGGTATTGCAAACCTTCAGTCAAGTGGCCAAATTCACTCAGCCACTACAATGACCGTATTAGCCTTGAAAAGACATCGTGGCCATTCAACAATCCGATTAAGCGCTGGCTTCACAGCGTTTATTCTTTATTTGTTATAATCCGATTTTGATGAAGTGATCTTTATAAGCTACGTTAAGCACTATATTATTAAATACCCACTTGATATGCGAATTTTCACCTCGACCTTTTTTTGGTCTTTGGCGAACATACCATATACCAAAAAAAATATACTCAGATCCAACTTTAAAGTGTTTCAACAGCCGAGGGTCTTTAATTGTAATTTCAGGTGTTGGTTTATTTATTACACCTTGCTCGTTCACTTCAATGAATGGGGACTCTAACTTAATTTGATGAAATCTAAAGTTTTCTGTCGGTGGACTAATCTCTTTTATGTGCCCTGATATTGCCAAAGGCGGTGTTGTTTTCTCAGGTTTATAGAATTTCAAAAACTCAAACAAATTATTGATATCAAAGAAGAATTGATTCCAAGGGATTTTGTGCCCCTTAAAATCGAGTGTTACTAAAGAAGACAGTTCTTCTTTTTCTTCACATAACTCCCTTAGTTCTAATATCTGTTTCAGTGTACGTAGATAGTTTGTTAAACGTCCTTTGTTTGAGTATTTTTTGTCTTGTTCACCGGCTTCTCCCCAACTAGATCCCTTACGTTTCACTTGATGATCTGTTAACTCCCAAAGAGCTTTCAACAGTATATGCAATCGAAATTCATACTTAGATGCTGAAACGGCTCTGAATACCTCAGAATCCGATCTTTTAGCGACAAGCTCTAACCTCCCAGACAAATCAAATTTGCATCCTACACTATGTTGCTCATATCTCTTTAGCCTAAAACAAGGTGCGATCTCTACCGTTTTTGACTCATATTTTCTGTTATGTCTTTTGACAAAGCTAAGTTCTGCGCTGCATCCATCGACGCAACAAAATAGTTTACCAAAAGGTTGTTGTTCAAAGCCCAAAGCTGAGACCGAAGTGCCACTCGCTCGAATCGCTTCTGGAATTTTACTGCCCACTATTCCTCCATAGATTTATCAAAGTTCTGTTAAGGTGAATAACCAAAATGCCACGCGAGCCGAGTTACTTTTAATGCTGTTATGCGCCTATCCCTGCATAGTTTTCTCGGACTATTGCCATTGCAGACTCAGCAGCGACGTCATAGTCCTCAAACGTTCGTTTGTAAAAATAGAAAAATGCGACACCAAACTCAGCTAGTTCAATGAAGATAAAATCTTTCGTAGAGTGGAAGAAATGGAAGTCATTATTCGTGGTATGGATAACACAAAGAGAGTTAAGCCTGTCTACCTTTGATTTCATACTCAATACTTGCAATGCAGAACGAAGGTTAGAAAAAATCTTTGAAGGACTTGTCTCCATAGGACCTTGAAACATTGCTATTGGCATTTTGCCAAGAAAAGGAATGTAGTCTGCACCTTTTACCTTGTTTAAGTTTCTTCGAAGGTCAAGCACTTGAAATTTGTACTCTAAAGTTTCTAACCATAGAATGATTAACTCTAAGGTCTCTTGAGAGAACCCTTGATTACTAACATCGAATTTTTCAAATTCATGCTTCAAATGCCTCTCTAAGTAACCGAGGAGATTCGAGTTGCACTCCTTGCACGCTGGTAGCATCGTTTTATTGTAAGTCTGAGAAATGTCGTTAGTTGTTGTTTTGAACGTTCGTTTTGTACAACGGTTGTAGACCCATTGAGGAATCACATGCTCTCTAGTCAACTTCTCTTGAGAACCACAAATTATGCACATTTCTGCTGAGTGATCGGCAATGATTGCATCAATTACTTTCTTCTTATTTAGTCTAATTTTCTTTCGAAGTTGAACCAGCTTTAACTGAATGCTCATTTGAGAATTAGCTCCTAACTTACTCGGGACACAGAACGCTTTGATACGGTGATTAGCCGTATTTCATGGATATATGATGTGGTCTTTCTTTTAAGGGTTCAACATAAATTCAATAGCTTAGTTAAAAAGATAATAAGTTAGATTTCCACGTGATGCATTACTTCTTGATTTTCTGCATTCAGATAACTTTTAGTAGGGAAAATTCGCATTAACGGCATGTGAACGAGCTTTTACTCTAAAAAGAAAAGGGGCACTTTCGAGTTAGAAAGTGCCACGGGTAAAAATTCAATCCGAGAAGCTTTTGGACAGAAACGTGTCAGTAATTTTGTTAATTTAGTAAACCATCAATAACTACAAGTATTGCAAGGTGTGTTGTTGATAGCTAGCGCAAGCAATAGACTTGTGCTAGCTAGAACACCTGATTTTTTGGTATGCACAAAGTGATGTTATGGTAAAGCACTCTTGAGCAATATTTCATTTTATGAAATCAAAAAGGTATACTTTCATCAACACCTTGATCTTTCCTAATCACATCACAAAAGTATTTTGCTGGTTCCCATTCTTTTTTTGTTTGTGATGTAAGAATATCTACACATTTACCTTTATATTTATGACATTTTTTTTCAATGTCTGGTATTTGTCGAAACCATTTACTGTAAGACATTTTAACAGTATGCCCATCTTTATTTGTAATATAAAGATTACCATCATTATCTGTACTTACGTCACATATTTCCCCAAAATGGTTTTTAACATACTTCTTTTTTAACACAGCATTACCCTATTATTATCAATGGCTTGAATATATATGTATAAATTTCATTCTTAGATAAGAATTATTCCGTTATGCTTATGTATTGAATGAACTAATTACTAACTTTATATGTTACTTTCCCCTTATAATATTTATCATAATTAGGATAGACTGTTTCACACTTTCTTTTAACATCTTCATATGCATTGCTAAAGCCAGATAAACTAAAGTTAGTTGCAGTACCACCATTCACGGATATAAGAACGTTATTACCTGATTTAAATTGGCGAACTAACTCATCGACTTCCGCTTTTCTTTTTTCACTAGGTTTTTCATTTCCCCATTTTGGACCAAAAAAGCCTTCACCAGCAGGCCAAGCATTCACTCTAAAGCCTTGATTATCATCAACCTTCCAAGCTACCTCATCTACTCCATAACCTTTTAATCCAATAAGGTTATTTTTAAATACAACTCTAGGTACATAAAGCTCACCGTATGGTGCTTCACCACAAATTATCGCAAGACTTTGGCCATTCTTCGTTATAGTTTCAGTTCGCTCTGTAACTAAGCCGGTGAACTCATCCTTAAACGTTGTTAGTACCCATTCTGATTTGGATTCAGAATCAGATTTGGATTCAGATTTGGATTCAGATTTGGATTCAGATTTGGATTCAGATTTGGATTCAGAACCCTTTGACAAGAATGAATTACTTAAAATTAATGACAATGAAATAATTGATAAAGTTGAAATTATTGATGCTTTTTTCATTTCTAAACCGTGACTTTATAAAAAATAGACGGTAACACGTTACGAGATGTAGAGATTTGCACATAATCAAATAACTAGCGGATAGTGATTATTCCTATTATGTTCAATAGCCAACTTAGGCACTAAAAACTCGCCTTTTACGCCCCCAGAGGCTCAAGGCGCCCTTTTTAGGCACTCAGTTACCCCGTAGCTTTGAAAGTTTGGGACGCCTTCAGAGCGATTTACAGGGCAAAAAACCGCACATTTGATTTGAGCCAAGAACAGCACAATGACACCCATTTTTAGCACTTTGTGAGTTTTGGGTGTCAGATTAGTTATGTTTGGTCAACATTCACCCGAGCGAGGACGTGAGCTTTTTGGCGAAACCAATAAAGGGGCAGAAATAATTCACGAAACAGGTTGTTTCGCAATTGTGCAAGGACCTCTTGCACAATTGAGTCCGAGAGTTTGTCCAACAGCCTGTTGGGCAATTGGGAAACAGCTTGTTTCACAAATAAATCTCATGATGGTCTCTTGCATTCGAGACACGCCTTGGGGCACAAACGTTTTAGAGTCGTAGCTCTAAGGAGTTCTTGTCCCGTAGTGATTTAAGTACTTTTGAAGCTTTAATAAAAAGTAATGACGGGCAAGTAATTACCCACCATTATTCATTTAAACTAGCCATTACTAACTTGACCTGATGAAGCTAAATTAGTTTTATCTTGATTCCACTGACGGAAATCACTACCAGTTGGAGCCTGAGATACACGCAAATTAAATTCTGGCATTACTGCATACAAATGATCAAAAATATCTGATTGAATACGCTCATAATCAACCCATATTGTGGTGCTAGTAAAACAGTAAACCTCCATAGCGATACCTTCATGCGTTGGAGCTAATTGGCGAACCATTAAGGTCATATCGTTATGGATGTCTTTGTGTGCACGTAAATAGTGCTCTAGATACACACGGAAACTACCCAAATTAGTCAGTCGGCGACCATTGATAGAGCTGGTGTTGTTTACATCGTGTTGCTCATTGTAGAGCGTAAGTTCTTCTACTTTGCTATTGATATACGGTTCTAATAATTGTATTTTGGTTAGCTTCGACACCTCAACCTCATTGAGAAAGCGAACACTTGTTGCATCTATCATCACGCTACGTTTAATCCGTCTCCCCCCCGACTCTGTCATCCCTTTCCAGTTTTTAAATGAGTCTGAAATCAGAGCGTAAGTTGGAACTGTGGTGATGGTTTTATCCCAATTCTGTACCTTAACTGTGGTGAGGCTGATATCAATGACATCACCGTCTGCGCCATATTTCGGCATTTCGAGCCAATCTCCCACACTCAGCATTTTGTTGGCAGAGAGCTGAACTCCTGCGACTAAACCAAGAATTGGATCTCTGAATACCAACATTACAACTGCTGTCATGGCACCTAAGCCGCTTAGCAATATGATTGGTGATTTTCCGATTAAAATTGAGGTAAATAGCAGAGCTGCAATCACAAAGATAATTATCTTAATGCTCTGGATGATGCCTCTAGTTGGCATGTTACGCCCAACCTGAGTCCGATTGAGTAGTACATCGAACACATTGAGTAGTGAGAATATCGATAACATGGCATAAAGTACTACCCAAAGTTCGACTATTGTAAGTAAAATTTCACGAAGAGCACTTTCTTGTGAAAGCCATAAATTGGCCTGAATACCGATCACAACCCCTTGAATAAGCAAAGCTATTTGGCTAAATAAATTACAACTGAATAGCTCATGACGCCAAAAAGCCTGAGATTTAGATGCACGACTCTTCAACCAAACCACGACAACACGGTGTAATACGACATGAATCACAATAGCAATCAATAGGATTAAGCCAAATGCTTCTGCAACTTGAATTAAGTGCGATAGCTGGATGTTGTATTGACTGAGCCAATCTTCAAAGGACTTAGACATTGAAATCTCAACTTTAAATTATTGATACGTGGGCCATATGTTACTTACAAATCTACGGCTGGTACATGTAAGAATTGATGCTTTTAACTATTTATTTTGTTAATGATTTTTTCTTCAGATAAAACGTCATAGAAATGCTTTGTTTCATGATTTGAGATCAAGTAAAAAATGATCGATTGGATAAGGCAAGCGGGGGGACATAAACTATACCTGTAATGGCAGAAAAGTATCACCGATAAACCTCCAACATAGTGAGTAACTGAATATACATTCATGAGAAGGAACTAGGCTAGGAAGTAAAATTAAGGAGGTGACATAAATAATTGAACAACCAAATGTGCCAATGAACCTCCTATCGTTTAACTAGCATGTAAGTCGATACGATGCATAAGCTACGACAAAACTGCCAACATCCAATTGACAACATTTCTAACTAAAACTCAGTATTAGGAAAACCTTCAAGGTCGGCGATTGGATACGATCACCCGATAGAAACATTGAAGGCACTGTTGAGCGTATTGGCTGGCGTATGACGATTATCCGCACCTTTGATAAGCGCCCTATTTATGTTCCAAACTCTGTGTTTAGTAACATTGTGGTCGAAAACCCATCTCGAATGCTTAACCGTCGTATCAATGAAACGATTGGCTTACGTTATCAAGATGCACAACAAATGACGGACATCACTGACGCTGTACGTACTATGTTACGTAACCACCCTGACATTGATAGTAAGCAGACGTTGATTGTCAATTTTGACCAGTTTGGCCCTTCATCTCTCAACTTCTTTATTTATACCTTTACCAAGACGGTCAATTGGGTTCGCTATCACGAAGTCAAACAAGATGTTTTATTACAGATCGTTGAAATCATTAAGCAACATAATGCTGATATTGCCTACCCGACTCAGACGATAAATATGAATGGTACGCTCAATGAAGAGCCAAGTATCGTTGGTGAATTATAGAAAAGGAACTCACTGATAAGATATAAAGATATCTGATGAATAAAAAGCCCAAGTCTAGCTCCATATTTTCAACAAAATAGAGCTTATGCTTAGGCTTATCTTCATCAGTACTTCGTTTAAGCGTTGCGTCTTGCTTCAACTGCAGCAGCCAGTTGACGTAATACCACTTCCGTATCATTCCAGCCAATACAAGCATCGGTAATCGATTGGCCATAAGTCGCCGCTTTACCATCAATCAGATCTTGACGACCTTCTTCGATGTGTGACTCAATCATCACACCAAATATTGCATCTTCACCAGACTGTATTTGCTCTGCAACATCATCAGAAACCAGCATTTGGCGCTTAAATTGCTTTGAACTATTCGCGTGACTAAAATCAATCATCACTTTTTGCGGTAGGCCTGATGCTGATAGCTCTTCTTTGATGCTAGCAACATGATCAGCACTATAATTTGGCTCTTTACCACCACGTAATATAATATGGCAATCTGGGTTACCTGCTGTTTCAATTATCGCTGAGTGACCGTATTTAGTCACCGATAAGAAATGGTGAGAAGCACTCGCAGAACGAATCGCATCCGTTGCTATTTTAATATTGCCATCAGTACCATTTTTAAACCCAACCGGGCACGACAAGCCAGATGATAATTCACGGTGTACTTGTGATTCAGTCGTTCGAGCACCAATCGCTCCCCAACTGATGAGATCGGCAACATATTGCGGCGTGATCATATCTAAAAATTCACTTGCCGTAGGAACGCCCATATCGGTCAAATCAAGCAGTAATTTACGCCCCATGCGCACACCATCATTCAGTTTAAAGGTGTCATTTAGGTAAGGGTCGTTAATCAAACCTTTCCAACCAACCGTTGTACGTGGTTTCTCAAAGTACACACGCATCACAACTTCTAGATTTTCACCTAACTCATCACGCAGTACTTTTAATTTCTTACCATATTCAATCGCTGCTTCTGTGTCATGGATTGAGCATGGGCCAACGATGACTAATAGACGGTCATCCTTACCCTCTAAGATGTCGTGAATTGCCTTACGACTCTGAAATGTCGTTTCTGCGGCCATTTCTGTCGCTGGAAACTTCTCTAAAACAGCCACTGGAGGCAATAATTCTTTTACTTTATTAATTCGAACATCATCGGTTTGAAACATGACTACATCTTCCTATCTGTCTAGATCCTGATTAACCATTCAATGGCTTGAATAATATTTAACCTGGCTTCAATTGCGCATTTAACTGTAACTTATCGACTAAAAAACATAACTTCAACCATTTTCTACCCAAAAACACAATAAAACGCCTCAAGTTTAATTTTAATCATCATGTAAACTTTTTATTACAGGTTGATTTTATGTAACCAAGAGCGTAAATGACAACTAAATTAGACACAATTGCAAACTCGCAGTTATCACTTTTAATACAAGCGTGACATTTATAGCAAATTATTTGCATTTGACCAAGCAGCAACTAAACTCAAATTACAACAAAGACGTGCCAATAGTGTAGTTTTATTAACAACATGCGTATGCAACATACTCATTAGCTGGTGGCAAAGTGGTGCTAAACCTATGCAGAGTGTTGTGTCGTTTCATTTTTTAGATACAGATAAAAGGGAAGTTATATGAAAAAATTAGCCGTTTTAATTTCAGCTGCATTAGTATCTGGTGGTTTGATTTCAACCTCGGTACTCGCTGAAACTTATATGGGTGGTAAAATTGGGTATGGGTGGCTAGAAGATTCATGTTCAATAGGCAGTGATTGTGATGATGATGCTTTCGGTCTTGGTCTCTACCTTGGTTATAACTTCGGTGACTACATCGGTCTTGAAGCCAGTTACGATTTCTTGGGTGAGTACCGTATTAATAATGGTAGTTATTTTTCAGAGCAGAATCTAACCGCACTATCTCTTGGACCTCGTGTCATTTTCCCTGTCAGCGATGATGTGTCAATCTTTGGTAAAGTCGGCGCAGCATACATGGATTTTGGGGATGAGAATGACACCGTATTTACTGGTGGTGTAGGTCTTGAGTATGCTGTTAATGACAGCTCTGCCGTTCGTTTTGAATACCAACGCTTCCAAAATATGTCCGATGATATTGCTAGTGGTCTTGATGCTAACTTTATTACTGTCGGTTATACCTATAAATTTGGTCAAGCTGCATATGTTGCACCTATTGTGGCAGCCGTTATCCCTGAGCCAGAGCCACAACCAGTGCAACCTATGGTAGTAACTAAAGCTTCAACGGCTAAAGTGAGTTCTGAAACCTTTGCAAATAACAGTGCAGAGCTGACCGCTGCAGATGTTGCTGATTTACAAAGTACCGTTGACACTCTAAAGGCTTACCCACAATCAACAGCTGTTATTGTTGGTCATACTGATGCTTCAGGTTCAGATGCTTACAACCAAAAACTATCAGAAAAACGTGCGCAAGCAGTAGCAAGTTACCTACAATCGCAAGGTATTGATGCTGATAGATTAGCAGTAAGCGGTAAAGGTGAAACTCAGCCTATCGCTGATAACAGCACAAAAGCAGGTCGTGAGAAAAACCGTCGTGTAGAAGTGACAATCCCGAGCTTTGAATATCAAGAAACTGCGAACTAAAACCTCACAGCACTAATAAACAATTGACGATAAAAGGTAGGCAAATTAAGCCTACCTTTTTATCTTTATAACTCTCGTAAAAAGATCACGACTCTGGTACATTGCGCCCATTTCCCACTCACTGAAAGTACTCATGCCCTCGCAATCCCAAATTGATAAAATTGTAGAAATAGGTGATACGTTACACCGTAGTGGTTGTGCACCCTACAAAGTTGAAAAATACGCACAACATTATGCTGAAAAGCACGATGTTGAAGTAATGATCCAAGCAACCCCAACAATGGTTAACTATCAATTTCCTGGCGACAACAATGCTGTAGTACTAAAACGCTTAAAACCTGCCTCAATCAACCTTAGCTTATTGGCTAATACCATTATTCGTATCAATCAGCCAAAGTCTGAACCTATTCCTGAACCGACGGGTTATTCTAAACTGATCATTGCTTTAGCGAATATGGGCATACCACCAGCCTACCTAATGCTGGTTGGAAGTACATTAGAGGCAATTGGCTTTGCTGCCCTACTTGGTCTCATGGTTTGGATATGCCAACAGGTGTGCCATTCTCGCCGCGCCATTGCCGTTGAGTTTATCGCAGCACTGATCACTGGTATTTTTGTCGCTTTCTTAGCGAGCACCAGTTTACCTATTCCAGTTTGGGCATTATGTATTGCCTCTATTGTTCTCTTTGTGCCTGGCTTATCTATTGCTAATGCTCTCGAATGTTTGGCATTTAACGATCTCACCTCGGGGACGAGTTTGCTCGGTCAATCCGCACTGACTCTGATCAAGTTATTTGTTGGTATTGTCATAGGACTCAATATTGGTGAAGCTATATGGGGACAAGCTCAACCCACCACCTACACCAACGCGGTTCCTTTATGGATGCATATCGCAGGGCTTGGCTTAATTTCCGTTTCTATTGGTATCATTTTTAATGCTCGACCAAAAGATATTCTACTTGGACTGCCTGTTGCGATCCTTGGTATGTGGGGACCTATGTACCTCGGATTTGAAAGTGGTTGGATCGTTGGAACATGGATAACAACAGTATTAATTACGCTCTATGGTACTTGGTTAGCTAAAAAACTTGATCTCACTGGCTCGATTTATATCCTCCAAGGAATCATTATTCTTGTACCAGGCAGTCGCGTGCTAATTAGTGCCAGTCAATCTGTTTTTGATGAGTCCGTTTTGCCGATTCCAAGTATTGGTCTTTCTGCTTTATTTATGTTTTCTGCTATCGTTGCCGGGCAAATAACAGCGTATTCCATTTATTCACCAAAAATAGAGCATTAATGGCACAAAAAATGGAGTAAACCCCTTTTAAATGACGGTAAAATAAGCTTAATCTAATCTTCATAGTTAGCTAAGCTACTGAAAATCAATACAACAAATATATCAATTCTTTTTAAAGATTCGTTTTTGTGAATTGTATCCGTTGACTTAAAGCTAAATTGATTTATTCTTCTTCTCAGCAAGAAAAAAGTTCTTTGTTTATAAACATTTCGTTGGATTTAAGAGAATTCCCCGTTGTGTTGTACGCAAATAGCAATCAAATTTTCACGCTATCGCGCCGCAATTGGCAAAAAATATTACAATTAGGATTTTTATTATGTCTAACACTGTTACTGGCACAGTTAAATGGTTTAACGAAACTAAAGGCTTCGGCTTCATTCAACAAGAAAATGGCCCAGATGTATTTGCACACTTCTCTGCAATCACTGGCGAAGGCTTCAAAACTCTAATTGAAGGCCAAAAAGTTGAGTTCGTTGTATCTCAAGGTCAAAAAGGCCCTCAAGCTGACAGTATCAAAGTGCTTTAATTTTAAGTCATTGATTCTTAAGAATAGCCAGCATATTGCTGGCTATTTTTTTTCTTTCTATTTTTATAGTGATACCCCCCTCCCATGGCACTTAAACCAACCATTTATAAATTTCGCATCGCTTTAACTGACATGAACCGTGACTACTACGATTCATTCAACCTAACTATTGCTCAGCACCCATCAGAAACAGAACAACGTATGATGGCTCGCATTCTTGCTTTTTGTATCAATGCTTCTCCTGAGCTGAAATTTACAAAGGGACTATCCTCGACCGAAGAACCGGATTTATGGGAAGTATCATTGGATGATCAAATTCAACAATGGATTGATATTGGCGAACCCGATCCTGAGCGCGTTAAAAAATCGACTCGCTCATCAAAAGCGGTAAAAGTGTATAGCTTCAACTCAAAGTCAAACGTATGGTGGGAACAAAACAAAGGCAAGTTCTCTTATCTTAATGCTGAAATCTCACGCTTAAATCATGAAGGTGTTGATGACATGGCGAAGATGATCCAAAGAACGATGGATTTCTCTATCATGCTGTCTGATAATTCTATCTTCGTAAATAGCAGTGACGCATCATGCGAAGTCACTTGGGAAACATTACAAGAAGCGAAATAATTTAATGCTGAAGTTATACCGCTAACTTCAGCATCACTTACCTCGAGAATCATCAATGACCAACCTTTCATCAACGTTAGAGCAAAGTGGCATCGATACAGCACAAACGCTCACTGAATATGACGATCTAATCAAAGCATTCTGCGCTGAACATAACGCCCTTTTTACCCGCGTATGCACTGCAAAACCCGATCAGCCCACTTCTGATCACTTGCTTGGTGTCTTAACCAATGCCTACCTAACAACCTACCAACAATTTCTGACGCAACAAACCGCTGCAATTGAAATGAAGAAAGTGTTTGATCAAACCTTAGGTCAACACGGTGAAAAATTTCAGCTGCAAGATCAAAGGCAACTGAGCTTTATCACTCACTTGTGGCTATTTGTGCAAGGACGTTATGGTATCGACTTTAGCTTGTCGAATGAATATGCCCAACAAACGGCAGAAGCGCTTGCCGCGACCCTAGGCGATGATATGGAAGCTATCCGCACTACTTATTTAGCCAGTTACTATCAAGGAATAAAAATACTCACCAAGCAGAAACCGTGGTGGAAGCGATTATTTTAGCGCTATTCAATCGCTTACTTGGTTGATAGAATGTAATAGAGTTGCTACAACATCGACTATCAATCATTTAGGAAATGCTATGAAATTGATCCGCAGTGTATTAGGGAAAGCCATCTTGACACTCAATACTGTCTTTTCACCAACAGGAGTAAAGCGTTCAGAAGAGGCGCAGCAACAAGTCAATCAACACGCTCAATCTTTTGCTCTATACCAATTTGAAGCTTGTCCATTCTGCGTCAAAGTTCGTCGTGCAATGAAGCGTCAATCTGTCGATATTGAGTTGCGTGATGCCAAAAATAATCCGACCTTTCGTGCTGAGCTAAAAGCTGGTGGTGGAAAAATCAAAGTTCCTTGCTTACGAATAGAAAAAGAAGGGAACGTAGAGTGGCTATATGAATCGAGTGATATCGTTGATCATATTAAAAAAGAATTCCCATAAACCACAGTTATACCCCTTTCATTGCCTTAGCCTCACCTTTTTCACACGCCAGAGTCTTGTAGCGACTAAGCTTAAGTCTGTGGCGAGATAAACCTGCGCTACAAATTACTGTCTAAAGTTTTATACTCTTTAATTGAGAATAATTCAAAGTTGAGACAACAGTTCCATTTTAAATTTTTATCTGCCTATGTAACTTTGACTTCAATAAAGTTTTGTCTAAAGTCCGAATCCGAATGGAGTTCCTCGTGCTAATACAACGGTTCTTCTGCCCGATATGGAGATAATCATGAACAAATTTTTACTACTATGCAGTTGCGTAGTGATCGTACTCTGCTCTGGCTGTGACAGTGATTCGACACCTAAAGACCCAGTCGAAATCCCAGAACCTGGTCCAAGTCCTGAGCCAGAACCGTCGCCGGAACCAGAGCCTGAACCCGAACCAGAGCCGATTCCTGAGCCTGAACCAATGCCTTTCCGTGGCGATATTCCTGACAGCATGGTGAGTGAATATTTAATCATTGAAAAATCGAGAAGTAACATGAAAGATGATGACTTTGAATGGTTTTTTGAGCCAACAGTCATCGTCGATAACCTAAAAGGCTTTGACGATAGTACTGAGACAGAATACTCCAAATATGGCGGTGTCTTAAGCACTCAATATGGCGCGAAAGGTTATATCTATACCAAGAAAGTGAATGGCCGCTGGTGGTTTGTTGACCCCGATGGTCACCTTATGATCCACAAAGGTATTAACATGCTTAAAAATGGTGGCCAAGATGGTCACTCACCTTACAGCTCAATGCTTGAATTTAAAAACTCTAAAGTTAGATTCCTAAAAGAAGCTGGCTTCAATGGGGGCGGTGGTTGGAGCGGTGAAAATTCAATCAATGGTGGTGACTGGACTGGTACCAATCAAAATGAAGAAGATTTGGTTTATATCGATCACTTTAACCTGATCTTTGAATACTATGGTCATGTCTACGATGACACCAATAGCAAAGGCTTAAGAAACGGAGTCATGCCGGTCTTTAATACTGAATGGCCAGAATTTATTCATCAGAAGCTGGTTGAAGAACTGACTAAGCATGATGGCGACCCGTTCTTCCTCGGCTTCTTTGCTGATAATGAAGTGACTTTCAACTTTGATGCCTTAACGCGCTTTTTAGAGCTAGAGACTGACGATGAAGGTTATATTTTTGCATTAGACTGGTTGCGAGAACGCAAAGAAAATCCAAATGCCACGATTGACGACGTCACCACTGAAGATGAAGAAGCCTTTTTTGGTGTCTATGCTGAAGCGTATTACAAGCCTATCTATGAAGCGAGTAAAGACGTTATACCAAATCATCTCTATTTAGGTTCAAGACAGTACCAATTACAACTACTGAGCAATGAAACGTTCATGACGGTATATGGTAAGTACGCTGATGTACTATCACTAAACCGTTATACCTATTGGACTGAATCTTCAGAGTTAATGAACAACATTCAAAAATGGACCAACAAACCCTTTATGGCAACCGAGTTTTATGCCAAAGGGATGGATACAGAAATCCACTCGAATGTACCAGGAGCAGGTCAAACGGTATGGACTCAAGAAGCAAGAGGCCACTTTTACCAAAACATTGTGCTTAGTTGGATGTATAACGGTTCATCGGTAGGTTGGCATTGGTTCTCTTATCGCGATGACGATCATACAACTGGCGCTGATACGGCCAATAAAGGCATTGTTGATTTGAAGCATAATCCGTATCACGAAATGGTTGATTTAATGAGACAGTTAAATACCCAAGATTTCCGTATCATTGAGTTTATGGACCAAACGACTTACAGCAATGTTGAAGAGTAACTCTTAAAGCAATATTCCAATCAAAAATGCTCTAATCAAAACTGGCAGTCTCCACCTTCAAGCGGTGACTGTCAGTTTATTCCCATTATAAACAAGAAAGTAACCACCCTCCCACGTTCAGAATAAAATATCGCAATAAAACCTTTCTCGTAAGCTGTTTTGTTATGTAGATATCCCCTATTCCTATAATTAAGCTATTAAAGCTGCCTATGTGGCAGAGAACCCAGAGCGGGCCATTCGTCGTACGTTTTTTCATTTCTAAGCTGCCTATGTGGCAGAGAACGGATGGCATCTGAGTACATTCCATGAACGCAATTTCTAAGCTGCCTATGTGGCAGAGAACGCTCGCTCTATGTAAAGCTAAGGGCGACGGATTTTCTAAGCTGCCTATGTGGCAGAGAACATTGCAGAGCCTGACTTGTCGACCGGGGAGGTTTTCTAAGCTGCCTATGTGGCAGAGAACTATCATCAGTTGAGATAATGTTCGACACGTCCTTTCTAAGTTGCCTATGTGGCAGAGAACAAAACCAAGCAAATCAAGGTCTTAACGTCTGGTTTCTAAGCTGCCTATGTGGCAGAGAACCGAAAAACTACACGCCAACGGGGGATTGGCTCTTTCTAAGCTGCCTGTGCGGCAGTGAACTTCGCTGATTCGCCCACAAAATCTTACTCAATTTTCTAAGCTGCCTGTGCGGCAGTGAACGAAGATACCGAGCGATTGATTGAATTTAGATTTTTCTAAGCTGCCTGTGCGGCAGAGAACCGCCAAGCGTCACATCATAGTTACGTGCTGGCGTTTCTAAGCTGCCTATGTGGCAGAGAACGCGATGTGAGCGGCACCGCTCGCAGCGACTGCGTTTCTAAGCTGCCTATGTGGCAGAGAACTGGTGAGGGAGATGTAACGTCGATTCCGTACTTTTCTAAGCTGCCTATGTGGCAGAGAACTATGGCTTTGATGAATGCTGGTCGTTCATGATTTTCTAAGCTGCCTATGTGGCAGAGAACTGGCACTAGAAGTGAAAGGCGCGGCAGCAACATTTCTAAGCTGCCTATGTGGCAGAGAACCAGTTGGGCGAAAAGGGCAAATCGGCATTGGCTTTCTAAGCTGCCTATGTGGCAGAGAACCTCTAGTTCTTCAGCTCTAACCCACACTTGCGTTTCTAAGCTGCCTATGTGGCAGAGAACGATAATGTTATCGTGTCGACTGAGTCGAAATATTTCTAAGCTGCCTATGTGGCAGAGAACGTGGAGATAATGGGGGTTGCTCAGTCATTTCTTTTCTAAGCTGCCTATGTGGCAGAGAACGAATTTTTCTGGATTTCTGAGGGGATCACTTGTTTCTAAGCTGCCTATGTGGCAGAGAACAAATATGTACATAATTACTCCTCAAAGAAAGCTTTCTAAGCTGCCTATGTGGCAGAGAACAGCCGCTCGGGCGAATGAGCGGCTTTTTGGGCTTTCTAAGCTGCCTATGTGGCAGAGAACGGTAAATACTACCCAACGATGGGAGTTGTCGATTTCTAAGCTGCCTATGTGGCAGAGAACTTGCGCTATGGGAAGTTGGTGGTGTTTTAAATTTTCTAAGCTGCCTATGTGGCAGAGAACAAATCACTGGACGGCACGACAGAAACAGGGCATTTCTAAGCTGCCTATGTGGCAGAGAACCCACAGAAACCACATTGCCAGCCTTGATCGATTTTCTAAGCTGCCTATGTGGCAGAGAACTTGTTCAGACAAAAGTGGCTAGATAAGATCGATTTCTAAGCTGCCTATGTGGCAGAGAACTGGGCGCGTGGTGATGAGTGGAGAGCTAGAATTTTCTAAGCTGCCTATGTGGCAGAGAACTGTGCATGATTTGGTCGGGAATATTTGGGAATTTTCTAAGCTGCCTATGTGGCAGAGAACGATCATGTTGGTATCGAGCAAGAATTGCAAATTTTCTAAGCTGCCTATGTGGCAGAGAACAAAGATAGAGCAGCAAAAGGGCTGATCACAGATTTCTAAGCTGCCTATGTGGCAGAGAACAAA
>NZ_MCUV01000075.1:0-42464 GCF_002873395.1 Vibrio sp. 10N.286.49.B3 | reverse complement strand
TGCCTATGTGGCAGAGAACCAAAAACGCCCGCTTTGCCACTCTGTGAACTTTTTCTAAGCTGCCTATGTGGCAGAGAACCCTTCCCTTAAATTGCACGAGCATTACGGAATTTTCTAAGCTGCCTATGTGGCAGAGAACTATGGTTATACATTTGAAATTAGGGCGAAAAATTTCTAAGCTGCCTATGTGGCAGAGAACGTAGATCCTGACGCCTACAAAAAAGCCATCGATTTCTAAGCTGCCTATGTGGCAGAGAACTGATCACGCCTCTAGGTAATCCTGCACCAGGGTTTCTAAGCTGCCTATGTGGCAGAGAACTGAAAGTATTCTGAATTTTCAGCAAGCCATGATTTCTAAGCTGCCTATGTGGCAGAGAACCCTTAGCAACAGCTTGGGGTAAGACACAAGGTTTTCTAAGCTGCCTATGTGGCAGAGAACGGTCACAGGTGAAGTCACGACGCGATCTTACATTTCTAAGCTGCCTATGTGGCAGAGAACACTAGAATAACAAGCAAAAAATAAGTTACAACAGATAGCTAGGTAAAATTAGCCCTTTTTACCAAACTTTCTAGCACTGTCGTAACCTATTGTTTTATTTTTTGATTTGTTAAAGAGCAAAATTAAAGGTTAAAACTGGGGAATACTTGCAAACAGTCCTGCTTTGTTATCGTTTGCACTCAAACCGTAACAATTAAATACACCCACCTGCCGATCTACAACTTCAACTCTTTTAATAAATAATGGAAACTTTTGACTTCCACCTAAATTACGCTGTTTAGTTTCTTGGCTTTCTAACCAAATAAAAGGTAATTTGGCTTCATCTCTATTTGCTTTAGGCTTGCTTTTTTCCAGTGACTTCAAACATTCATTAATCGGTTTATCAAATTTACTAGATAAGTATTCAGCCTTAGCTTGCATCTTCTTCTCAACACCGATTAAGCCTTTAACTTGCTGTCGAATGAAACAAACATGCGATACATTTTCAGGTACAGGTTTTATCGACTTAATATGCGTGTAATCTTCAAGACGGTTTAGCCATTTGGCGATATTTAATTTAGTGAGTTGAGACTCTTCATTAGCGAGTAACCTCAATTGATCACCTAACGGAAATGCTTGCTCTGCATAGCGAGGAAAACTCACTGCAATCACTGACTCGTTTTTATCTACTTTATTATCAACTAATGCAATATGTACTTGTTGATAAACCTTTTGCCAAAGAAAGCCGAGATTGACGTCCGAATCTGGTAAAAGGGTTATGTCGAGATAATAGTTCATAGGCACCTCTCGCTTCTTTTACTTAGATGACTTACTAAATACACCACCACGAATTAAATTAGCGGTAACATATGCTTGTTGCTCTGGGAGTAATTCGCCATCATTTACCCAATCCACCATTAATGAATATAAGTCACCTTCTTTTTTATTTTTACGAAAAGCATCACCTATTTGGGTAACCGCACCGAAGGGCTCAATCGCGATAGGCTGGCCCTGTTCTTCGTATCGATTATACCAAGTATCAATAGTGCGAACCGCATTACCTATTTTTACATTATGAATAGCAGCGCAGCCTTCAAGTTTAAATAATACCTTGCCTTTTTCACCCATGTTCATTTCTTGTGAAGGGAACACGTGTTGTTGATTGCCTAATTTCACAAAGGCATTAATTTCAACCAGCACAAAGCTTTGTTGATCACCTTGCAAACCCTTAGCAATGATCGTTGCTAACTGTTGCAACTCTACATTACCACTAGATTTTTCAAACTCATTTAAAGAAAAGTCATAAGCATTAAATTTAAAGCTACTGTCCCCTGCTTTGACAATAATCATTATTTCTTCAGCACCAACACGGTTACGCCATAAAAAACGCCCATTGGCTAAGTTGTAAGCATAACGATAAGCTAAGGTATCAATCCCTTCACTTTCTTTAAAATCCGTTGTTTTAGCTTTAATTGCATCACTAAAAGCAGGTGAGTTACAGCCAAAAGGAACACCTAGATTACCTACTACTCGCAAACTAAAGCTTACTTTTAATGTGTTATGTTTCAGCGGTAGGTTAGCATCATCACTATCTGATGATACGGGATTAGGCTTGGTTTTATCCGCATCACTTGTGCCATGTGCACTTTGAGTAGAGCGGTTTTGTCTTTTGGTAATGGGAATAGCCTGCCATTTTGCAACAGATGCAATATTTTCCCACTCGCCTGAGAACATTAAAGCGTCGGAAGTTTCAATTTTACGTTCAAAAGCTAACATACTTGGTAGTTGGATAGTCATAGATCTTACCTTTTTAAATTAATAATAAACTTCATCGGATGTTGGTTCGTTGGTTAATTCTTGGAATTCTGTTACTACGCCTTGCTGACACAAATACCAACCTTTTTCATAAGTCGCATAGTTCCACACACTCGCTTGCCATTGTTCTTGTTTTTTTAGGCGATGCACGCTTTGCCATTCGCCAACAGAGTGTACGGCTTCGACAAAACACAGATCTGTTACAGAGTCTCTAGCACCGTCAATTTCTCCTGCAGCGTAAACATCTGTAATGGCTTTATAACCTGTCATTATTGGCACCAAGTAACCCATTTGTTGTGGTTTTTTGACGTATTCCCAATTTGCTGATGTTTTTCCAGTGGGCTCTAAGTAACTTTGCCACTGTGTTAAAGTTTTCGGGTTAATACTTTCCTGCTGCTCTGAAAAGTAAGTAATGATCTCATTCGGTAGGTTTTCTTGTTGATAGGGCTGACTTTTATGCTCAAGCCAAATATCATTCAACGCTGAAAGCAATGCGGATTTTTCTGCTTGCTTGGCCAAGTGCTTATCTAATAATTCACAGGCAGGTCTAGCCACTTGTTTTAATGCAATAAAGTCAAACCATGCATCTAGTAACTCGGCTTTGGGGTTACTCTCTTTAATAGTTGAAAAATGCTCTGATAAAAAGTCAGATCTATCTTGTAAAATAAAACCAGGTAGTAGCTTTCTTCTAGTGCTTTTAAGTTGCTCTTCATTCGCTAAATCCACAATATCTACATTTGCAACAGATAACACCGTTCCACCAGCCAATCGCTGTATTTGACATGCGTTTTTAATAAACGCTATCAATAAGTCTTGTAAACCACCTAAGTAGCCATCTACTGGTATTAATAAAGAAACCGTCATATTCATTTTGGCTTCTTCATTAATTGCAGGATCTTTGAGAATCCCTTTGTCAAATTTCAAACTTAAATATTGCGCTGTTTTATATTGTGAAAACCTTGTGATAGCGCCATCTTTATAAGAGTGGGCATGCTGTTCATGAGCTACAACCATGCAACCATTTAGAGCTAAGTTACTTAAGTCACTATTAGAATTAAGCTTTCTATTTAGATTATGACTAAAGCCTAAAAAGTGAGTTATTGCTGGAAACCCCCAAGTAAAACCAGACGCTGCATTAGCGTTTTGAACCTTAATTCTTTCAATTAACAGGTACTGGCTCATACTGTTTTCTCCTGTTGAGTTAATCTTTTTTCATCAAACTCTTCTCTAAAATTAGCTTTAAATATTTTCTTCCATAACTTGCTATGTGAATCTTGTGGCGTAAATTTTTCGCAGGTTTTAGCTAATCGATTATTTAGCCAACTGGCAAAGTCTTGAGTAATGACCGCCTGCCAATCACTATTATTTTTCATCGTTATAAATTCTTCATCTTGGCGATAACAATCTAATAATACTTGGTGCTCAGGCTTTAACTTAATATCTTCGGTAACAGACCATCCCACCGGCAAGGCTTGTATAGTTTTCACGTAAACCAGTACCTCATCAGCTAGGTTCTCTATCCACTGTTCAACCCAACGCATGCGTTTGGGATCTTTAATGCTAAGTTGCAAATTCTCGAAGCGTGTTAAAAAATCCGATAAATATTGAATATTTTCTTTTACTTCATAATTCCTAGATAGTTCGTAAAAAAAGTTTGTTTTATAGATAGGGGCTTTTAGCTGTGAATGCCAAACGGGCGGTTGACAAGAAAATAAACCTAAGCGACCGCCTCGTTTACCATTTAACTGAGAGGCATTACCGTGATTACTTGCCGTAATGGAAATACTTGCCCTATTAGGAAAGTTGAAATAGGTTTCCTCTGAATACTTATTACTATTTTTTATTTTAAAAGCATTTTTTGAATTTCGACGAGAAAACTCAAATAAAGCCTGAGCTTTAGATGAAGAAACCACATTGCAAAGAAGATGATAGTGGATACTAAGGCTAGCTGTACTTATAGGAAAATATGTTTGCTTCAATAAAAAATGAGCCCGAGGTTTTCCTCTGCTTGTCGCTGCTGCAAACCCCTGATTCCAAATCTGCAGTTGCTCATGGTTTTTGGCAAAGCTTTCTAGTAAACCTGTATCTAAACTTACAAATTCACTGACTAATTTTTTACCACTAACTTCCAACTCTAAGAATTGATATATCGGTGAATATTGATTCCCTTGTACTGCACCATCAATAGCAACATTAGCTAAACTAGCCGTAGATAAATGGGTATTTTTTGCTGCTTCAGTGGCGCTAAAAAGTGAAGGGCTATCAATAATAGAGTGCGTTAATTTAGTCACATGTGTTGCAAAAGTAACATTTTTGGCGTTTTCCGATGCCCAAGTTATCCATGTTTCGGGGGCATACTTGCTGACGAGAAATTGATTTTTAGCGTTTATATCGTTATGTAAGCTTTCAAAATTTATTGAAATTGGCTTTTCACTAAACTCTTTCAGCAAAGTTATTTGCTCTAAAATAAACGCAGTTTCTTTTTGCTCATCGTTTTTTTTATTTTTCCGATTATCAAAAATAAAGGCCAGATTTTCATTGTTAAAAAAATCTTCTTTTTTATAGGTATTGCCAATTTTTTTAAATAATATTTTTAAATACTTGGCAAAGTCAGCCTCATATTTATCAGCGAGAAATTTAATAATAACGCCTTTCCAGCCCTCATCATACTCACTAGTTAAGTGTTGTTTTTCAGCCATTATTTCACCTCTTGGTAAATTCCTAAATTAGAAAAATATTTGTATTCATTTATGTCATTTTTTTTGTAGCTAACTAGCCTTAACTCACCAAAACGTAGAGAGGTATCTTCTACGCTGATATCAAAATCAGTTGCTAGTTCTGCGTATATACTTAGTGGGTTTAAATCAAACCAAAAACTAATGCCCTCAGCTGACACAATGACGGGGTCTTCTTCAATGGAGATACCAGAACCTGATAGCGCCCCCATCTTAGGCGGATAAAACGCTTCGTTCTTCCACTCCCATGTCAGTTCATCGCTCTTGTAGAGTAAATACAGAACTTCATCTTTGGCTGATTTTCTGAAGACTTGTAAGTTTTGTAATACCCCACACCAATGTGCTTGTTCCTTCCACCAAAGTTTGGCTGAATTAGGGTTTTTAAATAGCTTTTCAAGCAATGCTTGATGCTCTAATGCCACCAAGTTGTCTAGCGGTTTTCGCTTGCTTTTAACCACTCGCTCTGCCGCATTAATAGGTTGATATTGTGACTCTTTCAATATTTCCTTTAAGGTATGCTCATTCAGTTTGAGTTTTAAGTTTTCCACCTCAAAGCCAGGCTGATTAAAACAGCGTTCACTACCTTTAAGCTGTTTGATATTTTGGTTAATGAGTAAAATATTCTCTTGCTCAGGAAGATGGTCACGATGTCTTAACACCCGTCCAGCTATCTGAATAATCGAACGCATAGAGCTAGGTTCAATGATCGCCCAGTCATAATCATGGTCACGACCGACCTCCGCTACTGGTGATGCTAATACAATAAATATCTGATTTTTGGCAGCTGTTTTTTTTACTCGATTTTGTAACTCTTGAGGCGGCCAGTTTTCCTTACGATTCAATATATGATCTAGCTTACTTTCTAAATTAGAACGTACGGCCAATGGATAACGGCTGTGGTAAACACATAAATGTATATGAATATCTTCGGGTATAGGTGAGTTTAATAACGCTTTAGCGACTGCAATCATTGGATTAATATTAGCCATGCGCACTAAACCAATAGAAATTTTATTATCATCTAGCATTACGTGGTTATTTTTATGCAAGACAAGAGCGCCCTGCATAATTGTTTGAGCAAAATTGATATAGATATTGCCTGCTACAGCCAGATTATCGATAATTTCAGCTTTATGCTTTACCGCACCTAAACTTAAATATTCTGCCCGTTTTTTCACGTACTTCTCGTGCTGCTCTTTAAAGCTTGAAAAATCTCGAACTTCTGCTTTATTAGTACCACCCTTTGAGCGTTCATCAAACCAAGCGCAGTTAACACTTTTGTTCCAATCTGAAATATTCACTTTGGCATATTCAGCCCAACCTGCTTGATACGCTTGAAAAGCAGCAAAAGCTAAATCTGGTGGCATGGTGGCAGTAGAAAGTAGAACTCGGCTACCTAACATGCCAGCCCAATAAACCAACCGACACAATGCAGGTAAATCTTCTAAGCCGAAATCATCGGGTTCATCAATAACTAAATCAGAGGAAAGTAGTCTTAACATCGGGCCGATTTGTTTACCGCCTTTGGTGCCATCTGTCGCTGGAATTAAATGATCAATTGTGCAAACCAACACAGGCGCTTGCACAAGTTTTTCAATGCGGGGGTTAGCGCCAGTCCAAGTGTATAAACTGTGTTCTACACCTGATAAATCATAATCAACAAATAATTCTGGATCTAAAAAGTCTTCAACCGACTCACTGCCTGTTCCGAAGCTTTCTTCAGCTGTTTTTTTATATTGCTCATTTTCAAATAAGGCTTTAGAAGCAGAGCCACCGACGGCAATCGCTAATTGCTCTACAGTTAAATCCAATTGCTTACGATATTCTCGACCTGTTTGTAAGGTGAGTGTTCTTAAACCCAGCGCAACGGTAAAACGACAATCTTGCTCTTTATTCGCCAAGGCATACATAATTTTGGCATTTGCTAACGTTTTCCCCCTACCCGTCGATGCCATATTAATACCAAAAAAGCCTTGCTTCTTACTGGATTCACTTAGCTCTAAGGCCACTTTTTGTGCTGTGATTTGCCAAACGTATTTATCATCAGCTTTGGTATTTTTTAAAAATTGATTCTCTTCCAACGCTTGTAAGCTGCTTTTTAATTGTGGCAAAGCGCCTACAATATCTACCGCATGTTTTGCGACACCAATTAAGTGCTCATCAAGCTGTTGCTTAAGCGCTTTCGTCTCCCTATCTGTATTAGCAAAAACTTGATAATTAGGGCTTCGCCATTCTGTGGCGGTCTCTTTTTGTGCCGAATAATGATGATCGGCAAGCATCAATGCCATTCGCGCAAGATGACTGGTAAACAATTCATCATGTAGCAGGTTTTTATCAGATATTTGATTGATATTTTGTAACGCATTATCTGCCGCCTCTATAACTCTCAACCGCCATTTTCTGCTTTTATATGGCAACCCATCACTATGAAACGTCCAGTTATCATGTAAGAAGCTTTGGCTATCTTCGTCATTAAAGTTATAAGAATTCCAGAAAACTTGTAACTCCACGGCAAACCAACTGTTTAGTGGACTAATTCCATTCTTATGAAGAATTGCGGGCGATGTTTCTTGAGTTAAAGCCTTCTTCCAACCAGGTACAAAAGGCAACTTGTGATGGCTAAGTATTAACCAACCAACTAACTGAGCAAAAGGTGGTAAATCAAATAGTGGGTTATTTCGACCAGCGCTAATACCATCTTGATAAATTTCATCATTATTGCTTTGATCTATTTCGGTTAACGCAACTAGCCACTGCTCATCAGTTTTATGACCCACAAATGCTTGAAAAATTCTTAGTGATATCCATTCGTGCCTTACTGGTTCATATTTATTTTTACCTTCGCCTTTCAATTTCTGCTGAAATAAAACATTTACCTTACCAAAGTCGTGAAACAACGCGGCAATAGCAACTGCATTTTTCATTAAACCTAAACTTTGCCATTTTTCTTTATCTATAAACTGTGCAATATCACCATCGGTATAGTTAACAGGCACAATACCCTGTCCATTAAATTTACTTTTATTCCCCACGACCCACAGTAATTGGCTACGCGAACGACTTCGGATCCAGTGACAACTCACCGCTGTACTTCGACTTGCGGTTTTGCGCAGCATTTTTTTTACTGTCAGTAAGCCATCTTCAGTAATCAGGGTTTGCCACGTGTTATCACCAATGCGGTTAGCAAATGCATCGAGCACACGACGTGTCTTTTTGAGGGCGTTCTTTTCACATTGAGAAACAAACGTCACCATCATAGGTTTTGTTCCTCTCTTTGATCGGCAGTGTAATCTTGTAAGGCTATGTTCTTTACTGTATCGAACATAAAGTCGAGGGTTTTATGATCGGTAAAAGCTTGTAGTACCTGCTGCCTAAACTCTTGCTCCGTAGCGTTTTCTTTCGTACAAATAAACGCCCAAGGTAAAACGATGGCATCTTTGATAAGATCCGCGACATCAAAAACCAATGCACCTCTGCGAGTTTTTCCATGCATAACAGCAAAGCCATGTGGAATACCTAACACCCACAGGCAGCTTGCCGCTAAGCCATAGGCGAGATAGTTACCATGATTTAAAAAGTCGTTGGCTTTGTCTTGTGATTGATGCTGACGTTTAAAGTTGCTGAGCTTGGTGTTATTAGCAGCAAATTTATAAAGTACTTTGGTGAGTTGGGCTTCGGTAAGTAGTAAATCTGATTGTTTTGTTGCTAGATGGGTTCGGGTATGAAAAGTCTCTAAGGCCATTTGAATTTGAGCGTCGGAAAAATCAAACCCATCCATTTTTAAGTCACGATCTTTACTCCACACCCTTTCTAGATAATGGATCCGTGCCTGTTGGAAAGTTTTCGCAGCATGGAGGCGTTTATCATCATCGAACCAAAACTGCATCCAACCGTGTAGATACTCCGTAGGTCTATATTCACTTTGCGGCGTTAACCACTCGACTTCGTTTGCCATGTAGAGTGGTGTTCCGCCTCCTCCACAGAATCCTACTAAGACACCAGCTTGCGCTAACATACGCATTGCAGCCTGTGTTATAGAAGTGCCATTGCCTAATAAGATGACAGTCGTATTCGCTATCGGGATATTGAAATATTGATTTTCTTTCTTTGCTTCGGTGAGATAAAGCACTCGCCCATCTTTCTGCATGACACGGCAATATTCTAAATAGAACATATTGGCTCGCTTTGAGTGCAAAACGACCTTTAAATCTGAAGGCGAGAAATCATCCATGAGTTATCCATTTCACTATTAAGCATGCTATAGGTTAAATAGGATAGCTTATACTGTATAGGTAACGTTATGACGGGGATCACTATTCATAAATAGTATTAATAGTGTTAGATCTATTAGTTTAGTCCACAAAAAAGCGAATACATGAACGACTCGACGTCATTTAGGCATTCGCTTTATGGTTTATCAACAATACTGCTTAAATCAAGTTTGTTGCTTCTAATTCTCAGCGATCAGCATTAATTCCACGCGACGATTGCACGCTTTGCCACTACTTGAGTTATTTGAACATTCAGGCATTAACTCACCATAGCCACGCGTGTATATTGCTCTGTGCGAGACTTGCTGGTTAAGCAGTAAAGTCTTAACCGTTTTGGCGCGTTGTTCAGAAAGTCGTTCATTAAGAGTTTGATTACCCGTGCTATCCGTATGCCCATCTAAGACTACTTGAACATCTGGGTGTTGGGATAAGTAACGCCCTAAGTTCGCTAACCAAGAAACCGATGACGGTGACAGTTGGGTTGATCCACTTTGAAAGTGAATATTGTGCTTAAGCTGAATCATTGTGTGCTCACCCGGTAAGACATCGTAACCGACACCGAGCGATCCTAGGTAGTTTTCCAAAGATCCATTCAGTGATTGATGAGGCTGAGCGTTTGATACATAGCTAGGATCAACAACCATATATTGTGGATAAGGGTCGGCTGGCAAGCGCCCCCACTCTGGGTACTTCACTTCATAATCTGTTTTCGGGGCGACATCAAGCATATTATTATATGGCATACTCTGGCACCCTACTAATAACAGGCTGATTAATACCGTCAATGATTTCATCTCGACCCCTTGATTTATTGCGAGTTAGTTCTGTTACTAGGTTATCGGCAATAAAGCAGAAACTTTAGTTATTTTCCCTAAAAAATCGTAATAATACTTCCGTTATTACCCTTAGTAGGTAAAATTAAACTACCTCAATTTATGTGAAATCATTATGTTAAAAACAATCTCAAAATTCGCTTTAATTGCGACCAGTTGTTTTGCTGTTATCGGTTGTAGCGAAGAAGCGCCAGCAACTCAAACAACTACAGCCTCAGTTCCACAAGAAGGCGTGCAGTACCAACGTTTACCAAACGATTTATCGCAATACAACCTGCCACCCGTTACCGAGATATTCTCATTAACATGTGGTCATTGCCGCCAGATGGAAGATAACATTCCAACGTTAGAACAGCTCACTTCACACCGCTTTGGCAAAATGCACGTCATTTTCAACGAGAGCGCTCAAATTGCTGCCATCATTTATTACACCGCTGAAATGCAATTAGGTGAAACGCCTGATCATGACTTTATGATTGAGCTATTCGCCGCGGTACAGATGGGTGGAGATGTGACCCCTGAAGAGCAGCAAGCCGCAATTAGTGATGCCTTTGAATCTCGCCAGTTAGTCAGCCCATACAACCTATCGCCTGAGCAACAAGAGCAACTATTCCCGTACTTAGATATGGCACAAAATGCATCGGTTGATGGTGAGATTAACTCTGTTCCTACGTTTATCGTACAGGGTCAATATCAAGTGATCACGGGTGGTCATGAGAATATCTCTGCAATGGCAGACACCATTACATACCTTCTAAACAAAAAAGATTAAGGGACTATCATGTCTAAGTTTATCGTTCCGGTTATTGTTTTTATCTTAGCGGGTTTTATGATCTACCGTACTTGGGTGAACCATAAAGCTTCTGAGAAAAACATTGAAATTAGCAAAGCATTCTTAGTTGAAAATAGCCAAAAAGAAGGCGTAAGAACAACGGAAAGTGGTCTGCAAATTTTAGTACTACAAGAAGGGACTGGCACTGAGCACCCAACAGCAACAAGCAAAGTGAAAGTACACTACCACGGCTCATTAATTGACGGCACAGTATTCGACAGTTCAGTTGAGCGTGGCGAGCCGATTTCATTTGGCTTAAACCAAGTCATTAAGGGCTGGACGGAAGGTCTACAGTACATGGTTGTTGGTGAGAAAGTGCGCCTATTTATTCCTAGCCAACTTGGTTATGGCAAAAACGGCACTGGTCCTATTCCACCAGCGAGCGTTTTGATCTTTGATGTTGAATTACTTGATATTCAGTAACCTACTTTAAGCTCTATTTTGTTATCATCACTCTGTGAGTTAGCATAAAAAAAGACCAGTATGATGCACTTATTATAACGGTGCTTATACTGGTCTTTTTGATCAAGCGGCTAGAAGATATACTCTAACTCTACTCCCCAGTTTCTACCTGGTTCAGTGCGACGATCTAGACCATCTTCACCGCTATTTCGACCCTCTAAGTTGCTATACAGCCAGTATTTTTCATCAAAGGCATTAAATAAACCAGCTCTTAATGTCAAATCCTGTTGTGGACGATAATAAGCGGTAATATCAGTCACGGTATAGCTAGGTGCTGTCATATTATCTTCATCACTCCAATCACTGCCTGACTTATTCGCCACTGCTTGTAATGAAATTTGACCACCATAAATTCGCTGCGGATTATGGTAACCCACTGCCACGTAACCAGTGAGGGGCGCTATCGAATCAATGGCTTCACCTGTCTTTTTATCCGAACCTTGTGCATACGCTAAGTTAAACTCGGCGTACATGCCTTGAGGAGCATTGAGCAGGTGATCTAAGCTAATTAATGAACTTAACTCTGCACCGTAAATTTCTGCTTTAGCGATGTTGACATTGGTATAAGTCACATCACCAGTATCACTCATCCCTACCTGATCCAGTTCGATAAAGTTTTTGTAGTCATTGTAGTAAGCGGCGACTTCAATACGACCAAATAAGTGGTTATAGCGTGTCCCAATCTCGTAACCAACACTCTCTTCTGGTTTTAAGTTGGGGTTTGAAACGATTTCATAGCCATGCCCACCATCACGTGAGTAATACAGCTCATCCAAAGTTGGCGCTTTGAAACCCTGACTGACCTGAGCAAAAGTACTTAACGATTCAGATAGGTGGTAAACCGCTCCAATACGTCCAGTTACAGCGTCATTGTTGCTCTTCTCAAAGCCAGACGACGAATCTGGTTTAGCGGTAAAGTTGTCGTAACGTAAACCAAAGTTCATCACTAAACGATCATCGAGGTAAAAGCCCTGATCTTGAATGAAAATACCCCATTTTTGCGAATCGGCCTGAGGGACTTCTGGAGCCGCACTTTCCTCATACCCTTTATCATAGAAATAGTTGGTATATTGCAAATCAAAACTATCTTGGCTAAAGCTTAAACCGTAATTGAGTTCATGATAGCTAGCATCCAGTTCAAAGGCCTTATCAAATTGGGAGTGAAACTGTAGGCTCTCTTCTTCACCATTTCGCTGGCGATTTCGATATTCGTTCATATCAGTATGATCATACGTATCATGGTTTGAGTAGCTGGTTTGATAAGCAAGACTCCAATCAAGGCTATCAAATGCATAGTTATTGGCTTGCCATAAATGTTCGATACTCACCCTACGGCGTTGATCTTCATCTTCAGCACTATTTCGCGTATAAGTATAACCAGGCATAAACGAGTAGCCTTCTTTGGATAAAATATCCCCTTCGCCGCTACGATTAAACTGCTCAAGTGTTAAGCCGATACGGTGATCATCATTGGCTTGATAGAAGACTTTTGCCAAAATATTGTCAGATTGAATATCAAAAGGATCGGCTTGACCACGATCCGGACCGTTAATGTCAGCACCATCGCCATGCGTTGCTACCTCATGACCGTCTTTATAGGTGTACATTAATAGCGTTTCCCAGCGACCGGTTCGATTTGCTAGTGTCGCTGTAGTTTTAAAACTCTCATCAACACTTGCATAGCCTGTTTTAATGCTGACATGGGTATCATCACCTTCACCGAGTAGGTCTGATGGGTTTTTCGTACGCATGATAATTGCGCCGCCCAATGCATCACTACCATATAAGCTAGAGACTGGCCCTTTATTAATTTCAACCGCTTGCAAGGTATCGACTTCGATTGTGCCCTGCCCTTTACGCATGACATCATCATCACCAGCCCCAGTATTGTAACTTGAGCTTTGCTGGATCCCATCGACAACAATCTTAACGTAGTTCTCATCACGGCCACGGATATTAAAGTTGCTAAGACCAAAACGCCCTTGACCTTGCATCGATACGCCTGGCTCTGAGGCTAATGCTTGCTTTAAATCGCCAGCCATTTGGTTATCAAGATCTTCTGCCGTTACAGTACCAATTGAAGAAGCAACGTCCTTTAAATTTTGCTCTGAACGCGTCGCTGAAACAACAACCTCATCAAAAGTAAAAGCCGTTGACTCTTCAGCCGATACTGACGCTGCCATGGTACTCAAGCCGAGTGCCAAGTAGATAGAGTGAGATAAGTGTGTGCGATAAAACATCTAAGTGATTCCTTATACCTAAATTTAGACAATAAAGTGCTAAGGACAGTGGCGAACCACTGACCGAATATATTTATAAATGAGATAACTAGAGCAAGAAGCGAGTTAGGTTAGCGGTTGCTTCTGCTTAGCAAGGTGACCTTCGGTTAAGTGGACAATCTCCACCATTTCGTCACCGCTGACATCAAACGCCTGACCAAAGCCCTTCACGTAGCGACCTTTTTCTGGGGTTAAACGATAAAGATGGAAATCACCTAATTGGCTTAAGTTATCGATGATGTCACCAAAGCGTTGGCGTAGTGCGTGCAGTGCATCTTGCCCACCCACTGAATCTTTATTAACTTGTTGTGCGACCGTATCAAAGCCAAGGCGACGGCGGGCATAAACAGATTTTGCTTGCGATTCATCTTCAATCATCATGATAGAGACACTACGCGATGACTTAAGGTTTTGCCCATGCTGAGCTAAATCACTCACTAATATAAAGTAACCTTCTGCTGTGTATGCAAAAGGCGAGTAACTTACGTGCGGAATGCCGTCATTAAGCGTTGCAAGTTGTAATGTTTTGCATTGGTCTCTAAACGCTTGGATCTCTGGGACTAAACGGCTTTGTAAACGCTCTTGTTTCGTATCTATCATGCTGCTAGCTCTTCTTTTAGTGCCATAAAGGTTGCGATTTGCTCTGGGAATAAATTGCGTGCTTTGTCACGACCTAGGTAGACCTTAAAGACACAATCCCCGTGCATATCATAAAAACCAATGTAGTGACTTTCCATGGTCATAAAAGGCTTACTTACAAATGCGATACGTTCAATTAAGTCGATACGTAAGTGCCCATGAAGCCCCTCTTTACCCATAATGTTATAGTAACCATGGGCACATTTTCCTTTCGGGAACGGATTTTTAAATTCAAAGATAGAGCCTAATGACTGGACAATTGTGGTCACTTTACCCCACTCCGGTAGCAAAGAAAGTACCGCTTCTGTATGCGCACCATCAACCGATGTCATCATGTCACCAGGCAGTGCAAACGTCGCCTCGCCTTCTGTGATGTCTAATGCCTCACTAAGCGTTGTCAGTGATTGATTTGGATCGACTTCCAATACTTGAGCTACCCTTGTTTTTACCTCTTCATGGCTTTTTTTCAGATACATACCTTCTTCCTTTTATGCGACTTTTGCTTGATTATTATTTTGAATAACTTGTAGTAAGTTCTGCGCTAATGTTGTTGACCAAAACTGTCCGGCCAACGTTAATGCCATATAGTCTTGGTTCACTTCTGCTAAACCATTCTTTTTCCAGGCTTTAAACAGCGGTAAACACTGCTCATATAGCGATCTTTCTGCTGCTGAATCCAATGCGTTACGAGCCAATACGCCACGATCAAAAGCATGTTTGATCAGACTCATCATTGGGGCTTGTGGCGAACTTAACATTGCTCCCATCACTGGAAATTCGCGCTTTTTAACCCCTGCAATATAGGTATCCATATCACGAGACTGCATGATGTTCAGCCCGCCAAAATTACCGCCTGCACCTGCACCAACAGGCAAGACTTCAGCGGTTGTTTTCGCCAAACTATTATAGATGCTGCGCTCACGGTTACCCGATGCCCAGTGGTTAATGCTCAATCGGCGCTGATGATGATTCGCCATAAAATCAACGCCCATTTTGTACATGGTTGCTTTCATTGCCGTATCGGCTGGCATTGGTAACTTGCCCTGCTTAATGGCGAGTTCCATAGGCAAGCCTTTCATCTCAATCAGTTGGTACAGGTCCACACCATCAACGCCAACTTCAAGGTAGGTTTCTAAATCTTGTTGCCAATTTTCAAGTGTTTGATAAGGAAGACCATAAAGAAGATCCATCACAATAGGCGCACTTTGATAGCTCACCATTGACTTTAAGCGCTCAATAACATGGTCACCGTCATCAAGACGCTTAGCACTGCGGCGCACTTTAGTATCAAAGCTTTGCACGCCAAAAGAGAAACGGTTAAAGCCTCCCTCTAGTGCCGATTCAAATTTATCATTGCCAAAACGGTTCACTCGCCCTTCTAAGGTAATTTCACAATCAGGAGTCAAAGGGAAGTATTGGCGTATTGCTTGACCAAGTTGGCGAAGTTGCTCTGCAGAGAGATCGGTCGGTGTCCCGCCGCCAACATAAACGGCTTGAAAAGGTGCGGATTGGGTCCATGCTAAACTTGCTTTCCATTTTATTTCTTCAAGTAAAACACTGAAATACTGCGCCATCATTTGTTCTGAAGAAGCGTATTGGAAGAAATTACAATAAGTACAACGCACTCGACAAAATGGAATATGGATATATAGGCAACGTTGAGAATGAGGCTCTGCAGGACAATCAAGCGCTTGCTTTAATTCCGCCTGCACCTTATCAGACGGCACCATTTGCATACTTCCTCCAACGTGTGGCCCTTTTTTGCGAGCAAAGGAAAAACGCAGCGGATCTGGGGTCGATAGCCCCACAAGGTCGGTATTATCAAGGTCAATTACAAACATGATTTATTTCTACATCAGCATTTTAAGTAATGAGTTTTCACTCGAGATGCTATTTATACTACACAACCGAAATGCAAACGCAAATAATAATTGATCTCATTTGCATTTGAGTGGATAATTCACCTTATCGGCTAACCCCTTCTCATCAGGAACTGAGATGAATGTAAAAAGATATGCGCTCTGTATTGTTTTTTCTTTTGTTATTCATGGCATTGCATTTTCTTCAAGTGATGAACCTATAGAGCTATCTATGGACTCAAACGATAATGGTACAACGGTAAGCTTGCAATTTGTTGCACCGACACCACCACCTGCGGCAACAGCACCAGTAGAGGAAAAGCCTAAAAAAGCCCCTCAAAAGGTGGAAAAAAAGCCGGAGCCAACGCCTGAAGTACAGCAAGAAAAGCCGCCAGTATCTAAGCCTAAATCAATAAAAAAGCCTGAACCGGTAAAAAAAGCACTACCTGTTAAGAAAAAAACGCCAAAGCCAGTTGAAAAAAAGCCAGAGCCTAAAATTGAAGAAAAAGTTCAGCCGATTGAAACAGCGCAGATAACAAAAGAACAACTGTTGGAAACAAAAAAGGAACCGAGTCATACCAGTAGCGCTATGCCTAAAATGGTCTCAAAGCCAAGTTTTAAAACCAAACCAACACCAATTAATTACCCTCGTTTAGCGAAACGTCGCAACTGGCAAGGAGATATTTTAATTGAAGTATGGTTAGACCAATCAGGCAAACAGATTAAACAACATATCGTGAATTCTTCCGGTTTTGATCTTCTCGATAGCACAGCGCTAAAAACGATTTCGAAATGGAAATTTGAGCAGTACCAAGAGTCTGGGCAACCTATTGCTCACCGTGTACAAATACCCGTCACCTTTAAATTGGATTAATACATGTTATTTTTTACTTCAATTCATGCGCAGTTAGGCTTAATGACCTGGCCACTCACTGTTCTCTCTTTATTAACCCTTGTTATTATTAGTGAGCGTATTGTTTTTTTAACCCTACATTCTCGCTCAAGAAGAAAAGATTTTATTAAGCAGCTTTATCAACAAAAAAGCCCGAGTGAGTTTTCAGCATTATCCTCTCAGTTATTAATGAAAAAAAGTACCTTTGAACAAGGTGCAGGCATGCTATTACGCCACGCTCATTTTGAGAAATCATTAAGAGAAGAGACCGTTAATATTTGGCTGCAAAAAAAGCGTCGTACTTACCTTGCTGGTATTCGTTTATTAACCATCATTGGCATTATTAGTCCATTGATTGGCTTACTCGGTACTGTGTTAGGGCTTATTGATATGTTTAAAGATTTGGCGACAACTCAAGGTTCTATTGAGCCAGCATTATTAGCCGATGGTTTAGGCTTAGCGATGTCTACAACGGCTGCAGGACTGCTTATCGCCCTACCTGCTATTACCAGTGCTCAACTCTTCACTTTATGGGTTGATAATATTCTGGCAAACATTGAACACGCTCTAAACCATTGTAACTTATACCTTGAAGGAGTTGGTTTAGAAGGGGAAAGTCATGATCCAATCGCAATCTAAATCGCAAGAGTCAGACTTTAGACCGGATCTAACTCCGTTATTAGATATCATTTTTATTGTGATGGTGTTTCTGCTATTAACGGCCAATATTAGCATCCAATCAATGACGGTTGATTTACCGACAACAGAAGAAAGTTCAGTCTTAAGTTCCACGGATAGCCCGTCATTAACCATTAATTTATTAGTTAGTGACCCCGTATGGGCTATTAATGACACGACGTTTGATACTTGGGAGCAATTCAGTCAGTCATTGATAGCGATGATTGAAAGTTCACCTAAACAACCGATTATGATTAATTCAGATAAACAAGTACCCGTTGAGCGTATGCTCCAATTATTTGCTTTTATGCAAAAAAATAATATTAATGCCACCAGCATCATCATGGAAGAGAAAATATAATGAACTTACTTACTACTCAATGTAATCGTCATGTAGCTAACCTGTCTTTATTGACGAGCTTATTTATTGCCACGTTCAGTTTTGCTGGTGTAAATAATAGTGAAGACAACCAACCTCTGCGTATTATTAGTGTCGGTTCGAGTGTCACTGAAATATTTTATGCTTTGGGGGTGGAAGACCAATTAGTCGCAGTGGATGTCACTAGTCGTCATTTCGTTCAAGAGAGCGGATTGCCTCAAGTGGGCTATCATCGTCAGTTGTCTGCTGAAGGTTTAATGGCGCTAAACCCTTCTCACCTTATTGGCTCAAATGAAATGGGCCCCAATAATACGCTTGATTTACTTAAAGCCAGTCAGGTCAATATCATTAATGTCTCTTCTGGAGATAACATGGATGATTTAGATCAGCGTATTGATAGGATTGCCTCGCTGACTGGTGCGCAAGACAAAGCAGAAGCGATCAAACTGCAAGTACAAAAAGAGCTGCAGCAGTTGGCCAATGACGCCCCTAAAAATCACCCTAGTATGCTGTTTTTAATGCTGAATAAAGAACGCCCTGCAACCGTTGCTGGCTCTGAGACATCCATCGATAAAATCATTACTCTTGCTGGAGGCACGAACCCAGCGGCTCAATCAATGCGCTCTTTTAAGCCTATTTCTTATGAAGCGATTATCACCATGCAGCCTGATTATTTATTGGTTAGTCAACGTGTATGGGATCAATTTGGCAGCGCTGAAGCCATCATTGCCGCTTTCCCGTTACTTGCCGCTACACCAGCCGGGCAAACCGCTACGATTGTACCCGTCCCTAGCAGTGCCATTATCGGTGGCTTTGGTCTAGAAAGCTTACAGTTATCACAATCACTCAATCAGCAAATTCGCTTACACGCCTTGGATTAAATTTTTTATGACCACTTATTCTCGTTCCGGCCAATTATCCAATAAATACTTAGCGCTTATCGGTTTTGCCTGTCTTTATGCTGCTACTGTCGCGTCTATTTCAATGGGCCCCATGGATATCGATCTCACTCAGAGTATTAACGCGCTTTTGCCTAAATCATTACAGCAAGTTGCTATTCCTGATCATATTGCGCTCGTTATTCAGCAAATCCGTTTACCACGCACCCTGCTCGCGATAACCGTTGGTGCGATCCTGGCGTTATGTGGCACGGTGATGCAAGGGTTATTTCGTAATTCATTAGCTGATCCGGGCATTATTGGCGTTTCTTCAGGGGCATCATTAGGAGCTGCGATTGCCATTGTCTTATTTGGTTCACTTTCTCAAAGCTACCCTCAGTTACTGCTGTTGGGTACGGTGCCTGTTTTCTCTTTTTTAGGCGGAGCGTTAACCACCATCATTGTTTATAAGTTAGGCACGAGCGCACAGGGTACCTCCGTTACTATGATGTTGCTTGCTGGCGTTGCCATTGGTGCATTAGCCGGTGCTGGTTTAGGTCTGATGAATTACTACGCCGATGATCAAGCGCTGCGTGATCTTTCCTTATGGACAATGGGATCACTGGCAGGCGCAACATGGCAAGGGATCATGCTTTCGTTGGTGACTTTGATTGTATTAGGTGGGTTATTTTATCGAGATGCCGATCGTCTTAATGCATTGTTACTGGGTGAATCTGAAGCAAAACATATGGGCATTCGTGTGCAATCTTTAAAACGCCGCTTGATCCTACTGACCGCGGCTGGTGTTGGGGTCACGGTCTCACTGGCAGGCATGATTGGCTTTGTTGGCTTAATCGTTCCACATATTGGTCGTATGCTGATTGGTCCAAACCACCAGCGCTTAATCCCCTTATCCATGCTCATTGGCGCATTACTGCTACTGATTGCCGATATGATAGCGCGGACCATTGTTGCACCACTTGATATGCCCGTTGGTATTATTACTGCTTTAATCGGCGCTCCTTTCTTTATGTGGTTATTGATTAAACAAAAAGGACAACTATAGTGACTTGTCATCCTGCTATCACCTTAGAAAACATTAGCTTAACCTTAGGTGATAAGACCATATTAAATAACGTGTCGACCCATTTTAACTCTGGTCAATTAACCGCATTGCTCGGTCCAAATGGGACAGGCAAAAGTAGCCTATTAAAAATTATCACTCAGGAGTGGAAATCACCACAAGGAAAAGTCTTCTATTATCAAAGACCGGCTAGTGAGTGGGCGCCTGAAGTGCTGGCTCGTCATCTCGGCGTACTGCCCCAATCAAGTAGCCTAAGCTTTAACTTCAAAGTGCGAGAGGTGGTGGAATTAGGGGGAATACCATTAAGCATCAATAAGGCAAACTTAGAAGAGGTTGCTCGCGAGAATATGGCGTTGACCGATGTCAGTCATCTTACTTTGCGCCGCTACCCTAGCCTATCGGGTGGTGAGAAACAGCGTGTACATTTAGCCAGAGTGATGACTCAATTAGCTCAATGTGGTCAGCAATGTATTTTACTGCTTGATGAACCTACTTCAGCGCTGGATCTTTCTCATCAACATAAAACATTAGCTCTCGCTAAAAAGCGTGCTGAGGAAGGGGCTAGCGTCATTATTGTTTTGCACGACTTAAACCTTGCAGCCCAATATGCCGATCGCTTAGTGATGCTTAATCAAGGGAATATCATTGCTGATGGCACGCCTTGGGAGGTCTTAACACCGGAACTGATTAGCTCGGTTTATGATTGGCAAGCGCAAGTGATCCCTCATCCAAGCAAAGATTTTCCCATGGTGGTCAGCTAGTCTCCCCTGCTAGTTCTAATGCTTTAACTCATCTAACCATTACTTATGAAAACCAGATAATGTGGGTGCGGTGGTAGCTGCGCAGCACCTGCATTATGGCTAGATAAAGTCACAATAATAAAATGGTCATCAATCAAATCGCATCAATGATATAATCCCGCTAATTGTTTTATTACTACAGCGATACCTTTTCTATGCTCGACATTTCTAATTCCGTCTCCTTGCAAAGCTGGGAAATCCAACTCACAGCCATTCGAGCTCAAGGAGCAGGTGGTCAAAATGTCAATAAAGTGTCTAGTGCTATCCATTTACGTTTTGATATCACGCATTCTACCCTGCCTGATTTTTATAAAGAGCGACTACTCAAACTCAATGATCATCGCATCACAAAAGAAGGCATTATTGTTATTAAAGCTCAGCAATACCGCACTCAAGAGCAAAATCGTGAAGATGCCTTACTGCGCTTAAAAGAACTCATTTTATCTGCGACCAAAGTTGAGAAAGCACGTCGAGCAACTAAACCAAGTCGCTCAGCAAAACGAAAACGCATGGATAAAAAGACCCAACGTGGCGCGACCAAATCGTTACGTGGTCGTGTTGTATAAATATCTATTGAATCAATTCAATCTATTTATTTGCTCAATGTCTCGTTTATTAACAAAATAACTTACTATTGAATAAAGATTTAGTGGTAGTATTGAGCCAATTAGTCGGGGAGCCTAGTGCTGAGATCACAGATATTGTGAACCCGTTGAACCTGATTCAGTTAACACTGACGTAGGGAACTAGTCGCCTCACTATACCCATTTTACGCTATTTATTTAGTGCGTATTCTAGTGTCGCTTTTGTTCCTATGCGTTAGTAAAGGGATAAATATGACAACTCAAACACCTGCGACATCTCATCACATTACAACTCCTATTGTCCTGACCATTGCTGGCTCTGACAGTGGCGGCGGTGCAGGTATTCAAGCCGATATCAAAGCGATCTCAGCTACCGGTGGCTATGCATGCTCTGTGATTACTGCGTTAACGGCACAAAATACTCAAGGCGTCAGCGGTATTTTATCTATTTCACCTGAGTTTGTTGAGCAACAACTTGATGCGGTATTTACCGATCTGAATGTGGTTGCGGTTAAAATCGGTATGCTCAGTGATACCAACATCATTGCCGCGGTTGCCAATAAAATTCGCCAATATAAGCCAAAGCACCTTGTTATTGACCCTGTTATGGTCGCAACCAGTGGTGACTTATTGCTTAAGTCTAATGCTATTCAAAGCCTCAAAAACCATCTACTGCCTTTAGCCGATATCATCACGCCAAACTTACCAGAAGCGGCAGCATTAACTCAGCGTCCATTACCAGAAAGTGAGGCGGATATGGAAGCAATGATCAGTGAACTTAGAGAGTTAGGTGCACAGTCTGTGTTATTAAAAGGCGGACATTTAGAGCAAGATGAAAACAGTACAGATTTGCTTATTTTGGCTGATAGCGTAGAGCGCTTATCGGTAAAACGTGTGCACACCAATAACACCCATGGTACTGGCTGTACTCTTTCATCGGCTATCGCTTCATTCTTAGCGCAAGGCAATGACTTATTCGATGCTGTCGTGAAAGGGAAAACCTATATCTCAGAGGCCATCGCTCATGCCGATGAACTCAATATCGGTTCTGGTCATGGCCCTGTTCACCACTTCTATGCGACTCAATCAGCGAAAAGTTAATCGATATGACGAATACAACCTTATCAAAAGCCTTGATTGGGATTGATATTAAACAAGCATCGCTGCAATACAATGACAGCAATGCTTGTACATTATCAAATATCAATATGCACTTTCCTGCTGGTCAATGGACCGCAATTTTAGGTAAGAGTGGCTGTGGTAAAACATCATTGCTGCGTTACTTAGCGGGTTTACTTGATGAGCAAGTGACTTGGCAAGGATCACTCACAAGCAGCGATAATGGCTCTATCCGTGATCGAATTGCTTATATGGCGCAGCAAGATCTATTAATGCCTTGGCTCAATATTATCGATAATGTTTGCTTTAGCCTCAACTTTAAAGCGGGCAAAGGGAATACAGATCATCAGGAAAATGCCTTACAGCTGCTCGATCTTGTTGGCTTAAAAGATCAGGCTCTTAGCTTTCCTCATCAACTTTCTGGCGGCATGCGTCAACGAGTCGCACTGGCAAGGACCTTAATGCAAGATCAACCCATTGTATTAATGGATGAACCTTTCTCTGCGCTCGATGCGGTAACTCGTCATCGCCTGCAAAACTTAGCGGCTAAAGTCTTGGTGAATAAAACAGTGCTTTTGATCACTCACGATCCACAAGAAGCATTACGTTTAAGCCAGCAGATTTATATCATGCAAGGAAAGCCTGCCAATGCGGTAGCTTTACCTGTGCCAAGTTCTTCAATTCCACGTACTATCGATGCCGAATTGGCAGATCTTCAACAGAAGATCTTAACCACACTGGAAGCGGATTATGAATAACTCTGAAACGACCACACCACCAATAGCAACGATGGCGCAACCGGTGCAGGCAACATCTGGGTTAAAGCAAGGGATGCAGTCATTATTTCGTATCCTTGTCAGTGCCGCGATCATTTTAGGTCTTTGGCAAACTATTGTCGTGATATTCGAGCTGCCGCCGTTTATTTTGCCGACGCCTGGTGCTGTTTTAAACAAGTTGATCCTACGTCATGATGTGTTACTGGCGCACTCTTGGGTAACGGGACAAGAGATCATTTTAGGCTTACTACTCGGTCTATCAATGGGTTTGATGTTTGCCTTGCAAATGCTGCTCTTTGAACCATTACGACGCTGGCTGCTACCTATCCTTATTGCTAGCCAAGCGATCCCTGTCTTTGCCATTGCGCCTATTTTAATGCTTTGGTTAGGCTATGGCATCACTTCAAAAGTGGTCATGGCGGCACTGATTATCTTCTTCCCTGTGACCACTTGCTGCTACGACGGTCTACGTAATACACCAGCGGGGTATGTTGATCTAGCCAAGACAATGGGGGCGAATAAATGGCAAATGCTACGTGATGTTCGCCTCCCTGCGGCACTACCAGCCCTCGCTTCAGGTATACGTGTTGCTGTGGTGGTTGCGCCTATTGGTGCCGTGGTTGGTGAATGGGTAGGCTCAAGTGAAGGACTTGGCTATTTAATGCTACAAACCAATGCACGCATGATGATTGATGAGATGTTTGCCGCTCTATTTATTCTTGCCGCTCTCTCTATCAGCCTCTATTTTATCGCTGACAAGTTAATTCGTTATGCGATCCCTTGGCAACACGACAGTCAGTAACGGATAACCTATCGCTGATTGTCGATAAACTTAACCATCGTTATCCATTTTATTTTTAATTTAATTGATACCCTTAAAAGGAATTTGTGATGATAACCGCTTCAATGAAAAAACGTTGTATTACAACCGCACTTGCTCTACTCACCTCTTTGTCGGCTACGGTTACCTATGCCAAAGAGAAAGACATGACTTTGATGCTTGATTGGTTTGTGAATCCAAATCATGGTCCGATTATTATTGCTGAAAAAAATGGCTACTTTAAAGACCAGGGGCTGAACGTCAAAATTCAAGAGCCAGCGGATCCAACCGTTCCAGCTAAACTGGTTGCTGCGGGTAGTGTTGATATGGCCGTTTCTTACCAAGGCGCACTCACCATTGATGTCGCGGCAGGTTTACCACTGATCCGCTCTGCAACGCTAATTTCTACACCGCTGAACACACTGACCGTATTAGAAAAAAGTGGGATTAAAACACTACAAGATTTCGACGGTAAGAAAATCGGTACAACAGGTGGCGAAGATAACACGATCAAAACAATGCTAAAAAATGCGGGCGTTGATGTGGATACGGTACAAATTGTTAATGTCGGTTGGGCGCTGTCTTCATCCCTCGCTTCAGGTCAAGTTGATGGTATTTGGGGTGGGATGCGTAACTTTGAAACGAACCAATTAGAACTTGAAGGGTTTAAGCCACATGACTTTTTCCCAGAAGAGCATGGACTTCCTTCGTATGATGAACTCGTTTTTGTTGCCAATGCGAATAAATACGATGCTGAAACAATCAAAATGTTCAACGCATCATTAGAACTTGCCACGCAATTTATTGTTAATCACCCGGAAAAAGCATGGGATGTGTTTGTCTCTTATGCACCAGATACTTTGGACAATGAATTAAACCGCCGTGCTTGGCTTGATACGTTAACTCGTTTTGCTTTACGTCCTTCTGCCGTTGACTTGAACCGTTATGACCGCTTCTCGGAGTTTATGTTCGAGCAAGGACTCATCAAGGTACTGCCAAAAGCACAAGACTTTGTTCCAACGCTTTAAGCCTAACGATACACCCTATCCATCTATTTAATCCCCTACTTACTTTGCCAGAGCGCTAAGGTAAAGCGCTTAGGCAGAGTGAGTATTTTAAGAGAATTTAACGATGAACTATCAAGATCTTATTCAAGCATGCCATTCAGATTGGATCGAGTACACAGAACACGAATTTGTGAATACCTTAGCAGAAGGGACATTAGCACAACCGGCTTATATCCATTACCTGAAACAAGATTTTCTCTTTTTAAAACAGTATGCACGTGCTTATGCGCTGGCAATTTATAAGTCAACTTCGCTAGAAGATATGCGCTATGCCTTGCCAAGTTTATATGCCTTACTGGATTCAGAAATTTCCCACCATGTGAGTTACTGTAAGCAGTGGGGAATGAGTGAATTAGATATGGAAAAGGAACCGGAAGCCTTTGGTACTGTTGCCTACACCCGTTATGTTTTAGATACAGGGATGACTGGTGACTTAGTCGACTTGTATGCCGCTCTTGCACCTTGTGCGATTGGTTATGCCGTTATTGGCAAAAACCTCAGTGCTAGCAATAATACGCGATTAGAAGGCAATCCATATCAAAGCTGGATTGAAATGTACGCTGATGAGGAATACCAATCTCATGTAGCGAAAGGCATTGATCACCTTGATACCCTACTCGCTGATATTGAACTTGATAGCCCACGTGGACGTCGATTATGTGAGATCTTTAAAACCGCAACACGCATGGAAGTTGCGTTTTGGCAACAAGGTTTAGATGCTGCGTAGTCTGTGAACGATGAGATATAAAAAAGCAGCCAGCGATATAATATCACTGGCTGCTTTTTTTATTTCTCAGTGCTTATCAAATAAACACTTACCATTTTTTCATTAATCGTCCAACCAGGCTTGGATGATAAGACCAACAGTGATCAAACATGGACATTAAATCTGGATTGCCATATTTTGATAAACCAACAGCGTGAAAGCGGTTTTTATTCTGCTTTAAATCTGCCACTTTATTGAGCATTTCATCAGACTGCCGAGGAGCAATAAAATCAGAAAGTACCACTAAGTCTGCATTTTTATATTTATCCGTCAGCATTAAATCAATCGACTTGATCAATACTGGCTCAAAATCTGTTCCACCATGGAAGCTGTAACTCAAAAAATCACTGGCTTCACGCAGACCATCTTGACGTGTTAGTTCGTAGGTAATTTGCTCTGTTGAAAATAGAATCACAAAACAATCACGCTCTTCTGCTAACGCAATCTGCATTAATGCATACGCCATCGCCTTTGCACACTGCTCTGGAAAACCTGCCATAGAGCCTGATGCATCAATACAAACAATGAACGGACCTTTCTCCACATCAACTTGTTGAGAATCTGGCGTGTAGGCTTTAACCCTACGCAACGTTCTCGACTTACCTTGTGTGCGGTAGTTCATTAAACGCTTATCAACTAAGTGTTTATAAAAGATAACTTCAAGTTCAGGATAAGCCAAAAACATGGTTTCATTGGGTAATAACTTATTCAGGTCATCCCCTTCATGAATACCAACAATGTCATCTGTCGCTTCATCACTGACCTCTTCAACTAGCTGAAGCTCTTCTTTTGGTGCCTTATTCAAATCAGGATCATTGACTTCACCTGCCATACGACCTAGCTTTTCCGCAATTTCTTGCAATCCTTTATTTTTCATTAAAAAGGTCGCGTGGTTTTGCATAACCGTTAGATCGGTTTTACTCAGTTTAGTCGAAGCCATATCCCATAAGCGACCAATGCTACTTTCATCGCCAGACTCCGCAACTTTCTCCATACTGCGCATCGTTTCCATGCGCTGATAAAGTTCGGCTAAAACTTTTTCTTTGTTAGCTTCTAATTCTGACAGTTGTGCTTGTTTAATCGCATCGGTTAAGCTTACATACCACTGCTCACAGAAATAGTGAGGGAACATCGGATTATCGATACCCTTATTTTTTTCAAGTAACCGCTTGGCTTGTAGGTAAAATGTTGAGTGCCACTCGAGTTTTTTCACCACTTGAGAGATCTCGGCAAAAAACGTTACTTCATTCCAATGAATAACCTCTTGATACAGAGCAAGTTCCTGTTGGAATCGTTCTGTTTCCGTCACCCTAGTCATACGATGTTTAACGCTATTATGCCATTTAGCAAGATGATTTTTGACTGAGCTCTTTACTCCTGGGTTCTCTACTGCGACCATGACCTGTGAGCGAGCTAACAGGTCATTCACGGCAGTTTCAACCATACCTGAATCTGCCACCATCATGGCTAAATTAAGACTATCGGGACCTAGCATGCTGCTCCTTATGCAAAGTATTGGTTGAGAAGCTTAATTCTCATCGCTATTCTATCACTTTCTGACTTAGTCACTTCCAACAAATGCGTAACAGCTTGTAAGCTTGATTCCATCGCATGAGGTAAAGATTGCTCAATAAAGTTATGTGGTAATGCAGCATGAAAGTTTGAGCGTACTTGTATTAAGTGGTGTGAAGCATGATTTAATTGTGTCAATGCTTGATCCGCTTTACCTAACCACTCTTGGTAAAGGCTGTCACTTAACCCAGCCTGGGTCACCAAACTGACCAGTACTGCTCGATTAGCAATATCTTTAATAATCAACTGATTTGATGCGTTAACATCTAAGCGCAAGCGGCATAAGTTAGTATTTTGATTCACATATCCGTAAACGTCACCACTGCCCTCTCTAATCACTCGATCTAGCTCGTCTTTTGGCAAATACACCCAACGACTGTCACCTTTCTCCGATTCGGATACCGATAAGTTGCTCTGTAATAGAACCAGCTTAACGAGATTGCTTGCAGCGCCGACACGATAATATTTTGCTTGTGACGTATCATATTGGAAGACATCTTTACGGCGTAGCCCTGTTAAAGACTCCATTGATAACAGCATGCTAAATTCAGATTCTAGCTCTTCTTGAACATCGATAAGATCGTCTTTGCACTGTTGTATCTGCTGCTCGACTTGGCGCTGATCAAAGGCATGGTTAAGGGCAAAATCTTTTACAACTTGACGAACAATGTCGCGTGAATCTGGGCTGTTCCACAAACAGTCTTGCAGTAACAAGATATCTAATGGATTAATCTCATCGCGCCCATTAAAAAAGGCACTCGCTTTTAATAATTTCACCGCTTTTTTCCAACGGCGATCTGAAACGTACATGTCAGTATCAGCAATGCTAATACCTTGAGACTCGGCAGCCTCTTCTAACATGGTTTTTAGCTTAAACAGTTTTTCAAAACCATCATCACTGAGTGTCAGCTTATCCAGCTCTTGTTGCCACAAATGATACTCTTGATCTGTGATAGCCAGACCTTGTGGAATTTTTGCCTCTTGAGAGGTGCCTACCGTCAGCATCGATTTGAAATTTTGCTTATCTTGAATACGGTTGACAAAAACACGGACCAACATGCGGTCAAATAATGCATCTAAGCCACTATCTTCATCTGGAAGTTCATTCGAAGCTGAGACCAAAAGACGCATAGGCACACGCTCAATATCACTACCATTTTTAAAGGTTTTTTCATTCACTACTGTTAGAAGAGTATTAAGAATAGCGGGTCCTGCTTTCCAAATTTCATCTAAAAAAACCACTTGCGCGGTAGGTAAGTAACCTTTGGTCAAACGAACATAGCGCCCATTATCTTTCAATTCTTGAATACTTAAAGGACCAAAAACCTCTTCAGGTGTAGAGAAGCGAGTCATTAAATATTCAAAATAACTACTATTATCAAAGGCTTGAATTAGCCTCTTTGCAATTAAACTTTTTGCTATTCCTGGAGGACCAAGTAAAAAAACACTCTCACCGGCTAATGCCGCAAGCAAGCACAACTTGATGGTTTCTTCACGTTCGTATACGCCATCAGAGAGTGCTGTTGCTAGTTTGGTAATCCGTTCAGAAAGTAACGCCTTATCTCCATGAGATGCAATTGGTTGGGGGGGCATCGCGATACTCCTAAAAAATCAATGCTATTATATTAGACCTAAACCCATACAAATGTTATAGGTATGTTACATTATTCATTTACATAGGGGGCTATGGTTATAACAGATTTAAGCTTTCATGTATTGATAGTAATCATAGTTTCCGATTTTGCGATGTCTATCACTGTTATCTCAATAAATATAAACTAGTCGCTTCTATTTATCTTTTGTTCAAATATGATTAGGGTTATTGTGCTAATAATGCTTCCTTTCATGAAGACCACCGACCAATATGGCGATAAACAATGCATAAAGTGATCCATAAATGGAAATCCATCTCTCTTATTGAAGAAAGCGTACGGCTTCCTAATCATCAAGACATTGTGCATACCACGATTCACCATCCTGGCGCTGCAGTGATCCTACCTATTACCGACTCAGGGGATATTGTATTAATTAATCAATACCGACCTTCTTTAAAAAAATGGTTAGTTGAACTTCCTGCTGGCACCATGGAAGTGCAAGAGTCGCCTGCTGACTGTGCATATAGAGAGTTAGAAGAAGAAACGGGTTACAGTTGTAATGAATTGATTCCATTGGGGCAACTCACCCCTCTTGCCGGTTTTTGTGATGAGATCCAATATCTATTTGTCGCCAAGCAACTTAACTATACTGCGCAACTGGCTTGCGACGAGGATGAGGTGATTGAGGTAATAACCCTATCGGTTGCTGAGTTAGAAATGATGATCCGCAATGACCAAATATCAGATACAAAAACTATTGCTTGCCTATCAAAAGCAAAGTTATGTGGCTATCTCGATGTGAATTAAATGACAAGCTACACCACTACCTACGAGTAACAATGGTGTAGCTAGGCTGGCTTTATTGGATGATTAGCTTTCGATGCCTGCTAGATTAAGCAAGATAGCTTCCAAGTCATCCCATGGCATCAGTTGTGAATCGATCACTTCAATGCGCGATTCAAACCCTTCTAAACTCATCTCATTGACAGAAACAACGCCACCAGCAACATTAAATGCAAAACAGCCTTTCTCTGTATTCACAACCGCTTTGGTACGCTCTGCGGTTAACGATGAAAATAATGAAAATAGTGTATCAAAGTCAAAGTTGTACTCTGCGCCAAATAACCAACCACAGCTAAAGTGCCCTTGTCCGCGATTTTCTTTACGTACAAAAGCGTCACCTGGTGCCAATTGGAACTGTGGCTCTTGATGCGCATGCTCATGATGGTGAGACTCTATGCGCGATGATGAGCCGTGATCAATTCTGTCTATATCTAAAGTCTCTAAAGGTAACTGACCCTTTTCAACAAGTTGACTGAATACTTTCTTTGGCTCTTGGCAAGCCACCCAATCATTGAAAGCTTCTACATCACCTATTGAACATTGATCGGCTTTGTTACCAATAACCACATCAGCAGTCGCTAATTGATCAATGAAGTTTTGATTCAGGGCGTATTTGTCATTGCGAAGATTACGCGGATCAACAAGAGAAATCGTGGCTTTTAAATCAACATAATCAATATACTGGCTAGAAATTAAGGTTGCTATTACCTGCTTAGGGTGACCTAGACCTGTTGGTTCAATCAGTAATCTATCTGGTTTTTGACGTAATAGTGCGGTAATTCCCACTGACATAGGCACACCGGCTGTACAACACATGCATCCACCAGGTACTTCTTTTATCATCGCACCTTGATCGGTCATCAAAGCACCATCAATACCTATTTCACCAAACTCATTGACAAGTACAGCCCATTTTTCATTCGCAGGCTTGTTTTTCAGCAGGTTTAAAATAGTTGTCGTTTTACCTACCCCTAAAAAGCCAGTGATAATATTGGTTGGTATTTTATGCGTCATAAATTTTCTCTCCGTTCATTTTGCCAGATTATACAAGAGGCAACGAGTTTCAGGTAATAGATTCATGCTACCAATTGTGTGATCTAAGTACATTTACGAAAAATATAGAAAACAAAATATTTGATCTCCGCACGAAATCTGCCTTTTAGTGTGTGATCAAAGAGACACATTTTAACGACAGGTCTTTTTTTAACCTCAATAGTGCCTAATATATTTAACAATTCATATAATATGACAATATAACAAACAGAAACATAAAGGGACTACGAAATGAAAAAACACCTTGTTCTTGCTGGGTCTATCTTACTCGCTCTGCCTACTGTTGCTCTAGCTGATGTTGTAAATAATGGGGTTTCATACCCTGTACCAGCAGACAAATTTGACATGCGCAATTGGAAAATTACGATTCCTTCAGATATCAATCAAGACGGTCGTGTTGATGAAATTGAAGGGGTAGCCATGCTGAGTTATTCGCATGAGGATTTTTTCTTCTTGAATGAAGATGGTCATATGGTTTTTGAAGTACATAACCAAGCCGTTACAACCAAAAACTCGAAAAATGCTCGTACAGAATTACGTGAAATGCCACGTGGTGCTAAGTTTCATATCGATACCGCTGACAAGCTAAATCAGTGGGCACTTTCAAGTCACCCACAAGCAGATGAGTACAGCCGAGTAGGTGGCACATTAGAAGCGACGCTTAAAGTTGACCATGTACCAATGCACTCAAAGTTCTCAGAGCGCCCACCCGCTCACTCAGTGGTTGTTGGTCAAATTCATGCGAAAAAGCATGATGAAGTCATTAAAGCTAAAACTGGGTATGGTCATGGTAATGAGCCAATCAAAATTTTCTACAAAAAACTGCCAGGTCATGAGTACGGTTCAGTATTTTGGAACTACGAGCGTAACCTAGAAAAGAACGATCCGAAACGTATTGATATCTCGATTCCTGTCTGGGGTAATACTTGGGAGAACTTAGAAGAACCAGGTAAAGCGGGTCTTGCTTTAGGTGAAGAGTTCAGCTACAAAATTGACGTTCAAGGCACAATGATGCACTTAACGTTTGAAACTGCACGTCATAAAAAAGTAACTTACGAAATTGATCTAAGCAAAGGCTACGATGCAGAAGATTTCGCAAAAGGTTATGCTGAGGATGATTTCTACTTCAAAGCAGGTGCTTACGGACAATGTAGTGTCAGTGATAAGCATGAGGTTTGGGGGACTGGATGTGCAGGTACTGGTGACTTTGCTGTTGATAAGAAAGACGGCAACTACAGCAGCGTAACGTTCAGTGAATTAAAGTTGAATGGTCAATAAGCGCTGATGGATAAGCCATTCTCTGGCAAGTTATCAAAAATTAATGGCTAAAAAAGAATAAAAGGCGTACTTGTCTGTAGTACGCCTTAAACCTCGTGACTCAATCGTGAGTTTGCGAATCAGGATATTAATCACACCCTGAACATTATACGAGGATTTGTAATTTATCTTTCGATTCCGTCCAAATTGTATGTAAAACTTCATATTCCTCCATGGTAAGTCCATTTATGTTGCTTTACCCTTTAAATATGGCTCATATCCTGAATAACGCAAGTAAAAATAGCATTAAAAAAATTAATCCACTCATTTACCATTTATGGAATTGAACTTTCCAGCTTTATTACTATAGTTTTAAAATTGAGCCTTTATAATGTAAGTTATTATTTTGCTTACCCTAAAAGATATCTCGGAGTTTACCTTCCATGAGTAAAAGAAAGAAAATTAACCTGATATCTCTTGCGAAATTACCTCGGGATGCAGTTAATATATTTCTTTCACGAGACAATACGCCGGTTTCTGTACTTGTTCTTTCCTGCATTATTGGCATTCTTGCTGGCTTTGTTGCTACTTATTTCGATATCGCGGTTCACTTTGTATCAGAAACCAGAACCGAATGGCTAAAAACTGAAATTGCCCATATTCTTCCTTTATGGGTTATCGCTTTTATCATTAGTGCTGCCTTAGCTTTTATTGGCTACCTCTTAGTTCACCATTTCGCACCAGAAGCGTCTGGGTCTGGTATCCCTGAAATTGAAGGAGCAATGGAAAACATTCGCCCTGTACGCTGGTGGCGAGTATTACCCGTTAAATTTTTAGGTGGTATGGGAGCTCTCGGCTCAGGAATGGTGCTCGGTCGTGAAGGACCAACCGTTCAAATGGGCGGAAGTATTGGTCGTATGATAACGGATATTTTTCGTGTGAAAGATGATGATAGCCGCCATTCATTGCTTGCTTGTGGCGCTGCTGGGGGGTTAGCTGCTGCTTTTAATGCACCATTAGCCGCAATTATGTTTGTTGTAGAAGAGATGCGACCTCAATTTCGTTATAGCCTAATCTCTATCAAAGCGGTTATTATTTCCTCTATCTCTGCAAATATTGTTTTTCGCTATATTAATGGTCAAGATGCCGTTATTACAATGCCTCAATATAAACCACCTGAATTAGAACACCTTTGGTTATTTTTATTGCTCGGTGTTTTGTTTGGTTTAATTGGAGTGCTTTTTAATAAATTAATCACCTTATCTCAAGATATATTTGTGATACTACATAAAAATGAAAGACGTCGCTATTTATTAATAGGAAGCTTACTTGGTGGGTGTTTTGGCTTATTACTCTTATATATTCCAGAATTAACCGGAGGAGGTACTGAAATAATCCCGAATATTACCAATGGTAATTATAGCCTTAATGTTTTAATACTATTGTTTATTGGCCGCTTTATAACAACTTTACTGTGTTTTGGCTCAGGAGCTCCAGGTGGTGTGTTTGCACCAATGTTAGCCTTAGGTACTTTATTTGGCTATGCTTTTGGTTTATCTGCTGATGTGTTATTTCCAACTTACTCCATTGAGCCTGGTGTTTTTGCTATTGCTGGGATGGGGGCATTATTTGCCGCAACAGTCAGAGCGCCTATCACTGGTATTTTACTCGTGATAGAAATGACCAACAATTACTACCTTATTTTGCCATTAATTATTACTAGCCTTGGTGCTGTTATACTTGCACAAGCACTTGGTGGTCAACCTATTTACAGCCAGTTATTACATCGTACTTTAAAAAATGATAAACTCCGCCAACAGGACCTACCTAAAGACTCACAACAATAGTGACTAATGATTCCTCATATTCATACTTTCGTATCATTTACTCTTTAAAAGTATCAATTTCACTAATATTACTCGCTTATTTGTAATACAATTACCACGCTATTAAAAATTGATACATAAAGAATCATGATCGGAGATAAAGAGTGAACTGGAAACGACTAACTCAAGTACATAATGTCCCCCCTTCTCAAGCGTCTTTAGCGCTGGGTGTTATCGGCTTAGGTCAAGCATGGGCGCTTTATATGCCAGTCGTTGGTATTCCTCTTCAACCTTTTGCCGCTTTTTTGGGCGCACTGCTATTATTGCCAGTTTTACTTAAATACTTAACGAGCCCGCGCACATTTATCAATGATCTTAAGCACCCTCTACGTGGTAGTTTAATGGCGCCAATGAGTATGGCCCTTTTGGTTTTATGCGATTATCTCGCCATTATTTTACCTACTATCACCTACCCTATTTGGTTTGTTGCCTTACTACTTCACATTACAATGATGATGCTTTTTTTCATTTTTCAGCTACGAAACTTTAAAATGTCGAATATTGTCCCAAGCTGGTTTTTATACCCTGTTGGTGTGATTAGTAGTTCATTAGCGGGCAGTCACTTTGGTCATACGGTTTTCTCTGAAACGTTGGCGAACATGTGCATTGGTATCTACTTTTTTCTTCTACCTGTTGTGTTATATCGCTTAGTGTTTGAAGGGCGTCTGCCAAGACCTGCAAGACCCACTTTGGCGATAATGGCTGCACCTGTTAACTTAACGCTTGCCGTCTATTTGGTTAATTTTCCACAGCCAGACCCGATCTTAACAGGTGCTTTAGCTGGTATTGCAATCACGATGACTCTACTGATTTATCTCTGTTATGTAAGACTAACTCGCTTAAAGTTTCAGCCATCAATTGCAGCGATAACCTTCCCTTCGGTTATCAGCTCTATTGCTATGTTTCGCTTAACCGATTTCTTTGAAAAAGAGCACCCTCACTGGTACTGGTTACATAATTTTGGTGTCCTTGAACTTATGATTGCCACAGGCTTGGTGATATGGGTATGTGTCGGTTATATCAAAATATATTGGCCTGAATTATTCTGTCGTAAAAAAGTGGCTCAGTACTGATATAACAAAGCCAAAACTATTAAGATAAAAGTGACTCAAACAGAAATAACAGCGACAAAAAAAGCCCTTATCAAATGAAGGGCTTTTCTATATATACTTTTATCTTTATTTATACCAATTAGCGTAATCCATGCAAGAATTCATGGCGGGTTGCTGGTATCGATTTAAATATCCCACCTAACGCTGTTGTTGTCGTTTCACTCGTTGCATCCATGACACCTCGAGATTTCACACAGTAGTGAACGGCATCAATGGTAACCGCGACATCCTCGGTTTCTAATAAGGTTTGTAACGCGACAAGAATTTGCTGCGTCATTCGCTCTTGTACTTGTGGTCGCTGAGCAAAGAATCGCACGATACGATTAATTTTAGACAGACCTATAATTTTTCCGCGTGGGATATAAGCGACAGCAGCTTTGCCATCAATTGTCACTAAGTGATGCTCGCAAGTACTGGTTACCGTGATATCTTTCACGCGCACCATTTCACTTACTGACATTTTATTTTCAATCACTGTGATTTTAGGGAAGTTGTTGTAATCTAGACCAGAAAAGACCTCATCCACATACATTTTAGCAACGCGTCTTGGTGTCTCTTCCAAGCTATCATCCGTAAGGTCTAACTCCAGCAGTGATAAAATTTCACGCATATGGTGCTCTATCTTTGCTTTCTTATCATCTCTCGTCGCATTATTTGCACGCATTGGTGTTTCCAGCCCACGACTTGATAGCGCATCTTTTACTACCTTTGCTGATTCGCTAAGACCTAACATTGATATCCCTCTTAAATAGCCCCTTACAGATAATGGCTAAGGATACTCGCAAATTTGAAGAATTACACCCATATTTTAGCTTGCTACATTATTGCCAAAGTGAATTTTATGCTAAAGTGCGCAAATATTGATATTCTTAAAGGACCACAAAATGGGATGCTGTGACACACCAGGTTTAATGCCAATTGAAGACGCTTTAGATAAGATGCTCTCGCGTATTCAACCCATTCAAACTACCGAACAGTTACCGCTCGAAAAAGCGCTCGGTTTTGTATTGGCAGAGGATTTACTCTCGCCTATTTTTGTACCTCCTTTCGATAACTCAGCAATGGATGGTTATGCTATCCGTTTAAACTGTTTCAATAACTCTTCTACATTACCGCTTGCAGGTAAGTCTTTTGCCGGACAACCTTTTGAAGGTGATTGGCCTCTAGGTACTTGCATTCGCATCATGACCGGCGCAAAAATTCCAACCGGATGTGACGCTGTTATCATGCAAGAAAACACGACGGTTACCGAGCAAGGTATCCATATCCAACAAACTGATATCACGGCACAAAACAATATCCGCCCACTTGGTGACGATATAAAGCAAGGCGATATTGTACTTCGTAAAGGGGCGCGCCTCACTCCTCGTGATATCCCAATGATTGCTTCTCTTGGCATTAGTCATGTTTCAATTATACGTAAGCCAAAAGTGGCTTTTTTCTCTACTGGTGATGAATTAAAAGCCCTTGGTGAACCGTTAGCTGAAGGTCAAATCTACGATAGTAACCGCTATGGTATTCAACCACTAATAGAAGCTTTTGGCTGTGAATCTATTGATTTAGGTATTATCCCTGATTGCCCTGAACAACTCAAAGCGACGTTTGAACAAGCGCAAGATCTCGCTGATGTTGTTGTTACATCCGGTGGTGTTAGCGTGGGTGAAGCCGATTACACTAAAGATATATTAGAAGAATTAGGTGAAATTGGTTTTTGGAAATTAGCCATCAAACCTGGTAAACCTTTTGCTTTTGGCGCGTTAGATAAAGCTTGGTTCTGTGGCTTACCTGGCAACCCTGTTTCTGCTATGTTGACAATGTATGTTCTCGTTCAACCGATGCTCGCTAAACTATCAGGAAATACTGAATGGCAAGCGCAGCCATCCATTCCTGCGATAACCAAAACTGCCTTCAAAAAGGCTCCAGGTCGCACGGATTTCCAACGTGGTGTTTATACCTTAAACCATGATGGTCAATTTGAAGTAGAAACAACGGGCAATCAAAGCTCTGGTGCGTTCCGCTCTATGAGCTTAGCCAACTGTTTCGTGGTACTAGAAAAAGATCGAGGACGTGTTGAAGTTGGTGAAACCGTTCACATTCAACTTTTTAATGCCACATTATATTAGGGCTTTGTATGCTAACTAATAATGAGCAACTCACTGATAGTGAAATGTTACGCTACAACCGTCAGATAATTTTAAAGCAATTTGACTTTGATGGACAAGAAGCTTTAAAGCGCAGTTCTATTCTAATTTTAGGCGCTGGTGGTTTGGGATGTGCAGCCTCGCAATACCTTGCAACTGCTGGTGTAGGTAAGCTAACCATTATTGATGATGATGTTGTTGAGCTTTCAAACCTACAACGACAAGTTTTACATAATGATGCCGATATCGGTAAGCGAAAAGTTGACTCTGCGGCGCAATCATTACGTCAACTGAATCCGCATATTGAAGTTAATACCGTTGCTCAAAGATTAGATGATGCGACTTTGCTCGATCTTATCAGCAATCACTCATTAGTGCTAGATGGCAGTGATAATGTTGAAACTCGCAACCAACTTAATCGTTTATGCTTTCAAACTAAAACACCATTAGTTTCAGGCGCTGCGATTCGAATGGAAGGGCAAATCAGTGTCTTTACATACCAAGACAATAGTGCACCTTGCTATCAATGCTTAAGCGCATTATTTGGTGCTGGGACGCTCTCTTGTGTTGAAGCAGGAATTTTATCACCAGTTGTGGGAATTATCGGTGCAACACAGGCTTTAGAAGCGATCAAAGTATTAAGTGATATGGGGAGTAGCAAAGAAGGTAAACTGCTAATGTTTGATGCACTGAGTTTAACTTGGAGAGAACTCAAACTCTCCAAATTAGCCAATTGCCCAGTTTGTAGCAAGTAAGCCTTTAAAATCGAACCACCTATCGTTCACTCTCAGTACAGCAGCATAGATTATTGAGAGTGATCGCTATCTTCTTCTTGCGCTGTTTCAACAAGAAGTTGCTGATCTAAGTTCAGTACAGTTAATGCATTACTCACACTCGTTGCTATCACATCAATTACGCCAGTACGCAACGCGCCTAACAGCGCCAAAGGCTTCGAGTTTTCAGCTGCAATTGCGATAACTTCAGCAATGGGACGAAACTCTTCGATACCTAAACCGATGATCCTATCACTCATTACGGTATCAGCTGTTTTTCCTTTGATATCAAAAAAATCATAACCAGCAAAGTCCCCAACAACTCCTTGATGTAATCGAGACTGTACAACTTCATCTGGCGTGAACCAGCCAAGATCAACCATATAACTATTTTCACTCATATCACCAACCCCCACTAATGCAACATCCGCTTTTCGGGCTAAGTCTAAGGTTTGCTTAACTGTGCTATTTTGCATAAATGCCATTTTTTGAGCTTTATTTTCAGCATAAGCCGGTGCATAGAGTGTTTCCGATGAACCACCATATTTCTTAGCCAATTGACGACAGATATGATCAGCATTAAACATCCCTCCACGTGGGTGGATGCCGCCAATACCACAGACAAACTTGCAATCCTTCGGTGTGATCACGCCGGTATAATGTGCTACCGATGACACATTTCTACCTTGCCCAACGGTCACAACCATGCCATTTTTTAATGTACGAGTTAAATAATTGGAAACTAAACCTGCTAGTTGATTTCGCTGCAGATCTTCTGTTGGCTGATCTAATGCTATAAGCGCTCGTTTCACGCCAAATCGTTCGATAAGACGTTGCTCTATTTTGGCACTAAAAACTGGGTGGTATTTCACCGTAATTTCAACAATACCTTCATCACGTGCTTGCTTAAGCATCCTTCCAACTTTGGCACGAGAGATAGCAAACTTTTTCGATATATCTTCCTGTGTTGCACCATCTTGATAATAAGCAACCGCAATCTCTGTCAATATGTCTGTACTTTCAACTGCTGTTTCCGATAGATTTATCGCCATTTTCTCTCCTACAATACGATATAGACAATAATAGATTCATTAATTAAAGCTCGTAAAGCTCATTAGCCGAACAACTCACACCTGAACATTTGCTCCATAGTGATACATTTGCGCATTATTTATTTTATCCTGATTTATAAAATAAATAAAAAAATAATCTGCAAATATAGCTAAATTTTGCTTTTACGTGAGGCGGATTGGAAATACATAATCTTATTAATTAAATACCAGATTATGTAATTGACTTTATTGCTATATCGGACAAATATGACTACATCATTTACTCATCAATTGATCAAATGCTCGATGCAAATATTCAATTGGTAATTTTTATTTTGTCCGCTACGTTTTGTAACTAGTGAATGAACTAGATTCGTAGTTGACTTGCTTTCAAGTGCCTGAGTGCTTACCACCAAAATCAGTGGTTTAAGTTAACGTTAAGAAATAGGATGATCGATATGAGCAATAAATTAGAGCAACTTCGCAAACTGACTACTGTTGTTGCCGATACGGGTGATATTGAGGCGATAAGCAAATATACGCCTGAAGATGCAACAACTAACCCTTCTCTCATTCTTAAAGCTGCTCAAATCGCTGAGTATGCACCTTTGATTAATGCCTCTATTGAATATGCAAAATCTCAAAGTGATGATAAAGCACAACAAGTTCAAGATACTTGCGACATGCTTAACGTTAATATCGGTAAAGAAATCCTTAAAGTGGTTCCTGGACGTATCTCAACAGAGGTAGATGCTCGACTCTCTTATGACTTAGAAGGTAGCGTGGCAAAAGCCCGTCAACTTATCAAAATGTATAACGATGCTGGTATCACTAATGACCGCATTCTTATCAAACTTGCCTCAACTTGGGAAGGCATCCGCGCTGCTGAGATTCTAGAAAAAGAAGGAATTAACTGTAACTTGACGCTTCTTTTCTCATTCGCACAAGCTCGTGCATGTGCTGAAGCAGGCGTATTCCTTATTTCTCCTTTTGTTGGTCGCATCATGGACTGGTATAAAGCAAAAGAAGGGCGTGATTTTACCGCTCAAGAGGACCCAGGTGTCATCTCTGTTTCTCACATTTACAATTACTACAAAGAGCATGGATACAAGACGGTCGTAATGGGTGCTAGCTTCCGTAACATTGGTGAAATTCTTGAGCTTGCTGGTTGTGATCGCCTGACTATCGCGCCGCAACTGCTTGCTGAGCTAGAAACGGCTGAAGGTGATGTGATTGAAAAGCTTGTTGACTCTAATGGTGACAAAGCTCGCCCAGCGCCAATGACTCACGCTGAATTCTTATGGGATCACAACCAAGATCCTATGGCAGTTGAAAAACTAGCTGAAGGTATTCGTAACTTTGCCGTTGACCAAGGCAAACTTGAAGACATGATTATGGCGAAGCTATAACACAGAACATATTTCAGAGGGGAGCTAATTGGTTCCCCTCTCTTTATTTGAATTTTATTTTTATCTTTAACCTGTACGGTGATTAATATGGATCGTAAACATCTCGCTAATGCTATTCGTGCTCTAAGCATGGATGGTGTACAACAAGCTAACTCTGGTCACCCTGGTGCTCCTATGGGTATGGCTGATATCGCTGAAGTTCTTTGGCGCTCTCACTTGAACCACAATCCATCAAACCCTAGCTGGGCAGATCGCGATCGTTTTATCTTGTCAAACGGTCACGGTTCAATGCTGATTTACTCTCTACTCCATTTATCGGGTTATGAACTCTCAATTGAAGACCTTAAGAACTTTCGTCAATTGCATTCAAAAACACCAGGTCACCCAGAATATGGCTACGCACCAGGTATTGAAACAACAACGGGCCCATTAGGTCAAGGGATTACCAATGCGGTTGGTATGGCGATGGCCGAAAAATCCTTAGCAGCTCAGTTCAATAAAGAAGGTCATGACATTGTCGACCATTTCACTTATGCCTTTATGGGTGATGGTTGTTTGATGGAAGGTATCTCTCATGAAGCTTGTTCATTAGCGGGTACTTTAGGGCTTGGTAAACTGATCGCTTTCTGGGATGACAATGGTATTTCGATTGACGGTGAAGTTGAAGGTTGGTTCTCTGACGATACGCCTAAGCGCTTTGAAGCTTATGGATGGCACGTAATTCCAGCGGTTGATGGTCATAACTCTGATGCAATCAATACCGCTATCATCGCAGCAAAAGCCGATCCTCGTCCGACTCTAATTTGTACGAAAACAGTGATTGGTTTTGGTTCTCCAAATAAATCGGGTACACATGACTGTCATGGTGCACCTTTAGGCGCTGAAGAAATTGCAGCAACGCGTAAACAATTAGCTTGGGAGCATGGTCCTTTTGAAATTCCGTCGGAAATCTACTCACAATGGGATGCGAAAGAAACAGGCGCAGCTAAGGAAGCAGCGTGGAACAAGAAATTTTCATCTTATGAAGCAAAACACCCCGAGTTGGCAGCTGAATACAAGCGTCGTGTAAATGGTGAACTACCAGCTCAGTGGGAAGAAAAAGCATCAGCAATTATTGCCGATCTTCAAGCTAACCCTGCGAACATCGCATCACGTAAAGCATCACAAAATGCACTAGAATCTTTTGGTGCAATGCTCCCTGAGTTTATGGGCGGCTCTGCTGACCTTGCCCCTTCAAACTTAACCATGTGGTCGGGTTCTCAATCTCTAACTGCTGAGGATTTCTCTGGTAACTACATTCACTACGGTGTACGTGAATTTGGTATGACAGCAATCATGAACGGTATCGCACTACACGGTGGTTTCGTACCATACGGTGCAACCTTCCTAATGTTCATGGAATACGCTCGTAATGCTATGCGTATGGCTGCCCTGATGAAAGTTCAGAACATTCAGGTATACACGCATGACTCTATCGGCCTAGGCGAAGATGGTCCAACTCACCAACCGGTTGAGCAGATCGCATCTCTACGTCTAACACCGAACATGAGCACATGGCGTCCATGTGACCAAGTTGAATCAGCAGTATCTTGGAAGCTAGCCATCGAGCGTAAAGATGGTCCTTCGGCACTTATCTTCTCTCGTCAAAACCTAGCACAGCAAGATCGTGATGCAGAGCAAGTTGCTAACATCGCTAAGGGTGGTTACATCCTGAAAGATTGTGCA
>NZ_MCUV01000074.1 GCF_002873395.1 Vibrio sp. 10N.286.49.B3 | reverse complement strand
TGGGCTTTTTTACGTCTGTAGAGAGTAGCTGGGTTTTCAAACTGATAGAAACACAATATACGGATGAAAAAAATAGCAGCTTAGAGCTGCTATTTTTTATTTGATATGGTTTATTTATAAAAGCTGTTTTAATATTTTATCAGCTTTTACTCGAGTTATTTTCTTTAATAACTTTTTCACCGCTGATGGGTAATCTTCAATTTTTTCAATCTGCTTGTAAGTGCAAATCAACTGAGTATGTTGGAAAATATTATCAAACTCAGCTTCAAATTTTGGCATCAGAAGATGATGATGATCTTGGATGAAAAGCCCATTTTCTAGATCAAGTTTCCATGCTCTTGGGTTTAGATTATTCCCCGTTAGTAGCATGTAGCGCTTATCGACCCAAACGCCCTTCAGGTGGAAGCTATTGCTATCGTGTTTCCATAAGTTAATCGAGAGTTGGCGACTCGCAATAAACCCTTCATGTGCCTTAGCAAAGCGACGTAGGTTAACCTCATATAGGTAAGGTAAGCCTCCAATGGTACGAAACTCTTCCTCTGGCGAGATATAAAAATCATTCGCCGTTTTATCTCCGATAACGAGTGACACTTTTACATCACGCTTCAGCGCTTTCTTTACTTCCTTCGCGACACTCTTAGGAAAGTTGAAATAAGGCGTGCAGATGATAACTTCATCTTTGGCTTGCGATATAAGGTAATTGATACCTTGATTGAGTACGTTACGACGCTTGCCTATCCCAACAACAGGAGTAACTGCCACTTTATCGCTAGGGACACTTTCATCATCAAACTTATACTGACTACGCGCTAGAGAAGAGCGAAATTGTCGGATAGCTGACTTGATCGATTTTGTACTTGGGTTCGACTCATTAGAAAGATCATGTACAGCAGGGTTAGCTATCATTTCATTTTGAATATACTCAACCATGCTATTGGCTAATACCGAGTTACTCAGAACATGGTAGCGATCGAAGCGATATCTATCCTTAAAGTTAAGGTAAATATTATTTAAACTTGCTCCGCTGTAGATCACCTCATCATCAACGATAAAGCCTTTTAAGTGCAGAACGCCGAATACTTCTCGACCTCGAACAGGGATGCCATACACTGGCACAGGGTGCGTATATTGCTGACGAAATGCTTTATACATAGAAGCATTTCCTTCAGAAGCATCTGCTCCAATTAATCCACGTTGAGCTCTATGCCAATCGACACAGACGTTGATATCTAAGTTAGGATTTTTCTGCTTTGCTTTATAAAGAGCATCGAAAACCTCTCTACCTGCTTCATCATCTTCAAGATAAAGAGCAACAAGGTAGATTCGATTACGTGCATTCTCAATACTTTTGAGTAAGTGAGTTCTAAATTCTTTAGCGGAAAGTAGTACGTCAAACTTATTCGGGTCTTGAGCAATAGTTGGCAATTGTTCGAATGGATTCCTACTTGAAATCATATTGTCTGATTTACCTTAAAAAAAATTTAGCAAAATACTGAACCCCTTATTTTACCAAAGACTAGACTCACTATGCCAGAAAAGCCGAGTTAATCTTTAGCCCTGCTTTGTATAATGCATAGGAATGAGATCTTTACCACTATTAACGTAACGTGTGAGCATATCGCGTAAGTGGTTTGGCAGCGTTTCTATCTCTATGGTAGAAAAACCATGTTGGCTATAGAAATTCTCTAAATGACTATAAGCAAAGCAATAATCGGTATCACTAAGCACATTAGCACAGCAATATTGCATTAATGCGTGACCTACTTTAGCTTCTCGATAGCTAGGAATGACAAGCATCCCTGTCATGAGTCGATAACTGCCGACAGGTCTAAAACGGACTAATCCACATATCACTCCACTATGAGAAGCAGTAATGGTTAATTCATCTTTTTTAGCTTTGCCACTTGGGTAGTGTGCTTTATAGATACGTTTAATTAGCGGTATTTTTATCGGATCAAGTTGTTCAAAACTCAGTTCGTACATTATGTCACTGCACCCTATGATTAACTGCGGTAGAATGGAGGGAGTTTAAGTTATCTATTTAGTGCTATGCAAACAATACTCAATGCTAATCTACAGCCATACCATACTTTTTCTATTCATCAACAGTGTGATGTTTTAGTCGAGGTCAATTCCGTTGATGACGTTATTAATGTTTATCAAAATCCTGACTGGGCTAACCTACCAAAGCTAATAGTGGGTAAGGGCAGCAATATTCTTTTTACCGAGCACTTTCATGGTGTGGTAATTGTAAATCGTTTATTAGGTAAATCTTACCAAGTCAAAGATGATGCTTACCATTTGCATATTGATGGTGGTGAGGATTGGCCATCACTTGTGGAGTGGAGCATTGAAAATGGCATGGGAGGGCTTGAGAACTTAGCATTAATTCCTGGCTGTGCTGGTTCGGCTCCTATTCAAAATATCGGAGCTTATGGTGTTGAGCTTCAAGATGTTTGTGATTACGTAGATATCTTATGTCTCGATGATTTTGTTATTAAACGATTATCAAAAGAAGAATGCCAATTTGGTTATCGAGACTCTATTTTTAAGCATGAGTTATATGATCGAGCTTTTGTTGTCGCTTTAGGTATAAAGTTGCCTCGATCATGGCAGGCAAACATTAAATATGGTCCTTTACAGAATTTAGCGAACGATCAAGTAACATCAAAAGCAATATTTGATGTTATTTGTAAAACTCGGTTAGAGAAGCTTCCTGATCCAGAATTACTTGGTAATGCCGGCAGCTTTTTCAAAAACCCTGTGATCACCAAAGATCAATTTGATCGCCTTGTCTCTAATTACCCTAATGTTCCAGCTTACCCTGCTGACGGAAAAGTGAAGATCGCAGCCGGTTGGTTAATTGATCAATGCGGTTTGAAGGGCGTTATGTTTGGCGGGGCTCAGGTGCACCCTAACCAAGCCTTAGTTCTCGTGAATAAAGACCAAGCGACTTCTCGTGATGTCATTGAGTTAGCTAATCACGTTGTTATAACCGTATTGAATAAGTTTGGTATTAAGCTAGAGCATGAAGTGAGATTCATGGGGCAGAGTGAAGAGACGACATTAGCGCATATTTTGGGGCAAGGATGAAAGAACCAACAACAAAACTCGCGATATTAAGTGCACTTTCTGATGGTGAGTTCCATTCTGGAGAAGCACTCGGCAAAAGTCTTGATATCTCTAGAGCGGCAGTAAGTAAGCATATTAAAAGCATTCAAGAGTGGGGTGTTGATATTTTTCGCATCCAAGGAAAGGGCTATCAGTTACCACAACCTTTAAACTTATTACGTAAAGAGAAGCTACAAGATAAGTTATCAGTTCCTTTTGATCTTATTCCTATTATTGATTCAACAAACCAGTATTTGCTCGATAATATTCAGCAGCTCACATCGGGTACGGTTTGCCTATCAGAGTATCAATCTCAGGGGCGTGGTCGGCGCGGTAGGTATTGGGCTTCACCTTTTGGTACTAATCTATACTTATCTATGTATTGGTGCTTAGAAGAGGGAATGGCTGCCGCTATGGGGCTTAGCCTGGTTGTTGGTGTTGCTGTTGTTGAGGCGCTTGAGTCACTTGGCTTAGAAGGTGTGAAATTAAAATGGCCAAACGATCTTTATTATCAAGATAAAAAGTTAGCGGGCATATTGGTTGAAATGTCTGGGCAAGCTGGAGGGCCTGCACATCTGGTCATTGGTATGGGACTAAATATATCAATGCCAGCAGAAACCAGTGGGATTACTCAACCATGGACATCACTCTCTCACATTAATCCAACCTTGCCAGATCGTAATGATATCGCGACAACGATAACAAACTCATGGCTAAAAACTTTAGAGCAGTATGAATCGCAGGGAATGAAAGGTTTTGTTCCACGCTGGAATCAATACGATAACTTTATTGGTAGAGATGTTCGTTTGATTATGGGTAAAAAAGAGATCGTGGGGACAGTTCGAGGCATTGATGAGCAGGGAGCCGTTCTTTTAGAAACCTCACAAGGGATTGAATCTTTTGTTGGTGGAGAGATCTCACTGCGTAAAATTGCGGATTAAAAAGTCGTCTCGCACCAATAATCGGTTATGCTGTATTGGTGCGGTGGTTTAAAAGGTTACTTTCGTAGCAAGACTTCTTCTACGCTATGGTTGTCGCCTTTACGTAAAATCAATTGCGCTCTATCTTTGGTTGGTAAGATGTTTTGCGTTAAATTTACACCATTAATCGTTGACCATATATTGTGGGCCTTTGTCTCTGCTTCATGAGCGGAGAGTTGGGTATAGTGGCTAAAGTATGAGCCTGGTTTTTTGAATGCACCTTGGCGAAACTTCATAAAGCGGTCGATATACCACTTTTCAATTAATGTTTTATTGGCATCAACGTAAATAGAGAAATCCAAAAAATCAGAAATAAAAACACGATGTTCTTCATTCTGAGTTCTATTGTTATTTTGTAGTACATTCAACCCTTCAATAATGAGCACATCAGGTAGATCGACTACTTTCTCTTCTTTAGTAATGTTATAGGTCAAATGTGAATAAACAGGGGCAGTCACATGTCGTTTGCATACTTTCACGTCTGAAATAAACTTAACCAAGCGCTTCGTATCATAGGATTCTGGGAACCCTTTCTTACTCATTATTCCACGCGATTCTAGCTCTTCATTTGGGTATAAAAATCCATCGGTGGTGATGAGTTCAACTTTAGGGTGATTTTCCCAGCGAGAGAGTAGCGCTTTAAGCAGACGAGCAGTGGTACTTTTACCAACAGCAACACTACCAGCAATACCAATGATGAATGGTGGAGCATGGTCTGACTGTGAAAGGAAGCGATCAAGAACCGTATTTCTATTTTGTCTTGCAGCAACATAGAGGTTCAGCAAGCGAGAAAGGGGAAGGTAGATTTCAACCGCTTCCTCTATGGTTAAATTTTCATTAATCCCTTGTAGCTCAAGAAGATCACTTTCTGATAGCGTCATAGGTACGGAGTTACGTAACTCTGCCCATTGGGTGCGATCGAAAGACATAAATGGGCTCATAAAAGACTCTAGGGTTAAATAATGAAAAAAGATGCTTGAAAAATACATCAACCTAAATCATAAATCCAATGACTTCACGTACAGTTTTGAATGTTATTTCAAAAAAGGTTGAAATTAGAGTGTACTGGATAAAAAAAAGGTGATTTTTTGGCTTTTTTTTACTTTAACTATTGCAAGGTGGAAAATCATTCAATAGAATGCGCTCCACTTGTGCCGACTTAGCTCAGTAGGTAGAGCAACTGACTTGTAATCAGTAGGTCACCAGTTCGACTCCGGTAGTCGGCACCACTCTTTCTTTTTAGGGAAGAGAATAAAAAATTTGGAGGGGTTCCCGAGTGGCCAAAGGGAGCAGACTGTAAATCTGCCGGCACTGCCTTCGATGGTTCGAATCCGTCCCCCTCCACCATATTCTAAAGGTTAAATAGCTCTACAGAGTTACGTTGCGGGCATCGTATAATGGCTATTACCTCAGCCTTCCAAGCTGATGATGCGGGTTCGATTCCCGCTGCCCGCTCCAACTACTCAATTCAGTGCTGATATAGCTCAGTCGGTAGAGCGCACCCTTGGTAAGGGTGAGGTCCCCAGTTCAAATCTGGGTATCAGCACCAGCTCAAGCCTATTTTTTCCTTTTGATAAATAAAATGCCATATTTTTTGGTTGCGTGGTCATAAAACACCACCTAATCCGTACCTAGAGGGTCTCTCCATGTCTAAAGAAAAATTTGAAC
>NZ_MCUV01000073.1 GCF_002873395.1 Vibrio sp. 10N.286.49.B3 | reverse complement strand
ATAATAATGATAAGACTAAAAAAACATTAATAAATTTTTCTAATAAAGAAAGTTCCATATATAAAGTTAGTAAGTACGATCTAGCGAAAGAAGTTTATGATGAAGCTAATGGTCTAAATTGTAATTTTAAATTATTTATATATGATCATGTATTTGTGCGAAGCCCTAATATTAAAAGGTTTTCACGTGGCGCAGCCCCTTATAGCTTGCATATAAAGTCGTTTTATTTTGAGCTAAAAGATAATACAAGTTATACAAGTTATACAAGTATTTCTTCATCAAACTTTGCAGTGAGAGATTTAGTAAAAGAAGAGTTACTTCTTACTTTTAAAAATGATGAATCAACTCAGACTGCAAATAAGATATTTTTTGATACATTGATTAGCAACTCTATTCCTATAGAAAGGTACTTTGTGTCAAATATATTATCTAAAGATCATTCTGCCAAATTTGTTGTTAGGCATGATAGAGTTACTAATTTTTATAGTGCTCCATTTTTTGAGAATAGTCCAGTTGAAGTGCGTGGTTTTATTGGTAAAATAATTCGAGAGGCACAGTTTAGAGTCTGTATTGTTGCTCAACACATGACTGAATTTTTAAACGACTTAAGTAAGATTCAAATACCGGGTGTAGAAGTTAACATTTTATCCCAAACATATGTTGATCATACACATACACAACAAGGACCATGGAATAATTTTGTTGAAATTAATGGTCAAAAATTCAAAAGTAGGGTTCCTAGTAATACTTCTAAATTTAAAGAGTTTATAAGTAAATTTTCTGATAATAATATAGGTA
>NZ_MCUV01000072.1 GCF_002873395.1 Vibrio sp. 10N.286.49.B3 | reverse complement strand
TCGGTTACAATTGATGTACTCGATAATGACACTGACGTCGATTTGAATGATGAAGCGACTAATTTCTCGCTAGTCAGTGCCGTCATTAGTAGCGTCGATAATGATAGCGGTGACATAAGAGGTCGAGTTCAAATCATCAATGACAAGGTTGTATTCGCAACTGACGGAGACTTTGAACACCTTAATGAAACAGAGAGTGCTGAGGTACTAATCACATATGTGATGGCAGATGCGTCTGGAGCAACTTCAACATCAACGGCGCTAGTAACGGTTACTGGAGTTAATGATACAGCAGAAATAACAGGGGTAAGTACCGCTGATCTTGTCGAAACCGATGCTGTTCTCACA
>NZ_MCUV01000071.1 GCF_002873395.1 Vibrio sp. 10N.286.49.B3 | reverse complement strand
CGACACTAAGTAAAATATGGTGGAGGGGGACGGATTCGAACCATCGAAGGCGGAGCCGGCAGATTTACAGTCTGCTCCCTTTGGCCACTCGGGAACCCCTCCAGGGGTGTACTATCTTACTCATTTAAAAGTAAGCTTAATTGAGGTTTTCCCAACACATCAATCAAGTGGTCTCAATGTCATACGACACTAAGTAAAATATGGT
>NZ_MCUV01000070.1 GCF_002873395.1 Vibrio sp. 10N.286.49.B3 | reverse complement strand
CCACACAGATTGATGGTTTAATAAGTTAAGAGATGCCTATGTCCCGTTCGTCTAGAGGCCTAGGACACCGCCCTTTCACGGCGGTAACAGGGGTTCGACTCCCCTACGGGATACCATCTTTAAACGCATTTTCTTGTAAAAGGAAGTGAGTGTTTTTAAAAATGGTGAGTTTCGTAAGAAACGAACATTGCTCTTTAACAATT
>NZ_MCUV01000069.1 GCF_002873395.1 Vibrio sp. 10N.286.49.B3 | reverse complement strand
GGATTGGAGTCTGCAACTCGACTCCATGAAGTCGGAATCGCTAGTAATCGTAGATCAGAATGCTACGGTGAATACGTTCCCGGGCCTTGTACACACCGCCCGTCACACCATGGGAGTGGGCTGCACCAGAAGTGGTTAGTTTAACCGCCCTTTCTTCGGAGAGAGTGGAGGACGATCACCACGGTGTGGTTCATGACTGGGGTGAAGTCGTAACAAGGTAGCCCTAGGGGAACCTGGGGCTGGATCACCTCCTTATACGAAGATTTTCACGATGAGTACCCACACAGATTGATGGTTTAAAAAGTTTAAGAGTAGAAAGCATCCCAATGCTTTTTAATGATGATGTTTCATCACTCTTCCTGCCACAGGAAGTTGTTTTATCAAGTTTGGTAGAACAATAATGTGGGCGATTAGCTCAGTTGGGAGAGCACCTGCCTTACAAGCAGGGGGTCACTGGTTCGAGCCCGGTATCGCCCACCATCTTTAAGCGTATTTCTTTCAAAGAAAGCCTTAAGTACTCTTAAAAATGGTTTGTTTCGAAAGAAACTAACATTGCTCTTTAACAATTTGGAAAGCTGACTGATTA
>NZ_MCUV01000068.1 GCF_002873395.1 Vibrio sp. 10N.286.49.B3 | reverse complement strand
CCGTCCACTCCGCCACTTATTAAGAGAAAGTTAACTCTTTAAAATAACTACAGGGGTGTAGCTCCAACTGGCAGAGCAGCGGATTCCAAATCCGCGTGTTGGGAGTTCGAATCTCTCCACCCCTGCCATATTAAAGAAGGCTCAACAGCAATGTTGAGCCTTTTTGCCGTTTGGCGTATAGATATATCAGTAGCTATGTTGGTTTTCTATCTAGCGTTTAGGTCGATAGGGGTGTCGCTCCAACTGGCAGAGCAGCGGATTCCCCCGAACTACAAAAAATAGCGCGTGTTGGGAGTTCGAATCTCTCCACCCCTGCCATATTAAAGAAGGCTCAACAGCAATGTTGAGCCTTTTTGCCGTTTGGCGTATAGATATATCAGTAGCAATGCTGGTTTTCTATCTAGCGTTTAGGTTGATAGGGGTGTCGCTCTATGGGTATTCTTGCGAAGGGTATGGGCAAAGATGAAAATTATTCTGTGGTTAAGCAGAGCTTAGAAGATCAGCCGTTATTGAGCATTTACATGCTTATCAATCCATTTGTGTCGCAACATTGAGACATATTTTAAGGCTTTATGAGAACTGTACACTTTATATGCATATTTTTGGTTATGTGACTGGAGAACTACCCGTCTATTGTCTATTGTCATAGTAGCTTATTAAATAATGATAAGAAATTCAGATATCAAGTAGTAATAGTGACTTATACGCCCCCGTATAAGCTAACAATACCACAATAGAAAGCGTTATTAACGGTTCGTCAGAAGTACACCTTTATTCACTATAGGTGACTTTGATTTTGGCACTGATGGCTTATTTACTTGTTGGGTTACGATAAGGATTTAAAGATGACAATGGTTTGCGCAAGAGAGTTTGCTGGTTGGTTAAGAGAGCGCTTTAACGAGGAAAAAGAAGGCGTAAGTTTAACTCGAGATGACATCAATCATCTAACAGGAAGACAAAGCTTTAGCTTGAGCTTTGTGCATGATATTCATTATGAGTTGATGCAACATGGCATTGCATTTGTTACCGATACAAGCCGAGAAACCTTTTTCTTAATTCCTATTAACTCAGCTAAGCCATGGCGTGAACGTTTAGAGTTTCATTACGAAAAAGATTTATTCTGCAATATTTACCCAATTGAGAAATCGGGTTAATACGATACAACTTTCCATAACTGATCCCTTAAATCGACAAAGCCCCTGATTCTAGAACTCTAGAGTCAGGGGCTTTAATTTTGTCAATACTATTATGCTAGACCTTGAATAATAACAAACTTTTCAAGCAGTTCATCATCACTCTCAATATGATTAGGGTCAGTAATAATACACTTTGTAATTGGACATACTGACTGACAAGTTGGCTTGTCATAGTGCCCTTTACATTCTGTACAGAGATTCGGATCAATTTCATAAATGCTATCACCCATAGTAATAGCACCATTTGGGCACTCTGGGTCGCACATATCGCAATTAATACAAGAATCTTTGATCAGTAAAGCCATGGTTATTTGCCTGTAGGGTTGCGTGTATCCTGACCATCTTGTAGGTTACGCATTAATAAACCAAATTCTAAATCCATGTCTTGAGGTACAGGGATAAAGACAAAGTGGCCATTTCCTTTGGCATCGTCAATGACTTCAGATTTGCGGTTTTCCATTGTTTCTAAAGTGAAAATAACATTACCTTGCGGTGTCATTAGCTCTAAGCTATCACCAGTGATAAATTTGTTCTTCACTTCTACTTCAGCTAGATCACCGCGACGGTTACCCGTAAATTCACCAACAAACTGCTGAGCATCAGAGATAGAGTAGCCATAGTCGTAGTTCTGGTATGTATCGTGCGTGTGACGACGTAGGAAACCTTCAGTATAACCACGGTGTGCTAGGCTCTCTAGCGTACCCATTAGGCTTTCATCAAACGGCTTACCAGCAACCGCATCATCGATAGCTTTGCGGTAAACTTGAGCGGTACGAGCACAGTAGTAGAAAGATTTAGTGCGACCTTCAATTTTTAAAGAGTGTACGCCCATCTTAGTTAGTCGTTCAACATGCTGAATTGCACGCAAGTCTTTAGAGTTCATGATGTAAGTACCATGCTCATCTTCAAAAGCCGCCATTTTTACATCAGGACGTTGTGCTTCAGATAGTAAGACAACTTCATCTGTCGGTTTACCAAGACCTAGTGTGTTGTCTGGACGCTCATCAAGAACTTCAACTTCTTGCACACCAGAGTCAACAACAGAAGCTTCAACGATTTGACCGTTGGCATCTTCTTTAGCTGCTTCAGCTTTGTATTCCCAGCGGCAAGCGTTAGTACAAGTACCTTGGTTTGGATCGCGCTTATTCATGTAACCAGACAGTAGGCAACGACCAGAGTAAGCCATGCAAAGTGCACCATGAACAAAGATCTCTAATTCAGTTTCTGGGCAGTGCTCACGAACTTCTTCAATCTCTTCTAAAGATAACTCACGCGATAAGATTACACGCTCAACGCCTTGAGTAGACCAGAACTTAACGGTCGCCCAGTTAACAGCATTTGCTTGTACAGAAAGGTGAATAGGCATTTCAGGGAAAGCTTCACGAACCATCATGATTAGACCTGGATCTGACATGATTAGCGCATCCGGACCCATATCTACAACAGGTTTTAAGTCACGGATGAAGGTTTTTAGCTTAGAGTTATGCGGCTGAATATTACACACAACATAAAGCTTCTTACCTTGAGCATGTGCTTCGTTAATACCAATCTGTAGGTTCTCGTGGTTAAATTCATTATTACGAACACGAAGGCTATAACGAGGTTGACCAGCATAAACAGCATCAGCGCCATAAGCGAAAGCGTAACGCATATTTTTAAGGCTGCCAGCAGGGGAAAGTAGTTCAGGTTTAAACATGATTCAATTCTCTAATTCTGATCTCAAGTCAGGCCAACACCACTAAATGGGGTTGGAAGGGGCGAAAATTTTACGTGAAAAACGAGGAGCTGCATAGTTTTTTCCCATTTGGGAAGCGAATCAGCACTCTGTTTAAGGCAATCTATAGCAAGTATAGTGCTAGAAAGGGAAGTTAGGCACGATTGACGACAAGTTACCGCAAGTATCGTGCCTATCTATATTGACGAAGAGGGGAGGCAATTAAGCCTTAGGGTCGGTGAGACCGCCAAGAGTGTCATAGATGTTAGGCAAAAATGCACTTAGCTCGCCACACATTAATGAGAAGTCAGCATCAAAACGAGCCGCTTGATCTTCACGAGGAATATCTTCGTTTTGATCTTTTAGTTCATCACTAAACTTAAGACGTTTGATACTGCTATCTTCAGCAAGCATAAACTCAATACGGTCTTGCCAGTTTAGAGCTAACTTAGTCACGACTTTATTTGCTTCAATGTGGCTTAAGATTTCATCAGAAGTCAGTTCTTGCTTCTTACAACGAATAACCCCACCGTCTTCAAGCAGAGATTTTAACTCCGCTTCATCTTGCATCGTAATACCTTGTGGCGTATCACCGGTTTTAACCCATTCAGTCAATGTCGTTTCAATTGCAATCTCAGGGATAGCAGGAACAACCGGTAAACTGCCCATTGTCTTACGTAATAGAGCCAGCACATCTTCAGCTTTCTTATAACTGCTAGCATCGACGATAATAAAACCATCAGCAGGCAGGATTAATGCATAAGTTAATTGGCTACGGGTGAAAGCTCTTGGCAGCAAGTCGATGATAATTTCATCTTTTAATGTGTCTTTCTCTTTCTTTTTAAGCGGACGACCTTCAGCGGCCTCCATTGTTTCAATTTTTGCTGCTAGTGAATCTTTAATAACAGAAGCAGGCAGCATTTTTTCTTCTTTCTTAGCACAGATAAGAATGCGGTCTTCTGAAGTATGAGTCATCATATCGCCATGTCGACCCATTGCATTTACCCAGCCAAATTTCTGCTTATCTTGGCTACCACAAGGGCTAAAGCGAAATTCATCTAATTGAACTTCGAGTTGTTCTGCATTGAAGTCAATATCACGATTAAAACGATAAACAAGACAGTTTTTAAACCACATAGTATATTCTTACCTTTTTTTAGATTAACGCCATAATAAGAGATTTCACTCAACTTGTCTTATCAGAAATGAAAAATATCAAAATGAAACTAAAAAGACAGTTAGATTAAAAATTGTTTTCAATGGTCACAAAAGTGTCATAATTAATGCCGATAATGCATCTAGTTAGTTTATGGCGTTGGTTTAATAATAAAGGTTAATTGATTATGTCTAGAAGGATTTTGGTTGTTGAAGATGAAGCACCAATCAGAGAAATGCTGTGCTTTGTTCTTGAGCAAAAAGGTTATCAAGCTATTGAAGCGGAAGATTACGATACTGCTGTAGCTAAGTTGTGTGAACCTTTCCCAGATTTAGTACTTTTAGATTGGATGTTACCTGGCGGCTCTGGCATTAACTTTATTAAGCATATGAAGCGTGAAGAATTAACACGTAATATTCCTGTCGTTATGCTGACAGCTCGAGGTGAAGAAGAGGATAAAGTACGCGGCTTAGAAGTCGGTGCTGATGACTATATTACTAAACCATTCTCGCCAAAAGAGTTGGTTGCTCGCTTGAAAGCAGTGATCCGTCGCGTAACACCAACTGCACTAGAAGACGTGATTGATGTTCAAGGTTTAAAATTGGATCCAGTTTCTCACCGTGTTACCACTAATGACGTTCCGCTTGATATGGGTCCAACAGAGTTCAAGATGCTGCACTTCTTTATGACTCACCAAGAACGTGTATATAGCCGTGAGCAGCTTCTAAATAATATCTGGGGCACTAACGTTTATGTTGAAGATCGTACTGTTGATGTACATATTCGTCGTTTACGTAAAGCATTAGAATCGGCTCAACATGATAAGTTGATCCAAACCGTACGTGGCGCCGGCTACCGTTTCTCAACAAAAGCTTAATGATATGAGAACAGTTGGAGTGCTTAATGGTTGAGAAAATAACGTGGAAAAAGCTAGCTTGGGGGCTGGCTTTTTTTTACACCCCTTGGGTAGTTATCGGGTGGATATTTGGCTACATGCCATGGTTGCTACTAACGGCGACCGTGCTGCAATTGCTGTGGCATCTACATAATCAAATGCGCCTTTCTGCATGGTTGTGGGATGAAAAACGATTAACGCCACCATCAGGTAGCAATAATTGGGAATCGCTTTTCAATGGTTTGTACCGTTTACAGCAACGACAAAGAAACAAGCGTAAAGAGTTAACCAAATTAATTCGCCGCTTTAGAAATGGCGCAGAATCACTACCGGATGCTGTGGTGGTTTTTCGTAGCGAAGGTAATATCGTTTGGTGTAATAAACTCGCTCAACACTTACTAGGCTTTCAATGGCCAGATGATAGTGGTCAGCCTATTTCGAACCTTATTCGTACCCCAGATTTTATCAAGTACTTAAATAAGCAAAACTTCAGTGAGCCACTGGAAATGTGTTCGCCGCTTAATGTGGAGCGTATGCTTGAATTGCGTATCGTACCTTATACTAAAGGTGAGCATTTGATGGTTGTTCGTGATGTCACGCAGTTAAAGCAGCTAGAAGGTATGCGCCGTAACTTCTTTGCTAACGTGTCTCATGAATTACGTACTCCGATGACGGTACTGCAAGGTTATTTGGAGATGACAGAAGATCCAGATATGGTTGTTGGTCCTATGTGGCCAAAAGCACATGGAGTGATGACAGAGCAGCTTAACCGCATGAATAGCTTAGTTAACCAACTGCTGACTCTATCTAAAATTGAAGCGGCACCGATGCATGAACTGGAAGATATTATCAATGTACCAGCAATGCTAGAGATATTAGAAAAAGAGGCGGTGAGCTTAAGTGGTGATCAAGGCCATCAGTTTGAATTCAATATTGATCATGATTTGAAAGTATTAGCCGATGAAGATCAGATGCGTAGTGCAATCTCAAACTTAGTTTATAATGCTGTCAAATACACGCCAGCAGGGGCTCATGTCAAAGTGTCTTGGTATCAAACTGCACATGGCGCGAACCTTGAAGTTTCAGATAGTGGTGATGGTATTGAACCTCAGCATTTACATCGATTAACAGAGCGTTTCTATCGTGTTGATAAGGCGCGTTCTCGAGATACCGGTGGCAGTGGCTTAGGGCTAGCCATTGTAAAACATGCCTTAACTCATCATGACTCACACTTAGAAATTAAGAGTGAAGTTGGGGTAGGGAGTACCTTCTCATTTGTGTTGCCAAATCGATTAATTGTATCCCAGTAAGGAATGACGAGAGTTTGAATAAAAGAAAGTTTGCTTGGTATTTTGTGCCTAATCAGTGTCAGCAACTGTTTAAATTAGCTTTAGTGCTAATGGGTGTTGGTTGTGCAACGGCATCATTCGCCAAGGACTTGCCGCTATATCAAAAGAAGCAAGGAATATCAGGCAACTTACTTTCAGTTGGATCGGATACTTTAGCGGGCATGACAACACAATGGGTTGAGGAGTTTAAATATCTCTACCCTAGTGTCAATGCTCAAGTTCAAGCTTCAGGATCTTCGACAGCCCCTCCTGCATTAACAGAAGGTACAGCTCAACTAGGCCCTATGAGTAGACCAATGCGTCTACGTGAAGTTGAAGCGTTTGAGCGTGAGCATGGTTATAAACCGACGGCGTTGAAAGTCGCCATTGATGCGATCGGTATTTTTGTTCATCGAGACAACCCAATCGAAGGCCTAAATTTTAGTCAGATTGATGGCATGTACTCATCAACGTTGCGCTGTGGTCGTAATCAGGCGATAAATAATTGGCATGATTTGGGCATTGAGCAAACATGGTCAAAGCGAAAGTTTCAACTGTTTGGCCGTAACTCGGTTTCTGGTACATATGGCTACTTCAAACAGCACGCCCTATGTGGTGGCGACTTTAAGCATAATGTGAATGAGCAGCCAGGTTCGGCTTCGGTTGTTCAGTCGGTTGCCTCAACCATTAGTGGGATCGGTTATTCAGGTGTGGGCTATCATGTTGCAGGATCTCGCCTGATCCCCATTGCGGCTAAAGGGACGGATTACGTACAGGCAACTCGAAAAAACATATTAAGCGGACAGTATCCACTTTCACGCTTCCTCTTCGTTTATGTTAATAAGCATCCTAATAAGCCATTATCACCAATTGAAGCTGAATTTATTCGTTTTATTTACTCAAGTCAGGGGCAAGCTATTGTTGGAAAAGATGGTTATGTCTCCATCACCGAAGAGTTAGCAAAAATTGAATTGAGTAAGGTTGGTTTAATGTAATATGCAACACAATGGTTATTTTCATTTCCCACCTCTATATTTATGGCTATTGCTGCGAGTTAGTTGTGGCAATACTTTCTGTTATTTACTCCGCTGTGTAATATTACTGTCATCAAAACGACATATTATTGCTGTAGCTCAGAATAGGTAGATAAACTCATGGCATCGGCCGAATTTTCATTGCAAGAACGCGATCAAAAAAGATTAATTAAGGATCGCTTAGTTCGCTTTGCTGTGACATGTGGTGGTGTGGGCGTTTTAGCGGCACTGGTTTTAATCTTCGTCTATTTAGCCTTGGTTGTTTTACCGATATTCTCTGATGCGAGTATAGAAACCGATCAAGCTCAGCGTCGTGTTTTTGTCGAATCACCACAAGCGTTAGCCATCGATGAATATGGTTTGCATGCCTACACTCTAAATGTGCGTGGTCAGGTTGGTTTTTGGGATTTAAAAGCCCCTGGATTGCAGGCTGACTATCGTTTCAATATCATGCCAAACCCAACTGTATTTGCTCAGTCATCATCAGCCTCAGGTTGGTTTGCTCTTGCCAATGAGAGCGGGGCAATTACTATTTTTAGCCCTAAGTTTACCTCTTTGAACAAGCAGCAGGTTGAGCGCTTCTCTCCTAGCATAAAGTATTTTCAGCCCAACCAACCGGTGACTTTGACTGATAAACCAGAGCCACTGCAAAAGTTGGCTATTGCTGTTAATGATGACGGTGGTGTGTTGGCGGGTTTAACTAAAGAAGGTCAGGTTGCCGTTAAATGGTTTAATCAGCGACAAAATTATGAAAGTGGCTCAGTCAACTGGTATGAGCATAGCTTCCACTTTGAGCATAAATTCAAACAGCTTGATCAATTGCTCTTAACGCCAGATGGTCAGCAACTCTTTTTATTATCTGGCTCAGATTTGATTGTTGCCATTCAAGATAATAACCAGTTTACCGTGCGTGAAGTGGTTGATTTGAGTGAAGGCTCTCCAGAGCACTCGGTTAAACATGTGGATCTTTTGTCGGGTGCTTACTCATTGTTGGTGACTCATAATGATGGACGAGTTTCACAATGGTTTGATGTGCTTAAAGAGGGTAATCGTCATTTAACGTCAATTCGTAGCTTTGCGCTTGCACCTGAAATTCGTTTTTTATTACCGGATACTTATCGCAAAGGCTTTTATAGTTTTTATAAGAACGGCACTATTCAAAGTCACTATACAACCAGTGAAAAATTAGTTTTATTTAAGCGAGCGTTCGAGAAAGCTCCTGATTTAGCTGCTATGTCTAATAATGAATTGCACTTAGCGACGCTTGTTGGTGATCAGTTAAGTGTAGCAAAAGTATCCAACGATTTTCCTGAGATATCGTTTTCATCTTTGTGGAAAAAGGTCTGGTATGAAAGTTATCCTGAACCTGAATTTGTTTGGCAGTCAACATCGGCAAGTAATGATTTTGAAGCGAAATTTAGTTTAGTGCCGATTGTGTTCGGGACGCTAAAAGCAGCGGTATTTGCCATGTTGTTCTCCATACCCATCGCAGTGTTAGGCGCGATTTATACTGCTTACTTTATGTCAGAAAGAATGCGCCGTGTGGTTAAGCCATCGATAGAACTGATGGAGGCTTTGCCTACGGTTATTATTGGCTTCTTAGCCGGTTTATGGTTTGCGCCAATTGTTGAAAGTCACTTAACCGCAGTGATGTTGTTATTTGTTCTATTGCCTTTAAGTATGGTTGCTGTCGGAGCCTTGTGGCATAGCTTGCCTCGTTCAATAACGAGTACATTTTCAAATGGTTGGCATGCATTAATTCTTGTTCCAGTATTGGTACTGACGGTTGTTGGCGCCTTCTACTATAGTGATGCTGTTGAATTGTGGCTATTTGCTGGTGATGTTCAGTTGTTCCTAGCAGGCTACGGAATAGATTTTGATCAGCGAAATGCGCTGGTGGTTGGTTTTGCTATGGGGTTTGCGGTTATTCCTACCATTTTTACTATTGCCGAAGATGCCATCTTCTCTGTACCTAAGCATTTATCTGATGGCTCATTAGCGCTTGGTGCAACGCCATGGCAGACCTTAATTTATGTCGTTTTATTAACCGCTAGCCCAGGCATTTTTTCTGCGATAATGATGGGCTTAGGTCGGGCGGTAGGAGAAACCATGATCGTCTTAATGGCGACGGGTAATACACCGATTATGGACTGGAATATTCTTGAAGGCATGAGAACACTTTCAGCAACCATAGCTGTTGAGTTGCCAGAGTCGGAAGTTGGCAGTTCGCATTACCGATTATTATTTTTAGCGGCATTATTGCTCTTTATTTTTACTTTTGCAGTGAACTCATTAGCGGAGTGGGTAAGACAAAGGTTAAGAGAGCGCTATCGTGCATTATGATCAAGTGAGTGCCATAGGATGAGTAAGAAGGTGTTAGTTCATGTTTAAGTGGCTTAAATCAGGCTCACCGTGGATTTGGTTAACCGGCGGAGCGGTTAGTATTAGCTTGCTGTCCGTGCTTGGCCTATTGCTATTGATTGGTTGGAAAGGCTTAACGTACTTCTGGCCTGCGCCTTTATATCAGTGGCAAGTTAACTCATCAGTAGAGCAAGTGCACACTTTGCAAGATAGTGTCAACCTAGCAAATCGTGATGAAGTGCCAGTTGCTATTATTGGTGAGCTTTACCATCGTGAAACAGTATTAGCTGATAATTTGAATGCTGCTGATAGAGCGACATTACCAGCACAGCAACATAGCACTGAACGTTTAAATATAAAGATTGCTAACCGTGATCTCTACTCAGCGGATTTTATTGCCGTCCTCGAATCTAGGCTTTTAGCGCCGACTACACCCCATGGTTTGGTTGTGGTTGAACGAGCGAGAGGTGGCTATTTTTTTGGTCGCCCTGTTAGTTATCAAACCTCAAGCGCTATCGAAGAAAAACAGATTGAGAAAGCCTTAACTCAAGGCGTCGAGCGTTCATCATTACTGCGTCAATCGATTGATGATTTAGTGAATCAAGAGATTAAGCGACTCAGTTGGCAGTTAGAGAAATTACGTTTAGATAAGCGTAAAAAAGATTTGAATAACACGCTGACTAACCGCTATATCATTGAGCATAATCGAGATAGAGCACAGTTGATTGCAAAACTGACGGCGGTGGAAGCAGAGTTGGATGACCTAAAGCGTCAGCTGGAAGCCGAGTCACTCTCTGTTGAAGACATGACTGGTCAAATTGTGACGATACCACTTAGTCAGATTTTAGATTTTTGGTATCCGAATGATATGACTTACCTTGATAAATTAGGTCATTGGGGTGTACAGGTTTGGAAATTTATTACCGATAACCCTCGCGAATCAAACTCGGAAGGTGGTGTTTTTCCGGCTATTTTTGGCACGGTTTTAATGGTGCTGATTATGGCCATTGTAGTGATGCCTTTAGGGGTTATCGCTGCGATATATCTACATGAGTACGCAAAAAACAATGCATTTACTCGTGTGATTCGCATTGCTGTTATTAACTTAGCTGGTGTGCCTTCTATTGTTTATGGTGTCTTTGGGCTTGGCTTTTTTGTTTACACGATAGGTGGGTCAATCGACTCTCTGTTTTATGCAGAAAGGTTACCAGCGCCAACTTTTGGTACGCCAGGTCTATTATGGTCGGCATTAACGCTTGCTGTACTGACATTGCCAGTCGTTATCGTGACAACCGAAGAAGGTCTGAGTCGAATTCCATCTTCTGTACGTCATGGCTCATTAGCATTGGGCGCAACACAGTTTGAAACGATGTGGCGGATCATTTTACCGATGGCTAGCCCAGCAATCATTACTGGGTTGATTTTAGCCATTGCTCGAGCTGCTGGTGAAGTGGCTCCATTGATGATGGTTGGAGTGGTCAAGTTGGCCTCTAGCTTGCCAGTTGATGATCAATTTCCATATATACATTTAGATCGTAAATTTATGCACTTAGGTTTCCATATCTACGATGTGGGTTTTCAAACCACGAATATTGAAGCGGCGCGTCCTTTAGTTTATGCAACTTCATTTTTATTAGTTACTGTTATTATTGGATTAAACTTAACCGCGATTAGCATTCGTAATAATTTACGTGAAACATATCGAACTTTAGGGCAAGACTAATTATGTTCTCTATGAATGAAACATTAGGCTATCAAGCGCCATTAGATGTGAATAATCTGACCGATAAGCAGACCGCTATTTCGATCGAAGGGCTGAGTTTGTACTATCAAAATGCTCAGGCGTTAGATGATATTTCGATGCGTATTCCTAAAGGGCAGGTCACGGCTTTTATCGGTCCGTCAGGTTGTGGTAAGTCAACGTTATTACGCTGTATTAACCGCATGAATGACCTAGTTGAAGGGTGTAAGGTTGAAGGTAAAGTCCGCCTGCATGGAAAAAATGTTTACCATCCAGGCGTTGATGTGCCAACGTTACGTCGTCGAGTGGGTATGGTTTTCCAAAGACCGAATCCTTTCCCTAAGTCTATCTACGAAAATGTGGTTTACGGCTTGAGACTACAGGGTATGAAAAATAGTCGCATGCTCGATGATGCGGTTGAACGCTCATTACGTGCTGCGGCTTTATGGGATGAAGTAAAAGATCGCCTGCATGAAAATGCATTTGGTTTATCTGGTGGTCAGCAGCAACGTCTAGTGATTGCACGTGCAATAGCGATAGAGCCAGAAGTGCTATTATTAGATGAGCCCACCTCTGCGTTAGACCCTATTTCGACTTTAACCATCGAAGAACTGATTAATGATTTAAAAACGAAATATACGGTTGTTATGGTAACACATAACATGCAACAAGCTGCGAGGGTGAGTGACCATACCGCTTTTATTCATATGGGCAACTTAATTGAATATTCGGATACCGATTCTATTTTCACCTCACCGAAAAAGAATCAAACAGAAGATTACATTACGGGAAGATACGGATAATACCGCTCTATCCACTTAGATTTGTTTACTATTAAGGAGAAATAATGCAATTTGGTCGTCACATTTCAGGGCAATTTAATGTTGAGTTAGAAGCCATTAGAACTCATGTATTAACCATGGGGGGGTTAGTTGAACAACAACTCTCTTTTGCAATGCATGCCCTGCATAAAGATGACATTGATTTAGCGCGCAAGGTTGTTCGTGATGATCATAAAGTTAATGCGATGGATGCTTCGATAGATGAAGCTTGTACGCGCATTATCGCTAAGCGCCAACCAACGGCAAAAGACTTACGCTTGATTATGGCGATTATCAAAACAATCAGTGATTTAGAGCGCATTGGCGATGTTGCAACCAGCATTGCTCGCGTTGCGATAGAAATGCCTTCATCACAAGACCAACCATATCATGTTTCTTTAGAGCCTTTATGTCGACAGGCGATAAGTATGCTGCACCAAGTGTTGGATGCATTTGCTCGGATGGATGTTGAATTAGCGGTTCAAGTGTATAAGTTAGACGACAAGCTAGATGCAGAATATAAAGCCGTCATTAATCAATTAACGGCGCATATGATGGAATCTCCAGCTCAGATCCCTAACTTATTGCAAGTGATGTGGTCTGCTCGTGCTATTGAGCGTGTTGGCGATCGCTGTCAAAATATTTGCGAATATATTATCTATTTTGTCAAAGGCAAAGATGTTCGTCACTTAGGTGAACAAAGTATCGAAGATGCGTTGAAGTAAGCCGATTTATCTCTTCATTACGTCCACTAACTGCTGAATTTTCTTCATGCTCGTCACTGGGATAAGGTAATCGTCGAGTTCTTGATTACCCATATGAGCATCAGAGTGCAATACCATATGACTTGCGCGAGTTGATTTACCAGATAGGTGCAACTCGTGAATATGGGTTTGCTGCATAATATATTGCGCATTATCGGCAGTAACACCAGCACCTGCCATAATTGTGAAGCGACCTCTAGCAAGCTTAACCATATCCGTTAACACCATCACACCTTCAAGCGCATTAGAGGCTAGCCCTGATGTGAGTACTCGCTCGCAACCAAGGGTGGCAATATCTTCGATGGCTTGTGAATAATCTTGGCATTGATCTATTGCCCGATGGAAGGTAGCACCAAGTTTGTGCTGGTTAGCGCGTGACATGATTCGCTTAGCCAGTGGCATATCGATAGCCCCATTTTCCGTTAATACGCCAAAAACAATGCCATCAATGCCCGCTTTAGCGGCTGCGTCAATATCATCAAGCATAATAGCAATATCGTCATCGTCATAAAGAAAGTCACCTTGCCTTGGTCTTATCATTGCGTAGACAGGAACCGATGAGAGCTTTACCGCCTGTCTCATGAATCCATAGCTTGGTGTTAATCCACCTAAAGCTAATGAAGAGCAAAGCTCAATACGAGTCGCTCCGCCAGCAATGGCATTATGCAGTGACTCAATATTATCAATACAAACTTCAACTTGGTAAGGCATGACTTATTCTCATTAAAAGGTAACTCGAACGATTATATAGAAAAAGCCCGAAGCATAAACTTCGGGCTTTAATCTAAATTTGGCTAACTAATTACTTCTTCTGATTGACTGTGCATTTTCTGCTTATCTAGTCCAACCATCAACCCGGTTTGAGCGCGGGTGAAGAGGTGATTATTTTGCTAGGTCGTCAGCGTGCTCAGATAGGAAAGCAGCAACACCTTTTGGTGACGCGTCCATACCTGATTTACCTTCTTCCCATTGTGCAGGACAAACTTCACCATTCTTCTCGTGGAAGTTTAGTGCGTCCACCATGCGTAGCATTTCGTCAATGTTGCGACCTAGAGGTAGGTCATTGACAACTTGGTGACGAACAAGGCCGTCAGCATCGATAAGGAATGAACCACGGAAAGCAACGCCAGCTTCTGGGTGCTCAACATCGTATGCTTTACAGATTTCGTGTTTAACGTCAGCAACAAGTGGGTATTTAACTTGGCCGATACCGCCATCTGCAATAGCAGTGTTACGCCATGCGTTATGTGAGAATTGAGAATCGATAGAAATACCGATTACTTCAGCACCTTTAGCTTGGAAATCAGCTAGACGGTTGTCAAAAGCGATAAGCTCAGATGGACAAACGAATGTAAAATCTAGTGGGTAGAAGAAAACAACTGCTTTTTTGCCTTTAGTGAATTCTGCAAAGTTGAAGTTATCAACGATTTCGCCGTTACCAAGAACAGCTGCAGCAGTAAAATCAGGGGCTTGACGACCAACTAGTACCATTTTGAATCTCCTAAATATTTGATGACCAAACTTCGTGTTTGGTGTTTCGTTTCTACGGGACAAACTATAGTACAAACGGTACTATAGAAAAAAGCGAATTAAATAGATTAAGTTCATCGAAAAAAACGATAAAAATTAATCTCCTATCGATTTAACTTATACCGAGCACATCCCCTAGAGGTAATATGAACAAATGGCCCAGCCTTAAGCAGTTACATTACTTAATTACTTTACACGAAACTCGCCACTTTAGTGATGCAGCTGTACGCTGTTTTGTGAGCCAGTCGACGCTTAGTAAAGGTATACAAACACTTGAAGAGTTAATTGGTTGTCCCTTGTATGAAAAGAAAGACAAGAAGAGTCCACTGGTTTTTACTCAAACGGGTGAACTTGTTGTTAAGCAAGGGCGCGAGTTATTAGCCAAAGGGCAGGACTTAATTGAGTTAGGAAAAGCAAGCAAAGGGGAGATGCAAGGGCAGCTTAAACTTGGCTGTATTCCGACGATTGCTCCGTTTTTACTGTGTGATTTAGTCCAAGAAGTTAATGCCCGTTTTCCGAACTTAAACTTACTGCTAAGAGAAGATACGACCACTAATTTATTAGCCGCCTTAAAACAGGGTGAGTTAGATGTCTTAATTCTTGCACTGCCGGTTGATATTGGACAAATGAAAAGTAAAGTTGTCGGTCAGGACCCCTTCCGAATGGTGATTAGCCGTGATCAAGTCAATGCGATTAAGGTACCGATAAAATACGCAGAGCTACCAGATGAATCGGTATTTTTATTAGAAAATGAGCACTGCTTAACCGATCATGCGGTATCGGCCTGTAAGCTAACGGCGAGAGAGAAGATCAATCCTTTTTCGGCAACGAGTCTACATACCTTAGTACAAATGGTTGCTAATGGATTAGGAACGACATTTATCCCTCAAATGGCGATTGAACATGGCTTACTTGATAACCAAAACTTGGTCGTGATCGATCCGCCAGGTCAGCATGCGTATCGTAATATAGGCTTAGTCTGGCGACCAAGTTCATCACGCACAGATACGTTTGATCAATTGGCGAGAGTCGTAGAAGAACTGCTTTAGATCTTGGTATTAGGTTTATATACTAAAAAAACGCACTATTATTGGTGTGTTTTTTAGTTTTTTATGCTGTTTGTGTACTTTAACTTGTGAAATTTCACACCTGCTATTGAGTGAAGGTTTCATAAAAAAATCGACCTTTACACCTTCACTTTTACACTTCCCCTCACTACTTATTGTTTGAATTTACCTGTCGTTAGCGTTTTAACTACTTGTTGAATCTATAAACTTTCTGACTTTCATTCTCATTATCTTTTGTTTTAAACGCTTTTTCACCTTCGACTATTTTGTAATTAAATTACGTAATAAATTACAAGCTACCAAGCTAATTCAATCACTTGTTTAAAACGGGATAAAACGTCGAATTTTACTGTTTGGTAACATTTGGTCTTTTACTCTAATCACATATAAGCTAAGTTAAATAAAGACGTTGTAAGACCTATGTCTAAAACTGTTAGGGTTGAAATATAGTTTTTATTAAGTCAATGTTATCACTATTGAGTCAGTTTTAAGGGTTGTAGATAGGAAGTAACTGAGCTTGATTTCGTTGTTTAAAACTTACAAGTGACATGGAAGGATCGAATTTATGCTAACTCAAACCCCCCAGGCACCGGCTCAAGAAAGCCATGACTCAGCCTCGAAAGTACTTGAAGTGAAAGGTGCTCTATCGGCAGAACATGAAAAAGTGTTCCCCCAAAGGGCTCAGGTGTTTTTATCTGCGCTGTGTGATGCGTTCGCGACAGAAGTGAGTGATCTGCTTGAGACTCGTGAGCACCGCCAAGCATCGATTGATAATGGTCAATTACCTGATTTTTTAAAACAGACACAGGACATCAGAGAGGGCAGTTGGAAAATTTTAGGTATCCCAAGTGATCTGCAGGATCGACGTGTAGAGATCACCGGACCAACGGATAGAAAAATGGTTATCAATGCCTTAAATGCTAACGTGAAAGTATTTATGGCTGACTTTGAAGATTCCATGGCACCAGCTTGGGATCAGCTTTTAGATGGGCAAATTAATCTTCGTGATGCGATTAATGAAACGATTAGTTATACCCATCCAACATCAGGAAAACATTATCAATTAAACCCAGATCCAGCCGTATTAATTTGTCGTGTGCGAGGTTTACATCTCAAAGAGAAACATGTGACCTTTAATGGCAAAGAAATTCCTGGTGCGCTATTTGATTTCGCTTTGTATTTTTACAATAACCATCTAGCCCTGCTGCGCAAAGGAAGTGGACCTTATTTCTACCTACCTAAATTACAGTCACACCAAGAAGCAAAATGGTGGAGTAAGGTTTTTCATTTCACAGAAGATTACTTTGGTCTCGATACGGGAACAATTAAAGCGACAGTATTGATCGAAACATTGCCTGCTGTATTTGAAATGGATGAGATTTTATTTGCGCTAAAAGAACATATTGTCGGGCTAAATTGTGGTCGTTGGGATTACATCTTTAGCTACATTAAAACGTTGAAAAAACACCCAGAACGAGTACTGCCAGATCGCCAAGTTGTCAGTATGGAACAGCCTTTTTTGAATGCTTACTCACGCCTATTAATTCGTACTTGTCATCGCCGAGGTGCGTTTGCAATGGGGGGAATGGCAGCCTTTATTCCTGCTAAAGACCCCGTCGAAAATCAGAAAGTGTTGGATAAAATCAGTAAAGATAAATCACTTGAAGCGAATAATGGTCATGATGGTACCTGGGTTGCTCACCCTGGATTAGCCGATACAGCAAGGCAGATTTTTGATCAGGTTTTAGGTGATCGAACAAATCAGCTTGATGTAACACGTCAAGATGATGCCGTTATCGAAGCAAGCGAACTATTAACGCCTTGCCTAGGTGAGCGAACAGAAGAAGGGATGCGTCATAATATTCGCGTTGCTTTGCAATACATTGAGGCTTGGATATCAGGTAATGGTTGTGTGCCTATTTATGGCTTGATGGAGGATGCGGCAACGGCAGAAATTTCACGCGCATCGATTTGGCAATGGATCCAGCACGGTAAACATTTATCAAATGGCGAACAAGTCACCGCAGAGCTCTTTACGGATTATTTAGCGCAAGAGATAGAAGTAGTAAAAAGCGAGCTTGGTCATGAGCGTTTTGAAAAGGGGCGCTTTAGCGAGGCTGCCACACTAATGAGCCAATTAACCACGAGCAAAGAATTAACCAACTTTTTAACTCTACCAGGTTATGAATACTTAGATTAACCCATTGAGATAATAAATAAAAATAAGAACAAGAATAATAAATAGACTAACAACGTGAAACTCACTTTCAACACCAGAGTAAGAGGTCCTGGTGGAGAAGAGATAATAAAGTGCATGATGCATAAATGAATAAAGAGGGATAGACCATGACATTAACTCGCCGCCAACAAATCGAAGCTTTAGAAAAAGACTGGGCAGAAAACCCACGTTGGGCACAAGTAAAGCGTACGTACACCGCTGAAGAAGTCGTTGAATTACGAGGTTCAGTGATCCCAGCCAACACACTTGCGCAGCGTGGTGCTGATAAGCTGTGGTCGCTGGTCAATGGGTCGTCAAAGAAAGGCTATGTAAATTGTCTTGGCGCACTCACTGGAGGTCAAGCTGTTCAGCAAGCGAAAGCAGGGATAGAAGCAGTCTATCTATCTGGTTGGCAAGTCGCTGCAGATAATAATACAGCTTCAACCATGTACCCAGACCAATCGCTTTATCCTGTTGATTCCGTGCCTTCTGTTGTGAAGAGAATTAATAACTCTTTTCGCCGTGCCGACCAAATTCAGTGGTCTGCTGGTAAGAGCCCAGAGGACGAAGAAGGGATTGACTACTTCTTACCGATTGTTGCGGATGCTGAAGCGGGCTTTGGTGGCGTATTGAATGCTTATGAGTTGATGAAAAGTATGATTGAAGCGGGTGCCGCTGGCGTTCACTTTGAAGACCAACTTGCCTCGGTTAAAAAATGCGGTCACATGGGTGGGAAAGTGTTAGTACCCACTCAGGAAGCGGTACAAAAATTAGCAGCAGCGCGTCTAGCCGCAGATGTAGCAGGAACGACAACGTTAGTCATTGCTCGCACCGATGCGAATGCCGCTGACTTGTTAACCTCAGATTGCGACCCATATGATCGTGACTTTATTCAAGGGGAGCGTACTGCGGAAGGCTTCTATCGTGTGAAAGCTGGCATTGAACAAGCCATTTCTCGTGGTCTGGCTTACGCGCCTTATGCTGACTTAATTTGGTGTGAAACGGCAAAACCTGACCTTGAAGAAGCGCGCCAATTTGCTGAAGCGATTCATGCTCAATACCCAGATCAACTGCTTGCGTATAACTGTTCGCCATCATTTAACTGGGAGAAAAACCTAGATGCTGAAACCATCGCGAAGTTCCAGCAAGAATTGGCAAATATGGGCTATAAATACCAATTTATCACTTTAGCGGGTATTCATAATATGTGGTACAACATGTTTGAACTTGCCCACGCTTATGCGCAAGGTGAAGGTATGCGCCACTACGTAGAGAAAGTGCAGCGTCCAGAGTTTGCTGCAGCCGAGAAAGGTTATACATTCGTTGCTCACCAACAAGAAGTGGGCACGGGGTATTTCGATAAGATGACCAATACCATTCAAGGTGGTAACTCTTCAGTGACCGCGTTAACGGGGTCGACAGAGGAAGATCAGTTCTCGTAAGCCAAAGTTAAATGTACAAAAAGAGTGGCTCTTGCTGCTCTTTTTTATGTCAATAGACTCGCTATGTTGCGTAAGCTTTATCGGCATAGATAACGAGTCTAATGGCATTAATAGCGCAATTTTAATCAATCATATCGAGCTCATTTGGCTCAGATTCTTCTTCAAGTTCTAATAAATTAATGGCAATCGTGACAAAATCACTGTCAGTAATAATGCCCGTTAATTGCTGTTTATCGACAACAGGTAAACATCCAACCTTATGTTTTTGCATATAAATAGCGCTCTCTTTTAAGCCTGCGATTGGTGCAACCGTCATGATGTTTTTATGCATAACATCATTGAGTGGTGCAGATAGGTTAAAAGAGCTGCTGGTGGCTGCATTTTGCAAGCAAGAGTCTTGAGCCGCTAAAATATCTCGCTGGGTGACAATACCTAATAGCTTATTATCAGTATCGACGATTGGGATGTGACGTATATCGAACTCATTCATCATGTTCTTAGCATCCATGACAGTATGAGAGCGCAATAAAGTATGAGGATGACGAGTCATCATGTCTTCTACTTTGATCATATTGACCTCCAAGTCCAAATGAACCTTCTATAAACTATAGGATCTTTATTGATTAATGTCTGAGATCTTGTTCATTTTGTCAGCCAAAATAGCATTAAATCCTTAATATTATTTGTGGCGACCAAATTGATGGGAGGCTATGGTTTGATAGCCTGTATATTCGTTGGCTTTGGGTATATACTGCCGCACTGCGAAAAATACCGCTTACGAGTGTCGCGTATCGGGGGAGATTTCTCTTCGCATTTTATTTTACTTTAACTAAACAAAGACCAATCTTATGCAAGTTTCTGATTTTCATTTTGAACTCCCTGATGAGCTGATTGCTCGTTACCCTCAAGCTGAACGTACTGCGAGTCGTTTACTTCAATTAAATGGTAATAGTGGTGAGCTAACCGATAGTTCGTTTAAGAATGTATTGGATTTAGTTCAACCTGGCGATCTGGTTGTTTTTAATAATACTCGTGTTATTCCTGCGCGTATTTTTGGTCGTAAAGCATCCGGTGGCAAGCTTGAGGTTTTGGTTGAGCGTATGCTAGATGAGCATACTATTTTAGCGCATGTTCGCTGCTCTAAATCTCCAAAGCCAGGCACGCAACTTTTCCTTGGTGAACATGATAACTATGAAGCAGAGATGGTTGCACGCCACGATGCTTTATTTGAAATTCGTTTCACTTCAGATAAAGCGGTATTAGATATTCTTAATGAAGTCGGGCACATGCCTTTGCCGCCTTATATTGACCGTCCAGATGAAGACGCCGATAAAGAACGCTACCAAACGGTTTATAACCAAAAACCAGGTGCGGTTGCTGCGCCAACAGCAGGGTTACATTTTGATGAAGCCTTGATGGAACAAATGGCAGCGAAAGGTGTTGATTTTGCTTATGTGACTTTGCATGTCGGCGCGGGTACTTTCCAGCCAGTTAAAGTGGATAGCATTCATGACCATCACATGCATGCTGAATATGTTGAAGTTAGCCAAGACGTTGTCGATGCAATTAATGCCACTAAGCAGCGTGGCGGTCGAGTGATTGCGGTTGGAACGACATCAGTACGCTCACTGGAAAGTGCAGCGCAGGACGCTCTAAAGAAAGGGACAGAACTCGCTCCTTTCTTTGGTGATACTGAAATCTTTATCTTCCCTGGCTATGAATACCAACTGATTGATGTGCTAGTGACAAACTTCCATTTACCAGAGTCGACATTGATTATGTTAGTGAGTGCTTTTGCTGGCTATGAGAATGTCATGAAAGCTTATGATCATGCTGTGAAGGATAAATATCGCTTCTTTAGCTATGGCGATGCAATGTTTGTTACTAAAAAAACAAAAGGTTAACTTTACCTTATTGGATACAAAGGACAAAATACAGCGCAATAAAACGATGTGTTTTGTCATTATGCTGCTCAAGGAGTCAGTGGCATTACTGGTTTGGATACCAAAATACTGGGCAAAAGACCACTCTAGATGCTAGAGCTATATTTAGCATAAATACATCGATAGTCAGATTGTTTCTCTGGCACATTGGAGGTTTCGTGAAATACGAACTTAAAAAAACAAATGGTAACGCACGTCGCGGTGAACTTCAGTTTGACCGTGGTACAGTACAAACTCCAGCATTTATGCCTGTTGGAACTTACGGTACTGTAAAAGGAATGACACCGGAAGAAGTAAAAGGTACTGGTGCAGAGATCCTACTAGGTAACACTTTCCACCTATGGCTACGTCCTGGTCAAGAAATCATGAAACTGCACGGTGACTTGCACGACTTCATGAACTGGAAAGGTCCAATTCTTACTGATTCAGGTGGTTTTCAAGTATTTAGCTTAGGTAAAACACGTAAAATTACTGAAGAAGGCGTTCACTTCCGTAGCCCTGTTAATGGCGACAAAGTGTTCATGGACGCAGAAAAATCAATGCAAATTCAATACGATCTGGGTTCAGATGTTGTAATGATTTTTGATGAATGTACGCCTTACCCTGCAACTCACGATGAAGCGCGCATTTCAATGGAGCGTTCTATTCGTTGGGCTGACCGTAGCCGTGCTGAATTCGATCGCCAAGAAAACCCAAATGCTTTATTTGGTATTGTTCAAGGTGGTGTTTACGAAGACTTACGTGATGTTTCTGTTGAAGCACTAACTAAAATTGGCTTTGATGGCTATGCCGTTGGTGGTCTTGCAGTGGGTGAGCCCAAAGAAGATATGCACCGTGTACTAGAGCACACATGTCCTCAACTACCAGAAGATAAGCCACGCTACCTAATGGGTGTTGGTAAACCTGAAGATTTAGTTGAAGGTGTGCGTCGCGGTATTGATATGTTTGACTGCGTGATGCCAACACGTAATGCTCGTAATGGACACCTGTTTGTTACTGGCGGTGTGATCAAGATCCGTAATGCGAAACATAAAATCGATACAACACCACTAGATCCTGAGTGTGACTGTTACACTTGTCAAAATTACTCTAAGTCGTACTTACACCACTTAGATCGTTGTAATGAGATTTTAGGTTCACGATTAAATACGATTCACAACCTACGTTACTACCAACGTTTAATGGAGAGCATCCGTACTGCAATCGATGAAGATCGTTTCGATGCTTTCGTTAATGAGTTCTATGCTCGTCGTGATCGTGAAGTTCCACCTTTAGCGAAAAAGTAACCAAAGCGAGCGATACTAGTCGTTAGCTTTATCTTAACCGATAGCGTATGACGTCAAGGTTAGGGTTTTACAATTTGCAATGATTAAAAACCTAGAATTTGAACTTGCTCTAAAGTTTGACTCTAGGTTTTTGTGAAATAGCACTCTTATTTAATAAGAGCTTGAAAAACCCGTACTAAGACCCAATAAGCTGTATTATCAATAAAAAAATAGAGGATGTTTCTCAATGAGTTTAATTTCTGTAGCACATGCAGCAGGTGAAGGCGCACCACAAGGTGGCGGTTTTGAAATGTTAATCATGCTAGGCATGTTTGCGGTTATTTTCTACTTTATGATTTATCGCCCACAAGCGAAACGTCAAAAAGAGCATAAAAACCTAATGGCTTCAATGGGTAAAGGTGATGAAATTCTTACTGCTGGTGGTTTAGTTGGTAAAATCGCTAAAGTATCAGAAGAAAATGATTACATTACTATCGCTCTTAACGACAACAACAACGTTGTAATTAAGAAAGATTTCGTTACGGCTGTGCTGCCAAAAGGTACGCTTAAGTCTCTATAAACAGCTAGAGGATCCTCGCTGTGCTAAACCGTTATCCGTTATGGAAGTATATAATGGTGGTGCTTGCCATTGCCATTGCTGCGCTTTATGCCCTTCCAAATATTTACGGTGAAGATCCGGCGATTCAAGTTACAGGGGCACGTGGTGCCTCTGTAGATATGTCGACGTTGGATGCTGTCACCAAAGCTCTTGATGAAAAGAGCATTTCCCCTAAATCCGTTGCATTAGAAAACGGTTCTATTCTTGTTCGTTTCAATGACACTGATACACAAATCAGTGCTCGAGATCTTGTGAGCGAAGCGTTAGGTAGTGACGTTATTGTTGCACTTAACCTTGCAGCAGCAACACCGAGCTGGCTTGAGTCTATCGGTGCTGAACCGATGAAACTTGGTCTTGATCTACGTGGTGGCGTTCACTTCTTAATGGAAGTGGATATGGGCGCTGCAATGGATAAGCTTGTTGCACAACAAGAAGAAGCGTTCCGTTCAGAATTGCGTGAAGAAAAAATACGCTATCGCTCAATTCGTCCATCAGGTAAGGAAACCGTTGAGGTTTTATTGCGTGATGAGGCGCAACTAGCCGATGCTAAGCGTGTTCTTTCGGAAAAACACCCAGATATGACGTTCCGTGATTCTGATGCGAATGGTCGTTTTGCTCTTGTTGCTTCTTTTACAGAAGCTCGCTTACAAGAAATTCGTAATTACGCTGTAGAACAAAACATCACGATTTTACGTAACCGTGTTAACGAGCTAGGTGTTGCTGAGCCGCTAGTACAGCGTCAAGGTGCAAGTCGTATTGTTGTTGAGCTTCCTGGTGTTCAAGATACCGCCCGTGCTAAAGAGATCCTTGGTGCAACGGCAACGCTTGAATTTAGAGAAGTTGATAGCCAAGCCGATTTAGCTGCAGCTGCGAGTGGTCGTGCTCCTGCTGGTAGTGAAATTAAGTTCGATCGTGACGGTCGTCCAGCGGTCTTGAAAAAGCGTGTCATTCTTGGCGGTTCAAGCATTACCGATGCAAGTTCAAGCGTGGATGAATATGGTCGCCCACAAGTTAACATCTCACTGGATAGTGAAGGTGGTAGCAAAATGTCAGCGTTCTCTCGTCAAAATATCGGCAAGCTAATGGCGACGGTATTTACCGAGTACAAAGACAGTGGTCGTAAAAATGCCGATGGTAATGTCATTCTTGCTAAGCATGAAGAAGTGATTAACCAAGCGACGATTCAATCTGCTTTAGGTCGTAACTTCCGCATAACTGGTATTGATTCAGCAGCTGAAGCGCATAACTTAGCACTTCTACTACGTGCCGGTGCTTTGATTGCCCCGATTACGATTGTTGAAGAGCGTACCATTGGTCCATCAATGGGTCAGCAAAACATCGACATGGGTATCATGGCGTGTGTTTGGGGTATGGCTGCGGTAATGCTGTTTGCGTTATTCTACTACCGTAAATTTGGCTTAATTGCGAACCTAGCATTATTTGCTAACTTGATTCTGATTATTGGTGTGATGTCGATGATCCCAGGGGCAACAATGACGCTTCCAGGTATCGCAGGTATCGTATTAACGGTTGGTATGGCGGTAGATGCAAACGTGCTTATCTTTGAGCGTATTCGTGAGGAACTACGAGATGGTCGTAATCCTCAACAAGCAATACACCAAGGTTATGCGAATGCATTTAGTACTATTGCTGATGCGAATATCACCACGCTAATGACGGCAATTATTTTATTTGCTGTCGGTACCGGTGCTATCAAAGGCTTTGCGGTAACACTTTCTATCGGTATTTTAACGTCAATGTTTACGGCGATTATCGGTACACGTTGTGTGGTTAATTTACTTTACGGCGGTAAACGCGTGAAGAAATTGTCGATCTAACTCTGTTGAACTAAGGGAAATGTGATGTTTCAAATTATGAAAGCAGACAAAACGATCGACTTTATGCGTTGGTCGAAGTTTGCCTTTGCTTTTTCTATCGTGATGATTGCGACTGCATTCTTTACTCTATCAACTAAGTGGTTGAATTGGGGTTTAGACTTTACTGGTGGCACATTAATCGAAGTGGGTTTTGAGCAACCAGCCAATCTTGAGGATATCCGTGGTGCACTTGAAGCAAAAGGCTTTGGTGATGCAACGGTACAGAACTTCGGTTCTGCTCGTGATGTGATGGTGCGTTTACGTCCACGTGATAATATGCAAGGTGAAGCACTAGGTAACCAGATCCTTTCTGCAATTGAGGAAGGGACAGGTGATAGTGTTGAAATGCGTCGAATTGAGTTTGTTGGTCCTAATGTCGGGGACGAGTTAACCGAGGCTGGTGGCTTAGCCATTTTAGTATCGTTAATTTGTATTCTGATTTATGTATCAATTCGCTTTGAGTGGCGTCTAGCTGCTGGTGCGGTACTAGCACTGGCACACGATGTTATTATTACTTTAGGTATCTTTTCATTATTACAAATCGAAGTTGATTTAACGATTGTTGCCGCCTTATTGACGGTGGTGGGTTACTCACTCAACGATACCATCGTTGTATTTGATCGCATTCGTGAAAACTTCCGTAAGATACGTAATGGTGAGCCAACAGATATCTTAAATGGTGCTATTACTCAAACACTGAGTCGTACGTTGATCACCTCAGCAACAACACTGTTTGTAGTTATCGCTTTGTTTACTCAAGGCGGAGCAATGATTCACGGTTTTGCCTTAGCACTATTGCTAGGTATTACAGTGGGTACATACTCATCAATCTATGTTGCTTCTGCTCTTGCTCTGAAATTAGGGATCACTCGTGAACACCTAATGCCAGTACAAATTGAGAAAGAAGGCGCTGAATTTGATGAAATGCCATAAGCATTAATCACTGTATTTTAAAAGCCGTTGGACTCTTGTTCAGCGGTTTTTTTATTTCTGTTTTTAGATACTTACTTTGATTGGTATGGTGTTGTTGGCTAGGTATCGGCTAAATCGAGATGAACATAGAAGGCATATATGACAGGTATAAAAAATGCCGACTAATGAAATTAGTCGGCATTTTTGTAATGGTTAAAGCGTTATAACAAACCTAATTATAGGTTGTTGAACATTGCTTGGTTACCATTTTCACGAATATGTTTTAGCATTGATTTTGCGCCACGAGCCGTTGAAGCAACGATGTTGCCAGACTTCATGTATTCAGTACCGCCAGCGAAGTCAGTAAGAATTGCACCAGCTTCACGAGCGATTAGATCGCCAGCTGCTAGATCCCAAGGCTTAAGACCTAGTTCGAAGTAACCGTCAACACGGCCAGCTGCTAGGTAGCATAAGCTTAGTGCTGGAACGCCAGAACTACGGAAATCAGCACACTCTGTAAATAGAGCAGAAGTGATTTTCATGAAAGATTCAGCGTGTTGCTTTTGCTGATGTGGGAAACCAACTGCTAGTGTTGTACCTTGAAGATCTTTCATAGGTTTAACACGTAGGCGAGCGTTGTTTAGTTGAGCACCAGCGCCACGTTGAGCTGTGAATAGCTCATTTAGCATTGGGTCATAAACACACGCAACTTCAGTACGACCATTCATACGAACAGCAATAGAAATAGCGAATTGAGGAAGGCCTTTAACGAAGTTATTCGTGCCATCTAGTGGGTCAATGATCCATTGAACATCAGAGTCTTTGCCATCAGTTAGGCCGCTTTCTTCAGCTACGATGCTGTGCTCAGGGTAAGAGCTTTTGATCGTGTCAATAATGATGTATTCCGCTTCTTGAGCGATGTTAGTAACAAGATCGTTGTTACCTTTTTGGCTTACTTCAATTTTATCAACAGTTTCTAGCGATTTAGCAATGTGATTGCCTGCTTTACGCGCAGCGCGAATAGCAATGTTTAGCATTGGATGCATATGGAATTTCCCAGCAGATGTTAAAGAACAGATTAAAGCGGCGGGGAGTATACCAAAGTTGAGTTAAAAGGGAAGTGGTTATTTTTTATTCTTTCTCATTTTCAAAGTGAGAGAAACATCACATTAGTATCGATAGCAGGAAAAATAAGCAGTTATCAGAAAATCGTGGCTTCTTTGCTTTGTCTGTCGCCTCTATATAGGGGGAGACCGTTTTTTATGTTACAATTTTTTAGTATTTGAATAAATGTGGTGCCTTTAAGTAATGTTAGATAATGTAAAAATCGTGTTAGTGGAAACGTCTCATCCAGGGAATATTGGTTCAGCCGCTCGTGCTATGAAAGTAATGGGCTTTTCTCAAATGGTATTGGTCAACCCGCAATGTGAAATTGATGCACAAACTCGTGCATTATCGGCAGGTGCGTTTGATATCGTAGAGAATGCTCAAATCGTACCAACACTTGAAGATGCCGTTTCTGATTGTGTGTTAGTGGTTGGGTCGAGTGCTCGTTCACGTACACTTGAGTGGCCAATGCTTGAGCCAAGGGAGTGTGGTGAAAAGTTTGTGATTGAAGGACAAGAGAAGCCAACAGCTTTAGTCTTTGGTCGTGAGCGTACTGGATTAACCAATGATGAGTTGCAGAAATGTCACTACCATGTGTGTATTCCAGCGAACCCAGAATACTCATCACTGAACTTAGCAATGGCCGTTCAGACGCTGAGCTATGAAATTCGTATTGCACACCTTAACCAAGAGAAAAGCCAGTTCCCAGTTCAAGAAGCAGAGACTTACCCTCGCCATAATGAGCTAGAAATGTTCTATACACACCTTGAAAAAGTGCTGCTTGATACTCAATTTATCTCTGAAGAGCAACCTGGTCAGGTGATGAATAAGCTACGTCGTTTATTTAGTCGAGCACGCCCAGATCTACAAGAAATTAATACGTTACGTGGTGTATTGACAGCAGTAGAGCGCTCAAGTGACAAGAAAAAATAACCACAATTAATTAATGGTTAAATACCTGACTGTTTTAGTCAAATAAATACTTGACCAAAACAGTCGGGTATGAAAAGATTCTAACCACATAATTAATGTGGGTACGGTGTATTATGAAGCTAACATCTAAAGGAAGATACGCGGTCACTGCGATGTTAGATGTCGCACTGCATTCGCAAAATGGTCCTGTACCATTGGCCTATATTTCAGAACGCCAAGGTATCTCGCTCTCTTATTTAGAACAGCTTTTCTCCAAACTACGTAAAGCAGGATTAGTGACCAGCATCCGTGGTCCTGGTGGTGGTTATCGCCTAGCGATTTCGGCAAATGAAATCGCGATAGGCGTTGTTATTTCAGCGGTTAATGAATCAGTAGATGCAACTAAGTGTCATGGTAAAGGAGGGTGTCAAGGTGGCAGTCGCTGCTTAACACATACTTTATGGCGCGATTTAAGCTCTCGCATTAGTGACTTCTTAAATAACATTACTCTTGGTGAGTTAATGGAAGATAATGACGTTCTTAAAATTTCAGGCCGACAAGATATCGATCTTGCGGTAAATCATGGGTTTGCACAAAAAAAGACTGACACCGCTCCCATCGGTGTTAATGTTCGCTCATAGGCGTGCATGCTTACATTGGAGTAGAAAATGAAACTGCCTATTTACTTTGACTATTCAGCAACTTGTCCAGTTGATCCTCGCGTAGCTGAAAAAATGGTTCAATGCATGACAATGGATGGCAACTTTGGTAACCCTGCATCTCGTTCGCACCGTTATGGTTGGCAGGCAGAAGAAGCGGTAGATAATGCTCGTGGCCAAATTGCTGATCTTCTTAACGCAGACCCACGTGAAATCGTCTTTACTTCTGGCGCGACTGAATCAGATAACCTTGCTATTAAAGGTGCCGCTCGATTTTATGGTAAAAAAGGTAAGCATATTATTACCTGTAAGACAGAGCATAAAGCGGTACTCGATCCATGTCGTCAACTTGAGCGTGAAGGGTTTGAGGTGACTTACCTTGCACCTGAATCAAACGGCATTATTGATTTAAATAAACTGCAAGATGCGATGCGAGAAGATACGGTTCTTGTTTCTATCATGCATGTAAATAATGAAATTGGTGTTATCCAAGATATTGCTTCTATTGGCGAGTTATGCCGAGAGCGCAAAATTATTTTCCACGTAGATGCGGCGCAGTCAGCGGGTAAGATCCCACTGGATGTACAAGAAATGAAAGTTGATCTTATTTCTTTGTCAGCACATAAAATCTATGGTCCAAAAGGTATCGGTGCTCTTTATGTTCGCCGTAAACCACGTATTCGTCTTGAAGCACAGATGCACGGCGGTGGTCATGAGCGTGGATTCCGTTCAGGCACACTAGCAACTCACCAAATTGTTGGTATGGGTGAAGCCTTTGCCGTTGCTAAACAAGATATGCAAAAAGATTTTGAGCATGCAAAAACATTGCGTGAACGTTTATTAAACGGTGTAAAAGATCTAGAAGCAGTCACAGTAAACGGTGACTTAGAGCAGCGTGTTCCACACAACTTAAATGTGAGCTTTGCATTTGTTGAAGGTGAATCACTGCTTATGTCTCTAAAAGATCTAGCGGTTTCATCGGGTTCTGCATGTACATCAGCAAGTCTTGAGCCATCGTACGTATTACGCGCTCTTGGCTTAAATGATGAGTTAGCGCATAGCTCAGTACGTTTTTCTTTTGGACGCTTTACAACAGAAGAAGAGATCGACTACGCAATTGAACAAATTCGTGTAGCGGTTAATAAATTACGCGACATGTCTCCTCTCTGGGATATGTATAAAGAAGGGATTGATCTGGACACGGTTGAGTGGTCACATCACTAATCTCAGGGAATTAGAGGACTCGAGGTAACTATTATGGCTTATAGCGAAAAAGTAATTGATCATTATGAAAACCCACGTAATGTTGGTGGCTTCGATAAAGAAGATCCAACTATTGGTAGTGGTATGGTTGGTGCACCAGCTTGTGGCGATGTAATGAAGCTACAAATTAAGGTGACGCCAGAAGGCATTATCGAAGATGCGAAATTCAAAACGTATGGTTGTGGTTCAGCCATTGCTTCTAGCTCACTGGTTACAGAGTGGGTTAAGGGTAAAAGTATTGATGAAGCAGCAGCGATTAAAAACTCTGAAATTGCTGATGAACTTGAATTACCACCAGTAAAAGTTCACTGCTCAATCTTAGCCGAAGATGCAATTAAAGCGGCTGTTGCTGATTACAAGAAAAAGCACGATCAATAAATAACGATATGGAGCGTTGTGAATAGCGCGCTCCCATTTTAAATTTAATCAATGAAAAGCGTAAGGTTGTAGTATGGCCATCACCATGACTGATGCGGCGGCAAGCCGAGTTAAAACATTCCTAGATAACCGAGGTAAAGGCGTTGGTTTACGTTTAGGTGTGAAAACGACAGGCTGTTCGGGCATGGCTTACGTGCTTGAATTCGTTGATGAGTTGAATGAAGAAGATCAAGTTTTTGAACATTCGGGTGTTAAAGTCATTATTGACCCTAAGAGTTTAGTTTACCTTGATGGAACCGAACTAGACTATGTTAAAGAAGGGCTTAATGAAGGCTTTGAATTTAATAACCCTAATTCAAAAAGTGAATGTGGTTGCGGTGAAAGCTTTACCGTTTAACGAGCAGTAGATAACTCTTCTAGGCTTATGATAAGTACTCCTTAGTTAAGCCTAGGTTTTAGGACTTGATTAACATGAACCATTTCGAATTATTTGGGCTACCACTTCAGTTTCAACTGGATGGTAGCCTTCTTTCCTCACAGTTTAGAGATCTGCAACGTCGCTTTCATCCTGATAACTTTGCGACTGCCTCTGATCATGAACGCTTACTTTCAGTACAGCAAGCGGCTCAAATCAATGATGCTTATCAAGTATTAAAAAAGCCTATTTCACGCGCCGAATACCTATTATCACTGCAAGGCATTGATCTCCGCTCTGAGCAGCAGACACTACAAGATCCAATGTTTCTTATGGAGCAAATGGAACTGCGTGAAACGCTGGAAGATATTGCCCACAGTAGTGATCCAGAAGATGCTTTATTTGAGTTTGAAGCCAATGTCAGCAACATGTTTAATCAGCATATTGCGGTAGTCGAGCAAGCCCTAGAAGATAACCTTTGGGAACATGCCGCTGATTATGTACGAAAGCTTAAATTTATTGCCAAACTAAAGAATGAAATAGAGTTAACCGAAGAACGTTTGCTCGGTTAGACCGAAGAATAAGGACCCATAATGGCACTACTTCAAATTGCAGAACCAGGTCAAAGCTCTGCGCCTCATGAGCATAAGTTGGCAGTTGGTATCGACTTAGGAACAACGAACTCACTCGTGGCCTCTGTTCGCAGTGGTAATGCATCGACTTTACAAGATGATCAAGAGCGTAGCATTTTGCCTTCAGTGGTGAATTACTCAACTGACGCTATGATCGTTGGTTATGAAGCTCGAGCAAAAGCAAAAACTGAACCGGCTAACACTATTATTTCAGTTAAGCGTTTAATTGGTCGCTCACTAGAAGATATTCAGCAGCGCTACCCAGTTTTACCTTACCAATTTGAAGCCAGTGATAATGGATTACCAATTCTTCAGACTCCTCAGGGGAATAAAAATCCAATTCAAGTTTCTGCTGATATTTTACGAGCATTAGGTCAGCGAGCAGAGTTAACACTTGGTGGAGAATTGTCAGGCGCAGTGATTACCGTTCCTGCATACTTTGATGACGCGCAGCGAGTTGCAACAAAAGACGCAGCAACCTTAGCTGGGCTTCATGTTTTACGTTTACTTAATGAACCCACTGCTGCTGCGATTGCTTACGGGCTTGATAGCGGTCAAGAGGGCGTAATTGCCGTTTATGACTTAGGTGGTGGTACTTTTGATATCTCTATCTTGCGTTTGTCAAAAGGCGTATTTGAGGTACTCGCAACCGGTGGTGACTCTTCTCTCGGCGGTGATGACTTTGATGAATTAATCGCTCAATCACTACTAGAACGCATTCGTTCAGAGCAGCCAGCATTAGAGCAACCATTAAGTGCAGAAAACTACCGCTCATTACTCGATGCAGCAACACAAGCAAAAATAGACCTATCAAATAACGACAGCGTTGAAGTCTCGACTTTAGGTTGGACGGGAATGCTGACGCGTGATGAATTTGAAGCATTAATCACACCACTTATCAAGAAAACACTATTTTCATGTCGTCGAGTGTTAAAAGATGCAGAAGTGAGTATTGATGAAGTGATTGAAGTTGTCATGGTGGGTGGTTCAACTCGCACGCCATTGGTACGTAATAAAGTTGGTGAGTTCTTCCAGCGTCCGCCACTGACGACAATCAATCCCGATGAAGTTGTTGCCATTGGTGCTGCAATTCAAGCGGATATTCTAGCTGGCAACAAACCCGATTCAGAAATGCTACTGCTTGATGTCATCCCACTATCTCTTGGTATCGAGACCATGGGTGGATTAGTTGAAAAGATTATCCCACGCAACACCACTATTCCCGTTGCACGTGCGCAAGAGTTTACCACTTTTAAAGATGGTCAAACGGCAATGTCAGTGCATGTCGCGCAAGGGGAACGAGAATTAATCGATGATTGTCGTTCATTGGCGCGTTTCTCTTTAAAGGGTATCCCTCCAATGGCTGCTGGTGCTGCGCATATCCGTGTCACCTACCAAGTGGATGCAGATGGTCTATTATCTGTGACAGCGATGGAGAAGAGCACCGGCGTTCAATCTGAGATACAAGTGAAGCCTTCTTACGGGCTTAGCGATAATGAAGTGGCTGATATGCTTAAAGACTCGATGACGTATGCGCAAGAAGACATGGATGCTCGTACTTTAGCAGAACAGAGAGTGGAAGCGGACCGAGTGATCGAAGGCTTAATTTCTGCCATGCAAGCGGATGGTGATGAGTTGTTATCTGAGCAAGAAAAACCAGCACTGCTTAACGCGATAGAGAATTTAATCCAGCTGCGTAATGCTGATAATGCCAATGCGATAGAGCAGGGCATTAAAGACTTAGATAAAGCGAGCCAAGATTTTGCTTCACGTCGAATGGATAAATCAATTCGCTTGGCGCTATCAGGACAATCAGTAAATGATATTTAACCAATAAAGTACGAGATAGAAAATGCCTAAAATTATTGTGTTACCACATGAAGACTTATGCCCTGAAGGTGCGGTTCTTGAAGCGCAAGCAGGTGAAACGGTACTCGATGTTGCATTGAAAAATGGAATTGGAATTGAGCACGCATGTGAAAAATCATGTGCATGTACAACCTGTCATATTGTAGTTCGTGAAGGGTTTGATTCATTAGAAGAGAGCGATGAACTAGAAGATGACATGCTAGACAAAGCGTGGGGCTTAGAGCCGGAGTCTCGTCTAGGTTGTCAAGCGTGTGTGAGCAATGAAGACTTAGTGGTAGAGATCCCAAAATATACTCTAAACCACGCTTCAGAAGATCACTAATACAGCGATACTATCAGCAATAATAAATAGCCAACAAGGAGTCAGTGATGAGTTTGAAATGGATAGATTCACGCGATATAGCCATTGAGTTATGCGATTTATACCCTGATACCGATCCTAAAACGGTGCGATTTACCGACCTTAATCAGTGGATCATGGATCTTGAGGATTTTGATGATGACCCAAGTCACTGCAATGAAAAAGTGCTTGAAGCCGTGATCCTCTGTTGGATGGATGAAGCGGATTAATCACACAAACAGCAAATATTGCTGATAGAGTGCAAAAAAATGACAAAAAACGGACCTTAAGGTCCGTTTTTTTATCCAATTGACATTTACTCACTACATAATGGTAACATTAAATCATAAAGTAATAGCATCAAGGGAATGAACGATTTCCTTAGCTCATAGGAGAAACAATGTCGATACAAATGTCAGTATTTATCAGTCAAGAAGCTGCCCAGCCTCAGTGGGGAGCAAACGCAATTTTATCTTTTGCTGAAAATGGTGTAACCATTCACGCTACACAAAATGTAGATTTGAATATTATCCAACGAGCGGCGCGTAAGTTAGATGGGCAAGGAATTAAATCGGTTCAGTTAGAAGGTGAGCGTTGGGACTTAGAAGCGATTTGGGCTTTTTACCAAGGTTATCGTGAAGCGAAAAAAACGACCAAACTAGAGTGGTCTCCTTTAGAAGAGCCAGCTCAGAAAGAGTTGGAAGCGCGTATTACCGTTTCAAATTGGACACGCGACATTATCAATAAAAGTGGTGAAGAAGTCGCACCTCGCCAACTTGCGAGCATGGCCGCAGAATTTATCAAATCTATTGCGCCAAAAGGAACTGTGAAGGCTAAAATTGTAAAAGATAAAGATTTATTAACAGAAGGCTGGCAGGGTATCTATGCGGTTGGTCGTGGTTCTGAACGTACATCAGCGATGCTTCAACTGGACTACAACCCAACGGGTGATGAAAACGCACCGGTTTTTGCTTGTCTAGTGGGCAAAGGGATCACTTTTGATTCTGGCGGCTATAGCTTAAAACCTTCTAACTTCATGACAGCGATGAAGTCAGACATGGGTGGGGCAGCAACCGTTACGGGTGGTTTTGCTCTGGCTATTCAGCGTGGTCTTAATAAGCGCGTTAAACTGATTTTATGTTGTGCTGAGAATATGATCTCAGGTCGAGCACTGAAACTTGGCGATGTGATCAAGTACAAAAATGGCAAAACCGTTGAAATCATGAATACTGATGCTGAAGGTCGTTTAGTTTTAGCTGATGGCTTGATGTATGCAAGCGAACAAAATCCTGAGCTGATCATTGACTGTGCAACCCTAACTGGCGCAGCAAAGAATGCGTTAGGTAATGATTACCACGCACTAATGAGCTTTGATACTGAGCTTTCTAATCAAGCGCTGCAGTGTGCACAATTAGAGCAAGAAGGATTATGGCCATTACCACTTGCAGAGTTCCACCGTGGTATGCTGCCTTCAAGCTTTGCTGATCTATCGAACATAGGGAGCGGTGACTACTCTCCAGGTGCTAGTACTGCAGCTGCGTTTTTGTCGTACTTTGTGACTGATTATAAAAAAGGGTGGCTGCACTTTGATTGTGCTGGTACTTACCGTAAAGCAGCAACCGATAAATGGTCAGCTGGTGGCACAGGTATGGGCGTAAGAACGTTAGCCCGTATTCTAACTGAGCAAGCAAAATAGTAATAAGATTTAAGCAGTCTTCACCAGGCTGCTCAATGTCCATATAACTAACTATAAGAAAGAAGGATGCCTTAACTATGGCTTTAGAAAGAACATTTTCTATCGTAAAACCCGATGCAGTGGAGCGTAACTTGATTGGTGAAATTTACCATCGAATTGAGAAGGCTGGTCTACGTGTGATCGCAGCAAAAATGGTCCATTTAAACGAAGACCAAGCAAGCGGCTTTTATGCTGAGCATGAAGGGAAAGCATTTTTTCCACATTTAAAAGCATTTATGACTTCAGGCCCAATTATGGTTCAAGTGCTTGAAGGTGAAGATGCGATTTGTCGTTACCGTGAGCTAATGGGTAAAACGAACCCAGAAGACGCGGCATGCGGCACTATACGCTCTGATTATGCATTAAGCATGCGTCACAACTCGGTACATGGTTCAGATAGCCCAGAGTCAGCAGCGCGTGAAATTGAATTCTTTTTCCCTGCTTCTGAAATCTGCCCAAGATAAAAAATATCTTTCTTAGAAAAGGAGGCTTTGGCTTCCTTTTCCATGCCATCAAGTAATCCCTTAATTGAAGTGTGGCTTTACAAAGCTTGTTGTCCCTGCCTAAAGGCTGTACAATTCGCGCCCTTAAATATCGTTACATCAATGAGAGGCACCATGACCACGACTAAAGTCAATCTACTCGATCTAGACCGTAAAAGTCTTCGTAAATATTTTGCAGAAGAGCTAGGTGAAAAAGCATTCCGAGCAGATCAAATTATGAAGTGGATGTATCACTTTGGTGTTGATGATTTCGATGCAATGAATAACATCAACAAAAAATTACGCGAAAAGCTAAAGCAAGTTGCTGAAATTAAAGCACCCGTTGTTTCAGAAGCTCAGCATTCAGAAGATGGCACCATTAAATGGGCTATGCGTGTTGGCGATCAAGATGTTGAAACGGTATATATTCCTGACGGTGATCGTGCAACGTTATGTGTATCATCTCAGGTCGGTTGTGCACTGGCATGTACATTCTGTTCAACAGCGCAGCAAGGCTTTAACCGTAACTTAAAAGTATCGGAAATTGTCGGTCAAATCTGGCGTGCAGCTCGCGAAATTGGTTTAGAGAAAGAAACCGGTCGCCGCCCAATTACTAACGTCGTTATGATGGGTATGGGTGAGCCACTGCTTAACATGAAGAACTTAATTCCATCATTGGAAATTATGCTTGATGATCTTGGCTTTGCACTTTCTAAGCGTCGAGTAACCGTATCTACATCAGGTGTTGTTTCTGGTCTTGATCAAATGACAGACAATATTGATGTAGCATTAGCCATTTCACTTCATGCACCAACCGATGAATTGCGTAGCGAAATTATGCCAATTAACGATCGTTGGAATATTGAAGACTTCTTAGCATCAGTTCGCCGCTATATCGCCTCTTCAAATGCAAACCGTGGCCGCGTGACTGTTGAGTATGTTTTACTGGATCATGTTAATGATGACATGCAACACGCACATCAACTTGCTGAGCTATTAAAAGACACACCAGCGAAAATTAACTTAATCCCATTTAATCCATACCCAGGTTCGCCTTATAAAAAGCCGAGCAACTCACGTATTGACCGTTTCCAAAAAACATTAATGCAGTACGATTACACGGTGACAGTACGTAAGACTCGCGGTGATGATATCGATGCAGCTTGTGGTCAACTTGTTGGCGATGTGATTGATAGAACTAAGCGTACAAAGCAAAAATTGGCGGAAAATAGCATCCCAGTAAAAACGCTATAATTTGATTAAATAGTCAATAACTAATAGACCAGAAGCTCATCCTTCTGGTTTATTTGTATTTACTGTAAGCAAATGTTTTGGAAGATAAAAATAGAGTGAGGGTCAGTTTTCTCTCTTTTTCTGGTGATTTTATTGCAAAACCTTGAACTAAGAGCAATTTTTGTCGAAAGAGTTTTTATCTACTGCCTAGATTAGCTTATGATTATGATTTTTTTTGTTTATTGCAAATTAAGCAATATATAACGGTAAGATAGTATAAACTGATAACGTACGGAATTAATGGTAATCGATAGCCGCACGATGACGTAATGAAAATGTCATCAATCATCAGCAGTATCAATTAGCGTAAAATCGACCACTTTTAAATCTTCACGATGATAGAAGTAAAGTCCATCCATGTACCTATCATATAATGAGTTTAGGCTGCCTTATAAAAAGAATAAATGACCTAATCCAACATGATAATTAACAAGAAGCAAAAATCTTATGAGTACAGAACAAGAGAAAATGACGGAATATAACCACACTGATGCTGGTACTTTATTAAGAGAAAAGCGTGAATCGTTAGGGTTAACTCAACAACAAGTTGCTCAGAGATTAAAATTAAAAGTTACTCTTATTCAAAAACTAGAATCCAATGATTGTGGTGAAGAACAGGTCGCTACCTTTATACGTGGTTACTATCGCTCTTATGCTAAGGTCGTTTCTTTAGATGAAAACCTAGTATTAGCAGCGCTTGATCATGCAGGGGATGCTCAGCATGAAGAGCAAGAGATGCAGAGTTTTTCACGTAAACGAAATGTCGCAAAACACAATAGTCGTGTAATGAAAGTGACTTGGGGTATTTTTGCCGTTATCTTTGGCATCTCAAGTGTCTGGTGGTGGCAAAATCAGCAACAAGATACGCTCTCTATTGCTTTGTCGGAAGCGGCGAAAAATAATGAGCAAGTGGAAGTGGTCGCTGAAGTTAGCGAACCTACTGCTATTGCTCCCGTTGAAGTTGAAGAGGTTGTTACGCTAAATGCTGATAGCGTCGTATCGGCTTCTGACTCAGCATTAGTCGCTGGCACTGAAGCAGAAGAGGCCAACACTGATGAGTCTCTACTTGCAGCAGAAGAAGTTATTGCGGAGCCAGTAGAACCTGACGTTGTGATCCCTGCCTTACCTGCAGGTCATAAAGCGATGGAGCTAGGCTTTAGTGCTGATTGTTGGATTCAAGTTAAAGATGCTAACGGCAAAATTTTATCAAGTGGCTTACAAAAACCAGGTCAGCAAGTAAGTTTGACGGGTAAAGCACCATTTAAAATCATTCTAGGTGCGCCAGAGGGCGTTACCATGACATTTGCAAGTGAACCGGTCGACCTTTCTGGGTATACTTCCGGTAAAGTAGCAAAATTCACATTACCTTAGAAGCGAATATGCAACACGAATCTCCTATTATACGTCGCCCATCGACACGAATTTACGTGGGCGATGTGCCAATCGGTGATGGTGCACCCATTGCTGTACAATCGATGACCAATACTCGCACAACAGATGTTGCTGCAACGGTTGCTCAAATTAAAGCCTTGGAAAAAGTAGGGGCTGATATCGTACGTGTATCAGTGCCAACGATGGAAGCGGCTGAAGCTTTTAAGCTTATTAAGCAGCAAGTCTCCGTTCCTTTGGTTGCCGATATTCATTTTGATTATCGTATCGCACTTAAAGTCGCTGAATATGGCGTCGATTGTTTACGTATCAACCCAGGCAACATTGGCAATGAAGCGCGTATTCGCTCAGTTGTTGATTGCGCTCGTGATAAAAACATTCCTATCCGTATTGGTGTGAATGGTGGATCGCTTGAAAAAGAAATCCAGATGAAATATCGCGAACCGACACCAGCAGCTCTTGCTGAATCTGCGATGCGCCATGTTGATATCCTTGACCGCTTGAACTTTGATCAATTTAAAGTCAGTGTGAAAGCATCCGATGTCTTTCTGGCAGTTGATTCATATCGTTTACTTGCCAAACAAATTGATCAACCTTTACACCTTGGTATTACTGAAGCGGGCGGTGCTCGTGCAGGTTCAGTAAAATCAGCGGTGGGTCTAGGTATGCTATTGGCCGAAGGTATTGGTGATACATTAAGAATTTCTTTAGCAGCCGATCCTGTTGAAGAGATCAAAGTTGGCTTTGATATTTTAAAATCACTGCGCATTCGCTCTCGTGGTATTAATTTTATCGCTTGCCCAAGTTGTTCTCGCCAGGAGTTTGATGTTATCAATACCGTCAACTCATTAGAGCAACGCCTAGAAGATATCATCACACCAATGGATGTTTCGATTATTGGTTGTGTGGTTAATGGTCCAGGTGAAGCAGAAGTTTCACATATGGGTATTGCCGGCGGTAATAAGAAGAGTGCTTTCTATGAAGATGGTAAGCGCCAAAAAGAACGTTTTGATAACGATGATCTGGTTGATAAACTAGAAGCGAAAATTCGAGCGAAAGCTTCAATGTTAGATGCTCAAAACCGCATCGACATCACCAGTGTTGAAGATAAGTAATCTCACCAGATATAACGGTAATTTATTGTGGCAAAAAATATTCAAGCAATTCGAGGCATGAACGATTGTCTCCCTACACAGTCTCCACTTTGGCAAAAAGTAGAAGGCGCAGTAAAAAATGTTATTAGTGCGTATGGCTACAATGAAGTGCGTATGCCTATCGTCGAAATGACGAATCTATTTAGCCGTGCTATTGGTGAAGTCACCGATGTGGTTGAAAAAGAGATGTACACGTTCGAAGACCGCAATGGTGATAGCTTATCATTACGCCCAGAGGGTACTGCTGGTTGTGTTCGTTCTGGTATCGAGAATGGTTTGTTATATAACCAAGAACAGCGCTTATGGTACATGGGTCCAATGTTCCGCCATGAACGCCCGCAAAAAGGTCGTTACCGCCAATTCCACCAATGTGGTGTTGAAGTATTTGGCTTAAATGGTCCTGATGTTGATGCTGAACTTATCATGATGACAGCACGTTTATGGCGTGAGTTAGGCATTGATAAGCATGTTCGTTTAGAGTTGAACTCAATTGGTTCACTAGACGATCGCGCTAACTACCGCACTGCATTGATTGCTTTCCTAGAGCAGCATATCGATATCTTAGATGACGATTGCAAGCGTCGCATGCACACAAATCCGCTGCGTGTTCTTGATACTAAGAACCCAGAAATTCAAGCCGTACTCGTCGATGCTCCTATGCTATCTGACTACTTAGGTGAAGAATCAAAAGCGCATTTTGCCGGTTTATGTGAACTTCTTGATGCTGCAGGTATCGAATACCAAGTCAATCAACGTTTAGTGCGTGGATTAGATTACTACAACCGCACAGTATTTGAGTGGATTACAGAAAGCCTAGGTGCTCAAGGTACCGTATGTGGCGGTGGTCGCTATGACGGTTTAGTAGAACAGTTAGGTGGTAAAGCAACACCGGCTGTCGGCTTTGCTATGGGTCTAGAGCGTCTAGTTCTGATGATGGAAACCTTAGAGCTAACAGAAGTTCGTCGCAATGTTGATGCTTACCTAGTTACGGCTGGTGAAGGCACAATGATGGCTGGTATGAAGCTAGCAGAGCAACTTCGTGAATCCGTTCCAGGTCTACGAGTTATGACACACTTCGGTGGTGGTAACTTTAAAAAGCAATTTAAGCGTGCAGATAAAGTCGGTGCGGTTGTTGCCCTTGTTCTGGGTGAAAATGAAGTTGCTGAAAATACGGTTGTATTTAAAGATTTAGTGGCTGGTGAGCAAGAAGTGATTTCTCAAGCAGACGTTGCGGCAAAATTAGCAAAATTAATTTAATCCAATAATAACGAAAAAATAAGCGATGGTATTATGCCGTCGCTTTTAATATTTAGAATTAAGAGGACAGGAAGTGGAACTCTACGACAGCGAAGAACAACAAGTTGAAGCCATTAAAGATTGGTGGAGAGAAAACGGTAAAGCGGTAATTTTGGGTGCAGTGATTGGTTTGGGTGGCTTATTTGGTTGGCGTTATTACCAAGACTCAGTTATCGAAGGGCAAGAAGTCGCATCATCAAATTACACTGTAGCTATGACTTCTTTAATGACTCAAGGCTCAGATGCAAACAATGATGTTCAAGCATTTATCGATGCCAATGGTGACACAGAGTATTCAGTTCTTGCAGCACTTCAGTTAGCAAAAGTACAAATTGAAGCTGGTGACGTAGAGCAAGCTTTAGCTCAATTAGAGTGGGCGAAGTCAGCAACAAAAGATGAAGCGCTGCTACCGCTTGTTACTTACCGAGTAGCACGTGTTAAAGCTGAGCTAGCTAACTTTGATGGTGCATTAACGGATCTTGATTCGATTGTTGATGAAGCTTGGACTGGTCGTGTTGCTGAACTACGTGGTGATATTGCTCTACGTAAAGGTGATGATGACGCTGCTTACCGTGCATATACGGAAGCTCAACAAGCGGCAGATGCAAGCCAAACACTTCAAGTTAAATTGGATGATCTTGCTAAGTAAGGACAGTTGTTAATGAAAAGAATGTTCCGTAAAGCGCTTTTATGCGCAGTTGTGCTTGGTACGGTTGTTGGGTGTGCGAGCGAAGAAGATACCATCATTATGGCACCAGTGCCTTTGGTAACCAGTGAGTTTACACCTGAGAGCAGTTGGTCGACATCCATAGGGAAAGGCGTTGGTCACTATTTTTCAAAATTAAGCCCTGCATTTGCTTACGGAAAATTATTCATTGCAAGTCGAGATGGCGAAGTAAAGGCTTTAGATCCTGATACGGGTAAAACCATTTGGAAGCAAAACCTAAAAGGTGACACTCATGCGCGTCTTTCTGGTGGAGTAACCGCTGCTTACAGCCTGCTATTTATTGGTAGTGAAAACGGTGAACTGATTGCTTTAGATGAAGAGACGGGTGAAGAGCAATGGCGCTCTCAAGTTAACGGTGAAATTTTATCTTCACCAGTTGCTGATAGTAATTTAATTATCATTCATTCTAGTCGCGGCATGGTTATCGCGTTTGACTACCAAACTGGCGAAGAAAAATGGGCATTAAGTACTGAGGTTCCTAACCTAACTTTGCGTGGTGACAGTACACCGGTTGCGATGGGTGGCGGTATCTTCTGGGGTACAGCAAATGGCCGTTTAGCAGCAGCGATCGCAGAACGTGGTCAATTAATCTGGCAACAACCGATTGGTACGCCAAAAGGGGCAACGGAAATTGATCGCTTAGTTGATGTGGACTCTTCGCCTATCGTATTAGGTGGAACTCTGTATGTCGTTGGTTTTAATGGTCAGCTTGTCGCTATCGATTTACGTTCTGGTAATCCAATTTGGAAGCGTAACTACTCTTCATCAACCAATATGGGTACTGATGCGAGTCGTTTATTTGTTGTTACTGAGCTTGACCATTTAGCGGCAGTTGATGTTCGCAGTGGTACTGAGCTATGGACGAACAAAGAGCTTGAGCATCGTCAACTAACAGCACCAGTTATGATTAACGGTTATGTTGTCGTTGGTGATAGCGAAGGTTATTTACACTGGCTTGATCGTTCAACGGGTGAGTTTGTTGCTCAACAGATGGTGAATGATAGTGGTTTTGCTGTCGGTCCGATGGCTTTATCTGATGGCTATGTTGTTGTTAGCCGCGACGGTAGTGTAAAGAAACTGCAAATCAAGTAGTAGAACGTGATACAATTCACATTCGGCTCCTGGCTGTTATAGTCAGGAGCCGTTTTATTGCTGAAATAGGGATATTCGCAATCAAAAATAAATAAGCATGTGGTTATAGGTAAAAAAACTAGGTAGAAGCCAAGGATTTACCTATAACTACATAAGAATAGATAAATTGTAGAGGTTATTATGATTCCTGTTGTTGCTCTAGTAGGGCGTCCTAACGTAGGTAAGTCTACGTTATTCAACCGATTGACTCGTACACGTGACGCATTGGTTGCGGATTTCCCTGGCTTAACGCGTGACCGTAAATATGGTCAAGCTAAACTGGGTGAACATGAATTTATTGTTATCGACACCGGTGGTATTGATGGTACCGAAGAAGGCGTTGAAACAAAAATGGCAGAACAGTCATTAGCAGCGATTGATGAAGCTGATGTTGTGCTATTTATGGTGGATGGCCGTGCTGGTCTAACACCATCCGATGAAGCTATTGCTAAGCACTTACGTAAAATCGAAAAACCAGCAATGCTTGTGGTAAACAAGGTTGATGGTATTGATGCTGATGCTGCTTGTTCTGACTTCTGGAAGTTAGGCGTTGATGAGATGTATCAAATTGCTGCATCACACGGTCGTGGTGTAACAGCGTTGATCGATCTTGCGCTAAACCCATTTGCAGAAAAACTCATCGAAGAAAACGAAGGTGAACTAAACGACCTAACCGGTTTTGAAGATGAAGAGCAAGAGCAGCTAGATTACACTGAAGAAGAAGCAGAAGCTGAATTTAAGCGTTTGCAAGATCAGCCAATCAAGCTTGCGATCATCGGGCGTCCAAACGTAGGTAAATCAACACTGACTAACCGTATTTTAGGTGAAGAACGTGTTGTTGTTTACGATATGCCAGGTACGACTCGTGACTCAATCTACATTCCAATGGAACGTGATGAGCGTGAATACGTCCTAATTGATACTGCAGGTGTTCGTCGTCGTAAGAACATTAACCAAACGGTTGAGAAATTCTCAGTAGTTAAGACGCTGAAAGCAGTAGAAGATGCTAACGTTGTTCTACTGGTTATTGATGCACGTGAGAATATCTCAGATCAAGATCTAAGCTTATTGGGCTTTGCACTGAATGCGGGTCGTTCAATTGTATTGGCTGTTAACAAGTGGGATGGTCTTGATAAAGATGTTAAAGAGAGCGTGAAGAAAGAACTAGACCGTCGTTTAGGTTTCGTTGACTTCGCACGTGTTCACTTTATCTCTGCACTGCACGGTACTGGCGTTGGTAACTTATTTGATTCAGTACAAGAAGCATACAACTCAGCGACAACGCGTGTTGGTACTTCTGTATTAACTCGTATCATGAAGATGGCAACGGATGATCACCAACCACCAATGGTACGTGGTCGTCGTGTTAAGCTGAAATATGCGCACGCTGGTGGTTATAACCCACCAATCGTTGTTATTCACGGTAACCAAGTTAATGATCTTCCAGATTCTTACAAACGTTACCTGATGAACTATTACCGTCGTTCACTGGAAATCATGGGTACGCCAATTCGTATTCAATTCCAAAACAGTGATAACCCGTTTGAAGGTAAGACAAACAAAATGACGATGTCACAAGAGCGCAAACATAAACGCGTTCTGAGCATGATGAAAGGTCGTGGTCAAAGAAAATAATCAGTCATTGACCTGATTACATTGTCATAAAAGAGAAGCGCTCAGTTAGCAATAACGAGCGCTTTTTTTGTATCTATCGATATTGGCTTCATCGGAATAACACATGTTGAAGTCTAGTGAGTTTTAATGAAGAGAATAAAGGATCATTGATCCTAGAAAAGTGCTTATAACGAATATAGTAAATATCGTTAGTTCTTCTTTATACACTGTATGGCAGGATTATAGTCTTCTGAAAATGCATATACAGGATATGTAACTTATGCTTTCGGTATGTGGTGATATAAATATTCTTTTAAGGGTAGATCGCTGAACATGATAGATTAAGCAAAAGATCAGGCTTTGATCTTTTTAATCTAGTCTGTACATAAAGATTAGCATTTAATTATCAATAACAAAGAAAGCTTAGTGTGACTTATGTCAATACGTAGTGAGTGATTGATCTGGCAATCTAGCAACAATAAACGATATAGTCGTATTGGCATTCATTATTTGTGATGAGGAGTTTTTTGATGAGTAACTATTGTCCGCAGTGTCAAAGTGATCTGGTTTGGGATGGCGCTTATCGCTGTCAGACATGCCAACAACAGTTTAAGAAAGTGGGTGAGTGCCCTGATTGTGATTCTGAGTTAGAAAAATTACAGGCGTGTGGCTCGGCGAGTTATTTTTGTAATCAATGTAATGAACTGAAGTCAAAATCAAGAGTGAGCTTTCAGTTCATTAAAATTGATTAGGTATAAGTTACTATTTGCTGTTAGTCAACGGTTGAGCGTACTTCACCATTAGCAAGTTGAGTAATTAATTGATCACCGCTGCTTAATGAGTCCGCCTGAGTAATAACCTGACCATCAACACGAGTCGTGATTGAGTAACCCCGTTGCAAGGTTGCCAGTGGACTGACGGTATCTAATTTCTCTGCACCAATCGCAAGTTGATGGCGAGCGGTGAGCAATTTCTTATCCATCGCATCAAGCATTTTCTGCTTTAAAGACAGTAGTTGGTGCTTTTGCGTCATTAAGCGCTTGGTTGGCGAGTGCAATTGGATTTGGTGGTACTTATGCTCAATATGTTGGGTACGCTTTAGCAAGTAATGATTCATCGCATTATTTAGCCTTTGCTCTAACTCATCGAGTTGCTGGCTCTGTACGCGTAGCTGATGGCTTGGATGCTGTTTATCCAGTCGATGTGCTAAGCGTTGGCTACGTTGCTGCTGTCGAGCGAAGTAATGACGCATTGCGCTGGCTAATCGTTGCTGATAGTTATGCATCGATTGATACTTATGGCTTTGATCTTGGCTAATGATCTCTGCTGCCGCGGATGGAGTAGGGGCACGAACATCGGCAACAAAGTCAGCAATAGTAACATCCACTTCATGTCCAACTGCACTGATAATCGGTATCTGACTTGCCGCTATCGTGCGGGCAACGATTTCATTGTTAAAGCACCATAAATCTTCTAGTGAACCACCACCACGACCAACGATAAGGACATCACACTCATTACGCTCATTTGCCCTACCAATGGCTTGAGCGATTTGAATGGCAGCTTCATCGCCTTGTACCATCGTTGGGTAAATGACCACTGATAGCGTTGGATCACGGCGCTTTAGCACATCTAAGATATCAAAAAGAGCAGCACCAGTTTTCGAGGTAATAACCCCTACGCATTGAGGGTGTTCAGGGAGTCGATTTTTATTGGTTTGAGCAAATAGTCCTTCTGCAGCGAGGCGCATTTTTAGTTGCTCATATTCTTGCTGTAGTCGACCGTCACCTTCTGGCTGCATTGATTCAATGATCAACTGATAATCACCACGAGGCTCATAAAGCGACAAACGGGCTTTAACCAGAACTTGGTTACCATTTTGTGGTCTAAAATTGACACGACGATTATTGCCCTTGAACATGGCACATTTTACTTGGGCTCGAGCGTCTTTAAGTGTGAGGTACCAATGACCAGAAACGGGTGAGGAGAAGTTAGAGATCTCACCGACCAACCAGATAATCCCCATCTCATTTTCAAGTAATAGACGGACTTCTGAGTTTAAACGCGAGACAGTAAAAATATTTTTATTGGTCAGAAAAGACACAGGCTAATTCCGAAGGCGTGAAAGTAGAAATTAGCGGTAATATAATACATAGCAAGGGATGGAATGCAAATAAAAAATAAATAAATGAGTGGTCAATCGATTGCGCTGTGCGTATAATCCGTTTGCAATATAAAACCAAATACACTTTATTATGCGAAACGATAAAGTTTGGTTTATTTCTTTTAATACCTATTACTGTGAGATATTGCAAATGTTACGAATAGCAAAAGAAGCTTTAACTTTTGATGATGTTCTACTTGTCCCAGCACATTCTACCGTTCTTCCGAACACCGCTGATCTTCGCACTCAGCTTACCAAAAATATTGCGTTAAATATCCCTATGATCTCTGCATCAATGGATACGGTGACGGAAGCTCGTCTTGCTATTGCACTTGCGCAAGAAGGCGGAATCGGTTTTATCCATAAAAATATGTCAATTGAACAGCAAGCCGAGCAGGTTCGCTTAGTAAAAATATTTGAAGCTGGTGTTGTTACTGCTCCTGTAACTATTTGCCCTGAAGCGACGATTTTAGATGTTAAGAAACTAACAGAGCAACATGGTTTTGCTGGTTTCCCTGTCGTAACTGAAGCAAACGACTTAGTTGGTATCATTACTGGTCGTGATATTCGTTTCGTTACGGACTTATCGAAAAGTGTCCAAGAAGTCATGACACCTAAAGCACGTCTTGCAACAGTAAAAGAGGGTGCATCACCTGAAGAAGTTCAGGAAAAAATGCATCAAGCTCGTGTTGAAAAAGTATTGGTTGTTAATGATGATTTCCAACTAACCGGCATGATCACAGCGAAAGATTTCCATAAAGCAGAATTAAAACCAAACGCATGTAAAGATGAGCGTGGTCGTCTACGTGTTGGCGCGGCGGTTGGTGCTGGTGCTGGTAATGAAGAGCGAGTAAGCGCACTGGTTGAAGCTGGTGTTGATGTACTATTAATTGACTCTTCACACGGTCACTCAGAGGGTGTTTTAAACCGTATTCGTGAAACGCGAGCGGCGCACCCAGAACTTGATATCATTGGTGGTAACGTGGCAACTGGCTCAGGTGCGAAAGCATTGATTGACGCTGGTGTTAGCGCGGTAAAAGTGGGTATCGGCCCTGGTTCTATCTGTACAACTCGCATCGTAACCGGTGTTGGTGTTCCACAAATTACGGCTATTTCAGACGCAGCAGCCGTTGCCGCTGAATATGGTATCCCAGTGATTGCTGATGGTGGTATCCGCTTCTCAGGCGATATCTGTAAAGCGATAGCTGCTGGCGCATCTTGCGTTATGGTTGGCTCAATGTTTGCTGGTACAGAAGAAGCACCTGGTGAAGTTATTCTTTACCAAGGTCGTTCATTCAAGTCTTACCGTGGCATGGGTTCACTTGGTGCAATGTCACAAGGTTCTTCAGATCGTTACTTCCAAACAGATAATGCGGCTGACAAATTGGTACCAGAAGGTATTGAAGGCCGTATTGCTTATAAAGGTTTATTAAAGGAAATCGTTCATCAGCAGATGGGTGGTTTACGTTCAAGCATGGGCTTAACTGGTTCAGCGACAATTGATGATATGCGTACTAAAGCTGAATTTGTTCGTATTTCTGGCGCTGGCATGAAAGAGTCTCATGTTCATGATGTACAAATTACAAAAGAAGCACCTAACTACCGCATGGGGTGATTCTCGTTTTTTTTAAGATAGAGCATCGTTCTGGTGCTCTATTTTGAATCTAGTGCTGTTGAGTTAACGTAAATATGGACGGTGTTATTCTTAACACCAAATAAATGAATTTTTGAGAAAGCATAATGACAACAAATATCCACGATCAACGTATTCTTATTTTAGATTTTGGCTCTCAGTACACGCAGCTAGTTGCGCGTCGTATCCGTGAAATCGGTGTTTACTGTGAGCTTTGGAGCTGGGATGTTGAAGAGGCGGATATTCGCGAATTTAACCCGGATGGCATCATTCTATCTGGTGGACCAGAAAGTGTAACGGAAGAGAACTCTCCACGTGCACCACAATATGTGTTTGATTCTGGCGTTCCAGTCTTTGGTGTTTGTTACGGCATGCAAACGATGGCAGAGCAGCTTGGTGGTAAAGTTGCAACATCAACTGAGCGTGAATTTGGCTATGCAGCTGTACAGGTAACTGGTGAGTCTGCATTATTTAAAGATCTTGAAGCAACTCAAGATGTTTGGATGAGCCACGGTGACAAAGTAGTCGAAATTCCAGCAGACTTCGTCAAAATTGCTGAAACGGATACTTGTCCTTTTGCTGCTATGGCAAACGAAGACAAAAAATACTACGGCGTACAATTTCACCCAGAAGTAACGCATACTAAAAACGGTCTAAAAATGCTTGAGAACTTTGTTCTTAATGTATGTGGCTGTGAAGGTTTGTGGACATCGGCTTCTATTATTGAAGATGCAGTTGCTCGTATTAAAGAACAAGTAGGGGATGATGAAGTTATCCTTGGTCTGTCTGGTGGTGTTGATTCATCTGTTGTTGCAATGCTTGCTCACCGCGCGATTGGTGACCAACTAACGTGTGTATTTGTTGATAACGGTTTATTACGTTTAAATGAAGCTGAGCAGGTTATGGATATGTTTGGCAACAAGTTTGGCCTAAACATTATTCACGTTAATGCTGAGAACCGTTTCTTAGATGAAATGAAAGGCGTTGATGAGCCAGAAGCTAAGCGTAAGATCATTGGTCGCGTATTCGTTGAGATCTTTGATGAAGAATCAAAGAAACTGAAAAATGCTCGTTGGTTAGCACAAGGTACAATTTACCCTGATGTTATTGAATCAGCAGCTTCAAAAACAGGTAAAGCACACGTTATCAAATCACACCATAACGTAGGTGGTTTACCTGACGATATGGAAATGGGGCTTGTTGAGCCATTGCGTGAATTGTTTAAAGATGAAGTACGTAAGATTGGCCTTGAGTTAGGTTTACCTTACAACATGCTTTACCGCCACCCATTCCCTGGGCCAGGTCTAGGCGTTCGTGTTCTTGGCGAAGTGAAAAAAGAGTACTGTGACTTACTACGTCGTGCCGATGCTATCTTCATCGAAGAGCTACATGCTGCCGACCTATACAATAAAGTATCTCAAGCTTTCACTGTATTCTTACCAGTACGCTCGGTAGGCGTAATGGGTGATGGTCGTAAATACGATTGGGTTGTCTCGCTACGTGCAGTAGAAACGATTGACTTCATGACAGCGCATTGGGCGCATTTACCATATGACTTCTTAGGTAAGGTTTCTAACCGTATTATCAATGAAGTTAACGGTATCTCTCGTGTTGTTTACGATATTTCTGGTAAGCCACCTGCAACCATTGAGTGGGAATAATCGTTAAATTATTCTAACTTATCATTTAGAAGCCAGCTTTGATGCTGGCTTTTTTTATGCGCTGTTTATATGTTTGTTATATTCACATGCATTATATCTATATGCAACAGTCACATATGCTTACAGTATCACTGATGGAATCTTAGTTTTCAAAAATGTATTTTCATCAAATTTAGTTTATACATTAAACTCCGCGTACATTTTCTATCTCATTATTTGAAAGGTATCCCCCAAAATGTCAACTAAACTTGCAAATCCGGCACCATTAGGCCTAATGGGCTTCGGTATGACAACTATTTTATTAAATATTCATAATGCGGGATTTTTCCCAATTGATTCAATGATTTTATCTATGGGTATTTTCTATGGCGGTCTTAGTCAAGTATTGGTTGGCATGATGTGCTTCAAGCGTGGTGATACATTTGGTACTACAGCCTTCACATCATACGGTCTATTTTGGTTGTCTCTTGTTAGTATTATGATCATGCCATACATGGGTCTGCCGGCAAGCCCGCATACATTTATGGGTTGGTACTTATTGCTTTGGGGTATCTTCACAGGCTTTATGTTTATCGGTTCTCGCTGCTACCCACTTGCTAAGCAAATCGTGTTTGGTTCACTAACAATTCTGTTCTTCCTATTAGCAGCACGTGATTTCACAGGTAGCGAACTGATTGGTACCATTGCTGGCTTGGAAGGTATTTTCTGTGGCGCATCTGCAATTTATTTTGCAATGGCACAAGTACTAAACAATGAATACGGTCGCACTGTTCTTCCTGTTGGTGAAAGAGCAGTAACACCAGTTGTTGCTCAAGAAGCAACGGCATAATATTTAATACTTATCTCTTCTGAGAACAAGTAAAAAGGGTTGGCATCTGCCAACCCTTTTTTTATGACTCATCATTACTCCTACGATGAGTTTTTCGATAAGTCGGTGGCCCCATTGATGTCCAGCCTTTAAAGGCTCGATTAAAGTTGCTTAGGTCGCTATAGCCAACGATTTCAGCAATATCATGAATAGGAAGATCGGAGTTAATGACTAAGTAAATAGCCTTTTCTTTTTTTGCATTTTCTTTCAATGACTTAAATATAATATTTTCTTGCTTCAACTTTCTTTGCAGAGTTCTCTTCGTCATACCTAGCATCTTGGCAAACCAATCTATGCTCATCCATGGTAATGATGCATAGGTTCTTATCAGTGTAGTTACCGCTTGGTGCCAATTGTTTTCAGCTTCTTGCTGTGAGATAGGTTGAAAATCTTCTTTTACATCGATGGCAATCGCCCCATATTTTAGTCCGTACTCTATCGATGTCTGCTTAAAGCTTTCAGGTAGTTGATGATGGTTGTCAGATGATGAAGATAGTTTTGCACTGTGAGGGCGCCAGTTTTCTCCTAAGAAGTGGCGACAGAAGCTAATAAGAGTCAAGCTTCTAAACCACTCAGATTGTTCAAATCCAATAGATGATGGTTGATAGCAACTTCTATGACACAGCCACCATTGATCTTCGACTTTTTCAGTCCAAATCATAATGTGATTATTTAAGTTGGTCAGTTCAGCTATTAAGCACTGTATTCCACTTTCTAAACTATCACAGGCTCGAATTTTTTTTGCCAGTGTAGGAGATAGTTGCTCCATGGATACAAGGCGACCGACTTCTATTCCGACAGTGTAGCCATATCTTTTTTCTAAGCAGTGTAAAAACTGCATTAAATCTTTAAGGGGTAACCAGTGCACTAAGCCTGCTTTATTAGTGGGAAGGTTGCACTCTTGTGCTATTTCGTGCCAATTGATCGAATTCTGTTCGCAATATTCAATAAATGGATAAATATTTGCAGACGAAGTAATCAATACATTATTCGTTGATTGCTTTTTTATTGTCATTTTAATTTTTAGTGTTTGTTTTTTAGTTTCCTGAAAACATTAGCACAAAGACGCAATTTTGTCTTACTACTATAGAGTTAGCTCACATCAACGTGCGGATGTCACCAAATGACCTACAGCGTAGGCGAGAGAGTGAATACCCTGCACATCGCTTTATGCAAGGAAGCTTAGCGAAATTCATCCCGTGAATAGATACCGTTTATCTATCTGTTGGATGGTTACTTCTAACTTCTATTTGGCATAACAGATGAACAGAACACTTTGCACAATACTTCTCTCTGTCCTTACAACTGGCGCCTTTACTTCTTCAGCTGCTGCTGGAAGTACAACGGATCTTGAAAACCTTTACAACCTAGCTCTACAAAATGACTCACTACTGCGTACTGCCGAGTTGACGCAAGATAAGTCTAACTTTGCTATCGATGGTGCAAAAGGTCGTTTACTACCACAAATCAATGCGTACTTTAACCTAAGTGCATTTGCTGACTCTGAATCAGTAGAAGCGACACATGGTGGTAACGGTACGATTGGTAATGTGGGTGTGAGCCTTAGCCAATCTATCTATACTCCAGCAGTAAAAGCTGGCGTTGCGATTGCAGACAGCAATAGCGAAAGCGCAGATCTACTGGTAAATAAAGCACGTGAAGCTCTGATTTACCGTACTACCAAAGCATACTTTGATGTGCTACGTACTAAATCTCTGCTAGAGACGTCGGAAGCAAATGCTAAGTCACTAACCGAGTACTTAGACATTACTAAGCACCGCAATAACGCTGGTACTTCTTCTGAAATCGACTTACTACAAGCACAAGCTCGTAAAGATCAATCAGAAGTGGCTGTTTTAGAGGCTGGCGTTCAGCATCAGCTTGCACTTGATGCACTACAAACGTTATCTGGTCAAGAATTTACCGCTGTACAACCATTAAAGATTGACTCTTACACGCCTCATTTCCCTGATTCAGAGACTGGCTTAACTTGGTTAGAAACATCAATGATGAACAACCGAGATATTCAACTAGCTGGCGTAACGGTTGAAAGAACCAAGCTTGAGCTACAGAGAGCGAAAGATGGCCACAAACCACAAGTCTCTTTGCATGCTAAGTTAAATCAGCGTTTCCTTGGTGATATTGAAACATCAGCAGGTGAAGCGATCCCGAATGATGAAACATTAACATCGTTCGATCTTGCGCTTGTCATGAATGTGCCAATTTATACCGGTTCAACACTAACAGCGATGGTTGATATTGCTAATACAGATGTTGATATCGCTTATCAAATTGAAGAAGAATCTCGTCGTCAAACTTACCAAAATGTTCGCTATGCACTACGCATGGTTGAATCATCAATCAAGAAAATTGACGCATTCCAAAAGACCGTTACTTCACAGCAAAAAGCACTAGCATCTGTTCAAAGAGGCTATGAGCTAGGTGCTCGTAACATGAGTGAAGTTCTGGATGCGACTCGCGACTACTACTTATCTGAATCTGAGCTTTCAAATGCTTACTTCGCCTTCATTGAAGGTGCGCTACTGGTTAAATTCTTAGCGGGTGAAATTTCAGATCAAGACATTCGTTCATTGAATGCAAGTATCAAAAAATAATAATTATTGAGGAATAAATAATGAAAAAAATTCATGTACTGTGCGCTCTAGCAGTAGCCGTCTCTGGTGTAGTAAATGCCGCGGGTGCTCCTGTTCATGCGATCAATGCAGAACTTACATCAATGAACCCAAGCAAAACGATTATTGCTAAATTTGAATCTCAAGCACAAACCTTCATTACTCCTCGAGTAACGGGTTATCTTGTTGAGCAAAATGCAGAAGATGGTGCAATGGTTCAAAAAGGCGATGTTCTTTTCAAACTCGATGCAACAGTTTACCTGCACAACCTACAACTTGCTCAAGCGCACGTTAAACAAGCTCAAGCAGCACACAAAAGTGCAGAGCTACACTACGACCGTGTCACTATGCTACAAGGTCCTGGTGGCTCAACTCAGTCTGATCTAGAGCTAGCACAAGCACAACTTGATTCTGCTGATGCTGCTTTATACGCGTCTGGTATTACTCTAGAAAAAGCAACTTACGACCTAGAGTCAACCACAGTTCGTGCGCCTTACGCAGGTCAACTAGGTAAGTCTCGCGTTTCTGTTGGTGATCAAGTATCTCCAGCTTCTGGTGCACTAATTGATATCGTTCAACTATCGCCAATGAATGTTGCTTTCAACATGGATTACGATGCATACCAATCATTTGAAATTGATAATGCAGAGCAATCATCAGTAACACTAACCGCGACAGGCATTGAAACTGAAGTGAACTATGTTGCTAACCAAGTAAGTCCAACTGCCGGCACTATCCAAGTTTCTGCCTCTTTTGATAACAGTGCGCACGGATTTAAACCAAATAAAGTGACTTACGTTACTGTTGAAAGCAACCAAGCGATTGAAGGCTTCTGGGTGCCTCAATCAGCACTAATGCAAGATCTAACGATTCAATACGTTTACGTGATCGATGAAAACAACACAGCACAACGCCGTGATGTTGCAATTATGAAGCAAGAGAAAGGACAAGCATTCATTACCGAAGGGATTGAAGCAGGAAGCCAAATCATCACAGATGGCTTGATCCGAATTCGACCTAATTCGCCAGTTAGCGTGCAAAACGAGGAGTAATTGATGTTAAGCCGCTTTTTTATTTTCCGACCAAAATTTGCTTTGGTTATTTCGATTGTATTGACCCTTATCGGGGCGATTGCAATCAAACTGATGCCAGTATCGGAATATCCAGATATCACTCCACCAGTTATTAACGTTGTTGCGTTATACCCTGGTGCAAGTGCTGAAACGATTGAACAAATAATAGCAACACCGATAGAGAAAGAAGTGAACGGCGTAGATAATATGCTGTACATGGACTCTCGTTCTGCCAACGATGGTACTTACATCCTAAAAGTAACCTTCGATATTGGTACTGATCCAGATATGGCTCAGGTGAACGTACAAAACCGTGTTGCTGCTGCGCTATCTGCACTACCACCGATCGTTAATAACTTAGGTGTACGTGTAAAGAAAGCGTCTTCAGATACGCTAATGGCAATTGCTATTCACTCTCCTGAAGGCACTTACGATCGTCAATACCTAGACAACTGGATGGCGCTTAGCCTAGCCGATAGTCTATCTCGTGTTGAAGGTGTTGGTGACCTATCTCTACTAGGTACTGAGTACGCAATGCGTGTTTGGTTAGATGTAGATAAGATGACGGCTTTAGGTCTGTCTACACGTGAAATTAACAATGCAATCACCGATCAAAACAGCCAGTTCCCAGTGGGTAAACTAGGTGCAGGTCCTTTTGATGATGATCGCATGCTGCAAATTCCACTACTAAGCCAAGGTCGCTTAGAGACGGCAGAAGAGTTTGAAAACATCATCGTTCGTACTGAAGCTGATGGTTCAAACATCTACCTACGTGATATTGCTGACATTGAGCTTGGTGACAACCGTTACGAAACGAACACCGTTCTAAACGGTAAACCAGCGGCATTGATGACCGTTGCACTAGCGCCAGGTGCTAACGCACTTGATACCGGTAAAGGTGTAAAAGAGCTACTAAGCACTCTACAGTTCCCAGATGACGTTGCATACGCGTTCCCATTTGATGTCACTGAGTTCGTAGCAGACTCGATCAATAACGTTACTGAAACGCTAGTTATTGCGATTATTCTAGTTATCTTCGTTACTTACCTATTCCTAGGTAGTATCCGTGCGACACTAGTACCAGCAATTGCGATTCCAGTATCTTTGATCGGTACATTCTTCTTCATGCACAGCTTTGGCTTCACCATTAACACCATCACTATGTTCGGTATGATCCTAGCGATTGGTATTGTGGTAGATAACGCAATCTTGGTTATCGAGAACGTAGAAAGTGTAATGAAGAAAAACCCAGATTACACACCTGCAAAAGCGACGTTTGTTGCAATGCAAGAAGTAACGGGTCCAATCATTGCTTCAACACTAGTAATGCTAGCGGTTTTCGTTCCAATCAGCTTACTGCCAGGTATCACTGGTGTAATGTTTGCTCAGTTCAGTGTTACGCTTTGTATCTCTCTCGTTATTTCAGCGATTAACGCACTAACGCTATCTCCAGCGTTATGTTCTTTGATCATGAAGCGTGAAGAGCCATCAAACTGGTTCATTAAGTTTAACCGTGGCTTTGATAAAGTAACGGCTATCTACGGTAAAGCGGTAGCCGTTGTTGTTCGTAAGACAGCGGTTCTAGCGATTATCTTTGGTGGCACAATTGGTGCAACTTACCTACTAAACCAATCCGTTCCAACAGCATTCGTTGAACCTGAAGATAAAGGTGCGATGCTAGCACTAGTACAACTGCCTGACGGTGCTTCACTGAACCGTACGAACGATGTACTAAAGCAAGCAACGGATATCATTGGTAGCGATCCAGCGGTTGAACTTGTTGGTGGTGCAGGTGGCTTTAGTGCTCTATCTGTATCAATGCAATCAAACAGTGCAACACTATTTATCGCCCTTAAACCGTGGGACGAGCGTAAGAACTTAGAAGGTGGCAATACAGTATTTGATGTATCGGCACGTTTGAATGCTCAGCTAAGTCGTGTGGTTGGCGGTGTTGTTATGACTATCGCTCCTGCTGCTATCCCTGGTATCGGTTCAGGCTCTAACTTAGAGTACATGCTACAAAACAGCTCTGGTGCAAGCCAAGTTGAACTCGCTGCAACGGCTCAAAACCTAATTTCAGAGCTAAACCAAGCACCTGAAATTGGTCGTGCGTACACGCTATTCCGTGCCAACGTACCGCATTACTACATTGACGTTGATCGTGAAAAAGCACGTCAACACGGTGTATCAGTAACGGCAGTTAACGATACGTTGATGACTTACTTAGCCTCTTCTCGTGGTGGTGATTTCTCTCTATGGGGCAACACTTTCTACATCACGTTACAAGCAAAAGCTGAGCAACGTATTGGTATCGACAATCTTAAAGATATTCATATCAAGACAGCATCTGGTGAAATGTTACCTATTTCAGCAATTGCTAAAGTAGAGCCACGTCTTGAAGCGGATATCGCATCAACGTACAACATGCTTTCTGCAACGAAGATCTATATCGCTCCAGCACCTGGTTACTCATCAGGTCAAGTTATGGAAGTGGTAGAAGCTATCTCTGAAAAGCAACTGACAACAGGCTATGGCTACGAGTGGACGACAATGGCACTGCAAGAGAAGATGGCGGGTAACGCAATCATCTTTGCATTCATTTTCGCTGTTGTATTCATGTACCTATTCCTAGTTGCACAGTACGAATCATGGGCACTACCTGCTGCGATCATTATTGCTGCACCAACGGCTGCTCTAGGTGCTTACATTGCACTGTCGCTAACGGGCATGGCAATGACGCTATACGGACAAATTGGTTTGATTCTTCTTATTGCACTTGCTGCTAAGAACGCAATCTTGATTGTTGAATTTGCGAAAATTCAGCGTGAAGAGAACGGTCTAAGTATCGAAGAAGCTGCAGAGAAGGGTGGCACCATGCGTTTCCGTGCGGTGAACATGACGTCTTGGTCATTCATCCTAGGTATCCTGCCTCTTGCATTTGCATCTGGTCCTGGCTCAATCGCACAAAATGGTACGGGTTTAACACTACTTGGCGGGATCCTTTGTGTTCTTGTTCTTGGTGTCGTGCTAACACCTGGCTTCTACGCGGTATTCCAACGTCTAAGAGAACGCATCAACGGTACTGAGAAAAAAGTCATCGACCTTGACTAATTAATCTCTATCAACAATTTAAGGTCACTCAAATCTGAGTGACCTTTGGTACAACCTCAATCTTAAATCCTCTGAATTAGGCAGTGATACTTAATCAGTAGGGCATGAGTTTGATTTAATATAATAAAGACGAGATAAAGATGAAAAAGTTTGCTTTAGTAGCGCCATTAGCGCTAACACTTGCAGCACCTGCTTTAGCTGAAGACAGCAAAGCGATTGATCCAGCTGACGTAACAAAAGTTTACACTCAAGCTGCTGTATTATTTAATGGCAGCTCTGACATTCAACTACAAGGTCAAGTATCTGGTGGTATGGAGAATGGTCAACAGTTTGCTCTACTTGGTGAAGCAACGTTTGCTGATGATAATAAAGTAGGTAACCATAACTCTAACGATTTTGGTACTGAGTACTCAAACTCTCGCATTCAGTACTTCCATGTCTTTGAACCAGGTTCAACGGTTGTGCCTAAGCTAGGTGTATCACTAGACTACATCAACACACGTACAGAAGTGAAAAATGACCTACTATCGATTGGTGGTGTTGCTGCAATCAACCCTGCTTACACTGGTGGTTTATTAGTATTCCCTCGCCTTGGCGTTATGGGTGGTTCAATGGAAGTTAACGGTGTTAAAGATAGCGATCTGCTAGGGTATTCTCTAGGTCTTATCACTGCTAAGCATATCGGTACTAGCGGCGCTTACGTTTCTGCTGTTCCTGAGTGGCAAGATGTGTCAGGTGATTCAATTGAAATGCAAAGCCTAGCGGTAAAATTTGCTTTGAATGTACCACTTAACAACTCACGCACTTGGTGGTTAAACACTCGCTACGACTTCACTAAAACAAGCATGGATGTGAACGGTATCGATGCGCCAAGTGAATGGCAAACTGAAGCATGGATTGGTGTTCGTCACTACTTCTAAATTCGTTTGAGTTAGTCAAAAAATTAATTTATGCGATGCCGCTTTCTGAAAGGGAAGCGGCATTTTTTATGCTTATAAACATGCAATAAACGCTTTGATAGCTCAGCAGGTAGGCGATAAATAAGTGGTAGGCATTATTTAAAGCGTAGTATTTTTAAATAAGATCAGTTTGTATTCGCGAGTTGTTTCTTATATTACAAAACTGTCATTTTTCCTTACATTTTGATGTTCCGAGTGTCACCGACTGACCTGTGGTTAATTACTGCAATTATTATAATTTCACCATTGAAACATAAACCTATATCAGGATATTTTTATGAAATTTAAAATGATCGCAGCATTAGTTGCTTCAACTCTAGCAGTGCCTGCTTTAGCTGAAAACCCAGTCGTTGCCGCTCTTAAAAAAGAAGGCGCACAAGTAACTAACCCAGTATCTATCGCAAAAGAGTCTTTCTCTGTTGAGTTCGTTGAGAGCGCTCGTGAAAACTTTGATAACTTCCACTGGCAAATGGGTGGCGATCACGCTGTTTACTACAGCATGAAAGCTGAAGAATTCCTACCATCTACTCTTGTTTCTCCAAACGAAGAGTACAAGCCACTAGTTAAAGAGATCAACAAAGATCTTGGCAACATCAAAGTTCAAACCCAAGCGAAGGGTGAACTAACGATGGACGAGTACATGGCTGAACCACACTTCCGTACGCAAGGTTTCATGCTTATTCATGAAGGCAAAATTGTATACGAAGCATACCCAGGTATGAACCCAACTGACCGTCACGTTTGGATGTCTTCTGCTAAAACGACTGTTGGTCTTGTTGTAGCTCAAATGGTTAAAGAAGGTCAAATCGACCCACAACAACCAATCACTAAATACGTACCACAACTAAAAGATACAGTTTGGGATGACGTACGCGTACTTGACGTACTAAACCACAACACAGGTCTTGATAACGAAGAAACACTTGCTTCTATCATGAACCCTGTATCTCCAGTTGTTCGTTTCTTCTCTTCTGCATTCGGTGTTGCTAACGCTGAAACTGGTGAAGTTGAATCTTGGATCGACGTTGCACGTGATACTGAAAAACTTGAAGGCGAAAAAGCGGGTGAAGTTAACCGTTACGCTTCAATCAACACTATCGTACTAACTAAGATGGTTGAAAACCTTGAAGGTACAACTTGGTCTCAAGTATTTGAAGATCGTGTTTGGGGCAAAATGCACGCTCGTCAAGCAGCTCAATTCAGCATCGCACCAGACGGCATGGCTCTAGGTCTTGGTCTACTACACACTACTCTTGAAGATAAAGCACGTTTCGCAACGCTATTTACTCCAAGCTGGTCTGCAGTAGCAACTGAGCAAGTTGTTCACCAAGATGTTATCGACATCATCCGTAGCAGCGGCGACAAAGCAACTTTTGAAGGTAACACTAAAGAAGCTAGCTCTCTAAGCGCATTCAACGAAAAAGCTGATTACCAATCTTACCAGTTCGATTACATCTTCGACGATGGCGCAATGGGTAAAAGTGGTAACCTAGGTCAATTCATCTACGTTGATCCAGCTCGTGACTTCGTTGGTGTTGTATTCTCAACTAACCCATACCACTCAGGTTACGGCGAGAACAAATCTCCAGCACTTATGCGTTCAGCTGCTAAACTTCTAGCAGACAAGTAAGACGTATAGTTGTAATTTTTGCTTCAGGGACGAAGCAAATTTTTCCCAGCGGGATGCTGAGTAAAATAGTAATACCCCTCTAAAGCCCCATAAAATTCTGCTACAACTCCTTTCTAGGCATCATGCCGTATTGTTTAATTTCATGCAGTTATAACTAAGCAGCTTCATCTCTATTCATTCTACAATTGTATTTATATCTTCAGCTATTTTAGTCATATCCCTACGTAATACTTCCAATTGATATACGTTATATCCATCAGAATCAAAGCTTTCTTCACTTGATGTCGAGCCAACCTACGAGCTTGAGAGGCTTCGCTAGGGGAGGGGGATAGTATGGAGGTAGGAGTTTGTTAAATACTTAGCAGAATGCTTTATATTGGTGTTTACGATAGCTTTCTAGGTATAGGACTAAGGCTGTCTGTTGCCTTTATTCAAAATAACATCAAGATTTTTAGCACCAAATAATCATGGTGTTATTCTTGGTATTATTAATGCGAGATCTTATGATATTCAGTGGAATGCTACAGACGCAAAAAAGCCCTTAAGGCTATAAACCATAAGGGCTTTTTGTGCTTCATGATACATCATGAACCAAACGTTTGGTGGAGCTGGCGGGAGTTGAACCCGCGTCCAAAAATCATTCATCATTGGTACTACATGCTTAGTCGATCTTTAATTTCACCAAGTACCTGCGAACCGACACGCTAGTAAATGGCTATCCTGAATTATATTTCGAACTTCATCTCTCAGGCGGGAGAATCCGATCTAGCTAGTTTGGGTTTGACTCTTTGTAATTCCCCGTCTTACAAGCGGAAGCTAGGGCAAAGAGGCTCTCAGCAGGTTATTAAGCTGCTAGTGCGTAGTTTTCGTCGTTTGCGACTATTTTTTTGCGGCTTTTTACGTGGCCAACCGCCCCACGGCATGCACCTCAGACTTCAAAATTCCTGTCGAATCCTAAATCAGCCCCAAGTGTTATAAGCATAGTACCAGAAAAGACGTGCCTGTCTAGCCTTGTGCGTTTAAGTGGTCAAGATTAACGCAAATTGCTCTTCATAATACGAGCTTTGTCTCTTGCCCAATCTTTTTCTTTCATATCAGTACGTTTGTCGTGAAGTTTTTTACCTTTCGCAACACCGATTTTTAGTTTTGCCCAAGAGCGAGACCAATAAAGTGCCGTTGCGATGAGTGTCATACCTTCGCGGTTGATACGCCCGATCAAATTATCGAGTTCTTTACGTGATAAAAGAAGTTTACGAATTCGAGTTGGGTTTGCCACAGTATGAGTACACGCTTGAGTAAGCGGTGTAATCGTCATACCACTGATAAAAGCTTCACCGTCACGGATGTAAACGTAGCTTTCAGCAATGTTGGTTTTGCCTTCACGAAGAGATTTAACTTCCCAGCCTTGTAGCTCAAGCCCCGCTTCTATCTCATCATCGATGAAATATTCGTGGCGAGCTTTCTTGTTAAGCGCAATAGTATTGCTACCCGCTTTTGATTTTGATTTGTTCTTTGCCATAATAGCCTCATTATACGGATTGCACCTTCAATGGGGAATCCTTTTGTTTGCGCTCTAGCTCAAGAGAATTTAAATTGCTTACAGCGTAATGTATCGCTGTACTATACAGGAGTCTATATGCCACAGGTCAGTCGTTCAGCATTAGTATCATTTAGTGCTGGTCAAATGTACGATTTGGTGAATGATGTCGCGCGTTATCCGGAATTCTTACCAGGTTGTTCAGGCTCTCGTATCCTTGAATCTTCTCCTACTGTTATGGTGGCGTCGGTTGACGTTTCCAAGGCAGGGATAAGTAAAACATTTACGACATCGAATCAATTAGATACTGAGAATGCAATTTTGATGCAATTAGTCGATGGTCCGTTTAAAACCTTGCAAGGTGGATGGTTTTTTACCCCACTCGATGATTATGCATGTAAGGTGGAATTAAAACTAGACTTTGAGTTCTCAAGTAAAATGATTGAGATGGCATTTGGCAAGATTTTTAATGAATTAACAAGCAATATGGTTAATGCGTTCACCCAACGAGCAAAACAGGTTTATTAATACGATGAGCATTGAAAGCGATATGATTCATGTGGATGTGGTTTATCCTTTGCCAACCGAACAGCGAGTACTTAACTTAGTCGTTAATAAAGCGATGACGATAGAAGAGATCATTGTTAAATCTGGCGTACTTGAGCTTTATCCTGAAATTGATTTGAAGGTAAATAAAGTCGGGGTGTTTAGTCGTAACGTGAAGTTGGATGCGACAGTACGTGATAAAGACCGTATTGAAATCTATCGTCCACTTCTAGCCGATCCTAAAGAGATCCGCCGTAAACGAGCTGAACAGGCTAAAGCAAAATCTTAAGCTAGGTTAGATAAATAGAGATAAAAAGAAAAACTCGCCGAAAAGGGCGAGTTTTTTATAGGGCTTGATTATCCATTCAGTGATTAATTGAGTTTCTCAAAGAAGGTATCACTTTGTGGAAAATCACCTTGGATATCTAATAAGGTTCCCGAGTCGTTAAAGTTAACCACAAGGTCTTGTTGAATAGAATCGCCATGGCCTGGAGTGTGATGGTAGATGTAGTACCAAGTATCAGGGTAGCCATTTTCAATTAACATTGGTGAGCCTAAAACATAACGTACTTGTTCTTTGGTCATTCCAAATTTAAGTTGATCAACCGCTTGTTGCTCAACATAGTTACCTTGGTTGATATCGATTCGGTATACAAGTTTCTCTACCAGAGAACATCCTGTTAGCATGGTAAGCGCTAATGGGATGGCTATTAACCATTTCTTAAATCGCATAGTCTGAATTCTTAATTATGAGCTGTAATACTGGCTTGATAATAAACAAGGTTGCGCAAGAAGTAAAAAACTCCCTGCGCTTTGTGGATAATCAGACGCTATATTTTGAGTTAAGTTGCATTAATTAACAAAAAATACGCTGTGAACATGATTTACGCGGCAACTAATAGTTCTTTTGCATTGGCTAAGGTTGAGTTGGTAATTTTACTTCCCCCCAGCAAACGAGCTAATTCAGAGATGCGTTGCTCGGTATCAAGCTCACGCATTTGGGTTTCCGTTTTACCCGCTTTTGTTTGTTTTGCGACGAAGAGTTGCTGATGACCACATCCTGCCACTTGCGGAAGGTGAGTAACACACATGACTTGAGTTGATTGACCAAGCGTGCGCAGCATTTTGCCAACCACTGCAGCCGTTGGTCCACTGATACCCACATCAACTTCATCAAAAATCAAACTTGGTGTATCGACTTTCTGTGCTGTGATCACTTGAATCGCCAATGATATACGTGATAGTTCACCACCTGATGCCACTTTTGCTATCGGCTGGAGCGGTTGACCAGGGTTGGTTGATACCATAAATGTCACGACATCAAGACCTAAAGGAGAAGGGTTGCTTTGTTGGTTAACCTCAATGCTAAATTGCGCTTTTTCCATGCTTAATTCGTGCATGCTTTGCGTAATGAGTTGGTTTAACTCTTTTGCGTAACGAGCGCGAGACTTATGCAGTTTTTCAGCGCAAGCAAGGAAAGCTTGATACTGCTTCTGAACCTCGGCTTCTAGCTCATCGAGACGTTCATCAGAGCAATCAAGATCTTCTATTTGCTGTAGAAGGGCTTGGTGATGTTGATATAGCGCATCAGGCTGAACATGGTGTTTACGAGAAATCGAAATTATCTTAGAAAAGCGAGCTTCTACAAATGCCATACGCGCAGGATCAACGTCAATGTTATCGAGGTAACTGCGTAGTTCACTGTTCGCTTCTTCTAACTGAATCATCGCCTCGGATAGCATGTCGGGTAATGTTGCTAACTTCTCATCCAGTTCGGCAAGATTTATCAGAGTTTGGCTTGCTGATTGTAAAATACCAAGTGCATTAACGTCTTCACCTTCATAAATCAGGTCGATGGCTTGTTGGCAGTTTGAAGCAATCTCGCCACTGTTGGAAAGGCGCTTATGTTCTTGGTCTAATTGCAGGAATTCTTCTTCACCAATGGCGAGTTCATTCAACTCTTTAATTTGATACTCAAGAAGTTGTTTTTGTGCTTGGTTTTGCTGGCTATTATTACGCAGCGTTTTTAAGGTGTTATCAGCTTGTCGCCATGCTTGATAGCTATGACGTACTTTGGTTAACAGGGGTAAATGACCGGCATACTGATCAAGCATATTCTGCTGGTGGTCGCTTTTCATCAATTGATGGTGAGCGTGCTGACCGTGAATATTGATTAGGCGTTGACCGAGCGTTTTTAATTGAGCCAAAGGGACAGGGCTACCATTAATAAAAGCACGTGAACGACCTTCTTTTGTAATAGTGCGACGTAATATACATTCACCACCATCATAAAGATCGTTATCTTCTAACCAACGAGTCGCGTGAACATTATTTTCTAGCGAGAAAGCGGCACTAACTTCAGTTTTATCTTCACCTTGTCGAACCATACCAGCATCGGCTCTGCCACCTAAGCAAAGTCCAAGTGCATCAATTGCAATGGATTTACCTGCGCCAGTTTCGCCAGTGATGGTTGTCATTCCTTTAGAAAGTTCTAGCTGTAAAGATTTAACAATAGCAAAATTATTAACACTTAGATGAGCCAGCATTTTGATTACCTGTATAACTGAAAGTACTGTATATAACTTCAGTATATACTGTTTCTTTATACAGTAAAGTTGTACAGGTAAATTTTCTTGTGATTTAGAGTGATTTATTGACCTTTATCAAACACCTAAGCCACTACCTGTTACTTTTTTAATCAAAATAGCTTGCTTGACCAACCGAGTTTCGTTCGTAAGACGTGGTAATAGCTGTAATCTTTTGGGTGGATCATCTTTAAAGTGTTAGGACTTTTATAGATGTGGATCTCATCACCTGGTGACACAGGCAGTGAAATTTGTCCATCACAACTGACTTCTTGGGTGCCTCTATTGTCAGGAGAAACCAGTAATTTAATACGCTTATGACCATCAACAACCAGTGGGCGACTCGATAGGGTATGCGGAAACATAGGTACTAATGAAATAGCGCTTAAGCTGGTGGATAAGATAGGACCGCCGCCAGAGAGTGAGTAGGCTGTTGACCCGGTTGGTGTGGCAATGATTAAGCCATCCGATCGCAAAGTGAAGGCAAATATATCATCGATATACACCTCAAACTCAATCATGTGTGCAACTTGACCAGGGTGAAGTACGGCTTCATTAAAGGCAGCGTTGTGGCTTTTTATTTGTCCGTGACGACATATTTCGGTTTCAAGTAAGAAACGTTCTTCTTCAATAAAATCGCCATTGATGACATCTTTTAATGTCGACTGAAAATCATCAGGATTGATATCGGTTAAAAAGCCTAGGTTGCCACGATTTACTCCGATAACAGAAATATCAAAGCGAGATAAAATACGGGCGGCTCCCAACATATTGCCATCACCACCGACGACAATAGCAAGATCAGCCTGTTGACCTAATTTAACTAGGCTAGCAAAGCGATCTTGAGGTATATCATCAAGAATGTGTACTAGGCGATCATCAATAAAGACTTCATAGCCTTCTGATGTTAACCAGTGAAACAGTTCTTTATGGGTTTGTATTGCTTGTTGGTCGCGAGGTTTGCCGATAATGGCAATCACATCAAATGGCTTTTTCATAACGTTTCCAAACTATTTATGCTTGAATCACAAATCATCGTCCCCATAATAAAGGCAAGTAGAACATCTATGCGAGTGTTTTATCTTAATTTTAAGTTTAAATCAGTTAAGATTGGCGTATAGAGAAATGAATTTCGGAGATATCATGAGCAACGAAGATAAAAAAGTTCAAGAAGAGCAACTGCAACAAGAACAAGTTGAACAGGACGTTGAAGCTGTCGGTACTGAAGCTGACATCGATTGGAACCCTGAAGAGACCGTTGCTGCAGATGAATCACAAGTCGCACAACTAGAAGCGGCATTAGCCTCTAGCGAAGCGAAAATTAAAGAGCAAACAGAATCTGTACTTCGTGCAAAAGCAGAAGTAGAGAACATGCGTCGTCGTACTGAGCAAGAAATTGATAAAGCACGTAAATACGCTTTAAATAAATTTGCTGAAGGTCTATTGCCAGTTATTGATAACCTAGAACGTGCTATGCAAGCGGCTGATGCTGAAAATGAAGCGGTTAAGCCGTTACTTGAAGGTGTTGAACTAACGCATAAGACATTTGTTGATACTACAGCGAAGTTTGGTCTTAAAGAGATCAACCCTGAAGGTGAAGTATTCAACCCTGAGTTCCACCAAGCGATGTCGATTCAAGAAAGTCCAGATCACGAATCAAACACGGTAATGTTCGTAATGCAAAAAGGTTACGAATTAAATGGTCGTGTTGTACGTCCTGCGATGGTTATGGTTGCTAAATAAGCACTTACATCAACGCGTAATGAAAGAAGAGAGGCTTAGGCTTCTCTTTTTTTATGCCAAAAATAAAAAAAATACAAAAATAGTGTTTTTTTTTATGCCTGCCCCTTGAAAACCGTTGGCTAGCCCTTATTTATTGAGCATACAGAAAGCAAATATAATCTGCTTTTAATTACTGAGTTAGGGTTGAATCCCTAATCTCTACCCCCACATATGTGGGTATTGAAAACGAAATTAGAATTTATTCGGAGATAGCCTGATGGGTAGAATCATTGGTATTGATTTAGGTACTACTAACTCTTGTGTTGCTGTATTAGATGGCGATGCTCCACGTGTAATTGAAAACGCTGAAGGCGAACGCACAACAGCATCAGTTGTTGCATACACAGATGGTGAAACACTAGTAGGTCAACCGGCTAAGCGTCAAGCGGTAACGAACCCACAAAACACACTATTCGCTATCAAGCGTCTTATCGGTCGTCGTTTTGAAGACGAAGAAGTTCAGCGTGATATCGAAATCATGCCTTTCAACATTGTTAAAGCTGACAATGGTGATGCTTGGGTTGAAGCGCAAGGCCAAAAGATGGCTGCTCCTCAAGTTTCTGCTGAAATTCTGAAAAAAATGAAGAAAACAGCGGAAGATTTTCTTGGTGAAGAAGTAACGGCTGCTGTTATCACTGTACCTGCTTACTTTAACGATGCACAACGTCAAGCGACGAAAGATGCTGGCCGTATCGCTGGTCTTGAAGTTAAACGTATTATCAACGAACCAACAGCAGCAGCACTTGCTTACGGTCTTGATAAGAAAGATGGCGACCGCACTATCGCTGTTTATGACCTTGGTGGTGGTACATTTGATATCTCTATCATCGAAATCGACAAAGTTGATGGCGACCAAACTTTCGAAGTACTAGCAACTAACGGTGACACTCACCTTGGTGGTGAAGATTTCGATAACCGCATGATCAACTACCTAGTTGAAGAATTCCAAAAAGAGCAAGGCATCGATCTTAAGAACGATCCTCTTGCTATGCAACGTGTTAAGGAAGCGGCAGAGAAAGCGAAAATTGAACTTTCTTCAGCACAGCAAACTGACGTAAACCTTCCTTACGTAACGGCTGATGCAACAGGTCCTAAGCACATGAACGTTAAAGTAACACGTTCAAAGTTAGAGTCTCTAGTTGAAGACCTAGTACAACGTTCTCTTGAGCCACTAAAAGTTGCTCTTGCAGATGCTGACCTATCAGTTAACGACATTACTGACGTTATCCTGGTTGGTGGTCAAACACGTATGCCAATGGTTCAAGCTAAAGTTGCTGAATTCTTTGGTAAAGAAGCTCGCCGTGATGTAAACCCGGATGAAGCTGTTGCAATGGGTGCTGCTGTTCAAGGTGGTGTACTTGCTGGTGACGTTAAAGACGTTCTACTACTAGACGTTACTCCTCTATCTTTCGGTATCGAAACGATGGGTGGCGTAATGACTAAACTTGTTGAGAAGAACACAACTATCCCAACAAAAGCAAACCAAACATTCTCGACTGCTGAAGACAACCAAAGTGCGGTAACTATCCACGTACTTCAAGGTGAGCGTAAGCAAGCGACTTACAACAAGTCTCTAGGTCAATTTAACCTAGAAGGTATCCAGCCTGCACCACGTGGCATGCCACAAATCGAAGTAACGTTTGACCTAGATGCTGATGGTATCCTAAACGTATCTGCGAAAGATAAAGCGACGGGTAAAGAGCAAAAGATCACAATCCAAGCTTCAGGTGGCCTATCTGAGGAAGAGATTGAAGCAATGGTACAAGAAGCTGAAGCTAACAAAGAAGCGGACAAAAAGTTCGAAGAGTTAGTAACGACTCGTAACCAAGCTGACCAAATGATCCACGGCACTAAGAAGCAAATGGATGAAGCGGGTGAAGCACTTCCAGCTGAAGAGAAAGCGAAAATCGAAGCGGCTATTACAGCACTAGAAGAAGTTAAATCTGGTGATGACAAAGAAGCTATCGATGCTAAAGTTCAAGAACTTATGCAAGCTGCTCAAAAGCTAATGGAAATGGCTCAACAGCAAGCTCAAGCACAACCAGGTGCTGAAGCAGGTGAACAGCCTAAGCAAGACGACGATGTTGTTGACGCTGAATTTGAAGAAGTAAAAGACGAGAAGAAGTAATTCTTACTAGCTAATTTGTTTCTTTTACCCTAATCTTGCGGGCGTTTGAGTTATCTCTTACGCCCGCAATCTTGTAATATATGCATCAATCTAGATAATGCTTTTCCTTTACGGGATCGAATCATTATCTAGATTGATATACAGCCCCAGTGCAACTTTGTACTGACGAGGTCGCAATAATTTTGGTGAGTTAGAACATGTCAAAACGTGATTTATACGAAGTATTAGGTGTCAGCCGCGATGCCTCTGAACGCGATATTAAGAAAGCTTATAAGCGTTTAGCTATGAAGTTTCACCCTGATCGTAACCAAGGTGATGAAGATACGGCTGAACAGTTCAAAGAAGTTAAAGAAGCGTATGAAATATTGACAGACGCTCAAAAGAAAGCGGCTTATGATCAATATGGCCATGCAGCCTTTGAACAAGGTGGTATGGGCGGCGGTGGCTTTGGCGGTGGTCAAGGCGATTTCGGTGACATCTTCGGTGATGTATTTGGTGATATCTTCGGTGGCGGTCGTCGTGGCGGTGGTCAACGTGTACAACGTGGTGCAGACTTACGTTACAACATGGAACTATCGTTAGAAGAAGCGGTACGTGGCTGTTCTAAAGAAATTGAAGTACCAACATTAGTTGAATGTGAAATTTGTGATGGTAGCGGCGCTAAAAAAGGCTCATCAGCACAAACTTGTGGCACTTGTCATGGCCACGGTCAGGTTCAAATGCGTCAAGGTTTCTTTGCGGTTCAACAGACTTGTCCTACCTGTAATGGTAAAGGTCAAATCATCAAAGATCCGTGTAACTCTTGTCACGGTCAAGGCCGTAAGCAAAAGACAAAGACACTTAACGTTAAAATCCCTGCTGGTGTTGATACTGGCGATCGTATTCGCTTATCGGGTGAAGGCGAAGCGGGAGAAGCGGGCGCACCTGCTGGCGACCTATACGTACAAGTACACGTAAAAGAGCACCATATCTTTGAGCGTGACGGTAATAACCTATACTGTGAAGTACCAGTTAGCTTTACTCAAGCCGCGCTTGGTGGTGAAGTTGAAGTACCAACTCTAGGTGGTCGTGTTAACCTGAAAGTGCCAGAAGAGACACAGACAGGTCGCATGTTCCGTATGCGTGGTAAAGGCGTGAAAGGTGTTCGTGGCGGCGGTGTTGGTGACTTGGTTGTTAAACTGTTAGTTGAAACACCTGTTAAGCTAAGCTCACGTCAAAAAGAATTACTACGTGAATTTGAAGAGACATGTTCAGGCGAGGCAAGCAATAAGCATAAGCCTAAGTCTGAAGGGTTCTTCAATGGCGTTAAAAAGTTTATTGATGACCTTAAAGGTTAATCACCAAGCTTAAATAGATAATGAACGAAAGCCTGCATACACGTGCAGGCTTTTTTGTATCAACTCGATCACATTGATATCAATACCCGTAGTAGCCAATAACAGATACTCTCGCTTTTTTTAGTCTTTTTCTACGCTATATTCAGGCGTTGACTATGGTTGCTAGTACCTGGTGAACAAAATGGATTCGACTCCACGAACCGCTCAAGACATCCCTGTTCGCTTAGAAATAGGCATCCATGCCTATTTATGTTCGTTACATCGAACACATTTTATTTGAATCACTAATGAGTGAACCGGTGGCTATTTCCAACACGCTTCTGGTGTGACTTCACCACGTGCATTTAAGGTGATGGTTGCAGAGTTATCCAAGCACTGATCGTCATCTTGCCCCTTGTGCGGTAGAGCAGTAGCAATGATTGTATAAGCAACCGTAGCCGAGCTAACCACTTGAAACTGGTAGCGATCGGTTGATGACAGGCAATCAATACAAACCCCTGCAGGTAAAATAGATTGCCATTGATAGCTGCCTTGGTAATCCTTCTCAAGTTGTGTTTGAATTTGGTATAAATCAATTAATGCCGTAGAGCGATGAGAGCGAAGTAAGTAATCTTGATAGCTTGGGTAAGCAAAGCCTGTTATGACCCCGAGCACAGCAACGACAATGATTAATTCAATGAGTGTCATTCCTTGCTGTCGTAATAATTTAGTTCTATTTGCACCTTTTTTGCACATATTAAATCATCCTTTTTTAAACCTAATTTATCGATTGATAATGCTAATCTAATATTTCAGTGAGCAGACTGAGGTAGGTGGATGATGATTCGAGGGTTTACATTTTTAGAGCTTCTTTTGGTTTTATTATTTAGTTTTTTAGCGCTAACAGCAGGGGTTCCTTCTTTTCAAAGCATAGTACAAACAGGGAAAATGACACGATTAGCAACTGATATCCAAGGCTTTATGTTTCAGGCAAGAGCGGAGGCTATTACACGCAATCAAGATTTGTGGGCGCATATAATTATTGCCGAGGGCGGTGAAAATACAGGGCAGTGGAGCATTCAATTAACGGACGCAGTCGAAGGCGGAGAGTTAATCGCCTTGCTATCAGGTAGCCCATATAAAAACATCAATATAGCGGCAAATTATACTTCCAACCAGATCAGTTTTGATGGCATTAATGGTAAGGCGAAAAGTGGCAATCTTACGTTCTCAAGTGGTGAAGGCACTTTAAAATTTATCAGTTTCCGCCTCTCCGGTCGAATGCGAATATGTGGCGATGGAGGAGACTATTATGGTTATAAAAGCTGTAGTTAAACGTAAAGAACAATTGGGAGCAGGGCTAGTGGAGTTCATGCTTGCTTCCTTTTTAAGCCTATTGATTATTTCAGTTATTGTTGCTGTTTTCCTTTCATCACAGCGTTTAGCGCTCGCCAAAGCTAAAGAGTTTCACCTTAGCCAGCAATTAAACAGTGCACTGCAATACATGCAGCGAGATATAAAGCGGGCGGGGTATAACGGCAATCAAGGTTCACCACTCTATTTATCTGCAATTGATGATGTATTGTTCGTCGCCCAAGATGGAGAATCGATAAGTTATGCTTATCGTGATAGTGCCAATAGTGGGCAAATTCGTCATGTTGGCTTTATTTTGGCAAACAATATGTTGAAAGTATGCGAGTCATTATCGGAAAGTGTATTAAGTCTGGCGATGGTTCTCACTGGCTGCTCAGCACTTTTTGACCCTAAACAAATCAAGGTAACAGGATTTCAAGTCACGCAACACTTCTTAACTCACTCTCTTGCTAGTCCCTCAACAACAATATCTTCAGCAATGACTTCTTTAGCCGATGACTCGCTCATAAACACAGGCTCGTCACTCTTATATATCCATTTAAGCGCTCAATTAAAGTCTGATCCTACCGTGGTCTATTCAAGCACAATGACGGTTAAGCAGAGAAACTGGTGATGAAGGTCGTGCAAACAGGTATGGCAACACTGGTGATGACAACAATCCTATTATCAGCGGCTTTAATGATGTCATTAGGGACTTATCGAGCGATGTTTTTACAAATTAAGCTCGCTCAAAATGAAGTTAAAGTCATGCAAGATAAGTGGCTTGCTAGTGGAGGGCTTGAATGTGCTTATGCTCAATTTAAACGGCTTGGTCAGCAACCAGAGGTACTTGTTGAGTGTCTTTCTGATCCACTATTACAGGTAACCGTTACAATAGCAGGTAATGCTTACCAGATATCGAGTACCCATGATCAATACAGCATGAAGCAAACGCTCGTTATTGATAGCAATACTTCCGTGTTATTGGCAGTACCAGAGCGTATCTATTGGCAGCGAGGTACTTGGCATGATCACTAAGCAGCGAGGTTTCAATCTTATTGAGGTCATCATCGCTTTAGTCATGATGGTAGGAGGATCACTAGCGTTACTGCAGTTACAAATTGATATTGAGAAAAGGGTTGATCATGCGCAGCGTAGTATCGAAGCTGCGAACCGAGCAAATGATCATTTAGAGTGGTTGATGACCAGAGGAACGTCAGTTGCTAATGCTAACTTTGTCCCCGCCAATTATGAGCATGACTTAGCTGCGGGGGAGTTTCAAATACTCGATGATGATTATCACCTCCATTGGTCTATTGTCGATGTTCAAAGTGATGTTAAGCAGGTAATAGTAAAGAGTGCTTGGTTAGATAGAGAACAGCGTTGGCAGGAGGTAAAATTGGTGACAATTATTTCACAATATAGCGAATTTGTTGCTCAAAGATAGCCAATAGATTTGAGGTAATAGCATTTGCTCTTGAGCTTATATTGGTCGTTATCTTGCGATTCTTTGTTTTTTTGTTATCTTATTGTTGTGGCACGTCGTGATGTTCTGTTGGTGCATTGTTGCGTAACAATTGTTTTTTGTAAACTTAGTCTCTATTTATGAAAAAAATCACAGAATATTGTGTCTTTTTTATTGTGTTTTTATAGAATAATGTCAGCCATAGGTCTTGGCATATTTTAATAAACATAGACTGAAATACACAACATCATTAAATGGAGTTACCATGAGTAACCAAGCTACTAAAAATGCACCTCCGGCTAAGCCGAGTGTAATGGATCGTTTCTTAAATGGAATAGAACGAGCTGGTAATAAAATCCCAGATCCAGCTATCCTTTTCTTTTGGGCACTAGTTATCGTTTGGGTAGCGTCTGCGCTATTGTCGAATGTCTCTTTTGACCTTGTTAACCCGCGCACCGGTGACGCTTTAGCTGTAAACAACCTTTTAACTGGTGAAGCGCTAGCAAGTTTCCTTGCGAATATGGTAACGACATTCACAAGCTTTGCCCCGTTAGGTATTGTACTTGTAGCTATGTTAGGTGTTGGTGTTGCTGATTCATCTGGCTTCATCCAAACGGGTCTGAAGAAGATGCTTAACTTCACTCCAGCTAAGCTTCTTACTCCAATGCTTATTCTAGTAGCGATTGTTTCACATACTGCTGCTGATGCTGGTTATGTATTGGTTATTCCACTAGGTGGTATTATCTTCCACGCTGCGGGTCGTCACCCTCTAGCTGGTATTGCAGCTGCGTTCGCTGGTGTATCAGGTGGTTTCTCTGCAAACTTTATCCCATCGGGTATTGATCCACTACTTGCTGGCTTTACACAAACAGCAGCGCAAGTTTTAGACCAAGATTACATTATTAACCCGCTATCAAATATCTTCTTTACCGGTCTATCTTCAATCCTAGTCGTTGGTGTTGGTTGGTACGTAACTGAGAAGATTATTGAACCTCGTCTTGCGAACATGCCTGTTGATGAAGATGCAGAAGAAGCACCAGACCTAGGTTCTTTCACTGATATCGAATCAAAAGCATTCCGTGCCGCTGGTCTAGCGATGCTTGCTGGTATTGCTGTGCTTGTTTTTGCTCTGATCCCAGAAGATTCAGCACTGCGTTCGCCAGAAGGTGAGCTGACGGCATTCTCTGCCCCGATCATGCAATCTATCGTACCGCTAATCTTCATCCTGTTCCTTATTCCAGGTGTTGTTTACGGTCGCGTTGCTGGTACATTTAAGAACAGTAACGACATCATTAAAGCAATGTCTCACACCATGACTACCATGGGTGCGTACATTGTAATGTCATTCTTCTGTGCTCAATTCCTATCGGCATTTGCACAATCAAACATCGGTACAATGCTAGCGCTTTACGGTGCTGAAGGCTTGAAAGCGATGAACCTATCAGGTCAATCGACTATTGTTGGTATGATTTTGCTAACAGCAGCGGTTAACCTACTTGTAGGCTCTGCATCAGCTAAGTGGGCACTTATCGGTCCAATCCTAGTTCCAATGCTAATGGCTGTTGGTATCTCTCCTGAGCTATCACAAGCGGCTTATCGTGTTGGTGATTCTGTATCTAACATCATTTCACCACTAATGGTATTCTTCCCGTTAGTCGTGGTTTACTGTCAGCGTTACATTAAGACAACTGGTATTGGTACGTTAGCTTCTCTAATGATGCCATTCTCTATTGCTATGCTGATTGGTTGGACAATCTTCTTGCTTGCTTACTGGGCTCTTGGTATCCCACTAGGTATCCAAGCACCATACACTTACACAATGTAAGTTGATGGAATAGATAACAGCGTTTACTACGCTGGTTAAAATGAATAAAAACCGTAGAAGCGTAAGCCTCTGCGGTTTTTTTGTTTTAAATCGATTTAATCTTTTAAATATTGGGCATGAAAGCGTAAATGATCATCAATGAAAGTGGCAATGAAAAAGTAGCTGTGGTCATACCCTGGCTGCATTCTTAATTGCAGTGTGGAGTCGTGCTTGTCGGCTGCAAGACGAAGGCGTTCTGGCATTAATTGCTCAACTAGGAAGCCGTCTGCTTCGCCCTGATCAACAAATAGAGGTAATGTGCTCTTTTGTTGGCTTAGCAGTTCATAGGCATCATATTGTTTCCAATCGGTGATATTTTTGCCTAAATAATGACGAAATGCTTTTTGTCCCCATGGACCCTGCATAGGGTTGCAAATTGGGCTAAAAGCGGAAATTGATTGATAGTGCGTTGGGTTTTTCAGCCCGATAGTGAGTGCACCATGTCCACCCATGCTATGACCCGATAGTGATTTTTTTGTTGTTACTGGAAAGTTACGTTCGATAAGGTCGGGTAACTCAGAGCAAATGTAGTCATACATCTGATAGTGCTTATCCCAAGGCGGTTGAGTTGCATTGAGATAGAACCCAGCACCGAGACCAAAATCATAAGCCTCTTGCTCATCATCTGGAACATCTTCACCTCTTGGGCTTGTATCAGGGGCGACAATTGCGATACCTAATTCAGCTGCTTTTTTAAAAGCGCCAGCCTTTTGCATGAAATTTTCATCCGTACAAGTTAAGCCTGACAGCCAGTAAAGAACAGGGACAGGGGAGTTTGGGTTTGCCTGAGGGGGGAGATAGATAGCAAAACGCATCGTACATCCCAGTGCATTGGATTCATGGGTATATTGTTTATGCCATCCTCCCATCACTTTCGTTTGGCTGATATTATTTAGTGTCATAATACTCCTTCGCTGCAGGTGAGATTCACTCTAATGGTAAGTCTCATTTTTGTGCATTCTATTTGTTCATATGGATAACAGTACGGATGCTCTTTCCTGCATGCATAAGATCAAAAGCGTCATTAATTGTATCTAAAGGCATGGTGTGAGTGATGAAATCATCAAGTGCAAATTCTCCAGCCATATAACGGTTTACGATTTCTGGCAGTTCAGAGCGTCCTTTTACACCACCAAAAGCAGAACCTCGCCATACCCGACCTGTGACTAACTGAAATGGGCGAGTCGAAATTTCTTGCCCAGCACCCGCAACACCAATGATGACGGACTCTCCCCAACCTTTATGGCAACACTCTAAGGCGGAGCGCATCACATCAACATTACCAATGCATTCAAAAGAGTAATCAACGCCTCCATCGGTCATTTCTACGATGACATCCTGAATCGGTTTATCAAACATTTTAGGGTTGATGCAATCTGTTGCGCCGAGTTTGTGTGCGAGTTCATACTTGCTCTCATTGATATCAACACCAATAATTCGACTTGCTCCAGCCATTTTTGCGCCAATAATTGCAGAGAGTCCAATTCCCCCTAAACCAAAAATAGCCACGGTATCGCCTTGTTCGACTTTTGCGGTATTAAGAACGGCGCCCATTCCTGTTGTAACACCGCAGCCAAGTAAGCAGACTTCTTCTAGCGGGGCTTCTTTATTCACTTTTGCCAATGAAATTTCAGGCAATACGGTGTATTCAGAGAAAGTCGAACACCCCATATAATGATAAATAGGCTGACCATCTTTATAAAAACGGGTGGTACCATCAGGCATCAATCCTTTACCTTGTGTTTCTCGCACTGCTTGACATAGGTTCGTTTTCCCTGAAAGGCAGAACTTACATTTGCCACATTCTGCCGTGTATAAAGGAATGACATGATCACCGACGGCAACACTTGTTACCCCTTCACCTACCATTTCAACAACACCGCCACCCTCATGACCCAAAATTGAAGGAAATATTCCCTCTGGATCTTCACCTGATAGTGTAAATGCATCGGTGTGGCAGACTCCTGTTGCAATGATTTTAACTAAAACTTCGCCCTGGCGTGGCAGCATAACATCGACTTCTTCCAGGCTGAGAGGTTGATTTGGTCCCCAAGCTATCGCGGCTTTTGATTTAATAAATTGATCAGTCATGAGCGTTCCTCTGCTTTTATCATAAAAATGAGGTGTAATTGAGATAAGCTTAGTATGATTTTTTCAGTTAGATGATGAATCGTGCAGATCTGAAACTGGTTGTAGTCGGTATCGCGTCAATTAGGTACTTACTTATATTGATTGATATACTATGTCGAGTGATGCCGTTTTATTTAAGAGATTTTTATGCACAACCAACCAACTGCTACCGAGAGCAATGAATTTTCATTATTACCCGATACTTTTTCTGAGCAAGATCATCAATTCATGCGTCGAGCGATAGAGTTAGCTCATCAAGCTGAGTTAAATGGTGAAGTGCCTGTTGGGGCAGTTTTAGTCAAAGGTGGCGTTATTATTGCTGAAGGTTGGAATGCGGCGATTGGCGATCATGATGCAACAGCTCATGCTGAAATTAGTATTATTCGTAAAGCTGGACAGGTACTGGAAAACTATCGATTACTCGATACAACGTTATATGTGACTTTAGAGCCATGTCCTATGTGCGCAGGTGCTTTATTGCATAGCCGAGTTCAAAGGGTTGTGTATGGTGCATCTGATCTCAAGGCTGGGGCTGCAGGTTCGGTGCTAAATCTATTTGATAGCCAAGCGTCCTACCATTATGCACAAGTGCAGGGAGGGCTATTAGCCGATGAGTGTCGTGAACAGTTACAAGCTTTTTTTAAACGTAGAAGAAAAGAGAAGAAAGCATTAAGGCAAGCAGAGAAGCTCGCTCAAAAAGGGCAATAAGCAAACATCATTAATAATACGATGACAGATGTTCGCTATGTTTGTTGTCATCTTTTAGCTATTCATACCATAAATATAAATAGTGCTTTTGTGGTCTTTACGTGGTGTAGCAAGTTTACTCTACGGCTTATGCATCAAGAAGCTGCATGAAAGCACGGTTTCTCCAGATGATCTTTTTCTTATTGTTTGCCAGCATACGCTTACGGCGAGTGGCAATTCCTGATTTTTGTATATTGTGCTTGATACGTTTTTTTTGTGCTCGCATGGTGCCTCCTAGTTAGCAGTGGGTGCGATGACCTAGTTATAGGCTGGGATTGTTACCGTAAGATGAAGCTTAGTTTACGGTAACAATATAGGAGGGTTTATTTAACGAGTTGCTTCTTGTGTCTTGGTTTCTTGTTCGCTTGTTTCTTGCGTAGCCTCTTCATCGTCAGAAGGTGTTGCTGATGAAATGGTGCTTTCTGCTGCTGATACTGGCTCTGGAGCTGGGATCACCGTTAAGTTATCAATATCATCTTCTTGTTGCTGCAAGGTTTGCTTATCAATATGACCGATAATACTTTGGTAATAGCGGCGTATGTTCTCTACATAGTTTCTTGCTTCATCACCACGAGCGTAGCCATAGCGTGTTGTACTGTAGTATTGTTTTTGACGCAGTAATGGCAAACGGTCTTTAACTTCAGCCCAAGCATTATCATCACCTCCTTGTTTTTTAGTAAGGCGGCGAGCGTCCATTACGTGACCATAGCCAACATTATAAGAAGCTAGGGCAAACCAAATTTTTTCATGTTCAGAAATAGAATCTGGAATTCGTTTCACAATTTGGCGCAAGTATTTAACGCCACCTTCTACTGATTGCTGAGGATCGAGACGGTTAGTCACTCCAACCATTTTTGCCGTTGGTAGGGTTAGCATCATCATCCCCCTTACACCAGTTGGAGATTTTGCCACTGGGTTCCAGTGAGACTCTTGATAAGCTAGAGCGGCAATTAAGCGCCAATCAAATTCTTTAGAGTACTCTTGAAATAGGGGAGACCACTTAGGGAGTTTACTATCGAGAGCACGGATGAAAGCTCGCGTATCAACATAATCGAAGCTACCGACGTGACCAATATACTTTTCTTCAAGGTTGGCTAATTGATCTGACTGCTTTAAGTTGCCAAAAAACTCAATGATGAGTCCATATAAGCTTTCATCATCGCTTTGGCGTACGTACCATGAAATAGGCTGATCTTCCGTTACCTCAAAAGCCAGAGCAAGATCGGGATATAAACGTTGAGTTAATGACAGCTCTACAGAATCGGCAAGCGTAAACTGTAGCGTTCCTTCTGATACTTGACGTAGTAGGTCATTAACATCCGCATCATCTCTTAGCTGAAACGCTAAGTTAGGCTCAACACTTTTAATTGTGTTCAACGTCGTTTCAAAGTGAGAACCTTTTATCGTCGCTAAAGATGCTACGTTTGCGCTGTCATCCCCTTTGGAGAATTTCAACTTTTCTTGCTCTTGGAACTCAACCAATTGCTCTAAGCTTCTTGGACGCCACGTTCCCGTTTTATAGACCACCTGCTGGCTGACATAGTAATAAGCGGGACCTGGTCTAAATTTCTGTACTCGTTCGCTGGTTTGGCTAAGGCCTGCTGCCACGAGATCAATTTCGCCATTTTCAAGTGCAGGGAAAAGGCTAGAAGTGCGATAAGCGGGTTTGATTTCTAACTGTACCCCTAATTGATCGGCAAATATTCTCGCTAATTCATAATCAAGCCCAGCTGGACCGTCGGGACCGATATAGTATGAGAGTTGGTTATTTAAAGTGCCCACGCGTAATACGCCACGTTCGCGAATTTTTTCTAGTTCACTTTTGGGAGTGGATTCAATTTGACACCCTGCGATCCCAAGAAGGCTAAGAGAAAGGAGTATGTATTTTAAAACGCTTGGAAAAAAGTTCTTGGTCATTTATAGCGGTTCTCGTTCGACAATTAGTGCCTTTATATCAAACGCAGCGGTGAGTACAAAGCTCGATCTTATAAGCAAGTGTAAAATTGAGGAATTAAGCATCAATTAGGCTAAAAAAGCAAGATAATGGAAAAAGTTGCGCAAACGGTTGCTTTTTTTGTTACTTCGGGAAAAAAATCCTTTATAATATGCTCGCAAAGCAGAGATGAGATTGGCATGAACACACATCGTTCTATATAAGTTGTTGAATTTATACCAATATTATCTTAATCAATTGCATAAGAGACCTAAGCACATGAGAATTTTGCGTGGCTCCCCAGCTCTATCTGAGTTTCGTGTTAACAAGCTTCTAGAGCTTTGTCGTGAATTAAGCTTACCTGTTACAGGTATTTACGCTGAGTTTGCTCACTTCGCTGACTTAACAGCTGATTTAAATGCGTCTGACGTTGATAAATTAGAGAAGTTATTAACTTATGGTCCAACGATTGAAGAGCATGAACCTCAAGGTTTGCTGCTTCTTACTACACCTCGCCCTGGCACAATCTCGCCTTGGTCATCAAAATCAACCGATATTGCTCATAACTGTGGTTTAAGTAACGTTGCGCGTCTTGAGCGTGGTACGGCTTATTACGTTGAGACATCCGCTGATCTTTCCGAGCTTCAATTAGTTGAACTTAAAGCCATCTTGCATGATCGTATGATGGAAGTGGTTTTTACTGATTTTGATTCTGCTCAAGCACTTTTTAATGTTGCAGAGCCAGCTCCTTACGCTGAAGTTGATCTTCTTACTGGTGGTCGTAAAGCACTTGAAGAAGCAAATATTACTTTAGGTCTTGCGCTTGCAGAAGATGAAATTGATTACCTGCTAGAAAGTTTTACAGAGAAATTAGGTCGCAACCCGACTGACATCGAACTGATGATGTTTGCCCAAGCGAACTCTGAGCACTGTCGTCATAAGATCTTTAACGCTGATTGGACAATCGATGGCGTTAAACAAGAAAAATCATTATTTAAGATGATTAAAAATACTTATGAGACAACCCCTGAGCACGTTCTATCTGCTTATAAAGATAATGCTGCGGTCATGACTGGTTCAACGGTTGGTCGTTTCTTCCCAGATCCTGAAACACGTGAATACAACTACCATCAAGAGAAGACACACATCTTGATGAAAGTGGAAACGCATAACCACCCAACGGCAATCTCTCCATGGCCGGGCGCATCAACAGGTTCTGGCGGTGAAATCCGTGATGAAGGCGCAACCGGTATTGGTGGTAAGCCAAAAGCAGGTCTTGTCGCGTTCTCTGTATCTAACCTTAAGATCCCTAACTTTGTTCAACCTTGGGAAACGGATTTTGGTAAACCAAGCCGTATCGTTACTGCGTTGGATATCATGCTTGAAGGTCCTCTTGGCGGCGCTGCATTCAACAACGAATTTGGTCGTCCAAACCTATTAGGCTACTTCCGTACTTACGAAGAAAAAGTGAACTCTCACGCTGGTGAAGAAGTTCGTGGTTACCACAAACCAATCATGCTAGCGGGTGGTTTAGGCAACATCCGTGATGATCATGTTCAAAAGAAAGAGATCCCAGTAGGAGCAAGCTTAATTGTTCTTGGTGGTCCAGCGATGAACATCGGTCTTGGTGGTGGTGCAGCTTCTTCAATGGCATCGGGTCAATCGGCTGAAGATCTTGATTTTGCTTCGGTACAACGTGAAAACCCAGAAATGGAACGTCGTTGTCAGGAAGTTATCGACCGTTGTTGGCAACTAGGTGATGCAAACCCAATCGCCTTTATTCATGATGTGGGTGCTGGTGGTATTTCGAATGCCTTGCCTGAACTTGTCGATGATGGTGAGCGTGGCGGTATCTTTAATCTGCGTGACGTACCAAATGATGAGCCTGGAATGAGCCCACTTGAGATCTGGTGTAATGAATCTCAAGAGCGTTACGTGATGGCCGTTGCTGATAAAGATATGGCAGCATTTGATGCAATTTGTAAGCGTGAACGAGCACCATACGCCGTGGTTGGTAAAGCAACGGAAGAGCGTGATCTTAAATTAGAAGATTCACATTTCGACAATACGCCAATCGATATGCCAATGGACATCCTATTAGGTAAAACACCTAAGATGCACCGTGATGCAGAAACATTAAAAGTGAATAACCCAGCGATTGATCGCAGTGGTATTGAGTTAAACGAAGCTGTGGATCGTGTTCTTCGTCTACCAACAGTGGCAGAGAAAACATTCCTTATCACTATCGGTGACCGCTCGGTAACTGGTCTTGTAGCTCGTGATCAAATGGTTGGTCCTTGGCAAGTACCGGTTGCAAACTGTGCTGTAACAGCGGCGAGCTACGATACTTACCATGGTGAGGCAATGTCGCTTGGTGAGCGTACTCCGGTTGCACTTCTAGACTTTGGCGCATCGGCTCGTTTAGCCGTAGGTGAAGCGATCACCAACATTGCAGCGACAAATATCGGCGATATTAAACACATTAAACTGTCGGCTAACTGGATGTCTCCAGCAGGTCATCCAGGTGAAGATGCCGGTCTTTATGAAGCGGTTAAAGCGGTGGGTGAAGAGCTTTGTCCAGCATTGGGTCTAACGATTCCTGTTGGTAAAGATTCCATGTCGATGAAAACCAAATGGGAAGAGAATGGCGAGCAGAAAGAAGTAACGTCTCCGCTATCTCTTGTTATTACTGCGTTTGCTCGTGTTGAAGATGTACGTAAGACGATTACTCCTCAGCTTCGCACGGCTGAAAACCTTGCCGGGCTAGGGGACACATCGTTAGTTCTTATTGACCTTGGTAATGGTAAGAACCGTTTAGGTGCTACCGCACTGGCGCAAGTGTATAAGCAGCTAGGTGACAAACCCGCTGATGTCGATAATGCAGCGCAGTTAAAAGGTTTCTATGAAGCAGTACAAACACTGGTTGCTAATGACCATATTGTGGCTTACCACGATAAAGGTGATGGTGGTTTGTTTGTTACGCTGGCTGAAATGGCGTTTGCAGGTCACTGTGGTATTGATGCTAATATTACCGAACTAGGTGACGATGTCTTGGCTGCATTGTTTAATGAGGAACTTGGTGCGGTTATTCAAGTACGTAATAGCGACTTAGATGTGGTTCTTTCTACTTTAGCTGCCAACCTACTTGGTGAATCTTCGCATGTCATTGGCTCTGTAGTGAGCAATGGTGAAGCGGCAAACCAAATTGTCATCACTTCTGAAGATTCCGTTGTGATTCAGCGTAACCGTACAGAGCTACGTACTATTTGGGCTGAGACAACGCATAAGATGCAAGGTTTACGTGATAACCCAGCATGTGCAGACCAAGAGCACGCCGCAAAGCAAGATAACTTAGATCCAGGTTTAAACGTTAAATTAAGCTTTGATGTGAATGAAGATATTGCGGCACCGTACATCAATAAGGGTGCTAAACCTAAGATGGCGATTCTGCGTGAGCAGGGTGTTAACTCTCATGTGGAAATGGCAGCAGCATTTGACCGTGCAGGCTTTGAAGCGACTGATATCCATATGAGTGACATTTTGACAGGTTCTGCTGTGCTTGAAGAGTACAACGGTCTAGTTGCTTGTGGTGGTTTCTCTTACGGTGATGTATTAGGCGCAGGTGAAGGTTGGGCTAAGTCAGTGTTATTTAACGAGCAGACTCGCACTCAATTTGAAAGCTTCTTTAAACGTGACGATACTTTCTCTCTTGGCGTATGTAACGGCTGTCAAATGCTGTCTAACCTACGTGAGTTGATTCCTGGTGCTGAATACTGGCCTCGCTTCGTACGTAATGAATCAGAGCGTTTTGAAGCACGCTTTAGCTTAGTTGAAGTACAGAAATCAGATTCTGTATTCTTTAACGGCATGGAAGGGTCTCGTATGCCAATCGCAGTCTCTCACGGTGAAGGTCGTGTAGAAGTACGTGATAACGAGCACCTAAATGCGATTGAAAACTCAGGAACCGTTGCACTTCGTTATGTTGATAACCAAGGTAATGCGACGCAGCAATACCCGAATAACCCGAATGGTTCGCCAAATGCTATCACAGGTCTAACAACGACAGATGGCCGCGTGACGATCATGATGCCTCACCCTGAGCGTGTATTCCGTACGGTTGCAAACTCATGGGCTCCAGAAGGTTGGGGTGAAAATGGTGCTTGGATGCGTATGTTCCAAAATGCACGTAAAAACATTGGTTAATCTTAACTAATAGTTATAAAAAAAGAGCTCATTTGAGCTCTTTTTTTGTCCGCAATATAATCATAAAGATAAGCGGTATTATTTTGCTAGGTAAGCGACAATTGAAGCCTCAATACCTTGTGCATCTAAACCAAGTTCATGATGCAACTCTTCCTGTGTGCCTTGAGCTATAAACTTATCTGGCAGGCCTAGAGTTAATACTGGCTTTAGAATTTTTTCTTGCATTAAGAACTCAATAACACCGGCACCCGCACCGCCAGCAATAGCATTCTCTTCTAACGTCACCAGCACATCGTGGCTAGCAGCTAACGTTTTAATGAGTGTTTCATCCAGTGGCTTAACAAAACGCATATCAGCAACGGTTGCGTCAAGTTTGTCAGCAACGTCTAATGCTTCAGCTAGGAAAGTACCAAAGCTCAAAATCGCCACTTTTTGACCATCTTGATCTGCTGAGCTTTGCTTCAATAGGCGACCTTTACCAATTTCTAGTGCAGTAAACTCAGATTCAATTGCTGTACCCATACCTTGCCCACGAGGGTAGCGAACGGCACTTGGTCCAGTGTGCTGATGACCAGTATAAAGCATTTGGCGACACTCATTTTCATCGCTTGGTGCCATTATCACCATGTTTGGAATACAACGCATGAAGCTTAGATCAAAAGCGCCTTGGTGAGTTTGCCCGTCAGCCCCAACAAGACCAGCTCGATCAATGGCGAACATCACAGGTAAATCCATAATAGCAACATCATGAATTAATTGGTCATAGCCACGTTGCAAGAAGGTAGAGTAGATAGCCACAATGGGTTTATCACCGCCAATCGCCATACCTGTTGCTAGCGTTACTGCGTGCTGCTCTGCAATCGCAACATCAAAATATTGTCCAGGATACTCTTTAGAGAAACGTACCATACCAGAGCCTTCACGCATCGCTGGTGTAATCGCCATTAGCTTAGGGTCTTGAGCGGCCATATCACACAAAAAGTCGCCAAAAATCTTGGAATAGGTAGGCTGAGTGTTAGTACTTTTTGGCAGCTTAGTATTGTTCGGGTCGAACTTAGGCACGCCATGGTAACCAATTGGATCTTTTTCAGCGGGCTCGTAACCTTTGCCTTTTTTGGTCATGATATGCAGAAATTGAGGACCTTTAAGCTCACGCATATTTTTTAGCGTTTTCGCCAACTCATTAACATCATGACCATCAACAGGACCGATATAATTAAAGCCCAGCTCTTCAAACATAGTGCCAGGAATAACCATACCTTTAAGATGCTCTTCAGCGCGACGTGCTAATTCCTTAATTGGCGGGACGCCAGATAGAACCTTTTTACCACTTTCACGAATGGAAGTGTAAAGGCGACCAGAGAGGATTTGAGCAAGATGGTTATTGAGAGCGCCAACATTTTCAGAGATCGACATTTCATTATCGTTAAGGATAACGAGCATATCTTGATGAATACCACCGGCATGGTTCATCGCCTCAAATGCCATACCTGCAGTAATGGCACCATCACCAATAATACTGACGACCTTTCTGTTTTTCCCTTCTTTTTCAGCACTGATAGACATGCCCAATGCAGCACTGATAGAGGTTGAGGAGTGACCAACTGATAATGTGTCATACTCACTCTCATCGCGCCACGGGAATGGGTGTAATCCACCTTTTTGACGGATGGTAGCGAGTTTGTCACGACGACCCGTCAGAATTTTATGCGGATATGCTTGATGACCAACATCCCACACCACTTGATCAAACGGCGTATTATAAACACGGTGCAACGCTACCGTGAGTTCAACCGTACCAAGCCCTGAAGCAAGGTGACCACTTGATTGACTAACCGAGTTTAATAAATAGGTGCGTAATTCATCACACAGCGTCGGAAGCGCCTCTTTTGGGAGAAGGCGCAACTCATCAGGTGTGTTTGCTAAAGCCAATGTTGGGTACTTGGATATATCAAGAGTCATAAAAAATAGGCGCTTATAATGTTAGTTCTTGCGTTCGATGACGTATCGAGCGAACTCTTCGAGTAATTGAGTATTGTATGGTATTGCGTCGAGAGCATGAAGCGCTTCGGTAAGCAGCATCTGAGCCTTTTGCATCGCACCCTCTAATCCAAGCAGTGATGGATAGGTGCTTTTATTCAATGCCTGATCGGAACCTTGAGGTTTACCTAAGGTTTCAGTATCACAGATAACATCAAGGATATCATCTTGAACCTGAAACGCGAGACCAATCGCATCTGCGTAACGATCAAGCTGAGGTAGAATAGCAACGCCTTTCTCACCTGCCGCTAATGCACCTAAACGAATGGCACATTTAATTAGAGCACCCGTTTTATTACGATGAATTCGCTTTAATTGATCAATAGATACAGATTGATTCTCAGCCTCTAAGTCGAGTGCTTGACCCATGCACATACCTTGCGCACCAGAAGCTTGAGCAAGATTTTGAATCATCTTCACTCGATTACACTCACCTTCTAAAGATAGCGAACCTTCAGCCAAAATGCTAAAAGCTAGAGTTTGCAATGCATCTCCAGTTAGGATTGCTGTCGCTTCATCAAACTCGATATGGCAAGTCGGCTTTCCACGGCGTAATGCATCGTCGTCCATTGCAGGTAGATCATCGTGGATCAACGAGTAGGCGTGAATACATTCAATCGCTGATGCCGGTGTATCTAGCTTATTAAGCGGTACGTTGAGCATTTCACCTGTCGCATAAACCAAAAATGGTCGAGCGCGTTTACCGCCAAGTAATAAACCATAGCGCATTGCTTGAATTAATGCCTGCTCTTGGTACGGAAGCTCGTCTAGCCACAGATTCAACTGAGAAATATTTCGTTGTTGATAAGACATTAACGTCTCAAGCATAAGAGATCTCATCTAATATTCGTTATTCGGACGGATGGTCAAATGGGCTAAGCTCGGCATCATCATCGTTGTGCAGTAGTATGCTTACACGTTGTTCAGCATCATTTAATTTACTCTGTCCAGAACGCGCTAGCGCAATGCCACGCTCAAATTTCTTCAGCGCTTCGTCGAGTGCTAAATCGCCATTTTCTAGTTGATCGACCACACTATCGAGCTCTTCGATTGCAGCTTCGAAGGACATATTTTCAGGTTTTTTCGTCGCCATAATTATTCTGCCTTATAAAGGATGCACGAAAGTTACCTTAGGGTACTAAAATGGTCAAATTTAACGAAGAAAAAAGCGCAGAAAAAGAGAAGTTATATGAAAAAATCGCTAAGACATCATTTTTAATTAAAGATCGACTTAATTGGTCGATAACAAGATAATCGATATTATTTATACATAGACTTTAATAGCATGAGGAGTGCTTTGTGGATTTAGCTACGCTCATAGGGATCATAGGTGCCTTTGCTTTCGTTATCATGGCGATGGTGATTAGTGGCAGTATTGCCATGTATATCGATACGATTTCTATTTTAATTGTTATCGGTGGTTCAACATTTGTTGTTTTAATGAAATTCACCGTCGGGCAGTTTTTTGGCGCTGCCAAAATTGCCGGTAAAGCCTTCATGTTTAAAGCTGACGATCCTGAAGAGTTGATTGCTAAAATTGTTGAAATGGCCGATGCTGCTCGTAAAGGGGGATTCCTTGCTCTAGAAGAGATGGAGATCACCAATAGCTTTATGCAAAAAGGTATCGATCTTTTAGTGGATGGTCACGATGCTGAAGTGGTTCGTGCCGCATTAAGAAAAGATATCACTCTTACAGAAGAGCGTCATGAGCAGGGAGCTAGGGTTTTTAGTGCTTATGCCGATGTGGCACCCGCAATGGGGATGATTGGTACTCTCGTTGGCCTTGTTGCTATGTTATCCAACATGGATGACCCTAAATCTATCGGCCCTGCAATGGCGGTTGCATTATTAACGACTCTCTATGGCGCAATTTTATCTAATATGGTTTTCTTCCCAATTGCTGATAAATTAGCGCTACGTCGTGATCAAGAAACGCTGAACCGCCGCCTAATTATGGATGGTGTACTTGCTATTCAAGATGGTCAGAATCCACGTGTCATCGATAGTTATTTGAAGAACTACATCAATGAAAGTAAGCGAGCATTGGATATTGATGGCTAACCTTTGGCCTCTTAACAAAGAGTAGGAACGGATAATGATGGATGATGAAAGTAAGTGTAAATGTCCGCCTCCAGGTCTACCTGCATGGATGGGAACCTTTGCCGATTTAATGTCACTGCTGATGTGCTTTTTTGTTCTTCTGCTCTCTTTTTCAGAAATGGATGTTTTGAAATTTAAGCAGATAGCAGGCTCCATGAAGTTTGCTTTTGGGGTGCAAAATCAATTAGAAGTCAGTGATATACCGAAAGGAACGAGTATTATTGCTCAAGAGTTTCGACCTGGACGCCCTGAACCAACGCCGATAGATGTCATTATGCAGCAGACAATCGATATTACTCAGCAAACCTTAGAGTTTCATGACGGTGAATCTGACCGAGCTGGTGGTGCCAAGCGTGAGGAGGGGAAGCTAAATGGTGGCGAATCAATTGAAACATCAAAACAGAGTAACCCTCATTCAGATGATCACAGTCAGTCATCTCAATCTTCTCAAGATATGTCACAAGAGATGGAGATGTTAGCAGAAGTCATTAAGCAGGCTTTAGAGCGAGAGATTGATCAAAATGCCCTAGAGGTTGATAACTTAGGTCAGCAGCTTGTCATTCGAATTCGTGAGCGTGGTGCCTTTCCTTCAGGCTCGGCATTTTTACAGCCAAAGTTTCGCCCATTAGTACGTCAAATTGCTGAGTTAGTAAAAGATGTGCCAGGTATTGTTCGCATTTCTGGTCACACTGATAACCGACCTCTTGAGTCAGAGCTGTATCGTTCTAATTGGGACATATCCTCTCAGCGAGCGGTTTCAGTTGCTCAGGAGATGGAGAAGGTCGAAGGATTTTCGCATCAAAGGCTACAGGTACGAGGAATGGCAGATACTCGACCGATAGGCTCTAATATGACCGAAGCGGGTCGCAGTTTGAATCGACGTGTTGAAATTAGCATCATGCAAGGTGAGCCAATATACAGCGAAGAAGTCCCTTTTGCAGAGTGATTCAGCCTACTGATTAAAAAGCGAACATAAAGTGTTCGCTTTTTGTTTTTCTCTCGCTCTAAAACTCGTGTATAATCTTGCGCCCTTAGGGTCTTAGAGTCTTATGTACTAAGATTAAGGTAGCTGTTTCTAGCGAATAAGAGTTATTTGGCCTTTATTTGCACCGAAATTCGAACTACATAACGTTGATGCCCCCCTTATTATTGTGAAGATATTATGAAATTTATTGTTAAACCTCATCCGGAAATTTATGTTAAAAGCGATTCGGTGCGTAAGCGCTTCATTAAGATTTTAGAATCGAACATTCGTATCATTATTAAACGTCGCACTGAATCAGTTGCGGTATTTAACCGTCGTGATCATATTGAAGTGACGAGTGAGAGTGATAAATATTACAACGAAGTTCTAGAAATCCTGACTCACACTTCTGGTATTCATCATTCACTAGAAGTTCAGCAATCTAGCTTTAAAGATCTTCATGACATCTACGAGCAAGTACTTGAGCGTAGTGGTAGCTTGATCGTTGATAAGACCTTCGTTGTTCGCGCTAAGCGCCGTGGTAAGCACGACTTTAGCTCAATTGAACTTGAGCGTTATGTCGGTGGTGGCTTAAACCAAGCGGTTGAAAGTGCGAAAGTTAAGCTGAAAAAACCAGATGTGACCATTAATGTTGAAGTGGCGAATGAGCACTTAAACCAAGTGATTGCACGTCATAAAGGTTTAGGTGGCTTCCCTCTAGGTACACAAGAAGATGTGCTTAGTTTGATTTCTGGTGGCTTTGATTCAGGTGTATCAAGTTACTTACACATCAAACGTGGTTCTAAGACGCATTTCTGCTTCTTTAACCTAGGTGGTCCAGCTCATGAGATTGGTGTGAAGCAAGTTTCTCACTTCTTATGGAACAAATATGGTTCATCAGCGAAAGTAAAATTCATTGCGATTGACTTCGAACCCGTGGTTGCAGAAATTTTAGAAAAAGTTGATGACGGCCAAATGGGCGTGATCCTAAAACGTATGTTTATGCGTGCTGGTGGTATGGTCGCTGAGCGCTTTGGTATTGAAGCACTAGTGACGGGTGAAGCATTAGGTCAAGTATCGAGTCAGACACTGACGAACTTACGTCATATTGATAACGTAACGGATACTTTGATCCTACGTCCTCTTATCAACTGGGACAAAGAAGACATCATCGATCTATCACGTAAAATCGGTACGGAAGATTTTGCGAAAGTGATGCCTGAGTATTGTGGTGTTATCTCTAAGAAGCCAACAGTTAAAGCGATTAAAGCAAAACTAGAAGCAGAAGAAGAGCACTTTGATTTTTCTATTCTTGATCAAGTTGTTTCCAATGCACGCGTGATGGATATCCGTGATATTGAGAAGCAAAGCCAAGAGCAAGTTCCTGATGTTGAACAGGTGACGGCTATTGAAGAACATGCCGTTGTACTGGATATTCGTAGCCCAGATGAAGAAGATGAGAGCCCACTAGAGCTAGATGGTGTTGAGGTTAAACATTTACCTTTCTACCGTTTAGCAACACAGTTTGGTGATTTAGATCAGTCTAAAACTTACCTATTATACTGTGATCGTGGTGTGATGAGTCGTCTTCAAGCACTTTACTTGCAAGATCAAGGCTTCAATAACGTTAAGGTTTATCGCCCTTAGGCATAAAGTCATTAAGACGACAGTGCCAATTTAACGATAACAAGAAGTGGAGTGCCGATAAGGTGCTCCACTTTTTTTATAGGCATGTTTATATAAGTATGAGCTTTATTGGTACAGCGCAATTGAATTGAATTGAAGTGATGGGGTAGACATCCATGGATATCGATAGCGTTTTCTAAGCGACAGATAAAAAAATACCGCCTAAAGTAGACGGTATAAAAAAATTGACAGACAGGTCAACTATCAGAATTTGATGCCTCGTCATTAAAATTAATAAACGAAACAGGTGGTAGAATCTACCGAACTCGAATTGCGAGTTTGCAAACACAACATCGCAACTACCAAGCCTATTGATTCTACAGAGAATCAATCCGTTCAGGCTTGCGCTGCGGGACGAAATATAGAATTTATCTGGCTGCGAAGCAATGGACAATTTATAATGTTTCGGATAAAAAAAACTAATGCTTAATTTTGAGTGAATGTATGTCTAGAAGATTGCCCCCATTAAACTCGCTGAAAGTGTTTGAAGCTGCGGCTCGACACCTAAGTTTTACTCGTGCTGCTGAAGAGCTATTTGTAACCCAAGCTGCTGTTAGTCATCAAATAAAAGCACTAGAAGAGTTTTTAGCGCTAAAATTATTTCGTCGCCGTAATCGTTCTTTATTGCTCACCGAAGAAGGGCAAAGTTACTTTCTCGATATCAAAGATATTTTTTCTTCACTGGCTGAGGCGACCGATAAAGTTTTAGAGCGCAGTGAAAAAGGGGCATTAACGATTAGTTTGCCGCCGAGTTTTGCCATTCAGTGGTTGGTGCCTCGCTTAGCTGACTTTAATCAGCAGCAGCCCGATATTGATGTGCGTATTAAAGCGGTTGATATGGATGAGGGGTCACTGACCGATGATGTCGATGTGGCTATCTATTATGGGCGCGGTAATTGGTCGGGTTTACGCGCTGATAAATTATACCAAGAGTACTTAATTCCACTTTGTTCACCATCGCTACTGCTAGGAATAAAACCGCTGGAGTCATTAGGTGATCTTTCTCAGCATACTTTATTGCATGATACGTCGAGAAAAGATTGGAAGCAGTTTGTTAAGCAAAATGAGATAGAGAGCGTTAATGTTAACCATGGTCCTATTTTTAGCCACTCTACCATGGTGCTACAGGCGGCTACGCACGGACAAGGCATCGCACTGGGAAATAATGTCCTCGCACAGCCAGAGCTTGAAGCCGGACGCTTAATTGCTCCTTTTGATGAAGTATTGGTAAGTAAAAATGCCTTTTATGTGGTTTGTTACGATAAACAAGCGGATATGGGTAGAATTGCAACCTTCAGAGATTGGATGTTAGCGAAAGCACGGAGTGAGCAAGAGGATATTCGCTGTGAGTAGGTGGTTACTAACATTTTCAGGCTTGTCTGCTATGGCTAGTGTCGTGCTGGGCGCTTTTGCCGCGCATGGTTTAAAAGGGCAGTTATCCGCAGAATTATTCGCCGCTTTTGAAACGGGTATTTTTTATCAGTTTATCCATACGCTCGCTATAATGGTGTGTGGACTATTGTTATTCATGAATCTGTCAGTTAAATCGCAAAAATATTTTTTGATCGCGGCAATTTGCTTTATCATCGGCATCCTTTGTTTTAGTGGTAGTCTTTATGCACTAGCGCTGACAGGAATAAAATGGTTTGGACCGATCACTCCGTTGGGGGGTCTGCTATTTATTATCGGCTGGGGGCTTTTTTCCTTCGCCGCATTCAATATTAATGAGGTAACTAAGTGAAGCACGTATTACTCTACTGTCGTTCTGGTTTTGAAAAAGAATGTGCAGGTGAAATTCAGGATAAAGCAACGCAACTTGAGGTGTTTGGTTTTCCTCGTGTAAAAAATAATACTGGTTATGTTCTATTTGAATGTTATCAAAATGGTGATGCAGAAAAATTCATTCAGAGCGTTGATTTCCAGTCATTGATTTTTGCTCGTCAAATGTTTGCTGTTGCTGCTGAATTTAAAGACTTACCATCAGAAGATCGTATCTCACCAATTTTGTCAGAATTAGCGGAAATTGAAGCGTTCCCTCGTTGTGGTGATCTGCGCATTGAAACACCAGATACCAATGAAGCAAAAGAGCTACTAAAGTTCTGTCGTAAGTTTACGGTACCACTACGCCAAGCACTGCGTGGCAAAGGACTACTGTACAATAAAGACAATGCAAAGAAGCCCGTTCTACATGTCTGCTTTGTTGCTCCAGGTCACTGTTTTGTGGGTTACTCAATCACATCGAATAACTCACAATTTTTTATGGGTATTCCTCGTCTTAAGTTCCCATCAGATGCGCCAAGTCGTTCAACCTTGAAACTAGAGGAAGCGTTCCACGTATTTATTCCTCGTGATGAGTGGGATACACGTTTAGCATCTGGTATGTGGGGTGTTGATTTAGGCGCTTGTCCAGGTGGTTGGACTTACCAATTAGTAAAACGCTCTATGTTCGTTCATGCAATTGATAATGGCATGATGGCTGACAGTCTAATGAACACTGGTCAAGTTAAGCATCACATGGTCGATGGTTTTAAATTTGAACCTGATCGTAAGAACGTGACTTGGATTGTTTGTGACATGATTGAAAAGCCAGCACGAGTAGCGCACCTAATGGGCGAGTGGCTGATCAAAGGTTGGGCAAAAGAAGCTATCTTCAACTTAAAGCTGCCAATGAAAGGTCGCTATGATGAAGTATTGCAAGATATTGAGAACTTAAAAGTATTCTTGATTGATAACAAAGTGAAATTTAACCTACAGGCTAAACACTTATACCATGATCGCGAAGAGATCACGGTGCACATTCAAGTGCTATCTAACATTTCACCATACTAATTCTAATCAGACGACTCTGTTCGTTATATGATTAAAAAGAGAAAAGGCTATCGATAATGTCGATAGCCTTTTTATTTTCTTATTCTAGGACGAGCTATCCCAACACTTACTTTATTGATATTACTGGTTTGATGAGGGTTTATCATACCTAAGATCTTGTAAGTTAAAACCAAGTTCTATATCGGTTTTTAACGCTGAAATTTGTTTGCACGTCACTGCTGATTCAAAATGGGCATCAAACTTCTTGCGATACTTAGTTGCAAGTTCATCACTGCTATTGGCTTCTTCAATATTATCAAACTGAGTTAAAATTTCTTTGGCGGCTTTTGGTCCAACCCCAGGAATGCCAGGGACTTGACTTGAGCTGACGCCTGTTAGCCCCCAATAATCGGCTAATTGATGAGGTTTGACCCCAAACTCTTTTTCAATGAAAGGGGCATCTAACCAACGGTGCTGAAAGTAGTCGCGAATTTGCAAGGTCGGAGAAAGTAACTGACAATAACCTTTATCAGTTGAGACAATCGTGACTGTCGCACCATGATTGGCGACCTTAGTTGCCAGTGTTGCGATTAAATCATCCGCCTCATCACCATCGGATAGCAGAGAATCGATACCTTTCTCCCACCACGCCTGTTGAATGCGATCTAATCCAGCCATAAGCGCTTCAGGCATAGGTTTACGCTTTTCTTTATAGCTAGGCAGCAACTCTGCTCTCCACCCCCTATTTTGCTCATGGTGGTCAAATACCGCTATTATATGGCTAGGCTGGGATTCGGTGAGAATACGATTTAAGGTTTGATTTGCCGTAGCAATGGTTCTTGTTATATCTGCCGCATCAGGTTGAGCAGAATGAACACGGCGAATCAAATTTAAAGCATCGATAATCACAAGGTGGATAGACATAAAATTCCAAAAAACTAATAAATGACGCAAACAGCGAATAAAGTAAGGGCATATCTCAGCCCTTAGTTTAGCGAATTAATGATGGATATTCATTACTTTGCAATTTTATAGCATGGAGTGTATTTGGAACCGGGTAATTTCATTCTTTGCTGTTTCACAAAATCAGTTAATAGGGTGTCCATTTTTTTCATTAACTGTGCGTCACCATCAATAATGAAGGGACCATTTTTTTCTATTTCACCGATCCCTTCAGCTTTGACATTGCCAGCGACAATACCTGAAAAAGCTTTGCGTAAGTTAGCGGCTAATTTTTCTGGTGGTTGCTCTAAATGTAGGTCCAATGCAGCCATGCTTTTATGGGTTGGCTCAAATGGCATTTGAAAATCAGGGTCGATAGTTAACGACCAATTATAGCTGTAAGCATCGTCTTTTTTTCTGCGGTGATCGCGCACCTTTGGCATACTTTGTTTCATTATTCTAGCGACTTGCGCAGGGTCATCGATGATAATTTGATAATGCTTTTGTGCCACACGACCCAGAGTCGCACCAATAAACTCATCAATTGATCGGAAGTAGTCTTCACTCTCTTGAGGTCCTGTTAATACGATAGGGATAGGTTGATCAGCGTTATCGGGATGCATCATGATACCGAGAATATAGAGTAACTCTTCAGCCGTTCCTGGACCGCCAGGGAAAATGATAATACCGTGACCAATACGCACAAAGGCTTCTAAGCGTTTTTCGATATCTGGCATGATAACCAGTTCATTAACAATGGGGTTTGGTGGCTCTGCTGCAATAATAGAAGGTTCGGTTAAACCCAGATAGCGAGAATGAGCATAACGCTGCTTAGCATGACCAATTGTTGCGCCTTTCATTGGTCCTTCCATCGCCCCAGGACCACACCCTGTACAGATATTCAACTCCCTTAGACCTAACTCATTGCCCACTTCACGCGTGTATTGGTATTCAGCGGCATTGATTGAGTGACCACCCCAGCAAATAATAAGATCTGGCTCTAAACCAACAGTAAGTGTGCCGGTATTACGCAGTAAGCGAAAAACAAGGTTGGTAATATGAGTTGGATCGGTGAGGTTGAGTTGCTGGCTGTCAGCAAGGTGCATGTTGACATAAACAATATCGCGTAATACTGCGAATAAGTGTTCTTGGATACCTTTAATGATTTCACCATCGACAAAGGCATGTTCAGGTGGGTTGATAAGTTCCAACTTAATGCCGCGCTCACGGCGGATCACTTCAACATCAAAAGATTGATATTTATCCAGTAGCTCTTTCGAATTGTCGGTGTGGCTGCCTGAGTTTAATACAGCGAGCGTGCAGTTTCTGTAGAGTTGGTATAAGTCACTTGATGCGGTTTTCTTTAAGCGCTCAACTTCAAGCTGAGAGAGTAAATCCATGCTTCCTGCTGGGCTTATCGTATGAACATTCATAAAGCCTCCTTACTTTGGGCTAGATAAATAAGCCTAGCAAAGTAAGGAAAATTATTCTGTGAAATAAGAGGCTAACTGACGTTTATTTCCAGGTCAGTTGGTTAGGTCCGAATGATCGTGCTTCTCTGAGGTCTTTATAAAGTCGCTCTAATACAATCTCGGTGGTATCAGCATTGTTAAAAACGGTACTGGCTGCACTGACGGAGATCGACAGCAGTTGTTCTCGAAACTTGAAAGGTAATGAATAAATTTGCTCTTGTATACGTGAGATAAGTTGATAGCAATAGTCATCATTGTGCTCAGGTAAGATAATAATAAACTCTTCACCTGAAAAACGAGCGAGCATATCAGTATCGGCAACTTCTTTGCTTAACATACGAGCAATAATTTTAAGTGCTTTATCACCAGCAACATAGCCAAAGCTATCGTTAATCATTTTAAAGTTATCAATGTCTAATAAAATAACACGCAGTGAGTGTTGCGAGCGAACCCAGCGGCGATATTCCAGTTCAAGCCTATCCATTAAAGCGGTGCGATTATAGATCTTAGTTAAAGGATCTTGCAGTGCTCTTTTCGCTTGGTCATCGATGTTTTTAGAGTAGTCCTGTGTGGTTTCAAAGGTAGATTGAAGCTGGTTAAGGCTATGTTGCATGCGATCTTGCAACGTGGCTTCGCGCTTTTCTGCATGGACAAGACGCTCAGAAAGGGCTGCGATCTGAGCTAATAGTGGTGAAACCGTCTGTTTGATTTGTTCTACATCATCACAGTGTCGAATAGCTGTCTGGCTTTTTAAGGTCAGTTGCTCTAGTTGTGCATTTAGCTCACGACGATGTTGAAAGTAATTCATATTTTGATCTAAATGCAACTCAGAAGACTCTAACGAAGAAGAGATCGACTGGCTTAAGTGCTCTAGAAAGTGCTGAGAGGCTTTCCTTTCACACTGCATACCTTCAATCACGAGCCTTAGTGTTTGTAAGGTCAGGTCATATAAAGCACTAGAAGAGACGCCCATTAATAACTTGGAACGAATATCAAGGAGCTGTTCCCCATACTCTGCTTGAAAGTCGAGAGTATTGATCAGGCTCTGTAGCTCTTCACTTAAGTCTGATAATAGATCTTTATCGGGAAATTGAGCGCTAGAGAATGCTTTGTTTGTGCTGTTGGATGCCAATATTTTAACACAACGTTCGTAAATACTAAGTAGCTTACTCGCATGCTCAATTTGTAAAGGAGACTGTGCATTTGATGAAGAGAGTAAATGTCTTAACTCACGCTTTAATTGGGCAGGTAAGCCAGCCAAGCGTTGTAATGCTTGACCACTATATTGAATCCGCTCATTTAATTCAGAATGTTTTTTTTGTGCTTTTAAAGTGTGATTTTTGAGTTTTCTTTCTAGAACGGCAAGTTTAGGAACTAATTTACTGATGTCTTTTTGTTGTTCTAAATCTTGACTTAGTGCAACCAGGTGTTCACTTAAAGGGTCGTTTTCGCATGCCTTAGATTCGCATAAAGAGTGGATCAGCCGGATAAGCGTTTTCTTTTCCCGTTGACTACGCAATGAGTTATCGCGTTGACTCAAGCGATACTGCTCTAGTTGCGTTGTCAGTAGCTCTATTTGAGAGTGAAAGTCGTTATTGAGAATACCCATTTGGTTATTAATACATCACTATCTAGTTAGAGGGAAAGATTAATCGATGATAGCAAAAAAAAAGGGTAAGTCATCGAAAGATATAGGCATTTACTCATCTTTTAGCATTTTTTTGACACTCTCCTCATTAAATGTTGAAGATTGTATTTTTATTAGCCCTTGAGTGATGGCTTGCTTGCAGGCTTCGCGAATATTTTCCTTCGCTAGGCTTGCCGCCGGTGCATTGTCGATGGCTCTAAAGTAGACCCATTGGCTATTTTTGTCTTTCATGCTGACATCACGAGCAAGGTGAGTTGCCATTAATAGTATATCGAGCAGTTCTTTATCATTAATTGCAGTATAAGCTCTTGGCAGGAATGGGTAATCAGCCATGCCCATTCTGATTGTTTTATTGAGCTGCTTGGTCGGTTCAAAATCATTGATCCAACCTTGGACTTTATTAAACATCACTTCCGGCGACTCATCACGATCAGCGTTTCTTTCGATATAGAGCAAGTTGGTATCAGAAAAATGATATAGACGATCAGGCTCATCAATCTTATTGGCAAGGTGAGAACCAAACGCTTCTTCTAATTCTAGCCCTGCTTTATAGCCATAACGCATGTACATATTACGTAGGAAAGGCAGATCAATCATAACAAAACGCAGTCTGTCATTGAGCGGCTCGTGAATTAAGTCTCCCGTTTGCCACTGCTCAAAGGTATGGTTTGTTTTTTGTAATGAGTTAGATAATTTCGCATTAAGCATGCGTAAGTTGCGCATTTTAGAGCGAGAATGAGTATACAGGTCATCAGTTAGCTTTTGGATAAAGCTCGCTTGATTTTGTAAAATATGCCCACGTCTTAAAAGGATAAAAAAGGTGATGGTAAAAATTAAAAATAATGCAAAAAAGACCTTTCTCACTTTATTATATTCAAGCGTTATTTTTTGCAGCTGCTCTTCTTGTCCAAGATAGTGCAGGGTTTGTTCGGCAAACTCTTTTTGCTGACGAAAAGCATCCTCACTAATTTGGTTCAGCTCTTTTTGCTCTAAACTAATTAACTGATCGTATTGCTTCATGCTCTCCAGAGCTCGTGGGAAGTTATCATCTTGCTCGTAACCAGAAGAGAGTAATCTATAGGCGTCAATTTTCATTGCACGATCATTTAGATCCTCAGCAATCGTAAGCGCAGAATGTGCGTAGTTTATAACGTTGTGGCTATCTGCGGTGTGATAAGCTAAGCCGGCACTAAGTAGGTCAGCTTTTCCCTTTAAGCGTGGAATATAGCTATATTGGAGTAACTCTAAGGAATACTTGAGGTACTGCTCTGCCAGTTTGTAGTTATAAAGGTGCAAGTAAGTCGCTGCGAGATTAAGACGAATATTAATAATGCTCGCCGTATTGTGATTAGTGCTGTCATTGTCGAGCGCATTAAAGTAGTGCACTAAGGCTAAGTTATATTTATGCTGGGCAAAGTAGGTATCCCCCATACTTTTCAACACGAGAGCAGAGAGCGGTGAGTTTTCATATTGGTCATAAAAATCGGCAGCTTGCGACCAGTGCTCAAGCGCTTTATCAAACACGCGGCGCTCAAAAAAGAGTTGAGCAAGCAGGCGGTTAGCTTTAGCAAGACGAGATCCTAAATTGTGTTCGATGGACTGCCAATAACCAAAGAGTAAATCTGTTAATGCATGATGATACTGTTGATGAGTAAGGTAAAATTCACCCACTTCCAGGTGATAGTCAATCATCATATTTTGCGAGAAAAGAGTATTAATGTAGTCCTTTGCTTGAGCGTAATACTCGTTCGCTTGCTCTATGTTGTTTTGGCTAGACGCTATTTCACCTTGCAGCATAATCAGCTCGTAGGTGATATCACGGGTAAGTTGTGGCTTAGTTTCAATATTGGCTAGCTCGACCGAAAGGGCTTCTAACTTGCGCTTTGCAGCCTCGGCATCTTTATTTTTACGCCAAGTTAATTCAGCACGGAGTATTTTAATTTGTATATGCTCATGAGGCAGTTGATAAGTATTTGCCAACGTTGAAGCGATATTTAATTGGTTAATCGCAGTATGGGTATTACCTAAGAAAAATTCAGCCTGCGCAAGGGTCATGTAAGCATCAATACTCGCACTTGGCGTACGAATATTACTGACTGAATCATCACGAGCAGTGGCTGATGGGTTCTTTTCATTATAAGAAGATAACTTTCTTTGCCTAATGAAATTTTGCGCTAGGTCACGTGCTTGGGTAGGGTTTATTTCGACTAAATTATTTGCGTCATTAAGCAGCGTTGATGAGTAAGTCGCTGCATTAATAGCAAATGCCATACACCATAGACATAAAACAGTCAGGATTTTATCCCAGCGCATTATTAAATTCCCTTGAGTACCTAAACGGTAATTATTGGCGAGCCATACGTTGATTATGAGCAGGCTTGGTAGTGTGAGTAGAGCGGAATGGGTTGATATCAAGTCCACCACGACGAGTATAACGAGCATAAACCGTCAGTTCAGTCGGTTTACAGTATTGCATGATATCAGTAAATATACGTTCAACACACTGTTCGTGGAACTCATTGTGCTCACGGAATGAAACGATGTAACGCAATAATACTTCACGATTAATTTGCGCACCGTTGTAAATAATTTCTACACTTCCCCAGTCAGGCTGGTTGGTGATTAAACAGTTCGATTTTAGCAGGTGGCTATGCAGAGATTCACTCACAATAGGCGAGCCTGTCGGAACGGCTTGCTCCAGAATGGTCGCATCGAAATCATAGTTGCTGATTTCAATATCTTGATGGTCAATACATTCACCTTGCATTGTCACGATAGGTTGCTCTGTGTAGCTGGTTACTGGATGAATACGAACCGTAACCGTCTCACCAGCGCAAGCCGATAAATCATGCATCAAGCGGTTTTCTACACTGCTCCAGTCATTGAATCGAGTTTGATTGTAGCTATTTAAGTACAACTTGAAAGATTTTGATTCAATCAAGTTAGCGCTGGTTGCAGGAATAAAAACATCACCGATGGCAACTTGAGGTAAGCCCTTGTCATTAAGCCAAGATAACTCATACATTGTCCAGATATCGGTACCTTTAAAAGGCAACGCTTCGCCAAGTTGTAAATCATCACGATTTAAACTGCGGGGTACAGGCTGAAGGAGGCTTGGATCATATTGATTTGAATACTCAGTCGTTTGACCAAGCGTAAGTCCTGCTAGTTCTTTCGCGTTAGAATATTTACTCATACTTTCATTTCAAATTCGATTAGAATAGTGCCAATTTTACTTAATCCCCCTTTCGCTGTCATTAGATGCGGGCAGATAAGTGTTCGAAAGATGGGGTATTCATGATTATCTGTATCATTAGGAGCTGTACATGGCGAATTTTGCCGAAAAGTCCAACCTCACAACCAACGCTTTGCTTGCTTTTAGTCAGAAATATTTACAGGCTTGGCAAGATAAGTACAACTCTTTGCCGATAAGTGAAGAATTGATGGACTTTGTTTCTCCATGCGTTGAGAAAAAAAGTGATGAAGGCGTGTTTTGGCAGCCTTATCACCTAGATAAAGAGGCGGACTTTTCGAATGTTGAGCAGGGTATTGAACTGACTCTGCATGATGATATTAAAGCATTCTACGGCTCACAATACAGCGCTGATATGGAAGCTAAATGGCAAGGCAATGCGTTGACGTTACTGCAGGTATGGAGTGAGGAAGATTTTGTACGCTTACAAGAAAACATCTTAGGTCACCTTGTTACGCAACGTCGTTTAAAGCTTAAGCCAACCGTCTTTATTGGCGCAACGGATGCCGATTTGGACGTTATTTCAATCTGTAATCTAAGCGGTAATGTTATTTTAGAGCGCTTAGGTACGTCAAAGCGCGATGTGTTAGCGGATAATGTGGCAGACTTTCTTAACCGTTTAGAGGCAGAGGTATAACATGTATATTGTTGAACTTCAGTTTGAATGTTTTGATAACACCACTATTTCCGCGGTAGATAAAGCCATCAATGGTTTAATGGATGCTTGGCGTCTTAATGGTCAAGTACTCGGGCGAGAGTTCCCTATCGCAATGGGCGAAGGTGAGTTCTTTGTGCGCGTGGTATGCCCAGAAGAGGATAGTTTACACCCAAGGTATCATTCTGATTTTGTTAAGGTATGTTTAGACCATTTATCGCAAGCGAGCTTATTAGCGCCGAAAATGCGTTTATTAGGTCGTGACTTAAATTCAGAACAAGTTGCAGAAGAAGAAGTACCAAGCTGGCAAGTTCTTTACACAACATACGTACATACTTGTTCGCCATTACGCAGTGGTGAGTCACTTCTACCAATCCCACTTTATCGCTACCCTGCGGTTTCCAATGGTGACCATAAAGCCGTTGTAAAATGGCAAACGGAATGGCAAGCGTGTGATGAAGTGCAAATGGCGGGCGGTTGTCGAGCTGAGCATGCAACGTTAGCGGAAATCAGTGATGAGAAAAGTGTTCTATTTCGTCGTGGCTGGGATTTACGCGGTCGCATTGAGTTTCTATCGAAAGTACCAACCTACTACTACCAGTATCGAGTTGGTGGCACTAGCTTAGCGGCGGAGAAGGCGCGTAAGTGTCCTAAGTGTGGTGGTGAGTGGCTATTAGATGAACCTTTGCATGATATCTTTTACTTCAAATGTGATGATTGCCGTTTAGTCTCGAATATCTCTTGGGATCATCTTAAGTAATACTTAAATATAATCCCTCGCATCATTGCTGAAAGGCTAAAACTATTATGACAAAAAAGGCGCGGTTCTTACTCCTCTAAATAATCAAGAGGGAAGAATCCGCGCCTTTTTGTTATCTATGTTTTACCTAAGCTCTATAGTCGCTAAGGTAAGCGCATTGATTACCAACCTTTAATTACACCATCTTTAAAGATATCTAATGCTGCGTTGTACACTTCTTCCGTTTGGTATGATTTAATGAAGTTTTGCACATTTTCGTCATTAACGTTATCTTCACGCGCTACGATTAGGTTTACGTATGGAGACTCTTTATCTTCAACAAAAATACCATCTTTTTGTGGTGTTAAACCTAGGCTACTTGCGTAAGTGGTATTGATGATAGATAGAGCAACATCATCCAGAGAACGCGGCAGTTGAGCTGCGTCTAGTTCAATAATGGCTAGGTTTTTTGGGTTAGCAACAATGTCACGAACGGTTGCTTGTAGACCAGAACCTTCACGCAGTGTAATTAAACCTTGTTGCTCAAGTAGGATCAGTGAACGACCTAGGTTCGTTGGATCGTTTGGTACGGCAATACGATCACGATCTTGTAGTTCATCAACCGATTTTACTTGCTTAGAGTAGCCTGCAATTGGGTAAACAAATGAGTTACCTGCGATAGTTAGCTTATAGCCACGGTCGCTTACTTGCTGATCTAAATATGGTTTATGTTGGAATGCATTGACATCAACAGAGCCATCATCAAGTGCAGCATTTGGCGTTACGTAATCGGTAAAAGTCACCAACTGAACATCAAGGTCGTATTTCTCTTTTGCTACTTTAGCTGCAACTTCAGCCACTTGTGCTTCAGCACCTGCAATTACACCGACTTTGATGGTTGAGTTATCGGTTTCTTTGTCACCACAGCCTGATAATAAAAGGGTAGATGTAGCGACAATAATAGCGACTAAGCTTTTAAATTTCATACGTATTTTCCTTTTCATATTTGAATCTAACTTATTAATATTTTTTATAACATTATTGTTGTTATGGTTATCGATGATCGACGCGAGAGACGATGCGGTCACCAATAGATTGAATGATTTGCACTAAAATAATCAGCATAACCACGGTAACACTCATGATAGTGACATCATAGCGATGGAAGCCGTAACGAATGGCAACATCACCTAGACCGCCGCCGCCAACCGTTCCTGCCATTGCTGAGTAACTCACCAGCGTAACCAGTGTAATTGTCACTGAGTTAATAATCGTTGGTAGCGCTTCTGGCAGCAGTACTTTAGTAATAATTTGCGTTGGAGTCGCACCCATTGATTGAGCGGCTTCAACAAGTCCAGTGGGTACTTCTAGTAGAGCGCTTTCAATTAATCGTGCTACAAAAGGAATCGCACCGATGGTCAGAGGAACGATCGCTGCACTGGTGCCGATAAAGGTGCCAATCAGTAACTTAGTTAGCGGAATAATCGCTACCATAAGCACTAAAAATGGAACAGAACGACCCACATTGACGATAGCGCCTAAAATTTGGTTAAAGCGGATATTTTCAGATAACCCGCCTTTTTTAGTGATATGTAAAATAACACCAAGAGGAATACCAACAGCAAAGCCAACAATACCGGCAACCGCTACCATGTATAAGGTTTCACCAGTAGCGCCAAGTAATAAGCTGCTATTGAAGTTCAACCAGTCAATAATTGCATTGAGTGAGAAAGAATTAAAGGACATAGCCAAGCACCTCTACTTTTACATTGTTGTCGCGTAGGAATTGAATTGCAGCATTATCGTTTGCTTCATCACCAAAGAATTCGGCAACCATCATGCCAAACTTAACGCCGCCAGCGTAATCCAGATCGGAGCTTAAAATACTCACGTCGATAGTGAACTGACGAGCAATTTGAGTAATCAGAGGCGCGTTAACCGTTGCACCAGTAAACTCTAAACGTACTAGTGGATGACTTCCTTCGACACGTGTCGCTTGCAAACGGGCTTGATAATCTTCTGGAATTGATAGATCTAAAGTTGAACGAATAAACTGATGGGCAAGTTCTGTTTTCGGGTGAGCAAAAATGTCACCAACCGTGCCTTTTTCAACCAATTCACCGCCACCAATGATAGCCACTTCATGGCAGATACTTTTTACTACATCCATTTCATGGGTGATCAGCAAAATAGTAATATTTAATTGGCGGTTGATGTCACGTAGTAGCTCTAAAATAGATTGCGTTGTCGCAGGATCAAGCGCACTGGTTGCTTCATCACAAAGCAGTACTTTTGGATCTGAAGCAAGAGCTCGAGCAATTGCCACACGCTGCTTTTGACCGCCACTAAGATTTGCAGGGTAGGTGTCATGCTTATCCGCTAGACCCACAAGTTCAAGTAAAGGCGTCACTTTACCTTCAATGTATGTGCTGCTTTTTCCTGCCAGCTCAAGTGGCAAAGCAACGTTATTAAATACAGTGCGTGAAGAGAGTAAATTGAAATGTTGGAAAATCATACCAATGTTACGACGCGCTTCGCAAAGTTCTGATTGATTTAATGTCGTTAGATCAACACCATCAACAATAACCGATCCATCGGTAGGAGCTTCTAACATATTGACACAACGAATTAGTGTGCTTTTCCCTGCACCCGATGACCCGATAACACCAAAGATGTGGCCTTGAGGAATATGAAGGTTAATATTTTTTAAGGCATGAATTTCTTTTGTGCCTTGATAAAAGACCTTGTTAACTTGATTAATTTCAATCATGTAAAAAACCTGTGCAGGTGAGCGATATAAAATGTTGAGTGTTCTCTCAATTCGTAGGTGATGCTATGGCTTTCCTTGATTTAAGTCAATAGATATTTTGACGTCTAGACGGCTAAAAGGCAATTAGGTCGTGCTGTAGTAAATAAAGCATGCGATAATTAGAGGCATAAGTTAGCTAGATAGAGAACTCAATTTTGGCAAAACCAGCAGTTTTTTTAGATCGTGATGGGGTGATCAATGTTGATCACGGTTATGTACATGATGAACATGACTTTGAGTACATCGATGGTGTGTTTGAAGCCGCTCAAGCATTCAAGAAGATGGGGTATTTATTAGTTCTTGTGACTAACCAATCTGGTATTGCGCGTGGTAAGTTTAGTGAAGATCGCTTCTTATCTTTAACGCAATGGATGGATTGGAATTTTGTTGATAACGGTGTTGAATTAGATGGGATTTATTACTGCCCACATCACCCTGAGCATGGCATCGGCGAATATAAACAAGATTGTGAGTGTCGCAAGCCTAAACCGGGTATGTTTATCTCAGCGCGTGATTTCCTAAAGATTGATATGCAAAACTCAGTCATGATTGGTGATAAAGCAGAAGATATGATGGCTGCCGAGGCTGCTGGTGTTGGTACTCGTATTTTGGTTCGCACAGGTAAACCGGTAACGGAACAAGGTCAGGCGTTAGCAAGTGTTGTTGTTGATAGTATTAAAGATGTGCCTAACTACTTGAGTTCATAGTTTTGTTTGCTACTGTTAAATGGAAGAGTTCATTTAATGGAAGCAAATATGAAAATGAATCTGGCAACATGTAGTCTATCGGTCATCGCACTGGTCGGTTGCTCTCAACCTAAAATGGATGGTGACGGCTCAAATAAAAGTCATCTAGTTCGCTACCTATGTGGTGATGATGGCTTTTCAGTACTTTATTTGCCAGATAAGAAGGCGTTGCTTGAGTTTAGAGATGAAACTTTTCAATTAATTCAAGTACCTTCAGGATCTGGTATTAAATATATCACCGATGATCGTGACTTTACTTTTACTACTGCGGTAACGTTATACAGTAAAGGTGAAGAGGCAATATTTGAGTTTGGTCGTGCAGTTTTTGCGGATTGTCGTATTAAGTTGTAGTTATATTCAATGGGCACCTATGCCCATTGATGTCTGTCCCATCATACCCATATTGCAACATACGTTATATGTTTTCTTATCGGTTAAGAATTAACTAGTTACTCTGGCTGTAATTAACTTGATAACGTGTAGGTTTGTGATTCATGGCTAAAACAATATTGAGTATTAGTGCACCTAAGATAGATACCACAATAGTCCAAACTGGCAAAAAGAATAGCGATGTAAACAGAATGCTGACGTCGATCATCATCTGAGTTTTGCCCACCGAAATACCAAACTTGTCTTGGATAAAGAGGCACAGAACATTAAAGCCCCCCAAACTTGAGCGATGACGAAATAAGATCAGCATACCTAAGCCCATCAACAAGCCGCCAGCCACTGCACAATAGACTTCATTGACACTATCAAGGGTAATAAAAAGATAAAGATGATCCGCCATGATAGAAACTAATGCCCCAGAAATCGCACTGTTGATCGCAAACTGGCGACCAAAACGTTTCCAGGCTAACAAGTAGAAAGGGCTGTTAGCGATAAAATAAAGCGTACCGAATGTTGCAGGTATAAACTGACTTACTAGTAGGGCAAGCCCCGTTGTCCCACCCGTTAATAAGTTGGCAGACTGAAGGAAGAAAACACCCTGAGCAACTAAAAATGTCCCGGTTAAAATAGCGATCCAATCTTCTTTTAATGTATGTTTTTCCATCATTTTATTTTTTAACTGAGTAATAAAGACGTGAATAATAGAGAAAACTTGTTGGTTTCGATAGGTAGAGGTAAAAAATTAATGCAAGCCTCTGTAATCTTCAATTTACGCAGTGTAAAGTAAGATGTTGACAAAGAAGCGTGAATGGATGGTAAGCTATATACCATCATGATATACATCACTTGTCATTATGAATAAACTGCATATGAATTTTTGCAATTAGCCCTTTATGATCGAAATCAAACTATGTAATATATGTCACAAGATACGGTGACGAAAACGTTTGCATTTGGTCGTTGTGTGGTTTTTTTGAAACTTTTAGTACAATCTGAGTCAGGAGATACAGATGCTTAAGCGTGACATGAACATTGCTGATTACGATGCGGATCTATTCGCAGCAATTCAAGAAGAAACTCTTCGTCAAGAAGAACATATTGAACTTATCGCTTCAGAAAACTACACAAGCCCTCGTGTAATGGAAGCGCAAGGCTCGCAACTAACCAATAAGTATGCTGAAGGCTACCCTGGCAAGCGTTACTACGGCGGTTGTGAGTTTGTTGATAAAGTAGAAACATTAGCAATTGAACGTGCTTGTGAGCTTTTCGGTGCAGAGTACGCAAACGTACAGCCTCACTCAGGTTCTCAAGCAAACAATGCCGTTTACATGGCGCTTCTGAATGCGGGTGATACTGTTTTAGGTATGAGCCTAGCACACGGCGGTCACCTTACGCACGGTTCACCAGTGAACTTCTCTGGTAAACTGTACAACATCATTCCTTACGGTATTGATGAGAAAGGTCAAATCGATTACGAAGAGATGGAAGCGCTAGCTGTTGAGCACAAACCAAAAATGATTATTGGTGGCTTCTCTGCTTACTCTCAAATCTGTGATTGGGCTCGCATGCGTGAGATCGCTGACAAAGTAGGTGCTTACTTCTTTGTTGATATGGCGCACGTTGCTGGTCTTATTGCTGCTGGTGTTTACCCTAACCCGGTACCTCATGCGCATGTTGTTACCACAACAACGCACAAAACATTAGCAGGTCCTCGTGGCGGTCTAATTCTTTCTAATGAAGGTGAAGATCTTTACAAGAAACTGAACTCTGCAGTCTTCCCTGGCGGTCAAGGTGGTCCTTTGATGCACGTTATTGCTGGTAAAGCCGTTGCATTTAAAGAAGCATTAGAGCCAGAGTTTAAAGAATACCAAGCTCGCGTAGTCGCTAACGCAAAAGCAATGGTTGCTGAATTCCTAGCTCGTGGCTATAACATCGTTTCAGGTTCAACAGAGAACCACCTGTTCCTAGTTGACCTAATCGATAAAGATATCACAGGTAAAGAAGCCGACGCAGCACTAGGTTCAGCGAACATTACAGTGAATAAGAACTCAGTACCAAATGACCCACGTAGCCCGTTTGTTACGTCTGGTATCCGTATTGGTTCACCTTCTATTACTCGTCGTGGTTTCTCTGAAGCTGATGCGAAAGAGTTAGCAGGTTGGATGTGTGACATTCTAGATAACATGGGCGATGAGTCTGTTATCGAAGCAACAAAAGCGAAAGTATTAGATATCTGTAATCGCTTACCGGTTTACGCTTAATTTTAGCGTTTAACTTTAAAGTGTGAGTCTATCGCATAATGAATACTAAAAACCGCTTCATAATGAAGCGGTTTTTTTATGGCTACTATTTAGGAATACTAAGCAGCGTTCCTGATTTACAGCGGAAAGAGTAGTAGTTACTGCTTTCACTAAATTTACCCAGTCCTTCACCATCGCAGTAATTAATATTAATCTCGCGCATTGTTTCTAAGGTGTCTTCACTCTTTAAAGTAAACTTCGAGTCATCGTCACAAATAATGCGCACTCGCTCATCATCGCTGACGGAATACAGTTTTACTTCGGTATTACAAAGCTCAAATGAAGCTTCCATGTAGTTATCGTGCTTGGTGTTACCACTGCTACAGCCATTTAGTAACATTGCAAAAGTGAATGCTAGCGCTACTGTTTTTAATATCATTATTTATTCCTTTGACTCAATGGTCTTCGATTAATAATACCAATTCCACTTATTAACGGTTTAGAGAAAACACGTTTGGTGTAATGAACCAAAATAGGCGTTGATGGCCTATGTATAAGCGTATTCAACAGTTGCGTTTTGTGCCACTTTGGGTTGTAGCAATATTAATAAAAAAGGCTGATATTGATACCAATCGTAGTAAATAAGGTTCATTTACTTACTTTGATTGGTATTAACCCTTAGCGAGTTATCCTATCAGCCTTTTATGTTGTCGTTTTAGCTGTCTATCAAATAGAGCCGTTTATGGCTTACTTAACTTCGATACCTTGAGCTTGCATGTCAGCGTGGTAAGACGAGCGAACAAAAGGTCCACATGCCGCGTGAGTAAAGCCAAGATCAAGAGCGATCTCTTTTAGCTCATCAAATTCAGCGGGCGGCACGTAACGCTCTACTGGTAAGTGATGACGGCTTGGTGCTAAATATTGTCCAAGAGTCAGCATGGTTACGCCGTGCTCACGTAAGTCTTTTAATACTTGAATGATCTCTTCTTTGGTTTCACCCAGCCCCATCATTACGCCAGACTTGGTGGGAATATCGGGGTGCTGCTGTTTAAATTTCTGTAGCAGTTGTAAAGACCATTTGTAGTTGGCACCAGGGCGCGCTTTACGGTATAAGCGTGGCGCTGTTTCTAGGTTGTGGTTAAAGACATTTGGTGGGTTATCTTTTAATAACTCTAAAGCTTTATCCATACGACCACGAAAATCTGGAACGAGAGTTTCAATTTGAATATTTGGATTCAGAGCTCGAATTTCACGGTTACAGTCAGCAAAATGTTTTGCACCACCATCACGTAGATCATCACGATCAACCGAGGTAATAACCACATATTTTAACTTCATGTCTTTGATAGTTTGTGCCAGCTTCTGTGGCTCATTATCTTCTGGAGCAGTAGGGCGACCATGTGCGACATCGCAAAATGGGCAACGGCGTGTACAAATAGCACCTAAAATCATGAAGGTTGCCGTGCCATGGTTGAAGCATTCTGCCAAGTTAGGGCATGACGCTTCTTCACAAACCGAATGGAGGTTATTTTTACGCATTGCTGATTTGATTTCTTGAATACGATGACTGTCAGATGGCAGTTTAATTCTCATCCATTCAGGCTTACGTAGTATTTCAGCTTTTTCTGCAGGCATATTTTTTACCGGGATCAATGCCATTTTATCAGCGTCGCGATATTTAACGCCTTTTTCCATTTGAATTGGTTTGCTCATGATTGTCTGCTTCTACTATATAGTGTAACTAACTTTAAAGGGGCGAAATCATTATTGTGTCTCTATGACTTTAATTACCTAAATCAGCGTAATAAGTGATGATCTCAAGTTCGAGTTTCTACTTGGTTATAATTAAGTAATTCAATAATTTCTTGTATTAATTTATCTTCTACCAAGGCTAAGTCAGCAGGTCCACCTAACTCATTTACTTGCGTCATTTCCATTCCTTGGTAGCCACATGGGTTAATACGTAAAAAGGGGGTAAGGTCCATATTGACATTTAAAGCGAGCCCATGGAAGGAGCAGCCTTTACGGATCCGTAAACCGAGTGAACAGATTTTTTTGCCATCGACATAAACGCCAGGTGCATCGGGTTTCGCTGCGGAGTTTATATCGTATGAGCTTAGGGTATTGATCACTAGGTTTTCAATATGAGTAACAAGCTCACGTACGCCAAGTTTTTTACGGCGCAGGTTTATTAAGAAATAAGCGACTAACTGTCCGGGACCGTGATAGGTGACTTGCCCACCGCGATCGCTGTGCACAACAGGTATATCTCCAGGGTTGATGATATGCTCAGCTTTTCCAGCTTGTCCTTGAGTAAAGACAGGATTGTGCTCAACTAGCCACACCTCATCAGCACAGTCAGCAGTGCGATTATCGGTGAATTCATGCATGGCTTTCCAGATTGGCTCATAATCTTGACGACCGAGTTTTTTTACAATCAGCTGATTTTGCAAGGCAAACGTCCCTAGTCATTAATAAAGTAAATACATTATAAACTTGTTCGGTTAATGTAACCACCCACAGGTTACAAGGTTTTTTAAAATAATACTAATACCAAGCGTGGCAAATAACAGAGTTACCCAGATAGCAAAACAGCGACCAAATCCATGGTCGCTGTTTTCTATTATTTCGATGAAAGAGTTAACACGTAGCGTGATTAAAGCACCATTCGTACGATGTCAATTTCACCAAGTTCTTTATAAAGTGTTTCCACTTGCTCGATGGATGTTGCCGTAATATTGATCGAAATTGAGTGGTAGTTACCTTTAGCACTCGGCTTGATCGTTGGGCTGTAATCACCTGGAGCGTGGCGTTGAATCACCTCTAGAACTAATTCTGGTAGTTCAGGTTTAGCGTGTCCCATTACTTTGTAAGTGAACGAGCATGGGAACTCTAAAAGGTCTTTTAGTTTTGCATCAGAATTAATATTCATGATTGACTCCAAAATTGGGAAGCGAGTTTCAATATTGATGCAGGATATTACTGCCAATATGGATGGAACTCAAGATAGAAAAAAGCCGCAGCAGGGAAGGTCGCGTTTAAAGTGGCGAACTTCTCTATACGGCTTTGTTTGCTTTGATTAAAAATTAGTACTTAGAACATGCCTTTAATCATTAGAACTAGGTAGTCCCATAAGCGGCTAAATAAGCTACCTTGCTCAACATTTTCCAATGCAAGCAGCGGGTATTCAGCGACGTCTTCACCATCGACTTGGTAGAAGAGTTTACCAACCACATCACCTTTGCTAATTGGTGCTTCTAGCTCTTTTTCTAAAACGAAGCTTGCTTGTAGCTTTTTAGATTGACCACGGGCTAGAGTGACATAAGTATCGCTATCAACACCAAGTGCAACCGTATCTTTGTTACCCATCCAAATTTTTTCTTCGACAAAGGTTTCGTTCGCTTTGTGTGGCGCAACAGTATCAAAGAAGCGGAAGCCGTAGCTCAATAATTTTTTACTTTCTGATTTGCGCGCATTGGCACTTTTGGTGCCCATAACAACAGCCACTAGGCGCATTTTTCCTTCAGTTGCAGAGCTGACTAAGTTGTAGCCAGCATTGCTTGTATGACCGGTTTTAATGCCATCTACATTCATGCTTTTATCCCACAATAAGCCGTTGCGGTTATATTGGGTAATGCCGTTGTAAGTGTATTTTTTCTCAGCGTAAACACGATACTCTTCAGGCACATCACGGATTAGCGCTTTACCAAGCAAGGCTAAATCATAAGGTGTTGAGTAAAGCTCAGCATCATCTAAGCCATGAACATTAGCAAAGTGAGTGTTCGTCATGCCAATTGAATCAGCCCAAGCATTCATGAGATCAACAAAAGCGTCTTCAGAGCCAGCAATATGCTCAGCCATTGCCACACAAGCATCGTTACCTGACTGGATAATAATGCCGCGGTTTAAGTCTGCCACTTTTACGCTAGTGCCAACTTCAATGAACATTTTTGATGAATCAGGGAAGTTTTTAGCCCATGCATTTTCGCTAATAACGACATTATCTTCAGGCGTAATGTTACCTTGCTTTAACTCTTGGCCGATGACATAGCTGGTCATCATTTTGGTTAAACTTGCAGGTGATAGCTTTTCATCCATCGCTTTTTGCGCGAGTATTTTGCCAGAATGATAATCCATTAAGACAAAGCCTTTTGCAGCAATTTGTGGTGAATCAGGTACAACACTAGGTGCCGCGTTTGCTGTAGATGCCCATATTGCTGTTAATGCAATAGAAGAAAGAGCAACAGATTTCAAGGTAGTTTTAATCATTATGAATGCAATTTTGTTAGTGAATTATTAGGATACTAACAGAAAACTTACCGTAGGGTAGAAAGCTAATCTACGGTAAAGTTTCGGTTAATGCTTAGATCTTATTTCCTTCGTTCAACGATGCACTGATCGTTTTAATAAAAGCTGATGGGTAGCCAAGTGCTTTGACTTCTTTAAGAACGGATTGAGTCAATGTATAATCATCAAATGGACCAACCAGCGCTCTATATTGAGAGTCATTTTTATCTAAGTAGGTCTCTTCAGAGAGTGCCTTACTGACTTCTATCGCTACATTTTCAGTACGCTCTTTATGTGCTGATGTTAGAAATTGCACTGCATAGACAGGGTGCAAATTAATTCTATTACCACTGCTGTCTTTTTTAGGCGTATTCAGTACTTCGATTTTAACATTAGCTGTACCGGTTTTGATTACATCAAGTTTATAGGCAGCGGCATAGCTTAAGTCGATAATTCTTTCGTCGTGAAATGGACCGCGATCATTAATACGCACCACTGTACTCGCGTCATTATCGGTATTCGTTACTTTAACATAGCTTGGAATCGGTAATGTCTTATGCGCGGCTGACATGGAATACATGTCATAGACTTCACCATTTGAAGTTAAATGACCATGAAATTTAGCACCATACCAAGAAGCTTTACCGGTTTCAGTGAAATCTGCAGTATCTTGAATAATTTTATAGCGCTGTCCTTTTAAGGTGTAATCACGGTTACCGCTCGTGCTGTAGGGCTCAAATGAAGGGCTTGCTTCCTCAACATGATCAACGGAGATCGGGTTTTCTGGCGCAACATCATCTTCTAGTTTGTAACGCCCTGCATTTGGATCGTTATTTTCAACATCTTCTGCAACGGCAGCTTGTTCATTTTCAGAGGGTTGAGCTTCACTCTCTGTCGGTGGTTTTGTCGAGCATCCTGCTAGAATTAACGTCAATGTCATCAAAAGTGTACGATATTTTATAGTCATTTATTTAAGTAGCCTTTGAGAACGCTTTTCTGTGGGTATGGATGGACATCAACATGCCAAAGCCAGCCATAAGAGTCACCATTGAGGTACCACCATAGCTAATTAATGGTAAAGGAACCCCAACCACAGGTAAGATACCGCTAACCATACCTATGTTAACAAATATGTAAACAAAAAAACTTAACACAATACTGCCTGCCATCATACGACCAAAAGCCGTTTGTGCTTGACTAGCCAGATATAAGCCTCGACCAATAATGAAAAGGTAGAGCGCTAAGAGAAGTAGTACACCGAGCATGCCCCACTCTTCACCAATAACAGCAAAAATAAAATCAGTATGTCTTTCTGGTAAAAACTCCAATTGTGATTGTGTGCCTTGCATCCAGCCTTTGCCCGATAAACCACCAGAACCAATGGCGATTTTACTTTGGATAATATGGTAACCAGCGCCTAATGGATCGGATTCTGGATCAAACAGAGTCCTTACACGTACCTTTTGATACTCACGCATTAAGAAAAACCATAATACGGGAACAAACGCACCTAAACTTAGGGCTGCACCCGCGATGATTTTCCAACTGATGCCAGATAAGAAAATAACAAAGATACCAGAGGCGGCAATCAGTATAGAGGTTCCCAGATCGGGTTGTTTAGCAATAAGGATCGTTGGCACAACCACCATGACTAAAGAGATCATTAATGTTTGAAAGCTTGCTGGAAGGCTATGTTTACCAATAAACCTAGCCACCATTAATGGTACTGCTAGTTTTAGTAGCTCAGAGGGCTGGAATCGAATGAAACCTAGGTTTAACCAGCGCTGAGCACCTTTTGAGGATTCACCAAAAAAAAGTACCCCAAGGAGAAGAATTATACCTACTCCAAATAACGCAGGTGCGAAACTCTCATAAGTTCGCGGTGGAATTTGTGCTAAACCGATCATAACCACGAGAGAGAGTGCCATACGCATAGCTTGGCGATCCATCATCGCTAGGCTTTGACCACTTGCGCTATACATAACCACAAGACCAAAGCCCATTAATACTATAATGCCCAATAATAGTGGCAAATCAATATGCAGACGTTCAAAAAACGCTCGGCTTTGCCCTGTTGATGGATCAAGTTTCATTATTTATCTTCCGGGTTATTACTAGTATCTAAAATGACATGATCAAAAATCTTACGCGCAAGAGGTGCGCCATTTGTTGAACCTCCGCCAGCATTCTCTAATACAAGGGTGACAATTAACTCTGGGTCCTTAACAGGAGCAAAGCCCGTAAATAAAGCGTGATCACGTAAGTGTTCAGCGAGTTCATCGGCATTATATTTTTGGTCTTCTCTTAATCCAAAGACTTGAGCCGTACCTGATTTACCCGCACTGACATAACTACTGTCTTGAAAGTGTCGGCGAGCAGTGCCACGAACACCGTGATTCACTCGACGCATACCATCAATTGCAATATCCCAGTACTTTTCAGGTACGTTTTCTATTGGTGGATAAGTGACGATGTCAGCTTCACTTTGCGTGCTAAACGCTTCACCATTATCGATGGTTGAACGTAATAGGTGAGGTGCAATCACTTGACCATGATTAACTAAAACTGAGGTCGCTTTGGCGATTTGCATTGGTGTTGCTGTCCAATACCCTTGACCAATCCCCACAGGAATCGTGTCACCTTGATACCATGGAGTACGATGTCGAGCACGCTTCCACTCTCGTGTTGGCATATTTGCTTTACTTTCTTCACCAATATCGATGCCAGTGTAGTCACCAAAACCAAACATCATCATCCAACTCGATAAGCGGTCGATGCCTAAGTCATAAGCGATCTGATAAAAGAAAGTATCAACCGACTCTTCAATAGCTTTCGATATATTCACATGACCATGCCCCCAACGTAACCAGTCTCGAAACGGTTTGGTTTTTGAGTTAGGGATTGTCCAGTAACCAGGGTCGTTACGGCTAGTTCTTGGTGTGATAACCCCTTCTTCTAATGCCGCAACCGCAATAAAAGGTTTGACCGTGGAGGCTGGTGGGTAGATGCCTAATGTTGAGCGGTTAACTAAAGGGCGGTCAGGGTTATTGAGTAATTCATTATAGCCCTTAACAGAGATGCCATGAACGAAGGAGTTCGGGTTATAACTCGGGCTGGAAACCATCGCTAAAACACCATTATCCTTCGGATCAAGTACGACACCAGAGCCACGTCGTCCATCGAGCAGCTTATAAACATAAAGTTGCAACTCGATATCAAGGTTTAAGACAATATCTTTACCTGGTACTGGTGGTTGGTATTTTAGGGTACGAATGACACGACCACGACTGTTTACTTCAACTTCTTGATAGCCAGCCGTGCCGTGTAAAAGATCTTCATAATAGCGTTCGATGCCGAGTTTGCCGATATCTCGGGTTGCTTTGTAGTTTGCATCTTTGTCTTCGCGTACTAAGCGTTGAATGTCTCGGTCATTGATGCGCGAGACATAACCAATAACATGCGTAAGAGCACTGCTATAAGGGTAGTAACGCTTTAACGTTGCGGTAATTTCAACGCCAGGGAATTTATGTTGATTAACTGAAAAAAGGGCAACCTGTTGTTCATCTAACTGAGAGAGTAGCGGTACCGATTTGAAACGACGAGTACGACGGCGCTCTTTTTCAAAATGGGCAATCTCTTCAGAGGTAATAAGTAGTATAGATTGAAGGCGTGTAATCGTATCCTCCATATCGGTTACTTTTTCAGGGATGATTTCTAAGTTATAAACAGGGCGGTTTTCAGCCAGTAGAACGCCGTTACGATCGTAAATGAGCCCACGATTTGGTGCGATAGGGACGACTTTAATGCGGTTATCGTTTGAACGGGTTTTATAATCTTGGAATTGATTAACTTGAATATTATAAAGATTAGCGATCAGCAGACCCATCATAAGGATGATGCCGATAAAAGAGGCAATCGCGCGGTTAGTAAATAACCGCGCTTCCGCTTTGTAATCTCGTATTTGGCTACGTTTACGTAACATTAACGTTTATTCTCGATGATACGGATGATTAGTAGTAATGCTCCAGGCGCGATATAGACTTTCAGCCATAATGACGCGAACGAGAGGATGGGGTAGCGTTAGTGCCGATAAGGACCAACTTTGCTCCGCTGCTGCTTTACAAGCTGGCGCTAACCCTTCAGGTCCACCGATCAGGATAGAAACATCACGTGCATCGAGTTTCCAACTTTCTAGCTGTTGGGCTAGCTGCTCGGTATCCCACTTTTTACCAGGGATGTCGAGAGTAACAATTCGATTTCCTTTTGGCACGGCTGCTAACATCGCTTCGCCTTCTTTTTGCAGAATTCTTACAATGTCAGCATTTTTACCGCGTTTTCCTGCTTGGATCTCGATTAACTCCAATGGCATATCATGCGGGAATCGACGACGGTACTCTTGGAAGCCTTCTTCGACCCACTTGGGCATCTTTGTTCCAACAGCAATCAGTTGAATTTTCAAAGCTTAGCCCCAAAGTTTTTCTAGTTGGTATAGCTCACGTTGCTCTTCTTGCATAACGTGTAGCATGCTGGTACCCATATCTAGGATAACCCATTCACCTTGTTCTTCACCGTCCATAGCAAGTGGGTCCATGCCCATTTTCTTTACTTCTTCAGATGCGTGTTCAGCAATAGAAGCAACGTGACGCTTTGATGTACCAGTACAAACGATCATAAAGTCAGTAACGTTTGATTTGCCTTCAACGTTGATGATTTGGATGTTTTCAGCTTTCATATCGTCGGCTTTATCAGCTAAAAAATCTTTCAGTTCTTCGCGTAACACGGCGTGTTCCTCTGGGGTTGAACTCCCACAATTAATAATGATGATGAGAGTGTTCATAAATAAAGGTAATAATCGTTAAACTTAGAAAGGTAGCTCTACGCTGTTAGGCTGGCACATTTCTAGACTTAACTGGCTAAGTAGTGGCCAAGGAGACAGTTCATACTGTGTTTTGGCCAATAATTCAGCTTGTGCTAATAACGACAATAGTCGTTGAATTTTCTTTCTCGGCAAGCGTTGTAGGCTTGCTTGATAAAGAGGGCGCTTAGATTGCCAGATACGGTGCTGATCGTAAACCTGTGATAGTGACATATTCATCAATTGTTGCTGCATAGTGAGCAATAACATCAATTCTTTTTGAATACTGCGCAATAAAATGATGGATTCAATCCCTTCACTATCAAGTTGGCGTAAAATCCGTTGGCTACGATTTCCTTTTCCTGCTAATAAAGCATCAATCCAATGGAAGGTCGTAAAGTGGTTATGACGACTTAATGCCTCTTCTAGGCGAATGAGGGTTAAATGACCATCGGGATAGAGTAGAGTGAGTTTCTCTAGGCTTTGTACTAATGCTAGCAGATTACCTTCATGCCATTGAGCGAGCATTTGCAGCGCTTCAGGCTCCGGTTTTAAGCCCAGTTTATAGCATCGTTGCTGAACAAATTGTGGTAAACGTTGCATATCTGGCGTCAAACAAGTAACAAAACTTCCTTGCGATGAAAGTGCTTTAAACCACTTGGCATTTTCTTGTGCTTTAGTCAGTTTGCTACCAATAACCAGCAATAAAATATCGTTATGCAGTGCTTCGGAAAGTTCAAGTAATGACTTGGCTATGGCGGCATTAATTCCAGACTCTGGAATTTCTAATTCAATAATCTGGCGACTAGAAAACAGACTCAGAGCTTGGCAGCAATCATTGACCTTATTCCAATCAAGATTATTATCGACAACAAAGCGATGTTTCTCTTCAAACCCTTGTTGCAAAGCCTGTTGATTGATCGCTTCTCGGCTTTCTTGAACGAGTAAAGGCTCATTTCCAAAGATAAGATACACATTATTAAGCTGCTTCGTTAAGTGGTCAGCCAGTTTATCAGCATATACTCTCATGCTACTCTCGGTGCTCAATTGAGTTGTTAGCTGGCTCATCTAGAATCATATTGGCATCGTAATCGGCTCTCAGACGAGACATTTGACGAATCATCTGGCTTGCAGCTTGTTCACGCATCTCATCTTCAATCCCATCTCTTTCTACAGATTTAGCTAAAGCCGTTAATGGGTTATCTAAGTAGTTGCGTGTTACTCGGGTACTAAATGTATTACTGCCCAAGTTAGGCACCGTTACTCGATAACTGGCGGTATAGGTCAGTTCTTTTTCAGCTACACGGCTATTTTGGTAAAGAGAGAGTGTACGCTCAGAAATCGTCTCACTAATTAAATGCATGTTGGGTACGTTAGCAGCAGGCGTTACCAGTGAAATATTGATTTGAACGAGCTTTGTTTTGATGTCACGAGTTAGCTGGCTATATTGGTCAAAGCTGGTTAAAGACATGGTTTGTAGCTCTTCTGGAACCGTGTAATCACCACGTAGATGAAACCCGCAACCGGATAGAAGGCTGACGGCTAAAATGAGGGTAGAGAACCGCAACGAAGACAAGGTGATTTTGTGCATAAATAATTTGCTCTCAATTTATTAGATACTTATCTAAAGTCACTTAGTAATCAGCCTAAATACTTTTAGATAAATAATAAGCAGGGCAATCGTGCCCTGCTTATTGGATAGTTCAGTTACGATTAGTTTGCAACGATATTCAGCAGCTTACCAGGTACAAAGATAACTTTGCGAATCGTTAGTCCATCAAGGAACTTCTTCGCATTTTCATCGTTAAGACCAAGTTCACGTACTTGCTCTTCCGTTGCGTCAGCAGCAACCGTTAGTTTTGCACGTAGTTTACCATTGATCATTACAACGATTGTTTTCTCATCTTCAACTAGCGCTTTCTCATCGAAAGTTGGCCAAGTTGCAGAATCGACATCTGATTCACCTAATGCTTCCCACATTTCGTAAGAGATATGAGGAGTCATTGGGTACAGCATACGAACAACCGCTTTTAATGCTTCATCAAGGATCGCACGATCCTGAACCGATTCTTGCGGTGCTTTCGCTAACTTGTTCATCAGTTCCATGATAGCAGCGATCGCTGTATTGAACGTTTGGCGACGGTCAATATCATCGGTTACTTTAGAAATCGTTTTGTGAACATCACGACGAAGTGCTTTTTGATTGCCAGAAAGTGCTGCAGCATCGACAGCTTCAGCAGCGCCTTTTGCTGAGTGAGTTTGAACTAGCTTCCATACACGCTTAAGGAAACGGTTCGCCCCTTCAACGCCAGACTCTTGCCATTCCAAAGTCATGTCAGCGGGTGATGCAAACATCATGAACAGACGTACTGTATCAGCACCGTACTTGTTCACCATCTCTTGTGGGTCAATACCGTTGTTTTTTGACTTAGACATTTTGATCATGCCTGAGTGCTCAACGTTACGACCTTGGTCATCAATCGCTTTTTCAATGCGACCTTTACCATCACGCTCAACGGTTACATCTGTTGGTGCGATCCACTCTTTTGTGCCTTTCTCGTTTGTGTGAGAGAAAGCATCCGCTAGTACCATGCCTTGACACAGTAATTTTTTGAATGGTTCGTCAGAGGTTACATAACCTGCATCACGTAGCAATTTGTGGAAGAAGCGAGAGTACAGTAGGTGCATACAAGCGTGCTCAATACCACCAATGTATTGGTCAACTGGCAGCCAGTAGTTCGCTTTCTCTGGGTCTAGGATGTCATCTGCTTGAGGTGAGCAGTAACGAGCGTAGTACCAAGAGGATTCCATGAAGGTATCGAACGTGTCCGTTTCACGTAGAGCTGGTTCACCGTTGAAGGTTGTTTCAGCCCAAGCTTTGTCAGCTTTGATTGGGCTCGTTACGCCATCCATTACCACATCTTCAGGAAGAATCACTGGCAGTTGATCTGCTGGTACTGGGTGAACTTCACCATCTTCAGTGGTTACCATTGGGATTGGAGCACCCCAGTAACGCTGACGAGATACACCCCAGTCACGTAGACGGAAGTTTACGGTTTTCTTACCTTTGCCTTCAGCTTCTAGTTTCGCAGCAATTGCATCGAACGCAGCTTGGAAAGTTAGACCGTCGAATTCACCTGAATCGAATAGAACGCCTTTTTCAGTGTAAGCCGCTTCAGATACGTCTAGTTCAGAGCCATCTTCAGGTTTGATTACTGGAATGATGTCGATGCCGTACTTAGTCGCGAACTCGTAATCACGTTGATCGTGAGCTGGAACCGCCATTACTGCACCAGTACCGTAATCCATTAGTACGAAGTTAGCGACGTAAACAGGAACAACACGACCGTTAAGAGGGTGAACAACCGTTAGACCGGTATCCATGCCTTTCTTTTCCATTGTTGCTAGTTCTGCTTCAGCAACTTTGGTGTTACGGCACTCTTCAACGAAAGCAGCAAGCTCAGGGTTGTTCAGAGACGCTTTCTCAGCAAGAGGGTGACCTGCTGCGATACCAACGTAAGAAACACCCATTAGCGTGTCAGGACGCGTTGTGTACACTTCTAGCGGTGCTTCTTCGCCGTTAACAGCGAAAGAAAGCTCAACACCTTCAGAGCGACCAATCCAGTTACGCTGCATAGTCTTAACCATTTCAGGCCAGCCATCTAGATTGTCTAGGTCATCAAGTAGTTCTTGTGCGTACTCGGTGATCTTAATGAACCACTGTGGAATCTTCTTTTGTTCTACAGGGGTATCACAACGCCAGCAGCAACCGTCTTCTACTTGCTCGTTAGCAAGAACCGTTTGGTCGTTAGGACACCAGTTTACTGAAGATGTCTTTTTGTAAACTAAACCTTTTTCGTACAGTTTAGTGAAGAACTCTTGTTCCCAACGGTAGTACTCAGGCGTACAGGTTGCGAACTCACGGCTCCAATCATAACCAAAGCCTAATAATTTAAGCTGGTTTTTCATGTATTCAATATTTTCGTAAGTCCAAGGCGCTGGAGCGGTCTTGTTTTTTACGGCTGCGTTCTCTGCTGGAAGGCCAAATGCATCCCAACCAATTGGTTGCATAACATTTTTGCCTTGTAAGCGTTGGAAGCGAGAGACTACATCACCGATGGTATAGTTACGTACGTGACCCATGTGCAGTCGACCACTTGGGTACGGGAACATTGAAAGACAGTAGAATTTTTCTTTATTTGGGTCTTCACTTACAACAAAAGTTTTATTGTTGTCCCAGTGTTGTTGAACCTTTTGTTCAATATCTTGCGGGTTATATTGTTCTTGCATCGATGATATCCGGTTATCTTGGAATTTGTGAGTTCGGTTAGAACAGAATCTAAATGATCGTCATAGAATACCTAAAGCGACGAAGTACAACAATAGAAATACTGTATCCGATGGCTATCTATTGATAATGATGGTCAAGTTAGCGCCATAAAGCGAATTAATTCATGGAGGTTTACCATGCCAAACAGTAAAAAGGATTATGAAAAAATGTTAGCAGGGGTTGTTGATACATTAAAACATAGCCCTGAAGAGTTGGATAATGTACTCGATACATCGGCAAAAGTGGTTGATGCAGCCAATGAGATGACCAAAGATGAGCTAGCGTTAATCTCTGCTTATATGAAGTCGGATTTAAAAGAGTTTGCTGAAAATTACGAAGAAAGTAAAAGTGGTCCTTTCTATCTGATGGTTATGGATTCCATTTGGCAGGGGTTACTCGAAATTACTGATAGAACCAAAGTGGAATGGGTCGAGTTATTTCAAGACCTTGAGCATCGAGGCTTGTATAAAACGGGGGATGTCATTGGCTTTGGTGTACTCGTGTGTGAAAATTGCACGCATAAAGTCGAATATAACCACCCAACAAGCATTGTGAGTTGCACTAAGTGTGGGAGCAATGCGTTTAGTCGTCAGGCGTTAAAGCCATAAAGAGTGCTTACGTTAGCTTGGGTGTTGCTGTGTGTTTAAAAAGGCAATAATCCCTCTCTTACTCGATGGTATCGAAGTGGTAAGAGAGGGCTAAGCGTTATTGATTACTTTTCTTGAGCAGACGCTTTTTTACGCTGGAACCAAGCACCAAGCAATAGAGTGAATGCCACCCAAGCATAAATAGGGTAGCTTCCCCATATACGGAAAGGCGTATAACCATCGGTTGGCGTTAACGTGCTGCGTAATACCCCAGTTTCAAATTGCGGTAAGCTTGCGGTTATCTGACCTTTATGATCAGTGACAGCAGTAACACCATTATTGGTCGAACGAATCAAAGGCTTACCCAACTCCAGTGCTCGCATTTGAGCAATTTCCATATGCTGTAGAGGACCAATAGAGTCACCAAACCAAGCATCATTGGATAAGGTTAAAATAAAATCGGTTTCCTCAGTTATATTCTGGCGAACTTGCTCGTTAAAGATGATTTCATAGCATAGCGCCGGTGCCATTGGGTGCCCGTTGGCAACAATATTCGGCTGCACATAATCACCACGCGTAAATGATGACATTGGCAAATTAAAAAATGGCGCTAAAGGGCGTAAGAAATCTTCTAGAGGCACAAACTCACCAAAAGGCAGTAAGTGATGCTTTTGGTAGCGCTCTGTTGGGTCATAGCGATACTCATCACGATTGGTGTTGCCTAAAGTGAGGATACTGTTGTAATACTCGGTTGGACCAACTTGGTTTAATACGCCGGTAATCAATGCACTGTCATTCATCTTGGCAGCAGTATCAAGGTTATGTAAGTATGAGCGCACTTCCGATTCGAAAGCCGGAATCGCGGCTTCAGGCCAGATAATAATATCTGCATCCCAATTCTCTCGGGTTAAATCTGCATACTTCATAATGGTTGGCCAGCGTTCGCTTGGTAACCACTTTAAATCTTGATCAACGTTACCTTGGATCAAGGCTAATGAGGTGGTTTTCTCTGTATTCGGTGTTACCCAGTTTACAGAGTGAATACCAACGCCTGTCGCGAGGATCACCATAGGGATCAGCGTGACTTGCCATTGCCTGTGAATAGCTGCATATGCAAGTGATGATGCCGATAAGATAATGAGCAAAGTGACAAGCTCGACACCGCCTATAGGAGCAAATGGTGCCAGTGGGCCATCAATTTGACTATAGCCTAACCATAACCAAGGGAAGCCAGTCATTACCCAGCCTCGTAACCAATCGCAGATTAGCCATAGGGCAGGGGCAGCTAAGAAAAAGCGTGTTAAGTTTGCTTGTGGGACAAAACGATTTAATGCCCAAGCGAATAAACCTGTATAAACCGCAAGGTAGGCAACTAAGAGCCCCATCAATAGCAAATTAATACCGAGAGGCATGCCTCCAAACCCAGCAATGCTGACATATACCCAGCTGATCCCAGTAGCAAATTGACCAAACCCCCAAGCATAGCCAATCGCTAACGCTTGTTTTCTGGTTTGGTTATGAATCAGCCACAATAGGATCGCAGGGCTTAAGATTGCGACTATCCAGTATTGATAAGGAGCAAAAGCTAGTGTCGTACAAGCGCCAACAAAAACGGCCGCAAGCGGCCGTAGTAGGCGATGAGTAAAGGTTCTATTCATCGTTTTCTTTTTCAGTAATCCCTATATAGAGAGGGAGTTATTCTTCGGTATCAGGAAGAGGTTCATCATCAGGTACAGTAACTTGCAGTTGAACCACGCGGCGATTATCCGCAGCAGTGACTTTAAATGAATAATTTTCAATTTCAATCACTTCACCACGAGACGGAAGATGACCAAATGTTGTCATCACCATACCCCCGACAGTGTCTATTTCTTCATTACTAAATTGAGTACCAAAGGTATCATTAAAGTCTTCAATCGTCGTTAAAGCTTTGACAGCAAAGGTATGCTTGCTTAATTTTCGGATGTCGACTTCTTCTTCGTCGTCAAATTCATCTTCAATCTCGCCAACAATCTCTTCTAAAATATCTTCAATGGTCACCAAGCCAGATACACCACCAAACTCATCGACAACAATGGCCATGTGGTAGCGCTCTTCTTGGAACTCTTTTAAAAGGCGATCAACGCGTTTGCTTTCAGGTACGACAACAATAGGGCGTATTACCTCTTCGATGTCGAACTCTTCGCTGCCTGAGCCTAAGTACTTAAGTAGGTCCTTCGCTAATAGAATGCCTTCAACATGGTCTTTGTCTTCACTAATCACTGGGTAGCGAGAGTGTTGAGCGTCCGTAATGAGTGCAATCAATGTATCTAAGTCATCGGTGCGCTCAATCGTTACCATTTGAGAACGAGGCAGCATAATATCGCGCACTCGCATCTCTGAAATTTCCATAACACCTTCAAGCATATCGCGGGTGTCGTGGTCAATTAGGTCATTAACTTCTGAGTCGCGGATAACATCCACAAGCTCTTGGCGGTCTTTTAACTCACCTTGAAATAATTGCACTAGGCGTTCAAAGAAGGACTTTCTACTCGGACCTTCAGATTTTTTACTTCCCTCAGAAGTGGGGGGGGTACCTTCGTTCATGATCACTCAAAAAATAACGCTATCAGATGTGTGATAGCTCACATGTAATAGCGAAGAGTGGTTAATAACAGACTCTTCGCTATGGTCTTAACATCAATAGTTAAAGTTCAATCTTTTCACTAATGTAAGGATCGTCATAACCCATTTCAAGCATGATTTCCGTTTCTAGAGACTCCATCTCTTCCGCTTCTTCATCCTCAATATGATCATAACCTAGCAGATGTAAGCTGCCATGTACAACCATATGCGCCCAGTGTGCTAGCAAAGGCTTATTTTGCTCTTTTGCCTCAGCTTCAACCACTTGGCGACAAATAATTAAATCGCCTAATAAATCAATATCAAAACCTGGTGGCGCTTCAAAGGGAAAAGACAACACGTTAGTTGGTTTATCTTTACCACGGTAATCGAGGTTTAGCTGGTGGCTTTCTTGCTCATCAACAATACGAATCGTTAACTCAGCTTGTGCTTGAAAAGGAATGATCGCCTTATCTAACCATTGCTGAATGTCTTGACCGGTTGGTAACCCAGACTCATCATCGACAGCCAGTTGTAAATCGAGTTCAATCGACATTTATTTTCCTTCTTCAGAATTTGATGCATTGGTGTGTGCATCTAAATGAGTTTGAACTTGTTGCGTCACGGCAGCAGTATTAACCAGTACTTGATTTTCTCTTTCTTGGCGGCGGCGCTGCTCAATCTCTTTACGTTGCTTGAGATCTTTCGCTTCCCACTTTTCATAGGCATTAACAATACGAGCAACCACTGGGTGGCGCACGACATCATCGGCTAAGAAAAAGTTAAAGCTAATTTCATCGACGTCACTCAATACTTCAGTGGCATGGCGTAAACCAGATTTTGCGCCACGAGGTAAATCAATTTGAGTAATATCACCAGTAATGACAGCGCGAGAATTGAAGCCAATACGGGTTAAGAACATCTTCATTTGTTCAACCGTGGTGTTTTGGCTTTCATCAAGAATAATAAACGCATCATTTAACGTACGACCACGCATGTAAGCCAAAGGTGCGACTTCAATAACATTACGTTCAATCAGCTTTTCAACACGCTCAAAGCCGAGCATTTCAAATAAAGCGTCATATAAAGGGCGCAGGTAAGGATCGACTTTCTGGCTTAAGTCACCAGGTAAGAAACCGAGCTTTTCACCCGCTTCTACTGCTGGGCGAGTAAGTAGAATGCGGCTGATCTCTTGACGCTCTAAAGCATCAACAGCAGCGGCAACAGCAAGATAGGTTTTACCAGTACCAGCAGGACCCACGCCAAAGGTAATATCATGAGTAACGATATTCACCAGATATTCAGCTTGGTTTGGCGTACGTGGTTTGATGACGCCTTTTTTGGTTTTGATAAAGACTTCTTTACCATAGCCAATTTCGGACTCTGTTGTTTGCTCTAAAACACCAGATTCTTTAATCGCTAAATGCACTTGATCAGGTTCAATGTCGGGTGTATTACCACGCACAGGCGCCGTATCCACATAGAGTGATTTTAAGATGTCCAATGCAGCAGAGGCGGAATAAGCTTTACCGACAATGCTAAAGTAGTTATTTCGATGGTTGATCTCAACGCCTAAACGACGTTCTAAATGCTTAATATTGTCATCGAAGGGACCGCACAGGCTAGATAAACGGCGGTTATCAGAAGGTTCTAGGTCAATTTCTAGAGTTACAATTTTATTACTCAAGGCTGCCTCTCTTGTCGACTAATAAAATAAAAGCCCGAGAATATCGGGCTTCTTTTCATTTAATCTTATAGCACTTTTATGACGATTAATACGTTGGCTTAACGTCTAATCACAATCGAAGTGATTTTTTGAGACTAAGGCGTATAAGTACCCACACCTAGCTCGTCCTCTTTACGCATTTTTTCCATCATTTCTGCTGGTGTCATTGCAATACGTAAATCCATCTCTTTTTCAGTACGCACTAATACACCACGTAGTGAGTTAGCAAATACGTCGACGATTTTAACATCAACGAATTGACCGATAAGATCAGCAGAACCTTCAAAGTTAACAACACGGCTGTTCTCTGTACGGCCACGTAGCTCCATTAGGTTACGCTTTGATGGACCTTCAACAAGGATACGTTGCTCAGTCTCTAACATGTAGCGTGAGTAGCGCATTGCTTGCGAGTTGATAGTCTGTTGTAGTTCGTATAGACGATCTTTCTTCTCTTGCTCTGGAACATCACACGGGTAATCTGCCGCTGGTGTACCTGGACGAGGAGAGAAGACGAAGCTGAAACTCATATCAAAATTAACATCTTTGATCAGTTTCATCGTGTCTTGGAAATCTTTGTCGGTTTCACCAGGGAAGCCAACAATGAAGTCAGAACTGATTTGAATACCTGGGCGCGCTTTACGTAGCTTACGAATAATTGATTTGTATTCGATAGCAGTGTGTGGACGCTTCATCATGGTTAGAATGCGATCAGAACCACTTTGTACTGGTAAGTGTAAGAAGCTTACCAGTTCAGGAGTATCTTCGTATACCGCAACGATATCGTCAGTGAACTCTAGCGGGTGGCTAGTTGTAAAGCGGATACGGTCAATGCCATCAATAGAAGCAACAAGGCGCAGTAAATCAGCGAATGAACAGATATCACCATCGTAGGTTGGACCACGGTAAGCATTTACGTTTTGACCTAGTAGGTTAACTTCACGCACACCTTGAGCGGCAAGCTGAGCAACTTCATATAGAACGTCATCCATTGGGCGGCTTACTTCTTCACCGCGCGTGTAAGGTACAACGCAGTAAGTACAGTACTTTGAACAGCCTTCCATAATTGAAACGAACGCAGTTGCACCTTCAGCACGAGGCTCTGGCAAGTTATCGAACTTTTCAATTTCAGGGAAAGAAATGTCCATCACTGGCTTTTCATTTGAAAGTGATGATTTGATCATTTCAGGGAGACGGTGCAGTGTTTGTGGGCCAAAAATAACGTCAACAAACGGTGCACGTTGACGAATATGGTCGCCTTCTTGAGTCGCAACACAACCACCAACGCCGATAACAACGCCTTCTTTTTTATCTTTTAGCGTTTTCCATCGGCCAAGCTGGTGGAAAACTTTTTCTTGTGCTTTTTCACGGATCGAACAGGTGTTCAGTAGTAGTACATCTGCTTCCTCTGGTATTTCTGTTAATTCATAACCATTAGCGGCATTAAGCAGGTCGGCCATTTTAGATGAATCATATTCATTCATCTGACAACCCCAGGTTTTAATTAGCAGTTTCTTACTCATCTTGTTTCGCTCGATCGTTAGTTTAAATTAAGGGAGCAAATGCCCTGTGAATCTTTGTGCCATCACGGCAAGCGGCGTATTGTACTGGTTTCGATCTCAACTGACTAGTGATCAACCGAAATCTCTTGCCTAGTGTCTTGACTTTAACACTATCGATAAAGGGAAGTTAATGATCAGAAGGAAATCATTTCTCAATTGCTGATGCAAAACGTACAATAAAAAACAAGTAAAAATCAAGATGATGAAGTTGGTGCGATGAAACAGTTTGATGTAGCGGTAATTGGTGGTGGTATGGTCGGTGCAGCCATAGCGATCGGTTTTGCAAAACAGGGAAAAACCGTCGCACTAGTTGAAGGCGCTGCACCAAAAGCGTTTGAAGCTGAGCAGGCGATGGATATTCGAGTTTCAGCGATCTCTCAAACCTCAGTTAGTTTACTAGAGGAATTAGGGGCATGGTCGGCGATAGAAGCAATGAGAGTATGCCCATATAAGCGTTTGGAAACCTGGGATCACCCTGATTGTCGAACGCGATTTAATGCCGATGATATTCAACTTGCTCAGTTAGGCTATATTGTTGAAAACCGAGTCATTCAACTGGGTTTATGGCAACAAATGACAAGCTATGACAACCTGACATTATTTTGTCCAGATCAGCTAGAAAGCACGATGCATGGCATTGAAAGTAATCAAATCACGTTAACGTCGGGTGAGCAATTTAATGCGCTTTGGGTGGTTGGCGCTGATGGTGCCAATTCGAAGGTTAGAGCTGAAGCGGGGATTGGGATCACGGCATGGGATTATCGTCAGCATTGTATGTTGATTCATGTGGAAACTGAATGTCAGCAGCAAGATATTACCTGGCAGCAATTTACGCCAAGTGGTCCACGCTCATTTCTTCCTTTGTGTGGTCAGCAGGCTTCTTTGGTGTGGTATGACTCACCAAAGAGAATAAAACAGTTAAGTTTGATGTCAGCTCAGCAGCTACGCGAAGAAATCCTTGCTCATTTTCCGCCTGAATTGGGTGATATTAAAGTGCTTAACCATGGTTCTTTTCCTTTAACACGCCGTCATGCTCAGCAATATTATCGTTCTCGATGTGTTTTGGTTGGTGATTCTGCGCATACTATCAACCCGTTAGCAGGGCAGGGTGTCAATTTAGGCTTTAAAGATGTCGCGGCACTATTAGCTGTATCCTCAGCGCAAGGTCAATTAGAAGAAGAGCAAGTTGCACAATATCAAAAGCTAAGACGCGCAGATAACTTATTGATGCAAAGCGGAATGGACTTGTTTTATAAAACCTTTAGTAACAATATCTTGCCGATGAAGCTAGCTCGTAATATCGCGCTAAAGTTGGCTGAAAATTCAGGACCAATTAAAAAACAAGTGCTTAAGTATGCGTTAGGTTTGAAATAACGATACACTTAAAATAGGTTTGATTTACTAGCCGTTGAAGGTGTTTATAAATAGGCTTCCCTACCTATTTATAAACATATCGCGAAAAGGATTATATACAGCGGATATTCATTGCTACTTAGAGCGAATAAAAATCAACATAGGCATCATAATAATAAACATGACACCAACGAATTGGAAGGTATGAACATAGGCGACCATTTGAGATTGTTGATGTAACATTTGTTGGTATTGCTCTAGCGCTAAAGGGTCAGTAATCGATAACCCTTGGTTGGCAGCCCAATCTCTTAGTACAGGATTGTACGTGTTGATCCCTTCACTTAAAGCATGCCACTGTTGTTGTCCATCTCGATACTGAAATGTGGTTGCAATAGAGATCCCAAATGAACTACCAATAGTACGAAAGAGATTATAAATACTCGCTGCGGCAACAGATTGCTCTTTAGGTACCGTTAAATAAGCTAAGGTCGATAAGGTGGAAAAGGTTAATCCTAGCCCAACCCCTTGAAGCATGCTTGGCATAATGATCCAAAATGCATCAATATTTAGCGAATACTGGGTCATAAAGTAGCTACCAATCCCAATACAACTTAGCCCAAATACAATTTTGAGTCTTGGATCGAACTGAGGGTTGAGCTTAATCACTAATAATAGCATAGCCGCTGATGCAAGCCCGCGCGGTGCCATGAATAGTCCAGTCGTGGATACTGGGTAGTTGAGTAAACTCTCCAATAGCATCGGTTGTTGAGTCGTTAGCCCAAACATTGCCATTGAAACAACTGCCATTAAGATCGATGATACCATCAAATTTTTATCTTTTAAGAGCCATAATGGTGCGATTGGACTTTTCGTTTTCCAACTACGATAAGCCCACATAATTAATCCAATTGCAGCGAGAAAAATAGCCATTTGGATCATACGAGAATTCAACCAATCCTCTTCATTACCTTTATCTAAGAAAAACTGTAAAGCACCAACCCCAAGGGCCATATAACCAATAATCCACCAATCAAAGCTTGGTTTTGATTTATTATTAATATGGATATAGCGATAAATAAGCGTGGTGCAAATTAAACCAAAAGGTAAGTTTATGTAGAATATCCAACGCCAACTCATATTATCGGTAATTAAACCACCGACCACAGGACCAAGAATAGGACCAAGCAAGATACCGATAGAGAATATTGCCATTGCTTTCCCTTTTTGTTCTCCAGGGTAAAGCTGCACTAATGTTGATTGTGCTAATGGGATAACAGAGGCACCAAAAGCGCCTTGTATAATACGGAATATCACCATTTCGTTGAGAGAGTTAGCTTGTCCACATAAAGCGCTCGCAATAATAAAACCTATCACAGAGACAAGTATGACTTTGCGCACACCAAAGCGTGATACCCAGAAGCTTGTCATTGGAATAAATATCGCTTCGGCCATACTATAGCCAGTTAACACCCATGTGATTTGATCTGCCGTGGCACCAAGTGCCCCCATCATGTGAGAAAGTGACACATTGGCAACGGTTAAATCAATCAAGACCATGATGGCGGACAGCATAACAGCAAAGGTGGCTAACCCTCGTTTGTTGTCTACTATTTTAGAGGTCATTGTGCGTAACTTTGTAGGTCAACAGTAACTTCTGCACTTGCTCCTACACGTAGTTGTGGTGCACCTTCTGGCACTTCTAATGCTAATCGAATAGGGAATCGCTGTTTGATTTTTACCCAGTTACCTGTTGCATTTTCAGATGGCATTAATGAGAAAGAAGTCCCACTTGCTGGAGAAAGCTGCTCTATGGATGCTTGCCAGACAACATCTGGATACATATCGATGACAACTTCAGCCTTCATGCCTGGTTTGATGTGTGTTAAATCAGTTTCTTTAAAATTTGCTCTTATCCAGTAGCTGTCTTTAATAATGACTGGAAATAGAGTCTGTCCAATACTAATAATGGATCCGTTATGCGTATTTATTTCACCTGCAATACCATCAACTGGTGAGGTGATATCGGTATAACTTAGATTTAATTCTGCTTGAGCAAGTTGAGCGGCAGCTTGTTGAACAATCGCGGCTTCTGCTCCTTCTTTACCACGGTTTGCGATCGTTTTCTCTACCGTGGCACGTGATTGCTCTAAGTTAGCTTGTGCATTTGCAAGCTTGTTTCTTGCAGTATCAAGATCTTGTTCTGACGATAACTTACGTTTTACTAGAGAATGAATACGTTTGTACTCTAGTTGAGATTCAGTCAAATTTGAGCGCGCAGCATCTAATCCCGCGACAGCTTCAGTAACTTGCTTATCTGCAACTTCATGTTGTTGGACAGCTAACTGGTAAGCTGCTTCTGCTTGTTTTACCGCTAATAAGTAAGGTCGAGAGTCGATTTTTAGCAGCAAGTCACCTTTGTTGACGACCTGAAAATCTCGGATATCGACAGAAACAACCTGACCTTGAACTTGAGGAGCAACAGAGAGAATTTTAGCTCGTACATAGGCATCTTCTGTACTTGGGTGCCCATCTGCAAACTTCCATGACCAAAGCATGGTCGAAAAAATAGAGATACAGACGAGAAAGAAAAAGAATTTAGTTAGTTTTGATTTAAAAGAAGGGGGGATTATTTTATCGTCGCTCATTATCTTGTCCAAGAGTTCAATTACGTGATCAGTGTAGAACTTTTAAATATTTGAACAATCAAATGATCTGAAAGCTAAAAATCCATTTTTAAGTGTTGCTAATTCCTTCTACGTTAATTGAGTAGAAGGAATGCTATGTTGTGATAAAGCTAGTTCAACACGCTTTATTAACCGCTAATACAAACTGGCGCACCTAAACTTATACTGTTACCGGTGAAGGCTAATTCGCCACTATCAATATTACGTTTAAAACTGGTGAGGTTATTTGAATGCTGATTGGCTGCAATTACCCATTGACCATCGTTGGTAATTAAAAAGTCGCGAGGAAATTCACCTTGTGTAGAGTAAGCCGCGATAAAATCAAGCTGCTGGGTTTGAGGTACAATGGCAAAGCAACTGATTTTTGATTGATGGCGGGATGAGACATAAAGAAATTTTTCATCAGGAGAAAGTTTAATAGCTGCAGTCGCTTCACCTTTTTCCTCATTAGGTAGTGCATCCACTTCTTGAATAATAACCCACTGATCAAACTTTTTAGCTAAGACTAAAATGGTTTCGGACAATTCACACACCACATAAGCCATCGTTTCAAGATGATTAAAGACTAAATGACGAGGTCCTCGACCTGGTGGTACTTGCAGGCGTTGTATTGGCTTGGTTAAAAACTCATCTTGCTCTTCATCAAAACAATAAAAATTTATGCTGTCTGAGCCTAAATCTACCATAACGAACTGTGGCAAAGAGCGAAGGAAGACGCATTGGTGAGCATGTGGTTGCGTTTGGCGAGTTAAATGTGCTCCGCTACCCGCCGATTGGATAGTTATTAATGGTTTATCTATTTGCCCATTTATGTCGAGCGTAAAAATATTGATGTTTCCTGAGCTATATTGCGAAGTGATAATGTACTTTTTATTGTGATCGATAGCGATATGGCAAGGGTGATCACCAGATATTGGCATTGCTTGACACTTTTCCCATTCTTTATTCGCCGCTAAATAAGCAAGCTTTGGTTTAGCCGCTTGAGCAACTTCAGAGATTGCGTATAAGCCTGATGGTGTTGTGATGACAAAAGAAGGGTTTCGGCAAGGCTGTATGAGTGTGAGTTTAGACAATTCACCACGACTCAAGTCAAATTGAACACTGTAGATCCCTTGGCTTGAACTCGGGCTATCGGTATAGCAACCAATCGTTAGAGGAAGATAATTCATAGAACAATACAATTAAGTGAGTGTGGATAGTATTGTCTAATAAAAAAAGAAATGAAGAGAGGGGAGATAAAGGATTAAGCGTGACACTGATACCAAATCCAGAAAAAAGAAAACCCAGCTAAAAAGCTGGGTTTCTAAATGATGGTGCGGTCGGAGAGACTTGAACTCTCACACCTCTCGGCGCCAGAACCTAAATCTGGTGCGTCTACCAATTCCGCCACGACCGCAGCAAAGCTTTTACTCTAGCGAAGAGTATAGTTATATCGATATTGGTATTTCAATATAACGTTGTATAGTGGCTGGGCTACCTGGATTCGAACCAGGGAATGCTGGCATCAAAAGCCAGTGCCTTACCGCTTGGCGATAGCCCAACAGGGATTCTTACGAATCGATTCCATAAAGGAATGATGGTGCGGTCGGAGAGACTTGAACTCTCACACCTCTC
>NZ_MCUV01000067.1 GCF_002873395.1 Vibrio sp. 10N.286.49.B3 | reverse complement strand
TCGCAATCACCGAAATACGCAGATAACACCTTCGCTGTTTTCAATAACTCTTTTGAACTACCCAAATAGCTATTACTTTTGCTCTCGTCATATCGAACAAACAAACCATCAACGATGGAGGTTTCTAGAGCCTCATCTGATATTTCATTGCTTTTGTCGGTACTTTTATCTTTCATGCTTCAACCTCATATTTGTGGCACAATCGTTATTTTAGGAAAATGTTTCTATAAATTCATCGCCATTATTGATCCGACAGGCATGTCGGATCAATTTGTTTTTTTGAGTTAAAGTCCATTTTTTCGGTAACTGGATGAAAAGGTTTGAGTATTTCGGATAAAAAAATTACCGGCCTGCTACTTAGTTCTCATGGTCGGACGCAACAAACTTTAATTACTACAATGCCAATGATTGAGCTAAGTTCGTACTTCTCGACGAACAATCTATTGCCGGAGTTGAGGTGGGCTATTGACGCCGCTGCGAACTCTAAAAATGCTGACAAAGTTCAGAGGATACAAAATGAGCAACAAAAAATTGTTATTGAACAATCAGTAAGCGCACCTTTATCGTTAACTTTTGCGATTGTCGGTAAACCTATTCTTACCGGCGTATCACACCCTTTGTCGACTCTAAATTACAACTCTTCGGATACATTTGTTGTCGGGAATGTTTTGGGGTTGATTGCTATCTGCAAATTTTTGGGATTAAAAACATTTCTATTTAGCTCAAGATTCACTGCTAAAGAGGCGCATCAAAGGGGTGAGCTTAGGCAGCGTATTGCGATGGAGAGCGTTGAAGTTCGTATAGTGTTTGATCATCAACAAGGTTTAAGCACTGGGCATGTCATTGAGTTATTTAAAAAGAGCAGTATTTTTGATTCATCACTGAGCCTTCCACACCTTGATGATGGGAAAAACCTACTGTCTGATGACCATTTTCCATTGAAACCTTTTATAGAGCAGTTAATAAGTGACGCCAATATTGAATCTTATGGTGGTGTTAATTTTGATTCCAAACATATAAAAGTCTCAGAACGCTATATCACCACTCAATACGTTCTTTTCAAACTAATCATAGGTGCTGTTGCTGGAGTTGGCACACAGGAGTACAGCAAAATGCCAAAAGACATTATGTTACCTGATGGAACCAGCATTACTTCAGTGTTATGCAATGGCTATATAACAAAAATCATTATTTTTTTGAGTGTATGGCTTAAAGCATTGAAAGAGGTTTTTCTCAACGATCGTACCAGTTATCACTTATCCCCACAGATCTGGCAAGCTCTAGGCTTAACCATTCATCAATTAGTTAATGATGGTAAATCTGAAAGTGAGTTAGAAAAAGCAGCAGGGGTCCTAGGTGCACTTGATTACGGAAAGAACGCAGAGCATTGGAACAGTTGCACTGTAATGGAAATGGATGCTAAAGGTCGTATATATAAGAACGCGGCGAGTTCAACTAGATTATTTAGAGTTGGACTGTCGAAGTATTTTATTGAAGTAATTAATAACATTGATCATCAATAATATCTGTAATTATTTTTGACTTAGAAATAGCACTAAAATGCAAATAACTATCGTCTGTCCTATACGTCCACAGGGCAGACAGGTAGAAGCATATCGTGTAGATAGATAGAAGTAAACCAAAGCTCTAGATTAACGAAAAGTAATTGTTTCATCTTCTTGATACTCAAGGAACTAGTACGTGTATTTTGCTTTGTGTTAAAAATGAGACTCCTAAGAAGGGAGTTTGACAGGTAATCTCTTGCCCAAATTTGCGTAAAACTATAATGATATTGAGATCACCCGGAATTAATTATCAAACTTACTGCTTATTTCGGTATCGCTGTATGCATTTGCCATAGTCAATGAAATGATTGATTGATTGATTGATAAAAATAATAGTCAGTATTGGTGTTTCAAACATATGGCTGGCCAAATCATTCATGAATGTGTTTGGCCTTCGATTAAAGAAGGTTACGGAAGGATCAAGTCATAAATGAATCAGTTTGGAGTGGGGCATCTGATGGTGATCTTGGTTATTCTATGAGCCTTATATCAAGAATAAAGTTTTATTCTAAAAATAAGCATTTGAACTGGATGATAGAAGCGAAAGGATATAAGGAGATCCCGACATTACTTAGTGACTTTTATTCAAATAAAACAAGTAGTAACCTCCTTGTGATCAATCTATCAACAATATCGTATGAAGCAAACAATCAAGAAGTTATAGTTAATGCAATTGGCAGAAAACTAATGGAATTGGCTAGAAGTGGAGATATCAACCATAGTGATCCAGTGTTAGTTTTTATAGATGAAGCACATCAGTTTTTAAACAAAACAGTTGGAGATGAGACAACTGCGATCAAGCTAGATTCGTTTGGCAATATTGCAAAAGAAGACCGTAAATATGACCTGAATGTAGTTATTGCGACACAACGCCCAAGAGATATACCTGAAGATGTATTAAGTCAGGTTGGATCTTTGATTGTTCATCGGTTAACCAATTACCATGATCAAGAAATCGTAAAAAGATCTGCTGGTACAATGGAGCAACGTTCTGCTTCGTTTTTGCCAACATTAAGTCAAGATGAAGCATTACTATTAGGGATTGACTTTCCATTTCCAATGACCATTAAAATGAAAAAGCCTAAAGTCAAACCCACATCTAAAAGCGCCGCAATATTCAATACCTTGGACACGTATGTGTAAGCCCGATAAATACTGATATGAAAGACTTGGAGTACATTTTTGGCTCAATCGATGGCGATAATGTTACTGATCAACATTTAGGAAGCCTCATTTTAAACTAGTTTTCCTAAATCTGGCTTGGTAAAAAAGGGAGTGGACTCCATAAATTATACTATAAATTGATCACGTTAGAATAATGTGTCCAAAACTTTTCATGAGTAATTTTACTACTGTGTAAGTGAGCGACACATTCACTTTTTGGAGTAGCTCGTTAATAAATTTCTGGAGTATAGTTCAGTCTAAACATCCATCCTTTTTTATCTTTCTTGCTTGAGCATTATTAACTGTCATTATGAGCCTCATCATTTTTTAACTTACCTAGTAAGTAGGGAGACAATACTTCTTCAATTGGTAGTCTTGTTTGTGTTTTCAACATCTTGATGATCGTCAGCATAATATAAGTATTTTTCTGCAATTGCTCGTTCAATTCATCATTTTCCAATTGAAGTTTCTTTATCCTTTGAATAAATGCCGCCTTGCTATTTCTAGAAAGGATGAGCCCTTCTTCTACTGGGGTCAATCCAAGACCATTCAGCAATTGAAGGTTGTATTTATTAATTAACGCGTAAGCGCTCATTACTCAGCA
>NZ_MCUV01000066.1 GCF_002873395.1 Vibrio sp. 10N.286.49.B3 | reverse complement strand
CTTATCACTATATTTATTTTTATACATTATTATTCTCCTTTTTTAAAATGGTATTTGACTTATTAAATAAAAACTATTGTCATTTTTGACAACACATTCAGCAGTAACTAATTTTTTAATACTTTTTGAAAATTGATGTTTATCAACTCCAATATGAAATTCAACATCAGAATACTTATCAAATTTAAAGTAATCATGTTTATCAGAATATAGATACATATGAAAATAAACTTTCAAATCAGTTTTTGACAACTTAATATCTTCTTCAAAAAACTTAATTAGCATTCCCATCAGAAATTTTTTATCTATATTTTCTTTGCAATTTATTTCTGTCATTTTTCAACCTCCTATTTTTATAATTGATTACTATTTAGATATCATGTTTTTTAAAGTTGTCAAATTAGACAACAATAAATAACTTCAATTTATGCAGTTGACTAAATAAAACCAAATGATATAAAAATTACATATAGGTTATATTGCGAGATATGGCTTGGGGTCCCCCCAAACCTCTCGATTTACTTCGTAAATGTAAAATCAAAACAAAAACACTTACATAATTAAAGACAATATTTCCGCATTGGCATTTGGATAATATTAAAGGATTTAGTTATGGATAACGAAATAGAAAAAGATAAAAAACCCAGAAGAAAATCTATCAAAATAAGGTTAGATGATGATCTGTATGATGATTTACATGAGTTTAAAATAATTTATAAATGTAGCAATTGGGAAGAATTAATTATTCGTCTGATGAGTGAAACCAAGGGCATAAAAAAGGTTCAGGTTGATAAAGATGGTAAAGCTTTAAAGTATATAAATTCTTTACAAAGAGCAGGAACAAACTTAAATCAAATTGCAAAAGTAGCTAATACCAATGGTCAAATTGATGATGATTCTTTTGAAAAATTTCAAAAGCTTTCAAGCCAAATTAAAAGAGCTAGAATTTATTTCTGCAAGAATGTAATCCCTGTTTTTTATGATAGGGAGAAATAATTATGGCTGTATTTATATCACTTCACAAAGGCGGAAGTATAAGAGCTTTGAGAGGTATTATTAGATACAACTCAAAAGCAAAGAAAGGATTTCATGATGATACAAACCCAAGATTAATTGGTGTAATTTCTAACAGTGGTTTTTGTGATGATGTTAGTGATGAAGAAAGTTATAAACGATTGACTGAAAACTTTGTATTAGATATTCATGCTAATTCATTACTATCAACGAATAAAAGACAAAAGCACATATACGAGCATTCTACAATTTCATTTGATAGAGATGATGATGAAAAGTATGGAATGAAAAAACTCACAGAACTAGCTTTAAAGATAGCTAATGAGGCTAACCCCAATGGTGCGCCACAGATGTTATGGCCTCAAATTGATAGCGGTAAATTGCATTTTCATTTGGTGCGTGGTCTACACGATGAAAACGGAAAGTATCAGTTAAAATCTAATGACTATCATAGAGTTAATAACTTCATTCAAAAGTTAGAAAAATCTGAAAATCTAACTCTTACAGGAAAAAATGATCCAAACAATTGGATTTGGAAAACTGTTGACGGTAAAAAGAAAAAAACTTATTTCCCTGGTGATAAATCATCATCAAACAAGTTAGCTAAAAACAAAATTCGAGACATGAAGATATTGATAAATGACGATGGCGATATTAAATACATCAATAAAATCAATACGAATATTAACACTGTAGAAGATTTAAAAAATAAAAACCTGTCTTATCGTGGTAAAAACAAAAGACTTAAAATCAATAAAATAAAGCCTCTTCAAGATAAAAACGATCAGATGGAAAAGCCTATTAAATATGGAGTTTTACAATCTGCGTCTAATTGGGTTGCGAAACAATTTCTTGAACCAGAAACAACAAAAGCTTATAGAGATAGAAAAGAATTAGATAATATAATCAAAGATAATTATAAGAAAATGGATAAAATTAATGAAAAGTTTATCCGTAACAATCAGATAATTAATGCAAAACTGCATAAAAACAACATATCATTAGGTAAGTTAAAAGAAGATCGTAAAAAATATCATGGTAAAAAAAACAAGCAAAATAAAAAAATGAATCTTAAAGTTGATCACGCTGATGAAAAACTTAATTTCAAAAATACAATTAACAATGCTTATAGAAAATCTACTAATTCAAAAGAATTTTTAAAATTACTTAATGAGAATAATATCGAAGCAAATATTACATTTCATAATAATGGTAAAAGTGGCGGAATTACGTTTAATTCAACAAAAAATGATGATCTTGCTATGGCAGGCGGTAAAGTTAACTCATACCTTACATTTGGTAAGGTCAAGAAGAATGACCCAGAATTATTTAGCTTGTTAACGGGTGAAACAAGCTTATTAACACTAACAAATAATAATAAAAATCATGTAGAAAATAACTTTGAAATAAGCAACTTAAACAAGAACTACAAAGAAAAAGTAAATATGGATGGCTCTATTTCTATCTTTTATGTAAAGAAAAACGCTGAAAAATATCCACATAATCACAACATAAAGATAAATGCTGAAAAAAATAAAATTTCATTTGGTAATAACATGAATGAGTTTGATGTTGAAATGGCTTATAAACTAGCTAAATCTAACGGTTGGACAAATGCAGAGAGTAATAATAAACAGTTAATTTTAGACTCTATGGTTATTGCTTATTCAGAGAATAAAGAAGATTTATTATTCTTCCAAACAAAAGAACCGACTTTAAAAATTAGTGAATTAAAAGATATTATTGGTAATGATCCTCTTTCAAAAGACAATTTAATAAAATTGGTTGATGGTAATTATGTGGCTGATGAAGATAAAAAAGAGTTGATTGGTTTTGTTAAAACTCAAATATATAATTCTAAATTTAAAGATGTTAATGTTATAGAT
>NZ_MCUV01000065.1 GCF_002873395.1 Vibrio sp. 10N.286.49.B3 | reverse complement strand
CGGGATGTGAATTATGGTCAGATTTTTAAAGTCATCGGTGAGATAACTTTGGTGCCAGCTCGCTTGATCCATGATGACAGCGGAATGTTTGCCTATCGGAGTTGCTCGAGATATGAGTTTAAGGTGTTCTTTCATCACTTCCATATTGCTTAGTGGAGCAACAATAGCCTCCGCTTGACCAGTCGTCACACATACTGCTCCAAACAAATAAGCATATTCAAACTGCTGTTGTTGAACAGCTCTAGGTCTAGTGCCTTTCTCTGCCCATATTCGAGTGGTTGTATTGCGCTGACCAAACCTGGCTTCATCTTGAAACCATATTTGAACGTCATTTAGGGAGACATGCCCTGGGATCTTAAAGATCGTTTCGATTTGGAATTTTTTTAAAAGCTTCTTGGGCTTCAATTGATAGTTTCGGGTGTTTAGACCGAG
>NZ_MCUV01000064.1 GCF_002873395.1 Vibrio sp. 10N.286.49.B3 | reverse complement strand
CTCGGTCTAAACACCCGAAACAATCAATTGAAGCCCAAGAAGCTTTTAAAAAAATTCCAAATCGAAACGATCCTTAAGATCCCAGGGCATGTCTCCCTAAATGACGTTCAAATATGGTTTCAAGATGAAGCCAGGTTTGGTCAGCGCAATACAACCACTCGAATATGGGCAGAGAAAGGCACTAGACCTAGAGCTGTTCAACAACAGCAGTTTGAATATGCTTATCTGTTTGGAGCAGTATGTGTGACGACCGGTCAAGCGGAGGCTATTGTTGCTCCACTAAGCAATATGGAGGTGATGAAAGAACACCTTAAACTCATATCTCAAGCTACTCCGATAGGCAAACATTCCGTTGTCATCATGGATCAAGCGAGCTGGCACCAAAGTTATCTCACCGATGACTTTAAAAACCTGACCATAATTCACATCCCG
>NZ_MCUV01000063.1 GCF_002873395.1 Vibrio sp. 10N.286.49.B3 | reverse complement strand
CTGACCATAATTCACATCCCGCCTTATTCACCAGAGCTAAATCCAATAGAACAAGTCTGGAGTTGGCTTCGTCAGAATGAAATTGCTAATCGGTGTTTTACTGGCTATAACGATATCGTCGATAAGCTGTGTAGCGCATGGAATCGGTTTTGCGAAGATAAAAACAGAGTGGTATCACTCTGCTTTAGAGACTGGGTTAATTTGATAAAGTAATTAAT
>NZ_MCUV01000062.1 GCF_002873395.1 Vibrio sp. 10N.286.49.B3 | reverse complement strand
GTTTCGGGTGTTTAGACCGAGTTGTAATCCAACTTAAACCTATGTCATGTAATAGACGATAAATACCTGACTGTTGGTACTTTATATTAAAGTTATTTTCTATATAGAGACCAATGTCTTTTGCTTGTAGGCGACCGCCACTAGCGTTAATAGCGTGGTCTTTAACGTAATCTTTTAGCTGCTGTCTTTGCTTTTCAGTTAGGCGGGGAGGTCTTCCTGAGTGTGGTTTTTCTTGAAGCCCTTCAAGCCCATTATCTAGATAAGCTTTAACCCATTTATTCACACTTACCCTACTAACCTTGAGGTAGAGGGCGATCTCAGTGCGGTTTTTCCCATCAATAAAATGAGAAACAGCGAGATAACGGATTCTAAGTCTAGCGTTGGATGTGGCATTGATTAGACGTTGGAAATCATGGTTCATAGAAGCTCCTTTTCTATGAACCATTAGATCACAAAATTAATGTAATTGGTAT
>NZ_MCUV01000061.1 GCF_002873395.1 Vibrio sp. 10N.286.49.B3 | reverse complement strand
CTGACCAACGCTCTGGTTTTGCTTGGCGATGTGCCATCAACACCTTTGCTCTTTTCCTTAAAATCTCCGCATCCTTTCCACTATGTCGCTCTGAAGGTGTTACGTAATTCAGCCGACTATGTTTATGCTCAGTGTTGTACCAGATAACAAAGCTTTCTACCCAAGAGCGGCTTATTTCAAGGCTTTCGAAGCCTTTTGATGACCAACTTGGGACATACTTCAACGTTCTGAACAGTGACTCTACATATGGATTGTCGTCGCTCACTCGAGGACGACTGTAAGATGATATAACACCAAGCTCCTCCATTTTTGCCTTGAACGTCAATGATTTCATTGGCGCACCGTTATCGGAGTGCAGTACCAATGCTTGATTGAAGCACTGCTCACGCATCAGTGTGCGCTGAAGTAGTTGAGATGCTATCTCTCCGCACTCTCGGTCATAGACGTCATACCCGACGACTTTTCGACTATAGATGTCTTCAATGAGATAAAGATAATAATGTTGTCCACGAACACCTGAAGGTAGATACGTAATATCCCAGGTAAATACCTGATTTGGACCTGTCGCTGTATAGCTTGCTGGTTTTGATGATTTTTTACGGCTACGTTGGCGACCCCTATGGTTAAGTTGTCCTGCCGCTTTTAACACACGATAAAAACTGGCTTCAGATGCTATATACTGACCTTTATCCAGCAGTGTCGGCACTATCTGGCTTGGTGGCATATTCAGGCGCATTGCTAATATTAATAATATCTTGCCTCTCTTGCTCCGAGAGCTTATTAACAGGCTCAGGCCTTAGCGACGTTGGTCGCTCATCAGCTTGTACCTTACCGCGCTGATACCAGCGGCGGTAAGTCCGTAAATCTATCTCAGCTTCGTTGCACGCTCGCTCTAAGCGACTGCC
>NZ_MCUV01000060.1 GCF_002873395.1 Vibrio sp. 10N.286.49.B3 | reverse complement strand
CGCAATGCTCCGAAATATGCAGTTATCATCTCAAAAAGTTGAAGCTATTTTTAAAACCAAAGCTCGCTATTACTCTGGGATAAGAGCTGTTCAAACGACGTTAAAGTGTATTGTTATTTATATCAGCCCTCAACTCGCACGTGAGATGTTAAAGTATTCCCGGCGTGGTGTAGTTAATCCTAACCACACAAATCGAAAGTTAAGTAGATCAAGAATAGCGATGTATGCAGAATCAATGAGGAGTGGTAAATGGTGCCTGAGTGGAGAACCAATTCTTATTTCATTTGAAGGCGAAATCCTTAATGGTCATCACCGCCTAGAAGCTTCAGTCGAATCTCACACTGGCTTTATTACACCTATTATTTATGACGTAACCGACGATTTATCATTTGCAAATATTGATGTGGGTAATTTACGGTCTCGATCGCAAGTTTTAGAGATGGCGGGAGTTAAAGTAAACGCTCAAGTTCTGTCTCGTGTTGCTATGCTAGCAAAAGCGTTTGATATGACCATCAATCCTTATGCATTTCGCGGTACTCAAGGTACCGCGTTTCAACCAGCGGAAATACTAGCGTATGTTGAGGGTAATGAAGAGCTGGCTCTGTCAGTGGATTTCATTTCTAAGATAGTGAAACGTCACAAACTTGAAAGCCAAGCTTCCGAAGCAATTTATGCGTTTGCCCATTACCTAATCAAACAAAAAATCAATGGAAATAAGATCTATAAAGTACTTCCAATATCCCCTGAAGAATACCTCACTCGAGTGATTTCGTCATTGGGATTAGAGTCTGAAGATGACATTGAATTTCAGGTGCGCAACTATCTGGTAAGCGCTTAATTCTCGACATCATTCCCATTTAAACCCAAGCCCCGATAATGACAACAGTCAT
>NZ_MCUV01000059.1 GCF_002873395.1 Vibrio sp. 10N.286.49.B3 | reverse complement strand
TCATCAGTCGCGACATAAATATGCTCAAAGTACCCTAAAACTTGCTCAACAACTCTCGCGATCATCGGTTTACCGCAAATATCGAGTAATGGTTTTCCTGGTAAACGAGAAGATCCAAAACGAGCAGGAATAACAATTCTAATTTTAGACATAAAAAACCTTTAATTTATAGATTGGCTATGCTGTTCAATTACAGCAAACATTTCATCGGGGTGGTCAATAGTATAATTAGCTTTCTTTTCGTAAGCATACCATTCCTGAATCAGGGATTACTAGAAAGAGACACTCGCCCTTTCTTCTACTTATCGCTGCCAGCGTATATTTCTTTTGACGATTTTGGCTGGAGTTCCTGCAATTATAGTATTCTTATCTGTAAAACTTTTATTAACAAAAGAACTCGCTCCAACAATGCAGCCAGATGGTATGGTTGTACCCTTTGATAATATAGCTCTTGCTGCGACCCAAACATTATCAGATACCACTATAGGGCTCGCATGATTTAACCTTTCACCTGACTCTAAGCAGTAAATTTTATGAACATCTGTGGATCTGACTTCTACTTCCCTTGAAAACATACAGTTTTTGCCAATAATTACATTTTCATCCCTACTTAAAATATAAACTCCTTGGGCTGTTGTATTTTCCCCTATTCTTACCGTTCTATTATTTCCAACAATTAATATATGCCCTACCCACCTTACATTATCATCAATAAGTAATTTATTGTTATCACCTTTAAAAACGATTTTTAAGTTATCACATGTGAAATTACTCCCTATACTTACTATATTATTTGACGACTCCCTCCAGAAATTGATAGTATTTTCTCCCCTTAAGGTAACACTGTCACCGATATTTATGCTGTTTTTTTTAATCTGACCTTTTACTGAAAATTGCTTACTTTTGTTTTTTGATTTAGATTTATTTATTTGTAGAGATTTAGCATTACTTAATTTATTTGCAGTTAACAATTTTTTTAAAATACTCATTAATTTTTCCCTAATTATTTTATCATAACTCCAACCCGTTGATTAGTAGTTATCGTCCAATTAAATAAAGCTTCAGGTAACCTTATAGCGCTTCTCTTCCTATTTCGAAAAGCCAATTATTTTTCGAACTAATCATTTGATGCGAGATCTTAGTGTGAGGTTGGTTCTCTATCGAACTTCCTTGAATAAAGGTAACTATAAATTACAAAAAAAACCAACAGAGCGGAATTATGAATCAGGACAAATCACGCATAAATCCATAAATTTAATCAAAAAATAAAAATACAGCAATCGTTTTATTCATAATTATTATATTTTTGAAAATATCTCAATAACTTTATCTAAGTCTTCTTGATTATCCACTCCAGCTTTAGGTA
>NZ_MCUV01000058.1 GCF_002873395.1 Vibrio sp. 10N.286.49.B3 | reverse complement strand
TACATCCTGAAAGATTGTGCAGGCAAACCAGAGCTAATCCTGATTGCAACAGGTTCTGAAGTTGAACTTGCTGTTGAAGCTGCCGCTCAGTTAACGGCTGAAGGTAAAGCGGTACGTGTTGTATCAATGCCATCGACAGATGCATTTGATAAGCAAGACGCTGCTTACCGTGAAGCAGTACTTCCTGCCGACGTAACGGCTCGTATTGCAGTAGAAGCGGGTATTGCTGACTTCTGGTACAAGTATGTGGGCTTCGGTGGCAAGATCATCGGTATGACGACATTTGGTGAATCAGCACCGGCTGGTGAGTT
>NZ_MCUV01000057.1 GCF_002873395.1 Vibrio sp. 10N.286.49.B3 | reverse complement strand
AGAGTAGGACATCGCCAGGCTTGAATTTTATAGAGCCCGTTCTTTGAACGGGCTTTTATATATCTGCTGATATAGCTCAGCCCGGTAGAGCGCACCCTTGGTAAGGGTGAGGTCCCCAGTTCGAGTCTGGGTATCAGCACCATATTTCATTAATAGCCATTTGCTGTTAAACAAATTTTGTTTGGCGACCATAGCATTGTGGACCCACCTGATTCCATTCCGAACTCAGTAGTGAAACGCAATAGCGCCGATGGTAGTGTGGGGCTTCCCCATGTGAGAGTAGGACATCGCCAGGCTCAAATTTAAAGAAAGCCTCAACAGAAATGTTGAGGCTTTTTTGCGTTTAATCCTTATCAAACTTGTACTATTTCTTTGACAAGAGTACGCTTATTAAGCTGATTACCCTCCTTATCGTATCAATTGCACATTATATCGGTAGCATGAATCACAATAGATTCGGTTTACTAGCCAATAATGACGTGCTTTTACATTCAGAAATAGGCAACAAGACCCATTTATGCACCCATTAAATCGTAATTTAAAAAACTTTTATCAAGTATGTCGCTGGTCGTTATTGATTATTCCTGTCGCATTTTTGATCGGTAGCTTTAACGCGTTCTTTTTGTGGCTTTTAAGCGAAGCGACGGCGACTCGAACGGGTCACCCTTGGCTTATCTATCTCTTACCACTTGCCGGTATCGTTATTGTTTATGCCTATCGTAACTGGGGGAAAAACTCGGCTGGCGGGAATAATCTTATAATGGATGAAATTAATACCGCGGGAGAAGGTGTACCTGTAAGAATGGGACCACTGGTTTTAGTGACGACGGTATTAACGCATTTATTTGGTGGTTCTGCAGGACGAGAAGGGACAGCGGTTCAAATTGGTGGATCAACGACTGATTGGTTAGCTAGCGTATTAAAACTGGATGAAACTGATCGGCGAATGCTGTTAACTGCTGGGGTTGCTGCGGGGTTTGCTTCTATATTTGGTACACCTTTAACCGGTGCTATTTTCGCGTTAGAAGTTCTTTTTATTGGTCGTATTAAATTCAATGCCATTATACCTGCCTTATTAGCCGCTATTTTAGCGGATGTCGTAGCTTCAGCTTGGGGAGCTCACCACACACATTACCTGATTCATTTTGAGCAGGTGAATAGCCTATTTGATCATGCCGTTAAAGTAGACCTATTGCTGTTAGGTAAAGTGATACTTGCTGCAATTGGCTTTGGTCTGGCTGGTTATTTATTTGGTGAACTAACCCATGGTTTAAAAGATCTCTTCAATGCGACGCTAAAAAATCCATATTTGATCGTTGTGGTTGGTGGTGTCATTGTGATTATAGCCACCCAACTCATCGGTAATTATGACTATGTTGGTATCGGCGTTTATCCAAGTCGAGAAGGTGGGGTGAGTATTACCTCTGCTTTTACAGATGGTGGGGCAGAGTGGTACAGCTGGATCATTAAATTATTACTGACAGCCATTACTCTCGCTGCTGGTTATAAAGGTGGTGAAGTGACTCCGTTATTTTTTGTTGGTGCAACATTAGGTAACTTCTTAGCTTGGGTATTGGGAGCACCAGTCGATCTGTTTGCTGCACTTGGCTTTTTAGCCGTATTTGCTGCAGCAACCAATACTCCATTAGCTTGTACGATTATGGGGGCTGAGTTATTTGGTGCTGATCATATTCTCTACTTTGCAGTTGCTTGCTATGTTGCTTACTACTTTAGCGGACATACTGGCATTTACTCTTCGCAACGAGTCGCCGTATCTAAAACCTTATCCCATGGTAGAGATCATGATGGCAGTAATAAAATAGGTTCCTATCGCTCTTATAATAAGTCACTGATTAAGGCCTGGGCAGACTACCTGAGTAACAAGAGAAAGTAATAACCGAATTAAACTGACTTGATCACATAATTAATTTAAACGTTATAAGCTGAAGACTCTATTTACCCTCTTTATGTTATTGTTTGGTAATTCGCCAAAAGAAGGTTAAAAATAAGCAATAGGGTTTATATTTTGCACCTTTATTTTCATTAGGCATTTACTTATACTGGTACCATATTAAGTCATAGCATTGGCTTAACTAACTTGTCGGAGTGCTGACTTTTCATCTGTTTATCATGATTGAAATTGAAATTGAAAGCTGAGACCGCATTGCGGAATTCGTTGAACCTGATCAGGCTAATACCTGCGAAGGAAACAAGAGAAGATATATCGTAAGTAGCAGAGTTGTATCTATTTCTCGCCCGAGAATGCACGATACATTCGCACCTACCCTCTACGTATACCCTCATTCTTGCCTTCATCACTCGACAAGTCGTTATATCAATCTTAGCTAATAACAGGTCACTCTAACTTGCTATTAAGTGTTTTTCTTCGCGATGTCTGAACACTTACTTTGATTGGTATTACCTAAAATCACATAAATACTAAGTTGTTCGGTATTGAAGGATGGAGCGTGAAGAATAGAAATGAATCTACAAATCCCCGCTGATTATATTGATCTAAAAAAGGAAGTTGAAACTTGCCTAGCTTTAGCCAAGCAGCAAGGTTTCGATTGCCATGCTGTAGAGATCACCCAAAGCGAATCTCAAGTGATCACGATAGGAATAGATAAACCTTTATCGCTAGCGATTCTTGATTCAGCATCGATGGATTGTATTGATGACTCGAATATTGATTGGCTATTAGATTATAACCACTCAACTCACTTATCTTTATCTGCTGCCGCTACACTGCTGGCACAGCAAAGTAAGCGCATAGTATTAGGACTAGGGCACGACAATAGTTTTTATGATATTTGGTTGCATCCGCTTGCGATTGATCATAATGAAAAGCGAGCAACTGTATTTTCAACGTTAGGCGATAACTATCAGCAAACTCGCCATAGCGCCTGGTTAATTACCCTATTAGCACTCGAGTTTCCGATTGAGGATGCGCTGGTTCTTTCTCGCGCAGCAATGAATGTTTCACGTGAAACTTGGGTCAAAGCGCGTCCTTTCTTTCCAACACCGGTTATTGAGTGTACCGACCTTAATATTCATGTCGGTTGGTCTACCAATGATCGATGCGTTGCTTTTCCCAAGTTAACCAAACCAAGCCTAGGTCTTTACCCTGTTGTTGATAGTGTGGAATGGATTGAACGACTATTAGAGTTGGGCATTAAAACGGTTCAGTTACGTATTAAAGATCCGCACTGTGAAGATTTAGAACAGCAAATCGAACGCTCAATTCGATTAGGTGAGCAGTACCAAGCGCAGGTTTTTATTAATGATTATTGGCAACTAGCGATTAAGCACCGAGCATTTGGTGTTCACTTAGGTCAGGAAGATATTGAGTGTTCAAACTTAACTGAACTTTCTGAAGCGGGGATTTGTCTGGGTTTATCAACACACGGTTATTATGAATTGCTGCGTATCAGTCAGGTCAACCCAAGCTATATTGCACTGGGTCATATCTTCCCAACCACAACAAAAGACATGCCTTCTAAGCCACAGGGTTTAACGCGCTTAAAACTGTATCAACAATTAATTGATACCATGCCTTATCAAACTCGTTCTGAACAAGAGCAAAATGAAGCATTAACCGTAGGCTTTCCAACGGTAGCGATTGGCGGTATTGATCAGTCAACGGCACCTTTAGTATGGCAGTGTGGTGTTTCTAGTCTTGCTGTCGTTAGAGCAATCACCTTATCTGCTAACCCTCGTTCCGTTATTGATGAGTTTGGCGAGATAATGAATGTTTCACGTGAAACGACCACCGCAGATTTGCTAGAGGATGTATGTTAACTGATAAACAATTTATCCGTTACCAACGTCAGGTTAGCGTACCTGAAGTGGCGGAATCAGGACAAAAGGCATTACTTAATAGCCATGTCCTGATGATAGGTTGTGGTGGTTTAGGTTCTGCGGCTGGGTTGTATCTGGCAAGTGCAGGGGTTGGTAAATTAGTGATTGCCGATGGCGACACGGTTGATGAATCTAATTTACAACGCCAAGTCATATACCGCCAGCAAGATGTAGGCACAGAGAAAGTAGCCGCAATGTCAGAGCAGTTGCAGCAGTTAAATAGTGACTGCCAAGTGCGGGTCATTAGCCGCTACTTATCGGATCAACAGCTACAACTTGAAGTAATGCTTGCCGATATTGTATTGGATTGTAGCGATAACTTAGCGACGCGTCATGCTGTCAATGCCGCCTGTTTTACTCATCATACGCCGTTAATCTCAGGCTCAGCGATTGGCTGGAAAGGGCAGCTAGCTCTATTTGATTTTGCTAATCGTCATCGCGATCAGCAACAAGCCCCATGCTACCGCTGCTTATTTCCTTTTGATGAATTACAGCAAGTGACTAAGTGTTCAGACAGCGGCATTGTTGGTCCGATTGTTGGCACTATTGGTAACTTACAGGCACTACAAGCGATCAAATATTTAACTCATCACGCGACATATCAAGCCAATGTATTACACCTGTTCGATGGTGAAACTCTGCAATGGCAACACTTTTCAATGCAGCAAGATAGTCAGTGCCCGGTTTGTGCATCGGCTAAGGAGAAGATCTGTGAGTAACATTACTATTTCAGTCAACGATAAGTCTGTTGAAGCCATCCAAGGCTCAACGATTGATTCTGTTTTAAATACCTTAGATTTACCAACCTTAGGCTGTGCGGTTGCACTGAATCAAACCATTATTCCCCGCACTCAGTGGGACAGCGTTATCGTTAATACAGGCGATAGCATTGCTTTATTTCAAGCTATAGCAGGAGGCTAATTATGCTAACCATCGCCGATAAAACCTTTCAATCTCGCCTTTTTACAGGGACTGGAAAATTTGCTCGTAAGGAATTAATGAGTGAGTCGATTAAACAATCAGGCTCTCAACTAGCTACGATGGCGTTAAAGCGTGTCGATCTCGATTCGCAAGGTGATGACATTCTTAAGCCTTTAATTGAAGCTGGCGTGAACTTATTACCCAATACCTCAGGTGCAAAAAATGCAAAGGATGCCATCTTTGCCGCTCACCTTGCTCGTGAAGCATTAGGGACTAACTGGCTGAAACTTGAAATTCACCCAGACCCTAAGTACTTGATGCCTGATCCGATTGAGACGTTAAAGGCAGCTGAGCAGTTGGTTAAAGATGGCTTTGTTATTCTGCCTTATTGTCATGCTGACCCTGTGTTATGTAAGCGATTAGAAGAAGTGGGCTGTGCTGCTGTCATGCCTCTTGGCGCTCCAATTGGTACTAACAAAGGAATCGCTTCGAAAGACTTTCTCGAAATCATTATCGATCAAGCACAAGTTCCCGTAATTGTTGATGCGGGAATAGGTGCTCCATCTCATGCCGCTCTTGCAATGGAAATGGGCGCAGATGCCGTTCTCGTTAATACTGCCATTGCTGCCGCTGCCGATCCTGTTGCTATGGCGATTGCTTTTAAGCTCGCCGTTGAGTCAGGGCGTATGGCTTATGAAGCGGGTCTTGCAGGTCAGGCAAAGCATGCCGTTGCATCCAGCCCACTGACTTCTTTTCTTGATACGTTATAGGCTTTAAGATGAGTTTCGTTACTGAATTTGAAAAGTTAAATTGGGACGATGTTAAGTTGTCCATTTATGCGAAAACCGCGCAAGATGTTGAACGTGCTTTAGCGAAAAACAAGTGCGATATTGAAGATTTTAAAGCGCTGATTTCCCCAGCAGCAGAACCTTACTTAGAGCAGATGGCACAACGTTCGCTAGCATTAACTCGTCAGCGATTTGGCAATACCATCTCATTTTATATCCCTCTTTATTTATCGAATTTATGTGCGAATGCTTGTACCTATTGTGGGTTCTCCATGGAGCATAGAATCAAGCGTAAAACGTTAAATGAAGAAGAGATCGCTGCTGAAGTCAGTGCCATCAAGAAAATGAAGTTTGATAATGTCTTGCTGGTAACGGGCGAGCATGAAACTAAGGTAGGGATGAAGTACTTTCGTCAAATCGTACCGCAGATAAAAAAAGACTTCAGCTACTTGGCGATGGAAGTACAACCGCTAAAGCAAGAGGACTATGCCGAGTTAAAGCAGTTAGGTTTAGATGCGGTTATGGTTTATCAAGAAACTTACCATCCATCGACCTATGCCGAGCATCACTTGCGTGGTAATAAGATGGACTTTAACTTTCGTCTAGAAACGCCAGATCGATTGGCAAAAGCAGGTATTGATAAGATAGGTATTGGAGCTTTGATTGGCTTAGAAGAGTGGCGAACGGATTGTTTCTTTGCTGCCTCGCATCTAACTTATCTAGAACGTACTTATTGGCAGACACGTTATTCGATCTCTTTTCCACGTTTAAGACCGTGCGAGGGGAGTTTACAGCCTAAGTCCGTTATGAGTGATAAACAGTTAGTACAGCTTATTTGCGCTTATCGAATATTGAATCCTGAAGTTGAGCTTTCTTTATCAACTCGTGAGTCAGAGCAGTTTCGAGATAATGTCTTGGCTTTGGGTATCACCAGTGTTTCGGCTGCGTCTAAAACTCAGCCTGGCGGTTATGCCAATGACGAGACAGAGTTAGAGCAATTCGCCATTAGTGATGAGCGCAGTGCCGATGAAGTCGCTCAAGCTGTCAAAGCTCGTGGTTTTGAACCGGTTTGGAAAGATTGGCATCAAGCATACTCTGGCTAAATGAGCCGGTTAAATGAGTTTGTGGATACGATAAGGGCAGGCTTTTTTCTATCACTTATCTGCTCACTTTCACTTTTAACGACAGAGAGAATGGCTTGGTGTTTCACGTGAAACATTAAAGCTGCCAAATAAAAAAGCCGTTAATCGAGTTTGATTAACGGCTTTATTTTTATGGCTTATCTGTTCTCTATAACGAAAAGATTAGGCGTGATGAATCGGAGTTGTTGCCTGTTCTAACCAAGCTTTTGCATCGCCTTCAACCAGTGGGCTAATGTCATCCCATACTTTTTGATGGTAATCATTTAGCCAAGCAAGCTCAGGACGAGTTAGTAAATTGATATCGATGTTGCGCTTATCAATAGGGCAGCGTGTTAATGATTCAAACGCGAGCACAGAAAAATCACCCTGCGTTTCAAGCTCAACCACCAACTCTAAGTTTTCAATACGAATACCAAACTCATCTGCGCGGTAGTATCCTGGCTCATTGGAAAGCACCATCCCTTTTTGTAAAGCGACTGGAACTTGCTTCTTCGAGATGTTTTGTGGACCTTCGTGCACACTTAGGAAATGACCAACACCGTGACCTGTACCGTGATCATAATCATAGCCGTTTGCCCATAAGTGTTGGCGCGCTAATGTATCAAGTTGGCTACCAAACGTACCTTGAGGGAAGCGAGCACGAGCGATACCGATGTGACCTTTTAATACCAGCGTGAACTGCTTAATCATCTCATCACTTGGCTGACCAATAGCAACAGTACGGGTGATATCGGTTGTGCCATCAATATACTGACCGCCTGAATCGACAAGGTACAAACTGTTTAAAGTCAGCTTGCCAGGTTGTGCTTGGTTTTGGTGGTTGTAGTGACACATTGCCGCATTGCCGCCAGCCGCTGAGATAGAGTCGAAACTAAGATCAACTAGGCTCTCATCACACTCACGGAAAGCTTGTACTTTATCGGCTAACTCAGCTTCATCAGGTAAGTGACCTGCTGCAACCTGCGCATCAATCCAAGCTAAGAAACGAGTCATCGCTACGCCATCACGGATGTGACAAGCTTTCATACCTGCCACTTCAACCGTATTTTTACACGCTTTAGGCAGTAGGCATGGATCAGCAGCATTGATAATTGTCGCACCGCTGTTTTGCAGAGTTAGGGTAAACCATGCATTGCTCGTTGCTGAATCGACGCTAACCGTCTTACCTTGTAGTTGAGCTAAGCATGCGGAAAGTTGCTCAGGGTGATGGATACGCACACCTTCACCAACGTGTTGCTCGAAGTTACCTGGAAGTCGCGCAGGATCTAGGAAGAAGTCAACACTAGCATCAGCATGAACGATCGCATGAGAAAGCAGTACTGGTAAGCGAGAGACATCAAGACCACGAATATTGAGTAACCAGCAGATAGAATCAAGCGCAGTGATGATGGCTGCATCGGCGTTATTGCTCGCTAAAATTGTCGCGATCTCTTGGCGTTTTTGCGCTGAAGATTGACCTGTTTGTTCCGTGGTCATTAAGCGCACATCAGAAACGATAGCGGCAGGGCGATCATGCCAAAGTTGATCAATCGGGTTCTCTGCTAAGCTTTTTAAAGTCAGAGCAGGTGCTAGTTTGGTTTGAGCAGCTTGCATCCAAGCAGCGGTATGCATGCGAGGATCAAAAGCAACGAGGCTATTAGTTTCTAAGTTATCTAATACCCAATCAAGAACAGGCTCTTCGATTAAATGGCGATATTCAAATAGATCACCACACACTTGTTTACGAACTTGAACGGTGTAGCGACCATCAACAAAAATCGCGGCTTTATCTTGGGTAATGACTGCCGCCCCTGCAGAACCTGTATAGCCCGTTAACCACTGTAAACGTTCATTGTGAGCTGGAATGTATTCACCTAAATACTCATCTTCATGAGGAATAATAATCGCCGCGACATTGTTTTCTTGTAGCCAAGTGCGAAGTGCGTTTACGCGTTCAGTGGTAATGCTATGCATGAGTGCTAAATCCTTATTATCATTGTCCGTAATTGCTCAGATATCAAAATGAGTCTGCTGGACGGGTAGTATTAAGCTAGCGTTTTTAATCTTTACCTGCAATAGATGCTAGTGACTATTGTTCGGCTTATTTATCTCAGGTGTAGGGTTTTCTCTTCAATGATTTGACGTAGCCAACTTAGAGCGGGTTCATTTTCCCGATCACGATGCCAAAATAATGTATAAGCCATGGGTGGAAAGGAAAGTGGTAGCGGTAATTCGACTAAATCTAATTGATTCGCCACCAAGTGAGTAAAGTGCTTAGGAGCGGTAAAGATAAAGTCGGTATACGAACATAAGCTTGCGGCACTATTAAAGTCCGGCACGGTAATCGCAATATCACGTTCAAAGCCAAGATCTGCCAACTTGTAATCAAGCAACCAGCGATCATTTCCATCACAACGAACCTGCACATGACGTAAGCTGAGGTAGGTTTGTAAATTCCAAGGTTGCTTTAAAATAGGGTGGTTGCGACGCACAACACATTGCTGAGTATCGCGATAGATTTCTTGTTCGCAGATATCGTTAGGCGGCAGCATCGTGAGCTTGGCATCATTAATATCGATATCTTTTCCTGTTAGTCCTAAATCCCATTCACCAGACTCTATCTTTTTAAAGGTGTGCTCACTCCAAGCGTGCGTATTGATCGTCACCTGAGGAGCTTGGCGAAAAATTGCGGGAATAAAGTGGGGTAAGATTAATGGGTAAACACTCTCAACCGTGGCGATATTAAATTGATAATCACTGGTCTCGGGTAAAAACAGTTGTGGCTGAGTGAGGTTATCTAATTGGTGAATGATCATCGCAACCTTAGGCTTTAGATATAGTGCCTTTGGCGTTGGTTTTAAACCATGAGCGGCACGAATAAATAGCGCATCATCAAATTGAATGCGTAGTTTCGATAATGATTTACTTACCGCTGACTGACTTAAACATAAACGCTGCGCGGTTCGAGTTACACTCAACTCTTCGAACAATACATTAAGGCAAACTAAAAGATTAAGGTCGAGTCGTGAGAGCTTTTCAATATTCACTAAGATTTTCCTGTGAGGAATAATACTAATGATTATAAGCCATTTTAATTCATATCAGTAAGGCGTTATGATGCGCGCGATTATTAATGAATGGAGAATCCCGTGCACACTTTACCCTCGCAAAAAAATAGCAGAATGCAGATGGCATTATTAACGATGTTGGTGCTGTTTAGCCCATTAGCGATTGATATTTATTTGCCAGCGCTGCCTTTAATAGCACAAGAGTTTCGGGTAGAGAATGCACTAGCACAGGACACCATTACATGGTTTTTATTTGCGATGGGCGTTGGGCAACTTTTTGCAGGTCCTCTTGCTGATAAAATAGGTCGTCGCACCGTTGCATTAGGTGGGATCACTATCTATGCTCTAAGTGCCTGCCTAGCATGGGCTGCGCATTCTATCGAGTGGATGTTGGTTGCTCGTTTATTACAAGGCTTTGGTGCTTGTGCAACATCAGTGGCAGCCTTTGCGACCGTTCGTGATATTTTTGGTCCGAATAAAAGCGGTAAAATGATCAGTTACCTTAATGGTGCGATCTGTTTTATTCCCGCATTAGCGCCGATCTTAGGCAGTTGGTTAACTCAGCAATTTGGCTGGCGTACGAATTTCAGTTTTATGGCTATTTTTGCTCTATTAGCAGGACTGGCGATATTATTTAAAATGGAAGAAACAAACCCAGCGACAGAAAAACAAGCAGTATTTAAACTCAGTCGTTATTGGGCAGTATTAAAAGAGCCATCATTTATATTCCATGCTTCTTTATGCATGTGTGCAATGGCGGTTATTATTGCTTATGTTACTTCAGCTCCTGTTGTCTTGATGGATAAGTTGGGCTTAAGCATGAATGAATTTACCTATTGGTTTGGATTAAATGCAGTCATCAATATTACCGCTGCATTTTCTGCCCCACGTTTTATGGAGCGATTTGGCACTCATAAAACATTAACCTTAGGTGTTGTGATATTAATCTTAGCTGGGGTAGTGATGTATGTATTATCTCAGCAAGCAAGTGCTTTTGCTTTCATGTTACCAATCTTCCTTTCTTCTGTTGGGTTTGCTTGGATACTTGGAGCAGCAGCGGGTAAAGCATTAGAACCTTTTGGTGATAAAGCAGGAACTGCAGCAGCATTATTAGGTCTATTTCAGATGAGTGGTTCAGGGTTTATTGTTGGTGTTATGCAACGTTTATCGTTTGAACCACAGGTACTTATCGCATTACAGATGTGGGTTGTCGCGCCAGCGTTATTGATTTTGTATTCGAAAGTTGGTAAAAAATGGCACAATATCTCAGCTTAGTCACTGAGGTTGTATTTATATAGATTTGTTAGTTTTCCTTAAGATAAAACAAGTGTATATTTAGCGACCTACAACTTGATGTATCACGCAATGGAAAATATATCTTCATGTCTTTAACAACCTATGAAATGGCTCGCATTCTAGAGCAAATGGAAGATTCTCCTGAAAAGGTCATGTTTGGTAAGTTACTCAAGGAATTAGGTAATCAAAGCGAGGAACGTATTCGTAGTGCTGCAAAGCAAGTGCCACTTGAGACGTTGCGAGACATTATTTATCAATTTCAAAAAGTCGTTGAGTCGCGTAAAGGCGAACAGGTTAACTTATTAGCAAAAGAGTTAGCTGAACAAGGTATTTCTGTCGATGAGCTAAAAGCGTTCATGGATAAAGAATAGCAGCGATTAATTTCGTATAAAAAGCCCCGCAAGATTTCGATCTTGCGGGGTTTTTTGTGATCTAATCTAACTTAAGCGCGCTTTTATTAGCTTATCAACGGATAAAGATCCCGCTCCCCATAGGATAATAATCAACATCATTAGTCCCCATAACTGATGGTCATAGTAACCTCGTTCCCAAAGCAGAGGGTAAGAGACAACCGCTGTGATATTAAAGACGAATAACATTGCAGTCATCGGGCGCGTAAATATTCCGAGCACAAGAAAGGCTGGAAGGATTAACTCAGCAGCGGTTCCGATATAGGCAGCAAGTTGCCAGGGTAAAATAGGTACTTGATACTCAAACTCAAACAGATACAAAGTACTATCCCAAGACGCTATTTTGGTTAACCCAGCATTAAAAAATACCCAAGCTACCCAAAGGCGTAAAAACAGTAAGAAAAGAGGGACGATGATCCGTTGAGATTGATTAACCCACCCATCATATCGTTGGATCCACTGTGATGTTAACTCGCTCATGATAATGTCCTTAATGTTGGTTAATTAGCAAGGCGAAAGCCAATAATGATCTGAGCATTAATCAGGCTATCTAAATGGTTGAGAAGCGAAGGTTCAATATTGGCTAAAGTGCATTTTTGTTGGCACAGTTTAGCGAGTTGATATTCATCTTTAGAAAGGGGGATGGCTTGTGAGTGACCATCAACAAAAGTATGGATTATCCCTTGTTGAGATTGATGAATATTAAATTGATCCAAGGTTTCATTGTTGATTGCTTTTTGTAGACTAAAAATCGCATAGTCACACTGAAATAGGCGCAGTGATGGGGTTAGGCATAATTGAATATCACCTTGCTGCTCTGCTGATAGGTGAGCAATGTCAGCCAGCGGTCGCACTGAACTCTCAATGGATTGTGTTGCGAATGCTTGTCGTGAAAGATCATGTTGCCACTCAAATAAAGCGACCTGAGGTAAATAGACGGCAGCATCAATAACGGCAGGAAAATGCTCTATCGAATGATGAAAATTTTCACCGTAGCTTGTCACATCACCAGCAGGGTTTGGTGTGGTTAAAATATGCTGACGGGCTAGTTGAGCAAAGCACGCCTCACCAACCAATGCCAAGACTAAAGGATACGTAGCCGCTAAGACTTCAGATAAACTGAGAATATAGTTATTACGATAGATCTGCAGTCGTTGTTGGCTAGAGAACTGATCACTGACAATGGCACATGACGCTCCATCATGTTGATACTGCAGTGCTTGAGAAAATTCATGTTGCCATTTAGCGAGTGAATGCATCATGTTTTCCTCCTAGGGTTGCCGTTTCGTTGGCTTGTAAGATTTGATTGGCTTTGCTTGCCTCTTGTAAGAGAACTTGTGGAGAGGGAATATCAATATCCCACTCGATGAGCGTATGGCGCGAACCGTGCTGATGGGTCCAATTTTGATACAAGCTCCAGACCGCATCACTAACGGGTTGGCTATGGGTATCAATCCATATCTCGCCTTGTTCAAAGGTTTTGATGCTAAATCCTGCTAAATGAATTTCATCGACGGCATGAGCTGGAATGCCAGCGAGGTATGTCTCCCGATCAAAGCCATGATTAAAAGCAGAAACATGCACGTTATTTAAATCCAATAACAAGCGGCACTCTGTTCGTTGTTGAACGGCATGCAAAAACTCCCACTCACTAATGGTTGAGTGCTGGTATTGTAAATAGCTTGATGGGTTTTCGATTAATAGGGGACGTTGAATAGCATCCTGTACTTGAAGTACATTGCGGCAAAAGACGTCTAATGCTTCCTCGGTATAAGGAAGGGGTAAAAGATCATTAAAATAGTGACCGCCATTTTCACTCCAACTTAAGTGATCCGAAACAAAGAGAGGATCGACATCGTTAATCAGTGATTTTAGCTGTGTTAAGTGGCTTGAATTGACTTTGCCCACAGAGCCGAGTGATAAACCGATGCCATGGCAGCTTATTTGGTACTCTTCTCGTAAAGTACGCAGTTGCTGACGAGCAATAGAGTAGGGCTGAAAGTAATTCTCGCTATGAATTTCTAACCAATTTAAATCGGCTGGTGAATGTAAAAAATGGTCAATGTGTGGTGTGCGTAAACCGACTCCCACATGAGAATGGTAACTTGGATTCACTGTGGGTTTCCTTTCAATGGCATAAGTAAGGTGTCGATAGAAAGCTATATCCATGCACAAGTATTGACGACCTGTGCATGGAGCAAAAGTACTGGTGTATTATGATGACTCAGTACTACCGCCAGTTAATTTGCCACATAGCCCTTTTGGTACCACTACAAATGCATCGGTTTGATTATCTTCTTTTGCTGTACCAGCGCATGAACTTGACTTCGTTGCACAGTCATTACTGCCCGCTTTTGATACGCCGTAGCACTTCTCTTTTTCAGCCGCAACAGCATGAGTTGCCGTTAGCATTGTGCCACCTAAAGCCAGTAAACCGGTTACCGCAGCTGTTACAGCAATATTTGATTTTTTCATTTTCATTTCCTCGAAAGTCTTTTTAGAAGTTCCATATAAGCGCGTTAATTGTGGGTTAATAAATCAACTTGCTTATCAAATAGGATAGGAAAGAGATGATAAAACTTTCAAAAAAATCGGGATGCTTTTCGGGTTAATTAATCATTGGCATAAAAAACAACAAATTAAAGTATAAAAAAACAGCAATTTTTTATGCTTACAATTCTAATAACCAGCGCCGCTTTGGGTTATAATCAACCATTATGTATAAATAACCAGTAGCCAAATCATGATTGATCCTTCTCTTCTACTTGATGGTCTTAACGACAAGCAGCGTGAAGCCGTTGCCGCTCCTCTTAGTAACTTGCTTATTCTTGCAGGCGCAGGTAGTGGTAAAACACGCGTGCTAGTGCATCGTATTGCTTGGTTGATGTCAGTAGAGCAAGCTTCTCCTTTCTCTATCATGTCAGTAACCTTCACCAATAAAGCGGCAGCAGAAATGCGCGGTCGTATTGAAGAGTTGATGGAAGGTAGTTCATCTGGCATGTGGAACGGAACTTTCCATGGTATTTGTCACCGTATTTTACGTGCCCATTACCTAGATGCGAAACTGCCAGAAGATTTTCAAATTATCGATTCTGATGATCAAATTCGTCTTTTACGACGCCTAATTAAAGCGCAGAATTTAGATGAAAAGCAGTGGCCAGCTAAGCAAGGTTGCTGGTGGATCAACGGCAAGAAAGACGAAGGTTTACGCCCTCATCATATTGATGCTTATCATGATCCCGTGACGCAAACATGGTTAAAAATTTATACGGCTTATCAAGAGGCTTGTGATCGTGCTGGCTTGGTCGACTTTGCTGAAATCCTATTAAGAACGCATGAACTGTTGCGTGATAAACAGCATATTCGTGAACATTACCAAGCGCGCTTTAAGCATATTTTGGTCGACGAATTTCAAGATACCAACAACATTCAGTACGCATGGCTATGTATGATGACGGGCAAAGATTGTCGCGTCATGATCGTTGGTGATGATGACCAATCTATTTATGGCTGGCGTGGGGCGAAAATTGAGAATATTCAAAAGTTTTTGGATGAATTTGTCGGTGCGGAAACCATTCGCCTTGAGCAAAATTACCGTTCAACCAAAACCATTTTGCAAGCTGCCAACGAACTGATTTCAAATAACTCTGAGCGTATGGGTAAGGAGCTATGGACGGAGGGTGATGATGGCGATCCTATCTCTGTTTATTCCGCTTATAACGAATTAGATGAAGCGCGCTTTACGGCTAGCAAGATTAAAGAGTGGCAGGATAATGGTGGCGTACTGAATGATACTGCGATGCTGTATCGTAATAATGCCCAATCACGTGTTTTAGAAGAAGCTTTAATTCAGGCTGGTCTACCTTATCGTATTTATGGTGGTATGCGTTTCTTCGAGCGTCAGGAAATTCGTGACGCACTAAGCTACTTGCGTTTAATGTCGAATCGTAATAATGATGCGGCTTTTGAACGAATTGTGAATACACCAACGCGTGGTCTAGGGGATAAAACGCTAGAGACTATTCGCTTATTAGCTCGTCGTGAAGATATGACGATGTGGCAAGCGAGTTTGGCGTTATTGCATGAACAAGTTTTACCAGGTCGAGCCGCTGGTGCATTGAGCCGTTTTATTGAGTTAATTAATGCATTAGAAGATGACACTGCTGAGCTTTCTTTGTATCAGCAAACGGACCATGTGATTAAGTCATCGGGTTTGTTTGCTATGTATGAACAAGAGAAAGGCGAGAAATCGAAAGCGCGTATTGAGAACTTAGAAGAATTAGTGACAGCAACGCGTCAATTTGAAAAGCCAGAAGAGGCCGAAGAGTTGACGATGTTAACGGCATTCTTATCTCATGCCGCGCTAGAGTCGGGTGAAGGTCAGGCGGATGAGTTTGATGATGCCGTACAGTTAATGACGCTGCACAGTGCTAAAGGTCTTGAGTTCCCGCTTGTCTTTATGGTCGGTGTTGAAGAGGGCATGTTCCCAAGCCAGATGTCATCGGAAGAAGCTGGGCGTTTAGAAGAAGAGCGTCGTTTGTGTTATGTGGGCATGACTCGTGCGATGGAGAAACTTTATATTACTTACGCTGAAATGCGCCGTTTGTATGGGCAAGATAAGTATCATAAACCTTCGCGTTTTATTCGAGAGTTACCAGAAACGTGTCTTGATGAAGTCCGCATGAAAGCGAAAGTGAGTCGCCCTGCAACAACGGGTCGCTTTAGTTCAAGTGCCGTAAAAGAAAACTTCAATGAAACGGGCTTTACCTTAGGCTCTCGAGTTAAGCATGCTGTGTTTGGCGAAGGGACCATTATTAACTTTGAAGGTAGTGGTCCACAAAGCCGAGTTCAAGTTGCGTTCAATGGGGAAGGTATAAAGTGGTTAGTTGCTTCTTTTGCTAAATTAGAGAAGTTATAAGATTTATTAGTGATGAATCTAAATGGGTTCGATGTAGTGGACGCATTTAGGTTTAGCGCTTGGCTATGCCTACAATTATTCTTTCAGATAAAGAAAAACCCCGAGAGCTTGCGCTCTTCGGGGTCGTAGTCTTACTTGCAGCAATCCAGCTACTAAAGTGCTCCATGCATCAAATCCATGATAGTGTGCTGTTATCCTTCAGCGTATTCCTTTCGTCGCCATCCTAGCGGTGTCCATGATCTTATCCTGATCTACTAACTGTCCTAGTTAGTACGTCTCACTTGTTCCCTGAGCGGTGTCCCTTACATCATCCTGATGTTTGTTCCTTGCCTCGTCCAGAGGTGTCCATTGTCTATCCTTAGTAGTAACCATCCTAGTTACTATTGAGTCCATTCAATGTCCAATTTCGCTTTCCATGCCGATTAATCATCCTGATTAAACGAATCTTCTTCCTGAAGATAACCAAGTCCCTGGTTGTTTCCTGTTCCGTATCGAACTCCCTTCGACACAGTTGATATTACGCCTTTCGCTTTTTTCAGCAATAGACTATTTGAAAAAAGAATTCAAAAAATTCATAGGTAAATTAAACTAATCTTTACGTTTCAGTGCTTTATGTTTTCCTGTGCGTCAATGACAGTGCGAAATAACGCTGTTAGCTCACACTCTTGTGCGAGATCTCTCACAAGAGTGTGGGGTGAATACTACTTAATGGGCAAAATAATTCCCTGCTTGATACAAAATACTGAGCCCGATCACGGTAAATAGCATTCCACACAGTGCATCAATGTAGATTGAAGCCGAAAGAAGGCGCTTTTGTAGACGTTTTGTTGATAGTGCCCACGCTAGTAGAGCAAACCAAAATAGCGCTAAGCCCCACAATATGAGTAGAGCGAAGCCTTTACCTGCTAATGACATATCGGCAGGGACTAAACTCGACATTAAGCTAACAAAAAAGACTAATGCTTTTGGGTTTAGGATGTTAGTCATAAAACCGCGGCTAAAAGCTTGGCGCTTATTCTTGATGACGATATTTTTTGTCGTAGGCTGTGCGTTGTTATCGCTACTTTGAATATTCTGCCAAGTGGCTTTTAATGCTCCATAGCCAAGGTAGAGTAAATAGCTACCGCCGGCGAACTGTAAAGCGGCAAATAAAGTAGGCTGCTGGTGGACTAAATAGCTAATTCCCGTCAGGCTCAGTAATGAATGGGCCAAAATGCCACAAGAAAGGCCAAAAGCGATGGCGAGTCCTGTTTGTCGTCCATAGCGTGTTGCATTTTGTACGACTAAGGCAAAGTCAGGGCCTGGGCTCATTAAAGCGATAAAGTGAACCGTCGCTAGCGTCATTAATATAGTTACTTCGTTCATAAAGGTAATCTTGTCTTTCCGATCGGATAAAAGTGCAGGGATCATTTTTGATCGCAGCGATCTCGTTTGTTACGACTATGTTTAATGCCATCAAAGCAGAAAATCGCTAAAGCTGTCCAAATAAAGGCAAAAGTGACGGCTTTATCGCTAGTAAATGCTTCTCCGTAGACCAATACCGCCAGTAGGAACATGAAACTTGGACCTATGTATTGGAAAAAGCCGAGAGTTGAAAACTGTAAGCGCGTTGCAGCACCCGTAAAGCAAAGTAGAGGTAAGGTTGTTACGATGCCGGCAGAGATCAGCAATATATTCAATTGCGAGCTGTTACTTATTAGATCTGATGTTGCAGTATCGGCGATAAAAAATAGATAGAGCGCAGCGAGTGGCAACATCACCAGCGTTTCAATAAATAGCCCGGTCTGCGCATCGAGATTAACTTTTTTACGCAATAAGCCGTAGCAACCAAATGTACAAGCTAATGCAATCGCAATAAATGGAATAGAACCAAAGGCGACCACTTGAATCACGACACCAGTTCCTGCCAAGGCGACTGCAAACCACTGTAATTTACGTAATCGCTCTCCAAGCAATAGCATGCCGATCAGCACATTGAGCAGTGGATTGATGTAATAGCCTAAACTCGCATCCAACATATAGTTAGAGTTAACAGCCCAGATAAAAATTAGCCAATTGGCACCGACTAAAACAGAAGTGGCGAGTAAATAGGTCATTTTAGGCTTGGATGTCAGTGTGTCACGAACGGTGCGCCAACCTTTGCTAAAGTGAACTAACGCAGCCAATAAAAAGAAAGACCAAAAAACGCGATGGCTTAAAATCTCAAGCGGAGGGACTTCAATAATTGATTTGAAGTAGATGGGAGCGATCCCCCACATGGTGTACGCAGCAATAGCCAATAAAATACCTTGGCGAGTACGTTGTTTTTCATCATTATTTATCATGAATATTCTTAGGTTGATGTTACTAAAAAGAGAGAGTCACTGAGTTTGGTTGCTGAGTATAAAAGGGATACTGTTCAATCGCTAACAATTTGCGGTTTTATTCACCACCATTCCCCACTACAATATGGCGCTCAATTCGAGATTTGCTATAGAACCATTAGGATAACCAATGACCGCCACTTTACTTGCCGAGCCATCAGACGCACAGCCTTGTAGCGCACAAACTGTTTTAGCCGATGTCTTTGGGTATCAAGAGTTCCGTGAAGGTCAAAAACAGGTTATTGATATAGCAATACAAGGCGAAGATAGCTTAGTGATCATGCCAACAGGTGGTGGTAAATCATTGTGTTATCAGATCCCTGCATTAGTAAGAGATGGGATTACTTTAGTGATATCGCCTTTAATCTCACTAATGAAAGACCAAGTTGACCAACTTAAAGCCGATGGTGTTGCTGCTGAGTGTATTAACTCCACCATGTCTCGAGAGGCGTTAATTAGTACCTATAACCGAATGAATTTAGGTCAAATTAAGCTTATCTATGCTTCTCCTGAGCGAGTGCTAATGCGTGACTTTATTGAGCGTTTGCAGCATTTACCTTTATCAATGATTGCTGTCGATGAGGCGCACTGTATTTCTCAGTGGGGGCATGACTTTAGACCCGAATATGCAGCACTGGGTCAGCTAAAACATTATTTTCCTCACGTGCCTTTTATGGCGCTGACAGCAACCGCCGATGATGCAACGCGTAATGATATTATTCAGCGTCTTGCCTTAAATGAACCTCACGTACACCTTGGTAGCTTTGATCGCCCTAATATCCGCTACAACTTGATGGAGAAGCATAAGCCGGTCTCTCAAGTCGTGCGTTATTTAGCGACGCAAAAAGGCAACTGCGGCATTATCTATTGTGGCAGCCGTAAAAAAGTCGAAATGCTCACCGAGAAGCTATGCAATAACGGTTTACGTGCTGCGGGTTATCATGCGGGTATGGAAATGGATGAGCGTGCTTATGTGCAAGAAGCCTTTCAGCGCGATGATATTCAAATCGTTGTAGCAACCGTTGCATTTGGTATGGGTATTAACAAGCCTAACGTTCGCTTTGTTATTCACTTTGATATCCCACGTAATATCGAATCGTATTATCAGGAAACGGGTCGTGCAGGTCGTGATGGACTACCGGCTGAAGCGGTCATGTTATTTGATCCTGCTGATATTAGCTGGTTGCGCCGTATGTTAGATGAAAAAGAAGACGGACCGCAAAAACAAGTCGAGAGCCATAAGCTTAATGCTATGAGTGCATTTGCTGAAGCGCAAACTTGTCGTCGTCAGGTGTTACTGAACTATTTTGGTGAGTATCGAGAAAAGCCGTGTGGTAACTGCGATATCTGCCTAGATCCTCCGAAACATTTCGATGGAACCGAGGAGGCACAAAAGGCGCTTTCTTGTGTCTATCGAGTGAATCAAAACTTTGGTATGGGTTATGTCGTTGAAGTGATGCGTGGTATGCAAAACATCCGTGTACGCGAAAATGGTCATGATAAGCTTTCGACTTATGGGATAGGTCGCGATCATAGCCATGATTACTGGATTAGTATTTTTAGGCAGCTTATTCATAAAGGCATGCTATTTCAAAATATCACTCGCAACTCGACTCTACAACTGACTGAGGAAGCACGTCCTTTATTGCGCGGTAATATGTCTTTAGAGCTTGCGGTCCCACGTTTAGATACCGCGGTACGTAATGCCAAAGAAGATAAGCTATCGAGTAAGAACTACGATAAGAAGCTGTTTGCGAAATTACGTAAGTTGCGTAAGACCCTTGCTGATAAAGAAGGATTACCACCTTATGTTGTCTTTAGTGATGCGACATTGATCGACATGGCCGAAATGTTGCCAACATCGTATGGTGAAATGCTAGCAGTGAATGGTGTGGGTCAGCGTAAACTGGATAAGTACGCCGATCCTTTCTTGGACTTAATAGAAGAGCATATTACAACCAATGGCTAATCCTCAATTTGGACTGCAAGATTACTTTGCTCAAGAAGGGCGACTATTAATTACGGCACCACGTTTTGATTTTGATACTTTCCCGCCATTAGGTTTGGAGCTACTCAGTCAACTTGGTGCAGATGTGATAGAAAAACAGTGTGATGCTGACTTACATGCTTGGTTGATTGACTTTGAAGGTTGTCGGCTATTTTTACGTGCAGAACACTACAGTGAATCGATTTGGTTTGAAGCCTTAGCCAATCACAATAGTCGTGAAGAGCTCGATTATTTGGCTGGGCTATTTCAGCGCGGATTTTAGCATTACTTCTTTGTATAGATGTAACCAGTAGCGATGGTTGCAGCTATGGATCATTCATGTATAATCGCTCGCCGCAGAATTGGATAGGCCAGTTCTACGACATTGATATGAACGCGTTATCTGTAACGCAATCAATTTGGGTTCCCTCAACCCCAAACCAAACTAAAAAGGTACAATATGAGTAACTTTACCCTTGCGCAGCAGCGCAAAGCATTAGCATTTCTAGTTCTATTTCACTTATTGATCATCGCATCAAGCAACTATTTGGTTCAACTACCATTCACTATTTTTGGTATGCACACCACTTGGGGCGCGTTCACTTTTCCGTTTATTTTCTTAGCAACAGATTTAACCGTACGAATTTTTGGCGCTCAATTAGCTCGTAAAATTATTTTACTGGTCATGCTGCCTGCTTTAGCGATCTCTTACTTTTTATCGGTAATATTCTTTGAAGGTCAGTATCAAGGCTTTGCTCAGTTAGGCGAGTTCAACCTGTTTGTTGCTCGTATCGCTGCAGCCAGTTTTATGGCTTATATGCTTGGTCAGATTCTTGATATTTCAGTCTTTAACCGTTTACGCCAATTGAAGCAGTGGTGGATAGCGCCAACGTGCTCAACACTATTTGGTAATGCTCTGGATACGATTGCCTTTTTTGCGATTGCTTTCTACCAAAGCCCAGATCCATTTATGGCAGAGCACTGGACAGAAATTGCATTGGTTGATTACGGATTAAAACTATTAATTAGCTTAGGTCTATTTGTCCCAATGTATGGTGTGCTATTGAAGTTCTTAGTAAGCAAACTTACCTCAGTGAACCCAAAGTTTACGACGCATGGTGCCACCGTCGGTCAATAACGTCATGATATAGCCGATGAGTGAGGCATTGGTTACGATTGTGAACAGACATAAAAAATCCCAAGTTATAAAATAGCTTGGGATTTTTTGTATCTGTCGATTGATATCGGTAATCAAAAGTCACCGAGATGAACACTATTCATTGATTGAAAGCGGCCAGCCAATATCGGTTTGTCGATTGGCTTCTATCTCAAGTTCAGCATGAGTTAGTGGATTATCAGCTAACCATTGCGGATCAATATGCAGGGTTAGGATATCTTCGTTAGCCGTTAAGGTTACTTGTGGCTCTAAGCTTGGATTACGACGATGGCTAAGTAAAACCGCTAACCTTAATAGACGAAGAATTCGTTTGGCACTGGCACTAGAAACGGCGTGCTGTTCTGGTAATGAGGTCAGTTGCTCTCGGTAGCGTCGTGCTACTTCACCAATCAAATGCTTTTGGGCGCGAGTGTAACCTGGTAAATCGAGGTGCTGTAAAAGATAGGCACTGTGCTGGCCCCCTTTTTTAAAGTCGATGGTAAGGCCAATTTCATGTAGTTGAGCAACGGTATCGAGCAAATCTTTTGCCTGTTCTTCAACTAACCACGCTTCACCACAACCAAGCAGTAACTGATTGGCAAGTTTAACCACCTGCTGACCATAATCGGCATCAAGTTGGTAGCGATGTTGAATACTTGCAATGGTACGTGAGCGGATATCATTTTGACGTAGCTCATCAACCATTTCATAGACAAGTCCTTCGCGTAACGCACCGCCAGCGAGTGTCATGGATTTAATATTGAGTCGCTCGAAAATAGCGATAAGAATAGAAAGACCACTTGGGAAAACTAACGCTCTCTCTAGAGTCAGTCCTTCTATTTCTAATTCTTCTAAATGGTTTGCCATCATCGCTTGTTTTTGTAAACGTTTGAGTTTAGGTAATGTGATGACTTCATCCATTCCCTGGGCAAGCATGATTTCTTGTAGCGCTTGTACTGTGCCACTTGCTCCAACACAAACGTCCCACCCTAATTGAGAGTAGGTGTTTAAGATAGGTTCAAGCGTTATCTTGGCAGCTTCAATGGCATTATTGAAATTGACTTGAGTTAATTGACGGTCTTTGAAGTGTCTCTCTAACCAAGTAACACAGCCCATTTTTAGACTGGTTAATGCTTTAGATTCAAATCCTTCACCAATAATTAATTCTGTACTGGCACCACCAATATCGACCACTAAGCGTCGACCTAGTCCACCAGAAGTATGAGCGACACCTTTATAAATCGTTGCCGCTTCTTCTTCTCCTAAAATAACGTCAATCTTATGACCTAAGATTTGGTGCGCTTTTTCTAGGAAGATATCAACATTCGTTGCCGTTCTTAATGTAGCTGTTCCGACGATACGAATATTTTCTGTTGGAATATCTTGCAGTCGCTCTGCAAATAAACTCAAACAGTCCCAGCCACGTTGCATGGCTTCTAAACTTAACGCTTGCTCTTCATTTAACCCTGCGGCTAAACGCACTTTACGCTTAATTTTAGCCATGGTTTGTACGCTGCCATCGATATGACGCACAACGAGCATATGAAAACTGTTTGACCCGAGGTCAATAGCTGCGTACAGCGGAGATGGAACTGTCTGGCTCATAAACGACTAAGAATCCCTGTTTTGTCGCGGTTGACGAGGACGGCGACTATGTGGTTTACGGTTATTTCCATTACCGTTGTTGTTACGAGGTCCACCGGTATTGCCACGACGTTGTTGTGGATTACGAGTTTTTAATCGTAATGGTGCTGGAAGATCTTCAAGTAATGCTGAAGCATCATATTCCGACATTGGGATTGGATGTTCAATATATTCTTCGATTCCAGGAAGATTTATGGCGTAGTCCTCACAAGCAAAGCTAATTGATGAACCACTTTCTCCTGCACGACCAGTACGACCGATACGGTGAACATAATCTTCACAGTCATCAGGTAGGTCATAGTTAAATACGTGTGTTACTTGAGGGATATGTAGACCACGAGCTGCAACGTCGGTTGCCACTAAGATGTCGATATCGCCTTGAGTAAATTGCTCAAGAATTTTCTCGCGCTTTTTCTGTGGTACATCGCCAGTTAGTAGACCAACACGGTGACCATCGGCAGCAAGGTGACCCCATACTGACTCACACTTATGCTTCGTATTTGCGAAAATGATGGCACGTTCTGGCCATTCTTCTTCAATAAGAGTTTGTAGTAAGCCCATCTTATGTTCATTTGATGGGTAAAAAAGCTCTTCTTTAATACGGTGACCTGTTTTTTGTGCTGCTTCTACAACAACATGTTCAGGGTTATGCATGTGTTCAAACGCTAATTCTTGGACACGGTAAGACAGTGTCGCAGAAAATAGCATGTTCAAACGATCTTTTGGTTCCGGCATGCGGCGGAATAAAAAGCGAATATCCTTAATAAAGCCAAGATCGAACATGCGATCAGCTTCATCGAGTACCACAGCTTGAATGTGGTTTAGGTTAAAGGCTTTCTGTTTGTAGAAATCGATGATACGACCGGTGGTACCAATTAAGATATCAACACCTTGAGCAATTTTATCCAGTTGCTTATCGTAGCTTTCGCCACCGTAAGCCAATGCGGTCCTTATGCCCGTTGCTTGCGCTAGAGATTCAGCATCGTTAAAGATTTGAATCGCGAGTTCACGCGTTGGTGCCATAATAATTGCACGCGGTTGATTAGGCTTGCGCCCTTCATTCTCCGGTGTTTTTAATAGGTGATTAAAAGTAGCAGTAAGAAACGCAAGCGTTTTACCAGTCCCGGTTTGGGCCTGGCCTGCAATATCTTGGCCGGTGAGCAGTACCGGCAGCGCCAAGGCTTGGATAGGAGTACAAAATTCGTACCCTTTTTTGTCCAATCCTTCAATGACTTGAGGGTGTAAATTCAAGTCGGCGAATTTTTGCTCTGTGATATGCGTCTTTTTCATGACTATAGAATATCAGCTTAAGCTTGCAATACGAAAGTAAATACATTCCAATAGGGCATCTATTTACTGGTTATCATCCAACCAGTTCTAAAATACACATTGGAGTGGAAGATGAGTGATAAGATTTTGCAGCTAACTGATGACGGTTTTGAAGGCGATGTAATCAATGCTGCTGGCCCTGTTCTTGTTGATTTCTGGGCTGAATGGTGTGGTCCTTGTAAGATGATTGCCCCAATTCTTGATGAAGTAGCGGAAGAGTACGAAGGCAAGTTAACTATCGGTAAACTAAATATCGATCAAAACGCTGGTACTCCACCAAAATTTGGTATCCGTGGCATTCCTACTCTGCTTCTTTTCAAAAACGGCAGTGTAGCAGCAACGAAAGTTGGCGCACTTTCTAAGACTCAACTAAAAGAGTTCTTGGACGCAAATCTATAGTAAAGTGATAAAAAAAACCGCGTACATTTCTTTTACGCGGTTTTGTTTTTTAGAAAACTAGACTAAAATCTTTTTTAGTGCTAATTTATTGCACGTTAATTGAACAATTTCCTCTTCTTGGTCGACCCTGAGACCAAATCCATCTTAACTAGAAAACAGATCTTATTTTGACTAAACAAGCATCCACAACAATGAACCTTACCGAATTGAAAAACAGACCTGTGTCTGAACTTGTTAAACTAGGCGAAAGCTTGGGCCTTGAAAACTTGGCGCGCTTACGAAAGCAAGACATTATCTTCTCTACGCTAAAAGCTCACGCTAAAAGCGGTGAAGATATCTTTGGTGACGGGGTTCTTGAAATTCTTCAAGACGGCTTTGGTTTCCTACGCAGCGCAGATTGCTCTTATTTGGCAGGTCCTGATGATATTTACGTATCACCAAGCCAAATTCGTCGCTTTAACTTGCGTACAGGTGATTCGATTGCCGGGAAAATTCGTCCGCCAAAAGATGGCGAACGCTACTTTGCTTTATTAAAAGTAAATACGGTTAACCACGATCGTCCAGATAACGCACGTAATAAAATCTTGTTTGAAAACCTGACCCCTCTACATGCCAATGAGCGCATGGTTATGGAGCGTGGTAATGGCGCAACAGAAGATATTACGGCACGTATTCTTGATCTTGCTTCGCCAATTGGTAAAGGCCAACGTGGTTTGATTGTCGCTCCGCCAAAAGCGGGTAAGACAATGTTGCTGCAAAATATTGCTCAAAGTATTGCTCGTAACCACCCTGAATGTGAATTGATGGTTCTACTTATCGATGAACGTCCAGAGGAAGTGACAGAAATGCAACGCTTAGTAAAAGGCGAAGTTATTGCTTCTACCTTTGATGAGCCAGCATCTCGCCACGTACAGGTTGCTGAAATGGTAATCGAGAAAGCGAAGCGCCTTGTTGAACACAAGAAAGACGTGGTTATCTTACTTGACTCAATTACTCGTCTTGCTCGTGCTTACAACACCGTGATCCCTTCTTCTGGTAAAGTTCTTACTGGTGGTGTTGATGCCAATGCTTTACACCGTCCTAAGCGTTTCTTTGGTGCAGCTCGTAACGTTGAAGAAGGTGGTAGCTTAACCATCATCGCAACAGCACTAGTTGATACTGGCTCTAAGATGGATGAAGTTATCTACGAAGAGTTTAAAGGTACAGGTAACATGGAATTACACCTAAACCGTAAGATTGCGGAAAAACGTGTATTCCCAGCTATCGACTTTAACCGTTCAGGTACGCGTCGTGAAGAGCTTCTGACTAAGACCGATGAGCTACAAAAAATGTGGATTCTGCGCAAGATCGTTCACCCAATGAGCGAAACAGATGCGATGGAATTCCTTATTGATAAGCTTGCAATGACGAAAACGAATAACGAGTTCTTTGATGCGATGCGTCGCCAATAGCGATTATTTGATCATAACTTGATAAGAACTTTAAGCGCTGCCTCATTTGGCAGCGCTTTTGTTTGCATTCTATACTGTCTCTATGCAGTATACTTTGAATCAGAATAGGAGCTTATTATGCAACAAGGAATGTTGTCTTCATTACTCCTGTCTTCGTCGTTATTATTTGGGGCGATGACAGCGTCCGCAACAGAAATGGATGTCGCTCAGTCACAGTACTGGCTGCAGGATCAGCAGATCCAAACAAAAGTCTCTGAATTTATCGATTACATACATTACGATGAAGTCGATTCACTCTCTTTTTCTCTTCAGCGCTTAACCTTTCCTCAGCAAGAAGTTGCAAGATTTTTATTGCTGCAAACTTTAGAGCAAGAGCAAGCGGTCTTAACACCAAAGCTGGTGGCATTTTTACGAAAACAACAACAGATCGTACCGACCTATCAAACGATAAGGCAAGGCGATGGCTATGAATTAACGGCACCGACATTTGATTACCCTGCTATTGTTAATCGACTATTAATGCGCTGGGAGCAAGATCAGAAGATTTTAGCTTTTATCCTTCGAGCAGAGCGTAAAGAGTTAGTATTGCAAACGTGGTTAACGGGATCGGAGCAGGAAAGGCAGGCGAAAGAAACACTATTATTAGCAGAGTTAGACAGCTTATCTTTAGAAGCGGTGCTGCACCTTTGTGCTCAATTAACTCAAGCGACAGTAACCAGCTGGCTGCCTTCAAGTGAGGTGGTTGTTCGGTTAGCTCAAGTCAGTGAAGATAGTGAAACGTATAAAATGCTATGGCGTATGCGGGCTGATCAATATAGCCAAGCCGAACTTAATCGATTAGCGGGGCTTAACACGCCATTTGCCATGCAACAAATGATGGGTGCTGCGCAAAACCCTAGCCTAAAATCACAAGCATTAACTCTACTCACTCAAGTAAAGCCTTTGCCAGAAGAAGTGAAAGACTTTTTAATTACACGAATGGCAATTACAGAGGAAGCACCAATGGTTGCGCGTGAATTAGTAAAGCAAGGTCACCGCCATTGGCTACAAGATCTGGTTTCAACGAATCAGCAAGTTTCCGTGTCTTCACTTCAGCAGGTGCTAGGGCAATAATACCAATCGCCGAATTCACTGGATAATGCTCAATCCAGTGAATCATCTCACTAAATTAACCTCTCCTTCTTATTGTGCTCTTTGGTATACTGACTACAGTTTAAACAGCCAGTTGAAGGCCTATGAGTTTTAAAGATCTCCGAGACTTTATTGACCATCTAGAAAAGAAAGGTCAGCTAAAACGTATTTCCCACCCAATTGACCCACATTATGAAATGACAGAAATCAGCGATCGTACTTTACGAGCTGGTGGACCTGCCTTGTTATTTGAAAATCCTATTGGCTATCAGATGCCAGTACTGACCAATCTTTTTGGTACGCCTGAACGTGTTGCTATCGGTATGGGACGCGATGAGGTTAAAGAGTTACGAGAGGTCGGTAAGTTACTCGCTTATTTGAAAGAGCCAGAACCACCACAAGGTTTTAAAGATGCATTCAATAAGCTCCCACTTTTCAAGCAAGTCTTAAATATGCCAACTAAGCGCTTACGTAAAGCAGCGTGTCAGCAAGTGGTTTGGCAAGGCGATGAGGTTGATTTAGATAAAATCCCTGTGATGAGTTGTTGGCAAGATGATATTGCTCCTTTATTAACTTGGGGTTTGACGGTGACCAAAGGGCCGAACAAGAAGCGCCAAAACTTAGGTATTTATCGCCAGCAAAAGATAGCTAAAAATAAAGTGATTATGCGTTGGCTAGCTCATCGTGGTGGCGCATTAGATTTACGTGACTGGATGGAAACCAACCCTGGGGAGCCTTTTCCTGTTTCAGTGGCTTTTGGTGCAGATCCGGCAACCATCTTAGGTGCTGTTACTCCTGTTCCTGATACTTTATCTGAATATGCGTTTGCTGGGCTGTTACGTGGCACGAAAACGGAAGTGGTGAAATCATTAAGTAATGGGTTAGATGTCCCAGCCAGCGCTGAAATTGTGATGGAAGGTTATATCGATCCTAATGAGTTTGCTGATGAAGGTCCATATGGTGATCATACTGGTTACTATAATGAAGCGGAAAAGCACCACGTCTTCACTATCACTCATATCACAATGCGCCAAGACCCTATTTATCACAGTACCTATACTGGTCGCCCGCCTGATGAGCCTGCGGTATTAGGGGTTGCACTTAATGAAGTCTTCGTACCTATCTTACAAAAACAGTTCCCTGAAATAGAAGACTTCTACCTTCCCCCTGAAGGTTGTTCGTATCGAATGGCTGTCGTTAGCATTAAAAAACAATATTCAGGTCATGCGAAACGCATCATGATGGGAGTGTGGTCTTTCTTACGCCAATTTATGTACACCAAATTTGTGATTATTTGTGATAGCGAAGTGAATGTACGTGATTGGGGGGAAGTTGTGCAGGCAATGACACAACATATGGATCCTGTACGTGATACGTTATTTATAGAGCATACTCCGATTGATTCGTTAGATTTTGCTTCTCCTATTGCTGGGTTAGGCTCAAAAATGGGACTTGATGCGACGAAGAAGTGGGAAGCGGAACTTGCTACCATACCAGAGCCAGAATCGCGATCCATTCATGTTATAACGGAACAAGAAATTGCTCGTTTAAAAAATCAATTCCCACAAATTGTTGATGTGAATTTTCCTTCGCGAAATGACCAGCGTTTAGTTGTAGTAACAATGAAGAAGGAGCAGGTTGGGCAGTCAGCACAATTGTTGGATAGCCTATGGTCTTTCTTTGCTCAATCACTCGATGTTAAGTTTATTCTATTATGTGATGATGATGTTCAGGCTGATGACTGGAACGATATTATTTGGGCAGTAACGACTCGTATGGATCCGGCTCGAGATACGATACGCCTTTTAGGTGAGCCAGGTTGTTCATCAAAGTTAGCGTTTGATGCCACGAACAAGTTTCTTGGTGAAGTGGTTCGTGAGTGGGGAACACCAATAAAGAAAGATCCGCAAGTAGTGGCTAAAGTGGATGCTATTTGGGATAAATTAGGTATTTTATGACTTACCAAGTAACGTTATTGCCTGACGATATTAAGTTTGAAGTAGAAAAAGGGCAAACGGTGCTGGAAGCCGCGCTCAACAACGGAATTGATTTTCCTCATCGTTGCCAAGTTGGAGCATGTGCGATGTGCATGTGTCAAAAAGTCGAAGGTCAGATAAGTTATCACCTTGAGCCTATGCTTACTGAGAAAGAGCAAGCCCAAGGATGGATTTTTACCTGTCAGGCCTTTGCTGAAAGTAATTTAATACTGAGTCTTACTTAAATTCTAAGTACAGCCAGAAAAGGAAGAAAAGGAAGAAAATAATAACATGACGATACAATGCACAGTTAAATCAATTGAGCCCTTGGCATGCAACACTTATCAAATTTTATTGCACCCAGAGCAGCCTGTTGATTTCAAAGCAGGGCAGTATTTATTAGTTGAGATGGGTGAAAAGGATAAGCGACCATTTTCAATTGCGAGTAGCCCTTGCCGCCATGGTGGTGAGTTAGAGTTACATATTGGTGCTGCTGAACATAATGCTTATGCGTTAGAAGTTGTCGAAATGATGCAAGAAGCATTAAAAGAAGGCAGCCATATAGCGATTGATGCTCCTCATGGTACCGCTTGGGTAAGAGAAGATGCAGAGCGCCCACTATTACTCATTGCTGGTGGTACAGGCTTTAGCTATATCCGCTCTATTTTGGATCATTGTGTTAGCCAGCAGTTTAGCTTACCTATCTATGTATATTGGGGAGCGAAAAGTGATGGTCAGCTATATGCGAAGTCAGAGTTAGTGAGTATTGAAGCAGCAAACAGCAATGTACACTTTATACCTGTTGTTGAAGAAGCTTCGAATGAGTGGCAGGGTAAAGTTGGTAATGTATTAGAAGCGGTTGAAAGTGACTTTATGTCGTTAGCCGATTTTGACATCTATATAGCAGGTCGTTTTGAAATGGCAGGCGCAGCTCGTGAGCGTTTCACTGCGGAAAAACAAGCAAAGGCAGAAACAATGTATGCCGATGCCTATGCTTTTATCTAAAAATTGAAGTGAACCCATCAAAAGAGAAGGTTTTATAACCTTCTTTTTTGTTTTTTGTTGCTTTATTAAGCATAAAAACTAAAAATTCAATTTAATTGATAAATAGGGTTGTGTTACTTAATATTCTGCCTATAATGCGCAACTCCTAACGACGAAGCCTTATCGAATAAGGGTTTGCGAAATTAGGAAAGACGGTAATAAAAATTAAATAATTCAAAAAAGTGTTTGACACTTTAAGTTATTTAGCTAAAATGGCCGTCCACTTCAACGATAAGAACGAAACGTTCAAAACTTGAAGTAAGCTCTTTAACAATTTAAACCTATCAATCTGTGTGGGCACTCGTTGATGATAATCAAAAAGATTACTTAGGTAATCATTGATTCTTAGGAATCAAATTTGGTTTCAATGAACTGAGTGACCAATACGAATGACTATTTATAGTTATTTGGCACAGTCAATTCATTA
>NZ_MCUV01000056.1 GCF_002873395.1 Vibrio sp. 10N.286.49.B3 | reverse complement strand
GGCGATGAGACCTTTGGCCTTGTGGTCACAGAAGCAAACGATATCACCACCAATGGTGAGACGGGCGTCACTGGTGAAGCGACCATCACCGATGGCGGCAATGGCCCTGGTGATAACCCCGATAACGATAAACCCACCTTATCGATTAGCGATCCTGTCATTGTTAATGAAGGTGACGATGCCGAGTTTACCGTTAGCCTGAGCAACCCAACCGAAGCCGATGTCGTGATAAATATCGTGCCTG
>NZ_MCUV01000055.1 GCF_002873395.1 Vibrio sp. 10N.286.49.B3 | reverse complement strand
GGTCATCACGAGCTGCGTATCAGTAACATCATGGCAGAAAATGCTATCCGTCCGTTCGTGGTCGGTCGCAAGGCTTGGCTGTTCGCCGATACATCACAAGGTGCCAAAGCGAGTGCTGTCTGCTACAGCTTGGTTGAAACGGCTAAGTTGAACGGACTGGAACCATACAACTACCTATATAACCTTCTTACTCAGCTACCCTACGCTGAAAATCTTGAGCAAATAGAAGCGCTACTACCTTGGAACTTGGCTAAAGACTAGATCGTTGTGATTAGCGATTAGTTATGCTGAGTAATGAGCGCTTACTTTGTTTCAGTAAGTTCGGGAGAACTTCCCCATCCGTAACCGTCGATAAACTTAGCTCGGCTGCAATAATCTTATGAGTGCTTTTTATCCAAATATTAAGCTCACTTAAGCGGAGAAGAACCGAAAAAGTAGGTCAAATCACCTCACTATGATTTGTGAGGTTGAGCGGGGCTAGCAACGAAAGAGGCAATTCTGAGTTAAGGTGCCCCGCCAGCAAGGAACTGGACAATTCCTTGCCAGTGGCTTTCCTAAATTAGCATCTCACGGATAATCTCAGGTATTGCAAACCTTCAATCAGGTGGCCAAATTCACTCAGCCACTACAGACTTACTTTCTAACCTTTTTCGCATATGTGGGCTTTTCATATCGACAACCCAATTCAATATAGGTGTAGGGTCTTTAGTAACTGGGTATGCTGCATCACCCTCGATCCAAGGCCACACTAAAAGAGCTTCATACTGAGCAGTCGTTGATATTGTATTGTTATTTTGAAAGTACGTAATGATCTCTTCAGGAGCTTTTATACATTCAAGTACATCAGCTTTAAAGTAATCGTACATAAAATCGGTACTTTCTATAGATTTTTGATGAATTATCGAGTTTCTAAGTTTCTCTAGATTCTTAAATTTAGTGAAAAGCCTTTGCGGAAGCTGTTTACAGCTATAGATTTCAGGTAGTAGAGATTTAAATTTATCGCTCAAACTGAGCCAACGTTCTATACCTTCCTTATTATACGATTCTTGAATTCCTTGTTTTGGTTTGTCTTTATAATGCACAAAATCAGAAGGAATACTGATGTTTGCGAATGCTTCAAGTGCGGTATAACCAAATACTATAGCGGTTTGAACTAGCTCTATGTAATCAGATATAAGAGTACAGTTTTCCCATAACTTTTCAGATCTAAGCTCACCCTCATCATAGCTTTTAGATATCGTGTCTTTATGCATTTTTTCTGCACATTGAAGTGCTTTTTTACTGTTCGAAAGCAGTAGCGAAATATTGTTTGGAACAAAGTAACTAATAGATCTATTTTTGGTCAACTTAACGCTATCAACCTCTTGAAACGCAACGTTCATCTGGTAAGTTGGATTTGGGTGTTCTCTAGAATCAATACAAAAAGGTTTAAGGGCACGAATGTCATGGTAGCCATATTTAGTAACGTCTGTACCTACGACCATCATAGAGCGAACTCCATTTTTCTCAGATTTTTTAGCCAACTTTTAACCTCCATAGAAAGTGCCACGGATAAGAATTCAACCTATGGCGATTTTGGACAACTTCATCTTAGAGCGGCAGATTGAGTACCGCTTCACATATAGGGAACAGGCTGCCCAGCTATGTGTTGCTAGTGTTACCTTCTAAGCTCATCTATTTCTTTTGTTAGATTCAGAAAGCTTGGAGCAAATATAAATTGAGGCACAAATGTAAGCCAACAACAAAAATATCTGTAAAAACCTTGGAGTTTCACTTTGCTTAGAGACATCATTAACTAAAAATAGGCCTATGACCAAAGCTGGAGATACAAGTTTTCTCCATCCACGACCTTCGCAAAAGAAAGTTACAGCCCCTTGCAATAACTTCCAGGCACAAAAAAGGCCAATAATTGCGGCGGTGCCTTCTAAATATCCAACGCCCCCTCCAGATGCGGAATTTCCCGTAAAGTAATGGTAATCGCGTGCTAGCACTGGCGGCGAAAATAGAGAGAGCACGATGAGTACTTTAACCTTCATAGAACAGCTTTGAAGTTTGAATAGAGTTGACACACTAACTCCCCGCATAACGAGCAACAAAACGTATCGGCGATTGGTTTAAACTCGGAACAGGTATGGCCTGAGACTTATGGACACTTTACTGCTATGAGAAAACTGAAGCCATCAGTGATGTGAGTAAGTGTGATCTCATACTGACGTAACTCATTTCGGGGCAAAAGTGATTTAGGTATGTCGTTCTAAAACCCTTCTATCAGATTAGAAAAAGTATCCTGAAACCTTAAAAACTAGTGGTTTGCGTGCCAAAGTGACACGAAGATTGCTTATTGCACACTTTAAGACCATAATACCCATGTGACACTTTGACACTTTGATACAACAGGAGATTATTATTATGGCTACTACTTTGCCTCGCATCACCGCTAGAGTTGATGTCGATACACAAGACTTACTTACTAAGGCTGCCGCGATCGCTGGAATGTCTAGCATCAACTCGTTTGTTCTAAGCGCTGCAATCGAAAAAGCTAAACAAGTCATCGAACGTGAACAGGCTTTAAAACTGAGTCAAGCTGATGCTATTTTGCTGATGAAAGCTTTAGACCGCCCTGCCACTGAGAACTCAAAACTAAAAGCTGCTTCTGATCGATACGAGAGCAAAATTCAATAATGAATACGGTACTTTTAGATAAAGCTAAACACGATAGAAACCGATTCAACTGTGGTATTGAAGCTCTCAACAATTACTTAAAAGTAATGGCGAGTCAGCAAGCAAAAAAAGACAACACTAGAACGTTTGTTTTGGAAGATGATAACGACAACTCACATGTCATCGGCTTTTACACGCTAACAATGACACCAATTGACGTAAAGGCATTACCCGATAAGTTACAAAAAAAACACCAATCATCCACGTCTGGTGGTCTGATTGCCCGCCTTGCTGTCGATGACCGATACAAAGGGAAAGGCTTTGGTGAGTGGTTGCTTATCGACGCACTCAGAAAGCTATTAGCTGCAAGTGATAGCGTTGCATTTCCAGTTGTTATCGTTGACGCCAAAGACGGTGCGAAACACTTCTATGAACGCTATGGTTTTCAAGCATTTCAAGACGCCGAAAGCAAACTCTTCATCACCATTGCTGATGTGAGAGCAAGCTTAGGCTAGTTAACCGCTAGCCTTTAGCAAGCTAGACATAATGACCCCCACGATATGAAACAAGCTGTTCCACCATTGGGCAACAGCTTATTGACTAAATAATTTTGTGGAAGTTTACTGCTACCTTAAGACGTTTAGGGGCAAAACCTTGTCAGCGCCTTTCTTAAATTGGCATTTAATGGATTCCCTTTTGTATCACAAGTCCCCTACTCTGGTGGCCCAATCTACTCATCCACAACAGTTTCCTCTGATGCATCATGAAGAACAATTTAATATAGCTCTAGAGCATGCGATTATTAATAAACTCTAAGCAAATTTAGAACATCTTACCTTCATCTTGTTACTTAGTTCTACTCTGTATTCATAAGTAGCTTGATGAACACACTTCAGGTAGGATCACTTAATTAATATAGGTCGAACCCTTTGAAATTGACCTCTATTAATATGCTTTATACTACGGCGTTTTTCAAGCTAGTTGTCACTACTTGATTAATTATCAAGCAGCTTCTTTTTCTGGGTTCAGGTGAACTTCTCCGATTGGTTCACAGTTGCGTATTTTACCTGACCAACGCTCTGGTTTTG
>NZ_MCUV01000054.1 GCF_002873395.1 Vibrio sp. 10N.286.49.B3 | reverse complement strand
AAAAAGTTTAAGAGACGATATTGGGTCTGTAGCTCAGCTGGTTAGAGCGCTCGCCTGATAAGCGGGAGGTCGGTGGTTCAAGTCCACTCAGACCCACCAATTTCTTTTGGAATTGGAACAATATCGACACAGATGGGGCTATAGCTCAGCTGGGAGAGCGCCTGCCTTGCACGCAGGAGGTCTGCGGTTCGATCCCGCATAGCTCCACCATCTTTAAGCGTATTTCTTTCAAAGAAAGCCTTAAGTACTCTTAAAAATGGTTTGTTTCGAAAGAAACTAACATTGCTCTTTAACAATTT
>NZ_MCUV01000053.1 GCF_002873395.1 Vibrio sp. 10N.286.49.B3 | reverse complement strand
TTAAGCGAAGATTTTAGCTACAACACCAGCACCAACAGTACGGCCACCTTCACGGATTGCGAAGCGTAGACCTTCGTCCATTGCGATTGGAGCAATTAGCTCAACCGTCATTTGAACGTTATCACCTGGCATTACCATTTCTACGCCTTCAGGTAGAGTGATATCGCCAGTTACGTCAGTTGTACGGAAGTAGAACTGTGGACGGTAACCTTTGAAGAAAGGAGTGTGACGGCCGCCTTCATCTTTTGAAAGTACGTACACTTCTGACTCAAATTTAGTGTGTGGGTTGATTGAACCTTTAGCAGAAAGTACTTGGCCACGTTCAACTTCATCACGCTTAGTACCACGTAAAAGTGCACCAACGTTCTCACCTGCACGACCTTCGTCAAGCAGTTTACGGAACATTTCAACACCAGTACATGTAGAAACTGTAGTTTCTTTGATACCAACGATTTCTACTTCGTCACCTACACGTAGAATACCACGTTCGATACGACCAGTTACAACTGTACCACGACCTTGAATTGAGAATACATCTTCAATTGGTAGTAGGAACGGTTGGTCTACTGCACGCTCTGGCTCTGGAATGTAAGAATCTAGTGCTTCTGCAAGCTCAACGATCTTAGCTTCCCATTGCTCTTCGCCGTTTAGTGCGCCAAGTGCTGAACCTTGGATTACTGGTAGGTCGTCGCCTGGGAATTCGTATTCAGAAAGAAGTTCACGAACTTCCATTTCTACTAGCTCAAGAAGCTCTTCATCATCAACCATGTCACATTTGTTCATGAATACGATGATGTAAGGGATACCAACTTGACGACCAAGTAGGATGTGCTCACGAGTTTGTGGCATTGGGCCATCTGTCGCAGCAACAACTAGGATACCACCATCCATTTGAGCAGCACCAGTGATCATGTTTTTAACATAATCGGCGTGTCCAGGACAGTCTACGTGTGCGTAGTGACGAGATGGAGTATCGTACTCAACGTGAGAAGTTGAGATTGTGATACCACGCTCGCGCTCTTCTGGAGCGTTATCGATAGATGCGAAGTCTTTAGCTTGACCACCGTACACTTTTGCAAGTGTAGTACAGATAGCAGCTGTTAGAGTTGTTTTACCGTGGTCAACGTGGCCGATAGTACCAACGTTTACGTGCGGTTTCGTACGTTCAAATTTTTCTTTAGACA
>NZ_MCUV01000052.1 GCF_002873395.1 Vibrio sp. 10N.286.49.B3 | reverse complement strand
GAAGGCGATGAGACCTTTGGTCTTGTGGTCACAGAAGCAAACGATATCACCACCAATGGTGAGACGGGCGTCACCGGTGAGGCGACCATCACCGATGGCGGCAATGGCCCTGGTGATAACCCAGATAACGATAAACCCACCTTATCGATTAGCGATCCAGTCATTGTTAATGAAGGCGACGATGCCGAGTTTACGGTTAGCCTGAGCAACCCAACCGAAGCCGATGTCGTGATAAATATCGTGCCTG
>NZ_MCUV01000051.1 GCF_002873395.1 Vibrio sp. 10N.286.49.B3 | reverse complement strand
GACCATTCCAGCCGGCGTGACCGATATTCAAGTGACGGTACCGACTTCGCAAGATGATGTCTACGAAGGCGATGAGACCTTTGGTCTTGTGGTCACAGAAGCAAACGATATCACCACCAATGGTGATACAGGCGTTACCGGTGAAGCCACCATTACCGATGGGGGCAATGGCCCTGGTAATAACCCCGATAACGATAAACCCACCTTATCGATTAGCGATCCTGTTATTGTTAATGAAGGTGATGATGCTGAATTTACGGTTAGTCTAAGTAACCCAACCGAAGCCGATGTTGTCATTAATATCGTTCCTGATACGGACGGTGA
>NZ_MCUV01000050.1 GCF_002873395.1 Vibrio sp. 10N.286.49.B3 | reverse complement strand
TAATTTGATAAAGTAATTAATAGAATTGGTATAACCTATACAAGAGGTTATCTTTAGAAAGTAGTAGGTGATTTCTCTATCTGCCAGATACAAAAAAGCCGCTGATAAATCAGCGGCTTTTTTGTTTTATGTGGTGGAGGGATAGGGATTTGAACCCTAGAACCGCTATTAACGGTTGCCGGTTTTCAAGACCGGTGCTTTCGACCACTCAGCCATCCCTCCAGGTTGTAACACTTAAAAAATAAGTGGCGGAGTGGACGGGACT
>NZ_MCUV01000049.1 GCF_002873395.1 Vibrio sp. 10N.286.49.B3 | reverse complement strand
TATTTATGTCGCGACTGATGATGCTCGCATTATCGATGCAGTTGCTGAGTATGATGTTATAGGTGTTATGACATCGGAAGATCATGAGTCAGGTACTGATAGACTTGCTGAAGTTGCACAACTGCATCAATTCGATGACGATGATATTGTGGTGAATTTGCAAGGCGATGAGCCACTCATTGAACCAGAGCTATTACAACAAGTCGCTCAATTGTTAGTATCAAATGAAGCATCAATTTCAACCTTAATGACACCTATTACTTCCGTCGATGATCTATTAAACCCGAATGTGGTTAAGGTTGTTTCAGGTGAAAATAATAAAGCATTATATTTTAGCCGAGCTCCTATCCCTTACCCTAGAGATGCATTTAGCAAAACAAAATGTATTATGCCTGAGGGTAGCTATTATCGTCATTTAGGCTTATATGCTTACAAGGTATCTGCGTTAATTAAAATACCTACATTGCCAGCATCTGAACTGGAGAGTATTGAAAAACTAGAGCAACTTAGACCGTTGTCTTCTGGGCTAAATATTGTGGTTGAAAATGCCTGTATGATACCTAAAGCTGGAGTGGATA
>NZ_MCUV01000048.1 GCF_002873395.1 Vibrio sp. 10N.286.49.B3 | reverse complement strand
AGCCGCAGTTGCCGCTGCCATCGCACGTGCTAAAGCCCGTAAAGCAAAAGCAGCAACGGATAACGCAGCGCCAACAGGTGAACAAACTTCAGACGCTAGCGAGCCACAAGCAACGGCTGATACCGAAGTTGACCCGAAAAAAGCCGCAGTTGCCGCTGCCATCGCACGCGCTAAAGCCCGTAAAGCTCAAGCGGAACTCGATAAAGCCACATCCAATAACGAGGAGACAAAGTAGTGTCTTTTTTTACTGCTAGCTCACCACATGTACATATGCGCCGCAGCACGCCGACTCTAATGAAGTGGGTTGCCCTATGTGCTTTGCCTGGCTTAATCGCCCAAAGCTACTTTTTTGGTTGGGGGACACTGATTCAATTGGTCCTCGCCATTTTTGTTGCCGTTATCTTAGAGGCTGGGGTTTTCTTACTGCGTAAGCGCTCACCAATAGCAGGGCTACGGGACTATAGTGCCATCGTCACGGCATGGCTTCTTGCGGTTGCTATCCCACCCTTCTCGCCATGGTGGATTATTGTTATTGGTCTTATTTTTGCCATTATTATTGCTAAGCATTTATATGGCGGTTTAGGTCAAAACCTCTTTAATCCAGCAATGGTTGGCTATGTCGTACTACTCATCTCTTTCCCTGTACAGATGACAAGTTGGGCATCACCAGTGACATCCAGTGTTGATGGCATCTCTTTTATCGACTCCTTTTCACTAATTTTTACCGGTTACAACAATGACGGACTCTCCTTACAGCAGATAAGAACCGGCATTGATGGCATTACCATGGCAACCCCTTTAGATGCATTAAAAACGTCACTGCATACGGGGAACACCATGCAGGAAGCATTAACTCAGCCTCAGTTTAGTCGTTTTGCTGGCATTGGTTGGGAGTGGGTCAATATTGCCTATTTAATTGGCGGGCTTGTTTTACTCAAGCAGAGAATCATTCAATGGTACATTCCTGTTGGATTTTTAGCTGGCTTGATTCTAACTAGTGGTGTGTTTGCACTTATCTCTCCAGGGGTAACGGCATCACCGATTATTCACCTATTTTCTGGCGCGACCATGATTGGGGCGTTCTTCATTGCAACGGATCCGGTTTCAGCAGCGACAACCGTAAAAGGACGCCTGATCTATGGCGCGTTTATTGGTAGTTTAGTCTTTGTGATCCGCAGTTGGGGAGGGTTCCCTGATGGTGTGGCATTTGCCATATTACTTGCAAATATGTGTGTTCCATTAATTGATCACTACACCAAGCCTCGCACTTACGGCCACTAAGGATCTTTATGTTTACTGCAATTCGAAAAAACGGTCTTATCCTTGCTATTTTTGCTTGTGCTTCTACGGGTGTCGTTGCTATTACTCAATATTTAACTGCCGACCAAATCCACCGTCAAGAGCAAGCTCAGTTGCAAAGAATACTAAACCAAGTAGTCCCTGAAAATTTGCATGATAACGAACTGTTTGCAGCCTGCACACTGGTCTCTGATCCAGCGTTAGGCACTGAAAGTGCTATGCCGGCTTACATAGGAACGATGGATGGTAAGCCTAGTGCCATCGCCATTGAAGCCATCGCTCCAGGAGGCTACAACGGTGCCATTAAAATTATCGTTGGCTTAACGATTGATGGCGTTATCACCGGAACCCGAGTACTTACCCACCAGGAAACACCAGGGTTAGGTGATAAAATTGATATTCGAGTTACCGATTGGATTGATGGGTTTATCGGTAAACGCGTTAACGAAACGAACCTTTCCCAGTGGAATGTACGTAAAGATGGTGGTGAGTTTGATCAATTTACCGGTGCCACGATTACACCAAGAGCGGTCGTTAAAGCCGTAAAACAAACCGTTAACTATGTAAATCAAAATCAAGCGACGCTATTAACTCAAGCATTAAATTGTGGAGGCACAAATGAGTGATCATAAAACACTAATTAAGAATGGCTTATGGGATAATAACCCAGCCCTTGTGCAACTATTAGGCTTGTGTCCACTGCTTGCCGTTTCATCAACGTTAACCAATGCATTAGGGCTAGGGATCGCAACCTTACTCGTACTTGTTGGTTCAAATGTGACGGTTTCATTGGTTCGTCATCATGTCCCTAAAGAAGTGCGTATTCCTATTTTTGTCATGATCATTGCTGCACTTGTGACTTGTGTTCAGCTGCTAATGAATGCTTATGCTTATGGTCTATATCAATCACTTGGCATCTTTATTCCATTGATTGTGACAAACTGCATCATCATTGGTCGCGCTGAAGCTTTTGCATCAAAAAATGAAGTGTTACCAGCCGCTCAAGATGGGTTTTGGATGGGTTTAGGTATGACGGGTGTTTTAGTCCTTCTTGGGGCTATGCGTGAAATCATAGGTAATGGTACATTATTTGATGGCGCGGATTTATTACTCGGTGATTGGGCTGCGGTACTTAAAATTGAAATATTTCACTTTGATAATAGCTTTTTACTTGCTCTGCTACCACCAGGGGCCTTCATTGGGGTCGGTTTATTAATTGCCCTTAAGAATGTGATTGACCAACGCCGTCAAACAAAAGTATCCAGTACAGACAAGCCAACAATAGAAAGAGTGCGCGTTACTAATTAACCGCTCAACTCATCGGCGCTGAATTTCCCAGCATCCCCTATTTAGAGGGCAGTTTTACGATTATGAACAAGACAAAACGCATTGAAATACTAGAAAGATTAAGAGAGAACAACCCAAAGCCAGAGACAGAACTACACTGGAACTCTCCCTTTGAGTTATTGATTGCTGTCTTGCTGTCAGCGCAGGCAACGGATGTCAGCGTAAATAAAGCGACGGATAAACTCTATCCAATTGCGAATACACCTGAAGCTATTTTTGAGCTGGGTGTGGATGGAGTAAAAGAGTACATAAAAACAATTGGGCTCTTTAATTCGAAAGCTGAAAACGTCATAAAAACTTGCCGTATGCTAATCGACTTACACGACAGCCAAGTGCCAGAGAGCCGTGAAGCTTTAGAAGCACTACCTGGTGTCGGTCGTAAAACCGCCAATGTGGTATTAAATACGGCATTTGGCTGGCCAACCATTGCGGTTGATACACACATCTATCGCGTTTCCAACCGCACTAAATTTGCGATGGGAAAAACCGTTGATGATGTTGAACAAAAGCTGATTAAAGTCGTACCAAAAGAATTTAAGCTTGATGTACACCATTGGTTAATTTTACATGGACGCTATACCTGTATCGCACGTAAACCTCGTTGCGGCAGCTGTATTATCGAAGATTTATGCGAGTACTCTGACAAACAAGATTTGTAAAAACTGACGAATAAATAATTAATTGCTAGGAGCTATATTATGTCATTAGGTCGTGTTCTTCACACTATGCTACGTGTGGGTGATTTGGATAAGTCCATTGAATTTTATACCAACATCATGGGTATGGAATTACTACGTAAGAATGAAAATGCTGAATACAAATACACATTAGCTTTTGTTGGCTATGGTGATGAATCTCAAGGAGCGGTGATTGAGCTAACCTACAACTGGGGTACTGATAGCTACGAACACGGTAATGCTTTTGGTCACGTTGCTATTGGTGTTGATGATATTTACGCAACATGTGATGCAATCAAAGCAGCAGGCGGCAATGTCACTCGTGAAGCTGGACCGGTTAAAGGTGGTTCAACACATATCGCCTTTGTTAAAGACCCTGATGGTTACATGATCGAACTAATTCAAGCTGAGCAAATGAGTGCTGGCTTGGAAGGATAACACCTCTACATCTTCATAATGACTATCTCTCCAGATAGAGATAGTCATTATTTCGCTTTCGTTACAACGATTAGATTAATAGCTTACTAAATTTGATTTCTACCTAAAGAAACGACTACTCGTCGGTTTCTATCTTTGCCAATTGGCGATCGATTATCTGCGATTGGTCGACGCTTTCCATACCCTTGCACTTGAATACGATCTTCTGGTAGCCCTAGTGCTGAAAAATAATCGCGTAACGACTCTGCTCGACGCTCTGATAAATTTTGACTATCCTCATCTCCACTATCGGTATAAGACGCAACCAACACTAAATCAATATCTTGCGTATAACGAATATACTCAGCAATATTTTCTAATCGCTGTTGTGAAATCTTATTTAATTGGTCACTATTACGCTCATAATGAAGCATAGTAAAAGAGATATCTTCAAAGCTATAAGGCAATAAGTTACTCATGCACTGACTGAAGATATTGTACTTTTCTTGAAATAATACCGAAGATAAAGCCACTTCAATACGTTGATCTCGACTTTGCCACTCCTGATAGCTAAACGTTGGATAACGCCCCTTCTCTAACTCAGTTAATAGACTCCACGCCATTTGTCCGCCAACATAACCATCAAACTGCTGAAAAAACTGCATATTGGTAATATGGTGTGCATTTTCCCCCGGACGCCAAGGCGGTGGCATCGAGACTAAACTAACATTTCGAGTTGCGCCCATTGGTCGGTTCATTTTTAATTCAAAATCTAAAATTATTTTCTTACTCGCATGGGATGAGAACTCAGCATCACCAAAGTTAGGGATAGGATGAACTAGACGGCACTCTAATGGTGTATTAACAACCACATCCCACTGTGATTGTATTGGTGTGGCAACATAGCGCTTATTCATCGCCTGACTCAATGGTGAGACCAAGCACGATATAGCTAGCATACTGACACAAAACAACTTATTCATATTGGCGCGTATCTCTTTAAAAGGTAGACATGGCGAAGGATTGCCACTTTGTTGTGAAGTAAGCAAGATGTCAAAGATAGATGCAAAAACCTAGCCATTATAACAAAAAATCCTTGTCTAATATTCAACTTCTCTAGTTTTTATCTCTGCCATAATCTGCAATAATGCCAATCCCATCACATTAATTTGAGCTAATATGACTGTAGAAAATGAAGCTTTAACGCTAAAAAAACGCTTTAGAGGCTATTTACCAGTAGTTGTCGATGTTGAGACCGCTGGGTTCAATGCAAAGACCGATGCACTTTTAGAAATCTGTGCCATTACATTGCGTATGGATGAAAATGGTGATCTTCATCCGGCTTCAACGATTCATTTTCACATTGAGCCATTTGAAGGGGCAAACTTAGAACAAGAAGCCCTTGAGTTTAATGGTATTCGTGACCCATTTAGCCCACTTCGTGGTGCCGTTAGTGAGCAAGAAGCTTTAAAAGAAATCTATAAGCTCATTAGAAAAGACCAAAAAGCTGCTGATTGTAGCCGTGCTATTATGGTCGCACACAATGCTACGTTTGATCTCAATTTCGTTAATGCTGCAAATGAACGAAACAAAATCAAACGTATCCCTTTCCACCCTTTTGCAACGTTTGATACCGCGGCATTAAGTGGATTAGCTTATGGCCAAACTGTTCTGGCTAAAGCGTGTAAAACTGCAGGTATGGAATTTGATAATAAAGAAGCCCATTCTGCATTATACGATACACAAAAAACAGCTGAACTTTTTTGTGGTATCGTCAATAAATGGAAGGCTTTAGGTGGCTGGCCGTTAGCAACCGAAAGTACATCCGATAGCTAGTAAAACTTTATTATCTTACTCAATGTGAGATTCAAACACACAACATTTTATGGAAAAAATATGAACCCTGTCGTTATCTCCGTTTGTGTCATGCTTATCTTAGCTTTGATGCGCGTTAACGTAGTTGTTGCGTTAACCTTCAGTGCTATGGTGGGCGGCTTAGTCGCAGGCATGGATATTAATTCAACTATTGCCGCATTTGAAAGTGGTCTTGGTGGTGGTGCTACTATCGCATTAAGCTATGCAATGCTAGGTACCTTTGCGGTTGCTATTTCAAAATCAGGCATTACTGATCTATTAGCCCAAAGCATTATCAAACGTTTAAATGGAAAAGAGAATCAGACCCTAACTACAGGGTTAAAGTATGCAGTATTATCAGCGTTAATTCTGGTCACTATATCATCTCAGAATGTTATTCCAGTACACATCGCCTTCATTCCAATCCTTATTCCACCACTACTAGGTGTTTTTGCTCGATTAAAGCTTGATCGCCGCTTAGTTGCCTGTGTACTCACCTTTGGTCTGGTTACGCCATATATGGTTCTACCAATTGGCTTTGGTGGCATTTTCCTGCACAACATTTTGCTTAAGAACTTACACGATAATGGCCTTACTGGCATTACGGCAAGCCAAGTTCCTGTGGCAATGTTGCTACCTGCCTTAGGTATGCTGACAGGCTTAGTTATCGCTGTCTTTTTCTCTTACCGTAAACCAAGAGAATACAAAGAAACAGAGCATACTGTTGTTACGACTGAAACTAAAACAATCAATAACAAGCATATCCTTGTAGCTGTTTTAGGTATTATTGCTGCACTAACGGTACAATTATCGACAGGTTCAATGATTATTGGTGCTTTAGCCGGTTTCATGATCTTCACTTTTGGCGGCGTAATTGCGTGGAAAGAAACTCATGATGTGTTTACTAAAGGTGTGCACATGATGGCGATGATCGGCTTTATCATGATTGCTGCAGCTGGATTTGCAGCCGTGATGAAGGAAACAGGCGGCGTCGAAACGTTAGTTCACTCTTTATCAACCAATATCGGTGATAATAAACCTGTTGCTGCACTATTTATGCTTGTAGTCGGTTTACTTGTTACGATGGGAATTGGCTCGTCATTCTCAACCATTCCAATTTTAGCAACTATCTATGTACCACTATCATTAGCTTTTGGCTTCTCACCAATGGCAACGATTGCGCTTATCGGTACTGCTGCTGCACTTGGTGATGCGGGTTCTCCAGCTTCAGATTCAACCTTAGGTCCAACCTCCGGCCTTAATGCTGATGGTCAGCACGAACATATTTGGGAAACGGTAGTTCCAACATTCTTGCACTACAACATCCCACTGATTATCTTCGGTTGGATTGCGGCAATGACATTATAATTTGATCGTTAAGCTCTATTAAATAGTCTTGAATATAAAGCCTTTATTGCCCAGAGCATTAAAGGCTTTTTTATACTTATCTAACGCTATTTTTAGCCTAGCGCTTTAATAATCTTTTCACGTATTGCTGCTAAGGTCGGCTCTGTTGACAAGTAATCCAGCTCAATTGGGTACATAGAGCCATTGATATCAAGCACCAAACTTGGGTAAGAGTTTACCTCAATGCTACGACAAAAATTCAATTGATCAGAAAACTCTTCTTCAACAAGGTTTCCTTTCAAATCATTATTAAACTGCTGCACATTTAACCCTAGCTCTTCAGCGAGTTTCTGGTGCGTATTCACATCATGAGGAGGCATAGCACGTAAGTAGTAAGCATGCTGCAGCGCCTCAAGCATTTCATCATAATGATTTTGAAAACCCGCAGCAATTAAGGCACGGCAAGCAGGGTAAGTCGTTCTTACTGGTTTACATATCGTCCAGTAATCATGATTAAAGGTTGTGCCTAGCTTTGTCTCAATCTGACGCCAAATTGCTTGGAGTTTTTCTTGCATCTCAACGGGCATAGGCACATCTGAATCAGGCGCAAGCCCGCCCATCACATACTCAAATTGAATACTGCTTGGTAACTGCTGTTTAAGTAATTCCAGAGTAGGCTTATAGCCCCAACACCAACTGCACATTGGATCATGCACATAGTAAAGTTTTACATTCATCATAACTTTCATCGCTAAGCTTTACCGTAAATAAGAAATCTATTCACGCTATCATCAACAAAAAAAGGAGCCAAATTGGCTCCCTGCATCTCTAATTAGCATAGAGATTGATTAAGCTTCATCACCAGCAACTTTTGCTGCGGCTTCTTGAATTAGTGGCTTAAGCTCACCTTTTTGGAACATTTCAAGAATGATATCACAGCCACCAATCAACTCACCTTCAACCCATAACTGTGGGAATGTTGGCCATTGAGCGTAAGCTGGAAGCTCAGCGCGGATATCTGGGTTTTGTAGAATATCTACATAAGCAAATTTCTCACCACATGACATAAGCGCCTGAGATGCTTGAGAAGAGAAACCACAGCTAGGAAGCTTAGGAGAACCCTTCATGTATAGAAGGATAGTGTTTTCTTCAATTTGTTGCTTAATTTTATCTATAGTTTCCATTGTATCCTCTTAATGGATGTTCTGTATTACATTCCTTTCATTCTAACCCATTAGGCGAGAATAAAAAGCACATAATAACTAGGGTTATTGTTCATAAAAGCATCTTAGTATACATTTATGATAAATATTATCGTATCTGCTGTTAATAAAGTAAAAACTTGCTAAAATAAACCTTAAGTCAGCAGTACATAACGACTCATACTAATAATTTATCGGAAGCTATAGAAAGAATAACTCTTTCAACTACATGGAGAATCGAGCAATGGCATTTGAACTACCAGCTCTTCCTTACGCAAAAGACGCTCTAGAACCACATATCTCAGCTGAAACTCTAGATTTTCACCACGGCAAACACCACAACACTTACGTTGTTAAGCTAAATGGTCTTATTCCTGGTACTGAGTTTGAAGGTAAAACTCTAGAAGAAATCATCAAATCTTCAACGGGTGGTGTGTTCAACAACGCTGCTCAAATTTGGAACCACACGTTCTACTGGCACTGTTTAGCACCAAATGCAGGCGGTGCACCAACAGGCGCGGTTGCTGAAGCAATCAATCAAGCATTCGGTTCATTTGAAGCATTCCAAGCTAAATTTACTGATTCAGCGATCAACAACTTCGGTTCATCTTGGACTTGGTTGGTGAAAAAAGCAGATGGTTCTCTAGACATCGTTAACACATCAAATGCTGCTACGCCACTGACTGAAGATGGTGTAACACCACTATTGACAGTAGACTTGTGGGAACACGCTTACTACATCGACTTCCGTAATGTTCGCCCTGATTACATGGCAGCATTTTGGAATCTAGTAAACTGGTCTTTCGTTGAAGAAAACTTAGCGCAATAATTAAGTGATACAGCTAAATTAACCTTATACGGGTTTATTTAGTGCTCATTGATTGATGTAGAAACCTGTACTCTTGTGCAGGTTTTTTGCATCACAGCCCTCAAGTTTTTATCTCCTCTGCCGTTAATAGGTTAATCACAGAGGAATATCATGCAAACCACATCAATCGACAACATAGGTATTATTAGCGAACTGACGTTTGGAGCAGGCATTAGCCAAGCTGTCAAACAAGGTCGTCGTGCTGATTTTGCCTTGCTGATGTCTATGTTCTCTGATGATGTAAGAGAAACCACGCCATTAGATACCATCGAAGATGACATAACGACGGAAGATAAGCTCAGAGTTAAATTTGGTGTTGCCCCACATCAGGCATTACGCTCCTCACATGAAACCTATGATCGCTCTGCTCACCAAGCAAAGCTGTTTCATGATGCCAGTCTATCAAGCTCAAAGCTTAGCCACTATCTATCCCCTGAGGCTCTCGCTTTTATGCCAGAAAATACAGCAGATCTCCCAGAAGAAGTCTTTCAAAACTTATCGTGGCACGAACGTCGACGCATAACAGGTAATGCCAAAACAACCCCTATGCCGATAAAACTTTATGAAGCTCTGAATACTGCGCAACGTAAAGATCAAATACAAGTGCAACTGTAAAATAATCCTTTTAAGCAATAACCACTCTTTTTTACCCATTTCACCGCGATATTTAATGCTACCCCCTCCGCTCATCTCTCCCTCAAGTGTGAGTTGACACCCATATTTAATGATTGAAAAGAGCGACTCGCTGTTTTTTGATACCTTTCACACTAAATGGTCATTTTTTAACCCATGCTTAGAGCATACATTTTTAGTCGGGATCTTCGCTCTTTGCGCTTTATATTATGGAAATAAACCAATCAATCATACTTATCACTTCAGCAGGCTCTGTGCTAGGTCAAACCCTTGCACAACACTTTATTGCTTTAGGGGCAAAAGTTTTAGTTTGTGATGCTGACTTACAGGCCCTGAAAGGCACATATAACAACTGTAAACCTCAAGATAACCCTATTGAATATTTCCATATAAAAGACAACGATAGTCAGACAATTCATCGTATTTATGACTATTCACAACTTCAATTTGATGATATCCCAGATGTATTAGTTAACAACTGGCTCAGTTCACCAATGCCGCTTTTATCAAACAATGCTGGGGATCTAAACCACATTAACCACCCTTTTATTGATCAGTTAGCCACCATGGCCAAGGGACTATTTCATTTTGGTCAAATCGGAGCCGAGCGTATGCTGCTGAATAATAAGAAAGGGGTAATTATTAATGTGATATCACACGAAGATCATCACAACCTTTCTGGGGTAGAAAATGCGACATCAATGGTCACAGGGTTTACACACAGTTGGGCAAAAGAGCTCTCTCCCTTTAATATTCGAGTTGGCGGTGTTATCCCTGCACTCACAAACACTGATACGCATGTTGAACCTTCTCATTGGGCAGAAATTCAAGATGAGCTTATACGTAGTACTGAATATATTGTTTCCAATGAGTACTTTAATGGTCGAGTGGTGACCGCTGAGATCTAATACCAATTCCATTAATTACTTTATCAAATTA
>NZ_MCUV01000047.1 GCF_002873395.1 Vibrio sp. 10N.286.49.B3 | reverse complement strand
AGCAATGGTGACCGCATCATCTCCAGTAATTTCAGCAGCATCATTAACACCGGTAATCGTCACGGTAATGATATGCTCGGTGCCATCTTCTGAAGTGATAGTGAACAATTCCTCTTTCGTCTCACCTTCTGCTAAATACTGCACTTCTGAGTTAATGACACTGTAATCCCACGCCCCATCCTCAGTTAAAGTCAGGCTACCTAGCACGCCAGGAGCAGGTACTACACTCGCTGGATCAAAGACTTCTTGCAGCACACCATCCGCATCCGCAATGGTCAACTGACCATTGTCCGTTAAGGTCGGGGTCGATTCATCTTCAACGACTTCACCAACCGCATCACCGGAGATAATTGCGGCATCATTAACACCCGTGATCGTCACGGTAATGGTATGTTCCGT
>NZ_MCUV01000046.1 GCF_002873395.1 Vibrio sp. 10N.286.49.B3 | reverse complement strand
AAAGACTTGGGCTTTTTTACGCCTGTAGGAAAGTGGATCTATAGCGTTGATAGGCGTGAATTTATGTCTGCAGGAAAGTAGGTCTATGGCGTTGATAGATATGAATTTATGCTGAATGACACTGCGGAGTAGTCGTTCAGTGGGTTAGGCTATTCTTTAAAACCTTGGCGGCCAGTCACGCCGGGGGCGTGTCGCTCTCAAGGTGAATAGAAAGTCCCGTCCACTCCGCCACTATACTAAGCCCAAGTCGAAAGACTTGGGCTTTTTTACGTCTGTAGGAAAGTGGATCTATGGCGTTGATAGGCGTGAATTTATGTCTGTAGGAAAGTAGGTCTATGGCGTTGATAGATATGAATTTATGCTGAATAGACACTGCGGAGTAGTCGTTCAGTTGGTTAGGCTATTCTTTAAAATCTTGGCGGCCAGTCACGCCGGGGACGTGTTGCTCTCAAGGTGAATAGAAAGTCCAGTCCACTCCGCCACTATACTAAGCCCAAGTCGAAAGACTTGGGCTTTTGTACGTCTGTAGGAAAGTAGCACTATGGTGTTGATAGGCATGAATTGATAACTGTACTACTGCTGATCTTTTAATTTTTGCGCAGCTTTATCCTTTGCTTCTTCCACTTTCGCCCTCTCAATCATCGGTGTAATCGTTGAACCTTGAATCAAGATAGAAAAAATAACCACCGCATAGGTCATCACGAGAATAATTTCTCTGACATCAATCTGCTTATCAGGAACAACCATGATGCCAGCAGGGATTGATAACGCCATCGCAATCGCAAGGCCACCACGCAAGCCACCCCAAGTAAGAATTCTCACCGACCATGGATTATAAGAACGAAAACGCTTAAAACCTTGATAAGGAAGTAGAATACTTAAATAACGAGCGATGAGAACTAAAGGCACAGCAATAAACATCACAATCCAATCTTCTTGATGGAATTGGAACAGTAGCATAGACATACCAATCAATAAGAATAAGATACTGTTCAAGTACTCATCAATCAACTCCCAGAACTGATCAAGGTGCCCTTCGCTCTCTTTGGTAAAAGCAACAAATCGCGTCCAGTTACCAATCAAAATACCAGAAGAGACCATGGCGAGAGGACCGGATACTTCCAGTATATCTGCAACGACAAACCCTGTTGTTGGAATAAGGATTGTTAGCATTAATTCCATCGAGTGATCATCGGTAGCTTTAATTAAATAATGGAAAATCAAACCGAGTATCAATCCATACACAATACCGCCTACCGCTTCCTGCATAAACATCATACTGACACTGCCAATCGTTGGCTCTTCATGGTTAAACGCAATCGCAAATAGTGTCCCAAAGATAACCAAGCCAAAACCATCATTAAATAGCGACTCACCTTCAATTTGAGTAGAAATTCTTTCCGGAGCATTAAGGTTTTTTACAATAGCCAATACTGCAATGGGATCGGTAGGGGAGATTAATGCCCCAAATAATAAGCAGTAGATTAAATCAAATGGAATACCAATGAGCTGACAAATCCCGTACAGCACAAAGCCAATAAAGAAGGTTGAAAATAATGTCGCCCCTAAGGCTAGCGTAGTGATTTCCCACTTTTGATCTTTAAAGTGACTTAATTTGACACCAAGTCCCCCGGCAAACAACAAGAATCCTAGAATGCCTTTAAGTAAAAAATCTTCAAAATTAATCTTTGCCATCGTTGTAGAGGCAATATTATCAAGCTCGAACCACCCATTTTGACCGGCAATTATGATGATTAATGATAAAATGATCGAGCCCGCTGTTATCGCGATTGTGGTTTGCATACGACCAATTTTATTATTGATAAATGCCATGAGCATAGCAATAGCTGATAAAATACACAGGATGTAATAGACGGACATGTTCTCTTCTTATTTTGTAACGAAATGTTAAGGGAATTTTCGTATCAACTCAGAGAAATAGCAAACGGATTTTACTTTTTATTGCCATAGAATATTCACCAGAAATTAACACTTCAAAGTGCATTTAGACGTCTAGATTTCTGTTTGTTCTGTGATAGGATGTGAAGATAACTTAAGGAATGAGGTGCATCGTGGGAAGTAATAAAAAAGCGCAATTAGCAGCACAATTGAAACAGAAAATAATGCTTATCGATGGTGGTATGGGTACCATGATCCAAGGTTATCAGTTAGAAGAAGCTGATTATCGCGGTGAGCGTTTTGCTGATTGGCATTCCGACCTCAAAGGAAACAACGATTTATTAGTTTTAACTCAGCCAAGCATTATTCAGGGCATTCATAACGAATACCTAGAAGCTGGCGCTGATATTCTAGAAACCAATACCTTCAATGCCACGACGATTGCGATGGCTGATTACGACATGGAAAGTTTAAGCTATGAGATTAACCTTGTAGCCGCGCAGCTTGCCCGTGAAGCTGCCGATAAATGGACAGAAAAGACCCCCGATAAACCACGTTATGTTGCCGGTGTATTAGGTCCAACGAACCGAACTTGTTCACTTTCCCCTGATGTGAACGATCCTGGCTTTCGTAATGTCTCTTTCGATGAACTGGTTGTTGCCTATTCAGAATCAACGCGCGCTTTAATTGCTGGCGGCGCAGACATCATATTAATTGAAACCATCTTTGATACCTTGAATGCCAAGGCGTGTTCTTTTGCCGTTGAGTCAGTATTTGAAGAACTTGGTTTTGAGCTGCCCGTCATGATTTCAGGCACGATTACCGATGCCTCTGGTCGTACTCTTTCAGGACAAACCACTGAAGCTTTCTATAATGCCATGCGACACGTTAAGCCGATCTCATTTGGTCTTAACTGTGCACTGGGTCCTGATGAGCTACGCCCGTATGTCGCGGAGCTATCTCGCATCTCTGAAACTTTTACTTCTGCGCACCCTAACGCTGGTCTACCGAATGCGTTTGGTGAATATGACCTCTCACCAGAAGAGATGGCAGAGCATGTTGCAGAGTGGGCACAAAGCGGTTACTTAAACTTAATTGGTGGCTGTTGTGGTACGACGCCAGAGCATATTCGTCAGATGGCTCAAGTCGTTGAAGGGGTTCAGCCTCGCCCACTGCCAGAGCTAAAAGTGGCGTGTCGATTGTCGGGATTAGAGCCGCTAACCATCGAAAAAGAATCCCTATTTGTTAACGTTGGTGAGCGTACCAATGTAACAGGCTCAGCGCGTTTTAAACGTTTAATCAAAGAAGAGTTGTATGATGAAGCGCTAGAAGTTGCCCGTGAGCAAGTTGAAAATGGCGCACAAATCATCGATATCAACATGGATGAAGGGATGCTCGATGCCGAAGCTTGCATGGTTAAATTCCTTAATCTGTGTGCCTCTGAACCAGAAATATCCAAAGTGCCTGTTATGGTCGACTCATCAAAATGGGAAGTGATCGAAGCGGGTCTTAAGTGTATTCAAGGTAAGGGCATCGTTAACTCTATCTCGCTGAAAGAAGGCAAAGAGAAGTTCATCCATCAAGCAAAACTGATCCGTCGTTATGGCGCAGCTGTGATTGTGATGGCCTTTGATGAAGCTGGTCAAGCCGATACCCGTGAGCGTAAAGTTGAAATCTGTACCAATGCCTACCGAATATTAGTCGATGAGGTTGGCTTCCCGCCTGAAGATATTATTTTTGACCCTAATATCTTTGCGGTTGCGACCGGAATTGATGAGCATAATAACTACGCGGTTGATTTTATTGAAGCGGTTGCCGAGATAAAACAGACACTGCCTCATGCGATGATTTCAGGTGGCGTATCCAACGTCTCTTTCTCTTTCCGTGGCAACAACTATGTCCGTGAAGCGATTCATGCAGTATTCCTTTACCACTGCTTTAAAAACGGTATGGATATGGGTATCGTCAATGCCGGTCAATTAGAGATCTACGATAACGTCCCAGAAGAGTTGCGTGAAGCGGTGGAAGATGTGGTGCTTAACCGCCGTGATGATTCCACCGAACGTCTACTTGATATTGCGACCGAATTTTTAGAACGTGCCGTTGGTAAAGTTGAAGATAAGTCAGCGCTTGAGTGGCGTACTTGGCCGGTTAAAAAACGTTTAGAGCACTCATTAGTTAAAGGTATTACCGAGTTTATTATTGAAGATACCGAAGAAGCTCGTGCCAATTCAACGCTACCAATTGAAGTGATTGAAGGTCCTTTAATGGATGGTATGAACGTGGTGGGTGACTTGTTTGGTGAAGGTAAGATGTTCCTTCCTCAAGTGGTTAAATCTGCGCGAGTTATGAAGCAAGCCGTTGCCTACCTAGAACCTTATATTGAAGAAACCAAAGCGGTTGGCGCTACGAACGGTAAGATCTTACTTGCGACAGTAAAAGGTGATGTACACGATATTGGTAAAAATATTGTTGGCGTTGTTTTGCAGTGTAATAACTATGAGATCATCGATTTAGGCGTGATGGTGCCATGCGAAAAAATTCTCAAAGTCGCGATTGAAGAGAACGTTGATATTATCGGACTTTCTGGTCTTATCACGCCTTCGTTGGATGAAATGGTGCATGTGGCTAAAGAGATGGAGCGTCAAGGTTTTGATATTCCATTGCTTATTGGTGGCGCAACCACATCGAAAGCGCATACTGCAGTGAAAATAGAACAAAACTACAATCAGCCGGTTGTGTATGTCAACAACGCATCACGAGCGGTTGGGGTATGTAGCGATCTATTATCGGCAGAGAGAAAGCCCGCCTTTATTGAAAAGCTCGATTTAGATTATGAACGCGTCCGTGAGCAGCACAGCCGTAAAAAGCCACGCACACCACCGGTAACCCTAGAGCAAGCTCGTGCCAATAAAGTCGCCATTGATTGGGATAACTACACGCCGCCGGTTCCTGCAAAGCCAGGTGTTCATATCTTTGAAGCGTTTGATGTTGCTGTCTTGCGTGAGTATATCGACTGGACGCCTTTCTTTATGACATGGACACTAATGGGTAAATACCCTGCCATTTTAGACCATGAAGAAGTGGGTGAAGAAGCGCGTCGTTTATTTAGTGATGCCAATGATTTGCTCGATAGAGTAGAGAAAGAGAAACTGCTCGAAGCGCGTGGTATGTGTGCCTTGTTCCCTGCCGCGAGCACTGGTGATGATATTGAAGTCTACACCGATGAATCACGCACCGAAGTCGCACAGGTATTGTGTAACTTACGTCAGCAAACCAAGAAACCAAAAGGCTTTAACTACTGCCTATCGGATTATATCGCGCCGAAAGAGAGCGGTAAGCCAGATTGGATTGGTGCATTTGCAGTGACGGGTGGGATTGGTGAACGTGAATTGGCGGATGAGTACAAAGCCAATGGTGATGATTACAATGCGATCATGATCCAAGCGGTAGCCGATCGTCTGGCCGAAGCCTTTGCTGAATACTTGCATGCCAAAGTGCGTAAAGAGATCTGGGGTTATGCAGCAGATGAAGCGCTATCAAATGATGATCTTATTCGTGAGAAGTATCAAGGTATTCGCCCAGCGCCAGGTTATCCAGCATGTCCAGAGCACAGTGAAAAAGGACCATTGTGGGATCTTCTTAACGTAGAAGAGGCGATCGGTATGTCATTGACGACCAGTTATGCCATGTGGCCAGGGGCATCGGTTTCTGGTTGGTATTTCTCACATCCTGATGCGCGTTACTTTGCGATTGCTCAGATCCAACAAGATCAAGTAAACAGCTATGCCGATCGTAAAGGCTGGGATTTAGTGACGGCAGAGCGTTGGCTTGGTCCAAACATTAACTAATTATAGCCGTAGTAAATTGCGCTTAGCGTTAGTGAGCGGATGAAAACAAAAAGGCTGCCTTCTTAATAAGAATGGCAGCCTTTTTTATATTGATATTAAAGCGTTATTCCACTTCAAACAGTGCTTTGTGCAGTGTCTGAATGACGTGCTTAGCATCCACTTCATCCACTAAAAAGCAGATATTGTGTGAGCTAGCACCAGAACAAATCATATGCAGATTAAAGTCTTCTAAAGTACCAAATACACGTTTAGCGTAGCCTTTTTGACTGCTCATTTGGTTACCGATTAATGCTACTAAGCTTAGGTTGTGCTCAACGGTAACAGAGCAAAATGCTTCAAGCTCTGCACGTGCAGCAACAGGTAATTCTGGCGCTCCACCTGAAGTATCCGTTTGATCAAGCGTCAACGACACACTCACTTCAGAGGTTGTGATCAGATCCACCGATACCTTATGCTTAGCTAAGATCTTAAAGGCTTCCGCTAAAAATCCGTAGGCATGGAACATATCTGGGCTACGCAGCGTCACTTTAGTTTGGTTATTACGTAATGCTAACGCTCTAAATAAAGGCGCACTTTCCACTTCTTGACGGATCCATGTACCGCCTTGCTCTGGGGCTTTTGATGATCCGACAAACACTGGGATCTGATGACGTAGTGCGGGTAGCAGAGTCGATGGATGAAGGATCTTAGCGCCAAAGTTCGCCATTTCTGATGCTTCACTAAAGCTAATTTCTGCAATTGGCGATGCTTTTGGGGCGATACGTGGGTCTGTCGTGTAGATACCTGGTACATCCGTCCAGATTTCAAGACCGGCTGCTTGGACCGATTCCGCAATTAAAGCAGCACTGTAATCACTGCCGCCACGACCTAACGTAGTGGTGATACCTTCACTGTCTGCGCCAATAAAGCCTTGAGTGATCACCACATGTTTTTGACAAAGTGGTGTCAGTTTTTCTTCTGCCAATTGTGCAATGGTGGCGAGTTCAGGTTCCGCTTTACCATATTCACTATTGGTACGTAAAACATCTCGGATATCAAAACGAACCGCATCGATACCACGCTCTTTCATCAATTGCGTCAGGATATGCGTCGACATTAATTCGCCACATGCGACCAAGTGATCGGTTAGCTTTTTGCTTGATTGGAAAGAGGCAGCTTGAGCGGCGCTTTCTACCGATTCTAAGATATCAACAATCGCAGCATGAACCGGTTCAGCATCGTCAAGTTCACGAATGATCTCGTGATGAATCGCGGTAATTTGCCCGATGAGTTCTAAGCGCTGATTAGCATCGGCGATACCGTTAGCAAGTTGAACCAGTAAATTGGTTACCCCTGAACATGCACTGCTGACAACCAGTTTGATTTTTGGGTTGCTTTCAATAATAGCGGCACAACGGCTCATTGATTCAAAATTAGCCACACTTGTGCCACCAAACTTACTTACAGTGAATGCGCTCACGATAGATATCTCCCTGACTTTCTACAATTAAAATGACACCGATGCTTCAGCGTCGTGATGAATAATGTCTATAGCGAGAAGGGAGCGAGAGGCATGAAAGTGAGTAGACACAAACCTCAGAAGCTCATCACCAGATAGGGCTGGTGACAGTTGAAGGGATTCAGCCCAATCAACCGACAAATCAAAACCAACAACTTTGACTCATCTCGGCATTACTCCCCATCAGTATTTTGTATTAGAGTTGTGGCTCTACAAAACACCTGCCTGGGCAATGCTCCTCTTCTGCTAGATAGCGGTTTCATTGAACGTTTTTGAGTGTAAAAAGTCAATGAAAAAGTGCATAAACCCGACACTATTCATTAACAAAGTTTGAAAGCGCGATTCTCATCATCCCACAATCTCTCTATGCTTTTATTCTCCACGATAAGCGGTTTTACCATTATGTGATGCTCATCAGGTCATACCAGCTTTCTTTGCGCAAAATTCACTATAATCTGTTTAGCTATTGCTCTGCTAAAAGGAAGATATAATGACAATAACGCACTTTATGCCCCCGCATCGTACTTTGATGGGACCGGGGCCTTCAGATATTTCCCCACCCGTTTTACAAGCCTTAAGTCGTCCAACCATCGGGCATTTAGACCCGCTTTTTATTGGGATGATGGATGAAATAAAACAGCTATTAAAATACGCATTTCAGACTGAAAATACCTTTACCATTGCGATCTCTGCGCCAGGCAGTGCGGGAATGGAAGCGTGTTTTGTTAACTTAGTTGAACCGGGCGATAAAGTTATCGTCTGCCGCAATGGTGTCTTCGGTGAGCGCATGCGTGAGAACGTGATTCGCTGTGGTGGTGAAGCGGTGCTGGTGGATGATGAGTGGGGCAAGCCGGTATCCATCGCTAAAGTTGAGCAGGCATTTGAGCAGCATCCCGATGCCAAGATCTTAGCGTTCGTTCACGCAGAAACATCAACGGGAGCATTATCGGATGCACAGGCGTTAAGTAAAATTGCGAAACGATATCAGGCACTAACCATTGTCGATGCGGTGACATCACTCGGTGGCGTCCCTTTGCTGGTGGATGAATGGCAACTCGATGCGGTGTACTCTGGCAGTCAGAAATGCTTATCGTGTGCACCGGGTCTATCGCCACTGACCTTATCTGAAGCGGCAATTGCCAAGATCCACGCACGAACCACACCGATTCAAAGTTGGTTCCTCGATCAGAGTTTAGTCTTAGGCTACTGGAGTGGGGAAGGTAAGCGTAGTTATCACCATACCGCGCCGGTAAATAGCTTATACGCACTGCATGAAGCCTTATTGATGTTGTACACCGAAGGGTTAGAGAGTGCGTGGGCAAGGCATCGCCAAATGCATGAAAAGTTGCGCACGGGATTAGAAGCGTTAGGGATTCGTTTTGTGGTTGAAGAAGCGAGCCGTTTACCACAACTAAATGCGGTATATGTGCCACAAGGTGTTGATGAAGCACAAATTCGTTCGCACTTACTGAATGAATATAATTTAGAGATTGGCGCTGGGCTTGGTGTATTAGCCGGCAAAACGTGGCGAATTGGTTTAATGGGCTATGGAGCACGCAATGAAAATGTTGCCCTATGTTTGCAAGCGCTAGAAGCATCGCTTAAATAACAATCGTCGCGATGAAACTAATCACAGCCCATCTATTTTCTCTATAGTTAAACCTTGCTGTTAGTCATCACTGTTATTGGCTAACTCAGAGCCTTGGCTGCTGCTCTGACTACTGCTTTGACTGGCTGGCGCACTCGATGGTGGTTGGTAGTGGAGTTGTGAAAAATCCTGTTTAGGGAATAGCAGTTCAGCTTCACTACGCACCTGTCGCGCACGACTATCATCACCCAGACCTTGATAAGCTAAGATCAGGTTGCGATAAAAGGCTGGTCTTGGCTTAGATTGAATAATGGTGTTTGACCAATCGACATAAGGCTGTATCAAGGTCTTATCCCCTGAATAGAGTCCCATGCTCAGGTAGGTACTATAAATATTCCAATCGAAACGATCTTTCCATACGACAGGGTTAGAGACTTGGTTAAGGATCTCTGGATCGCGTGGTTGCGACTTTTCAAATTGGGTTAAGACATAATTCGTATGCAGAGCGCTTAGCATGTAGAAAGCTGTGAGTGCTGGTAGCAGCAAGCTTGATACACGCAGTAACGTTTTTGAGACGATGCTAAAAGGCACGGTTCTATATTGAGATGAACGTTGATCAACCCAGTAAATTAAGATGATAAAAGTGATCCAGTGAACCGCAGAGTGATAAAACGGATACTCCAATTGTGAATGAACCACGATAGGAATAAAGAGCGCAAAGGTCGCTAATCGAGTGCCTTGGTTATTGGTCTGTATACGACTCAACACAAGATAGGCAGCAAGTAAAATCCCCACAATCGGAATTAATCCACCTTCAACAGCCCAGAACAATAGCTCATTATGAGGGTGATCCATCGCCGGTAAACCCGCAGGATAATTGATATTCAGTTGATGCTGTCTGGCGGTGTAAAGAATGTATTGTGATTCGAATTTACCATAGCCATAGCCTGTAAATGGTTTCTCAATCGCCATATCCAGTGCTTGTGGAAAGGTGTAAGTACGCGGGGTATCGAAATCCGCTTTTTTGATCACCGCTTCACTTTTTCCTTGGCTGGCTAAAAGTCCCCAACCGAGAATTAAGCCTGCGACCAGTGACCCCGTCCAACCTAAAAAGCGCCTTAATGAGGTGTATTTATGGATATAAGGCAAGATACAGATGATGCCGAGCACAGCTGTTAACCAACCAGTACGTGAAGCAAGTACGATCAATAAAGGAATCGTCACCGCTGGGATCACATACAAGATAATAATATCACTGATCTTATGATGATATTTCGTGTCTGGCTGACGAGCAAGTAAGTAGCCAGAGACAATCAAGCCCGTCGCTAAGAAACTCGCCATCACATTCTTCTGTTGAAAAATACCGGAAGGGAAATTGGCAACCGTGTTATAGCCAAACATATTGCCTGGCTCAAGTAAGGTGTATTGGTAGAGACCAAACAGAGCTTGTATTAAGGTCGCTAAAACAATAAACCACAATAAGCGCTGTTTATGACGATTACTAAAGCGAAACTGCTGCAGTAAAACAAATAGAGCTAATCCTGCCCATAAGCCGAATAGACGCGGAGCAGTGGCAGAGATATCCGCATTGGGAAAGCAGATGGGTAGCGACATGATAAGCGCACTGATCAGCAGTCCTATCGTTAACTTTGAATAGCGTAATACACGATTGGTGGCGAGTTGATAACAGCCGATGGCAATCGTGATACTCAGTGCAAGCCAAGTGGTTGGGTTAAATGAGAGCGCAAGCCCTGACCCACCTGGATTCGGCATAAAAAAGTGCATCGCGACTAAAAATATTACGCCAATCGAGGCTAGAAATACTTTATTTAGTGGAACAGATTCCTGTTGAGGTTCTAGTTGAGTGCCGTTGACGTGTACCGTGGCCATAGTTATTCGCTTCCCAGATAAAATGAAACCAGCAGCGGTGAATAATTACCATGCTGCTGGTTTGTCTATCTTACTGGTTTTTTCTATTTCAACATAGGCTTAAGAAAGTGTGCAGTGTGAGAACCTTCAACTTTAATCACATCTTCAGGCGTACCTTGTGCCACAATCTCACCACCGCCTTGTCCACCTTCAGGTCCCAGGTCGATGATCCAATCTGAAGTCTTAATCACATCTAAATTATGCTCAATGACGACAACGGTATTACCACGTTCACGCAGGCGATGTAGTACCACTAACAACTGCTGAATATCATGGAAATGCAGACCGGTTGTTGGCTCATCTAAGATATATAAAGTTTTCCCTGTGTCGCGTTTAGATAGCTCACGAGCCAGTTTAACTCGTTGCGCTTCACCACCAGAAAGCGTGGTTGCTGCTTGACCAAGGCGAATGTAAGACAAGCCGACATCCATTAAGGTTTGCAGTCGACGAGCAATCACTGGCACGGGTTGGAAGAAGAGATGAGCATCTTCAACGGTCATCGCCAGCACTTCATCAATGGTTTTGCCTTTATAGCGTACCTCTAATGTTTCACGGTTATAGCGTTTGCCTTTACATACATCGCACGGAACATAGACATCAGGTAAGAAGTGCATCTCAACCTTAATCACGCCATCTCCCTGACACGCTTCACAGCGACCACCACGTACGTTGAAACTAAAGCGACCAGGTTTATAGCCACGTGAACGCGACTCTTGTGTGCCTGCAAACAGTTCTCGGATCGGAGTGAAGATCCCAGTGTAAGTCGCAGGGTTAGAACGCGGCGTGCGACCAATTGGGCTTTGATCAATATCGATAACCTTATCAAAATGCTCAAGACCTTTAATATCTTTAAAAGGCGCTGGCTCTGAGGTCGTCGCACCATTTAAACGGGTATGAGCAATCTTAAAGAAGGTGTCATTAATTAAGGTTGATTTACCAGAGCCTGAAACGCCAGTCACACAGGTAAATAACCCCACTGGAATAGAGACGGTGACCTCTTTTAAATTGTTGCCAGTTGCGCCAATGATCTGCACCACTTTCTTTTTATCGATAGGGGTACGATTTTCTGGAATAGCAATGGATTTTGCACCACTTAAATATTGCCCAGTCAGTGATTTAGGCTCTGCAAGAATGTCATCCATCGTACCTTCGGCAACCACAAAGCCACCGTGAACACCAGCGCCAGGACCAATATCAATCACATGATCAGCGGTGCGGATCGCATCTTCATCGTGCTCAACAACGATAACGGTATTACCCAGATCACGCAGATGGGTTAAGGTTTTTAATAAGCGTTCGTTGTCTCGCTGGTGGAGACCGATCGATGGCTCATCCAGTACGTACATCACGCCAACTAATCCTGCTCCGATTTGGCTGGCAAGACGGATACGTTGCGCTTCACCGCCCGATAATGTCTCAGCGCTGCGTGATAAGTTAAGGTAATTAAGCCCAACATTGATTAAAAAGTGCAGGCGGTCGTTGATCTCTTTAAGAACTTTATCGGCAATCTGTGCACGTTGACCGGTGAGCGCTAAGTTTTGGAAGAACAGCATCGCATCGCTGATACTCATTTCAACAATTTCAGGCAGCGGTGTTTGATCGATAAATACATTGCGAGATTCAATGCGCAGGCGAGTACCATCACAGCTTGAGCACGATTTGGTCGCAATGTATTTAGCCAGATCTTCACGTACCGAGTTTGATTCGGTCTCACGGTAGCGACGCTCAAGGGTATTTAAGATGCCTTCAAAAGGGTGGCTCTTGATACGTAGGTCGCCACGATCATTGACGTATTTAAACTCAATTTCCGTTCGCCCTGAGCCTGTTAATATGATGTCTTGGATCTTTTTCGGTAAGCTTTTAAATGGCGCAAAGAGATCAAAACCATAGTGTTCAGAAAGCGATGTGAGCATTTGGAAGTAGTAGTAATTCTTTTGATCCCAACCTTTGATCGCGCCCTCGGCAATACTGAGATTGTTATCTAAGATCACGCGACTCGCTTCAAAGTATTGTTGTACACCAAGCCCGTCACACGTCCCGCACGCACCGGCTGGGTTGTTAAAGGAGAACATACGTGGTTCAAGTTCTTGCACGCTATAGCCACAATGAGGGCAGGCAAAGTTAGCCGAGAACATGATGTCATCTTGATCGCTTTGATCCATCCAAGTCACGCTGACAATACCACCAGACAGCTCAAGTGCGGTTTCAAATGATTCCGCGAGACGTTGGTTTAGATCTGGGCGAACCTTAAAGCGATCGACCACAACTTCGATGGTGTGCTTCTTATGCAGTTCAAGGGTTGGTGGATCGGAGAGATCACACACTTCACCATCGATTCTTGCGCGGATAAAACCTTGAGCAACCAGATTTTCAAGCGTCTTAACATGCTCACCTTTACGCTCTTTAACGATCTGAGCGAGCAGCATCATTTTCGAACCTTCAGGCAACTCAAGCACTTTATCAACCATTTGGCTGACGGTTTGCGCGGCAAGTGGTGTATGGTGTTCTGGGCAGCGAGGTTCACCAACACGTGCGTATAATAATCTTAAATAATCATAGACTTCAGTAATCGTACCTACGGTTGAACGTGGGTTGTGAGAGGTCGATTTTTGCTCGATAGAAATAGCAGGAGAAAGCCCTTCGATATGATCGACATCAGGCTTTTCCATCAAAGACAAAAATTGACGAGCATAGGCAGACAGGGATTCAACATAACGGCGCTGGCCTTCAGCATACAAGGTATCAAAAGCTAAAGAAGATTTACCAGAACCAGAAAGACCTGTGATAACAATTAACTTATCGCGTGGAATGGTTAAGTTAATGTCTTTTAAATTATGGGTTCGAGCGCCCCTTACTTCTATTTTATCCATCTTTAATGCTCAGCTATGATCAGAAGAATAAGTATTACACAGTGTTGGAGTTGTGCAAAGAATACTGGATAAAAAAACAGTTGGCTGGTGGTGAATTCGCCTTTTTTCTCTGTTTATTACTGATATTTAATTGTCAATTCTGGTCTTAACTTCGTACACTGTTATAACATGGTGTTTACAACTAAAGGGTGGTGTAATGTCTCAACAAGGTTCGGCTGGTAATGTGTTAGCAGCGATTGCAAGTTTATTCTTTCCGGGTTTAGGTCAGTTGGTGCAGGGGCGTTTTCTCGCAGCGCTACTCTTTTTCTGTATTACGGTGGTGTGCTACTTTTTCTGGGTACTGATTATTCCGGCAATTATCGGCGCGCTGTTTCACCTCTGGAGCATTATTGATGCTGCGAAGTTTAAAGCGAATGGGTAAATAGGAGTGATGATGAAAAAACGGATTTTATTGGCAGTGGTCAGCGCAAGTTTATTATTGGGTGGCTGTCAAAGTGCTTATTATGGTGCGATGGAAAAAGTGGGTTACCACAAGCGCGATATTATGGTCGATCGAGTGGAAGAGGCTAAAGAGTCACAAGAAGAGGCACAAGCGCAATTTAGTTCCGCGCTGGAAGAGATGCAGGCTTTATTGACTTTTGATGGTGGCGATTTAGAAACGGCATACAATAAAGCGAAAGATGAGTATGAATCGGCGCAGTCGGCAGCGGATGATGTCAGTAATCGCATTGATAAAGTAGAAGAGGTCGCAGAGGCGTTATTTGTTGAGTGGGATGATGAAATCCAAGAAATCAGCAAAGCGAGCTTACGTAGTAGCAGTATGAATAAGTTGAGGGAAACTCAGCGTTCTTATACTTCGTTAGTGCAAGGTATGCGTCGCGCTGAAGCGAAAATGCCACCAATCTTAACTGCGATGAAAGACAATATGCTCTACTTAAAGCACAACCTGAATGCGCAGGCGGTTGGGGCGATTGAAGGTGAGTTTGATAGTTTGCAGGCTGATATTACGAGCTTAATCGATGAGATGAATAAGTCGATTGCAGAGTCTAATGAGTTTATTGCTGCGATGGATCCTGGTGCACAGTAGCCGATTTTATTGGCACTATCAGCAGCTATCACATCGTTATCAATGACTGGATGAAAAATAGGCGCCAAGATAGCGAAATACTTATCTTGGCGCCTTTTTAATGCTCAGCCTAGTTTTTATGTGGTCAAAAACCCAGTTTGTGTATGGTTATTAACCTATTTGCATAAATCTAGAAATTACGCTTCTTTGGTCGTTGAGTGCTTATCTAGCTCAACTTTCGTTTTGTCTTTTTTGTATAGGTTTTCAAAGCAGTAGTTTGTTGCTTCGATGTAACCTTCTACGCTACCACAGTCAAAACGTTGACCTTTAAATTTGTACGCTAATACACAACCTGATTTCGCTTGTTTTAGCAGAGCGTCAGTGATTTGGATTTCACCACCTTTGCCTGGTTCTGTTTGCTCAATCAGCTCAAAAATATCCGGTGTTAAGATGTAACGACCGATAATAGCAAGGTTGCTTGGCGCGGTACCTGGTTCTGGTTTTTCTACCATGTCATCTACACGGAAAAGATCGTCTTTGATCATTTCGCCAGAGATCACACCGTACTTGTGAGTTTCGTCTTCTGGAACTTCTTGTACCGCAACGATAGAGCAGCGGAACTGTTTGTACAGTGCGACCATTTGCGCCAGTACACCTTGCTGCTCATTGACACACAAGTCATCGGCAAGTACGACAGCAAAAGGTTCGTCACCAACAAGCTCACGACCGGTTAGGATCGCATGACCCAGACCTTTCATTTCGCGCTGGCGGATGTAAGTGAAGTGCGCAGAATCAATGATGCCGCGAATTTCATCTAACAATTCTTCTTTGTTAGTGCCGCTAATTTGGTGCTCAAGCTCGTAGTTTTTATCGAAGTGATCCATGATCGAGTGTTTGCCACGACCCGTCACAATGCACATGCCGTCCATACCCGCTTGAATTGCTTCTTCCACACCATATTCAATCAGTGGTTTGTTCACTACTGGCATCATTTCCTTCGGCATTGACTTAGTAGCCGGTAAGAAACGAGTGCCATAGCCAGCTGCCGGGAAAAGGCATTTTTTAATCATGATAAAGCCCTTTATCTATTTATATTTAAGTTATTTTACTCACTTTAACATGGTTTAATTGACAGTAAAATTAATCCAATATCTAGATGGAAAAAAGTGTGAATAATTTACCTATCTATTGATAAAAAAGGGTAATGATTAGTTGGTGTTTCTTTTCGCCCACACTTGTGCCTGGCTGCGATTGCGAACTGATATTTTTCGATAAATACTGGCAAGGTGAGATTTGACGGTATAGATGCTGATATTCAATTCCTCAGCAATATCGTGTGTCGGCATATCAACTTTTAAATACTCGAGAACTTCAGATTCACGCAGAGAAAGTGGATGTTTGAGTTCGGCCGGTGAAACGCCAAGCCCTTGCCGGTAAGCATGTAGGATCTGAGCGCAAATCTCACGTGGCAGCCAATCGACACCAGATAAAATAGAATGAAACCCACGCACAATATCGCGGTAAGGTGTCTCTTTATAAAAGAAGCCTTTTAAGTGGTTAAAGGTCATCAAATCTTTTGTTGTTAAGCGCCTCTCTACGTTAAAGAGTACAACTTCATAGTTTTGATGTAATAGGTGTAAGTTGGGTTGCTTCTCAAGGAAAAGTGCATAACGGCTATAGTCGATAATTAAAATGCGATAAAAATGCTGCGCACTCGGACCTTGAATTGAATAGGGACTGAGGTTCTCGATAGGGGTATTGAACTCATTCATGAGGCGATGAATAAAGAGGTTGTGCTCGTTATCATTATTAGTCAAAAAGTACATTTTGCGCGAGCGAGTTAATAAGGTCATCGTTTTTTCCTTGCTAAAAATGGACCGTTAACCTGTCAGTAATAGCGAGGGATTTATAATTTCACGGCCTTTTTTTGTGACTAGCAATGAAGCGTCATGTAACTGATAGCTTTGTTACTTAGGTTTTTATTATCTGGCGCAAAGTTTTCACACGCTAGTGGTGAGTTCTGTTCTAAAATTAATAACAATACGATTGAGTTTTTCATAATAGCAAAGCGTGTTATTCTTATGCGCTCAAATTTAAATATGCAGCAACCAGAACGGAGCAAGACATGGCAAGCCGTGGAGTAAACAAAGTTATTTTAGTGGGTAATTTAGGTAATGACCCTGAAATTCGTTATATGCCAAGTGGCGGTGCCGTGGCGAACATCACAATTGCTACGTCTGAGTCATGGCGTGATAAAGCAACTGGCGAACAGCGTGAAAAAACAGAATGGCACCGTGTTGCTCTGTTTGGCAAGCTAGCTGAAGTTGCGGGTGAATACCTACGTAAAGGCTCTCAAGTTTACATTGAAGGTCAACTACAAACGCGTAAGTGGCAAGATCAAAGCGGTCAAGATCGTTACACGACAGAAGTGGTTGTTCAAGGCTTCAACGGTGTAATGCAAATGCTTGGCGGTCGTGGTCAAGGTGGCGGTCAGAACATGGGCGGTCAACCACAGCAGCAACAGCAAGGTGGATGGGGTCAGCCTCAACAACCACAACAGCAGGCTGCACCACAATACCAAGCGCCTCAACAGCAAGCACCACAACAACAAGCGCCTCAAAAGCCTCAGCAGCAGTACAATGAGCCGCCAATGGACTTCGACGACGATATCCCGTTCTAGCTCCTATATAAATTAAAAGTGTAAATAAAAAGATAAATTTACACCTAAATTGATTCTAACCCAGCATTTTTGCTGGGTTTTTTTATTTCTGTCACTTTTGCTGTTCACTTCACATACATCTTCTATGGTTTATGTATAATTAAAGCGTAAGAATAAGTGGGTGAAGGAGTGGTTTTCATATGGAATACAAAATTGAGATTTTGATTTTGAGTGATGGTGAGCGTTACCCGATACTGATGGGTAGTGATGGCATGCCGCACTTTTGGGGAACACTTTGGGTGACGACAAAGTTACGCTCATCAATGGCTGCGAATACAATTAGAAATTGTCTTTCAGATTTGAAGTGGTTTCTTAAATGGGAAGAAGAGAGTGATCGGGATTTATATTCTGAGTTTCAGCAAGGTAAGTTTCCTGATGATGTGGACATTGAGAATATCAAAATGCACCTATCACTCAATGTTGCATTTATTAAAGGCATTGCTAAAAAAAACACTCGTAATAAAGTGATCAAAATTGACTCTGCTCCAGAGTTGATCAATACGATACCAAAGGTGAGTCGGAATCATCATTACAACAGAATGACATCAATAGCTGAGTATTTGGACTTCATTGCTAAGGTTGCAGGACATCATCAGAACTCAAGTAAATATATGAAAGCTGTCACTGCAATGACAAAAAGGATCAAGTCACATCGACCGAAAGGGAAGGGACAAAATGTAGTCGATAGGCATGACAGCATGTTATTGGCAGATGGCGTAGTTGAAGATTTTCTAGAAGTTGCTCATTACGATAATCCTTTGAACCCATTCAATAGAGAGGTAACAAAAAGGCGTAACCATTTGATGTTTGTACTCCTTAAGGAGCTAGGTATTAGGCGTGGTGAGTTGTTGTCTCTGAATATTTCGGAGATGAACTTGGTTGGTGAAAAGCCTTCTATTTTTGTAAAACGAGATCATGATAGCTTAGTTGATCCTCGCAAAGTTCAACCCGTCGTTAAAACTAGAGAGCGTAAGTTACGCATTAAAAAAACGACTGCTGTACTAATTGATGAATATATCCTTAATTATCGCAGACACACCCCCAATGCTAATAAGCATCCATTCCTCTTTGTTACCCATCGCAAGGGTAGCACTCAAGGTCACCCACTTAGCTCAAGTACATTTGATACTGTAATCATACCGATGATGAAAGCTGTAGATTCACGGTTTGCTGACCTTCATGCGCATTATTTTAGACATGACTGGAATGAAAGTTATTCAATTAAAATCGATACCATTAATGCATTAGTTGATGCTGGGTCAACTAAGCATAAGCGGATTGATCCAGGCAAAGAAGCGAAGATGAGGCAGCATCACTTAGGTCACAGTAGTGAAAAATCATCGTCAGTTTATAATAAACGCCACATCAAAAAGCGTGCAGATGAAGTGTCTCTCGAAGAGCAAAAAAACTTGGAAAAGCAACTAAAAAAACTAAAGGGAATGAATAGTCATGAGTAATTTAGCGCATGCGAAAAGCCGAGTAGTTGCCTCCCCAAGAGAGGCAGTAGGAGAGCGTGTATCCAAAGATGGTTATAGCTTTAACATCAATGCTAATACTTGGCGGTTAAATAAAGGAGTCACTCTTTCTTTTCAAGCGGAAGTGTTGGCTCTAGAGCCTAAGTTGCTGGATGGATTGAGAAAAACGCTTGCACAGTTCGCTATGGAGTTATCTGCAAAGCACACTATAAATATGTATCATCGTTTTCAACGAATGATTCGAGATACAAAAGTAACCAGTATTGATGAAAATACGATTTTGAATTGGCGAGTAACACTTGATGATGAGAATGAGTGGTATTTAGGAGCGCTGCGAGGCTTTTTAATAAGCTGGTATGAATATGGTCATTTTGGTGTATCTGCTGATATGGTTCGTCTTTTAGAAGGCTTGACACTAGCGGGTAATAAAAAAGGGGTAGCGGTAGCCAATCGCTGCCCTTATTCTGGTGCGTTTACTGAGAATGAGGTGCTTGCTCTGAACCAAGAGTTAATTCGGTTATTTGAAAAAAATGAATTAAATCTGACTACCTACGCCTATATTAGTGCTTTGCAAGCAACAGCCCAACGTCCCGTTCAACTTAGACAATTAAAAGCGTGTGATGTTATTAGAGATTATAACCCTGAAACTAAAGCGACAAATTTTTACTTAAACATACCACGCGCTAAGCAGCGAGGTGGTAGCTTCCGTGGACAAATTAAACGCTATTCAATAACTGAAGATCTGTACTTGATTATTAAAAACCTTGCTAAGTCAGAGCTTTTGAAGCTGGAAGAGTTATTTGGTAAGAAGTTATCCCCATTACACGCCAAGCAAGTTCCTATATTTCTAGACTGGGAAATAGCAAATCAATTTAGAATTCAGGGGATTGAGGTTTCATCTGAACTATTGAGTTCGGATGTGCTGCATCTATCTGAAGTTCAGCTTCGCGATAATGTTTTATATCCGTTTAAAGTAAAGCAGAAAGCCAGATCTGAACGCACAAAGGATTACATACACATTACCGCTCGCAGATTCCGACATACTCGTGGAACAAACCTTGGACGTCATAATCTTAGTGCATTTATTATTGCTGAGGCGCTTGATCATTTAGATATACAAAATGTAATGATTTACACAGAAGATACTGCTGAGACAGTAACCTACCTCGATAAGTCTGTTGGTAAGCAGTTAGCCCCGTTTGCAAAGGCATTCATGGGCGAAATCATTTTAGACATTGCCGATGGTGCGCGAGGAGATGATCCTACTGCACACATCCCTGATATAGATAATGAGGTCGTCGGCGCATGCGGAACAAATGACTTTTGCGTTAAAGGGTATGAGGCTTGCTATTTGTGTCGTAAGTTTCAGCCTTTGCTTGATGCGCCTCATGAAAAGTTTCTTCATATGCTGTATGCAGAAAAAGAGAAGCGCTTAAAAGAGACGAAGAGTGAACAATATGCATCAACAAAAGACAGGTTAATTCTTGCTGTTGAATGGGTTGTAAGTAAATGCGCTGAGATGAATGCTAAAAGGAGTGCTAAATAATGGACGATAACGTATTTCAATTTAAGCCTCAGGCTGAGCTGACATCTGCGGTAAATCTAGCTTCTTTCATTAATAAAGTCAGAGGTTTAATGGTTTTTGATGCAGATAAGTGGGCTGAGAATAAATGGGAAACCTACTATGGTACAAGGAGGGTTGTTGCACGCTTCTCAACGGCAACAAAGCCGTCAACATCCTATAGCTATGAGCCATTAAGTAAACCATATTTAGATTTTGCAAAAGCATACATTAAATACACATATTCGCTTAAGCCAGTGACTAACTTACAGCGTCAGTTTGAAGCACTTCGAGTATTAGAAGAAGCTTTACTTGATGTTCATGGAACGGCAGACATTCTAAGTCTGAATGGTGTGGTACTTGCCAAATTGGATGATGTATTTAAACAGCAACTAAGTAATCCCAGTGCATTAAATAAAGCTGGTTATCAAATGGAGTTGTTGCTCGATTTTTGCAGAGATAATTTGATTGCGCCTAGCTTGCCTGAATGGACGAATCCTTATAGCAAGATAAAGGATTTAACTGTCTCACTGGACGAAAAAGGTAAAGAATATCGTTCAGACAAGCTTCCAACCGATGAAGAAATGCTTTTAATCGCTCATATGTTTAGTAATGCACCGACACTTGGTGTGGAAACTGAGTATTACACCGCTATTATGGCGCTGCTGATGACGGCTCCATCACGCGGCTCAGAACTTACCACGCTTAGAGTCCGTCCTGAGGTATGGGAACAGAATCGAGCTGGAGATTGGAAGTTGGGTTTGCAGTGGGTTCCTGCCAAAAAAGGCAAAGCGGGTGTTAAGTGGACACCTACCGTTATGCAGGAAACAGTGCAGGAGTCGCTTAAGCGGCTCGTTAAAATTGGTGCGCCAGCGCGTGAAGCTGCAAAGTTTGCCGAAGTTAACCCTAATAAATTTATGCGACATTCTGGGTGTATCACCCCTGAAGGCTTTAAAGAAACGACCCCACTCACTATCGAGCAATTCAATGCAGCTATGGGATTAAATCTGAAAAACTTTAACCCCACAGCTCCAACACCCAAGTGGCTAATAGAGATCTTAAAAGAGAATAATGGAAGCGTGACTTATGAAGCGTTGGGGCGATACGAATACGCGAAGTTAATTAAAAAATTCAAGAAATGGCCATATGCGGATAAAGCTAAACATGTAAAAGTTTCTGATTGCTTGCTCCTGCATCGTGAGAATGAGTTTCACGAAAAATTTAATCCACGAGCCTTCTCGTTCTTACTGCCTACAGTGAATCAAATCAATGACAGATTTGTGCAAAAGGATTCTCGGGATGGCAGATCTCTTTGGAGTAAGAACGGAGTTACAAAGTCTGATGGCTCACAAATTCAAGTTCAATCCCACAATGCGAGGCACTGGTTAAGCACGAAGGCGGAGCAGGGAGGAATGGAAGCCCTCGTTTTAGCTAACTGGGCTGGGCGTGCAAAAGTTGAAGATAACAAGAGATATGATAACCGAACTGAAGATGAAAAAAGCGATGAGATGGCTGATACGTTAGGTATTTTGGATGTCGAAGATGTAACGATACTAGATAAAATTGAGATGAATTTACCTGTGTTGTTTCAAGATATTGGCAAAGATTTACCAGGCAGCGCGATAGTCACTGAACTCGGTGTTTGTGAGCACGATTATAGTATGATGCCTTGTGGGAACAACGGTGATTGTGAAGTTTGCAAAGAACTAGTTTGCATAAAAGGTATGGAAGGCTCGCTGGAAAACTTAAAAAAACGAGAAATTGAAGTCGCTTCTCAGTTGGCAAAATCTATAACAGACCGTGATATGGGAGTGTTCGGCTCAGAACGATGGATAGCTCCACATGGTTGGAGACTCGCACATATACGAACAAAAATCAGAATCCTAGAAGATGAGAAGACGCCTGATGGTACACCTGTACGTATACCTGAAGAGTACGACCCTTCACCAGTCAAAGAGGTTTTACGCAAAAAGGGCTTCGACGATGAAATTGTGTCACCAGATACGATCGGGATTACAACTGAAGACTTGGTGCAAGCGGTAGAAGGTTCTAGCTCCGAAGATGAAGGTTTTTCTGATGATGTATTTGATTTGATGGAGGACTTATAATGCCTAAGGTTGTAATCACAGCAGAAACTCTACCTGACGTATTGGACTTGATTAATAATTGGCAAGGTAAACTGACATGGTCATTATTGTGTGAGCAGGTTGCGTTGCAGTTAGGTATTGATGGTGTCCAGAGGCAGTCATTGTCTGCTTATAAAGAGATACAAAATTCTTACACGGAAAAGAAGGAGGCGCTCAGGACTCCTGTAGAGCCTGTTGCGACACCTAGTTACAATGTGGATGCAGAATACCTTTTAGGTAAGATTTCCGCTCTAGAGGCTGAAGTGAAGCGCTTAGAAAGCCTAAATGACGCTTATAAACAGAGATTCATTCTTTGGCAGCATAATGCTTATAAAAACAGCATCAGGATAGATAGTCTTGACGATGCAATAGATATGCTGGAAAAACCACTGATTCAGCTTAATCGCAGTACAGGAGGTTAGTAAATTTTATGGCTAATGGACGTGATGCAGCGAAAGCAACAGTTGCAGCCTTTGAGATGTGGAAGGCTACTCAAGATGATGAGTCATACTCACAAATAATCTACAGAGGTAGCCTGAGCCGCAGCGAAATCTGTAAAGCAATTGATTGTGGGCGCTCTGCTTTAAGACAGAACCCAGAACTTAAGCGTCAGTTAGATGAGCTTGAAGATAACCTACGCAATCGCAATGTTTTGCCGCCACTTACCGTTGAAGCTAAAGCAAAAAAAGCGGATACATCGCCAAAACTGTACAGTGGGGAAGGTAATAAACTAGCAACTCAAAATAATAGGCTTCAAGCTCTTGAGGTCGAGGTCATCGATTTAAGAGCAAAAAACCATGAGTTGGAGCGTGAATTAAGCAGGCTTAAGGAGTTATCTGATGTGGTTTCTGAGTTGGGGATGATTCCGAGATGACTAAATTAGCGACCAATCGGAAAAGCACAGTTGAACAATTTAGGCTGACTAGTTTTTTTGTTTCATCAAGCAGCCATATGGTGCTGAAAGGTGTGCCAATCGCAAGGAACAGCTACAAGGTCAACAGTGGTAAATACATTATTAGTGTAGGTATTAACCCTACTGATGTACCTGTTAAACCATCTATTGGACAGCATTGGGAAGTTGAGGGTATTAGGGATATTACTAAGACCACGCAGGGTGATTATGAAATTGATGACTACAGGTACAGTAATGCCACTTTAAATTGTCTAATGCCAGCTTCTTCTGAGGGGTTTGTTAGATTCATCGCTGCCCAGAAAGACTTTAAAGATGTCGGTGAGAAGAAAGCACGTGGGCTGTGGGCTAGGTTTCAAGATCGTATCTATATTTTGCTTTCAGAGGATACCGAGCAGCATCGTCAGGAGTTAGCTGAGGAGCTAACCCCTTTATCCATTGATGCGATGTACGCTGGCTATGAAAAATATGCAAACCTGAAAGCTGCTAATTGGATGGTGAAGCACGAAATACCTTATGACATACAGCAGCGATTATTTAAAGCACACGGTAAGGCGACTATTGACGCAATTAAAGATGATCCGTATCGGTTAATGACCTTTGGGCTTGGATTTGCTAGAACGGATGTTCTAGCCCTGGGGAAGTTTTCAATTGAACCTACGGATGATAGGCGATTGGTTGCGGCTGTTGAAGCTGCTATGCAAAAAGAAGTAGCCAAAGGGCATACATGTGTAGATAAACCCACTTTACGAAAAGCCGTTAACTCCATTTTAAAAGATTCGAACCTTACAGGGCTAGCATTAAAAATTGGGGAGAATAAGGTTCGGTATACCTTCAACAGTGAAACTATTACTTACCACCCTACAGGGCAGTTATTGATGGAGGCTGTGGTTGCTAAACGTTTAGTTTCACTATCAAGCAGAGATGATCTTTATACTGAAGTGGTTAACGCAGCTTTTGTTAAAGCTAAAGGTGACTTGCCATATGAATTGACACCACGGCAATGTGAAGCCGTTATGTATTCACTTGATAATTCAGTGGCTTGTATCACGGGTGGGGCTGGAACGGGTAAGACAACGGTTCTTAGAACAGCATTACGTAGTTTTCATCAGTTAGGTTATACGATTCATGCTCTGGCGCTCAGTGGTCGTGCAGCTATGCGTTTACATGAGAGTATCGGTTTTGAAACCATGACCATTGCAGCATTTTTACGCAATCAAACAATTACAGAAGGGAAAAATCTTGTTGTTATTGATGAGGCGTCAATGGTTGATTTACCTTTGATGTATAGAATAATTACGCACATTGCACCTGATGTCAGAATACTACTCGTTGGCGACCCAAATCAACTGCCGCCCATTGGTGCAGGGCGTATCTTAGCGGATGTCATTGCCAGTGGAGTAATCGTTAGTACAACGTTGGATATTGTGAAGCGACAGGAAGGGACAACTGGCATTCCAGAGTACTCAAAGTCGATAAATGAAGGAATTGTTCCTGATAGGTTAACTGTGGGCGGAATTACTTTCCATGAAGCAGGCAATCAAGCTGATATCGCTGCAATATGCACAGAGCTATATGCTCAATCCTCCCATAACTCCCGTGTAATAGCTCCAACGAACAAACTGGTTAATAGCATTAATGACCTCGTACAGTGCCGTGTGAATGGTACGGGAGAGCCTATTATGTTCATCGATGGTGGTAATGAGTGGTATACGAAAATGCGTAAAGGCGACCAAGTGTTATTTACTAAAAATGATTATGTACGTGGTGTGCAAAACGGTCTACTTGGTGAATTAACCGATGTCAGCAAAGCAGAGGGGCGTCTTGGTGTAATTACTCTTGATGATGGTAAGACGCTAAACGTTGATAACATGATCATTGAGCAATTGCGCTTGGGCTATGCGATAACATTACATAAAGCGCAGGGAAGCCAGTTTCCTCGTATTATCATAGCATTGGATGAATCTAGGATGCTTGACCGAGCTTGGTTGTACACTGCGATTACGAGAGCAGAGGCTGAAGTTCATATTGTTGGCTCTAAAGAGTTAATGACTAAGGTTGTCAAATCACCAAGCCATACGAGCTTACGGAATACCTACCTACCGATACTACTTACTAAATATAATAACAAAGAAAATATGGCTGCTTGATTTAGTGACTACGGGTGATAAGCGGAATTAAGCTATGTGTAAATACGAAGTGTTTTTCAAATATTAATCTGTGTTTTGAAGGATATTCCCCTAGCTGAATGCTTTTCATTCTTTAAGCATTGAGCTTATTAGCTTTATCCACTTTAGCTTTGAATGTCTCAATTCAGTAGGTAGTCATGCATTTTACAGTCTATCACCATGAAGGAGATCTAACTGCGATATTTGTGGTAATATTTACTACTTATGATCATGCAAAATAGAGGCTAGAACAGTGTTATCAACCATAGCTATCGACAATATATCAAAACATTCTTTAGCTTGGGGGGACTCTGACGCTGAGAAGGGAGAGGTTTTTACTAAACCTGAGATTGTACTCTTCATGCTTCAAACTTCAGGTGTTAGTGATTCCTTATTGATACCGAGTACTCGAATTTTAGAGCCATCCTGTGGGCAGGGTGAGTTTGTTATAGCTATTGCTAAAGAGCTTTGCTTGAAGCTAAAATCTTTGGATTCTAAAAAGTTAGTTAAGGCAGAGAGGTTCAAGTATTTGGTTGCAGCCTATGATATCTCAAATGACAGTATAGAGATTGCCAAAACTAAGACATACCAAATTTTAAAATCTGTATTTGAAGATTCAGATGCAGCTATGCTTGTGGCTCAATGGTATAAGAATGATGATTTTCTGCTTATTGAGACGAAATCGCTATATACACATGTCATCGGTAATCCACCATACGTCCGTATAGAGAATATACCAGCAGAATTACTTACTGCGTATAGATCTAAGTTTTTTACGATGATTGAACGTGCCGATCTCTATGTGGCTTTCTTTGAGAAGTCTTTATCTTTATTGGAAGAAAAAGGGGTTCTTTCGTTCATCTGTACGGATCGATGGACTAAAAATAGTTATGGCTCTTCTTTGCGAAATTATGTAGCAGCATCATATCAATTAGACCTATTTGTCGATATGTATGGTCAAAATGCATTTCAGTCAGATGTGCTTACGTACCCTGCTATCACGCAAATATCAAAACGAAAACATGTACAGACACTGATAATCCATAACCCAACGATTACTGTTGACTTTTCTAACCTTGTTGCAAGATCTTTAGCTGGTGATAAAGTGACATTCGAAGGAAAAAACATTAGAAAAGACGTGGTTAATGGTGCAAAACCATGGACGTTCGGCTCTTTTGGTGAACTTGCTTTGATTAAACGTTTAGAGCAGGAATTTCCTCTAATTGAAGATACGAATTGTCAAATTTTTATAGGTGCAGCCACAGGTAATAATAAAGTATATATGGTTGATAATAAATTGGATATTGAGCCTAGCCGTAGGCTTCCTATGGTTGAAGCAAAAGATATTAGTTCGGGGATTTTGATCGATTCAGGACTGTTTATTATCAATACTTATGACGATAATGGTGTCATTGATTTAGATGATTTCCCGAAGCTAAAAGCTTACTTGGAAGTCCATTCAAAGGCATTAAAATCTCGACATGTAGCTAAAAATAATCCTGTCACTTGGTTTAGAACAATTGATAGAGTTCATCCGAGTAGAGTTTCAGCAGAGAAACTGCTGATACCTGATATTAAATCACAGCTTACAGTGGTTTACGATAATGGAGAATATCATCCAAATAACACCATATATTATGTTACTTCAAACTCCTGGAGCTTAAAGGCATTACAGGCAGTTTTAATCTCAGGACTTGGGCAATTGTTTGTTGAGATTTATTCAACAAAAATATCAGGTGGAAATCTTCGTTTTCAAGCTCAACACCTCAGAAGGATTCGCCTTCCGTTATGGGAGTCTGTTCCTGATGATCTTCGAGATAGGCTTGAGGATGCAGCTGTTGATAAAAACGTAGCTGCTGCAAAAGAGTTAGTTTTTGATTTGTATAACTTTACTGAAAAAGAAAGACAAGTATTAGGTTGCTAAATGGAAAATACAATTAACAATGCTATTAAGAACTTTTGGACTGTTAGATCTGGTGGAAAAGGAGTGCTTAGCGGAAAAACACTAGATGGATTTATAATGGTTATTGAAAGCATTATAAAAAACTCTGGCTTAATCAATGTTGAAATTTATACAGGAAAGAATTCATCTCAACTTCCAGGCTATTTTCGTCCTCATAAATCTTGGGATATTGTTGCAATATCACAAGGGCGAATTATAGCTGCAATTGAGTTGAAATCTCAGGTAGGCTCTATTGGTAATAATTTCAATAACAGAACAGAAGAAGTTTTGGGTAGTGGGATTGATCTCTATACTGCAATTGAAGAAAGAGCATTTGGGGATGATGCAGAGATATTTACAGGTTATCTGATTCTAGTGGAAGACTCAGACGTAACACGTGGTTCACCAAAGGTAAGTATGAACTTTTTCCCTGTGATGCCTGGATTTCTTGCTGATGAAAATATAAGAAAAACTAGTTACCAACCTGATGCGTCTTCAGGGGTGTACCCTACGGTTAAAGGTATCTCTTATTTAGGAAGGTATGATCTTCTATGTAAGCGGCTAGTTCTTAAAAAAATATATACAGCAACGGCACTTATTGTTGCTGATCAATCTTTTGCAAAAGTCGGGCAATATCGTGATTTGAGCCCCCAAACGGGCATTAACACTTTTCTAACCAAATTAGATAATCATTGTAAGCTTATTGCAAGTTACGATTATTAGATCGAACAACAAGGGCATGCTTTGGGTGTTAGCAAAGATCAGTTAAGCTTGTAGAGATAAGTTTAGATGTTTGATTGAACCTATGTAGACTGTAAGAAATAGATGAGTAAATTGGCTTTCAAGCAACTTATATTTACAATAAATTAAGAAGTGTAATAATAGGGTAAGTTGAATGACATTGGGATTGCATTTAATTCATTGTATTTTATTGTTTTAATTTGATTTACCAACTCACTCATTCACTCACGCGTTGATTTTTTTACCGTTACTACCGTTCTAGATCCTGTATAAGTTGAAAGTGTAAGAATAAACACTTTTAAACAGAAAAATACCTCATAACCCAGCAGAAATGCTGGGTTTTTTTATTAGTCTTGAGTGCAGGTCTAAATCTTGTGAGTAAAAATAAAGCACTCATGCGCACACCCAGTTTTATTTACTGTATTGTAAGCCAATATATTGGATACTATACCCAAGTGACTCAACTCTGAATCCTGCATCTTGAAGTCACTTGGGAGTATGGCAATAGTGCATTATTGAAGGAAATATGTAATGAGTAAAAAAATGACTATGGCTGAGATTTCAAGGCAGATTGGAATTTCAACAATGACTGTGTCACGTTACTTTAATGGCGGTTATGTCTCGGCTGAGAACCGCCTTAAAATTGATGCTATCGTCAAAGATAGTCATTACACGCCTAATATATTTGCTCGCTCTATTCGTAGTCAATCCAACATTATTGGTTTCGTAGCGCCTCGAATTGAGTCATATACGACGAGTTTAGTGATTAAAGGGGCGCTGGCTGCTGCTAATGAATCACAAGTTCGAATGCTGTTTCATGCCACAGGGTTTAATCATGAGTCAGAATGCCAAGCTGTGAGAGAGTTTAACGGCTTAAATGCACTGGGCACGATTATTATTGCGTCAAAGCACAGTGTCGAAGAGACTTTTTATCGAACTTTAGACAATGTGTTATTTATTGGCAAAAACACCCCCCACCATTGCTGTTTATATTACCCCGATCATGCCGCAATTAAAGCACTTGTCTCCCAAACCATCACTCAGTTAAAACAGCAACAGGCACCGCTGGTAGCCGTACATTATATTTATGATGAGCGTATGCTTTCTAGCCGCACTAAGTTGATGCAAGCCACCATTACCGACACCGTACCTGAGTTAAATTTTGCCCTGCAAGCCCTGGCCAATTCGGAGGAAAAATCCGGCTACCAAGCAATCCAATTACAGCCCAATCATGTCTACTTTTGTGCCACCGATAATATTGCTATTCGTTTATATCGTCGCGCCAAAGAACAGCAACTCAAGATTGGTCATAACGTATGGATTGTAGGCATGGGTGATTATGATTACAGCGATTTGTTAGTCCCGAGCCTGACCACTGTCTCTTTTAACTACTATCAAGTGGGCTACCAAGCTGTCAAAAAATTGCTCAAGCGAGATTTCAGTTCCGTTGAAGGCACATTCGACATAAAAATGAGAGAAAGTTCACAGTTACTCTGAAATTGTGTTGAGTCCAAATAGGTTCCATTTAACACTATGTGTTAACGATAACACATAACGTAGATGTAACTGATGACACACGCCAATAAAATGCACTCAAAGCCACTCGCGTGGTGGAAGAAAGCAACCGCTTACCAAATTTATCCTCGTAGTTTTTATGATACAAACCAGGACGGTATTGGTGATATTAACGGAATCATTGCAAAGCTTGATTATCTTGCTGATTTGGGTATTGATTTAATATGGATATGTCCATTTTATGCATCACCGAATGATGATAACGGTTACGATATTAGTGACTATCAAGCGATTCATCCTGACTTTGGAACCCTAGAGGATGTGGATAAACTGATCGCTGCTGCTCATGAGCGTGGTATTCGCATAATTATGGATTTAGTAATCAACCACACTAGTGATGAGCATCCATGGTTCATCGAATCTCGAGATAACAAAAATAGCCCTAAGCGTGATTGGTATATTTGGCGTGATGGTTGTGAGCCTACCGCTGAAAAACCGACTTGCGATCCAAACAATTGGGAAAGTATTTTTCATGGCAGTGCATGGGAATATGATGAAAAAACTGCACAATACTACTTACACCTATTTTCTAAAAAACAGCCTGATCTGAATTGGGAAAATTCAGAAGTTAAACAAGCACTATTTCAAATGATTCATTGGTGGTTGGAGCGTGGTATTGATGGTTTCCGTGTGGATGCAATCAGCCACATTCAGAAAGAACCAGGCTTACCCTCTTTACCCAATCCAAAGGGTGAAAATTATGTCTCCTCGTTTGATTATCATATGAATGTGACAGGTATTGAAAAACATCTGCATGAGTTAAAAGAGCAGGCGTTTGATCCCTTTGACATTGTGACAGTTGGTGAGGCTAATGGGGTTACTGCCGACAACGCATTACCTTGGGTTGCCGAAGCGACCGAGCACGATCAAGGTGGTGTTTTCAACATGATTTTTCAGTTTGAACACATGAAACTATGGTCGGAAGAACAAAGCAACGAGCATTTCGATCTAGTGGAGTTCAAAAGCATTTTATCGCGTTGGCAAGATGCCTTAGAAGGTAAAGGCTGGAATGCGCTTTATTTAGAAAACCACGATCAAGCACGTAGTATTGATACTTTTGCCGATCCTAACTCTAGATATGCCAGTGCTACCGCGTTAGCGAGCTGTTATTTCTTGATGAAAGGGACCCCGTTTATTTATCAGGGTCAAGAGATTGGTATGGTAAATCATCAGTTTACTTCTCTTGACGAATTTAATGATGTGTCTGCTAGAAATTTAATTCAAAAACTATCTCAACAAGGTCAAAGCGATGCAGACATCTTAGCCTTGTTAAATCAAGTATCTCGCGACCATAGTCGCTTGCCAATGCAATGGAATGACCAGGATTTTGCCGGTTTCTCTGAGGTGCAACCTTGGTTCTCCGTCAATCAACAGTACGCAGATATCAATGTTGAGCAACAACAGAAAGATCCAAATTCGGTCTTGAGTTTCTATAAACAGCTGATTGCTCTGCGTAAGTCAAATGTAAGCTTAGTGGTTGGTCGCTATCAATTGCTGCTGCCTAACGATCCTAATATCTATGTTTATCAACGTGTTGCTCAAGATATGACATGGACCATTATTACCAATTTAAGTCCACAAGAGAGCGTCGTTGATATCGACTGCACGCAATTAGGCGAGTTAATGCTTGATAATCAGAATGTCAACAATGAACACGTTCGCTCAGACTTTATAACGACGCAAATTGCCCCAGCTTATGCTGCGTATATATTTGCAAAAAAGCACTAAATTATATTTTTCGCAGGGCCTTGATAAGGCTACCCTGCATTTAAGACAAGGAATCATTTATGAGTAAGTTACTATCTTTTGATTTTTGGCAACGATTTGGGAAATCCCTTATCGTTGTTATCGCGGTGATGCCAGCCGCTGGTATCATGATATCACTCGGTAAAGTTGTCGCAATGTATGCCGGTGGTATTGGTGCCATTGAAACACTAGGCGCTATTATGGAAAACATAGGCTGGGGGGTCATAGTTAACCTTCACCTATTATTTGCTGTCGCTATTGGTGGCTCATGGGCAAAAGAGCGTGCAGGTGGTGCATTTGCCGCGCTCATTGCTTTCATATTAATCAACCGTACTACTGGAGTGATACTGGGTGTAGATAACGCTATGCTTAGTGATCCCGAGGCGGTTGTGATGAGCCTATTTGGTTCTGAGCTACCTGTCTCTCAATTCTTCACTAATATTTTGGGTGCTCCTGCCTTAAATATGGGTGTGTTCATCGGTATTATGTCTGGCTATTTAGGTGCCAACTTATTTAACCGTTATCATGACTTCGCTCGCTTACCTCAGGCATTAGCATTTTTCAACGGTAAGCGTTTTGTGCCTTTTGTTGTTATTTTCTATTCGATGATTATTGCGTTTGCTTTATCAATCGTATGGCCTTTAATTCAAGGTGCACTTAATGATTTTGGTCAATGGATTGCAACCTCTAAAGACACTGCGCCGATCACTGCTCCTTTCTTGTATGGTACGTTAGAGCGTTTATTACTGCCATTTGGTTTACACCACACTTTAACTATTCCAATGAATTACACCGAGTTGGGTGGTACTTATGAACTTTTGACTGGGGCGAATGCAGGCTCAAGTGTTTATGGTCAAGATCCATTATGGCTTGCTTGGGTTAGCGATTTAAATAATCTTAAATTAAGCGATCCGACAACTTACCAACATCTATTAGATACGGTACATCCAGCACGTTTTAAAGCGGGCCAAGTTATTATCGCAGCGTCTTCATTGATTGGTATTGGACTTGCCATGTATCACAGTGTTGATAGTGATAAGCGCACACAATACAAGCCAATGTTTTTATCTGCATGTCTTGCTGTGTTATTAACCGGTGTGACAGAGCCTATTGAATTCATGTTTATGTTTATTGCTCCTGTTTTGTATGTTGCGCATGCGGTATTAACAGGGGTTGCATTTGCGTTGGTCGATGTGATGGACCTACGTGTACATGCCTTTGGTTTGATTGAGTTATTCACTAGGATTCCAATGATGGTTTCAGCGGGAATCGGTGGTGACTTGGTTCGCTTCGCATTGGTTTCTATTGTTTTCTTTGCTGTTAACTATGGATTATTCCGTGTGCTCATTGTTAAATTTAAATTGCCAACACCAGGCCGCATGGGTAACTACCTCGATGACAGTTCAGAATCCATGTCAGAAGATGAGAAGTTGAACATTATTATTCAGAATTTAGGTGGCCGTGCCAATATTGCTGAGATTGATGCTTGTATGACTCGCTTGCGCATTACAGTTAATGATCCGCAGTTGGTTGCTGAATATGAGTTATGGAAGCAGACAGGAGCACTTGGCGCTGTGATTAAAGAGCAAGGAGTACAAGTTATTTATGGTCCTGGAGTGGATGTCATTAAATCTAGATTAGTTGAGAAGTATTCAGCACAACCTGCGTAATTCTTTCTCTATTTTAGATATAATAACCTCGAGAAACGCAGCTTTGCGCTGCGTTTTATCTCACGACAATAAAGAAGTGAATAATAAATGAAGTTAATGACGCTAAATACCCATAGTTGGCAAGAAGATAAACAGCTAGAAAAGTTGGAAGTGGTAGCGCAAGCCATTATCGAGCAAGGGTGCGATGTCGTTGTATTACAGGAAGTTAATCAACATCAAGATAGCCCGGCTGTTGATGCCAATATATTAACTAATCACACCGTGTTCGCTGATAACTATGGTTATTTATTACAGAAAGAACTCATGAAATACGGTTATCACTACCAACTTACATGGGATTTCGTTCATCAAAGTTATGACGTATATCAAGAGGGGCTGGCATTCTTGACGCGGCTGCCGATTGTCGAACATGAGGTCATTGACCTAAGTGATAACTATGATGTGAGCTTTTGGAAACATAGACGAGCAGTGCGTATTAAGGTTACTTCTCAACAAGGTGATTTCAATCTTTATAATTGTCATTGCGGCTGGTGGAATGACTCTGAGAACTCATTTGAGGATCAGTTCAACCGAATAAAGGCAACATTATCAACAGAGTTGAGCTTTCTATTAGGTGATTTCAACAACCCAAGCCATATACGCAATGAAGGTTATGATTATGTATTACAGCGCGGTTTGATAGATTGTTATGAAATAGCAGAAATAAAAGATGCCGGAACCACTGTGATTAAAAATATTGATGGTTGGGAAAAAAATAGCCAAGCGCTACGGATTGATTTGGTTCTTAGTAATCAACCGGTGGTGGTAAAGCAGCATCAGGTGATTTTTAATAACGATTTTTATCCAGTTGTATCGGATCACTTTGGGGTGCTGGTGGAAGTCGATATTATTTCACAGCTTTGAATCATAATTTGCAGCCGTCTGAATAAACTGAAGTCTCGATAGATTATAATAGGACGAGGCTTCATCATTAGCATATTCTAATACCAAATCCCATACCTCCACGTTTATCGTGTGACAGCCCACCTTGTCTAAAATATTAAGAATTCTATTTTCACAAAATAATTACGTAGGTTTATTATACTGAAACGCAGAAATACTGGGTTTTTTTATCGCTTTTATGACTATCTATACTCATGTGTTAAATATTGTATATACTGTTATAACGAGCAGTAATAAATGCATTAACTACGTGAATAGGAAAGGAATTCAACATTCACATGAGATACACTCCGACGCTAAAACTGAGCACGCGGCTTGTTGCTTTTGTCACAATGATTGTGATCAGTGCCATGTTTATTTTATTTATCGGCGGTTCACTATCGTTTAAACGTCTTTCGCAAGAATTTCTCGATCGTGATCTGCAAGGCATCACCAGTGCGATTGATCGCGATCTGGCTGATCCCGATAATGCCTACCAATTACAGCGTTGGGTACCGAAAATGCTGCAAGTGAATGATGTCGCTGAAATGACATTATCGAACTCGGTTGGCGTGATTTATCGCTTCAAAAATACCTCACCAGATCTTGACCGTGAGCGTCTCTACTCTGCTGACTTTCAACTCGAACACCACACTGACTACAATATTCACTTTAAAGTTCAGCCTCCTTATATTGGTCATGGTTACTCCTTTGAGGCTTTATGGTCGGTGACATTAGCCATCGCTTTAGCCCTTTTTGGTTTAATGCGTGGGGTCCAATGGCTTAAGGAGCAACTCGTTGGCTCGGAATTGCTCGAAGAGCGTGGGCGGATGATTTTAGCGGGAAAAGTGGAAGAGTATAAAATCGGTGATGTGCGTGAATGGCCTTATACTGCCAGCGAAGCCTTGGATGTTCTGATTGAAGAGTTGCAATACGCTCGCCAAGAAAGAAGTCGCTTTGATACCTTCATCCGAACGCAAACTTTCCTTGATAAATTAACCGGAACAGCAAACCGAGTGCTATTTGATAGTAAGCTTGAATCGGCATTACATGAAAGTTCAGGTAATGGTGGTGTGTTGTTGATTCGAATTGAGGATTGGAAACAAGTCGAAGCCGAAAATGAAAAAGCAGAGTGTGATGAATTTATCATTGAAGTGGGGCAGGTATTATTAAACCTTGCTCAGCGTTATCCTGATGTTATTTTTTCACGTTACTACGATGCTGACTTTGCCGTTCTCATTCCTCATCAAAGCTCAAAAGATATTTTTAACCTCGCTGGGCAATGCATTCGCCAGTTAGAAAAGCTGACACCACCAACGCCACTTGATATCGATAACTGGGTACATATTGGTTTAACTCTGTATCAGAAAGGTGAGAAACAAGCTCTGATTATGGAAGAGTTGGAAACGGCGCTAAAAAGTGCCCAACTGCAAAAAATCAATACTTGGACACGGTTTAAAAAACAAGATGTTAAAGAAGATTACCGTGGGAGTGTTCGCTGGCGCACATTATTTGACACCGCCTTAAGACCAGAGAATATATTGCTATACAATCAAACATGTAACGAATTGTTAAAGGGAAATCGGCTTAAATTCTTACACCATGAGGTTCTGGTTCGTATCCATGATCCTGAAAGGGGAGAAATCAAAGCAGCACGATTTATCTCCGCCTTAGAATCTGTGGGCTATGAAGCGCAAATGGATCGGTCTGTTTTAGTTAAAATAGTCAATTTTTTGAAAGCGTCAGAAAATCCGTCATGTTATGCTATTAATATGAATACTATACCGTTTGCTAATAAAGAATACTGCAAATGGTTTAGATATGAACTATTGCAATTATCTCGCCAAAAATTGAGTCAATTGAGTTTCGAATTTTCTGAAGCGAATATCGTTCGTCATTTAGATCATATGCGTCCTATTATTCGTTTAATTGCGGGACTGGGTTGTCAAGTTGGGGTTGATCAAGCAGGGCGTAGCATCGTCAGTACGCACTATATTAAAGACCTCAATATTAACTATTTGAAACTGCACCGAAGCTTAATTAAACGTATCGATCAACGTCATGAAAATCAGTTGTTTGTACGTAGCCTTGTCGGTGCTTGTAGTGATGGACAAGCACAGGTTATTGCTGTTGGAGTAGATACTAAAAAAGAGTGGCAAGCATTAATGGATCTTGGCATCCATGGTGGTCAAGGGCGTCATTTTTCTCCTGAGGTAGCGTTATTACCTAAGACAAAAATAGACACAAGGATTAAGCCTGGTAAGCGTAATCGTTGGCGATAAAAAATAAACAATTGAGCCTGTATGAAATTAAAATCGTTTCTCAATAAATTCAGTCCAGTGAGTAAAAATGAGCCGCCTTTATTTGCCGTGGTTCAAAGTGATGCTATTTACCTGTCGGGTGATAATGATAAATCTATCACTATTGAGCATCAAGGTTGGGAAGTTGCGCTAGAAAAGGCATTACAAACCGCCAAGACCGATAACCGCAATGTGAGCATTATTTTACACAGCGCTCTTTACCAAACCTATCAAATTGACAAACCAAGCATCCCTGAAGATGAATGGCCAATCGCGCTGCCTTTTTTATTAAAAGGGGTGATTACAGAGCGCGTGACTGACATTGTTGCCGATGCGATTTCACTGCCAAGTAGCCAGAAAATTCAGGCGTATGTCATTGCTAAGAAGACCATCCTTCAGTTGGTTAGCTTAGTTGAAAAGAGTGGCATGACGCTAAACCAAGTGATCCCAGATGATAAAGTTTGGGGCTATACCGCTGGTGAATTAAATAACTTCATGTTGCTACAAAGGGCAAAACAAGGGCGCTTTAAAATCAGTGGCTTTGTTGAACATACTCCCTGCTTCCAACGTTCAATTCGTAATGTTACTTCACCACTAACCGGTGTTGCTTCAAGTGAATTGCAACTGGATGGGCTGGCTCTTGAGATGCAACGTTCGGTTGACTACTTATCCGCTCAAGCCAAAGGGACCGCTTTTCATCAACTAAAAATCTGTTGTGACGAGGAAGACACTCAAGCACTGGTTGAAGCTTTAAATCAGCGTCTTAATATCAAAGCCTCTCCGTTGGTGGATCAGGATCTTGTGGTTCAAAAGCAGGGCGCGATGAACTCTGCACAGGTTTTATTGCAAGCCGCCAATGCCAAACCGCACTGGAAAGTGAACTTATATCCCGCTCATCTTAAACCGAAAAAAGATCACTTTAGCCTAACCAATGTTGTATTAGCTTGCCTTGTTATGACGTTATTAATGGGTGGCATTTACGGTTTTTATCACTACCAGTTAACGCAAGTTGATACGCAATTAAAACAAGCTCAACGTGCTAATAACCAATGGAATAGTCAAAAGAAATCATTATCAGAGCAGTTAGTAAAACATAAACCAAAGGCCACCACTGTTGCTGCAGTTGAGCGTTTAAAGCGTGAGGTTCAAGCCAAAAAAGAAGCGCTTCATGCTGTGGGTGAATACGATGACAGCCAACAAATTGGTTACTCTGGGGTAATGGCTTCACTGGCTCAATTAGGGCGTAATGATATTTCACTAAGTGATATTTACATCAATAGTAACACCTTAGATTTAAAGGGTTTGGCTCGTAACGCAAGCTCAGTGCCAAACTGGGTGAATCAATTTAAAGATGAAGTGACTTTAGTTGGGCGCACCTTTGAAAAAATAAAGATGGGTCGCAACGAGCAAGACATCATCACATTTGAATTGCACACTCGCACCGAAGGGAAATAACCATGAACGATTTATGGCTATCGATGAATGAAAAATTTTCGGCACTATCAACGCGTGAAAAGTGGCTGATTGCGTTAAGTAGTGTGGTTGGTGTGTTTTTTCTCTTACTTACCTTTGTTGTTGAACCTGTCATTGAGCGGCATCAACAGCAGCAAAAAAGGCAGCAATCTCTAACACTATCGAATCAGAAGTTAGAGGCGGAAGTCTTACTGATGCAGGCAAAGCTGAAAAAAGATCCCAATCAGGCGATCAATGTTGAGTTCGCTGATCTGATGTTACTGAGTCAGGACTTATCAGAAGAGTTGTCAGAAGTGGTGGAAAGCCTGATCTCTCCGAGTGAAATGGCGGCGCTTTTAGAAAGTGTATTGGTGAAAGGGAAAGGCTTGAAGTTAGTCTCTTTAGAGTCATTAAAAGCCGAACCTATCGCTGATAAAAAACAGACATCAGAATATTCTGGCTACTTTGTTCACCCTGTACGTATTGAGTTAACGGGTGGCTATTTTGCGATTAGTGAATATTTACAAAAACTAGAAGCACTGCCAGTGAAATATTATTGGCGTAGTTTTCACTATTCAGTGGAATCTTACCCACAAGCTCGGCTTATTTTGCAAGTCTACACCTTAGGTACAAGACAGGAGTTTATCGGTGGTTAGAGTTAGCGTGCTATCACTCATATTGGCATTATTCTCATTTTCAAGCCAAGCCTCACAAGATCCGACCGCGCCGTTAGGGTGGACGGCTCCTGCAGAGAAAAAAGCGCCACCAAGAAGGGTAGTGACGCAGGCAAGGTTACCAACATTGCAAAGCGTGATGTGCCAAACCGATGCCCCTTGTTACGCCATATTAAACGGTCAAGTTGTTGGTCAAGGTGATACCTTTCGCGGTTATCGCGTCAAAACAGTTAACGATAAATATGTCACGATTCAGCGTAGTGGGAAACAATGGAACCTATCGCTTTTCCCGAATGATATAAAGGAATAACAGTTGATGAATCAGATGAATAAAATTATAACGCTATTAACCGTTGTTGCTTTATCAGGGTGCTCAATGGGACATAGAGATCCGGTTGAAATTAAAGAAGCGCTGAATCAAGCTATTAATGAATCTAACCTAAATGCATTAGAAGATTTACCCGCTTCAGTGCAAAACGATCTGATGCCCGATCTGAGTGGTGGCCTAGCGGCAACAGGTGGATCACTCAAGCGTTTCCGAGTACAAGCCAATAGTGTAGAAGCTCGAGCATTTTTCACCAGCTTAGTGCAAGGCACCGATTTTAGTGCCGCTATTCATCCAAACGTTGAAGGGCGCATTACCGTTAATCTTACCGATGTTACGCTTGATGAAGTGCTTGATGTTGTACGTGACATCTATGGCTACGACATCGTGACGCAAGGTAAGGTTATTCAAGTGTATCCTGCGGGCATTCGCACGGTCACTATGCCGGTTGATTATCTACAGCTAACGCGTTCAGGGCGCTCATTAACGAGCATTACATCAGGTTCGATCACCAGCTCAGATAGCGGCTCTAGCTCATATTCCGATAGCAGTTCTAGTTCATCTAGCTCTAGCAGTTCATCGACCAGTTCGACTGGCGGCACAGAAATAGAAACGCTCAGTGAAAGTGATTTTTGGTCTCAGCTTGAAGCCGCGGTTGGCGGTTTGATTGGTTCGGGCAGTGGGCAAAGCGTTGTGGTTTCTCCGCAAGCGAGTGTGATCACCGTGCGAGCTTACCCTGATCAATTACGTGAAATTCGTCGTTTCCTACAGATTTCTCAAGAGCGTGTTCATCGTCAAGTGATCTTAGAAGCGAAGATATTGGAAGTGACCTTAAGTGATGGTTATCAGCAAGGGATCAACTGGAGCAATATTTCTAAATCCATTGGTAGTGGTGGTGTCGAGATTGAACGTGCTGCTGGTACTCTACTTGGTGACACCATTAGCACACTATTAGGTGGGCAAACCAATGTAACGATTTCAGATGGTAGCTTTGAAGCGGTGATGAGCTTTATGGATACCCAAGGTGACTTAAATGTTCTCTCTAGCCCACGAGTGACCGCATCGAATAACCAAAAAGCGGTGATTAAAGTCGGTACTGATGAATATTATGTAACGGATTTTTCCAGTGTTGTTGGTACCGGTGATAACTCGAACCCAGCTCCTGATTTTGAGCTAACGCCATTTTTCTCTGGTATTTCACTCGATGTGACACCGCAAATTGATGATAAAGGCAATGTGTTAATGCATGTTCATCCCGCTGTCATTGAAGTGGAGCAAAGTAACCGAGAAATACTATACGGTGATAGCTTGATTGAACTGCCATTGGCAAAAAGCTCAATACGAGAGTCGGATTCAATTGTTCGTGCGCGTGATGGCGATGTGATAGTAATTGGTGGTTTGATGAAATCGTCGAATACAGAATTAGTCTCACAAGTACCTCTCCTTGGTAATATTCCAGGTTTAGGGCATCTATTCCGTAATATTTCCAACGTTGCTCAAAAAACAGAATTGGTAATTTTATTAAAGCCGACCGTTGTGGGTGTTAATACCTGGCAAGAAGAGCTAGAGCGTTCGCGTGATTTATTACAAGAATGGTTCCCTGATTCGCAATAGCGGGCGGAGAGTAGACGATGTATCGCAACCACTTTGGCTTTAGTCGGCAACCCTTTAGCTTAACCCCAAACAGTGATTTCTTTTATGGGTTAGCGCCACACTATGAAGCGATTCAAACCGTTCTATCGGCATTAGAGATGGGCGAAGGTTTAATCAAAATTAGTGGTGAAGTGGGGACGGGTAAAACCATGGTTTGTCGAATGTTGGTTAATGAACTCGACGCTAAGGTCGCACTGATCTATTTACCCAACCCAGTGCTAAGCGCCGAGCAGTTGCGTCAAGCGGTGGCGAAAGAGCTGGCGATTACAGCAACGTCGGATGCGTCATTGGTGGATGATATTCAAGCCAAGTTAATTGATATTCATGCTCAAGGGCGCAAAGCGGTGGTACTGGTTGATGAGGCGCAAGCGTTATCGGATGAGACATTAGAAGCCCTGCGCTTGTTTGGTAATTTAGAAACAGAGCAAAGCAAATTATTACAGATGGTATTAATTGGACAACCGGAATTAGATGAACGATTAGCTCAGCGTCACTTACGCCAATTTCGTCAGCGTATTACTTTTAGCGCTCAATTACGGGCGTTATCACTGGCTGAAACGGTCGCTTATATTAATCATCGTTTAGAGATTGCAGCTGGCAGTGAGTCCATTATTCCACTGATGCAAAAAAAAGCGATTTGGCGTTCGAGTCGAGGCATTCCACGTTTGATCAATCAATTGTGTCATAAAGCCTTGTTATTAACCTTTACCGATAATCAAAATAACGTCGACAATCGTCACCTCTACTTAGCGATCAGCGATACCTTTGATGTATGTAAACCAAAGTTTAAAACCCCGTGTTTATGGGGATGGAGTCAACCATGAGTGCCATTAATCACGCCTTATCTAAATTGGCAGAGCAAAAGGCTAAGCCAGCGGGTGATGCGTCATCCATTCAGCGAGCAGATATCGCGCCAGTTAAGCAGCAGAAGCCGTGGCTATGGTTGATTGCCGGTTTTGGTTTGAGCTTAGGGGTGGGCAGTTGGGCGGTTTCTCAGTCAAACGTGACTAGCCCAATCGTGACCTCAACAGCGCTCGATCCTATTGAGGTGAGTGCCGTGGTTGAGCCTGTGGCAAACCATTCTGTAGCGAACAAACCGAGCATTGAAAAGCCCGTCACCGCTAAATCTGTTACAACGAAATCCGTCACGGCAAAACAGGCAACAGAGCCGAAAGCTGAATCGATCAAATTGGCTCAAGTGAAAAGCGTGGCAGCGGCAGTACCCGCAGCACAGTCAGTGACTTCTCAGCCTGTCAAACCGACAGCATCTAAATTACCAACAGCACCCAAACCACCAACAGCATCTAAACCAACGTCGCCTCAATCAACCCCCGCTATTGGTGAACAAACGATGCAGATTGAGCAGGTTGAGTTAACGCCACAGCAACTTGCTCAGCGCGCCTTAAAACGTGCCCAAGAAGCGTTAAATGATCAAGATATGGATGAAGCGATCATCCGTTATCGAGAGGCATTAAGCTATAGCCCTGATAATGAAGAGACTCGTCAGAAACTAGCGGTTTTATATTACGGCAAAGGGGATGAGCGCCGTGCCTACGAGTTACTGCAAGCTGGAATTAAGCGTAATTACGACAGTGAAACCTTGCGCCTTAGTTTAAGTAAGCTTTTGATCCGTAGCGGTCAAGATGAGTCGGCATTGAATCCACTGCAGCACCTTCCTCGTCATGCCAGTCGAGAGTATTTAGAGATGCGAGCGGCATTAAGCCAAAAGGCAAAGCGTACACCAATGGCACTCGAAAGTTATCAGCAGTTGGTTAAATTAGAGAGTGAAAATGCTCGCTGGTGGTTAGGGTTGGCAATTCAACAAGAGCGCAGTTTAGATCTGCCTAGTGCCACTCACTCTTATCAACAGGCTTTGACTCGAGTTGGCATCTCTTCTCAGTCGCAGACTTTTATTCGCGATCGATTAGGCGTATTAGCACAATTAGAGGAAGGCTCAGATGCAGATTAAATTACGTAAGCGTTTAGGTGATCTGCTGGTTGAAGAAGGGATCATCACCGAACAGCAGGTTGAACAAGCACTGGTCGCACAGCGTCGTTCCGGTCAAAAGTTGGGTGATACACTTATCGAGCTTGGTGCATTATCTGAAAAAGAGATGCTCCTGTTTCTATCTCAACAGCTTGATTTACCACTGATTGATTTAAGCCGTGCCAATGTCGATATTGATGCCGTGCAGCTGCTACCAGAAGTGCATGCGCGTCGATTACGTGCGTTAGTGATTGCTCATAATGACAATAACACCTTGCGCGTTGCCATGAGTGATCCTGCCGATCTGTTTGCTCAAGAGTCACTATTAGATCAACTGCAACAGTTTCAATTAGAGTTTGTTATTGCGCCAGAAAAGCAGTTGGTAGAAGGTTTTGATCGCTACTATCGTCGCACCAAAGAGATCGCGTCATTTGCAGAGCAGTTGCAATTTGAGCACCAAGGTGGTGATGCCTTTGATTTTGAATTAGGCACCGTTGACAATGACAGTGATGAAGTAACGGTTGTTAAGCTGATTAACTCTCTGTTTGAAGATGCTATTCAGGTGGCAGCGTCAGATATCCACATCGAACCGGATGCCAATTTACTGCGCATTCGTCAACGTATTGATGGTGTGCTGCATGAAACCTTGCTCAATGAAGTCAATATTGCCTCAGCACTTGTCTTGCGCCTTAAGCTAATGGCGAACTTAGATATTTCAGAAAAGCGTCTGCCTCAAGATGGACGTTTTAATATCAAGGTAAAAAACCAGTCAGTGGATATTCGTATGTCGACCATGCCCGTTCAGCATGGTGAGTCGGTGGTTATGCGTTTATTAAACCAATCGACAGGTCTGCGTAACCTGGATGAGTCAGGGTTACCTAGCGAACTACTCGTGCGTTTACGACAGCAACTGCGTCGTCCACATGGCATGATTCTGGTGACTGGTCCTACTGGTTCAGGTAAAACCACCACTTTATATGGCGCACTGAAAGAGTTAAATACACCGGGTAAGAAGATCATTACCGCCGAAGATCCGGTGGAATATCGCCTGCCACGAGTAAACCAAGTGCAGGTGAATCCTAAGATCAATCTCGATTTCTCAACCATTTTGCGTACTTTCTTACGTCAAGATCCCGATATCATTTTAGTCGGGGAAATGCGTGATCAAGAAACGGTTGAAATTGGTCTGCGAGCGGCTTTAACCGGTCACTTAGTATTAAGTACATTGCACACCAACGATGCGGTTGATAGTGCGTTACGAATGATGGATATGGGCGCTCCCGGTTACTTGGTTGCCAGTGCGGTACGTGCGGTTGTTGCTCAGCGTCTCGTGCGTAAGATTTGCCCAGACTGTCGGGTGGACGATAGCGTTGATGCCGCGCGCCAACAGTGGTTAACGATGCGTTTTCCAAATCAAGCCAACGCAAGCTTTAAAAAAGGTCATGGTTGTCAAAACTGTAACCTAACGGGCTATCGTGGGCGTATCGGGGTGTTTGAAATGCTCGAACTAGACCAAGATATGATGGATGCACTGCGCCGAAATGATGCAGTTGGCTTTGCTCAAACGGCTCGTCAATCTAAGCAATATAAACCGCTGCTTGCCTCTGCGATGGAACTGGCTTTACAAGGGACGGTGAGTTTAGAAGAAGTGATGAACTTGGGTGAAGGGGATGCCTCGGGTATGACCGACGCTATCTTGATGTAAGGAACGCTATGCCTATTTATCGTTATCAAGGTCGTCATAGTGATGGCAGGAAAGTATCAGGTAAGTTTGAAGCAAGTAGTGAAGACGCTGCGGTGGAAAGCTTGATGAATAAATCGATTATTCCGATCTCCCTGAGTGTGGCTAAAAAAGGGGCATCACTGGATTTATCTTCTCTGTTTAGCCCTGCGGTTCCGCTTGAGGTGTTGGTGCTGTTTTGCCGTCAGTTATACAGCTTAACGAAAGCCGGCGTGCCTTTATTGCGATCGATAAAAGGCTTAACACAAAACTGTGACAACAAGCAGTTAGCAACAGCGTTGGAAGAAGTATCGCAAGAGTTAACCAATGGTCGAGCTTTGGCAGCTTCAATGCGTATGCACCCCAAAGTCTTTAGCCCACTGTTTGTCTCTATGGTTAATGTGGGTGAAAACACCGGTCAGCTAGAGCAGGCTCTGTGGCAATTGGCAGGGTATTACGAGCAAGAGCTAGAAACGCGTAAACGGATTAAAACAGCGATGCGTTATCCCGTGTTTGTGTTGAGTTTTATCACAATCGCCATGTTTATTCTTAATACTCAGGTGATACCACAGTTTGCCAGTATGTTCGCTCGCTTTAGTGTGGAACTACCACTGCCGACACGCATTTTAATTGGCATGTCGAACTTTTTTGTAAATTACTGGATGGTGATGATTGCCGTGATTGTCGGTTTAGCCTTCGCCTTTAAAACATGGCTAGGTACGGCAAAAGGGCGTGAACGGTGGGATAAATTTCGCCTGTATATGCCCGTGGTTGGCAGCGTGATTAACCGAGCACAATTGGCGCGCTTTTCTCGTACCTTTGCTTTGATGCTGCGTTCTGGTGTACCGCTAAATCACTCCCTGTCTCTCTCGGGTGAGGCGTTGGGTAATCGATATTTAGAGCTGCGAGTTTTGGAAATGAAAGCGGCGATTGAGGCCGGGGCAACCGTGTCATCAACAGCGGTGAATAGTGGCATCTTTACCCCGTTGGTGATCCAAATGATTTCCGTGGGTGAAGAGACCGGTCGCATCGATGAACTATTATTAGAGGTAGCCGATTTTTATGATCGAGAAGTCGATTATGATCTAAAAACCTTAACCGCACGCATTGAGCCGATTCTACTGGTTATCGTGGCGGGTATGGTACTGACTTTAGCACTTGGTATCTTCTTACCTATGTGGGGAATGATGGACGCAATGAAGGGTTAACATGGATCGATTCTATGCGTTGTTGAATCTAGTTTGGCTGCGCAGGTTAGTCGCTTATAGCGTTGTCTTGCTGTGTATTGCTCTCTTTTTGCACGTTTGGCGCACAACCGAAGATGAGGCGCAACGCGTGCAAGGTATGGTGTTGGCGAACGCAATGCAAAGGCAAGCCAACCAATACCATGAAGCGTGGCAATTGAATGGTCAACCAGCATCACTTTTTTTTTATGAACAACAAGTTAACTTTGATAGTAAAGGCTGGATCAAGCCATTAAAGAGTGGTAAAAACAATTGTAACCTTTTGTTAACCCTGCTGACACTACCGACAAATAACTTCGATGATGCGCAGGTAACGCAGGATGAGGTAGATAGAGAGGAAAGCTATCGATGTCATTTTAAGATCAATGAAGAAGTTGTGATTATTGTTGATAAAATCAATAGTATACGAGTAAGTGTTGTTTTTTTGTCGTGAGTGATTTATTTGACGTTAGATAATGAATTAATTTTACATCAGGTTATAATGCAAGCGCTTAATAGTTAAGGATAATTAAATGAATAGAGTAAAAGGTTTCACACTTGTTGAATTAGTCATCGTGATTGTGGTGTTGGGTTTATTAGCGGCTGCCGCTTTACCACGCTTTTTGAATGTGACTGACCAAGCTAAGCAAGCCAGTATTGAAGGTGTTGCGGGTGGTTTTGCAACCGCTGTTTTATCGGCTCGTGCACAATGGGAAGCCGAAGCTCGCCCTGTTGATGCGAATGGTGACAACCTTGTCGACTATGACGGGCAGGAGTTCTGGCTTACAACAAGTTCAACACCTGATTACCGTGATGGTTACCCTGCTGTTGTTAAAGGTGACGAGACGGGTGAGTCTGATAGCTACCTTGTGACAGTTGATGCTGATAGATGTATTCGCTTGATGGAAACCTTATTACAGAACCCACCAAAAGTGACGCTTGCTACGTCATCGGAAAGTGGCATTAAATACTTTGCTGAACTCGTACCCAACACTGACAGTGTATGTCGCTATACGCAAAACGAAGGCAAAGCTCATTATTTCGATTACGATGTGAAAAATGGCAGCGTAAACGTGGTGTTAAAAGACTAAGTTCTTTTTTATAAATGTGTTTAATTTTAAATAGCTAGAGTATATGGATATGAAAAAACAAAATGGTTTTACGTTAATAGAATTGGTCGTGGTTATTGTTATTCTAGGCATTTTAGCCGTAACAGCAGCACCGCGTTTTTTAAACTTACAAGATGATGCACGTAATTCATCACTGCAAGGTCTTAAGGGCGCAATGGCTGGCGCAGCTGGTATCGTTTACGGCAAAGCAGCGATTAATGGTGTTGAAGCTCTCGACTCATCAGATGCTAGCGCTGCAGTTGATAGTATCAAGTTAGCATTTGGCTACCCAGCGGCAACATCAGCTGGTATTGGTAATGCGGTAAGTGGACTGGCTTCTGAGGATTGGAAAATAATAACACCAGATTCACCAGCATCTAGTGCTATATACTATTCATTTTCAAATAGTTCAGTAACTGATAAATGTTATGTAGCTTATACAGAAGCAGATTCAGCTTCAGCAGAACCAACAATTGAAGTAAAAGACTGTGACTAATCGTTAAGTTGCCTCGTCAACGTGAAAGGCCAGCTTATCGTTAAGTTGGCCTTTTTTACTTGAAGTTAACCCTACCTGATAGCTTCAAGTAAAAATACCGCATGTTCGAACACGGTTGAACCGATGCTGCAGACATCCAGTTAACCTGCAAATGACATGACCATTTTGCAACAGGAAGTACGCAATGAAGCCCATGATCACCCCAACATCGAGCGCACAAAACAGACAGCATGGCTTTACTTTAGTCGAGCTGATTGTGGTGATCATTCTTGTTGCTATCATATCAAGCTACGCGGCGAGCCGATATATTGGTGTGTCCAGTTTTTCTGCTGGACCATTGCAAGATCAGGCCATCTCTATCATTCGTCAAGTGCAACTCACCCGTATGCAAACCAACTATGCTGATAGCGAATGCGATCCTGATCTCAGCACCCCAAGTAACCCGCTAAGTAATATGTGCCAGCGCACCCAGTTAGAAGTGTCACCCAACTGCTTAGGTAGCGTCTACGCATGCACAAACCAGAATCAAGACAGCGCCAGTGATCACCTTGCTATCAGCGCCTCAATTAACAGTGGTCAAGGGCTGGTTACCTTTGACTTACTCGGCAATCCTTTATTAGCCTTGTCCAGTGGCGTTGATATCACTTTACATACCGCTGGTGGAGACGCACCACTGTGCATCAACTCGCAAGGTTACGTGAGCAAAGGAGGTTGCCAATGAAGCGCACACTTGGCTTTACCTTAATCGAAAGTATCGTAGTGATGGTCATTATGGCGATCGCTATGATCACTTTAACCAGTTTACTCTTCCCACAAATCGAGCGCTCTGCTGATCCGCATTATCAAACGCGTAGTGTGGCTTTAGGGCAAAGCTTAATGGATCAAATTCTCTCGAAAAACTTCGCCGCAAACAGTGGCGCTGATGGTGGGGCGGTGCGCTGTGGTGAAAATGGTTTAGTGTGTGCAAGCTCAAGTGGCAGCTTAACTTTTGATGGCATCGATGACTATCAAGGCTGCTGGTATGGCAGTGATATCACTCAATGCAGTGACTATCCAGCAGAGCCGCAAAATGAATTAAGCATGTTGTTTGAAGATAGTTATCAGCAATATAAAAACATGCACGTGCTGATCAACATTGAACTAGTTGAGGCGACATCAGAGTTAGTAGCAAGTGACGATATGATGAAAAAGATCACCTTAACGGTGAAGGCCAGTCGTCATATTGAGTTTGAGTTGATTGCGTATCGAGGTAACTACTAATGCGAGCGGCAAGAGGCACATCTCAGCAGCAAGGTTTTACATTGGTCGAACTGATCCTCACCATTATTGTTGGGGGTGTGTTAGTGCTTGGTATTGCTGGCTTTGTCGAATTAGGAACGCGTGGTTTTATCGATTCTGTGGATAGACAACGCATTCAAACTCAAGCGCAATTCACCATCGAAAAAATGACCCGTGAACTGCGTCATGCTGTGCCTAATAGTATAGAGGTTGAAATTTTAGCGGGTCAACCATGCATCTCATTTTATCCCATCGTCTATTCTGGTTTTTATGCTGAGATAGGCAGTGATATTCAGTTTCTGATTGGTTCTGATAGCCTTGCTGACGATAATATTTTACCTGCCGACTTAACCTTAGTGATTAACCCTACTCGACAAGAAGACTTGATAGATAGTGACTATATTCATCCTGTCGGTGACTTGCAGGCTGAGGATCTTATTTATACTTTAGAGAATACCTCATTAAAGGGTCGTTCGATTGCCGATCGTCACTATATCTTTGATGAAAAAGTGAAGTACTGTCTAACGGGGCAAGAGCTATCTCGTCAAGTTGACTCTTCTAATGACTTCATCACGGTTGCCGATAGCATTACCAGTGCCGATTTTACTTATACGCCACCAGAGCTGCATAAAGCTGGGCTGGTCAGTTTAAGTTTTGTCTTTACTCAACAAGATGAAAGCAGTAATTACCAACAAGACGTGCAGGTGTTTAATGTCCCATAAAGCAAGGAAAGCTTCACCTCGAAAGCAACGTGGCAGTTTGTATATTGTCGCGATTTTTGTCATTACGGTAATGGGCTTTCTTGCCATGCTCTTGGGGCGCATTCAATGGTCGAATCATGATGCATTAACTAAAGAGCAGCTAGGCACTCAGGCTTGGTTGTTGGCGCACTCAAGTAATGAATGGGCGTTAACTCAAATGTACCCACTTGGTGCTTCTTCAGCCGTGAGTAGTGCTTGTGTGAGCATTCCAAATTCAAGCGCCCCACAAGCTCTGTTAACCGATATCCCTTGCCATACGATCACACTAGTTTGTGATGAGTTTGGCACTTTAAACGAAGAGACATTTTATAAACTTAAGTCCACAGCAATATGTGGCAGCGGCAAAAGTGAAGTGCGCCGTAATCAAGAACTCTGGGTGAAGGAAGAGAGTAATGGGGCATAAAAGGATGGTGTCTCTTGATGAAACAAAAAATCCCCAATCTTTAATAAGACCGGGGATAATATTCTATCGTAGCTATCTCAACATAAGATATATGGTATTGCTTAAGGTTGAGTAATAACCTGCTTCATTAGGTCAAACGTATTGGTGTTATCGATGTAGTCACCCGTTGAGCCTTCATTTTGGTAATGTTCAACATAACCAGCATCAGTACCCTGAACTAAATCAGCAAGACCTTCAACGCCATTACCTTTAGCGTAGAAACGTACTAATTCGTTCGTGTGGCTACCACTGAAGTATTTCACTTCTGGCATCTTACCTTGACCAGGGTTTTCAACTGGTGCATAAGCATTTTGATCTGATGTCCCACCTAAAACGTATGCATTACCGTGGTCCGTTGTTACGATAAGTAGTGTTTCTTCCCAGCTACTGTTCTCTTCTACCCAGTTAACAACCGCTGCAACAGAGTCATTGAAATCAATTTGCTCTTCAATGATACGTGCAGAGTCTCTCGCATGTGCAGCCCAATCAACCGCGCCGCCTTCTACCATCATGAAGAAGCCTTTCTCGTTTTGAGATAGGTAGTTAAGTGCGCCTTGAGTCATTGTTTCTAGTGAAGGTGTTGCATCTAAGTAAGTACAGTCGAATGCAACATTAGCATCTTGACCATCTTCACAGTTACGGCTTTGTTGTAATGTTGAGCTGTTTTGCACTAAACCAAATAACGGAGCGCCCATGATATCATCGCCGAACTCATTATTTGCTAGCCTTTCAAAATCAGCTTTTTCATCAATCAAGTTCCATGCTAAATCTGAACCAATTGGCTTCAGTGCATTATTAGTCAGTGCTACCCAGTCAGACTCTTTAACGTAATTAAAGTTACTCGCATCACGAGGAATACTCTTACTGCTAAAGTTTGGATGACCCGCACCCATAATTAGATCTGCTTTACCATTAGTTAACATATCATGACCGATATCAGTGTAATTATTACGACTAACGTTGGTCGCAGAAAAGGCTGCTGGTGTTGCATGGTTATATTGTACAGAAGTAACAATACCGGTTGCTAAACCATTGGCTTTTGCAATCGCAGTAATTGACTCTAGTGGGCGACCACAGTAATCAACAGCGATGCCACCTAAGTAAGTTTTAGTCCCCGTTGCCAATGCCGTCCCCGCTGCTGCCGAGTCAGTGTAGTCTGTATTAAGGTATTGATAACCAGCAAACACACGGTCATACGTACTAGAGTCAGAATCAACGGGCGTATCATCCCAAGCTTTATCTTTTTCATAACCGACTTCAGCAACTTCATTATCACAGCTATCAGCAGCACTGCCTGCGTTTAAAGCAAACGTGCTCATTCCTATACGTGTATCTAATTGATCGTAAGGGAACACATCATTAGCTTTTTCACCATGAGAGTAGTAAGTTGCAATATCCCATGCACCGTCACTTGCACCATCAGTGATCATCAAAATAACATTCGTTGCTTTTGGTTCAGTTTTGTCGTCGCTATCTGAACTGCTATTACAACCCGTAAGTGAAAAAGCGACAGATAATGCAATGATACTAAGATTAAATGATTTTTTAGTTGGGAACATTTTTTGTAACTCCTTTTCGTAAGTGCAATCATTAAATCCGATCCAGATTACAGAATAGTTACTGGTAAGTTAAAGTTTCGAGTCTTTACAGTGCAATGAACTTTAAATAGAAAACAAGAGTGAAACCAATGTAAGTAATATTGTTTACAGAAGGTTGCCTCATGTTGTACTGCATCGTGTTGTGTTATATTTGTGTTGTAGATAACTTGTGGGGTGAAGGAAGAGAGTAATGGGGTATAAAAGGATGTTGTCGCTGCTTTGGTCATGGCTGCTGCTATTGGGCTGTTGTGTTTTTTCTATTGCGCATGCTGATACGCCGCAATTTGAATTTGGTACCATTCCAGCGGAGGATTGCCCTGAAACTAACGGTACCGTTAGTTGTACCATAACCTTTGAAAATACCTACACTGAAGCTCCATTAGTGTTTGTCATGTCGACTATCGATGCCAGTCGATCGAATTGGGATACCAACCCAAAAGAGACGGAATACCCTTCTGATTTGCGCATTATGTCTGTTGGTACAGAAAGTGCCAGTGTAGAACAACTTCTTCCTTCTTATGATGCTGCATGTGATGAAATTGGTCTAAATAATGCTGATCAATGGCGATGTAGAGCCGGTATTGATGTGACATATCAGCCTGCACCAATGAGTGATATTGATTACTTTGTTATTGAGCCTGGTGTCATTGAATTTGATAATGGTGCCAAAATTGTGGCAGGTACAGTTAGCTCTAATCTGACTTACTCCAATTCGAATTCATCAGGTGGCTCAAATCAGAGGCTTACGGTTGATTTTAGTGATTATGATGAAAATTCGAGTGATTTTACATCTGACCCTGGTGTTCTCGTTCAAATTCAATCTATTAATAATCAAGTAAATAATCAGCCATTATGGTTAACGGCGATAGCGTATCAACCCGATGAAGATGGCTTTGACTTAATCCTGGATCGCTCAGAAGTCACGCCGAATGCCCCTAATAACAGACCGATGGCTTCCGAGTCTGTCGCGTTTGTCGCAGGGCTTGGAGAGGGCTTTGTTAATGGGCGTAAATTTTGGTTAGGGCAAGGCAGTACACAAAATACTTTAAACAGTGATGATCGACTGATTGAACCCATTACAGAAGGCTGTACGCAAGTGAGTGAATTCACTGCGGAGGGCTTTAATTCTGTGCCTATTTTATTAGCATCGAAACGGACTCGTAATGGTAACAATGGTGGTTGGTTGCGCCGCTGTTCAGTCTCGACGACAGGGGTTGCATTAATTAATGAAGAAGACATGCATCAAGATTATGAACGAGGGCATGTCGTTGAACCTTTTTCTTACTTCTTATTTGAAAAACCACCGCTAGATGAGGTGTGTGAACTGTTTCCGTCACCAGCACAGACATGGGTTGGTAATGATGAGCAATTACTATCTATGTCTAATACGACTCAAATAATAGGAACACAGCTGATTAATGGTCAACGCGTTGTTGGCTTTAATGATGATAAAATAGAGATTAAAAATAAAGCTAATTGTGATGGGCAAGACTGTATTGGTGATGCTGGCTTAATGGTCGAAAAACAAGAGCTAGAAAGCTTTAGAACGTCAGATGTAGTGGTTGATTTATCGAATGCAGATGAAGCATTCGAGTTAAAAAATGACGATGTTCTTCAACAGTTAAGAGTTGGGAAAAATAGTACAGCTATTTTTTATAGTGGGACTTACTGGGTTGCTGATATTGAGGTTCATAATGCAGGTATCATTGAAATACCAGATGGAGAAACGGTAACGATTCACACTAAAACGCTGAAAATGAGTCAAGGTACTAGCTTTAAAGAGATTGGTAGCGGTCAACTCATTGTTCTAGTTCATGGTGTAAGTGATGATATTCAGGTCGATTTTAATAATACCAGTGAATTCACAGGCTTATTATATAGCGAAGCAAAAGTTAAATTGAGCAATAGTTCGATCGTTCGTGGAGCGATTACAGCTAAGTCACTAGAAATGGCTAATAGCTCACAGCTCATTGCCACTGATAACCACTGCTTCCAACCTGCCGATGACTATGAAATCACTATTTCCCCTCCAACAAACCTCGCTTTAATGTGTGGTGATGATAAACCAACCTTTGATATCACAGCGACCAACAATAACCTTCCTATTAGTACCAATATTGTCATTGAGCTATATAAAACCACCTCGGGAGATAGTGATTATTTAACGACTGAGTTGGGGGGCAATGGCAGTAAATCAGGTGAGGTTTATTCGACCAATGACGAAGGTTTACTCACCGTTGCTGTAAGTGTTGAAGAGAGTGGTATTTCCCAAGTAGAACTTAATGAAGATTACACCATTACAGCAACCTTAAACGCGGCAGGTATCGATCCTGTTAGTGCGACGTTTAAGTATGTGCCATTTAAAATTGCTATTGATGATCAAGAGGTTATTGCCGGGAAACCCTATCAAGTGGATGCAAAAGTACTGGCTTGTGATGAAAGTGGTAATGAACTCACCGCAACGAATTATCAAGGTTCTCCAACCATTACCCATAGCGTAACTCAGCCAAGTGGAGGGGATAATGGCAGATTGGATTATGCCCCGACTTTTTCCAGTGGTGAAGCGAAGGAGGCGGATTTATCCATTAATGAATCTGGTGTCTTTTTAGTGACATTAACTGATGATGATTTTGATTGCACAGGTTATGACGATTGTCCGATAGAGGGGGATGATGCAGATCGAGTGCTAACCGGCAGCTTTGAAGTCAAATCCAGACCATGGACCTTTGCGCTTTGCCCACTCCCTGACACCGGTACCGATATGTCAGGTACTTCTAGTTCAGGCGTTGATTTTTCCGCTTCAGGCGTACCTTTTGATTTAGCGGTGTTACCGATTGTTTGGCATGAAGGCAGTGAAACGGCAGAGATTGAAAGCCAGAATAGCTATTGTCAGGCGCAATGGGTGACGCAAAATTTCTACCATGACAACGCACCTGCTACCACGTTAATGATGACTCATGAGGTGGAGACGCCAAGTGCTAACTCTGGTGGTATCAATGGTACTTTAACGGGTAATGATGACCGCTTGAATACTGCTACAGCGAACGATAGTGTCTATGGAGAGTATTACGATTACTCGGGCTTAGTCTGGGATGAAGTGGGCAGTGTACGCTTAAGGGTGGGCGCTGAAAATGACTACCTTGGTATGACGATCAATCCTGGATTTCGTGGTATTGGTCGCTTCTATCCAGCCTTTTTCTCCATTGATTCCGTAAAATGGACATCACCGAGCAACCAAGGTGATGTGACTTACATGGACCAAAACTTTGAAGGTTTAGAGATTATTGTCAATGCTTATTCGGGCGATGTTAATAACCCTTCCACAGCCACTTTAGTGAATAACTATTATCTATTCTCTGCCGCTTATCAGGCGGAGTTTGAGCTTAAAGATGACAGCATTAATGATGGGCGTATTGAACTGGATTTATCGGTAGGTTATTGGCAGTCTGATGGTCAAAGTGGGTCACAGTGGAGTGTCGACTTTGATAGTAATGATGAAGTGAGTTGGCTACGAAGCATATCATCCGACCCCCCTTTGAAAACAGAGGCGGATGGCCCTTTTAATACCGATGATTCAGGCAGTAGCATGACGGACTTGGGCTTAACCATCAGTGCCCCAGACTCTGCGAACTTTGACAATGGACAAACTAGCCAAGTATTCCCACAGGCATCAAGTAACCTTCTTAATGTTCAATATGGTCAACCTCCTGTGCGCTATGGGCGTATGCGATTATTCGATGTTGGTGGTTCGGCAGGTGAAACACTAAAGATTCCACTCACTGTTGAGTTTTGGAATGGTAATCAGTTTGTCACCAATAGCGATGATAATGCGAGCCAATTTGATACTGACAATTACTGTAGTGAATGGATTTGGAGCGAGGACTCAGACAGCAGTGCTTTCTTAACCAATAGCGATGATTCAACCAGTATTTCCACCGTGGTTAGCGGTCAGTCAGATGCTGTATTAGCGAAGCAAGATCCGATGCTTGCTCAGCGTGAACAAGTGCGAATTTATTTACGCCAAGGCAACAGTAATCACTCTAACTTAGATTGTCTCTGGGATCAGGGCTATGGAGCCCAACCTTGGCTAATTTATAATTGGCAGGGCAATGGCGATGAAGATCCTTCAGCGTTAGTGACATTTGGTATTTTTCGCGGAAACGATAAAATCATCTTCCGTGGTGAGGACGGTTTAACCGGGCAATAAAGTCATATTTTTTGCCCTTAAGTTAGGAATCTGTAAAAAATAGCCGCTTAAGTGCTATGTTTAGGCTTCAATGCCTTGCTGTGACGGCAAGGCATTGGTACATTTAGAGCAATTATTATCTTCAATTTCTTGCAGGATGAACGAAGAATATGTTTAAAAAGCTTCGTGGCATGTTTTCAAACGATTTATCGATTGATTTAGGTACTGCCAACACACTTATTTATGTTAAAGGTCAAGGCATCGTTCTAGACGAACCTTCTGTTGTCGCTATTCGTCAAGACCGTTCAGGTACGGCAAAAAGTGTTGCAGCCGTTGGTCATGCCGCTAAGCAAATGCTAGGTCGTACGCCTGGTAACATTTCCGCTATTCGTCCAATGAAAGACGGCGTAATTGCTGACTTCTACGTGACGGAAAAAATGCTTCAACACTTCATTAAGCAAGTTCACGATAACAGTGTTCTACGCCCAAGCCCACGTGTACTGGTTTGTGTACCTTGTGGTTCGACTCAAGTTGAGCGTCGTGCTATCCGTGAATCAGCGTTAGGTGCTGGTGCTCGTGAGGTTTACTTGATCGATGAGCCTATGGCTGCTGCGATTGGTGCTGGTCTGCGTGTTTCTGAACCAACGGGTTCTATGGTCGTTGATATCGGTGGTGGTACAACGGAAGTTGCGGTTATCTCACTAAATGGTGTGGTTTACTCTTCGTCTGTTCGCATCGGTGGTGACCGTTTTGATGAAGCCATTATCAACTACGTTCGTCGTAACTACGGCAGCTTAATTGGTGAAGCAACGGCAGAGCGTATCAAGCACGAAATCGGTTCAGCTTACCCTGGCGATGAAGTTCGTGAAATTGAAGTTCGCGGTCGTAACCTTGCGGAAGGTGTTCCACGTAGCTTTAGCCTTAACTCAAACGAAATCCTTGAAGCCCTTCAAGAGCCTCTATCTGGCATCGTTTCTGCCGTGATGGTTGCACTAGAGCAGTGTCCACCAGAGTTGGCTTCTGATATTTCAGAAAACGGTATGGTATTGACTGGCGGCGGCGCTTTATTGAAAGATCTTGATCGTCTACTAACCGAAGAGACTGGCATTCCAGTTGTGGTTGCAGAAGAGCCGTTAACTTGTGTTGCTCTTGGTGGCGGTAAAGCACTAGAAATGATCGACATGCACGGTGGCGATCTCTTTAGCGAAGAATAATGGTATCGAGTTGATCTTAGCCTCGCATGAGTGTGGTTAGATCAACTGACCAGCTAGGATCAATATAGAATGAAGCCGATTTTTGGTAGAGGCCCATCTCTACAATTGCGCCTGTTTTTTGCGATAACACTATCAGCCAGTCTTATGCTGGCTGATAGTCGTTTAGATACATTCTCCAATGTACGCTATCTTCTCAACAGCCTTGTCGCTCCTATTCAATATGCATCAAACCTACCTCGTAGTATGTTTGATGGCGTTTATGATCGTTTTAATACTCGTAAAGGGCTATTACAAGACAACAACAGCTATAAACGTGAAGTATTACGTCTTAAAAGCGAACTTATCCTGCTTGATCAATATAAAGAAGAGAACCAACGCTTACGTAAGCTATTGGGGTCTTCTTTTGTTCGTGATGAAAGAAAAGCGGTGACAGAAGTGATGGCGGTTGACTCATCGCCTTATCGTCATCAAGTGGTGATCGATAAAGGTCGTACCGATGGGGTATACGAAGGCCAACCGGTACTGAATGAAAAAGGTGTCGTTGGGCAAGTGACTTTTGTTGGTGCTCATAACAGTCGGGTTTTATTGCTTACCGATGCGAGTAATGCCATTCCTGTGCAAGTGATTCGTAATGATATCCGTGTGATTGCCTCAGGTGATGGCAATATTGACGAAATTCAGTTAGAGCACATCCCAACCAGTACCGATATTATTGAAGGGGACTTGCTGGTGACATCAGGGCTAGGTGGAGTGTATCCCGAAGGCTATCCTGTTGGTCACGTAACTTCTGTTAACCATGATACCCGACGTGAATTTGCAGCGATTAGTGCTGAACCTGTGGTTGATTTTGACCGCTTGCGTTACCTGCTGTTGATTTGGCCTGATGAACATCGTCAGCGCCAGGCGGTAGACTCCAGTGCAAGACGTGGTGAATTAGGAGCAAAAGATGTCGAGTAGTTTTATGACCAGTCGTATGGTTATTGGGGCCTCTTTCCTATTGGCCCTTATCCTGCAAACAATCCCTTGGCCGGGTAGTCTTGATTTAATGCGCCCAACTTGGCTCTTTTTAGTGTGTGCTTATTGGGTGCTTGCACTACCAAACCGAGTGAATGTGGGGTGTGCCTTAATCTTAGGTCTATTATGGGATCTATTAATCGGTTCGACCCTTGGTGTGCGTGGTATGATGATGTCGATCATCATTTACGTCATGGCACTGAACTTCCTTGTGATTCGCAATATGGCATTGTGGCAGCAGGCGCTGATTATTACGTTATTGTCGGCAATGTTCGAAGTCTTAGTATTTTTTGGTGAATATTTAATACAAGATGTTGTTTTTAATCCATTACTGCTGTGGAGTTCTTTAATTAATGGTATTTTATGGCCTTGGGTGTTTTTATTAATGCGCCGAGTACGACGCCATTGGCATATTAGATAGCCTATAGAGAAGGGATTAACGCATGCAAGAGAACCATTTATTAGCCACAAGCCAACCGTTAGTATTGGCTTCTGCTTCACCAAGAAGAAAAGAATTACTCTCTCAACTTGGCTATGTTTTCTCTATTGTTCATGCTGATATCGAAGAAAAGCAGCAAGATGATGAGCAAGCTTATGATTACGTACTACGCTTGTCACAACAAAAAGCCGCAGAAGGATTGCGTCATTCTGCACCTGACTCTCTGGTTCTCGGTTCCGATACTGTCGTGGTCTGTGATGGCGAGGTTCTTGAAAAGCCAAAAGATTACAGCGATTCATTACGCATGCTAAGTATGCTCTCCGGACGAGATCATCAAGTGATGACTGCGGTCAGTATTGTCTCAGCGAAACAACAAAAGTCGGTTGTCGTTACGACTGACGTTTGGTTTAAACCGTTAAGTGAGCCAGAGATCCACAACTATTGGCTATCGGGTGAACCATGCGATAAAGCGGGCAGTTATGGTATTCAAGGATTAGGGGGGCGTTTTGTCACCCGAATAGAAGGTAGTTATTACGCCGTCGTCGGCTTACCTTTATTTGAAACTGATCAGCTCTTGCACGAATTCTTATAATTTATAATATTGAGGTGCGCTAATGAGTGCTGAGTTGCTATTAAACGTGACCCCGAGTGAAACTCGCGTGGCCATGATCGAAGGTGGAGTTCTGCAAGAAGTTCACATTGAGCGCGATGCTCGACGTGGAATTGTTGGTAACATCTACAAAGGTCGAGTGAGCCGTGTGTTACCTGGGATGCAAGCTGCCTTTATTGATATAGGTTTAGAGAAAGCGGCCTTTTTACATGCCTCAGATATTGTACCCCATACTGAGTGTGTCGCTGAAAATGAGAAAAAACAGTTTAAAGTTCGCGATATTTCTGAGCTTGTACGCCAAGGGCAAGATATCGTTGTTCAAGTGGTTAAAGATCCTTTAGGCACTAAAGGTGCACGTCTAACCACAGATATTACCCTCCCATCACGTTATCTCGTCTTTATGCCGGGTGCTAGCCATGTCGGTGTTTCTCAGCGTATCGACAGTGAAGCTGAACGTAATCGTTTGAAAAAAGTGGTTTCACGTCATTGTGATGATGATGGTGGTTTCATTATCCGTACTGCAGCAGAAGGGGCTGAGAGCCAAGAGTTATCGGAAGATGCCGCTTTTTTAAAACGCTTATGGAGCAAAATCAAAGAGCGTCGTGCTAAGTATAAAACCCGTTCTACTTTATATGGTGAGCTAGGGTTAGCGCAGCGCATTTTACGTGATTTTGTCGGTACTGATTTAGCTAAAATTCAGGTCGATTCCAGACTCGAATTTGAAAATTTAAAAGAGTTTACTTCTGAGTATGTCCCTGAGCTTACTGCTAAACTTGAGTTGTATGAAGGTGATAAACCTATCTTTGACATGTACGATACCGAGAATGAAATTCAACGTTCTTTAGATCGTAAAGTTGAGCTTAAATCGGGCGGTTATTTAATTATCGACCAAACCGAAGCCATGACAACGGTTGATATCAATACCGGAGCATTTGTTGGTCGCCGTAACTTAGAAGACACCATTTTTAATACCAATGTTGAAGCAACTCAGGCGATTGCTCGTCAGCTGCGTTTACGTAATTTAGGCGGCATCATCATTATCGACTTTATTGATATGATGGAAAATGAGCACCGAAAACGTGTACTCAGTTCATTGGAAGCGGCGCTAAATAAAGATCGAGTAAAAACCAATATTAACGGCTTTACTCAGCTTGGTTTAGTTGAAATGACCCGCAAACGTACCCGCGAAAGTATCGAGCATGTTTTATGTTCAAGCTGCCCAACCTGTGAAGGTCGTGGTAGTGTGAAAACGGTTGAAACGGTATGTTATGAAATCTTACGTGAGATCACTCGTGTTAACCGCGCTTACGATGCGGATAAGTTTGTGGTTTATGCCTCACCTGCTGTCACTGAGACATTAGAAGGGGACGAGTCTCATGCGTTTGCCGAGCTGAAAATCTTTATTGGTAAACAGGTTCGTATTCAAGCTGAGCCTCTTTATATTCAAGAACAATTTGACGTCGTAATGATGTAATGGGACGATTTTGAACACCACTTGTATTCGCTTATGGCGATGTATTCTTTGGTTACTGGTAACCGTTTTTTTGATGTTAGCGGTTGTGGTGACGACTTTACGTGTCACCTTACCTAAGCTCAATCAACATAAAGACCAGATCGAAACTTGGGTGAGTGGAAGCTCAGGTTTCGAGTTCAATGTCTCTCATGTGAGTGGTTTCTGGCGTAATACCCACCCTTCTATCTCTCTGAAAAACCTCAATGCCAATATTCCAGCATCGGAAGGGGCTTACTTTGCCATTGAGGAAGTCGAAATTGAATTCGATCTGATTCGGTCGATCTTTACCCTACAGCCTGTCATTGCCGATTTACAGTTGCATAACCTTGATCTTGATATTGCTTCGATCAGTTTAATCAGCAACGACTCAGCTATTGACGATCAAGGTGATACGGGCGTTCAAACCGATCCTAGCGGTCAAAGCAAGCCAGCGGATTCTGCGGATATTATTCAACGTTTAGATAATCTATTACTTCGCCAAGTGACGGATTTTGAACTGACGAACTCCAGTATTCGTTATCAATCGCTTGCTGGTGAAGTGCGTGATTTAGATATTCATCAGTTGCGTTGGCGTAATGATGATAATCAGCATTACGCTGAAGGTGAAGTAAGCATCACTGAAGCCAATATTAATTCCTTGCTAGTGAGTGCAAACTTTGAAGATCATGGCTCGTTACTGGATATCAGTGGTGAGTTTTATCTCAGTGCTCACCAGGTTGATGTTATGCCGTGGTTGACTAAAGCCTTACGCCAGCAAACAGGGATAGATAAGGGGCTGATCAGCTTTAATAGTTGGCTAACACTCACTCACAGTAAGCCGGACTATGCTTATGTCGACTTACAACCGTCTCTGCTGAGTTGGAGAGAGCAAGGTCGCCATACATTAGACGTCAACTCTGGTGTCCTACGCCTCGAGAAGTTGGATGAAGGCTGGCAAGTTAGTGGTGACTCACTCTCTTTAAGTACTGATAAGCAAAAATGGCCAACCGTCGATTTTGCATTGGATTGGCAAGATAACCATTGGCGTTTAAACCTGTCTCAGTTAGCCATTAGCCGCTTAGTACCTTTAGCAAAACTGTTACCTGATTCTGATAAATCCACCGCGCTCCTTTCTCAGTTTGGACCGCGAGGTTTGCTGGAAGATTTACGTGTTGCTGGTGGGTCATCCCTCGAAGAACTGCATTACTCTGCCAATTTAAAGCATGGCACATTAAAGCAGTCGGGCTCTTTGCCAGGCTTTAATCGGTTGCAAGCACGCATCTCTGGTAATACCCATAGAGCGGTTGCTTCGCTTGATTTAATTGATAATGAAGTTCAGTTTGGTGATGTGTTTCAAGCCCCGTTAAATATTCGTCAGGCACACAGTCATATTGTCTGGGAAACCTATGAAGGTGGTTGGCGTATATGGGCTGATAAGATCACGGCTGCAACCGCTGATATTCAAGTCTTAGGTGAATTTAGGTTAGATTTTCCAGAAGATCGCAGCCCATTCCTCTCTATTTATGCCGAAGCGGATGTTTTTAATGCCAGTCAAACTTGGCGTTATTTACCCACGCCAGCATTAGGACAAGGGTTAACGGATTACTTATCGACAGCGGTGCAAGGTGGTAAAGCTAAGGCTGCGCAAATTTTATGGTATGGCGAACTTGGCGATTTTCCTTATCAAAATAATGATGGCATTTTCCAAGCGCTAGTTAAGCTTGAGGAAGCGAAATTTAGCTTTGATACGGCATGGCCACCAATTACTGAGTTGCAGCTTGATCTCTTGTTTGAAAATGCAGCCATGTTTATTGATTCCCATGATGCAACCTTAATGGATGTCAGTGCGAGTCGTGTCACTGGACGTATTCCCGATCTTGCTCATAGTGGTTTTATTGAGATAGAAGCGCAAGCACAAGCCGAAGGGAACGCGGTTCGTGATTATATGATGTCATCGCCTTTAGTCGGTTCCGTCGGGGCAGCATTAACCGCGCTACAAGTCAGTGGCGAAGTGAATTCAAGTTTCCAACTGCATATTCCTTTTGATAACGGTAATGATGCTCGAGCTTGGGGTTATGCGGATCTAAAGCGTAACTATGTCGAAATAGAAGCACCGCCAATGGATCTTGATGAGGTTTCTGGGCGTATCTATTTTGATAATGATGTGGTTAAGGCGCAAAACTTAAAAGGCAAACTGCTCAATCAACCGATGTCATTAGACTTCAATGGTCGCAATGATGATAAGCAAGGTAGTCAAGGTTATCTTGTTGATATTAAAGCAACGGGTGATTGGTATGTTGATCCTTTAATGCCTTATCTTGGGCGTAAATGGCTACAGCATGTTGATGGTCATGCATCTTGGGATCTCGGTGTTGATTTACAATTGACCGATATAGGCTTTACTTATCAAATTGAAGTGGATGCGAAGCTTAATGAGCTGCACAGTGATTACCCTTACCCACTCAATCAAGAGGTTGGTGATGGTGGCTATGCGACTTTAAAGGCATCAGGCGATCAAGAGGCGATTACGGCAAGACTTCAGCTACCTAATATGAAGTACCAAGCGGAGATCGATATTACTCAGTCGGTACCTGTTATTGAAGCCAGTAACCTCGTATTTGGTCGAGGAGGGTTCAAAATTAGCCCAGTTGTTGGTCATCATGCATTAATTCGCGCGCCAAAAGTCGATTTTGACCAATGGGTGGATATTTTAAATGAGCCAGTGGGTGAGCAGAAAGCCGTTGTCGATAGTATGGAAAAACCAACCATGCCGCTGCCTGAGCGCATTTCAGTACAAGTCGAAGAGCTTGAGCTGGCAACAATCAGTTGGCACGACGTGGATATTAATGGTCGTAAACGTGGTGATGATTGGCAGTTAGATATTGCCAGCCAGGAAGCGAGAGGTCAGCTAAACTATAATGCGGCGCATAAGTTGACGGTTGCATTAAAGAGTTTGCATGTCTATGTTCCTGTTTTAGATGAGTTAGAGAAAGAGGTCGCTGCAACGACGAAACGTGCCGATCATTTAGCTCAAGATTCAGGCAAGGTATCGGAGTTTGATCGAAATTTTCATCAATCGATGCCCGATATTGATCTCGCCATAGATGATTTTTGGTTGCAAGGGTATAAAGTTGGCAAGCTTGATGTGGATCTTAAACGTGATAATGATCGCCTGACAATGAATGAATTTCATGTGGCAAGTGGCACCAATCACATTGATGTCACGGGTTGGTGGTCATTGGCTGGAGAAAATAGCCATTCTCAACTTAACTTAAATATCGAGAGTGATAATAACAGTGAGTTGATGGAGCGCTTTGGCATTAAGTCGGGTATTCAAAAAGCCCCATTTACCCTGCAAGCGAATACTAAGTGGCAAGGCTCACCTTGGTCTATGGATATCAGTACCTTAGAGGGAGATGTCTCGACGAAGTTTGGTAAAGGGATGATCTCCAATGTCAGCGGGGCTGCGCGTATCTTAGGTATGTTTAGTTTGGATTCGATTGTGCGCCGTATGCAGCTCGATTTCTCTGATGTGTTTGATCAAGGTATGGCATTTAATTACATCCGTGGCAGTGGTGAAATTAAGCATGGCATTTTTATTACCAATGACCTTGAGATGGATGCCATTGCGGGGGATATGGCGATTAAAGGCCTCGCGAACCTTAATACACGACAGGTTGATGCGCAGGTGAACTTTAAGCCTGATATTACCTCAGGTCTTCCAACACTCACTGCGTTTGCCGTTGCGCCGCAGACAGCACTCTATGTATTAGCGATTTCAACGGTAATTTCTCCGGTTGTGGAGGTCTTTACCCAAGTGAACTATTCGATCAAAGGCCCATTAGATGATCCGATAGTTGAAGAAGTTTCCCGTCGCAAAGGTGATTTTACATTGCCTGAAGACATGCGTGAAGGTAGTCAGCAATAGCATTGAGCTAAGTCGTTGGTGGTACTATCTTATAAGATAAAGTGAGAATTTATGGATATAGATAATACCATCACCTTAAATAATGTTGGCCTTATTCAGATGACATCTGGCGCTGATCCATGGCTGAATTTAAACTATATTGAGCAGCAAATTGCCTTATGTGTCGCTCAGGGGGCAAATTGGATACTCACCCCTGAAAATGCACTGGTTTTCGGTTTACGCAGTGATTACCACCGTTTTGCCGAACCACTTGGTCGCGGACCTTTGCAAGATAGAGTCGCGTATTTAGCCCAGCACTATCGAGTGTGGATTATTATCGGTAGTATGCCAATCCAAACGCCTCATGGTGTTACCGCGACAACGTTGATTTATGACGACGCTGGGCAACAAGTTAGCCATTACGATAAATTGCACATGTTTGATGTCGATGTCGCTGATAGTCATCATCAATACAGAGAGTCAGATACGTTTTTAGCCGGTCAACAAGTTCGAACCTGTGAAACACCTTTTGGTCACCTTGGGCTATCGATTTGCTATGATGTGCGTTTTCCACATTTATATACCGAATTACGTCACCAAGGCGCACAAGTCATTATTGTCCCTTCGTGCTTTACTGCGGTGACTGGTGAGGCGCACTGGGAAGTGTTATTACGCAGTCGCGCGATAGAAACCCAGTGTTGGATAGTGGCCGTTGGACAAGGTGGTCGACATGGTATTGAAGGGCAAGACTGCTACCGCGAAACTTGGGGTCACTCGATGGTGATTGATCCTTGGGGACGTGTCGTGCAGCAGTTAGGTCAACAAGCCGAAAGCGCCGTGGTTGAAATTGATTTATTAGCATCAGCATCGATTCGTCAAGCGATGCCGGTAAGTGAACACTCACGTTTTAAAGGCAAGTTTATTGTCCTTAGCCCTGCTTAGTGGTGGGCGAGCGGAGTTTTCCTTTTTAATATGTACCTATTAATTAAAATGATAAGAGTAAAGTATGAGCATTGATCGCATTGAAGCGGCATTATTGGCCCCAACCGGGTTAACTGAACAAGATATTGCAGACACGTTAGCCAGCATTGCAACTCGCCAAATCGATTATGCTGATATTTATTTTCAGTCGAGCTGGCATGAGTCATTAGTACTTGAAGATAGCATTATTAAAGATGGCTCATTTAACATTGATTGTGGTGTTGGTGTACGCGCAGTCACGGGTGAGAAAACGGGTTTTGCTTACTCTGACCAAATTCAATTAGCGGGTCTTAAGCAAAGTGCTATTGCGGCGCGTGGTATTGCTCAGCAAGGTCAAAATGGTCAAATTCAAGCTTTTAAACGTCATAGTAATCAAAACTACTATGCTGGCGTTAACCCGCTAGAAAGTTGGGAAAAGCAGCAAAAAACCGAACTACTCATGGCGTTAGATGCGTACATTCGTACCAAAGAGCCGCTAATTCAAGAAGTATCAGTGAGCATTAGTGGTGTCCATGAGCAGATGCTAGTGGCCGCAACGGATGGTACTTACGCGGGGGATATTCGTCCATTAGTACGCTTATCTATTAGTGTCTTAGCGCAAAGAGGCGATCGTCGTGAGCGTGGTAGCTCAGGCGGCGGTGGTCGCTTTACTTACGACTACTTCTTAAATGATGAAAATGGTATGCAGATTGCGTACTACTATGCAGATGAAGCGATTCGTCAGGCGTTAGTGAACCTTGAAGCGGAAGCGGCGCCTGCTGGTGCGATGCCCGTTGTTCTTGGCGCGGGTTGGCCGGGTGTACTTCTGCATGAAGCGGTAGGTCATGGTTTAGAAGGTGACTTTAACCGTAAAGGTTCATCGGTTTTCTCAGGTAAAATTGGCGAGCAAGTCACCTCCGATCTTTGTACTATCGTCGATGATGGTACATTGAAAGATTTACGTGGCTCATTAAACGTCGATGATGAGGGTGTGAGTGGTCAATACAACACACTTATCGAAAATGGCGTATTAAAAGGCTATATGCAAGATAAGCTTAATGCGCGCTTAATGGGGGTTGCTCCAACAGGTAATGGTCGTCGTGAATCTTACGCACACCTACCTATGCCGCGCATGACCAATACCTACATGCTACCAGGTCAACATAGCCCAGAAGAGATCATCTCTACCGTGAAGAAGGGGCTGTATGCGCCAAACTTCGGCGGTGGTCAGGTGGATATTACTTCTGGTAAGTTTGTTTTCTCTGCATCAGAAGCTTACCTGATCGAAGATGGTAAAATTACTCGTCCAGTGAAAGGGGCAACCTTGATTGGCTCTGGTATTGAAGCTATGCAGCAGATCTCGATGGTGGGTAATGATCTCAGCCTAGATCGCGGCGTTGGCGTTTGTGGTAAAGCAGGACAAAGCGTACCGGTTGGCGTTGGTCAACCAAGCTTGAAGTTAGACTCACTGACCGTTGGTGGTACTGAGTAGCTAGATGTTTAAGTAGCTTGGTATTTAAAAGGCGAACTAACATTGTGCGTTGAGACTGAATTTGGCGTAACATAAAAATGTGATTAAGGGCAGAATATTATTGATATTCTGCCCTTATTTTTTTGATAATTTTATGCCATTTTTACTTGTTATTTTCAGCGAAGGCATTTTTAAGTTAGCGCTATTCCTGTTGGTTAATTTCTCTTTTAAAAATCACAAAATAGCCCTCTTTATACGTGACCTAATTCATTGCTTCGAGTAAGATTAGCGACCATTTTCAGAGGGGCTAGTTTATTGTCTATTAATAAAAATCATCTCTGAAAAATAGGGTTAGACGGCAAAATTTAGCTAAAATAAAAATTCAAATACTAAAATGAGGTAGTCGATTCATGACATTTGCTTTGGGGCAACGCTGGATCAGCGATACAGAAAGTGATTTAGGTTTAGGTACCGTAGTAGCAATGGACGCTAGAACCGTAACATTAATGTTTGCTGCATCAGAAGAAAACCGAGTTTATGCACGCAGTGATGCGCCGGTAACCCGAGTAACCTTTAATGTCGGTGACACGATAGAAAGCCAAGAAGGCTGGTCGCTGATTGTTGAAGAAGTCATTGAAAATCAATCTATCCTGACTTATGTCGGTACACGAGAAGATAACCAAGAAGCGGGTATCTCATTACGTGAAATCTTTTTGAGTAATCAAATCCGTTTTAATAAGCCGCAAGATAAGCTATTTGCCGGTCAAATCGACCGTATGGATAACTTTGTTTTACGCTACCGTGCGTTAACCAATCAATATCAGCAGCACAAAAGCCCAATGCGTGGTTTATGTGGCATGCGTGCAGGCTTAATCCCTCACCAACTGTACATCGCTCATGAAGTGGGTCGCCGTCATGCACCTCGCGTATTATTAGCCGATGAAGTAGGTCTAGGTAAAACCATTGAAGCGGGTATGATTATCCATCAACAGGTACTGTCAGGTCGTGCTGAACGTATCTTGATTGTTGTGCCTGAAACGCTGCAACACCAATGGCTGGTGGAGATGATGCGTCGCTTTAACTTACACTTCTCTATCTTTGATGAAGAGCGCTGTATTGAAGCTTTTGCCGATTCTGATAACCCATTTGATACCCAACAATATGTATTGTGTTCATTAGACTTCTTACGCAAGAGCCGTCGTCGTTACGAGCAAGCACTAGAAGGTGAATGGGATCTCTTAGTTGTCGATGAAGCGCATCACCTAGAGTGGAGCCAAGATAAGCCAAGCCGTCAATACCAAGTGGTTGAAGGGCTAGCTGAAAACACACCAGGTGTCCTGCTACTAACCGCAACGCCAGAGCAGCTAGGTCGTGAAAGTCACTTTGCGCGTTTACGTCTGCTTGATCCTGATCGTTTCTACGACTACGAATCTTTTGTCGAAGAAGAAGCGCAATACGCACCCGTTGCAGACTCGGTAACCGCATTGTTCTCAGGCTTAACACTTAGCCCTGAGCAAAAAGCCCAAATTACTGAGCAGTTAGCTGAGCAAGATATCACTTCTCTATTTGCAACGATTGAGCAAGAGAGTGATGAAAAAGCGCAAGCCAATGCTCGCCAAGAATTAATCGACAATCTGATGGATCGCCACGGTACGGGACGTGTTTTATTCCGTAATACTCGTGCGGCGATTAAAGGTTTCCCAGAGCGTAATGTTCACTTATTACCAATGGATATCCCATCGCAATACACCACATCGATGCGTGTATCGGGCATGATTGGCGGCAAGATGGCCCCAGAAGCTCGTGCGATTAAGATGCTTTACCCTGAAGAGATTTTCCAAGAGTTTGAAGGCGAAGATTCAAGCTGGTGGCAGTTTGACTCTCGTGTTAACTGGTTGCTAGAGAAGATCTTAGAAAAGCGCAGCGAGAAAGTACTGGTTATTGCTTCACGCTCAAGCACTGCTTTGCAATTAGAGCAAGCATTACGTGAACGTGAAGGTATTCGCGCAACGGTATTCCACGAAGGCATGTCGATTATTGAGCGTGATAAAGCCGCGGCTTACTTTGCTCAAGAAGAAGGTGGCGCACAGGTTCTTATCTGTAGTGAAATCGGTTCAGAAGGTCGTAACTTCCAGTTTGCTAACCAACTAGTGATGTTCGATCTGCCGTTTAACCCAGACTTGCTAGAGCAGCGTATTGGTCGTTTGGATCGTATTGGTCAAAACCGCGATATCGATATTTATGTGCCGTACCTTAAAGGGACATCACAAGCGATCTTAGCGCGCTGGTTTGATGAAGGTTTAAATGCCTTTGCTGAAACGTGTCCAACTGGACGTGCGGTTTACGATCAATACTCAGATCAATTGATCACTATGCTTGCTTCAGGGAATACCGAAGAGCTTGATGAAGTGATTGAAGCTTCTGCAGCGATGAATAAAGATCTAAAATCTAAGCTTGAAAATGGTCGTGATCGTCTGCTTGAAATGCACTCTAACGGCGGTGAAAGAGCGCAAGCTATCGTGGATAAAGTGGCAGCCACTGACGGTGATACTGGCTTAGTCACTTTTGCATTAAGCTTGTTTGATACCATCGGCTTGAACCAAGATGACAAAGGTGAAAACGCATTAGTGGTAACGCCATCAGAGCACATGATGGTACCAAGCTACCCAGGTTTACCTTATGAAGGTGCGACGATCACTTTTGATCGTGAAACGGCACTTTCTCGTGAAGATATGAACTTTATCAGCTGGGAACACCCAATGATTCAAGGTGGTATTGATCTTCTAATGAGTGAAGGTGTGGGGACTTCAGCGGTTTCTCTACTGAAAAACAAAGCCTTGCCAGTTGGTACATTGTTGCTTGAATTGGTTTATGTGGTTGATGCTCAAGCGCCAAAACGCAGTGGTATTGCTCAGTTCTTACCGCCAACGCCAATTCGTTTGATGATGGATGGACGTGGTAACGATCTATCTGCTCAAGTTGAGTTTGAAAGCTTTAACCGTCAATTAAGCCCAATCAACCGTCACCTAGCGAGCAAGTTAGTCGCTTCTGTCCAAGGTGAAGTGCATAAACTGATTGCCGCTGGTGAAGCGTGTGTGGTGGATCGTGTTGATGCGATTCGCACTCAAGCTGAAGCAGATATGAAAGCGAACCTAAACAGTGAGTTAGAAAGACTACAAGCACTGAAATCGGTGAACCCAAATATTCGTGATGAAGAATTAGAAGTGATTGAGCAGCAAATTTCTGATTTAACCGGTTACATTTCAAAAGCTCAAGTACAGTTAGACTCACTACGTATGATCGTTGTGTCTCATAACTAAATTGACAGCAATGCATCGGTAATATGGCAGCGCTGAACTTGTAAGGTAAGCGCAACTCTATTGCTGATAAAGCCCCTAGTATCAATGATGATGAGCTGGGGGCTTTTTTGATCGCTATGTCAGTGATGTTATCTTTATACGATTTGGTTTAATCAGCGAAATCGGTATTATTTTTTAGTAGGAATATGAATTATGGCTATGCTTGAGTACTTGCCACCCACAGACCCTTGGATTGATATTGTTTTTGAAGATGACGATATCTTAGTTGCCAACAAACCCTCTGGATTGCTGTCTGTTCCGGGGCGTTTAGCGGAGCACTATGACAGCATGTGGAGCCGTTTAGTTGTTGAATACCCTGAAATTCAAGTGGTGCATCGCTTAGATATGTCGACGTCGGGCTTGATGTTGTTTGCTAAGCATAAAGAAGCCGAACGCAGCTTAAAAAAGCAGTTTCAATATCGCTTAACTCATAAGGTCTATTATGCACGAGTATGGGGGCAGGTTGAGCAAGAAGAGGGCTTAATTGATTTGCCGCTGATTTGTGATTGGCCAAATCGTCCACGTCAAAAAGTGTGTGATGAAACGGGCAAGCCGTCGCAAACCCGTTATCAAGTGGCGAAAAGAGAAGAGAAAACCACTCTATTACGTTTGCTGCCAATCACTGGACGTTCGCATCAACTGCGTGTGCATTGCATGGAGTTAGGTCACTCAATTATTGGTGATGAGTTCTATTCCAGTGGTGAGGCATTTACTCACTCCGATCGTTTAGAGTTGCATGCGTGCGAATTGAGTTTTTATCATCCAGCTACCGAGCAGTTGTGTGCGATTTTTGTGCCGTGTGATTTTTACCCTGAAGTGCAGCCACAAATCCTAGAGTTATTTAGTGCTCCAGCGCAGTTACCGAGTTATAAATAATCCCAATCATAAGTAAGTGAATACGTTATAACTTTTGATTGTAGAATAACGACTTATCGAGTTTTTTACCGATATAATGATGACTCTTTCTTTTTTATTACTATGTTAAGGACAACGAATGACAGCCCCTAATATTGTTTTTCTTGATCGCGATACCATTCCAGATTCGATCGTTTTTCCACCTTTGCAGGCAGATCACAACTGGCAAGAGTACGATTTTACTCAGCCGCATCAAGTGATTGAGCGTTTACAACATGCCGATATTGTTATCACTAATAAAGTGGTGCTTGATGCGCAGGTGTTGCAACAACTACCTAGGTTACGTGCCATTGCGTTAACAGCGACGGGGATGAACAATGTCGATTTAGACTACTGCCAAGCACACAATATTGAAGTGAAAAATGTACAAGGCTACGCGACTAAATCGGTGCCAGAGCATGTTATCGGGATGATTTTTGCTTTGAAGCGCCATCTGTTTGCTTACCATAATGATATTGCTCAGGGTGAGTGGCAGCGTAATAAGCAGTTCTGTTTCTTTACACACTCGATTGGTGATGTTGCTGGTTCAACCTTGGGTATTGTCGGTAGCGGCAGTTTAGGTCAAGCAACAGCAGTATTGGCTAAAGCGATTGGCATGAAAGTTATTTTCTCTGAGCGTAAAGGCGCAGAGCAGTGTCGAGCAGGGTTTGTGCCGTTTGAGTCGATGCTACAGCAAGCTGATATCGTGACGCTGCATTGCCCTTTGACAGCAAACACTGAGAACTTAATTGCTCAACCAGAGCTGGATTTGATGCCGTCGCATGCGATTTTAATCAATACTGGGCGTGGTGGTTTGGTCAATGAAGTGGACTTGGTGGCAAGTTTGCAAGCGGGGACGATTGGTGGGGCAGGGGTGGATGTTTTCACTCAAGAACCAGCGGATGTCTCGAATCCTTTATTGGATAATCAAGCATTGCCGAACCTGTTGCTTACCCCACATGTTGCTTGGGGGAGTCACTCTGCGATTCAGCAATTGGTGGAAACGTTAATGGCGAATGTTGAGTCGATGATTACGCCAGTTAGTCTTCCTGAGGCTTAACAACGAGAACATTAATTGTCGAGTATTGCACAACCTTGCTAGCCACTGAGCCAAGCATAACATTGTCGATCGTTGAACGTTTATGGCTTGGCATGATAATCAGATCAGCGCCAAGCTTTTCAGCGTAATCTAAAATAGTGGTGTAGGTTTTTCCTTCCGCGACATGCACTTTGTGGACAATAGTTTCATCCATGTACTCTTCAGCGAAGGTTTTTAGTTGTTGTTTTACATCGGCTTTCATGCGGTTAGCGGCATCTTTGGGAAAGTATGTTGCCACCATCGACATGTGAATGCCGGGTAAAACGTTTAATAAATGGATTTCGGCATTGGCATATCTTGCGTGCCATACCGCCATTTCAACCGCTTTATGTGAAAAGCCTTTATCATTAAGGTCGACAGGAACAAGGATCTGTTTATACATTACGTTTCTCTTTATGTGTATCGTACCAAACTTGATCACCTTATATTTTGATGATCAAGCTTGTCATATTGAACCCCAAACTGGGTTACTTATATGCTCAACTCATCCCTACGAGCACGTCGTCTTTGATTGATACCAAGAGCAATTAATAACAATAGCGCAGGTACAAACATCCACTCCTTCATTGGTCTATCTGCTTTCTGGATAATGGTTTCAATTTCCCAATCAAAATCAATACCAGACGCTTCTGCTGGGCTACCAAACTCAATCATATCAACGATCATTTTTCCATCGATATCATTTAGCATAAGTCCAGTCGAAGCGATTCGGTCATCTGCGCTAATGGCGTTATCATCAAAAGGAAGACGTACCGTTTTAGATACCATGTTCCCTTCTAAATTTTCACCACTTACTCTAAGCTCTATCGATTGTCCTACATTTAAACTTTCAATAACTTGCGCTATCTCAACACCTGGTGAGGTAACTTTAGCTGGGTAAATCATATCCCACCAGAAACCAGGGCGGAAAAAGCTAAAGGTTAAGACTAATAATAGAATGGTTTCCCACCATTTGTTGCGAGTAAACCACCAACCTTGAGTTGCCGCAGAGAAAATCAGCATGGCAGTAACCGAAGAGAAGATGGTTAATGCTAAGTGCCACCATGTATCAATGCCCATTAATAGTAGCTGGGTATTGAAGATAAACATGAAAGGCAATATGGCGGTACGGATATCGTAGGTAAAACCTTGAATACCGGTGCGGATTGGGTCGGATTTTGCAATGGCTGCGGCGGCAAATGCGGCGAGACCTACAGGTGGAGTATCATCAGCAAGAATACCAAAATAGAACACAAATAAGTGCACGGCAATCAATGGGATAATTAAACCGTGTGCCGCGCCGAGCGTGACAATGACTGGTGCCATTAACGTTGATACAACAATATAGTTTGCGGTTGTTGGTAGTCCCATCCCTAAGATTAAGCTGATGACGGCAGTAAATAGCAACATAAAGAAAATGTTGCCGCCGGAGATAAACTCGACAAAGTCTGTCATGACCAAGCCGATCCCCGTTAACGTCACGACACCAACCACGGTCCCTGCTGCTGCGGTAGCAACACCAATACCAATCATATTACGTGCGCCAGATACTAAGCTTTCAACGAGATCGATACAGCCTTGCTTTGCTGGTTCAACGGGATTAGTTTTATTAAACAGTGCCATTAATGGACGTTGAGTTAGCAAGATGAAAATCATAAATACCGTGGCCCAAAATGCAGAAAGGCCAGGGGAGAAGCGCTCAACCGTTAAACACCAAACTAATACAACAATCGGTAGCAAAAAGTGCAGACCCGATTTGATGGTTGGACCTGGCTCAGGCACTTCAGTGAGCTCTTCATCGATATTGATTTCACCGGCATGTAAATATTGTGCGGAGATGCGAATTAAAGCCAGGTAGGTCAGTAGCAGGGCAACAGTGACAATTGGAGTGGCTGCAGCGCCAAAGGCATCTTTTGTCCAGCCAATTCCGTAATAGACCACAGCGCTGATCACACACAGACCTAAGATAGTCCCAGTAAAAGAGAGCAGGCTATGAATAAGCTTTGGTGTATGACGGCGAGGTAGCCCTGTCATGCCCGCTTTACAGGCTTCAAGGTGGACAATATAAATCAGTGCAATGTAGGAGATCAGGGCAGGAAGTAGCGCAGCTTTGATCACTTCAACATAGGAAATTCCCACGTACTCGACCATCAAAAAGGCTGCCGCGCCCATAATCGGTGGAGTTAACTGACCATTGGTTGAGGCGGCGACTTCAACAGCACCGGCTTTTTCACCAGAGAATCCAACGCGTTTCATGAGTGGAATGGTAAAGGTACCTGTGGTCACGACGTTAGCAATGGATGAGCCTGATACCAGACCAGAGAGCCCTGAAGCAACCACGGCTGCTTTTGCTGGACCGCCACGCATATGACCAAGTAAGGAGAAGGCAACATTAATAAAGTAAGCGCCAGCTCCAGCCCTTTCTAGCATGGCGCCAAAGAGAACAAACAAGAAAACAAAGGATGTCGATACGCCTAATGCAACCCCGAAAACCCCTTCAGTTGTTAACCAAAGGTGCGACATGGCCTTATTTAAACTGGCACCTTTATGAGCGATAACATCGGGCATGTGCGGGCCAGCAAAGGTGTAAATTAAAAATACGGCAGCAACGACCATAAGGGGAGGGCCAAGCGCGCGACGAGTGGCTTCAAGCAGTAAAACCATGCCAGTGGCAGCGGCGACAACATCCAAGGTGGTTGGTGCACCAGAACGTTCAGCCAGTGCAGAATAAAATAAAAAGATATAAGCGGCTGATAAGCTACCTAGCAAAGCTAAGATCCAATCTAAAGCGGGAATTCTATCGCGCGGTGATCCCTTTAAAGCCGGGTAGGCGGTGAAGGCAAGGAAAATCGCAAATGTCAGGTGAATTGATCGTGCTTGAGTATCATTTAATACGGCAAAATCAAAAATAAAAGGCAGAGGTGAAGCATACCAAAGCTGAAATAAAGACCAACATAGTGGTACAAACCAAAGTATGCGACCTGATATTCCATGTGGGCTACGAGCGCCAGTATCGGCTTGTGCAACCATGTCTTGCACATCTGGAGACGGAGTGGTCTTCGTCATGTACGTCATCCTTTTATTGAAATCATGTGGAAGTAACAGCAATACCACGAGGTAAAGATTTGATAAATTAGTAAGTAACCGCTGCAATTAAAGAAGGAGGCGTGAGCCTCCTTTTTAGTAATGAGCAATAGCTATTATTTTAGTAGCCCAACTTCTTTGTAGTATTTAGCAGCGCCAGGGTGAAGTGGAATTGAAAGCCCCGCTTTTACCATATCTTCTTTTTTCAATGTCGCGAAGGCAGGGTGTAGACGTCTGAAGGTATCGAAGTTTTCAAAGATAGCTTTAGCAACATTGTAAGCAACGTCATCAGAGACATCCGTCGTTGTTACCATGGTTGCAGCTACACCAAAGCTGTTTATATCGCCTTCAGTGCCGCGGTACATGCCATCAGGAACCGTGCTGTAAGCGTAGTAAGGATTACCGCTAACAATTTTATCTACTTCAGGACCGGTTGCTGAAACCAGTTTTGCATCACATGATGTCGTCGCTTCTTTGATCGATCCATTTGGGTGACCAACCATGTAGATGAAAGCATCAATTTTGTTATCACACAGTGCTTGAGAACGTTCAGAACCTTTTAATTCAGAAGCCAGTTTGAAGCTATCATTCGTCCAACCCATAGCATCCATTACCACGCCCATCGTTGCACGGTCACCAGAACCTGGGTTACCAATGTTAACTCGCTTACCGGCAAGATCTTGTAGACTATTGATGTTGGCATCTTTACGAACAATGATGTTGAAGGGTTCGGTATGTAAAGAGAACATTGCTCTTAACTTTGGAAAAGCACCTTGCTCTTTGAATTTACTTGTACCGTTATAGCCATGGTACTGCCAATCAGATTGCACAATACCAAAGTCCAGTTCACCAGCACGCATGGTGTTAACGTTGTAGATAGAACCGCCCGTTGATTCAACAGAGCAGCGAACGCTATGATCTTTACGACCTTTATTGACCAGCTTACAAATGGCACCACCCGTTGGGTAATAAACCCCAGTGACCGAACCTGTACCGATAGTGACAAACTCTTGAGCATTAACAGCGCCAGCGCCAAGCACAGCGGCTGCCATTGCACCTACTTTAATTAACTTATGTAGTGCCATGAATTTCTTCCTTATTCAATATTGCCTCTCAACAAGTGTAGTTGTTTGTGAGGCGTCCTAGGTATAAACAATGTGCTTTTTCTATGTTAAAGATACAAAAGCTCATGAATTATAACAAAAATACAACAGAGGAACTGTGAGGTGTTAACAGCTTGAGGGGGATTACGATGGTTTGTAACACGACTTTAAAGGGGGATAATGTTATTTATTTTTATAAACAGATAGTTACAGTCAGGTTAGCAAGGGGGCAGGATGAAAGGGAATGATAAAAGGTGTGAAATGGGTCACGCAGCGATTGCTTTCTGACCCATCACTTTTACGATAAAAACTTAACCCGCATACTCAAAGAGATCACAAACAGAATCAAATAACTCTTTTGTGCTAACGCTTAATGTTGGGGTGATAAAAATCGTATCATCGCCAGCAACAACGCCTAAGATCCCTTCAGATTTACCTAAAGAGTCAAGTAAACGGGCGATTAATTGAGCAGCTCCTGGTCCAGTATGAATAACCACAAGTGCATTATTATGGTCGATATCAAGTACCAGTTCTCGTAATGAACTTGAAACCGTAGGCACACCTAACTCAGCTGGAAGGCAGTAAACCATCTCCATTTTGGCATTACGTGTACGTACTGCACCAAATTTGGTTAGCATGCGAGACACTTTAGATTGGTTGATGCTAGCAAAGCCTTCTACTTTTAGAGCGTCAACAATTTCACCTTGTGAGCCAAATCTTTCTTCTTTTAGTAGGGCTTTAAAAGCACGGACTAAGTTGTCTTGTTTTTCTGTATTGCGCATAGTTTTTCTTATATTCACTAGAAAAATGTATATAAGCTCTATTTTCGCATAGATACGCACTTTTCACTAATAAATCGCAAATTTATGTTAGAAGCATCACTGAAACAGAGTTTAATAAATCGATTTTTTAACAACTTAGTGCAATTGGATTAAAACTATAAAAGCAGTCTGACTATAGATAAGATGTGGCACGTTTTCTTTGCGTTGCGCGAGGTCGCAAAGCTGACGTTAATTGATTGTAATCGAATTATGAATACTATAGTTTTTTAATGACAATTGATTAGAAAGTACCCTACAAAAAAAATATTGATAAGAGATTAAATCTCAAGGAGATGCACATGAAAGTAGCTGTTATTGGTGCCGCAGGCGGTATTGGTCAAGCATTAGCTTTGTTGTTAAAAAATCGTCTACCAGCGGGTTCAGATTTGGCTTTATATGACATTGCACCAGTTACACCAGGTGTTGCTGCCGATCTTAGCCACATCCCAACCCCAGTTTCTATTAAAGGTTATGCCGGTGAAGATCCAACACCAGCATTAGAAGGCGCTGATGTTGTACTTATTTCTGCAGGTGTAGCGCGTAAGCCGGGTATGGATCGCGCTGATTTGTTTAATGTGAATGCTGGGATTGTAAAATCATTGGCTGAGCGTATTGCTGTAGCATGTCCAAAGGCGTGTGTGGGCATCATTACTAACCCAGTCAATACAACAGTGCCGATTGCTGCCGAAGTATTGAAGAAAGCAGGTGTCTACGATAAGCGCCGTTTGTTTGGTGTTACGACGCTTGATGTGATTCGCTCTGAAACTTTTGTCGCGGATCTCAAGCAAAAAGATCCAGGTGATGTACGTGTTCCCGTTATTGGTGGTCACTCTGGTGTGACAATCCTACCGCTACTTTCTCAAGTTGCCGATGTTGAATTTACCGCAGAAGAAGTCGAAGCATTAACGAAGCGTATTCAAAATGCGGGTACAGAAGTTGTTGAAGCAAAAGCGGGTGGAGGCTCTGCAACTTTATCAATGGGACAGGCGGCATGTCGTTTTGGTCTTTCTTTAGTGCGCGGTTTACAAGGTGAAGACAATATTGTTGAGTGTGCGTATGTTGAAGGCGCTGGAGAACATGCACCATTCTTTGCTCAGCCAGTGAAGTTAGGTAAAGAAGGGGCAGAAGCTATCTTGAGTTATGGCGAATTGAGCGACTATGAAAAAGCAGCGCTCGATGGCATGCTAGAAACACTCAATAGTGATATCAATATTGGGGTAGAGTTCGCACAATAGGCGAGTCGCTATAATAGCGGTATAAAAATATAGCGATGTCTATGATGTCTATATAGATAAGAAAGCTGATCTTAGGATCGGCTTTTTTGATCTAAGTAGCTAACGTAAGATCATAAAGGATCTTGCGCTAGCTACCTGGTTGCAGCTGTGGGTCTTATTTAGCTACTGCGATTAACAGCAAGGTTAGCGATAGTCACCAGAGCTTGTTTATATTCAGACTCAGGCAGTACGCTTAACTGGGCAATCGCCTTGTCAGCTTCTTGCTGTGCTTTTTGTTCAGTGTATTCTAATGATCCGGTTTCTTTCATGGCCGCGAGGATAGCATCGAGCTTCTCCATCCCATTGGCTTTTTCGATCGCTTCACGAATCATTGCACTTTGTTCGGGTGTGCCATGACGCATAGCGTAGAGCAAAGGTAGCGTTGGCTTGCCTTCTGCAAGGTCATCACCGACGTTTTTCCCCATTTCCTTTCCATCAGCGGTGTAATCCATTACATCGTCAATCAGTTGGAATGCAGTACCGAGAAACTTACCGTAGTTTTGCAATGCGATTTCAACTTCAGGTTCAGCATCGTTTAAAATTGCGCCAATTTGGGTGGCAGCTTCAAATAAACGAGCGGTCTTTGAATAGATGACCTGCATGTAACTTTCTTCGGTCGTATCTGGGTTATTACAGTTCATTAATTGCTGCACTTCACCTTCAGCAATGACGTTGACAGCTTCACTCATTAGCTCGAGGATTTTCAAAGAACCTAACGTGGTCATCATTTGGAATGAACGAGTGTAAATAAAGTCACCAACAAGCACACTGGCAGCATTACCAAACGCGGCATTTGCCGTTGCTTTTCCTCGCCGCATATCGGACTCATCGACCACATCATCATGCAGCAAGGTTGCGGTATGAATAAATTCAATAAACGCAGCGGCTGTTGTGTGCGCTTGACCTTGATAACCCAAGGCGCGGGCTGACAAGATGGCAAGCAAAGGGCGCAGGCGTTTACCGCCGCCACTGACGATATAAAAGCCCAATTGATTGATTAAACTTACATCAGAATTTAGTTGAGCATGAATTGTTTCATTCACTTTTGCCATATCATCGGCAGTAAGTATTTGGACAGCTTTAAAATCCATTATATTTCCGGCTGAGGTTAGACCCTGTAAGGTTTATTCGTTCTGTTTAATTGATGAATAATACACTAAAAAACGTTGATTAATACATCACTAAAGGGCATGATTGCCGCACTTTTCATTGGCGATTAGGTTTTCGCCAATATTTTAAAAATATGGCTTGTCATAGAGGCATGATTCACGTAGAATCTGCGCCCTATTGATGATTAGTTTAGCGCACACCCGAGTTGCTTATATTGCAACCAATGGCTGTGCGGAAAAAGCGGAGTAAAATATGTACGCTGTTTTCCAATCTGGTGGTAAACAACACCGAGTAAGCGAAGGTCAAACCCTTCGTTTAGAGAAATTAGACGTTGAAACTGGTGCAACTGTTGAGTTTGATAAAGTTCTTCTAGTTGCTAACGGTGAAGAAATCACTGTTGGTGCACCTCTTGTTGAAGGTGGCAAAGTTACTGCGGAAGTAGTACAACACGGTCGTGGCGATAAAATTAAAATCGTTAAGTTCCGTCGTCGTAAGCACTCTCGTAAAGAGCAAGGCCACCGTCAGTGGTTCACTGAAGTGAAAATCACTGGCATCAACGCTTAAGTATTAGGAGAGTTCTACAATGGCACACAAAAAAGCTGGCGGTTCTACTCGTAACGGTCGCGATTCAGAAAGCAAACGTCTTGGTGTTAAGCGTTTTGGTGGTGAATCTGTTCTTGCAGGTAACATCATCGTTCGTCAACGTGGTACTAAATTCCACGCTGGCACAAACGTTGGTATCGGTAAAGACCACACTCTTTTCGCTCTTACTGAAGGTAAAGTGAAATTTGAAGTTAAAGGTCCTAAAAACCGCAAGTTCGTAAGCATCGATTCTGAGTAATCCTTAGTTTCAAGCTGAATTCAAAAGCCCTGCCAATTCGGTGGGGTTTTTTATTTTATAGGGGAACAAAAAAGCAGAAGCTCTTGAATATTTAGAACCTCTTCTTCTTTGTTCCAATGGCAAATTGATCCGGATCTTAATGATCGATCTTTTTGCGGATCTGCTAGAATTTATACCATTGATTCAAAATGGTATTGCAACGCTATAGTGCGGAGTAAAAAATGAAATTCGTTGATGAAGCGGTAGTAAAAGTAGAAGCTGGTGACGGCGGTAGTGGTACCGTTAGTTTTTGGCGTGAAAAATTCGTAGCTAAAGGCGGCCCAGATGGCGGTGATGGCGGTGACGGTGGTGATGTTTACGTTCAAGCGGACGAAAACTTAAACACTCTAATCGATTACCGTTTCCAACGCTTTTACGCTGCAGAACGTGGTAAAAATGGTAGCGGTGGTAACTGTACTGGTAAACGTGGTAAAGATACTGTCTTACGCGTTCCTGTTGGTACTCGTGCTGTTGATATCCACACAAATGAAATCGTTGCTGAAGTTGCCGAGCATGGCAAGAAAGTGATGGTGGCAAAAGGTGGTTGGCACGGTCTAGGTAATACACGTTTTAAATCTTCAGTTAACCGTGCACCTCGTCAAAAGACGTTAGGTACAAAAGGTGAAGTTCGTGAATTACGTCTAGAACTACTACTTTTAGCTGATGTTGGTATGCTTGGTCTGCCAAATGCGGGTAAATCTACTTTTATTCGCTCTGTATCAGCAGCTAAGCCTAAAGTAGCCGATTACCCATTCACGACATTAATCCCAAGCTTAGGCGTGGTTAGTGTCGTCCCTGAGAAGAGTTTCGTTGTTGCGGATATTCCAGGTCTGATTGAAGGCGCAGCAGATGGTGCTGGTCTTGGTATTCGCTTCCTGAAGCACTTAGAGCGTTGTCGTGTTCTATTACACATGATCGACATCCTGCCTGTTGATGAATCTGATCCGGTACAAAATGCCCTAACGATCATCGATGAGCTTGAGCAATACAGTGAAAAAGTAGCGAAGAAACCACGCTGGTTAGTCTTCAACAAAGTGGATCTAATGTCAGAAGAAGAATCTGATGAGATCATCCAAAATGTACTTGATGCATTAGGTTGGGAAGATGAGTACTTCAAGATTTCAGCAGTAAACAGACAAGGTACGAAAGAACTTTGTTTCAAACTGGCTGACTTCATGGAAAATCTGCCACGCGAGATTGAAGAAGAGCAAGAAGAAGAAGAGAAAATCGACTTCATGTGGGATGACTACCACAAAGATGCTATGGCTGGCAGCAGCGTAGTAACAGAAGATGACGAAGACGATGATGATTGGGATGACGAAGAAGATGACGGTCACGTTGTCTACGTTCGTGACTAATATTATCGAAATCTAATCATGTACTGATAAGTGTCTTGATTTTAAAAACCGCAATGAAAGTTGCGGTTTTTTTGTGTCCAAATCATGTTGCTTAAGATAAATTTACGGCAAAATAACAGAGACGTTAACACTTTTTATCTTCTTTCTTATTGAGATAAAATCTGTTCGATGTAGCGAGTGTAAATAAAGAGAACTTCAAGGAAGAGATCCATGACATCAAAACAAAGATCAATATCAAGGCTAGTTGCTCAAGCAGGGCAGATGTTGATTGCACACGGGGCTGAAAGTGCATTAGTTGCCGATATTATGCGTCGCATTGGCATCGCAAGTGGTATCGATGAGGTTGAAGTTGCGCTCAGTGCTAACGCTTTAGTCGTCACCACTCGATTAAATGATCATTGCATCACCACAACAAGAAGCTGCCCAGATCGTGGGATCAACATGCGAGTCGTCACTCAGATCCAAAGGATCTGCATCATGCTAGAAAAAGGCATTGTCGACTACTCAATGGCGCAGGATAAAATTAATCGCATTAGTCCAGAGCGTTATAATCGCTGGCTTGTCGTGGTCATGATCGGTTTATCTTGTGCTTCTTTTGCTCGTTTAGCTGGAGGTGATTGGTCGGTATTTGCCATGACTTTTCTCGCCTCCTCTGTGGGAATGATTGTTCGCCAAGAGATCGGCCATCGTCATTTTAATCCACTGTTAAACTTCACCGTAACCGCCTTTGTCACCACTATGATATCAGCTCAAGCTGTTGTGTTTAATATTGGTAACTTACCAACGATAGTGATGGCCTCCTCGGTACTTATGCTCGTGCCCGGTTTTCCGCTCATTAATGCAGTAGCAGATATGCTCAAAGGACATATTAATATGGGCATTGCACGCTTCATGATGGCCAGTTTATTAACGCTTGCCACTTCATTAGGAATAATCGCGGCAATGAATATCACCGGTGTTTGGGCGTGGGGGAATTAATGATGTTTGATTTTTTACTGTTACTACTTAATGATATGTTTTTTGCTTCCATTCCAGCGATAGGTTTTGCCTTGGTATTTAATGTTCCGCAAAAGGCCTTAATCTATTGTGCATTAGGCGGAGCAATAGGGCATGGCTCACGCTTTGCTATGATGCATTTTGGCGTACCGATTGAATGGGCGACTTTCTTTGCCGCGACCTTAGTGAGTTTTATTGGTGTCTATTGGTCACATCGATTTTTGGCCCATCCCAAAGTGTTTACCGTCGCTGCTTTGATCCCAATGGTACCTGGCGTCTTTGCCTTTAAAGCGATGATTGCCTTAGTTGAGATTAACCAACAAGGCTTTGATGCCATGCTTTTTTCAATGCTGATTGAGAACTTCCTTAAAGCGATGTTCATCATTGCAGGTCTTGCTATTGGCTTAGCGATACCGGGGCTGTTATTCTACCGCCGTCGTTCAATTGTTTAGCTGCTCACCACGAGACAGCCGTCATTCTTAGGGATTTTTTATGATTATTAGTATGATTGCCGCTATGGCCGATCAGCGTGTAATTGGCAGTGACAATCAGATGCCTTGGCACTTACCTGCTGATTTTGCTTGGTTTAAACAGTGCACATTAGGTAAGCCGATTGTCATGGGGCGCAAGACCTACGAGTCGATTGGACGCCCACTACCAGGACGATTAAATATTGTTATCAGCCGTGATGCGAGCTTAATAATAGAGGGCGTAACAACCGTCACTTCCATTGAAGAAGCTAAGGTTGCTGCAGGTGATTGCGATGAACTTATGATCATTGGCGGTGGTTCGATTTACCAAGCCTATTTACCGATGGCAACTCGTCTCTACCTGACCTTTATTGATGCGGGTATCGAAGGTGATACCCATTTCCCTGATTGGGGACAAGGCTGGAAAACCGTCGAGCAGCAAACTTACAGCGCCGATGAAAAAAATAAATTCAATATGGAATTTGTTATTTTAGAGCGAAACTAGAATCTCAACATTATTGAGCGAACAGAGATATTTTGAGCGGTTTGCGGAAGCGAATTCATTTTGGTGATATCAATCATTCGAATACTGCTATTAGCCTCGTTCATTGACTCGGTAAAATGTGTTCGCTGTAGCGAACATTAATGGGCATGGATGCCCATTGTTGAGCGAACAGGGATGTCTTGAGCGGTTTGCGGAAGTGAATTCATTTTGATCGTATTACTAATCAAATCAAATCAAATCAAATCAAATCACTTGTGCTTGCTTAAAGTAAGTTTGATCTTCCCAGCGAAGCATCGTTAACTCACCACCCCAGACACAACCCGTATCTAAACCAATCACATTACCATCCTCATAACCTTCCAAAGCAGCCCAGTGACCAAAGAGCACCTTTTTACTTAACGGAAGACGAGACTCAAGCGCAAACCAAGGCACTAACGCCTCATCGCCAATCTCTTTCGGGGGCAGCTTACACGCCATATCCAAACGCGCATCCAAATGACAAAAACGCATACGAGTAAAAGCATTAATGATATAGCAATAGCGAGGTAAACCCTCTAAATCAGATTGCCAACGATCAGGCGTATTCGCGTACATATTCTCAACAAGCCAAGTCCATTGATCGCTCGCTAAGATCGTCGCGATCTCCTGAGAAGCCAGACGCGCAGTGGCAAGATCCCATTGTGGAGAAATACCCGCATGACTCATCACAAAATCATCGTGTTCAGCAAGCAAAGGTTGCTGCCTTAACCAGTGAAACAACGCTTCTTTATCAGGAGCAGAAAAAATATCCGCGGTTTTATCTTTCGCCTTAATAGGGTGTACACCGTGCGAAATTGCCAATAAATGCAAATCATGATTACCAAGCACAACCTGCGCAGCCGATCCCAAGGACTTCACAAAGCGTAGAGTTTCTAGTGATTTAGGACCACGTGCAACCAAGTCACCCGCAAGCCAAAGCACATCTTGCTCAGGATTAAAGTTAACTTGCTCAAGTAATAACTGTAATTCATCAAAACAGCCTTGGATGTCACCAACAATGTAAGTTGCCACAGAAATCTCTTAATTTAATATATTGGGAATGGCTAAGCGGAAAGGATCGACTTTAGCAAGAAAAGGCTGGTTCTGTTGATCAGTCATCACATAATGACCTTGCATCACACCCACAGGCGTTTCAATCACAGTGCCGCTGCTGTAAGTATATTCGTCATTAGGCTGAATGGTTGGCTGTTGACCGACAACACCATCACCTTCAATAGAGAGTTGCTTACCATTAGCATCAGTAATTAGCCAATGACGACTCTGCAGTTGAACGGTTTGTTTACTAAGGTTTTTTATCGTAACGATGTAGGCAAAAACATAACGTTTATGTTCAGGTTCTGATTGGTCAGCAATGTACTTAGAATGTACAAGACACTTAATGCAGGGAGTAAAGGCTTCCATGAAAAACTCCAATTGAGGCGAAAATAAAAGAGTTCAACTTATTAAGGTAAACAATATAAGTGCTGCAGCTTATTTGTGCTACAACACTTAGTATAGTTTATATAGGCGAACTCATTTCACCTAGCTACTATTGACCTAGCTACTATTGACCTAGCTACTATTGACCTAGCTGCTATGGTTGGCTTCCAGCCAGTTTGCCATATCGACAAATTGCTCCAGAGTTAAGTTCTCTGGACGTAGACCAGGGTTGATACCTAGCTCTTCTAGTACTTCAACATCAATAAGCGCACGGTAACAGTTACGTACTGTTTTACGGCGTTGGTTGAAGCCTTCACGACAGACGCGATCTAACCATTTTAAGCTTTTCGCTGGGTATGGCAGAGTTTCGTATGGCATTAGACGTACAACTGCAGAGTCTACCTTAGGTGGCGGAACAAACGCTGTTGGTGGCACTTCTAGAACAGGAACCACTTTACAGTAGTACTGAGCCATCACCGTTAGACGACCGTAAGCCTTTGTACCTGGACCTGCAGCTAGACGGTTAACCACTTCTTTTTGTAGCATAAAGTGCATATCTTGAATGTCTTTATGGAACTCAAAAAGGTGGAACATCAATGGGGTAGAGATGTTATATGGTAAGTTACCAAAGATGCGTAATTTGTTGTTTGGCTTTACCAGTTGAGTAAAGTCAAAGCGCATTGCATCGCCTTCATGAATCGTCAGTTTATCTGCCAATTCAGGGTGGTTACGTAGACGCTCTGCTAAATCACGGTCAAGTTCAATGACCGTAAATTTATCCGTTAAACGACCAACTGGCTCGGTGATAGCGCCAAGGCCAGGACCGATCTCTACCAAGTTTTGCCCTGGTAGTGGGTTAATCGAAGAAACGATACCATCAATAATAAATGGGTCGTTAAGGAAGTTTTGACCAAAACGTTTACGCGCTTTGTGTCCTAAGTGGACATCATTTCTCATGCTTTTTTCTCTACTAATTCAATCGCGTGCGTGAGCGCTGTTCTAAAGCTCCCTGTATCCGCTTGACCAGTACCAGCCAAATCTAAAGCAGTACCATGATCAACCGATGTACGAATAAAGGGTAGACCAAGAGTAATGTTTACGGAACGACCAAAGCCTTTATATTTCAATACAGGCAATACTTGGTCGTGATACATTCCTAAAACAGCATCTGCTTCTTGCAAATACTTGTCGTTAAAGATGGTATCTGCTGGCAACGGGCCAATCAGGTTCATACCATCTTGCTGTCTCATTCTATCTAAGGTTGGGGTGATCGTTTTGATCTCCTCATCGCCTAAACAGCCATCTTCTCCTGCATGTGGATTAAGTCCGCATACATAGATAGATGGATTTTCTATCGCAAACTTTTCAACTAAGTCCTGATGAAGGATACGGATGATTTTTTCTAACCGCTCTTTCGTTACTGCTTCAGGGATCTTAGCGAGAGGAATGTGTGTTGTAACCAGCGCAACACGCAATCCTTCTGTAGCCAACATCATTACCACAAGTGGTGTATTAGATTTCTCAGCAAAGAACTCAGTGTGGCCACTAAAAAATTCAGAGTAGTCACTCGATGCGTCCTGAGCTTGGTTAATGATGGCCTTATGTACAGGACCGGTGACAATAGCATCAAATTCATCATTCATACAGCCTGAAGCGGCTCTTTCTAATGTATTTAATACATAGTGACCGTTAGATGCATCTAAACAACCCGCTTTCACCGGTGTTTTTAATGCGATGTGATCAACAATTAGCGTACCAGCTCGCTGTGCTTGCGGTGCTAACGTTGGGTCGTAATCCATTAATTCAACGTCAATCCCCAGTTGCTTGGCACGAGCGTCTAACATGCTTTTATCAGCACATACGACAATCTGATGCGGCCAATCTTCTTGCGATAACGCTAAGACTAAGTCCGGACCAATACCTGCAGGCTCACCGGCCGTAACAACAATGCGTCGGATCTTAGTTATCATCGTGCTCTCCGATAATTTCAACAAAGGCACTGGCGCGTAGTTCTTGTAACCAAGTGCTTGCTTCTTCATTAAACTTACGGTTAAACAGGATGCGGTAAGCTTTGTTCTTAATGGCAGAGTCAGTGCGGTCAACTTCACGACGATCCAGTACTTCTACAATGTGCCAGCCGTGTACCGTCTCAAAAGGTTCACTGATTTGACCAATAGGTAGAGTTTCAACTTGGTATTTGAACTCAGGTACATACAGATCAGGTGTTTGATAACCTAGTTCACCTTCTTGTGCTGCTGAGCCTGGGTCTTGGCTGTATTGCTCGGCTAGTTGAGCAAAAGTCGCTTCACCACTTTTTATCTCACGAATGATTTCATTAAGCTGCTTTTGTACACCAATATCACTTAAAATCAGCGTTGGTTTGATTAAGATATGACGAGCATTAACCTCAGTCACCGCAACCGTTTCTAGTCCTTTTACATCTTCAATTTTTAAAATGTGGAAACCAGCACCGCTGCGAAACGGACCAATAATACTCCCTTTATTTTGCAGATTGATTTGGTCGGCAAAAATAGTGGGCATCTCTTCTTTTTGCATCCAACCCCAATCACCACCTTCTAGTGCTTTTGGCCCTTTAGAGTAGGTGTAAGCCATCGTGCTAAAATCAGCGCCATTATTTAGCTGGTCGACAATCTCTTCAGCTTGCTGCTCAAGGATGGATTTATCTTCATCTTCTTGGAAACGAAGTTGGATATGGCTAATTTGATATTGCACGCTCGCATTGGTCTCTTGTGCAAGTAGATTGGCAAGGTTATCAACTTCAGCAGGTAAAATATTGACGCGACGACGAACCATAGCATTACGTGCTTCACTGGCTGCTATCTCTTTACGCACTTGCTCACGAAAGGCCGAGTAAGTAAGCCCTTCTTGTGCAACAGATGCCGATAACTCTTCGAGTGTTTGTTCATTATCACGAGCAATTTCAGCAATCGCTTGGTTAAGTCGAGCGTCATCAATCTTAACGCCGATACGATCCGCTTCTTGGGTCTGAACCGTATCAATGATCAGTTTTTCTAAGACTTGTTCATGCAGAATGTCATCATCAGGAAGCGTTTGACCATTTTTTCTTGCATTGGCACTGAGAGTTTTTAATGCAGTATCAATATCACTTTGTAAAATGACACCATCATTCACAATCACTGACACTTTATCTAAAGAGACAGGGGCAGCAGTAACGTATGAGGCACTAAAAGCAACCGTCATGCTTAGCAGGATGCGTTTCCACGAATTCATTAAAAGTCCTATTTTTCGATGATGGCTCATTTCAGTATGAGCCAATAAATTAATCATTTAAGTAAAATGGGCGACCGTATTCAATCGCATTATCTGAGCTATCAAAGTCTCGGACAGCACTGTTTGCCGCGGTATTGGTTGAAAAGCCTTGGATACCAAAGTTGACGCTTAAGTTGCTTTCATAATCAGGCTGTGAACCTGAAGCACCTAAGTTACCATTCCAACCACGAATTTGATTAGAGTAAGTAAAGCCAATATACCAACAATCCGATTGGTAACGTAAATTTGCTAACCATTCAAGCTCTGTCTGTTCAGTCATATCATAGTAATATTGACCGCTTGCCGACCAATTGTTATTGATTTGATACGCTGCGACAATACCAGCTTGTGATATCCCGTCATTGGTCACATTATCAAGGTCAAAATTGATGGTGTCTTCGATGTATTCCTTCGTTACGTAGCGATAGTTCGCCTGAACAAAGCCTTTTTTGAATTGATACTCAAGTGTGCTATTGGCTAACTGCATTGACGAAAGGTCGACATCGTACTGTATGCCACCATGGTAAAACAGGTAGTCATTAAAGTTAAAGTCAGCTTCAACGGCCCATGATGAGTAGTTGCTTTGCTCGCTTTGGTCACTACCTGTCAGCTTGGTGGTTTTATCAATATAATAAATTTGTCCAAATGAGATGTTTAAACGCTCTTTGTTATCTTCATCAAAAAAGCGAGTTGTCGCGCCGTAAGTCACTTGGTTTGCTGCTGCAACTTTATCGATACTGCTGTATTTACGGCTACGGAACAGACCATAATAATCGGTTTGTAAGAGGGTTGTATCGTATTCATAAATATTGGATTGATCCGTTTCAGGAACATATAAATACTGAATTTTAGGTTCTAGAGTCTGTGTGTAGCCACCCCAAATCGTGGTATCTCGCTCTAGGTAGACGCCCGCATAGGTGCGTATTTCGGGTAAAACACGAGTGACGGTTTCATCGAGCTTTCTCTCACTACCATCACTATTCTCTATGATGCCATCAAAATCTTGTTGGTAGTGTGTTGCCAGTAAGCGCGCTTCCGTAGTCCATGTCGCCCAAGTGGACGAGATAGGAATTGTGATACCAGGCTCAACGTGAACGCGCAGTGCTGAAGGTTGAGTCTCATCATCGGTTTCAAATTGGCTTAACTGACTTTTTACATCGAAGGTGATTTTGTTATTCCATACCGGCGTGTAATAGTTAAAGGCAATTTGTGGCATGATGCGATAAGGCAGTGCATCGTCTTCCAGTAATACTTGGAAGTCACGTACTAACAAAGACATATCCCAGTTATTAGTACGGTAAGCAATACTCCCTTCTTGTATTAGTTGACCATCTTCACGGTTACCGATGTTGGAATCTAAATCACGGAAATAGTCAACATCACTTACTCTTGAGAAATCGGTAGAGACCTTCCAGTGTTGGTTAATAATGCCGCTGTGCTCATACTGGAAGCCCCAACGAGAAGCTTGGTCGGTGTATTTTTGATCGTCGACAAGAAATTCAGTTTTTACCTCACCTTTACCATATCCATCAGTCAAATAGCGGAAATCACCATCAAACTTAACACCACGCTGCTGCATGTAATGAACGTTAAACTCAGCGTCATAATTAGGTGCTATATTCCAGTAAATAGGGATTTCAAATTCGACACCATCACTCGAGCCATAAGAGATACTTGGGAATAAGAGACCCGTTTTACGACTGTCACCGATAGGCAGCGTGAGATAAGGCGTATAGAAGACAGGAACATCCATGACTTCAAGCTTGGCATGATGGAAGGTCGCGACCTCTTCATCTTGATCCACTTCAATATGACCAGCAATCATGCGCCATGAGCGATCGCCTTCAGGGCAAGAGGTTAATGAGCCATCTTCCAGTTCGTAGATCGCTTTACCAGTCTTAGCGATATAAGCCGCATTGCCTCGCCCCTGTTCACAAAGGAACTTATATTCGGTATTCTCTAGAGAGAACTCGTCAGCTGCCAGGTTGTTAGTGACTTTATCTGACTTAGTGGCAATCTGACCATCGTTGAAAGTAACATTACCTTCGGCGACGGCAATGTTGTCAACTTGATGGTAGGTCACGCTGTCGGCAGTCACTTTTTTGCTGCCTTGGGTAACATTAACATTACCTGAGTAGATTAGCTTTTCGCCATTGATAGCTTCTAAACCATCGGCTTCTACGGTCACAGGAAGCTGAGTTTCATCGATAGGTTCATCCGTTGAGGTTGAGGTATCGACTAAGCATTGATCGATAATCGGCATTTTTTGCTTATCATCAAACGTAGTATTTGCCTGAGTAGTAGGCACGAAGATAGCAGCACTTATTGAAGCGGCTAAAAATGTGCGAGAAAAACATTGCATGCAGTTAAACTATCCTGTGTCACTAACGTACGGATTACTCTAAAATCAGAGTAGTATAAAAAACATCTCTTTCCTTATAATAAAGGAAATAAATGGATACGGCACTATAAGACCGCGTTAACTCATGAAAATTTCATTACAAGTGCAAGGAAGATAAGAGGAGTGTATTTTTTGGGTAAGATTTTAGGCATCTTTTTTGGCTTTATGTTTGGTAACGTTTTAGGTGCTATTTTTGGCGCCTTTCTTGGTCACCAGTTTGATAAAGCCCGCCGCCTCGCTCGTGGTGGATTTAGAACCTCGGGGTTTGGGCAAGGTCCCAATCAAGTTGAGCGTCAACAAGCCTTTTTTAGAGCTGGGTTTTCGGTGATGGGGCATGTTGCTAAAGCGAAAGGGCAAGTTACCCAAAACGAAATTCATTTAGCCACCACCATTATGCACCGCATGAACTTAACGCCGGAGCAGCGTCGTGCCGCGCAAAATGCTTTCCGTGAAGGTAAAGAGCCAGGCTTTCCTCTTAAAGAAACACTGGAAGGCGTGCGAATTTCAGCGGCTGGTCGCTTCGACTTATTGCAGTTCTTTTTGGAGTTACAAATTTCAGCAGCGTTTGCCGATGGTAATTTGCACCCAAGCGAACGTGATGTCTTACATATTATTGCTCAAGGTCTCGGCTTTTCGGCTGCGCAATTAGAGCAACGTTTGCAAGCACAAGAAGCCGCGTTTCGTTTTCAGCAGGGCGGCGGTCAGCAAGGTGGGGGCAGTTGGCAACAAGCGTCATCAGCAAACCAGTTGGCCGATGCTTATAAAGTGCTAGGCATTGAAGAAGATGCAGAGAGCAAAACGATTAAGCGCGCTTACCGTAAACTGATGAATGAGCATCACCCTGATAAGTTGATGGCAAAAGGTTTACCACCTGAGATGATCAACGTTGCAAAAGAGAAAGCACAAGAGATCCAGAGTGCGTATGACATCATTAAAAAAGCGAAAGATTTTAAATAGTTTTGCTTAGTCAGTCTCTAATCGTCTAAACAATATAAAGGTGATCTTGTAGGTAACTCAAGATCACCTTGTTCGTTTAGGCTGGGGCATTATTTATTATTAAGCTGCCAATCGTACTCGTAAGAGATTTTTCCTGGCGGCACTTTAAAGTCAGCACGATAGGTTTTTAAGTGGCTAAATAAATCGGCTTGAGAACCAAAGTCATCAATAAACCATTCATAAATCGATGAAAGCTGCAGTTTGTTTCCGCTAAATTTCACCCCTTTGTCACTATTAATAAACTGTGTTGCAGCTTGCTCTAATAGCGCTTGAGTATTGCTGGCGGTAAAGGCATAGGTTTGTAAATTTGGGCAACCTAAGCTGGCGCAATTGACAGCATAGTGAGTACGAGCGTCTTGCCAAATAGGGCGCAAGATACGGTGCTCAATATCATTCAGGCTCAGTGACTTGCCTGCTACAGTCGTTATTTCCTCTCCCCAAGGTCCAAAGCTAAATAGTCCACCGAGTTTGGTGATTGAGCTTATTGGGTAGTTGTCGATGATCAGTTTCACGGTCAGTGCGTTATAGAGGTTGACCCAATAGGCGTATTGTTCCGCTTTGTTGTATTGGCGTGGGTCAAGGCGTTGCAGTTGATTTAGGTAGTTGCTAAGGCTCTGTTTGTCTTTAGAGTTAATACCTGCGTAATCAAACAGTGTCTGTTGACCTTGCTGTTGTAGGTTGTTATCTAAAATAGTTTGCCACGCTTGGTGGGAGATAGTGCTGCTATTGGCTTCATTGCTTACTTGCCAGAAAGGCCATAACTCCGCTTTCGGGCTTGCCCAACTTGAGAGTGAAACCATGGCCATTACGATACTGATGATATATTTCATTTCTAGCTCCCTAGCTGTGACTCATTTTATTAATGCCGCTTACATTCAGTGATATGTACAAAATGGATTCAACTCCACGAACCGCTCAAGACATCCCTGTTCGCTTAGAAATAGGCATCCATGCCTATTTATGTTCGTTACGTTGAACACATTTTTCCCGATAGGTGGGGCAAATTCTTTTTTATCTCTCCATTTAAGTAACTTAAGGAGAGTAATGATTAAAAGAGTAGACCTGAAAGCAGCAAAAAAAATTACTTATGGTGGCAAATAAAATAAAAAAGGCAGAAAACGCTTTGTTCTCTGCCTTTTGAGTGTGTGAGTTGGGGCTAACTAACTAACTAACTAACTAACTAACTAACTAACGCTTAGCGTAGAAAGCTTGGGATCTGCGCTTCATATGCTGAAATCTTATCGGCATGCTGCAGCGTTAGACCTATGTTATCTAAGCCATTTAGCAAGCAGTGACGACGGAAGCTATCAATTTCAAACGAGTATTGCTTACCGTTTGCACTCACCAGCATCGCTTCTAAATCCACCGTGATTTGTGCACCTTCATTCGCTGCGACAAATTGGAAGATTTCATCCACTTCAGCTTCAGTTAAGCGTACTGGAACCATCTGGTTATTGATGGAGTTGCCATAGAAAATATCGGCAAAACTTGGCGCAATCATCACCTGAATACCATAGTCAGCGAGCGCCCAAGGAGCATGCTCACGAGATGAACCACAACCAAAGTTTTCGCGGGCTAATAGAATGCTCGCGCCTTGGTAGCGTGGTGCATTCATCACAAATTCTGGGTTCGGTTGCTTACCAGCATCATCAAGAAAACGCCAGTCGTGAAAAAGGTGCTGACCAAAACCAATGCGATTTACTTTTTGTAAAAACTGCTTCGGGATGATGGCATCGGTATCAATATTTGCCGTATCTAAAGGAACGACTAAGCCTGTATGTTGTTGAAAACCTGACATGATGTATTCCTTTTACGCTTGTTCTGTAATCGTTCTAATATCAACAAAGTGACCAGCAATTGCCGCCGCTGCTGCCATGGCAGGGCTCACCAAGTGGGTGCGACCATCACGACCTTGGCGACCTTCAAAGTTGCGGTTCGAGGTTGAAGCACAGCGCTCTTGTGGCCCTAAACGGTCATTGTTCATTGCTAGGCACATAGAACAACCTGGTAAACGCCACTCAAAACCGGCTTCCTTAAAGATAATATCTAGACCTTCCGCTTCAGCTTGTGCTTTTACTTGCTCCGAGCCAGGTACGATAAGCGCTTGAACATGCTTAGCCACTTGACGACCTTTCGCAACGGCAGCGGCAGCGCGCATATCTTCGATGCGAGAGTTAGTACAAGAACCGACAAAGACTTTATCGACGTTGTAATCCGATAGTTTCTTGCCCGCTTCTAGCCCCATGTAAGCCAAGGCTTTTTCTGCCGATGTTTTCTCTACAGGGTCAGTAAAACTACTTGGTGCTGGGATCTCAGCATTAACCGCAATAACTTGGCCTGGGTTTGTACCCCATGTCACTTGTGGCTGGATCTCGCTAGCGTTTAACGTTACAACAGCATCAAATTGAGCATCATCATCGGTTTTTAGCGTTTTCCAGTAAGCAACGGCAGCATCAAAATCAGCGCCTTGTGGTGAGAATTTACGATCTTTAATGTAATCAAACGTAGTGTCATCCGGTGCGATTAGACCCGCTTTAGCGCCTAACTCAATCGCCATGTTACACACGGTCATACGACCTTCCATTGATAGGTCAGTAATCGCTTCTCCACAAAACTCAACCACGTAGCCAGTGCCGCCAGCAGCGGTGGTTTTGCCGATAATCGCGAGTACGATATCTTTTGCGGTAATGCCTGCTGCCACTTTACCTTTCACTTCAATCTTCATGGTTTTGGCTTTCGCTTGCTTTAGCGTTTGCGTTGCAAGTACATGCTCAACTTCTGAAGTACCAATCCCAAATGCGAGCGAACCAAAAGCGCCATGTGTTGCGGTGTGCGAGTCGCCACAAACAATCGTCATACCTGGTAGAGTGATACCAAGCTCTGGTCCCATTACGTGGACAATACCTTGATATTTATGGTTTAGATCGTACAGAGTAACACCAAATTCTTCACAGTTTTTAGACAGCGTCTCCATCTGAATACGCGCCATCTCACCAGAAGCATTGATGTCTTTGGTTTGGGTTGAAACGTTGTGATCCATCGTAGCGAATGTTTTGCTTACTTGACGCACCGAGCGACCTTTTTCACGCAGACCATCAAACGCTTGTGGTGAGGTCACTTCGTGGACAAGGTGGCGGTCAATATAAAGAATTGGGTTTTCACCTTCAGCAGCGACGGCAACGTGGGCGTCGTACACTTTTTCATATAACGTTTTAGACATTCTGGCTTCCTTGGGATATCTGTTTTCGCCCTGAGCTAGGTAACTCAAGGCGGGGTAGTGCGTGTGACAGGCTAAGTGTGATCATTGGATATGAGTGCCACCACTTAGCCGTCGCATTATTGGTTTAAAATGTACTCAGCGATTTTGTCACCCATTTGCGAGGTGGTTAGTGCTGGATTATTGCCGGCTAGATCGGCAGTCAGTTCACCGGCAGACAGTGCTTTTGATACTGCATTTTCAATATCTTGTGCAGCCGCTTCTTCGTTTAAGCTGTAACGTAACATCAATGCTGCAGATAGGATCTGTGCCACAGGGTTCGCTATATCTTTGCCAGCAATATCTGGAGCGCTGCCGCCTGCTGGTTCGTATAAACCAAACTTGCTCTCATTTAAACTCGCCGATGGCAACATACCCATAGAGCCGGTGATCATCGCGCACTCATCAGAGATAATGTCACCAAAAATGTTAGAACAAAGCATGACATCAAACTGAGATGGATCTTTGATTAGCTGCATTGTCGCGTTATCAATGTACATGTGGTTAAGCGTTATATCAGGGTAATCTTTTGCTACTTCCTCAACCACTTCACGCCATAGGATAGAGCTTTGCAGTACGTTCGCTTTATCAATTGAGTAGACGTTTTTATTACGTAGGCGAGCAGATTCAAAGGCGATTTTTGCAATGCGTTCAATCTCATAGCGATGGTAAACTTCCGTATCAAACGCTTTTTCTGTTGGACCTTCACCTTCACGTCCTTTTGGCTGACCGAAGTAAATACCACCAGTCAGCTCACGTACGACAACGATATCAAAGCCACGCTCAGAAATATCAGCACGTAGTGGTGAGAAGTTCTCTAGACCAGCGTGGATTTGCGCAGGACGTAGGTTACAAAACAGTTGGAAATGCTTACGTAGCGGCAGTAGTGCGCCACGCTCTGGTTGATCGTTTGGTGGCAAGTGTTCCCACTTAGGACCACCAACGGAACCAAATAGAACCGCATCCGATTGCTCACAGCCTTTTACTGTGCTGTCTGGTAGTGGGCAGCCGTGGTTATCAATCGCGATACCACCAACATCATGCTCTTCACGAGAAAATTGAATCGCGTGCTTAGTTTCAATCGCATCAAGAACTTTATGCGCTTGCTGCATCACTTCTGGGCCAATACCATCACCAGGTAAGATTGCAATCTTGTATGTTTTGTTCGTCATGTTAATCCTTTAATATTTTTTACTAATCTGGTTGTCGCAGCTTTACTTGCTGCGTCCATAATGAGAGAGACTGTTACACCGCGGCAATTTTATTCTGCTTAATTTCAGCAATTTGATCAGCGCGATGAATGCTATTAATAACGTGCAGTAAAGCTTGACCAGACGCTTCAATAATATCGGTTGCTAGACCTGTACCGTGGTATTTACGACCTTTGTAGTTAGCAATGATATTGGCTTGACCTAGACCGTCTTCACCTTCGCCTTTGGCCGTTAAATCAAACTTATCAAGCACGATGTCATAGCCGGTGATCTTATAGATACACTGATAAAGCGCATCGACAGGACCATTACCCACGGCCGCTTCACAACGTTCATCATCACCACACAGTAATTTGATGCTGGTGGTTGCCATCACGCTGCCAGATTGAACGCTTAGGTAATTTAGCTTATAGAAGTCATCTTCATCACGTAGGTTGGCAAAGTGCACAAGTGCTTCTAAATCGTAATCAAAGACCTGACCTTTACGATCCGCCAATTTAACAAAGTCGGCATAAAGCGTGTCTAGGTTGTACTCTTCATCTTTATAGCCCATGGAATCCATATGACTTTTCACTGCAGCGCGACCCGAACGACTGGTTAGGTTTAGGGCTTGATTTTTAAGACCAATAGATTCTGGCGTCATGATCTCGTAGGTGTTTTTATTTTTGATCATGCCATCTTGGTGAATACCTGAAGAGTGGCTGAAAGCGTTCGCACCGACAATGGCTTTATTGCTCTGGATTGGCATGTTGCACAATTGACTAACAAGCTTACTGGTGCGATGAATTTCATCGTGTTTTAGACCAGTATGAACCCCAAGTAATTCAGAGCGGGTCTGTAGGATCATGGCAATCTCTTCCAGTGAACAGTTACCTGCACGCTCACCAATGCCATTAATCGTCCCTTCAACTTGACGGGCTCCGGCTTGTACTGCAGCGATAGAGTTGGCCACAGACATACCTAGATCATCATGACAGTGAACGGAAATAATCGCTTTATCAATATTGGGTACGCGGTTAAATAGCGTTTGAATAATGCCACCAAATTCGTTTGGTACGGTGTAGCCAACAGTATCTGGGATATTGATGGTGCTTGCCCCTGCATGGATTGCAGCTTCGACCATACGGCATAGATCATCGATAGGGGTACGCCCCGCGTCTTCACAAGAAAACTCAACGTCATCAGTATAGTTACGTGCATGTTTTACCGCTTTAACGCCCATCTCGACCACATCATCGTAACTGCGGCGTAGTTTGTCTTGCACGTGAACAGTCGACGTTGAAATGAAGGTATGAATACGAAATGCTTCCGCTACTTTTAGTGCTTCTGCTGCTGCGTCGATATCTTTAGCCACTGCTCTTGATAGACCACAGATACGACTATTTTTCACATTCTGAGCAATGGTTCTTACCGATTCAAAATCACCAGGAGACGAAACCGGAAAGCCCGCTTCGATGACATCAACGCCGAGCCTTTCTAGCGCATACGCAATTTGTAGTTTCTCTTTTACGGTTAAGCTTGCGGATAACGCCTGTTCACCATCACGTAGTGTCGTGTCGAAGATAATGACTTGATCGTTGTTCATATGTAATCCCTTTGGCCGATGAATCGCTACTTTCTATTTTAGTAATCGCTATATCAAACTGAGTCAGCTTGTATATCCATATTGTTGAACGTTGCTGCATTTAATTGGTGCTAAAAAATAGTTATAAAAAAACCCGCAATGGATGCGGGTTTTAGACTGTATGTGGTGTTTTCCGTCCACAACCTACCCGCGTGTAAAAGTCACGATCAGCAGGAGGAGTTTTAGAGAAGACGAAAAAAACATCATTAGCATAGAGTCCTTAAAATTTGTTAATCCATATTTACCCCAATTTAACTAGTGCGTCAAACTGGAAAAATCAATATTTGCCTTATCTGTAAGCGGTTTTATTTATATTAATCTGCATTATTTAATTTAACTGGAGTTTTAATCTGGTTGTGAAGTAAATGTATTAACTTAGATGCTGCATGGTTAACTATAATTAGCGTTTACTATTGTCTTGTTTTTAATCGGTAAATTGTAAGGATTTCTACTATTGACGATACGATAAGTGTTTGAATGGTTTATTATGATTAGTGATACTTTATCAACGCATTTCATTTTTCAAAACGACATTTTCATAGAGATAGGTAGGGATTCGCTCATGACTTTAAGCCGCAAACTTCTTTTTTTTCCTATGTTGGCGGTAGGGGGGGTTGTACTCGTCATTTCTATACTACTTAAATCGGATTTACCCGTTAAGCCTGCGGCCGATAGAGCGCGTCTAGTTGAAATCGAGCCATTGGAATTGCAAGCCATTGCTCCGCTGGTGGTTGGTTTTGGTAAAGTGGTGCCTAAATTTGAGTGGAAGGCGATTGCTGAAGTGAGTGGTAAGGTTATTTACCGTCATCCTGATTTAGAAAAAGGACAAATTCTTCCTGCCGATACTGTGATCCTTAAAATTGATCCTCTTGATTACCAATTGAAGCTCACTCAGGCTGAAGCGGATTTAGCCTCTAGCCATACTCAGTTAAAAAAGCTCCTGCAAGAAGAAGATAATCAACGCCAAACATTAGTGATTGAGAAAAATCGTTTGGTGATTAGCAATACCGAAGTAGAGCGTAAGCAGAATCTACGTAAGAAAGGATTAACCTCACAATCAGATCTTGACCAACAGCAGCAAGCTTACCTTTCACAAAAGAAGTTAGTGCTTGATATTGAAAACCAATTGGCGCTCTTTCCCGATGAAAAGAAAGTCGCTAATGCCGTGATTGCGGTGAGTAAATCTAAGGTCAAAGAAGCGCAGCGAGCACTGGATAAAACCACGATTACCTTGCCGCAGACAGTGCGTATTGCCAGTGTTGATATCGAAACCAATCAAGTGGTTAATTTACAGCAGACCATGTTGACCGCGCAGGGCATAGCCACGATGGAGGTGGAAGCGCAATTCTCTATTCATGATATTCAGACTTTAACCCAAAGCCTGAGTGATTTTGCCCTCGATAGCACAGGGGTAGCGCAGCCAAATCGAGATGAAATCACTGCCAGTATTGAACTAACCAGTGGCCAGTTAACCGCTAAATGGCCAGCTAAAGTGGCACGCTTTAGTGAAAGTGTTGATATGAACCAAGCGACGGTCGGCGTTATTCTAGAAATTGAACAAGATTACGGTCAGTTATCGCCTGCGGGTGTGCCAGCGTTAGTTAATGGTATGTTTGTTAAAGCGCAATTAGAAGGACAAGCGAACCCAAGTTGGGCTGTTCCGGAGCGAGCTTTGCATGGTAAGCGCATTTATATAATGAACTCGAATAATGAGCTGGAAATTCGTCCTGTGACCATATTGTATCGCCGTGATAATCAAGTGGTGATTGAGGGGGGTATTGAGTATGGCGAGCAGCTCGTGATCAATGATTTGCTGCCTGCGATTGAAGGTATGTTATTAAGAACCCTCGATTCGAGCGCCGTAACGCCAGTGCCAGTTGACGGTGAAAATAGCCAACAAGGAGCGGCACTATGATCCGCTTTTTCTCTCGTCATCCAACGGCCGCTAACCTGTTGATGTTGGCGATTCTTCTGCTTGGTTTCTCAGCACTATCGACCTTAAAGCGTGAAACATTTCCAGAGTTTAGTCCCCCGTATATTATGGCCAGCATTGTTTACCCAGGCGCTGCGCCACAAGAAGTAGAAGAGAGCCTTTGTGTGCGGATGGAAGATGCCATTGATGGGCTTGGCAACATAGAAGAAACCAAATGTGAAGCGGTGGAAGGCTCTGCGCGGTTAACCATTAAGCTAACAGAACAAGCTGATATTGGTCGCATGCTGGTGGATGTACAAACGCAAATTAACTCAATTAATGATTTTCCCAACGAAATTGAGTCTCCGATTGTGCAAGAGTTGGATTGGAATGAGCCGGTGGTGGATATCGCTATTACCGCACAAACCACATGGCCAGAATTAAAGGCTTATGCCGAGGATCTGAAACGTACACTGAAACTCGATTATGGTGTCTCACTGGTGGAGATCAGTGGTTTTTCGGATCACCAATACCGGGTGGAGATCAACAGCGACATCATTCGCCAATTGGGATTAAGCGTGGCTGATATTGCCGATCAAATTGGTCGACAAAATATTAAGTTGCCAAGCGGTAATATTGAGACGCCAGATAAAAACTTTTTGATTCGTTTTGATGAAAGGCGAGTGACACCACAAGAGCTCGAAAGCTTAGTTATTAGTTCAGGTGAGAATGGTTCGCTGATCCGCTTGCGTGATGTGGCGACCATTACCGATCGTTTTGAGCTTGATGAGCAAAAGTATTTCTTTGATGGGTTACCTTCAGCGGTGCTTAATATCAGTAAAAGTAAAGCCGATGATGCGCTGAGAGTTAAAGAGCAGGTGAATCTGTTTGTTGAAGATCAGAGACTGATTGCCCCTCATGGCGTAACACTGTCGATGACCAATGATCTCTCGTCACTGCTTTGGGATCGATTGACCATGATGGTTCGTAATGGCTGGCAAGGTATTGTTTTGGTCTTTGCTACCATGTGGCTGTTCTTTACCTTGCGCTACTCATTTTGGGTGGCAGCAGGTCTTCCGGTAGCCTTTCTTGGTGGTCTATTTCTTATGGCGAACCTTGGTGTGTCGATCAATATAATGTCGCTTGTCGGTTTATTAATGGCGATAGGGATCATGATGGATGACGCCATTGTGATCGCCGAATCCATCGCGGCTCATTTGGAGCGGGGTCAGTCGGTTGATGATGCGGTTTATAACGGAGTGAAGAAGGTTTTCCCAGGCGTACTCTCTTCGTTTTTAACCACAGTGTGCATCTTTGGTAGCTTGTTGTTTCTCGATGGACAAATGGGAGCGGTGCTCAAATCAGTGCCGCAAGTGCTGATATTAGTTCTTTGCTTAAGTCTGATTGAAGCCTTTCTCATTTTGCCAAACCACTTAGCGCACTCATTAAAAAAAGAGCAGAATAACCGTAAAAAGGGGCGTCAACCTTGGCGCTTTAAGGTGCTGTTGTTAGAGAAGTTTGAGCACTTTCGTAATACTACATTAATCACGGCTGTTGAGCGCGTGGTTGCTTTTCGTTATGCCTTTTTAGGTGGGGTGTTAGGGCTGCTACTCATTTCGATTGCACTCATTGTTGGTGGTGTGGTTAAGTTCCAACCCTTTCCTGATTTAGATGGCGATATTATTGAAGCTCGGGTTATTTTGCCGCCGGGCTCATCACTGTCTCAAACGGAAGAAGTAATTAAGCATATTGTGGCTTCTGCAGAGACATTGAATCGTCGCTTTAGTCAGCAAGCAGAAGAGGGCGAAGATCTGATTAAGCATGTCACGGTGCAGTTTAATACCAACTTTGATGCCAATGAATCGGGACCTCACTTAGCCACGGTACGCTTAGATCTACTGGGTGCTGAGATCCGTAATACCTTATTGGGAGATTTTGTTATTGCTTGGCGAGAGGAGGTGGGGGAGCTAGCCGATCCTATCTCTTTAGTCTTTAAGCAACCCGCCATGGGACCTGGAGGGCGAGCGATTGAAGTGCGTGCTCAGCATAATGATTTAGACCAATTAAAAGCGGTCTCGATTGATATCCAGCGTTATCTTAATCAACTCGATGGCGTACACGGTGTACTTGATGACATGCGTATGGGCAAAGAGGAGATATTGGTCAAATTGCTACCCGGTGCGGAGACATTTGGCGTTAATGGTCAGATGATTGCCAGCCAGTTACGCGCCGCATTTTATGGTCAAACAGCGGATGAAATCCAACTCGGGGTGGAAAATATCTCGATTGATGTACGCTTAAATAAACAGCAAGCGGGTGACTTACAGCAATTAGCCAACTTTCCGATTATGCTCACCAATGGCAACCAAGTCCCGTTAGCCAGTGTTGCCAGTCTGGATTTTCAGCGTAACTATGTGCGAATTCAGCGGATTAATGGTCTACGCACCATCACTATTTTTGGTGATGTTGATAATAACATTGTCAGCTCATCGGCGGTGGTTAGTCAGTTTCAGCGTGATGAAGCACCAAGGCTAATGAAGAAATACCCAGGCTTACGCTTTGATTTTGAAGGGGAAGCCAAAGATGCAGCTAAGACAGGTTCATCAATGGGTAAGGGCTTCTTACTAGGGCTATTTGGGGTGTTTGCCATTCTAAGTTATCAGTTCCGCAGTTACCTTGAGCCTGTGGTGGTGATGTTAGCCATTCCTCTGGCGTTTATTGGTGTGGTGTTTGGTCATTGGTTACTGGGTTACTCACTGAGTATGCCGAGTTTGATGGGCTTTGTTTCGCTAGCGGGAATCGTGGTGAATGACTCTATTTTGTTGGTGCAATATATCCGTCATCATGTCGATCAAGGCGATAGCGTGCATCAGTCTGTGGTTAAGGCGAGTCGAGAGCGATTTAGGGCGGTATTTTTAACCTCGTTGACCACTGCCGTTGGCCTGTTGCCTCTGTTGATGGAGACCAGTTTGCAGGCTTTAGTTATCCAACCTTTGGTCATTTCTATCGTGTTTGGTATTTTTGCTTCGACCTTACTGGTGCTATTTATGATCCCTGCAGCCTATGCGGTTTTGGCTGATTTTGATCTAGTACACAAGCATGAAAAAATATCCGATTAATGTCACTGCAATGACTTTGAATTGTCACTCACTTGTCATGTTATCACTCTAATTTAATCTAATACCATCCGGTTTGTGGTTATACATTAAAGATAGCGATGACAAGGAGTGCAATATGCGCACTATTGAACCAATTGTACGTTGGGATGTAGCCTTCTCCCTTTTTTGTTTACAGCACCGTTTCAGCCGTCAAATAGCTCAGTTGAGCAAGGCGGTATCTCATACAGGAGACGGGCACTTATACGCAATTTTTGCTTTATGTGTCTTTTTCTTTGATGGTGAAGTTGGTCAGCAGTTTTTAATTGTTGGTTTAGCAGCTTTTGCGATTGAATTACCCATTTATTGGATAATGAAAAATGGCATTAAGCGCCGTCGTCCCCCTGAGTTTTCTGGTCTATTTACCTCTTATATTACCCCTTCTGATCAGTATAGCTTACCGTCAGGACACACTGCGGCTGCCTTTGTAATGGCAACATTAATTGCGACCTATTACCCTGCGATTTTCGCTGTGAGCCTAGTATGGGCAATCTGTATAGGTTTATCTAGGATACAACTTGGTGTTCACTTTCTCAGTGATGTACTACTTGGTGCAGTATTAGGCGTGGCAAGCGCTTCATTTGCTCTAATGATGATTGGTTAGATTAAAGGAATTTAAGATGAAGATATTATACGGCGTCCAAGGAACGGGTAACGGTCATATCTCACGCGCTAGAGCGATGTGTCATGCACTATCCAAGCGAGATGTTGAGGTGGATTTTCTTTTCTCTGGTCGCGAGAAATCACGATTTTTTGCGATGGAAGAGTTTGGTGATTTTACGGTGCGTAAAGGGCTGACTTTTATTAGTGAAAATGGTCAAGTTAACTATGTCAAAAGTGCTTTGAACAATAACCCATTACAGTTGATGAAAGAGATAAAGCAATTAGACCTAAGCCAATATGACTTAGTGTTGAATGATTTTGAACCTATCTCTGCTTGGGCTGCTAAGCAACAAAAAGTGCCTTGTATTAGTATTAGCCATCAAAATGCCTTCCGACATGACGTACCAAAAAAAGAGATGAACTGGCTAGATCATCAACTGATTAAGAATTTTGCTCCTGCTGATTACTATGTGGCATTGCATTGGTATCACTTTAGTCAATCGATTTTGCCGCCAATCATTCACTCATACAGCCAGTCTATTGAACCGTCATCGTTAGTGTTGGTTTATCTGCCATTTGAGAGTTTAGATAACGTCACAGACCTCTTGATGCGCTTCTCTGGTTATAATTTCGTCTGTTATCATCCCGATGTTATTGAGCCTGTAAATCTAAATCATATTCACCTTAAGCCGCTTGGTCTTGAAGGTTTTCAGCAGGATCTAAGAGAGTGCCAAGGCGTGATCGCCAATGGTGGTTTTGAACTTCCTTCAGAGGCACTTGCCCTAGGTAAAAAGCTGCTACTGAAACCATTGGATGGTCAGTTCGAACAGCAAAGTAATGTGGCAACACTTGAGGAGCTTGGTTTGGCGCAGGGTATGGCGTTTTTAGACCCGTCTAAAGTGCGTGACTGGTTAGACAGTGACGATGCTGAAAAGGTCAGGTATCCAGACGTAGCGCATGCACTGGCTGATTGGATTGTTGCGGGTGAATGGCAGACTCAAACGGATCTATTTAGTCATTTATGGGATCGCGTAGATTTCCCTAGTTATGCATCGGTAAGCTGATTTTATTCAAGTTGTTTTTATTGTTAATTCTATTCATTCTTGCTTGTTATGAATAGTGTTACTTAAAGTCCTACCCATAGATTTAGGTAATGTATAGCAAAAAAAAGGACAAGAAATCTAATTTAGTCTTTTTTATAAAAAACATAAATCATTGATTGGTATTGATAATAATGTATTTTGGCTAAAACGTCATGATTATTTGTCAATCTTATTGGTACGCCTTAAATGATTAGTTGATAGTGGTGCTCGTCCGATAGTGTCGGAATAAGTGAATTTTTCTAATTGATGGTTTTTTGAACCAATTCATTTTGAACGTGTACCATTTATAACTGAGAAAGGCGTACCAATGTTAGACAAAAAAGATGCGATGAGTGCTATTGCTAGCTACCGTATGGAAAGTACTTTACGTGGTGTTGACTTAAATTTGTTAACTGTATTTGATGCAGTAATGCAAGAGCAAAACATCACTCGTGCTGCGCATAATTTAGGTATGTCTCAGCCAGCAGTAAGTAATGCCGTTGCACGTTTAAAAATCATGTTTAATGATGAGCTATTTATGCGCCAAGGTCGTGGTATTCAACCGACTCAGCGTGCTCGTCAACTGTTTGGTCCTATCCGTCAGTCACTGCAATTAATTCGTAATGAGCTACCAAGTTCAGTGTTCTCGCCTGAATCATCAAGCCGTCTATTTAAGCTGGGTATTTGCAGCCCATGTGATATGCGTTTTGCGCCACGTATTATGAAAAGCATCCATGAGCAAGCACCTGATATCCAACTGCACATGGACGCGGAATTTGATCGCAAATTATCAGAGCGCATGCGTTACCAGGAAATTGACTTTGTTATCGACTATGCTCGTTTTGATGAGCAAGGTTTTTCAAGCACTGAAATCTTCAAAGATGAGTTAGTGGTTGTGACTTCGAAAGCACACCCACGTATTGAGAACTCAGTGACCATCGGTGAACTACTGATGGAGAAGCATGCTAAGTTATCAAAGATTCATGGTCAGCGCAGTTTCTCTGAGCAAGCTTACCGTGATCTGGACTGTCAACCTTTCTACGAAGGTACAAGCTTAAGCAATGTACTTTATGTCGTTGGTCAATCTGAGCTTGTTACTATTGCTCCACGTTGGATGGTTGAGAATGCAGCGAATAAAGAACAGCTTCAAGTATTAGATTTCCCGTTTGAAAATCGCAGTATTAGTGGTTATTTAAGCTGGCACGAATCCAGTGAAAAAGACAAAGGTCACATTTGGTTACGAGATCAATTGATGATTATCTGTGGTGAAGTTGTCGCATTGAAGTAATTGCTAACCATAGTTTAAATTAATGAAAACCTTAAGTTAATTGTTTGGCTTAAGGTTTTTTTATATCGGGCTCATCTGGTCTGATCAGAAGTAAAAAGCACATTATCAGTAATAACTTTGATACGAGTCAGTTGCCTTTTTTTTCTTCAAAGGTACACTTGTTCGCTCAAATAGCTTACATGTGTAAGCCTAAGGTAAAGAGCATGGCCAATTTAGATTATCATATCGTCAAAAACATCCGCGAGCATGTTGCCCAAATGGGTGATCGCGTTGCACTTAAGCATAAAGTTAACCAATTATGGGAAGGGATCAGCTGGAAGCAGTTTGGTCAACAGATGGATACTTTGTCTTTGGCGCTATTAGCCCGAGGATTAAAGCCTCAAGACAAAATTGGGATTTTCTCCAATAATATGCCGCAATGGACCATTGCTGATTTTGGTTCGCTGCAAGCACGCATAGTGACGGTACCAATTTACCCAACGAATACCGCGGCTCAATCCTCTTATATTATCCAAAACGCTGATGTCAAAATCTTGTTCGTTGGTGAGCAGGCACAATTTGACGCAGCCGTCTCTCTATTTGATGACTGTGAGCAACTTGAGCTTATCGTTGCCATGGATGCTAAGGTTGATCTTAAAGAGTACCCTCACGCTGTTTCATGGTCTGAATTCATGGAACAAAACAACGAGCAACATCAGGCAGAGTTAGATGTGCGTCTTGCTGATGCCAACATGACTGACCTTGTGACGCTGATTTACACATCAGGTACCACAGGCCAGCCAAAAGGCGTGATGCTTGATTATGAAAACATCGGCTCTCAGGTGAAAGGTCACGATGAGCGTTTAAGCTTAACCTCTGAAGATGTCTCTTTATGTTTCCTACCACTTTCTCATGTCTTTGAGCGTGCGTGGACTTTCTATGTGCTTTATCGTGGTGCGACCAACTGTTATCTACAAGATACGATGAAAGTACGTGATGCGTTAGCTGATGTGCGTCCAACGGTGATGTGTGCCGTTCCGCGTTTCTATGAGAAGATTTTCTCTGCTATCCATGAAAAAGTATCGAAAGCATCAGCGATTCGTAAGGTGCTATTTACATGGGCGGTGAACATGGGGGCAAAAATGTCCGTCTGTCACCAGGAAGGACGTACACCTTCACTGCTATTAACAAAGAGCTACGCACTGGCGGATAAGTTAGTCCTATCAAAACTGCGTGCTTTGCTTGGTGGCAACATTAACTTCATGCCATGTGGTGGCGCTAAGCTCGATCACACCATTGGGCGTTTCTTTCATGCGATTGGCATCAACGTGAAGTTGGGCTACGGCATGACAGAAACAACGGCAACCGTTTCTTGCTGGGATGATAAATGCTTTAACCCAGACTCGATTGGTATGTCGATGCCGGGCGCTGAAGTGAAAATTGGCGAGAACAATGAAATCTTAGTTCGTGGTCCTATGGTGATGCGCGGCTACTATAAAATGCCAGAAGAGACAGAAAAAACTTTTGATGAGCAAGGCTTTTTGAAAACAGGTGATGCTGGTCATTTTGATGATAACGGTAACCTGTTTATTACAGACCGTATCAAAGAGCTAATGAAGACATCAAATGGTAAATACATTGCACCTCAAGTGATTGAAGGCGCGATAGGTAAAGATCACTACATTGAACAAATCGCGGTTATTGCTGACACGCGTAAATTTGTTTCAGCCTTGATCGTACCTTGTTTTGATACCTTAGAGTTGTACGCGAAAGAATTGAACATTAAATACCATGATCGCTTAGAGTTGATTAAGAACAATGAAGTGGTTGAGATGTTTGAAAAGCGTATTCATGGCCTGCAAGATGAGTTAGCCAAGTTTGAGCAAGTGAAGAAGTTCAAGCTGCTACCAAAAGCCTTCTCTATGGATAAAGGTGAGCTAACACCAACGCAAAAACTGCGCCGTAAAGTGATTAGCGACCGATATCAAGATGAAATTGAAGAAATGTATGTTGATAAGACAAAAAAGAAATAGTTTTATTGATAGATAATTTTTAAAGTGTTTAAAAATCCCTCAATGTTTGTGAGGGATTTTTTTTGTCTTAAATTTAGGATGATGGTCTTGTTATCTGGCTAATTAGTTGAATTTATACAAGGGTACACATTTTATTTTTGGTCTTTTATACTTTTATTTGCTGGCTAAGTAGAGCATTAAATCACCTAAATTAACTTTATTGGTATTGTTGACTGTAAGCGAGCTTAGGTGAAGAATCGTGTTATTAAGGCGTTAAAAAACGGGTCGATAAGAGGCTAAGAAAGCGGTAAAGTTGTAATTGATGTCTGTTTGTTGTTTTCGATGAGCGAACATTAGGAAAGTGCTTATATTTCGAATTAGGCTAAAAATAAGCCCTAAATGATGGAAGATCAGCCGCAAGTTATTACCGTAAACTTTGCGTGCTGGAAAAGGAGTGACAATATGGAAATGCTATCTGGATCAGAGATGATCGTACAATCTCTGATAGATGAAGGAGTAAAACAAATATTTGGCTACCCTGGTGGCTCAGTATTGGATATTTATGATGCGTTGCATGCGAAAACGGATGATATTGAGCATGTTCTTGTTCGCCATGAGCAAGCTGCAACGCATATGGCGGATGGTTTTGCCCGCGCAACTGGCAAGCCAGGTGTCGTGCTTGTCTGTTCAGGTCCTGGTGCAACGAACACCATCACCGGCATAGCCACAGCGTATATGGACTCTATTCCAATGGTGGTACTGTCGGGCAACGTTCCGAATAACCTTATTGGTAATGATGCCTTTCAAGAGTGTGACATGGTTGGTGTTTCTCGTCCTGTCGTTAAGCACAGCTTCCTAGTGAAAAAGGCGGAAGATATCCCTGAAACCATCAAGCGCGCCTTCTATATCGCGTCTACAGGTCGCCCTGGTCCTGTTGTGGTGGATTTACCTAAAGATGTCATGAACCCACTGATTAAACTTCCTTATCAATATCCAGAAAGCGTTAATTTGCGCTCTTACAATCCAACTATGAGCGGTCATAAAGGGCAAATTAAAAAAGCTCTAAAAGCGCTGCTTGAAGCGAAAAAGCCGGTGCTGTATGTCGGTGGTGGCGCGATAATTTCTAAAGCGGATCCACAGTTATTAAAGCTGGCTGAATCGTTAAATCTACCGGTTGTGAGCACATTAATGGGGCTAGGGGCTTTTCCTGGTACGCATAAAAACTCGGTAGGCATGTTGGGGATGCATGGTACTTATGAAGCGAATATGACCATGCATAATGCCGACCTTATTTTTGGTATTGGCGTGCGCTTTGATGATCGTACGACCAACAACCTAGATAAGTACTGTCCTGATGCAAAGATCCTTCATATTGATATCGACCCTTCATCTATTTCAAAAAATGTTCGTGTTGATGTGCCGATTGTTGGCTGTGCAGATATCGTTTTACAATCGATGCTCGACCTTTTAGCTGAGCATGAGAGTAGCAATGATGAAGCTGCCATTGATTCGTGGTGGCAAGCGATTCAAGGCTGGCGTGAAAAAGAGTGCTTAAACTATGAAAAGCAAGCCGATAAGATCAAGCCTCAGCAGGTTATAGAGACACTTTATAAACTGACCGATGGCGATGCTTACGTTGCGTCTGATGTTGGTCAGCACCAGATGTTTGCTGCGCTCTACTATCCATTTGATAAGCCGCGTCGTTGGATTAACTCTGGTGGTCTTGGCACCATGGGCTTTGGTTTACCGGCTGCGCTTGGGGTGAAGTTTACTCATCCGGATGATGTCGTGGTGTGTGTGACTGGTGATGGCAGTATTCAAATGAATATTCAAGAGCTATCGACGGCGCTTCAATACGGTATTCCAGTTAAAATAATCAACCTAAACAACCGCTTCCTTGGCATGGTTAAGCAGTGGCAAGATATTATTTATCAAGGTCGTCATTCCAATTCATACATGAGTTCAGTGCCTGATTTCGCTGCTATTGCCGAGGCTTACGGTCATGTTGGTATTCGAATTTCTCACCCTGACGAATTAGAGCAAGGACTGCAAAGCGCACTTGATATGAAAGATCGCTTGGTGTTTGTTGATATTAGTGTGGATGAAACAGAGCACGTTTACCCGATGCAAATTAAAGGCGAGGGTATGGATAGTATGTGGTTAAGCAAGACGGAGAGAACGTAATATGAGACATATTATTTCGATACTAATGGAAAACGAACCGGGTGCATTATCACGTGTAGTGGGCTTATTCTCTCAACGTGGCTATAACATTGAGTCATTAACCGTTTCTCCAACTGAAGATGAAACTCTGTCGCGCTTAAATATGACCACCGAATCTGATTTCTTTGAACTAGAGCAGATCCAAAAGCAGCTGCATAAACTGATTGATGTATTAAAGGTTCAAGAGATTTCAGAATGTGAGCACATCGAGCGTGAACTGATGCTGATAAAAGTGAAAGCGAGTGGTTTCGCTCGTGCTGAAGTTAAGCGCACTGCTGATATTTTCCGTGGGCAAATTGTTGATGTGACGGCTGCCCAGTACACAGTGCAACTGACGGGGGCAAGCGACAAGCTCGATGCGTTTATTAGGGCTTTGAGTGAAGTGACCGATGTGATAGAAGTGGCGAGAAGTGGCGTTGTTGGAATTGCTCGTGGTGAGCGTTCGTTAAAGGTATAAGTGATTTAGATAAGTAAACGGTTAAAAAATACGCTAATATTTGTAGGGTAGTGTTGAGATAAATGCAGTGATTTATTTGTATTACTCATCACTACTTATCATTTTTTAGCAAGGAGCTATCCGCTTGTTATCGATATGATTGTTGACTATCAAGTTGTTTTGTAAGGATAAGATCAATCTGGTTGTAGTAAGAGGCGTGGTATGTTTACTCATTTTTTAGTAAGGCTTACTATTGGGAGTTTGGCGGTACTTGGCATTAAGTTAAGTGCGTTGTACTTTTTACTTATGGTTGTGTTACTCAATACACATAATAAAGAGTTTTTTGGCTGGTAATCGTTATTTATACTAATCGTAGTAAATAATGGGTTATTTAAACTTTTCAAAAGGCAAAAAAAAATCGGAGCCACATGGGCTCCGATTTTATTTTCTAATTCACGAATTAAAGTACGTGAACAGAAGCTGTGTTAGTTGTACCAGAAGCAACTAGAGCACCAGAAACCATCACTACGATGTCGCCTTTCTTACCAAGACCAGATTCTAGAGCAATTGTCTTACCGTCAATGTAGAACGTGTCAGTGCTTTCGATTGAATCAACAAGAACTGGCGTTACACCTTTAGTTAGAACAAGTTGTGCTGCTGTTTTCGCGTTAGTTGTTACCGCGATGATGTTAGCAGTTGGGAAGTATTTACGTACTGAACGTGCAGACTTACCAGCTTCAGTTGCAACAACGATAAGTGGAGCAGCTAGTTTCTCAGCTGTGTCTACCGCGCCTTTACATACTGCTTCAGTGATACGTAGACGTGGGCTGTCTAAACGAGAACCAAGTTCTGCTTTTAGAGCGCCATCAGTACGTGCACAGATTTGAGCCATGATAGCTACAGATTCAACTGGGTATTTACCTTTAGCAGTTTCACCTGAAAGCATTACAGCATCAGTACCATCCATAACAGCGTTAGCTACGTCGCCCGCTTCTGCGCGAGTTGGACGTGGGTTGCTGATCATAGAGTCAAGCATTTGAGTTGCAGTGATAACAACTTTACGTGCACGGTTACACTTCTCGATCATCATCTTTTGAGCGAAGATTACTTCTTCAGCTGGGATTTCAACACCAAGGTCACCACGAGCAACCATGATACCGTCAGATGCTTCTAGAATTGAATCGAAGTTATCAACACCTTCTTGGTTTTCAATTTTAGAGATGATGTGGATGCTTTCGCCGCCGTTTGCGTTTAGAAGTTCGCGGATTTCTTGAACGTCTTCTTCTTTACGGATGAAAGAAGCAGCAACGAAATCAACGCCTTGCTCACAACCAAATTTAAGGTCAGCTTTGTCTTTTTCAGAAAGAGCTGGAAGTTGAACAGAAACGCCAGGAAGGTTAACACCTTTGTTTTCGCCTAGAGCACCGTTGTTAAGAACTTTACACTTAACTTCAGTTTCTGTTGTTGCGATAACTTCCATTTCGATTAGGCCGTCATCAACAAGGATAGTGTTACCCGCTGTTAGGTCGTTAGCAAAACCTAGGTAAGTAACCGCTACGATGTCTTTATTACCTACAACTGAAGCGTCAGTTGTGAAAGTGAATTCTTGACCAGCAACTAGATCAACGTCATTACCGTCTTCTAGTTTGATTGTACGGATTTCAGGACCTTTAGTATCCAGAAGAATAGCTAGCTGCTTGCCAGTGTTAGCCATTACTTCGCGGTAGTTTTCGATGCGCACAGCGTGCTCTTCGAAGTTACCGTGAGAGAAGTTTAAACGCATAACGTTCATGCCAGCGTTTACTAGCTCAGTTAGTTTCTCAATAGATTCAGTTTTTGGGCCAATCGTACATACGATTTTGGTCTTTTTCATGGAAGATACTCTCCGGTAAGTATTATTACAATTTGAAATAAATAGTGTAGTCCTGAAGGAAGCGTTTGCACCCAATTTTATACTTATGAATGCAGCATTTACTCTTTATTGCTTCTACTTCAAAACTGAAAGTCTTTCATCATATCTTGTCATTTTATAACTAACTACAGCTGGATATTTGGGCAAAAATTGTGACCTATCCCATAATATAAGGGTTAGGTTGCATAGATATGACAGTCCATTCTGTAATTTTTTTTCTTTTCGGGTGCGGATTCTACCATTGAATGCACAAAATATCACGATCTAACCATTGTCCTAGAGCAAGGTTTTATAGCTATTTATTTATTTTTTAGATCAAAATAAATGGACAGTTATCTTTCGTTTCAACTATAATTCTTTCGAACCGAAACTTTAGGTGCAAATTTAACATGTCGAAACGAAACACTCAGCTTAGAAGACACACCATTTCTACCTTAGTGAATGAAAAAGGTGAGGTAAGTGTCGAGGCGTTATCACAACTTCTTGAGACCTCTGAAGTCACGATTAGAAAGGATTTGGCGTCGTTAGAGAAAAACGGGCTGCTTTTACGTCGTTATGGCGGTGCAATTGCTTTACCAAAAGAAGTCGTGAGTGAAGAGTTAGGCTTAAAAGTTTCGAAACGAAAGGTAGGGTTGGCGAGTGCCGCTGCCGATCTAATCCGCGATCATAATCGCATTGTTATTGATAGTGGTAGCACGACAGGTGCACTTATTCAGGCGCTTAATCACAAGCGTGGTTTGGTGGTAATGACAAACTCTTTACATGTTGCTAACGCTTTAAATGAATTAGAAAGTGAACCGACATTATTAATGACCGGTGGCACTTGGGATACGCATTCAGAGTCTTTTCAGGGCCAAGTCGCAGAATCCGTATTGCGTTCTTATGATTTTGACCAGCTTTTTATTGGTGCTGATGGTATTGATTTAGAGCGAGGGACGACATCTTTTAATGAGTTGTTAGGGCTAAGTAAAGTGATGGCGGAGGTTTCCCGTGAAGTTATCGCTATGGTTGAGTCAGAAAAAATTGGTCGCAAGATCCCTAATTTAGAACTCTCTTGGCAAAGTATCGACGTATTAGTTACCGATAATGATCTGTCAAAAGAGGCGCAACAAGCGATCGAGTCTCATAATGTGAAAGTGATTCGAGCTTAATATATTAACACGACTTTCCTAACTAGGTGTTGGCTTAGCACTATGGAAAGACAACAGAAAAATAATATTTGGAGTTAAACCATGTGTGGAATAGTAGGTGCAGTAGCACAGCGTGATGTAGCAGAAATTTTAGTCGAAGGTCTTCGTCGTCTTGAGTACCGTGGCTATGACTCAGCCGGTGTAGCGGTTGTTGATGGTGAAAATAACCTAACTCGTGTACGTCGTCTTGGTAAAGTACAAGAATTGGCAGATGCGGTTAATGGTCAAGAGGTTGTTGGCGGTACTGGTATTGCACATACTCGCTGGGCAACGCACGGTGAACCATCGGAAGCGAATGCTCACCCACACACATCGGGCGATATTGCGGTTGTTCACAATGGTATTATTGAAAACCATGAAGAGCTACGTACTATGCTGCAAGAGCGTGGTTATGTATTCCACTCTCAAACTGATACAGAAGTTATTGCTCATCTAGTTGAGTGGGAACGTCGCACATCAGAGACATTAGTTGAAGCGCTACAAAAAACAGCGGCACAACTGGATGGCGCTTACGGTACGGTTGTGGTTGATCGCAAAGATTCAACTCGCATTGTTGCTGCTCGTTCTGGTAGCCCAATTGTGATTGGTTTCGGTGTTGGTGAAAACTTCCTAGCGTCTGACCAACTTGCACTACTGAGCGTAACTCGTCGCTTTATGTACCTAGAAGAAGGTGATGTTGCTGAGATCACTCGTCGTGATGTTAACGTGATTGATGTTAACGGTAAGCCGGTTGAGCGTGAAATTACCGAGTCAAACGCTGAGCATGATGCGGGCGATAAAGGTCAATACCGTCACTTTATGCAAAAAGAGATCTTTGAGCAGCCAAAAGCGCTATTAAACACAATGGAAGGCCGTATTACGCATGACTCTGTGATCACAGAAAGCATTGGCGTTAATGCAACAGAAATTCTAAGCCAAGTTGAACACATTCAAATTATTGCTTGTGGTACGTCTTACAATGCAGGTATGACTGCGCGTTACTGGTTTGAGTCTCTAGCGGGCGTAAGCTGTGATGTTGAGATTGCTTCTGAGTTCCGTTACCGCAAGTTTGTTACGCGTCCAAATAGCCTATTAATCACGTTATCTCAATCGGGTGAAACGGCAGATACTCTAGCGGCACTGCGCCTAGCTAAAGAGAAAGGCTACATGGCAGCAATGACGGTTTGTAACGTGGCTGGTTCATCACTGGTACGTGAGTCTGATATTGCCTTTATGACTCGCGCTGGTACTGAGATTGGCGTAGCGTCTACGAAAGCCTTTACGACTCAACTTGCTGCTCTATTAATGCTTGTGACGGCATTAGGTAAGCAAAAGAATGTGATTGGCAAAGAAAAAGAAGCGGAAATTGTTCAGGCATTGCATGATCTTCCAGCTCAAATTGAGCATGCATTTGATTTTGATAAAGAGATTGAAGCGCTTGCCCCTGATTTTGCGGATAAGCACCACACGCTATTCTTAGGTCGTGGCGAGTTCTACCCAATTGCAATGGAAGCGTCTCTAAAACTAAAAGAGATCTCTTACATTCACGCTGAAGCTTACGCAGCCGGTGAACTGAAACACGGTCCTCTAGCACTGATTGATGCGGATATGCCTGTTGTTGTGGTTGCGCCAAACAATGACCTACTTGAGAAGCTAAAGTCGAACGTTGAAGAAGTTCGTGCTCGTGGTGGCTTGCTGTATGTTTTTGCTGATGCGGATGCAGGTTTTGTTGCTGATGAAGGTATGAAGATTATTTCTCTACCTCATGTCAGTGAAATCACGGCGCCAATTTACTACACGATTCCAATGCAGCTGCTTTCTTACCACGTTGCATTAATCAAAGGTACTGATGTTGACCAACCTCGTAACCTAGCAAAAGCGGTAACGGTTGAGTAAACCTACTTAGCAATACTACAAATTTTGAACGTTTCTAACCTCCAACTAAGTGTCGCTTAGTTGGAGGTTTTTTTATGCATGATGCAAAGAGATACTGATAGGAAAGACCGCAAGCGTCTAGATGAGGTATGTGGTTAAGGGGTGCTGAAAATAGCAATGACCTTGGTGCTAGCTGGTTGAAGGCGTAGCTTTTGAGCTCAATTATTAACGAAAACTAAATTCTGATTTGATTTTCATCGGTATTATAAATCGAAACTTTCAGAGGTAAGCTGCAGATCTTGCAATTGTGCAGAACTGAGGAGCTTAACATGCATTACGAAGGTAAAATTTATCGCCCTTGGATGGAAGCAGAAAGCGTACTGATCCAGACCACATTAGGCTGTAGTAACAACCAATGTACTTTCTGTACTATGTTCGATGATAAACGATTCAAAGTTCGTGAATTAGAGGACATTTTTAAAGATATTGCCGAGGTTCGCGCTACCCATCGCAAAGTTGAATCTATCTTTTTGATTGATGGGAATGTCATGGCGATGCGAACAGAAAAATTGCTTGCCATTCTTGACCAGATTAAGGTGACGTTCCCTGAATTAAAACACCTTGCACTGTACTCGGGATTCAATGACTTTCGTCGTAAAAGTATCTCTGAACTTAAAGAGATTCGGTCCGCAGGCTTAACAACCGCATACTCTGGTCTAGAATCCGGAGACCCCATTGTATTAGAGCGCATTAAAAAAGGAATGACTCGTGAACATGCGATTCAAGGAATGGAAATGGCTCGTGAAGCGGATATTCAGGTATTAGCGTCGTTCATTTTTGGCTTAGGTGGTCGTGAACGTTCAAAAGAACATGCAGAGAATACAACAAGCCTTCTTAATATCATGCGTCCTGATGCGATTGCACCGATGGCATTGGCAGTTCAGCCAGGTAGTGAGCTTGAAAGAGAAGTGGCTAATGGTCAGTTTATCTTGCCTACACCACTGCAAATTCTCGAAGAAGAAAAATATCTGATTGAAAATATGGATGATTTCCCAAGCTTTTATTGGGGGGATCACGGTAATAACATCGCTACTATGCGTGGAGTATGGCCAGAAGTTCGTCAGCCATTTTTAGAAAACATTAATAAACACATCAAGCATAACCCGATGGCGAAGAAAAACGTAATCGAAACATATGCTTGGTAATTTCAATTAAATGCACCCAAATGAAACATAGTACAGTTACCCAATAATAATCATTGATAGCTCCTAGCATTCAGGTAGGAGCTTTTTGCTGCATGATGATTAAAAATAAACTTAGCGAGTATTTTTATTTAGCTATAATTACAGTGGTTATTTAATTGTTGAAGTTTGGAGTTACACAAAACTATTGTATTTATGCAGTGTAATGTCGATGCGTAAATAATGTTTAAAAAATTTAGAGGTTAGTTATGTTAGGTGAAAACCACTCATTATTGAATGAATTTCCAGAATTTAAAGAGAGCATTGACGCACTCGTTGGTTCAGACCAGATCTTTGCTGCAGATACGAAAAAATATAATGATCTTGATGCTGAAATTCGCAAGCTAGAACTAAGAGACTCGCCAATTGGTGATGAAGCGATGCACCAACTTAAGCACCAACGCTCTGAGCTGAAAGATTCTCTATATCAGAGGATTTTAAACAGTAAGAAATAAACATCGTAAGTCTATTTCGCTCCTAGTTGCTTGCTATATCTTCAATGTCATCATTGTAGTGGTGTGCTTAGTTACTCTGCAAAGTCAGCATACCACTACACCTTAGACTGAATACTATTTGTTTAAGTTCTCTTTGATCGAAGCCTCAAGCTCTATAAACAGCTTGCGATAATTATTGTCGTAACGTTCGCCTTCACTATTATCTAGCCATGCCTTGAACATCTTATCAGAACAACTATTTTCGATTTCTAAGAAAGTCTTTAACTGCTGCTGGACCGTGATAGGTGAGTAGTTGAGGTCTTTCAAGGCCTGAGCGCCAACTTGTAATGCACTATGGAAGGTTTCTGATTCAATATAATCGGCACCGGCTTGGCGTAATTGATAACCATGACCACGGTCAAAGGCACGAACGAGTATTTTGACATGTGGATAAGCATGCTTGACGTGTTTTACCATGCTGATAGCCGAGTCTTGTTGATCAATGGCGATAATCAGTAATGTTGCTGATTCGATTCCAGCAGTGTGCAGTAGATCCGGTCGTGTAGCATCACCAAAATAAGCTTTTGATCCATAGCTACGATACACCTCCACTTGTGCCGCTTGGTGATCAAGAACGACAGATTGAATACCGTTGGCTAATAATAAGCGATTGACAATTTGCCCAAATCGCCCAGCACCGGCAATAATAACCCCGCCTTCTTCATCAATATCATCGGCATCTCTTTGGTTGGTCTGCTGCTCGTAACGAGGCAAAATGACCTTATCAAAAACAATAAATAATGCGGGTGTTAAGAACATAGATAATGCGACGACTAACGATAAAGTTTGAGCCGTATCGGTCGGTAATACGTGGTTTTGCGTGCTGAAGTTTAATAGCACAAAACCAAACTCACCAGCCTGAGCAAGGCTTAAGGCAAAGAGCCAACGGTCACTTCCTCTGATTTTAAAAATAAGCGCGAGAATGAATAAAACGAGCGCTTTTATTGCCATGACACCGAGCGTTAAACTGATAATGAGAACAAATTGATGACTTAAAATCGAGAAGTTAATTCCAGCCCCAACAGTAATAAAGAATAAACCGAGCAATAAGCCTTTAAAGGGATCAATGTTAGCTTCTAGTTCATGACGGAATTCACTGTTTGCTAATACCACGCCGGCTAAAAATGTTCCTAGGGCAGGGGATAGACCGACTAAACTCATTAAAACAGCAATACCAATGACGAGCATTAGAGCGGTTGCTGTGAAAATTTCACGCAACCCAGATGAAGCAACAAACTTAAATAAGGGGCGGCTTAAAAAATGCCCACAAGCGACAACTGCCGCAATAGATGCAACGATGACGAGAGCATATGCCCAACCTGGAAGTCCAGAAATAAGACTTAACTCTGCATGGTGATCGGCGATTTCACCGACAGTGGTAGAAAGTTCAATAAGTTCTGGAATGGCAAGTAAAGGAATGAAAGCAAGCATGGGAATAACAGCAATATCTTGAAACAGCAAAACGGAAAACGAACTTTTGCCACCCTCCGTTTTATTAAGCCCTTTTTCATTGAAAGTCTGCAATACAATTGCTGTCGATGATAAAGAAAAAATGAGTCCAATAGTGAGGGCGATATTAATGCTTTGACCAAGCAGCAATGCGATAGCCATCACGATACCCGCCGTGCCGACAACTTGTAGCCCGCCTAACCCTAATAACTTATGGCGCATTGACCATAGCATTTTAGGTTCTAACTCAAGGCCAACTAAAAATAACATCATAACGACACCGAACTCAGCAAAGTGTTGAATTGTAGATGTCTCATCACCAACCAAACCAATAATCGGACCAATAATCACGCCTGCAATTAGATAACCAAGCACCGAGCCAAGCCCAAGACGTTTTGCGATAGGAACAGCAATGACTGCAGCCACTAAATATATAAAGGCTTGTATGAATAACTCGGTCATGTTTTTTCCTTACGAATGAGAAGATAATCTCAGCTAAATAGAAAGGTGTTATTGGTTATAAAGATAGACCGAGGGTGATACTTAGGCAATAAAAAGGCCTCAACTTGAGTGACCAAGTTGAGGCCTTTTTAATAACTTAAAGGCAATTAGTATTGCTTTAAGATCTCAGCGATTTCTGCTACTGATTCTGCCGCGATGATACGGTCGATGTCATCATCATTTTGGAATAATTCAGATAGTGCCATAATCGTATTAATGTGACTGTCAGAATCCATTGCTGCTAAAGTAATCGAAATAAAGACATCACCATTATCTTCTGACTCTAAATCAACGCCATTTTTAAAGACAGTTACTTGTAGTGCTGCTTCATTGACACCATCTTCAGGGCGAGCGTGAGGCATCGCAATCTTTGGTGCTAATACATAGTAAGCGCCAATCTCTTGATGCTTCTCTTTGATAGCAACTAGGTAGCTAGGTTTGACTTTGCCTGACGCTAATAACGTTGAGCATGTCAGTTCAAGTGCTGCATCAACACTTAGGTTTTTCTCGTGAGTAATAACAATGCCGTCATTACCAATTAAATTAAATAAACTCATGAAACAATCCATCCAAGAATAAGACCAACAACACCAAAATCAAGGTCAGAGAACGTGGTTGCTTCCAGACCGATACTGCCTAGAACAGGAAGTAGTAGCATTGGGATAATTGAGATACATACACCTTGCGTAAATGATCCTAAGATCGCACCGCGCAAGCCGCCTGTCGCATTACCATAAACACCAGCAGCACCACCAACGAAGAAGTGTGGTACAACGCCAGCAACAATGATTGTCCAGCCCATTACGCCTTGCAGACCCATAACCAGTAAGCCAGCTGAGAATGAAGATAAGAAGCCAATTAGAACCGCATTAGGTGCAACAGGGAAGACCATCGGGCAGTCTAGTGCTGGTTTTGCACCGGGAACTAATTTATCTGAAATGCCTTTAAATGCAGGAACGATTTCAGCAATCAGCATCTTCACACCTTGTAGGACGATGTATACACCACCGGCAAACACAAGTGATTGCATGAAGGTGAAGACAATCCAGTTTTGACCACCAGAAATGGTTTCAACAAATGCACCGCCAGCAATGATAGATGAGAACATGAAGAACACACACATCGTGGTTGCAACAGCGACTGGAGTATCTCGTAAGAACATCAAGCTTTTTGGCACATTGATGTCTTCGGTTGTTTTTGATGTGTCGCCAAATTTACTGCCAATAAAGCCAGAAATAACATACGATAAGGTAGAAAAGTGACCAATGGCAAGCTGATCGGTACCCATTACTTTTTCAGTGTATTTTTGACCTAGTGCCGGCATGATAACCATCAGAGAACCAACGATGATTGAACCAATAGCGACCATCATCGTGCCTTGGATCCCTGCCGATGATAAAATCACCGCGACAAGCATCGACATGAACATGGTGTGGTGACCAGTCAGGAATATGTATTTCAACGGTGTAACACGCGCTAAAACAATATTTACAATGAATGAGAAGAACATGATAAGTGCCATCTCATAACCGAAAGCTTCTTGTGCTAATGCAACGACAGCTTCGTTATTTGGAATAACACCGCTTACACCAAATGCTTCTGTAAAGACGGTTGAAAAGTTGTTTAATGCACCAATAAGAGCGCCAGCACCAAAACCAAGAATTAAGAATCCCATTACGGTTTTGATCGTACCTTTCAAAATAGTCGATACATCCGATTTTTGTGCAACAAGACCGATAAATGCAATCAGTCCGACCATAATTGCAGGCTCTTTTAGCAAGCCAAGCATGAATTCAAAAAAGTTTGCCATTGTCATTAACCTTACATGAATGCTTTTAGTTGTTCTTCAATCGATGCTTTGTCGAAGATGTTTTTCAGGCTAATGATATTTTGTTTACCCGCGGCTTCTAGTTGGTTAGCGACATCAGTAGCTGCAACCCAAATGTCGGCAGTGCTTGATGATGCCGAAGAGAGATCTTCATGATCAACTTCTACTTCAAAGCTCATTTTTTTTGCGACTTCTTTTACTGCCATCTCCATCATTAATGAAGTACCTAAACCGTTACCGCATACGACTAAAATCTTTTTCATAATATTCATTCTCAGTTGGATAAATCAAAGTGCAAGATTGCATTACAAGGAGTTTGTGTGGGAATCATAATGGAATACTAAAAGAGCTAATAAGATCCCCATCACAAACCTAGAATGGGATTGTGATGGAGATCTTGTTTTTAGGCAATTTATTTCCGGTGTTTTAATTATCAATAAGTTAAGTTGTTGCGTGGGGGTTGCTACTTGGTTGTTTGTTTTGGTGGTTTGATTTTCTGGATAAATAGGATGATAGCCGGCTATTGCTGGTGGTTATCAGTTAATCGTTTGCTACGGATGGTGGAGTGATAAAAGATAAGTCAATGTATAAGGAATGATGGTTCGGTTTAGTGGGGGTATTATTGGCCGTAATCGGTAAATACTTTTTCAAATACTGTATGGTTTTTTTTACTTCTTTTAGTCAGCTCGCTTAATGAAAGTGCTTTTTTTTGCTTCTTCTTCGGACTTTCAAGTTGCTCGAGTCTATCTTTCATTTTTTGTACGGCAGGTAGGAGCATTCTTAGTTCTTCACCGTCTTTGGTAGTGAGAACGACAATGTTATCAGATTCAACATGTGTGATAGTCAGAAGTCCATGCTTGGCCGATTGGAACTGCTCACCAACCATGATTGATTCCGGTGGTATGGAGCGGTCAGTAAGTTGTCCACTGCGTAGTTTGGCCGCGCTGATGGCTCGGACATTACCAGTGTTTTCAAATGCCACAATAACAGTATGACAGTTGTAATAATCAACCACGCTAACATAACCATGTTTATTGGTTTTAAATTTCGCACCATTTTGCATATCAATAGGGGCATCCATCTTCTTCACAGTAATATCCTTAATGTTAAGTGGTGATGCACTACGCTTTTACTCGTGTGATAAAAAGCATTTTTAGTACCTAATAAGTAGCAGAATATACTTTCCTGGTGAGTTTAGCAAAAGTAAGCAAGTGGGGATTGATGGAACCGAGCTTGAGAAGGAGGAGGCATGGCTGACCAGAAAGCAAAAAGCCAGAACGACATAAGCAGTTCTGGCTTTTCTAATTTGGTGGCCCCTCGCGGACTTGAACCGCGGACCGAACGATTATGAGTCGTGCGCTCTAACCAACTGAGCTAAGGGGCCGTTTAGGTGAGTGATTATAGGGTATGCATTCGTGCCTGTCTAGGGGGTATATAGGTCAATTGCGCTTAGTTTTTATCCACTTAAACCATTGAATATAAAAAAAGGTGAGCTAGCGCCCACCTTTTTTATTTAATGCTTAAAAAGCAACCTATTGCTTATTCGTCTAAGAAGCTGCGCAGTGTTTCTGAACGGCTTGGGTGACGCAGTTTGCGTAGTGCTTTTGCTTCAATTTGACGAATACGTTCACGTGTTACGTCAAATTGTTTGCCCACTTCTTCAAGAGTGTGGTCAGTGTTCATGTCGATACCAAAGCGCATACGTAGAACTTTTGCTTCACGTGGCGTAAGACCAGCAAGCACGTCTTTTGTTGCACCACGTAGGCTCGTTGCTGTTGCTGAGTCTAGTGGCAGTTCTAACGTCGTATCTTCAATGAAATCACCTAGGTGCGAATCTTCATCATCACCAATTGGCGTTTCCATTGAGATTGGCTCTTTAGCAATCTTCAATACTTTACGGATCTTGTCTTCAGGCATTTGCATGCGCTCAGCAAGTTCTTCTGGTAACGGCTCACGACCCATCTCTTGTAGCATTTGACGAGAGATACGGTTTAGCTTGTTGATCGTCTCAATCATGTGCACAGGGATACGAATCGTACGTGCTTGGTCGGCAATCGAACGAGTGATTGCTTGACGGATCCACCATGTAGCGTAAGTTGAGAACTTGTAACCACGACGGTATTCAAACTTATCAACCGCTTTCATCAGACCGATGTTACCTTCTTGGATTAGATCCAGGAATTGTAGACCACGGTTGGTGTATTTTTTCGCGATTGAAATAACCAGACGTAAGTTCGCTTCAACCATCTCTTTCTTCGCACGACGAGCTTTCGCTTCACCGATAGACATGCGACGGCTGATGTCTTTAATTTCTTGAACCGTAAGAGACGTCTCTTTTTCGATCATGCTTAGCTTTTGAATAGAACGGCGAATATCTTCTTCGCTACGTTTTACTTTTTCAGCGTAAGGCTTGCCCGATGCGAGAACTTCATCTAGCCATGCTTCTGTTGATTCGTTACCAGTAAATAGGGCAACGAAAGATTTCTTAGGCATTTTGCCGTATTCAACGGTTTGACGAATAATCAAACGCTCTTGAGTACGAACGCGGTCCATTGAAGTACGTAATTCCGTTACTAGGTAATCAAATTGCTTCGGTGTTAGGCGGAACTCGCGGAATACTTCCTGCATAAGTTCTGTCGCTTTTGCCGTCGCTTTGTGGCTATTACCGTGTTCGTTGATCGCTAGTTGACGATCTTGATAAGCGTTACGTAGTGCTGTGAACTTCTCAAGAGCAAGCTCAGGATCGATACCTGTATCTTCCTCTTCCTCTTCGTCGTCATCTTCAGCATCTTCAGCGTCTTCATCATCAAGATCACTTTCTGTTAGCTCTGAACCGATGTGCGTTGCTGTTGGTGCCGTAGTACCGTCATCGTTAGGGTCAACAAAGCCAGAGATGATATCGGTTAGACGTAACTCTTCAGCAAGAACTTTATCAAACTGCTCAAGAACGTAAGGGATAGTACCTGGGTATTCAGCAACCGATGATTGAACTTGGTTAATACCATCTTCAATACGTTTTGCAATGTCGATCTCGCCTTCACGAGTCAATAGCTCTACAGTACCCATTTCACGCATATACATGCGCACTGGGTCAGTCGTACGTCCGATTTCGCTTTCAACACTTGATAGTGCAGCTGCCGCAGCTTCTGCAGCATCTTCATCAGTGATCGCATCATCATCATTAAGGGCAAGATCATCAGCATCAGGGGCTGTTTCTACAACCTTGATGCCCATGTCGTTAATCATTTGAATAATGTCTTCTACCTGTTCTGAATCGACGATTTCTTCTGGTAGGTGATCATTTACTTCGGCATAGGTCAGATAGCCTTGCTCTTTGCCTTTAATAACAAGTGATTTTAGCTGTGACTGCGGATTTTGATCCATAGACGATATCCAACTTCAAGTCTGGTTAAGGAATCAGTTTGCAACATACAAACTACTAGTAATAACAAATTTTATTTATTGCTGACTAACCAATAGGGTTACGCTTTCAAATCTAGCATTAACGCTAGCAGCTCCCTTTTTTCTTCGGCTGATAAACCGCTACTTCTTGCTTTGGCCTGCAGGTTTTCAATTTGTTTTTCTACGCACTGGGCAAAGATATTGTCCAATGAGTCTAAAAAAATATCTTCTTGATTGTCTTCAACAAGTGGTATTTCCCAACCTGCAAGACGAGACAGTAGTGCCTCATTTTTATTATCGCGCCAATGCTCAAGCAATTGACCAGTGTTGATATGGGGGTGAGCCCTACAATTATCAAGCACTTCAATGAATAAATTTAATCCAAGTATCGCGAGATCTTGTACGCTTGACATATCTGGTACTAATTGAGCATAGCTTGGATTTTGAATAAGCAAAGCAATTACTTCACGCATTGGGGTTCGTTTTATCCCTTGCTGCGCGGGTGGTTTGTTTTGAGCTGAACTTTGTTTTGCTATCAGCTGTTGTAACTGTCTTTCGTCAACCAATCCAAGTCGACGACCCAGTAATTCCCTTAAGTATAGACGTAATGTGTCGCCCGATACTTTTTCAATTAATGGCACAGCAAGGGTGCTGAGTTTAGCCAGTCCCTCTTTGCTGCTCGCATCAACTTGCTGCATCAATGAGGAAAACATGAACTCAGATAAAGGCGTTGCAGCTTTTACTTGGCGCTCAAACTCTTCTTTACCATGTTGGCGAATATACGAATCGGGATCTTCACCATCAGGTAAGAACATGAATTTGAGTTGCCGACCATCATTTAAGTAAGGCAGTGCGTTTTCCATGGCACGCCAAGCCGCTTCTCGACCAGCTCGGTCACCATCGTAACAACAGACTACCGTACTGGTTTGACGGAATAATGTCTGTAAGTGGTCACCCGTTGTGGAAGTACCCAATGACGCAACAGAGTAATCAACACCGAACTGCGCTAAAGCCACAACATCCATATAGCCTTCAACGACTAATATTTGTGGTGGTTCACGATAGGCTTGTAGTACTTCATAAAGGGCATATAACTCTTTGCCTTTATGGAAAATTGGGGTTTCCGGTGAGTTGAGGTATTTCGGTGTACCATCACCTAATACTCGACCACCAAAGCCGATAATGCGACCACGTCGATCACGAATAGGGAACATGATTCGACCACGAAAGCGGTCGTAGCAGTGGCCTTTATCGTTTTCAATCAACATACCGCCAGTGACGAGCATGTCTTGTGCTTCTTTTTGTTGGCCAAAGTTCTTACGTACGCCATCCCATTCATCAGAGACGTAGCCGATACCAAACTTTTGCACCACTTCACCAGACAAACCACGATTCTTTAGGTATTCGATCGCCGGTTTGCTAGCAGATAACTTTAGTTGAGAGCGATAAAACTGGCCAATACTGGTCATTAAATCGTATAGATTGCGCTTTTGTTCAGCATTGGCGCGAGGCTCTGAAACGAGTGCGCCACTACGTTGTTCTCTTGGGACATCCAAACCAACAAACGAGGCGAGCTCTTCAATCGCTTCAACAAACTCAAGTCGTTCAAATTCCATCATGAAATCAATGGAGTTACCGTGTACGCCACAGCCGAAGCAGTGATAAAACTGTTTTTCTTGGCTAACGCTAAATGAGGGTGTTTTTTCGTTATGGAAAGGGCAGCAAGCGCCGTAGTTTTTGCCTTTTTTCTTTAGTTTTACGCGTGCGTCAATGATGTCTACGATATCGAGACGAGCAAGAAGGTCATCAATGAAACTGCGGGGGATATGTCCGGACATAAAACCTAAACTAAAAGTGAAAGCTCAATCATTATGTCTAAAGGTACGCGCATAAAGCAATCAAAGAATTACGATGCACATTTAGAGATAAAGATGTTACTTCAGAAAATACTAAGAGAGAAGATACAAACAAGCCGTGCATTCCAAAGGATAGCACGGCTTGTTGTAATATAATGCTGGGAAATTAAGCCAGTTTAGAGCGAACTAAACCACTTACTTTACCCATATCTGCACGCCCTTGAATTTGTGGTTTCAAGATAGCCATCACTTTACCCATGTCTTGCATGCCCGCTGGGGTTGATTCTGCAATTGCACTTTCAACAAGCGCATTTACTTCTTCATCCGTCAGTGGTTGAGGCATAAAGCCTTCAAGTACGGCAATTTCTACTTTTTCCACATCAGCAAGATCTTGACGATTTGCTGATTCATATTGAGCAACAGAATCGCGACGTTGTTTAACCATTTTTACCAGCACAGCTAAAATGTCATCGTCAGACAGAGTAATCCGTTCGTCGACTTCACGTTGCTTAATTGCTGAAAGGGCTAAACGAATAGTGCCAAGGCGCGGTTTGTCCTTGGCTTTCATCGCTAATTTTTGCTCTTCTTTGAGTTGTTCAATCAGAGCCATAACTCAGTCCTTATGGATTAAGTTATTAGTACAGGCGAACGCGACGTGCGTTTTCGCGAGCTAGCTTTTTAGCGTGACGCTTTTGAGCTGCTGCTTTAGCGCGTTTGCGAACTGTAGTTGGTTTTTCATAGTGCTCACGACGACGCACTTCAGAAAGGATACCTGCTTTTTCGCAAGAGCGCTTGAAACGACGTAGTGCAACGTCGAACGGTTCGTTTTCACGTACTTTAACTACTGGCATATGCCTTTCACCTCAGGGGTTATTCGTTAACGCTGGCACTCATAACCAAATCAGAGAAGTTACCCATTTTAGCTAACTCTCGTTTCGTGTTTGGTCTTTACCAGCTTGATCAAAAATGGTGCGGAATTTTAATCCGATCAGAGTGTCTTTGTAAAGGACTTTGTGATTATAGTCTGTACAAAATTTGTTTGAATGGCTAAGGCAAGGTAATATTGGCTTAATTTCTGATTCTAGACAAAAGCGTGCTGAGAAAAATATGCGTATTATTGGTATTGAAACCTCCTGTGATGAAACAGGCGTGGCGATTTACGATGACGAGCAAGGTTTACTTGCCGATCAACTGTATAGCCAAGTAAAACTGCATGCTGATTATGGCGGTGTTGTGCCTGAATTAGCGTCGCGTGATCACGTTAAAAAAACCATTCCACTGATTAAGGCGGCTTTAGCTGAAGCCAACTTAACTCAAGATGATATTGATGGTATTGCTTATACAGCGGGTCCTGGTTTAGTTGGGGCTATCCTAGTCGGTGCCACGATTGGTCGCAGTTTAGCGTATGCTTGGGGCGTGCCAGCTATTGCGGTTCACCACATGGAAGGGCACTTACTGGCTCCGATGTTAGAAGACAATCCGCCGCCTTTCCCTTTTGTCGCTTTATTGGTGTCTGGTGGACATACCATGTTAGTGGAAGTAAAAGGCATTGGTGAATATCGCATTCTAGGTGAGTCGGTTGATGATGCTGCGGGTGAAGCTTTCGATAAGACAGCGAAACTTATGGGCTTAGATTACCCAGGTGGCCCTCTGCTATCGCGTTTAGCGGAAAAAGGTACGCCAGGTCGTTTTAAGTTCCCACGTCCAATGACTGACCGTCCAGGGCTTGATATGAGTTTCTCTGGTTTAAAAACGTTTGCAGCCAATACTATTCGTGCGAATGATGATAGTGAACAGACTCGCGCTGATATTGCGTATGCGTTCCAAGAAGCTGTCTGTGCGACACTTGCAATCAAATGTAAGCGTGCACTGATTGAAACTGGCATGAAGCGTATTGTGATTGCTGGTGGTGTGAGTGCCAATAAACAGTTGCGTCTTGAGCTAGAAGGCTTAGCGAAAAAGATGGGCGGTGAGGTGTTCTACCCACGTTCAGAGTTCTGTACCGATAATGGTGCAATGATCGCTTATGCTGGTATGCAGCGTTTAAAAAATGATGATGTGGTTGATCTGAGTGTTCAAGCGACACCACGCTGGCCGATTGATCAGTTAACGCCAATCAAATAAGACGCTTTATTCTTTATTTACGGTCGCTTATGGTGGCCGTTTTTTTATTCTTAATCATGGTTTTAGTCGAGTTTAATGATGGAAAAATTTGCGATAGATGGACAGCAACTGAGTTACCTTGATCAAGGGCAGGGACCGGTTATTATTTTCGGGCATTGCTATTGGTGGAATAGCCAAATGTGGGCTGCTCAAGTTGAAGCTTTAAGTCAATCTTACCGCTGTATCGTGCCTGATTTTTGGGGGCATGGCGAGTCGGAGTATGCGCCTTCACAAACGCGAACACTGAAAGATTATGCAGAGCAAATACTGGCTTTAATGGACCACCTTAATATTGAAAACTTCTCAATGGTTGGTCTGTCGATGGGCGGTATGTGGGGCACAGAGTTAGCTCTACTGGCACCAAGTCGCATTACTTCATTAGTGCTGCTTGATACGTTTGTTGGTCTTGAACCTGAAGTGATGCATAAAAAGTATTTTCACTTATTTAGTCAAATGACAGAGCAGCAAGCCGTTCCGCAAACGGGTATTGATGAGTGGGCGCCGAAGTTTTTCGCTCACGATGTAGAGCAAGCTTCACCACAATTGTTACAGCAGTTACGTGATAATCTAGCGGCTTTATCTGGCGAAGATGCGGTTGAAATGGCACGCATTGGACGCATGGTATTTGGTCGTCGTGAAGTGATTGATGAAATCGAAGAGATGGCACTACCCACTCTGATTATCTGTGGTCAAGACGATCGTTTAAGAACGCCATTAGAGTCTTATTTGATGCACGATTGTATTACTGCGAGCCAACTTAAAGTGGTAGAAAAGGCAGGGCACATGAGTAACTTAGAGCAACCTGAAGCGGTTAATGCATTACTTGCCGCGTTTTTAAATCAAGTACATTTTGCATAATTGAGACATTGGGTAAAAAGTCGCTACGTTGATTTTTTTTGCCCAATCTTTGGCTCGTTGCCCGTAAATAAACGACGAATATTCTGATGGTGTCGAAAGACAATTAAACAGCAGAGTAGGGCAACGGGCAAAGTGTATTGCGGCTTAACCAACCATGTATACCAAGGTGCAACCAATACCGTCACCAGCGCAGCAAGAGAAGAGTAACGAAATAAAAGGGCGACCATTAGCCAAGTGCCCATGATCATACCAGTTAAATCCCAGCCAATTGGAGCAAGCGCACCCAATGCGGTCGCGACGCCTTTACCACCTTGGAAGTGAAAAAATAGCGGATACATATGCCCTAAGCAGGCTGCAATCGCGAACATGCCAAGATAAAAGGGTTCGATAGAGAGGAAGTAACCCAACCAAACGGGGATGGTTCCTTTTAGCATATCAAAAAATAATACCGCGACAGCCGCACCTTTTCCGCCAATTCTCAATACATTGGTTGCCCCAGGATTATTCGAGCCTTCCTTACGTGGGTCCGGTAACTTTAATAGACGGCAGATAAGCACCGCACTAGAAACCGATCCTAATAAGTAAGCCGCAATAATCATAGAGAGAATCAAAGGGGTCATAGGTGTCCTTAACCTGCTGGAAAGTAATGCTCTACTACCAAGTAATTGATATCATATCGCGATTAAGAATAATAATACGTTTTTTTACCCAATTTGGGTATCCGACCTCTAAAAGGAAAGCAAATGGCATTAGATAAGGTATTCATCGAACAGCTTGAAGTGATCACCACGATTGGCGTTTATGACTGGGAACAAGAGATAAAGCAAAAGCTGATCCTTGATATTGAGATGGCACATGATAACCGTCCAGCGGGAAAAAGTGATGATGTGGTTGATGCATTGGATTACTCAAAAGTAAGCACGGCAGTTCTAGACCATATTGAAGGCGGACGCTTTTTGTTGGTTGAGCGTGTAGCCGAAGAGATTGCCGAGTTGATTATGACGCAGTTTTCAGTGCCGTGGATCAAGATTCGTTTAGCGAAACCAGGTGCCGTGCCACAAGCAAAAGCAGTGGGTGTTGTGATTGAGCGAGGCGAGGCATGATCACCGTTTATGTTGGTGTTGGTACCAATGTAGAGCAAGAAAAACATGCGCAGGCAGCATGGACAGAGTTATCGCAACTGGGGCAAAATCTACAAGCTTCTCCGGTTTATGAGTGCGCCCCTGTTGGCTTTACTGGTGACAGTTTTTATAACTTTATCATTAAGCTACAGACAGATTTGCCGCTTAAAGAGTTTGCGCATCAGTTACGTGAAATCGAGTTTCGTTGGGGTCGTTCGGCAACTGCAGAGAAGTATCAAGATCGTAGCCTTGATCTGGATATTGTTCTTTTTGGTGAAACGATCTCTGCGCAAGCGCCACAAGTACCGCGCGATGACATATTTAAATATTCGTTTGTCATAAAACCGTTGTATGATTTATCACCTGAACTAATCATTCCAGGTGATTTACGTACCGTAGAGCAAATTTGGCAAGCGATAGATACTCCTAATTCACTGCATGAAGTGGATATTAATTTCAAATAATAATTAGAGTAGACAATGAGTTATATAGAAGCGTTTATATTGGCACTGATTCAAGGCTTAACCGAATTTTTACCTATTTCGAGCTCGGCTCACTTAATTTTGCCATCAGCAATTTTAGGTTGGGAAGATCAAGGGCTTGCTTTTGATGTTGCCGTTCATGTGGGGACTTTAGCGGCGGTGATTATTTATTTCCGTCATGAAGTGATCACGTTATTTAAAGCCTTATTTGGCTCGATCTTTAATGGTGAGCGTAGCAAAGAATCCAAGTTAGCGTGGATGATCGTACTGGCGACGATTCCTGCCTGTATCTTTGGCTTGTTTATGAAAGACATCATTGAAATTTACCTGCGCAGTGCTTGGGTTATTGCAACGACGACGATTATTTTTGGTCTGTTACTATGGTGGGTTGATAAGAACTCAAGCCTTGATCAAACGGAATATCAAGCGAGCTGGAAAAAAGCGTTATTTATTGGTGTTGCTCAGGCATTAGCGATGATCCCTGGTACTTCTCGTTCAGGCGCAACGATCACTGCAGCGTTATATTTAGGCTTTACTCGTGAAGCGGCAGCGCGTTTCTCTTTCTTAATGTCGATTCCAATCATTACCTTAGCGGGTGGTTACCTAGGTTTGAAACTGGTAATGAGCGGTGAGCCAGTACACGTTGGTTTCTTGCTAACGGGTATTGTGACGTCATTTATTAGCGCATACTTTTGTATCCACTTCTTCTTGAAGCTGATTTCACGTATGGGCATGACACCGTTTGTTATCTATCGTCTTATTTTAGGCGGCGGTTTATTTGCTTTCTTACTGATGCAATAAGAGTTTTTAAGCCAGTTAGCAATATGGATATGATTCCGCAGACCGCTCAAGACGTCCCTGTACGCTTAGTAATGGGCATCCATGCCCATTAATGTCTGCTCCATCACACCCACATTGCCAGTTGGTCACTTGACCTGATAAGTCATCAATAAAAAGCCCCTCACTGCTTTTATTTATTGCTGTGAGGGGCTTTTTTATGTGGTGATGAATATGTGTTAAGTTAGCGGAATATCGTAGGTTAGCTCTGATAGAGGAAAGCTTGGTTTTATTTTTCTAACGGATGTTGAGCAAGTATCTCTTTTTTAAAATCACTCAGCGCATCAACTCTACGTTTATCCATCTCTTCTTTAATCGCCTTACCTTGAAAACCATCTGCAATAATATCTTTAACAGCAACACCTTGCGCAGCTTGATAGGCTTGCTCAAGATACATTTTTTGCGGATAAGGCTTATCTTCAAGCCCTTTACGACCCGCATGATCGGCTTGGCAGCAGAGCAAAATATCATGTAAGCGATCCGGTTTACGCCATACATCAAACTTGCCAAACAACTTAAGTAGCGTCGTTGGTTTAAGCTCCATCGCGCGATGAACATTACTGTGCTGCTCGCAGACAATGAGAGCCAACTCTTTAAACTCATTCGGCACGCGAACACGTTGGCTAAGTTTTTTAATCAGCGCTAGCCCAGTATGACAATGCATTTTATGACTTGGCCACTCATTCTCAGGTGTTACGCCTTTACCTAAATCATGCACTTGACTAGCAAAGCGCACTGGAAGAGAGCGAGTTAATTGTGCAGCCTGCTCAGCAACCATTAAGGTATGAATACCAGTATCAATTTCAGGGTGCCATTGTTCAGGTTGTGGAACACCAAAAAGAGCATCAATTTCAGGTAAGACAACCGATAGTGCGCCACAATCACGTAAAACCTGTAAGAATATCTGTGGGCTTTGGGTGCTTAATGACTTGTGCCACTCTTGCCAAACACGTTCAGGCGTTAAGTGTTCAAGTTCTCCAGAGGCACTGATCTCTCGCATCAGTTGTAAGGTTTCTGCTGCGACAGTAAAGCCTAGGTGATGCAATTTCGCGGCAAAACGAGCAACACGCAGTACGCGCAGTGGATCTTCAACAAAGGCTTCCGAGACATGACGCAGTTGACGCAGTTCAAGATCGCGTTGACCATGGTAAGGATCAATTAAATTGCCCTGTTTATCTTGAGCAATCGCATTAATCGTCAGGTCTCGACGCAAAAGATCCTCTTCTAAAGTCACGTTGGGATCAAAGTGACATTCAAAGCCAGTATAGCCATGCGAAGTTTTACGCTCCGTTCGAGCAAGTGCATGTTCTTGTTTGGTTTTAGGGTGAAGGAATACCGGGAAATCTTTACCCACCTGAGTAAAGCCTTGCTCAAGCATCTCGTTGACACTGGCACCTACCACCACCCAATCTTGATCATAAGTCTCAAGATTCAGTAATTGATCGCGAACTGCTCCACCGACTAGATAAATTTCCACCTTGTTTCCTTGAATTCTTTAATGCTGATTGGATCATTGTAGCAAGCAATGGTACTTTCCTTTAATCAAGATTATAGAGATAAGTGGATGTATAAGGATTTTTTCGGCTGTGCGGAGTTGCCATTTTCAATAGTGCCTAATTCTCGTTACCTATTTTTAAGCCAGCGTCACCGTGAGGCAATGCAGCATTTACGCTCTGGGCTTGGTGATGGCGGTGGATTTGCGATGCTAACTGGTGAAGTGGGGACAGGGAAAACCACGGTTGCTAAGGCGATGCTAACGGGTCTTGATAGCAAAACAAAAGCAGGGTTGATCTTAAACCCAACCTTTTCAAGTGCCGATCTACTTGAAGCGGTATGTGATGAATTTGCTTTATCTTACCCTGAAAAAGCCAGTTTAAAGCAGCTCAACCGTATCATCTATGATTACCTATTAGCCAATGATGCGCAGGGAATTCAAACCTTGCTAGTGATTGATGAGGCGCAGCATTTATCTGCTGATGTATTAGAGCAACTACGTTTGATCACCAACTTAGAAAGTGACAGTCATAAACTGCTTAAAGTTCTTTTGGTTGGTCAACCTGAGTTACAACATGCACTGAAAGGTGTCGAGTTACGTCAGTTAGCACAACGCATTACTGGACGTTATCACCTATTGCCACTCAATGTTGAAGAAACCCAGCAATACATTACCTTTCGTTTGCAGACCGCAGGGTGTAATTCACCTTTATTTTCCGCTTCTGCAACGCAAAAAATAGCGAAGGTGTCACAGGGTATTCCACGTTTAATTAACCTCATCTGTGCACGTGCTTTGCAATACAGTTATGATGGCAAAGAGAAGGTGATCACTAAAGCAACCATCGAGCGAGCATGCCATGATGTGATGGACTTTCAATCTTCTGTTTATCAAGGCGAGTCTTCACCATCGCGTTCACGACTTTCCTATGCGATAACTGGGTTGCTTGGCGCAGTGATCATGGCTGGTGGCTATGGCGCTTATCAATATACGATGAGTGAGCGTGAGCTAGCCGTGGTTGGGGAAGGTACGAGTCATTCAACCAATTCAACCAACCCAATCAATCCAACTGCGCTTGTTCAACCCGTTGTTGCGACTCAACCTCGTGTTGATAATAGCGCTGAGAGTGACGTTGTAAATCAGGCTGAAAGCAAGCCAAGTCCTGAAGTAAGCTTACCATTAGCGTTAACTCGTTTACTCTCTCACAGCAGCGATCCTGTTGCGGCTATGCAGAGTTTGTATCAATACTGGGGTTATCAAGCCAGTGTTAGTGAGAGCTTATGTAATCGTGATAATCGCAGTCAATTTGCTTGTCGTACGCAAGAGATGAGTTTTGAACGATTAATTGCGAATGATACCCCCGTTGTTGTGACGCTTTCTTATCAAGATAAAGCCTCGTATGCGGTTTTAATCGGTTATGGGGAAAGAAAGGTCTCTTCACTTGCTAGCGATGAGCCAGATGAAAAAGGGCAAGAAACGCTCGCACTGATTATTGATGATCAATATGTTGAAGTCCCTAAAGCGCTATTTGACCGCTTGTGGCAAGGTGAGATTAGCACGGTGATGGGCAATCAGCTTAGGAGCACTTTAAAGCGCAATGACCAAGGCTTGTCGGTGCAGGTATTAGATGATCTTGTTTCTCAAGCGCTCGGGGAGTTATCGCACGCTGGGGTTGTTTTTGACCATGAAGTTGAACGTAAGGTGAAAGCTTTTCAGTTATGGCAGGGGTTAACGGTCGATGGTATTGCTGGGCGTCAAACTCGTCAGCGCCTAGAGCGTATTGCTCTGGTTGATAAACCGTCGTTGACGACCTTTATCTCAGAAAAAGAGGCTTATTTTATCGAACCTTTAGCCTATGAGCGTGATTTAAGCCCGTTACCGCTTTATGAGTCCTCGCCACTGGAAACCATTAACGCTAGCCAGCCTATGAGTGATTTATACGTCTCTCAATCTCCTGTGATAGAGAGTGCGACACAGGGAGGAGATGTTGCGTTTGATGACCTGGATCTTAGTGCGCTATCACCAGAGTTAGCTAATCGTATTGAAAGTGCTTTTCAGCTGCAAGATACTCCCACCAGCCCAAACTCTCAGTCCGTTGCTCACTCTGAAGATGAACCGCTAGTCGCAGCATCACCAGATCGCGTTGAGCCGCAATCAAGGGCGCAGCTTTATAAGCCGGAAGTGTTAGATCTGACCAATCATCTATCGCGCTTTAGTGGTCAACTGCCAAAAATGAATCTGCAAACCCATATGTATTCCAGTGATGCGAATCGACGTTGGGTTAAAATTAATGGTAAAGAGTATCAGGAAGGCGATTGGATTGAGGCTGAGTTACAGCTGTTAACGATCAGTGCGCAATCTGTCACGGTTGAGTTTAATCAGCAGCAGATAAAGTTACCCGCGCTGTATGATTGGCTTGGGTAAATCATACTCATATCAATATACTCACATCAATGGCAATAACTATCTGAAATAAAAAAGGCTTGATGGATTCATCAAGCCTTTATGCATTCTATTAACTAACCCATTAACGAATTGGGTTGTAACCACCACCGGATGATTTCTTACGACGTGGTATTAGGTATGGCAGTAATAAGCCAAACAGTAGACCAATACCAGCAACGCCGCCGCCATAAGTGAAGTACTTCAATAGTAAGTCATCTTTTTGAGTGTCTAGCTTAGCGCGTAGATCACGGTTATCGGCTTGTAGTGTCGCTAACTGCTGGCTGATTTCAGTGTGCGTTTGCTCCAGCTCAGCAATTTGTTGAGTGCGAGCATCTAAAGTCTCAACTAAGCCAGACTTTTCTGTGTCAGCAGCATTACGAGCATTAGCTAGCTTCTCTTTCGTTGCTTCTAGCTCTTGTTTAATTTTTGGTAAACGTAGTGCCATGCTTTCTTGGCTGCTAACAAATTTTGTTTCAACCCAGCCTTTACGACCTCTGCTGTCAGTCACTTCGCTATAGCCAGACTGTTTATTCGTTTGCAGTAACGAAACTTTGTCACCAGCATTAATGCTGCCAATGATACGGAAAGTGTTATTTGGACCAGCGTGCATGTATGTAAACAGTTTATCGGCAATGTAATGGTCTTTTGCCAATGCTGCAGGGGCAGCAAGAACAGTAAACAAAACCAAACAGATCAGTTTTTTCACAGTAAATCCTTTCATGATTTAAATGGGGAAGTAGGAGTGGAGGCAGGCGTCAAGAGCGGTGTAAGCGGTTGAGACTTTGCCAAGTTATCCAACTTCTAAATAAGCTATGACAAATAGTATTTATTTTCTTATTTTGGTGCAACAAAGAAGGGAGGCAAAGCCTCCCTTTCTTAATATTTAACTGAATAATGACAAAGAGTTCACGAATTCGCGTCAAATATTGTCATTATTAGATTGTGCTACAGAGTAAACGCAGCTTGTAATGCGTAGAAGAAGATCACTGCCAGTAGAGCACCGGCTGGTAATGTTACAATCCACGAAGCAACAATGTTACGTACAACACCTAGGTTAAGTGCAGCAATACCACGAGCAAAACCCACACCTAATACAGCACCAACAAGTGTTTGTGTCGTTGAGATTGGCAAGCCAGTACCTGAGGCTAAAACCACCGTACATGCTGTTGCTAGTTGAGCGGCAAAGCCACGGCTTGGCGTTAGTTCGGTAATACCAGTACCAACGGTCGCCATTACTTTATGACCTAAAGTAGCAAGACCCACAACGATACCAAAACCACCTAGAGGAAGAATCCACCAAGCAATGGTTGTTTTGCCAGCAATTTCGCCCATGTTTTCAACAGTAGAAACAACAGCAGATAGTGGACCGATAGCGTTCGCTACATCGTTTGAGCCATGGGCAAATGCCATCGCACACGCGGTAATCACCATTAAGACACTGAAGATGCTTTCAACACCAGCAAAGCCGTGGTCTTCTTCATGGTTAGCGAATTTCTTCTGGATGTATAGGTAGCCACCAACCATGATAACGGTTGAGAAAGCCGCTGCACTAATCCAAGCTTCAGTATTAGTAAGGTGTAGACCAACGTGCTTAAGACCTTTAGTAATCGTTACCAATGCAATAACCATAGTGGTAATAAACATGTAGATAGGTACGAAACGTTTAGCGTTAAACAGTGGATTATCGGTATCAAAAATCAGCTTCTGTGCACTGATAAAGATGAAATAAGCAAATAAGCCGGAGATGAAGGGGGTAACCACCCAACTACCAACAATGCCTTGCACTGAGCTCCAGTCAACCGCTTCAGTACCGACTGATACACAAGCGAAACCTATAATAGCACCAATGATTGAGTGCGTCGTAGAGACCGGCCAGCCCATGTACGATGCTAATAATAGCCAAGTACCCGCTGCAAGTAGTGCTGACATCATGCCGTAAACTAATACGTCAGGTTTGTCGGCGAAAAGAGAGGTTTCAATTACACCTTGGCGAATTGTATCGGTTACTTCACCACCTGCTAGGTATGCCCCAGCAAATTCGAAGATCATCGCGATAATGATCGCTTGTTTTACCGTTAGTGCTTTTGAACCAACAGAGGTTCCCATTGCATTGGCAACATCATTTGCACCAATACCAATAGCCATTAGGAAGCCGAAAGCGGCTGCCACAAGAATCAGGACAGTGCCGTAGTTAGCAAGGATATCCATCGTAATACCTAGTTTTGTTTGATAACAAGCGGAGCCTATTTTGACATGACAAAACCCATCAGCTTGGTTTATCACCAATGCCTATGAGTGAGATATCAATAGTGCTCTTCGTTATATGGTTAACTTATGATTTAAGATCTAGAAAGCATCACTTCAAGTCTAGCGCCTACACGCTGAGCTTGATCTGCAATACCGCCTACCCATTCAAGAATCTTATACAGGAACATGATATCTACAGGGTTGAGGTCAGGTTCAAGCGCCATCAATTGCTGACGAAGCTCAATCTGCATCATATCTGTATCATCTTCAATCACATCCAGTTGATTGATCATTTCAGCCACAAGAGTTACCTCACGACCTTTAAATCCTGTTTCCAATAACTCATCGAGCTCACTAATAACACGTTGAGCCTGACTTGCTGCATCTAAACAACGTTTAACGTATGCGATAAAGTTGCTTTGCATTGGTGCCGGAATGATAAGCTGGCGGCCATAGACACGACCAGAAATATCTTTCGCTAAATTGGCAAGTTTATCCTGCTGAGTTAAAAGCTCCAACATATCGGTGCGATCAACAGGCATGAATAAACCACGAGGAAGTTTGAGACGTATTTCGCGCTTCAAAACATCAGCTTCTTTCTCTAAATGAGAAATCTGTGCACGAATTTCAGCCGCTTTCTCCCAGTCGCCAGTGGCACTAACTTCAAAAAAGTTAACTAGGTGAGAACAGCATTCATTAACGCACACAACGTGACGTTGCAAAGGCTTAATTGGGGACTTAGCAAATAGCCCCATAATTGTATTTACTGGCATGGTTGTCCAACCTAATAAATAAATAACCTAAAAAAACACTAAAAAGACACTCACCAATGTCATGGTGAAATGTTAAGCGATGGCTACAAAGTCGCGCATGTTAACCCAATCATTCGCTCATTTAAACTGTTTTAGATCATCAATAGTGTGATATTTCATACTTGCCCAGTTGTTAAATAGGCAATATCCTATTCTCATCATCCTAGAAAGGTATAACTATGGAAACCGAGATAGAACTGAAGTTTTTTGTTTCACCTGATTTTTCAGCTTATCTTCATCAAGAAATAGCGGAAAATAAAGTACTTCAGCACAGTTGTCGAGAGTTAGGGAACACTTACTTCGATACTCCAGATAACTGGTTACGCCAGCACGATATCGGGCTGCGTATTCGACGTTTTGATGATGTATTTGTTCAAACGGTAAAAACCGCTGGTCGTGTTGTTGCTGGTTTGCATCAAAGGCCAGAATACAATGCTGAACATAATAGCAACAATCCTAACTTATTGCTGCACCCTGATGAGGTTTGGCCACAAGGAAAAGACGTTTCTGTGCTGCAGGAGGAATTATTCCCTCTTTTTTCCACTAATTTTGTCAGAGAGCAATGGCTAATTGGAATGCCTGATGGTAGCCAAATTGAAGTCGCTTTTGACCAAGGTTTGGTGGTTGCTGGTGATAAAACGGATCCTATTTGTGAAGTTGAACTGGAGCTAAAATCAGGGCAGACCGATGCACTATTTACGCTTGCACGCCAGTTTAATCAGCATGGTGGTATGCGTTTAGGTAACTTGAGCAAAGCAGCAAAAGGTTATCGCCTAGCGCAAGGTTACACGGGTGACAAAGAGAAAGAGTTACCGGTTGTGAAAACCAAAGCAAAAGATACCGTAGAGCAGTGCTTTGTTCAGTCGCTTGAGCACGCTTTAGCGCATTGGCATTATCATGAGCAAATTTATACTGAGCGAGACTCAATTAAAGCGTTGCATGAAATCAGCCACGCTTTGAGCTTTATCCGTCAAACGCTGACTATCTATGGCAGCATTGTTCCACGCCGTGCCAGTGCTATTTTACGCCAAGAGCTGAAATGGCTTGAGCAAGAGATAGAATGGTTAAAGCGCTACGATAACTTAGCTGATCTATTAGAAGATAAAGGTCATGTGCTACGTAAACTTGATGCGCGTAAGTTTTTAGTCGCAGAACTAAAGCAGATGCAGCACGCTTTACCAGAGCGTAATACGATTCTAAGTCTATTTAACTCCGCGCGTTATACCGGATTATTGTTGGATTTGAGTCGTTGGATCTTAACTCGCGGTTGGCAGCCATTTTTAGATGACAAGTCCCGTGAAAGTATGGCGCAGAACATTAAGCCTTTTTCAGTGATACAACTTGATCGTACCTGGACAGAACTGGTCGATGCATTTCCCGTCGAGAAGCTATTAAGCGCTCAAGAGTATATTGATCAACAGTATCGTTTAATGCGCAGTCTGTACACCGGTGTGGGCTTTGCTGGCTTATATGATGAAAGTGAGCGTATTACTTTTCGTTTGCCGTGGGCGGATTTGATCCAAGGTATTGATGATTTATTAACCTTGCGCGTGTTAGCCCCTTTGGTCGATAAGCTTTCCGGTGAAGACCAAGAGCAATTAGAGCGTTGGTTGAGTCGTCAAGAAAGCTCGATTTTACATGCGATGGAACAGACGCGACAAATCAGTGTTGACTGCGATCCTTATTGGAAAGGTGAGTAGTTGCGCTGAGTTTGCATCATAGAATAAAAATAGAGAGCCGATGCTCTCTATTTTTTTAAGCCTCTAAGTCCCTAAAACCCTAAGTCCCTAAAACCCTAAGTTACTAATTGCTATCAGGGTTGCCTTTCGTTACTGGCTGTTCATTGGTGATGCTTGCCGTTTGATTGCGAGGTTGCTCTAAACGATCCAAACGTTCAATGATACTTTGCTGCTGACTTAATATCTGCTCAAGAAGATCAGTATTATGCTCAACCTCTATCTCTGCTGTTGACTTATGCGGCACGGTAATTAACGAAGTAATAAGACCTGAAATCATACCAAACATCCCCACGCCACAGATGATGATCCCCGAAGCCACTAATTTACCAAGCGTACTCACTGGGTAGTGATCACCATAGCCCACCGTTGAGATAGTGACAAATGACCACCAAAGTGCGTCCATTCCCGTTTGTATATTGGCTTCAGGGTTACTCTCTTCAACGTGCAATATCATCGCTGATCCTATCGTCAGTAAAAAAACCAATAACAGTAAGATTGAAGCAACGGTGGTTTCACGGCGGTTATAACGTAATTGTTTGATTAACAAGCTACTGGAACGCAGTACGCGAATAACACGTAAAATTTGAAACAAGCGTGCATAACGCAGCGGTTCCACCAGTGGCAGACTGGCAATAAGGTCTATCCAGTGGCGAGCTAAAAACGCTTTACGATCTGTAGCACGGAAAAAATCGATGGTTAGCTGTAATAAGAAGATGCAGCAAATAATAAAATCGATAACCAACAAGACATTACGTGTTTCAGGCTGCAAATCAAAAAACAATAGCCCTGAGATCACAAATAGAGCAAGAAAAGAGAGTATAAGTGATAACAAACTCATTGGTTTGGTATCATCTTTGGTATCATCACGTAGGTTCATATGGGACTCGAAATAAGTAAGAGATTTTTGAGTTAACACAATTGAAATCTGTTGTATTACTATAAAACAAAATGGAGTTGTGACAATGGCTAAACCGGTATTTCAACCATGGGAAAGGTTAATTTCTGACGTACGTCTTATTCCTAAAATGGTCATGTTAATGGTGTTCAGTACGATTTTACTGGTAACAAAGCAGTTGTGGGATGCCAGTACATTTTACGAAGCGCTATTGGTTGCAACTCAAGATGCGGCGGTTGCCGAAGAACATTATCAAGCATACCTAAAGCAAATATTGATACAAACTTCGATGATGGTTGCCATTTTTGTCGTGGTGCTGCTTGTTGCGGCTAAAGTCATGCTGCGTCAAACCGAATACATTCGAGATTCCATTAAGCATCTAGCCGATAAAAACCTGTCTGTGCCAGTGGCTATGGATTGTAAAGATGAGTATGGCGATGTGGCGCGTGAAATTGAAACCACGCGTAGCTATTTAAGTGATGTGATTACTCAGCAGCGTCAGTCATCGGAAGAGCTTCTGGCGTTAACCGAAGTCATGACCATCAGCATGTCAGAAGCCAAAGCCTCAACTCAAGAAGAGTTCAGTGAAATTGATCAGCTTGCGACAGCGATGAGTGAAATGAGCTCAACGGTACAAACGGTTTCAGAGCATGCTCGTAGTGCGTCGGACTTAACTGCGCAAGCATCCACTCAAGCGTTAACGGGTCAGCAGTTTGTTGAAGGTACGATTGCCAAAATGAATGAGCTATCCGGTGATATCGCAGCTTCAGCTAATGCGGTCAATCAAGTCGAAGAGCGTGTTGAATCGATTGGTAGCGTGGTTGGAACCATTCAAGGTATTTCCGAGCAAACCAACTTACTTGCCCTTAATGCGGCGATTGAAGCGGCTCGTGCTGGTGAAGCTGGGCGTGGTTTTGCTGTGGTTGCCGATGAGGTTCGTAATCTTGCTCAGCGCACTCAACAGGCAACGGTAGAAATTCAAGACATGATCAGTCAGCTGCAAAACAGTGCGAACTCAGCCGTGGACTTGATGGAAAAAAGTGTGGTTGAAGCCGCCGATGGTGTCGAACTGGTAACCAAGGCTGGCGTAGAGCTCAATGGTATTGTTGAGCAAGTGAATCACATCAATGATATGAACTTTCAAATTGCCACAGCGGCAGGGCAGCAAAGCAGCGTAGCGGAAGAGATGAGTCAAAACCTGACCAATGTCCGTGAGCTAGTGGAAGCGTCGGTTGTGGTGGTTAGTGAGCTATTAGAAACCTCTGAAACCATGCAAACTAACGCAGAAGGTCTTGATCAAGAGATCCGCGCTTTCGTTGTTTAAGCTTTTCTGAATAAAGAAATTTAATAAACGCCTACTATTGCTGATAGTAGGCGTTTTTTCTTCGTACAACTTTGCTAATCTATAGCTCGAACTTTTATCTATTGCCAAGGAAGATGCATGTTACTGCCTAATCAACTTATCGCCCAATCTGATGCTGCAGTGGAGAACTTAACAGCCCTTCACTTTGATGGCGTGCTGAATTGGTCCTCTGAATTTATTGAGCAAGCAAAGTTTGTGTTTGGTTTAAGCCCTTTTATTTGTGAAGCCCTGCAACGAGACAAAGCGCTTTGTTTACAGTTACCAGAGATGTTAGAGCATTCAGAACGCAGCGAAAGCTACCGTCAACGTTTAGCACTGCTGCTTAGTGAGTGTCAGGACGAGCAAAGTGGTCATCGAGTTCTACGTCAATTTCGTAACCGTGAGATGGTGTACATTGCTTGGCGTGACTTCACAAATAACTGGTCACTTGACGAGAGCCTAGCGCATTTATCCATGTTGGCAGAGGCGATGATCTTTGAAGCGTATCAATGGCAGTACGATCTATGCAGCAAAGAGTGGGGCGTCCCTTGCAATAGTGCCGGTGAAGCGCAACCTATGCTGATTATTGGTATGGGGAAATTGGGGGGCGGTGAGCTGAACTTTTCCTCTGATATCGACCTGATTTTTACTTATCCTGAAAACGGTGAAACGCAAGGCGCACGTCGTAGTATCGCGAACGCACAATTTTTCACTCGCTTAGGTCAACGTATTATCAAAGCGCTCGATCAGCCAACCTTCGATGGCTTTTGTTATCGTGTGGATATGCGTTTACGTCCGTTTGGCGAGAGTGGTCCATTGGTCATGAGTTTTGCGGCAATGGAAGATTACTATCAAGAACAAGGGCGAGATTGGGAACGCTACGCCATGGTTAAAGCACGGGTGATGGGGCGAGAAATGTACCCTCAATACCAAGAGTTACGCCAGATGCTGCGTCCTTTTGTTTTCCGTCGTTATATTGATTTCAGTGCCATTCAATCTTTGCGCCGCATGAAATCGATGATCTCCAGTGAAGTGCGTCGCCGTGGTTTGAGTAACAATATTAAGTTAGGCGCTGGTGGCATTCGTGAAGTTGAATTTATCGCTCAAGTTTTTCAGCTTATTCGTGGTGGACGAGAGCCAAGTCTGCGTGGGCGCGGGCTATTAGAAACGTTAGATGCGATTGATGACATGCAATTGCTGTCTACTCCTGAGGTGGATAACTTACGAACGGCTTATCGTTATCTACGTCGCTTGGAAAATCTACTGCAAGCCATTGGGGATAAACAGACACAAACCTTGCCAGATAAAGAGAGTGAGCAACTTGCCTTAGTGACGGCGATGGGCTGTGAGGATTGGCAAGATTTACTTGATACTGTGTCATTTAATATGAATAAGGTACACGCGATATTTGAGCAGTTAATCGGTGCTGATGAAGAAGAGGCGAGCCCTGTTGCTAAGCACTTCCATGAACTTTGGGATATGACGCATAAGCCCGAAGTAATTGAGCACATCTTAGAACATGATATTGCGATTAACGATCCAGCTACTCATGCCAAACAAGTGATTCAGTTTCAGGAAGACTTAGCGAAAAAAACCTTAGGACCAAGAGGGCGAGAAGTTTTAAATCATCTGATGCCAAAGTTGTTTCAGGCGGTTTTTGCTAATGAAGAAGCGCAGTTTGGCTTATCAAGAGTACTGCATGTCTTAAAGCGCATCGTCACTCGCACTACTTATTTAGAGTTGTTGGATGAGCACCCGGCAGCCTTAACGCAAGTCGTCAAGTTATGTACTGCCAGCCCGATGATTTCAGAGCAGTTAGGGCGTTATCCTATTTTGCTTGATGAGCTTATCGACCCTGCGCAGCTTTATAATCCGATCCCATTGGATGCGTATAAAACTGAATTACGCGATTTCTTAGCTCGTATCCCAGAAGATGATATGGAGCAGCAGTTAGAGGCTTTGCGTCAGTTTAAGCAGATCTGCATTTTACGTATTGCCGCCGCAGATATTGCTGGTGTATTACCAGTGATGAAGGTCAGCGACCATTTAACTTATTTAGCGGAAGCGATTGTTGAAGCTGGCGTTAATCAAGCTTGGCTGCAAGTGTCGGCAAAATATGGTGAACCGACCCATCTAAAAGATCGTGAAGGTAAAGGCTTTGCGGTTGTTGGTTACGGAAAAGTGGGCGGCTGGGAGCTTGGCTACAATTCCGATTTAGATGTGGTATTCATGCATGATTGCCCGGTTGATGTGTATACCGATGGTAAAAAAGAGATCGACGGACGCCAGTTTTATCTTCGTCTTGCTCAGCGCATTATTCATATTTTCTCTATTCGTACTCCGTCAGGCATCTTATATGAAGTCGATATGCGCTTGCGTCCATCTGGCGTGTCGGGGCTATTGGTTTCTCCGGCGGATGCGTTTAATGAATATCAACATAACGATGCCTGGACATGGGAACATCAAGCGTTAGTTCGAGCACGTGTGATTTATGGAGATAGCGCACTGCAAGAGGCTTTTGCTAAGACTCGCCACCAAGTACTCAGCTTACCGCGAGAAGAGGATAAGCTGAAAAAAGAAGTGGTGGAGATGCGCCGTAAAATGCGTGATCACTTAGGGGGTAAAAAGGCGCAGCGCTTTATGCTCAAAGAAGATCCTGGCGGGATCACGGATGTTGAGTTTTTAGCTCAGTATTTGGTGTTGCGCTACAGCCATGAAAAGCCAAAGCTAACCTGCTGGAGCGATAATGTACGCATTTTTGAATCGATGCTAAAACAGGGCATTATGGATGAGACGCAAGCGATGGTATTAACGCAGGCGTATACGACGGTGCGTAATGAAGTACATCGTCGTAATTTATTAAACCTAGATGCTGATGTGGTGGAAGATAAGTTTGCCGCTGAACGTGAACAGGTTATTAACGCTTGGCAGCAATGGCTTGAGTCTGATCTGGGTAAATAAAAAGGAATAATATCGATATCGCTCAAGGTTTATTGAATAAACGTTTAACAAGCGGTATCGATAGTTTTTCCTCACTATTTGCTGTGCTAGACTTCGAGCAGAAAAAATATTGGAGAGTTATCATGAAACCTATTCTGCCTGACTACAGTCAATCGGGTGTATTAATTATTGGTGATGTGATGTTAGATCGTTATTGGTACGGTCCAACAGGGCGCATTTCACCAGAAGCGCCAGTGCCAGTGGTAAAAGTAGAAAGTAATGAGGAGCGTCCTGGCGGTGCTGCTAACGTAGCGATGAACATTGCCTCTCTAGGTGGTCATGCACATATCGTTGGTTTGACCGGACAAGATGAGCCAGCTCAAGTGCTCACTGATACTCTACAATCTTTAAATGTTACCTGTGATTTTGTTGCACTTTCAGAGTACCCAACGATTACTAAGCTACGTGTCATGAGCCGTGGTCAACAGATGATCCGTTTGGATTTTGAAGATAAATTTGAGAATACCGACCCTGAATTGGTGTTATCACGTATGGAGAAAGCACTCCCTAACGTGAAGTCAGTGATTTTATCGGATTATGCGAAAGGCGCACTAGAGCATGTGCAGTCTTTTATTCAAAAAGCACGTGCAGCGAATGTACCTGTTTTTATTGACCCGAAAGGCGCAGATTTTGAGCGCTATCGTGGTGCGACGCTACTAACGCCAAATATGCTCGAGTTTGAACTGGTTGCCGGTAAAGTGACGTCAGAAGAGGACTTAGTCGAGAAAGGCTTAGCATTAATTGAAGAATTTGATTTTGAAGCTTTGCTGGTAACTCGCAGTGAACATGGCATGACTTTATTGCGCCGTGGTGTTGAGCCCTTCCACTTGCCAACTCAAGCGAAAGAAGTGTTTGATGTGACTGGTGCTGGTGATACGGTCATTTCAGTGCTGGCTGCTTCGGTTGCAGCGGGCAAGCCATTAGATGAAGCGTGTGCGTTAGCGAATTCAGCCGCGGGTGTTGTGGTTGGTAAGCTAGGGACATCAACGTTATCTATGATTGAACTGGCAGAAGCGGTACACGGTAGTAGTGATACTGATTTTGGTGTGATTGGTGAAAGCGCTTTAATCCAAGCCGTTAAGAATGCGCGCGCACAAGGTAAGAAAGTCGTCATGACTAATGGTTGTTTTGATATTTTACATGCCGGTCATGTCTCTTATCTAAACCATGCTGCAGAGTTAGGTGATTACCTGATTGTGGCGGTGAATACCGATGATTCTGTGAAGCGTCTAAAAGGTCCTGGTCGTCCTGTGAACCCAACCGATCGTCGTATGGCGGTTTTAGCTGGCTTAGGTGCGGTTGATTGGGTGGTACCATTTAGTGAAGATACGCCGCAACGCTTGATTGGTGAAGTATTACCATCACTGCTAGTGAAAGGTGGTGATTACCGCCCAGAAGAAATTGCTGGTGGTGAAGAGGTGATTGCAGCGGGTGGCGCGGTGAAAGTACTTAACTTTGAAGATGGCTGTTCAACGACAGAAATCATCAAGGCGATCCAAGGTGGTCGAGGTTAATTGATTTTGAAATGAGACTGCCCCAGTCATGATCGAGATAAAATGTGTTCGATGTAGCGAACATTAATAGGCATGGATGCCTATTTTAAGCGAACAGGGATGTCTTGAGCGGTTCGTGGAGTCGAATTCATTTTGATCGCATGATTAGGTTGTGGGTACTATTTTTCTCAATAGATGTTATTTCGAAAGTGACTATAGCTATAAATATTGAACATAAAAAAGCGAGACTACTCAATAGTCTCGCTTTTTTTATGTGTGCTAAATATGAGTTAGTTTAGCTCGCGTTTTTTAAGCCAGCATTAACATCAATAATATCTTGCTCGCTTAGTGTTCCGGTTGCTTGACGCAATTGAAGAACACTTAAGATGTAGTCGTAACGTGCGTTTGATAGATTACGGTTCGCATCGTAAAGACGACGAGTCGAATCTAAAACATCCACAATCGTACGTGTACCAACATCGAAGCCCGCTTCCGTTGCTTCTAGAGCCGACTGAGCAGAAATCACCGATTGCTCGTACGCACGGAGTGCACCAATAGAAGCATTGATGTTGTTATTGAAGGCACGAACATCTTTAATTACGCTGCGGTAAGTCGCTTCTAAATCTTCACTTGAGGCAACGTAGTTGTATTCCGCTTGTTGGGTAAGTGAAGTAATGTTACCACCGGTATATAGAGGCACACTTAAGTTCACACCAATATTTAAGTCATTGTTAGACCCATCGGATGAGGAATTACTGTTACCCTCATTACCGTAGTTATAGCCACCATCTAAGCTCAGCAGTGGTAGGCGGTTAGACTTTGCTAGTGAAATATTATCTTTAGCAATATCTTGTGCAATACGAGCACTCAGTAGACTTAAGTTCTTTTGTTCAGCCTCTGAAACTAAAGCATTTGGTGAAGCTTGAGTTTTAGTGGCAGAGAAACGATCGGTATCTAATACGCTAAGGTTAGTGTGCTCTTGACCGGTAATTTCACGCAGGGCTTCATAGTTGTTAATGAGATCGTTTTCAGCCAGTACTTCATCAGCCAAAACGCCATCGTATTCAGCTTGTGCATCATGTACATCAGTAATTGCTGATAGACCAACCTCAAAACGTTGCTTAGTTTGCTCTAGTTGACGACCAACTGCCGCTTTTTCAGCACGAACAAATTCTAGACTGTCTTGAGCGCGTAGCACTTCAAAGTAAGCTTGTGATACACGTAAAATTAATGCTTGTTGAACTGCTGCATATTGAGAGTCAGCTTGACGCGCTGTTTTTTCAGAAGTTTCTAGCGTAATCCAGCTTGCGCGGTTGTAAAGCTCTTGAGAAAAATTAACACCAGCGGTCAGCTTGTTACTGTCACGATAATCGAGATCACTACGGTTGAGGTTATAGCCAGCCGTTAGGTTTATTTGTGGTAATAGAGAACTACGACTAGAGTTGATCGCTTCAAAAGCAGCATCTCTTTGAGCAGCAGAGCGAAGAAGTTGAGGATCATTTTCTTTTGCTTGATCGTAAATACCCGCTAAAGTATCAGCAAAAGCCGACACACTCAGGCTACCCAGTGCAGCACTAATAATTAGTGGAAGCAGCTTTTTCATTTTTTAATTCCTGCCATTATCAATTAAGTTTCCTGACTACAGTTTAACTTAACTTGGTGTTAATTTGCTCAAAAGTTTGCATTTTTTTACGTTAGTGCTCGCTACCATATTTAATTTTGATAATTTAATTTAACTATTGTGACAATTATTGTATAAAAAGTTGAGTCATATGCTTGGAAGTTACTAGGGACAATGAGTAAACTAAGGGACGACTTTTACTTTTTAAGGTGTTCCCATGCACGGACCCGATCACCAAGCAGCAAATTTCACTTCTCAAGATGTCGACATTGTTGAGAAAGAGACCGTATTCAAAGGTTTTTTTAAAATGGTGAAGTACCGTTTTAGGCATAAACTGTTTGCAGGTGGTTGGAGTAATGTGATCGAACGCGAAATGTTTGAGCGTGGTCATGCTGCTGCAATGTTACCGTATGATCCTATACGTGACGAAGTTGTGATTATCGAACAAATTCGAGTCGGTGCTTTAGAGCATAGTGAACCTTGGCAGCTTGAAATTGTCGCAGGCATGATAGAACCAGGTGAACAATCAGAAGAGGTTGTGCGCCGAGAATCGTTAGAAGAAGCAGGACTTGAAGTGGCTTCTTTGGTGGCAGTGACTTCGTTTTATCCTTCTTCAGGTGGCTGTTCAGAGTTGCTTGATGTTTATGTTGGTGAAGTTGACGCATCGGCAGCCGGGGGAATTCATGGTTTAGATTGCGAAGACGAAGATATCCGTGTTCATGTGATCAGCCGTGCGACCGCTTACCAATGGGTAAAAGAAGGTAAGTTTACTAATGGCGCTTCCATTATTGCTCTGCAGTGGTTGGAGTTAAACCATACTGAGTTACGCGCTCAGTGGTCGAAAGTGACGAGTGAGTAATGAGGGCAAGTGTTGTGGCTAAGAAACCTTACCATGTTGATCTTGCTGGTTTAATGCGTGTGTATGAAACCAATTATGCTAAATTGAACGCCTTATTGCCTAATGAGCCTAGTGTGGGTGACATCCGCTGTTATCAGGCGGCGCAAATGGTGTATCAATTAACTGTGACAGAAGTAACGAAATACACGACTTTAATTGATATATGCCAAAGTAATGAGACGCCAGTGTTCCCATTACCGCATATGTCTGTCAGGTTATATCATGATGCTAGAGTGGCAGAAGTGTGTACATTCGACCAAATTGGGCGAGTACAGGCAAAATATGATTATCCCAATAAAAAAATGATGCAAAAAGATGAAAAACACCAATTGAATTTATTTCTGAGTGATTGGCTAACGTTTTGTTTACGGAGTGGGATCAGTCGCAACCCACTTCCAATGTAGTTGGTGTATCTTGTATTCAATGACACAACATCATTTTACCATGACGGTTTATAGGCAAACCAATTAAGAGAGTAGTTAGGCACCTATTTTGAAACGATCATCCAGTTTAGATGCTGATAATGAAAGCATTAAACTTTTACAAATTACCGATACGCACCTGTTTGCTCCCGAAGATGGCAGCTTGCTGAGTGTAAGAACAGCGGAAAGTTTTCGCGCTGTGGTTAAGGCGATAGTGCAAGATGGTTTTCCTTTTGAAGCCATTTTAGCTACTGGTGATATTTCGCAAGATCATAGCCAGGCGTCTTATCAGAAGTTTGAAGCAGGCATTATGCCGTTAGAGAAGCCTTGTTTCTGGCTTCCGGGTAATCATGACTTTAGACCCAATATGAGCAGTATTTTGCCGTCTCCACAAATTCAATGTGTTGAGCACGCTCTACTGGGTGACCATTGGCAATTAATCATGCTTGATTCACAAGTCGTTGGTGTTCCGCATGGTCGTTTAAGTGACCAGCAACTGGATTTGTTAGAGCAGCTATTAGAAGAAAACCCACAACGCTATACGCTGATTTTATTGCACCACCATCCATTATTGGTCGGCAGTGCATGGCTTGATCAGCATACGCTAAAAGATGCCGACCAATTTTGGAAGATTGTCGATCAATATGACCAAGTACAATCGGTGGTTTGTGGGCATGTGCATCAAGATATGGATCGCTTACATAATGGGGTAAGAGTCATCGCAACGCCATCAACGTGTGTACAATTTAAAGCGCATTCTGATGATTTTGCTCTCGATACTTTACCTCCAGGTTGGCGTGAAATTGAGTTGCTTGCAAATGGTGATATCATAACGAAAGTAAAACGCCTTCCCGATGGTCACTTTATCCCTGATTTTAATGCACAGGGCTACTAATGATGGCAGATAATCAGCATGGCAAATAAGCCTTCGTTATTACTGTATTTGCATGGATTTAATAGCTCTCCTCAGTCGCATAAAGCGAAAGTGATGAAAGCCTATTGCCAACAACATCGACCTGATATTTTACTGCTTGCCCCGCAGATCCCTTGTTTTCCAGAGCAAGCTGCGCAATTTTTATTGGCAACGGTTGAACGTTATAAAGGTGATTACACCATTGGCTTGGTGGGGAGTTCTCTAGGTGGTTATATGTCCACTTGGCTGAATCACCAATTTGGCTTTCGTGCGGTACTTATTAACCCTGCCGTTAAACCCTATGAGTTGTTGGTCGACTTTTTAGGTGAGCAAGTCAATCCTTATACCCAGCAAAGCTACCAGTTGGAACATAAACATATCGATGAGCTGCAAGCCTTAGATGTCGTGACCTTAACGCAGCCTGGTGATTTTTGGTTGATGCAACAAGAGGGTGACGAGGTGCTTGATTATCGCCAAGCAGTAGCTAAGTATGCGCAGTCGAAACAGACAATAGAAGAAAAGGGCGATCACAGTTTTGTTGGCTTTGAGCGTTTCCCTGAACATATTATTTCTTTCCTAAAATTGTAACGCTTCTTTAGCAAACTAGGGTGAGTTAGCAACATCATTGCTATCCTCTGCGGTAATCGTCATAATTTTGTCTATGACTTTGTAATGCCTCTTGACAGATAGGGGCTCATTCCCAGACTATGTTCCATCATCTACTTAGGTGGGCATGAATATCAACGAACGATGGGCCAAATTAGGTCGCAATCTTTTATCATTACGCTAGGTGTTATGTGCCTAAGTGCGTTATGTGTCTAAGTGCCTTGTTGTGATGCGCTCACCTTCAAGTAACGCAAATTATTCGAGTAAAATTCCGTATTATGACTGAACAATATAATGCTGGAGCCATTGAGGTTCTTAATGGCCTAGAGCCAGTACGCCGTCGACCTGGGATGTATACGGACACAGCACGTCCAAACCACTTAGGCCAAGAAGTTATCGATAACAGTGTCGATGAAGCGCTTGCCGGGCATGCATCAAAAGTCCAAGTCATCCTGCATGCAGATCAATCCTTAGAAGTGATTGATGACGGGCGTGGTATGCCTGTCGATATCCACCCAGAAGAAAAAATTTCAGGTGTTGAACTTATCTTCTGTAAACTTCACGCTGGTGGTAAATTTTCTAATAAAAACTATCAATTCTCAGGCGGTTTGCATGGGGTTGGTATTTCGGTGGTTAACGCCTTATCTAAACGTGTTGAAGTAACGGTTCGCCGTGAAGGTCAAGTGTATGAAATGGCATTTGAGCACGGTAATAAAGTTGAAGAGTTAACCGTTACCGGTACATGTGGTCGCCGCAATAAAGGTACCAGTGTTCACTTCTGGCCAGATACGAGCTACTTTGACTCTGGTAACTTCTCGGTTACTCGTCTAGTTAATAACTTACGTGCCAAAGCAGTATTATGTCCTGGACTAGAGATCACTTTCAGCGATAAAGTGAATGGCAAAGATCACCGTTGGTTCTATGAAGATGGCCTAAAAGATTACTTGGCTGAAGGCGTAAAAGGCTACCCTGTTTTACCAGAAACCCCTTTTACCGGTGAATTCAGCGCACAAACTGAAGCCGTAACATGGGCATTAATTTGGCAGCCTGAAGGGGGCGAGTTAATTACTGAAAGTTACGTTAACCTTATCCCAACAGCGCAAGGCGGTACTCATGTAAACGGGCTACGCCAAGGTCTTTTGGATGCCATGCGCGAGTTCTGTGAATTCCGTAATTTGCTCCCACGCGGCGTTAAGTTAACCGGCGAAGATATCTTTGATCGTTGTTCTTATGTTCTGTCGGTTAAAATGCAAGATCCACAATTTGCTGGTCAAACTAAAGAGCGTTTGTCGTCACGTCAATGTGCCGCATTTGTTTCAGGCGTAGTAAAAGATGCGTTTAGTTTATGGCTCAATGAGAAGCCACAACTGGCAGAGTTAATCGCTGAAGCTTGTATTGCTAATGCGCACCGTCGTATGCGTGCAAGCAAAAAAGTTGTGCGTAAAAAGATCGCTTCAGGTCCCGCTTTACCAGGTAAATTAACCGACTGTTCAGTGCAAGACTTAAGCCGCACCGAAATCTTCTTTGTCGAAGGGGACTCGGCAGGCGGTTCTGCAAAACAAGCACGAGATCGTGAATTCCAAGCGGTGATGCCACTGCGTGGTAAAATTCTTAATACTTGGGAAGTGTCAGCCGATCAAGTACTGGCTTCTCAAGAAGTACATGATATTTCGGTAGCACTTGGTATTGACCCAGATAACGATAATTTAGACTCATTACGTTACGGTAAAGTCTGCATTCTTGCCGATGCCGATTCGGATGGTCTTCACATTGCGACCTTGTTGTGTGCACTGTTTGTTCGTCACTTTAAAGCGTTAGTCCGTTCTGGTCACGTCTATGTTGCTATGCCTCCATTGTTCCGTATTGACTGCGGCAAAGAGGTGTTTTATGCACTGGATGAAGATGAAAAAGATGGCATTTTAGAGCGTCTGAGTAAGAAAAAAGCCAAGATCAACGTTCAGCGATTTAAAGGATTGGGTGAGATGAACCCACTGCAATTGCGTGAAACAACGATGGATCCAAATACCCGTCGCTTGGTGCAATTGACGATTGATGATGATGCAGCCACTGATGAAATGATGGATATGCTCCTAGGTAAAAAGCGTGCCGATGACCGTCGTGCTTGGTTACAAAATAACGGCGATATGGCAGAGGTATAGAGATGTCTACAGAAATGTCTTTTGATGGCGTTGAACAAATGCCAATGCGCACTTTTACGGAAGATGCGTATTTAAATTATTCTATGTACGTAATTATGGATCGTGCCCTGCCTTATATTGGTGACGGCTTAAAACCGGTTCAACGACGTATTATTTATGCAATGTCAGAGCTTGGCTTATCAGCATCATCGAAATTTAAAAAATCGGCACGTACAGTTGGTGATGTACTCGGTAAATACCACCCACATGGCGACTCTGCGTGTTATGAAGCGATGGTATTAATGGCACAGCCTTTCTCATACCGTTACCCATTAGTCGATGGTCAAGGTAACTGGGGTGCGCCAGATGATCCGAAATCCTTCGCTGCGATGCGTTATACCGAAGCTAAGTTATCAAAATTTGCCGAGGTATTACTGGGTGAATTAGGTCAAGGCACAGTTGAATGGCAACCAAACTTTGATGGCACAATGAAAGAGCCACAGATGTTGCCTGCGCGTCTACCGCATATCTTACTTAATGGTATTACGGGTATCGCTGTCGGTATGGCAACGGATATTCCACCACATAACGTGCGTGAAGTTGCCCAAGCGACAATACATCTATTAGAAAACCCGAAAGCAGAACTTAGCGATGTGATGGGTTTTGTACAAGGTCCCGATTATCCAACCGAAGCGGAAATTATCTCGTCAAAAACAGACATTGAGAAAGTTTACCGCACTGGTCGTGGCAGCATTAAAATGCGCGCGGTTTGGCATAAAGAAGGCAATGACATTGTTATTACCTCTTTGCCTCATCAGGTGTCTGGTGCGAAATTACTTGAGCAGATCGCCGCTCAAATGCGTGCCAAAAAACTGCCTATGGTTGATGATTTACGTGATGAGTCAGACCATGAAAACCCAACTCGAATTCTGATTGTTCCTAAGTCAAACCGCATTGATTGTGATCTATTAATGAATCACTTATTTGCTTCGACCGATTTAGAGAAGAGCTTCCGTGTTAACTTGAATATGATTGGCTTGAACAATCGACCTCAAGTAAAAGGGTTAGTGACCATTCTAAATGAGTGGATTGCCTTCCGTCGTGATACGGTACGTCGTCGACTACAGTATCGTTTAGACAAAGTATTAGCTCGCCTGCACATTTTAGAAGGTTTGCTTGCCGCGTATCTGAATATTGATGAAGTGATTGAAATCATCCGTAGTGAAGATGAGCCTAAGCCGGTTCTGATGGATCGCTTTGGCATTTCAGCGATTCAAGCCGATGCTATTTTAGATATTAAACTGCGTAACTTAGCTAAGTTAGAAGAGTTTAAGATCCGTGCCGAGCAAGAAGAGTTAGCTGCAGAGCGTGATAAATTAGAGAAGCTATTAGGTTCAGATCGCCGTCTTAATACCTTAGTGAAAAAAGAGATCCAAGCCGATGCTGAAAAGTATGGTGATGATCGTCGTTCACCGATTGTTGAGCGTGCTGAAGCGAAAGCACTAACCGAGCGTGACCTGATCCCAAGTGAGCCGATTACGGTTGTTCTATCAGAGAAAGGTTGGATTCGTCATGCGAAGGGGCATGAGGTTGATGCTGAAACGCTAAACTATAAGTCAGGTGACCAATATCTTGCTTCAGCGCGAGGTAAGAGTAATCAACCTGCTGTGTTCTTAGCAAGTGATGGACGCAGTTACTCATTAGAGTCGCATTCATTGCCTTCTGCTCGTAGTCAAGGTGAGCCAATTACTGGGCGTTTAAATATGTCGGCGGGTAGTTCAATGCGCCAAGTGATTATGGGTGAAGATGATCAGCTGTGGTTGATCGGTTCTGATGCGGGTTATGGCTTTGTGTGTAAAGGCAGTGATTTACTGTCGAAGAACAAGAGCGGTAAAGCCTTGGTGAACTTACCACAAGCTGCAGAAGTAATGCTGCCAAGCTCTGTGGGTGATATTGAATCCGATGAGATTCTAGTGATTACCAACCAAGGTCGCATGTTGCTATTCCCTATTAAAGATTTACCGCAGCTTAGCAAAGGTAAAGGGAACAAGATCATCAACATTCCAGCGGCTAAGGCAAAAGAGCGTGAAGAATTTGTTTCTCACCTGATGTCTCTACCTCAAGGCGCTTCTTTAACTCTGTATGCAGGTAAGCGTAAGTTAGGCTTGAAACCGAGTGATCTTGATAACTTCCGTGGTGAGCGTGGTCGTCGTGGTGCATTGCTACCTCGAGGTCTACAGCGTGTTACCCGTATCGACTTAGGTCAAGATGGCAGTAGTGACAGCAGCGAGAGTTAATGCGGTTTTGAATATCAATAGATATAAAGCCATCGTTTAGACGCTTTGTTCTAGATAACATCGTTCTCTTATCATAAAAAATCCCAGCTCAGTGCTGGGATTTTTTTATCTATTTACTCAGGGCTTTTATCGATGAATTAATCGTTTTTATCCTTCACCAATGGTGATAGGGAGTATGACCTCTTCGCCTTTACGTAATATGGTCATGTCAGTGTGCGTTCCTGGGCGTAAGTCGGCGACTAAATCCAGTACGCCTTGTTTGCCACTGACTTTTGCATCACCAATGCTTAAGATAATGTCTTGGATTTCAATGCCTGCCTGCGCTGCGGGTCCGGTTGGATCTAAGCTCAATACAACGATACCGCTAAGATACTCTTGTCCAATCAGCCGTGAGGTAACCGAATTGATATCTTGCCCCTCAATGCCAATATAGCCACGAATAACCCGACCATCGGCAATGATTTTATTCATGATTTTATGCGCTAATCCATAAGGAATCGCAAAGGAAATACCATAGGTTTCTAAGTCGGTGGCTTGCTGGAAAGAGGCGGTGTTGATCCCAACGAGTTCGCCTTGAGAATTCACCAGTGCGCCGCCTGAGTTGCCTTGGTTGATTGCTGCATCGGTTTGGATAAAGGCTTGGCGACCACTAGCGCTGATCGAGGAGCGCCCAGTAGCAGAAATAATACCAAATGTGGTGGTTTGACCGAGGTTGTAAGGGTTACCGATGGCAAGCACTACATCTCCGACTTTTGCAGAGTATTGCGGATTTTGCGGTATAACAGGTAAGTTAGCTCCTTCGACCCTTAAAATGGCAATGTCGGTTTGTCGATCTTGACCGACTAATTGAGCAGAGGCGATGCGACCATCTTGCAGAGCAACGACAACCTGATCAGCTTGAGCTATAACATGATTGTTAGTAATGATATAGCCACGTTCGTCAACAATAACGCCAGAGCCTAACCCTTCCGTTGATAGTGTACTGCGATCATCCTCTTTATACTTTCGGCTGTAGATATTGACGACAGCAGGGCTAGCTTGGCGCACAGCATTATTGAATGAAATCTGCAAAGAAGCGATATCAGTATTGTTGATTTCTTTCGTCAGAGTAGGTAATGGCAGGTTAGTACGTAAAGAAGGCACAGCAAGTAATAATACTATTGCTGTCACAAGACCTAGGCCAATAGAGCGTAATAGAAAAATGAGCATGATGTCCTTAACAAAACCAGTTGGTCGTCTGAATAACGACTCATAAAATAGGCACATTAAGAAGCATAGCACTTTGGTTATAACAAAGAAAAGGGTAGTGAATGACTGAGAGACTCAATTTGTCATACGCTACCCAAAAATGAAGAAAAATTAACGGATCACTAAATAAAGAGTTCGGTTATCTCTTTGAATATTCAATGCTAAAACATCGGGCTTCGACTCCAATTCATGGCGTAGTTCAGCCAGGTTTTTTACTCGTTTACGGTTGATACCAATAATGATGTCGCCTTCTTGCATTTGGTAGGCTTCTGCGGTCGATCCTTTTTCAACCGTTAAGACCTTTACTCCCTCAATATCATCGCTGTCTGTGCTATTGGTTAGCTTCGCGCCTGATAGCCCTTCATGCAGTTTCTCCGCTTGAGTGGTATTGCTTTCCATCTCGCCAAGGGTGACATCAAATGAGAGAGTCTCACCATCACGAATAAGGCCTAGGTTAATGGTTTTCCCTGCGCCAAGCGTTGCCACTTTTGCGCGAAGTTCACTGAAGGTATCAATGGCATTGTTATTTGCTGATATGATGATATCACCAGCCTCAATACCCGCTTTATCAGCAGCGCTATCAGGAAGTACTTGGCTAACAAAAGCGCCTCGACTTGATTCATAGCCCAATGCTTCAGCAAGTTCTGAGGTGATCTCTCCACCTTGAACCCCGAGCATGCCACGTTTTACTTCGCCAAAATCAAGAATTTGATCAGTGAGGTTTTTCATCATATTAGACGGAATAGCAAAGCCAATACCGACATTACCACCATTAGGACCTAAAATAGCGGTGTTAATCCCAATCAACTCTCCACGCAGGTTGACCAGTGCGCCTCCCGAGTTACCACTGTTAATCGCCGCATCCGTTTGAATGAAGTTTTCAAAGTTACGTTGGTTTAAGCCGCTACGACCGAGTGCCGATACAATCCCGGAGGTGACAGTCTGACCTAAACCAAATGGGTTACCGATTGCCACTGTAAAATCACCGACACGCAACTGATCTGAGTTAGCGAGTTTAATCTGGGTTAATTTATGGGCTTTTTCCAGTTTGAGTAGGGCAATATCCGACATTTCATCGCCACCGATTAGTTCCGCTTTGTACTCACGTCCATCATGAAGTTTTACTCGGATCTTGTCAGCTCGGTTAATCACATGGTAGTTAGTCACGATGTAGCCCTCCTTTGCATCGATGATGACGCCAGAGCCTAAACCGCGAAACTGTCGCTCTTGACCAGAGTTGCCAGGCGTATTGGGACCAAAGAAGAACTCGAACTGTTTAGGAAGTCGCATTTGCTGTGCTTGTTTACCTTCAACGGCAATACTAACAACGGCAGGGGTTACTTGTTCTAGCATAGGGGCTAGGCTAGGTAATTGTTGATCATTGATCGCTAAAGGTAGTGCCGCATTGGCCGGTAAAGGGGAAAAGGTTGAACCTAAAGCAAGTGCTAATACAGATAAGGTAAGTAAAGGTTTTTTCATCATAAACTCCTCCATGTGTCTGAAGTTTATGACTCAAAAACCTTTATAAAGTTCAGTCAATAAAGCAATTATTTAAGATGCTTTCGCTGTCACTAGTTCTGGCTCTTTTATGATTTCAGGCTTTTTATCGGTAAATAAGCCAGTCGCACCATTAACGTAATCCTTTGGTGGATTGTCGATGCTCGCTTCTTTGTTTTTACCGTTGTCGGTTTTAAGATCGGTATCTACTGATGGGGTATCAGCATTATGTTGCGCCACTTTTTTAATAAATGGATTGTCCTGCTCTGGTAAGTTCGGCAGTAATTCAGACGCAGTCGTCGACATGTGTTGATAGAGCTTAGTGTAATCTTTCCCTAAGGTATCGAGCATTTCAGCTGTCTGTGCAAAGTGGTCAGACAATTCCTGACGCTGCTGTTCTAGAGCAAACTTTGCTGTTTCTAGATCTTTTTGAACGTTTTTTTGATTTTTATACTGAGGTGTTGTGAATCGACAAAGGATAACTCCTGAGATCACACCAATTACTAAGCCAACAATAGCGTATACCCAAGGCATAACAGCTCCTTAATTATTTTAACATGTTAGTTACTGTTTAATCACATATATAGCAATACCATGGTACTATGAGTTTTCTTACTGATAAAGGAAAATACGCAGGATAAAACTTGGTAGAGTGGGTCCTAGCTTATGATAAACATTGACAATGTAATTAGGTGGGAAGATTAATGACACCAATGGAACGGTATCGGAAGGATATTAAAGATCTTAGCTTTCAAGAAGATAAATCACAACAATGTGCAGTGCTGTGCTTAGATGAACTTTACCTTCAATTGCAGGAGTACACACAAACTACGCCAGAATCGCTTTCTTGGCTTGAGCGATTGATAGGTAAAAAAGAGATCAAGATCTCACCACCGCAAGGTTTATACTTTTGGGGTGGGGTAGGGCGTGGCAAAACCTATTTGATGGATACCTTTTTTGAGGCTCTTCCTGGGCGTCGAAAAATGCGCGTTCACTTTCATCGTTTTATGTACCGTGTTCATCAAGAGTTAAAGCTCCTATCTGATGTGAGCGATCCACTGGAGTTGGTGGCTGATAAGTTTAAGCAAGAAGCCGATATTATTTGTTTTGATGAGTTTTTTGTTTCAGATATTACCGATGCGATGATTTTAGCGACCTTACTGCAAGCTCTATTTGCCCGTGATGTGGTATTAGTGGCAACGTCAAATATTCCACCTCATGACCTATATCGCAATGGATTACAACGCGCTCGTTTCTTGCCTGCGATTGCTTTAATAGAACGCCATTGTAAAGTGCTTAATGTTGATAGCGGTGTTGACTATCGCTTACGCACTTTAGAGCAAGCCGAGATTTATCACTTCCCTTTAGATGAGCAAGCGTCGATTAATTTGCAGCGATATTATCAGCAGTTGGTCAGTGAGCATAAAACCCCACAATGCTCTATCGATATCAATCAAAGAGTCATTCCAATACAAGCGGCGAGTGATGGGGTTTTGCATGTGAGTTTTGCGCAGCTTTGTCAAACGGCGCGCAGTCAAAATGACTATATTGAAATTTCTCGCCTCTATCACACGGTGTTGCTTGCTGATGTACCACAAATGGATGCAAGCATAGAAGATGCTGCGCGACGATTTATCGCTTTGATCGATGAGTTCTATGAGCGCAATGTAACCTTGATTATCTCAGCACAGGTGGCAATAGAAAGCCTTTATCTAGAAGGGCAGTTAACGTTTGAATTCCAACGCTGCCAGTCGCGTTTGATAGAAATGCAGAGCCGAGAATATTTAGTTAAGGCGCATCTAGCGTAGTGATTTTTGATTTGAATGTGATGATAAATAAAAAAACAGCGATTTTGATCAAAAAGAGATGATTTTTTCTTCGCTCTTCTCTATAATCCTGCGACCTACCGTTACTGCAGGCATCTAGTTGTTTGTAAAAATGGCTATGCCGAGAGTTGCAAACACTCGAAGGGGTGATGATTGGGACTCTTAGACAGTGGGAATAACATATCGTTATTCCTTTAGTGTAAATTTTTTAATAGGTAATTATTAGCATGAAAACTTTCGTTGCTAAACCAGAAACTGTAAAACGCGACTGGTATGTAGTAGACGCTGAAGGTAAAACTCTTGGCCGTCTAGCAAGTGAAATTGCAACTCGCCTTCGTGGCAAACATAAAGCTGAATACACTCCGCACGTAGATACTGGTGATCACATCATCGTTATCAATGCAGAGAAAGTTACTGTAACTGGTAACAAAGCTAAAGGTAAGATCTACTACCGTCACTCTGAGTTCCCAGGTGGTCTTAAATCAATGACTTTTGAAAAGTTAATTGATCGTAAGCCAGAGATGGTTCTTGAACTAGCTGTTAAAGGTATGTTACCACGTGGTCCTTTAGGCCGTGCTATGTACCGTAAGCTTAAAGTTTACGCTGGCGCTGAGCACAACCATGCTGCTCAACAACCAATCGTACTAGACATCTAATCGGGGATTATGACAATGGCAGAGAATCAATACTACGGCACTGGTCGTCGCAAAAGCTCAGCAGCTCGTGTTTTTATCAAACCAGGCAGCGGTGATATCGTAATCAACAAGCGTAGCCTTGATGTTTACTTCGGTCGTGAAACTTCTCGTATGGTTGTTCGTCAACCACTTGAGTTAGTTGAAATGACTGAGAAATTTGACCTTTACATCACTGTTTCAGGTGGTGGTATTTCTGGTCAAGCTGGCGCAATCCGCCACGGTATCACTCGTGCTCTTATGGAATACGATGAATCACTACGCCCTGTTCTACGTTCAGCTGGCTATGTTACGCGTGACGCTCGTTGCGTTGAACGTAAGAAAGTTGGTCTACGTAAAGCACGTCGTAAACCACAATTCTCTAAGCGTTAATTTTCCCTCACCGGAAAATTACACTTCAACAGTTTACTGTTGGGATTGTGTATCAAAAGCTCGGCTTATGCCGGGCTTTTTGTTTATCCACCCTTCTAAAAAACACTCTTTATCGCTTATCTAACATGGCGAACCATTAAGATTTCACACCCTACCTATTAAATCTAATTTGTTGTTGTCTTGTCCCTTTTGTGATGCTGTTTAAGTATTTGTGCGTAATTGTTAATAAAAAGTAGCTTTACCTTGTTAAAAACTAAGGTTTTACTTATCATTTCTTGTTAATAACGAAGCAAAGATATTTCTAACTAGAAATCGATAGATTAGCCACGCTCTTGAGAGGCGATTTCCTGCCCTCAATAAGAGTCAAGGGAGAATGAGTGGATGAGCAATGCGCCTTTAAATAACGGACGTAGGCGTTTCCTTACTGCGACAACTGCGGTTGTTGGTGGTTTGGGGGCAGCAGCCGTAGCCGTGCCTTTTATTAAATCATGGAATCCGAGTGCTAAAGCTAAAGCAGCTGGTGCGCCGGTTGAAGTGGATGTTGCTAAGCTAGAAGCGGGTCAGATGGTTCGAGTTGAGTGGCAAGGTAAGCCGGTATGGGTTGTCCGCCGCGCTGAATCTGTGATTGAAACATTAGATAGCCTAACCGCTCAGCTACGAGATCCGAGCTCAGCTGAAGAGCAGCAACCTTCCTACGCTCAAAACCCTTATCGTTCGATTAAGCCTGAGTATTTTATTGCTGTGGGCTTTTGTACTCATTTAGGTTGCTCACCGACTTATTTACCTGATTCTTTTGCCGAGCAAGTACAAGGCGTTAAATCAGGTTTCTTCTGTCCATGTCATGGCTCTAAATTTGATATGGCAGGGCGAGTATTTCAAGGCGTGCCAGCACCGTTAAATCTTGTTGTTCCGAAACATATGTACCTGAGCGACACTCGGATTCTTATCGGTGTAGATGAAGGAGAACAGGCATAATGCAAGGATTACTGGATTGGGTAGAGAAACGTCTGCCCGCAATGAATGCATATAAAAAGCATTTATCCGAATACCCAATGCCAAAAACATTTAACTTTTGGTATCTGTTTGGCTCTTTAGCCATGCTCGTTTTGGTCAATCAGTTGCTGACTGGTGTGTGGTTGACGATGAATTATGTGCCTTCAGGTGAGGGTGCGTTTGCTTCTGTCGAGTACATAATGCGTGATGTCGAATATGGCTGGCTACTGCGTTACATGCACTCAACGGGCGCTTCTGCATTCTTTGTGGTTATCTATTTACACATGTTCCGTGGCTTGATCTACGGCTCATACCAAAAGCCTCGTGAGTTATTGTGGATTTTTGGGATGTTAATCTTCTTGGTACTAATGGCTGAAGCTTTCATGGGCTATTTGCTACCTTGGGGACAAATGTCTTACTGGGGCGCACAGGTTATTATCTCTCTGTTTGGTGCTATTCCTGTCATTGGTGATGATTTAACGTTGTGGATCCGGGGTGATTACATTATTTCTGGTGCAACCTTAAACCGTTTCTTTGCTCTGCATGTTATTGCTTTACCTATTGTCTTATTGCTACTGATTGTATTGCATGTTTTAGCCTTGCATGAAGTGGGCTCAAATAACCCTGATGGTATCGAAACTAAGTTGCCAAAAGGAACGATGGGTGAGGACTACAAAACGCAGTTCACTTTCCATAAAGACTTCACCAAGAAATACGACATTATTGATAGTATTCCTTTCCATCCTTATGGGACGGTGAAAGATATGGTTGGTATTGCGGGCTTCTTATTCTTCTTTTGTTACGTTCTCTTTTTTAATCCAGAGATGGGAGGCTACTTCCTTGAGCCGCCAAACTTTGAAGCCGCTAACCCACTAAAAACGCCTGAGCATATCGCTCCTGTTTGGTACTTCACACCATTTTACGCCATCTTACGTGCTGTTCCCGATAAGCTACTGGGTATTGCTGCGATGGGGGCTTCTATTGTTGTGTTATTCCTACTGCCATGGGTCGACCGCTGTAAAGTGCGCTCATTCCGTTATCGTAGTAAATGGCACTTAATCAATATTATTCAGTTTACGATAAGCTTTATAGCACTGGGTATCTTAGGCGCTCTACCTGCAACACCAACCTATACATTGTTAGCGCAAATATTTAGCTTGGGTTACTTTATGTTCTTCGTTTTATTATTCTTTTACAGTAAAAATGAAGCAACAAAGCCATTACCAGAGAGGGTGAAATTTAAATGAAAAAGTGGATTGTAATGATATTTGCAATGCTGCCATCTCTTGTCATGGCAGCAGGGGCGGGTGTTCCTTTAGATAAAGCAAATAATGATTTAACCGATAAAGCCTCATTACAGCATGGCGCTAAATTGTTTATGAATTACTGTTTTGCTTGTCACTCAACTCAGTATCAACGCTATGAGCGAGTGGCGACAGACTTAGCCATTCCCGTTGATTTGATGAAAGAGAATCTCGTCTTTGATCCTCAAGCTAAGATTGGTGACTTGATGGTTAATGCGATGCCAGAAAAGCAAGCAGCAGCATGGTTTGGTGCTCCACCGCCGGATTTAACGCTTGTGGCTCGAGTGCGTGGTACCGACTGGCTTTACACCTATCTACGCGCTTTTTATGCTGATCCTTCACGTCCATTTGGGGTCAATAATACCGTGTTCCCTAATGTGGGTATGCCGCATGTGCTTGAAGAGTTACAAGGTATCCCAACGGCGGTATATGAAAGCCATATGGTGGATGGGCAAGAGGTGCAAGTTGCAGCGGGTACTACAACCGATGGCAGCGGTGAATTGAGTCAAAGTGAGTATGATAATGCTGTGCGAGACTTAGTGAACTTCTTAGAATATTCCGGCGATCCGGTTAAGTTAGAGCGTCATGCTTTAGGTTGGTGGGTGATGGGGTTCTTAGTTATTTTTACCATAATTGTCGTATTGCTCAAGAAAGAGTATTGGCGTGATGTTCATTAATTATGCTATAATACCGTGTTGATTTTTAATTTATTATTAAGAAGTAATGGAGGCTAAGCCTCCATTATTTTATTCCTAAGTGTACTGGAGGGCTCCATGGCTGTAGCTGCTAATAAACGTTCTGTGATGACTCTATTTTCAAGTGCTTCTGATATGTATAGCCATCAGGTTCGTATTGTTCTAGCCGAAAAAGGGGTAAGTGTTGAGGTTGAATTAGTTGATGAGGCAAACTTGCCATCAGAACTAATTGAATTGAACCCTTACAAATCAGTACCGACTCTGATTGATCGTGAGCTTGCATTATACGATTCAAAAATCATTATGGAATATTTAGATGAGCGTTTCCCTCATCCACCATTGATGCCGGTATACCCTGTTGCTCGTGGTAACAGTCGCTTAATGATGTACCGTGTTGAGCGCAACTGGTACTCGCTAGCTCAAAAAATTGTCACTGGTAATGCTGAAGAGGCGGGTGCAGCTCGTATTCAATTACGTAATGATCTATTAGTGCTTGCACCACTTTTCTCTGAGTTCACGTACTTCATGAGCGAAGAGTTCAGCCTAGTTGACTGCTACCTAGCACCACTACTTTGGCGTTTACCTGAATTAGGTATCGAGCTAATCGGTCCTGGTTCTAAAGAGCTTAAAGTTTACATGAGCCGCGTATTTGAACGTGACTCCTTCTTAGCTTCTCTAACAGAAGCTGAACGTGAGATGCGTTTAGCTCGCTAGTTTTAGAAGTAGAAGAATAAGAACCATGGAAATAGAAAAAATGACACCACGTCGTCCATATATGCTGCGCGCATTTTATGAGTGGTTGAGTGATAATGAGCTGACACCGCACATTGTTGTGGACGCGATGCTACCAGGTGTACGTGTACCGCAAGAGTTTATTGAGGACGGTCAAATCGTACTTAATATTGCCGCTCGTGCCGTTGGTCAGTTAGAGTTGGGTAATGAAGCGATTACGTTCCATGCTCGATTCGGTGGACGCCCTCACTCTGTGATTGTTCCTCTTTATGCGGTTCAAGCTATTTATGCTCGTGAAAACGGTGCAGGAACGATGTTTGATCCAGAAGAAGCTTATTTAGATATGCCAGAAGAAGGCGTTGAAGAAGAAGCGATTGAAGAGAAAACTCCGACATTCAGTGTTGCTCATGCCGCTGATACAGCATCGGATGCAGAGACAACTTCTCGCACTAAGAGCAAAGCAACACTTCGTGTGATTAAGTAGTTCAAGTCGCTTATAGAAACAAATAAAAAGCAACGTTATTAACGTTGCTTTTTTTATGCTTACTGAAAAGTAAACTTGAATACGATGGCTTTGCTATACACTACTCGATATCAACTTCAACAAACTGCTCAACATCAGAGACTGTTTGAATGGGTACTGGTTGTTTGAGCTCTTCCTGCGGCAATTCAGCTTCAGCCATTGGCTCAGATAACTCAGCAACAGGTGTTGGCTTGCTCTCTTTTAGTTCTGACTCTGTCGCTGCTGGTTGCGACTCGACAGCTTGATCTTCACTGTATTGAAAGCCGAGGATAACCTGCTTTACCCCAGAGGTGTTACGAGCGATATCAGAAGCAATTTGAGCATGTTCTTTACTGACATAACCTAATAAGAAAACTTCACTATCTTCAGTAATAACTTTGATTTTAATGCCATTAAGCTCAGTCTTAGTTAACAGGGCAGACTTAACTTTAGTGGTTATCCAAGTATCATTACTAATTTGAGAAACCGTTAGTGGTGCCTTGATGCGCACTTGGTTGTGCACTTTTTTCACGCCTTTTACTTCACGTGCTTTTTGTTCAACTTGCTGAGAAAGTTGTGCGGTTTCCGCTTGACCCATCAATACGATGCTACCACGATAGGTGCTTCCTAAAACTCTTGCTTTGTTGCGATACGCTGGGTCATTACTAATGGACGCTATTTCGAAATCAATATTGTTATCCTGCCAGATCTCTTGAGTTGATCTAGGGTCGGTAACTAGGTTAACGGTCGTGGTCGCCCCAGCAATAAATAACCCAGCACACCCTGTTAAACTGAGTGCAGCAATCATTAATAAAGCACTTCTAAATAACGTCATTGTTTACCTCTAATTACTCTTCGTGAGTAGGGAATAATACTTGATCGATAAGGTCACACAGGCAGTGTAGCGTCACCATGTGAACTTCATGAATTCGTGCAGTGCGATGAGAAGGAATACGAATTTCCACATCATGTTCACCGAGTAGACCTGCCATTTCACCACCATCTTTACCGGTAAAGGCAATGATCGTCATATCACGAGTTACTGCCGCTTCCATCGCTTTGATAACATTTTTACTATTACCACTGGTTGAAATAGCAAGCAACACATCGCCAGGTTGACCAAAAGCGCGTACTTGTTTAGAGAAGATCTCTTCATAGTGGTAGTCATTTGCTACGGCAGTCAGTGTGGTATTGTCTGCTGTGAGTGCCATGGCTGGTAAGCTTGGTCGCTCAGTTTCAAAGCGATTTAATAGGCAAGATACAAACTGTTGTGCGTTTGAGGCAGAACCACCATTACCACAACACAGTACTTTGCTGCCATTAAGTAGGCTTGAAACTAACGCTTGAGCGGCATGAGTAATGGCATCAGGCAGGGCTTCTGCTGCTGCAATTTGAATTTGAATGCTTTCAGTAAAACTTTCTTTAATGCTATCGTGCATTGATTATCCTTGAGTAATCGCATTTTTTATCCACTCAATCTCTTTGCCGCTATCATGAATGGCCATGACGTCGAAGCGAAAGTCTGTTGAGTGAACAGATAAATTATTTTTAATGAGCCACAATTGTGCGGTATTAATCAAACGTTGTCTCTTTTTGGCATTAACCGCTTGTGCTGCATGACCATACTGAGTGTGCTTACGATATTTAACTTCGATAAACACAAGCGTATTGGTGTCTCGCATTATAAGATCAATTTCACCACATTTGGCGATGAAATTTCTCTTAAGCAAGATAAGTCCTTGACGAGCGAGGTACTGCTCAGCCAAGGTTTCATATTGATTGCCAATTTGGCGGGTATGTTGAGCTTGTTTAGTGCGACTAAAGAGCCCCATAGGTTGCCCAGCTAATTTCTCGCTGTACAACACACTGATCATTAATGGTCAATATGCCCGTTTTGCCTTTTAGTTCATGCCCTTCAATCGCTTTCATTTGTGGAAGTTCACCCATTAAGTTATAAGCATCCATTCCCAGTGCTTGTAAGCGTTTTTTTGCATTTGAGCTATTTGGCCATAGTGGCTCAAGGGAGCTATCTAACTTTGCATCCTCATCGATTAGCATTGGGATATCACTATAAATAACGCCAGTAAGATCTTCGTATTGCTTGCTACCGGTATTGCTGCGTGAGTTGGCAAAGAGTTGAGGTTGCTTAGTATCTGGGTTAATCGCCACTTCAATAAACGGTTTAATTAACGTTAGCTCAGAGCTTTTTGCAACAATATAAACAGCATCAATATCACGACGGCTACGAGCTTGAGTTTCCAGTGGTACACCCATTAACTTTTCGATTTGAGCAATACGTTGCTGGCTATCTTGCAGACCAAAAGCGTTATTGATGTTCAACTGTAACTGTTGTTTTTTATCAAAACGGCTCACTGCAACATCATGATCGCTGTATTCTTTCCATTGTTGCTTAAAGGCATCAACGACACGTTCACCAAGGCTGTCTTTAGGTGCTAAAATTAGTGGGAATTCATAGCCTTGTTCAAATAGATATTTAGCTGCCTGTGCCACTTCTTGTTCTGGAGATAGTGTTAAGTAACATGTGTTTGTACCCGCTTCAATGGTGCTTGGTATATTAAGCGCAAGTGCTGGAATTGGGTTATTACTTTTTAATTGGGCTTCTTGTAGGAGCTCAATATTATCTTTTACCAATGGACCAACAAGAAAGTCGATATTGGCTTCACGTACCTTAGCTTTAATTTCATCTGCGCTATGAATATTGGTATCAATAACGGTTAAGGTTGCGTTTGGGTCACGATCGGAATCTTCCATCATAGCGAGAATGAAACCATCACGAACCAGTTGAGCTTGCTGAGCAAATCGCCCCGTTAACGGCAGTAGTAATGCTGTGCGCGTTGGTTTGGTTATCTCTAGTGCTAAGACATCTTGAATCGCGATTGGTGTGTAGAGGTTCGCTGGGTGCGTGTCATGATCATTAAGCCACTGCTGTACTGTTGTTTGTAACTGAAGCAGAGAGTGGTTTAGGCTCTTCATAATCGTCGCGAGTTCAATCCAGTCGTTAAGCACGACATCACTCGCTCTCGTCGGTAATGCATTAAGTTCGGCAAGCGAATAGCTACTTAAGTTCTGCCACACTTGCTCGGCAATGTCCGCTTTCTCACTGTTTGATAGATACTTACTTAGCGCGATACTTTCTCGTGTCACCTCAAATGGGCTATATAACTCATTTAATGCTTGAATTCTTATCTGGTGGTAACTTTTCCACTGATTATCCGTTAGTGTCCATGATTGTCGGAAATTTAGTTGGCTATAAGCGGCTTCCGGTTGACCATTGATGAGCTGTAGTTGTGCACGCTGCAGTAGCCATTCTGCTTGTTGTAAAGGCGATAAATTTTGCTTTGAAATACGTTTAATCAGCAAGTCAGCTTGTTGAGTATTGCCATCTTGCAACGATGCCTTCAATGCCATAATCAGCAAGTCATTTTGCAAGCTACCTTCAGAGCTATCGGCTTGCATCAGATAAGATTGGCTTGATTGCGTTGGCATAGAGGTAATATCCAGCGTTTCAACGCGCGTTGGTTGTGAAGAACACGCCGCTAATGCAATTGCTAGTGCAATCGGAGTTAGTAAGCGTGGTACACTGAGTCTCTTGTGGTTCATCATTGCCATGAGTTCTTTATAATTCCGTGTAAAATTGTCTTTATATTAATCGTTGAAGTGATGGTAAACAAATGACAGATAATAAAACTTTACCTGCAGAGATCCCAACCCTCTATATTGTACCCACCCCAATCGGTAATTTGGGTGATATAACCCAACGTGCCATCGAGGTGCTATCGAGTGTTGATGTTATCGCTGCAGAAGATACCCGTCATACAGGTAAGCTACTCGCACACTTCAATATCCCAACCAGAACGTTTGCCCTACATGACCATAATGAGCAACAAAAAGCACAAGTGCTAGTAGAAAAGTTACTTGAAGGTCAATCTATCGCTTTAGTTTCTGATGCGGGTACTCCGCTTATTAGTGATCCAGGGTACCATCTGGTGACACAATGTCGTCAAGCTGGCGTCAAAGTTGTGCCATTACCTGGTGCATGTGCAGTTATTACCGCATTAAGTGCTTCAGGTTTACCTTCAGATCGATTTAGCTTTGAAGGTTTTTTACCAGCAAAAAGCAAAGGACGCCGTGATAAGTTACTTGAAATTATCGAAGCTGAGCGTACTTGTATCTTTTATGAGTCACCGCACCGCATTATGGATTCCCTACAAGACATGTTAGCGGTACTTGGTCCAGATCGCGAAGTTGTATTGGCGCGTGAGATCACTAAAACCTTCGAAACTATCCATGGAGCACCGTTAGGCGAGCTAATTGCGTGGATTGAAGAGGATGATAACCGTAAACGTGGCGAAATGGTGCTGCTTATTCACGGCTTCCGTAGTGATAAAAGTGACGATTTACCAAGCGAAGCAACACGCACTTTGGGTATTCTCGTTAAAGAATTGCCACTGAAAAAAGCGGCAGCAATGACGGCTGAAATCTACAGCCTGAAAAAAAATGCCCTGTATAAATGGGGATTGGAAAACGGTTTGTAGTTTTCATTGTCGTCATCAAGTGAGATTTTGAGTTTATTTGAGGTGGATTTTCACGGTAGATAAATCGCTTTTGCTCTATTTTTGTGCATTTAAACTGAAATCAAGCTTGATTCGCGGATGAGGATAGACACTGAGGATCTTTGTCTATACAATCCGCCTCGGAGTTGACTGGATGGTCGCTGCTTCATTGATGTCCTTTGGGAGACTGATGGAGGGGAGGAAAGTCCGGGCTCCATAGAGCAGGGTGCCAGGTAACGCCTGGGGGGCGCGAGCCCACGACAAGTGCAGCAGAGAGAAAACCGCCGATGGCCTTCGGGCACAGGTAAGGGTGAAAGGGTGCGGTAAGAGCGCACCGGATGGCTGGTAACAGTCTATCGCAAGGTAAACTCCACCCGGAGCAAGACCAAATAGGCCTTCACATTGCGTTGCTCGCGTATGGAGGCGGGTAGGTTGCTTGAGCCAGTGAGCGATTGCTGGCCTAGACGAATGGCTATCACCGCGCAAGCGGAACAGAACCCGGCTTATGATGTCAACTCCACCTATTCCAAGACCCACCATTACGTTATCGTGATGGTGGGTTTTTGCGTTTTATTGACTTAATTCCTACGCAATTGTCATAAACTCGCATAACATTCTCACATATACGCTGCAATTAGTGGCGATACTGCGTGAAATCAGTACACTAAAGTATCGTCAAACGATAGCCTATGCCTAACCATGGCTTAAATTCGCCAATGAGAACACTATGACAGAATCATTCCAACACATTTCCGTACTTCTTAATGAATCGATAGACGGATTAGCAATTAAGCCAGACGGCACCTACATCGATGGCACATTTGGTCGTGGCGGTCATAGCCGTAACATCTTATCGAAACTGGGTGAAAATGGTCGTTTATTTAGTATTGACCGTGATCCTCAAGCGATAGCAGAAGCGCAAAAAATTGATGATCCTCGCTTTACGATTATCCATGGTCCATTTTCGGGCATGGCAGAGTACGCTGAGCGTTATGACCTGGTTGGTCAAGTCGATGGTGTCTTATTGGATTTAGGCGTGTCATCACCACAACTTGATGATGCTGAGCGTGGCTTTAGCTTCATGAAAGATGGTCCACTTGATATGCGTATGGACCCAACATCAGGTATTCCGGTTTCTCAGTGGTTGCTAGAAGCGGATTTAGATGATGTGACTTGGGTTATTCGTGAGTTTGGTGAAGATAAACACGCTCGCCGTATTGCAAAAGCGATCATTGCTCACCGTGATGACGAAGAAAAAGAGCCACTAACACGCACAGGTCAATTGGCAAAACTGATTTCAGATGCCGCGCCAAAAAGCTTTAAAGAGAAAAAGCACCCAGCAACACGCTCTTTCCAAGCTTTCCGTATTTACATCAATAGTGAATTAGAAGAAATTGATACGGCGTTAAAAGGGGCGGCAAGCATTCTTGCTCCTGAAGGACGTCTATCGGTTATCAGCTTCCACTCGCTGGAAGATCGCATGGTTAAGCGTTTCATTCGTAAAGAAAGCCAAGGCCCACAAGTGCCACACGGTATCCCTTTGACAGAAGCACAAATCAAAGCGTTAGGTAGCCCAAACATGAAACCGGTTGGTAAGGCTATCAAACCTTCAGAAAATGAAGTGGATGTGAACACTCGCTCGCGTAGTTCAGTATTACGAATTGCTGAAAAGCTACCGGCTTAATACTCAGGAAGTCGTATGAAATCATCATCGCCAAATTTAGCGAAATTAATTGCAATGGATATTGTCACAGTCGGGCGCGTGCCATTACTGTTACTGCTTTGTATTTTTTTATCAGCAATGGCGGTGGTGTTTTCAACCCATCACACACGATTAGCGATTTCAGAGAGCGATCAAAAGCTAACTGAACGCGATAGCCTTGATAATGAGTGGCGTAACCTTATTCTAGAAGAAACAGCACTTGCCGAGCATAGTCGAGTGCAAAGTATGGCGAGAAAAGAGCTGGATATGAAGCGTCCAGATGCCGATAAAGAAGTAGTGATCTCATTAAGATGAATGATAAAAAATCAGGGAAGACAAGCAATAAACGTATCGCCCCTCCAACTGTTGAAGATACCGGTCCAGTATTAATTAAGTGGCGTTTTAACTTTATTCTCTTTTGTGCCGGTCTGATTCTCTTAGGTCTGGTTGCGCGCCTTGCTTATATCCAAGTCATTGAACCAGATAATTTAATTCGTCAAGGTGACATGCGTTCAGTACGAACTCAAACACTGCATTCAGCACGCGGTATGATCACCGACCGTAATGGTGAAGCTTTAGCGGTCAGTGTGCCAGTGGAAGCCGTTTGGGCCGATCCTAAGGTGATTTATGACGCAGGCGATCGTATTCACGAAGAGAGCTGGTTTGCATTAGCCGATGTACTTGGTCAAGACCGCCAAGCATTAATCGAAAGACTCACTTCAAGCAAAACCCGCCGTTTTATCTACGTGCAGCGCCAAGTAAGCCCTGCTATGGCCAATTATATCCGTGAGTTAAAAATCCCAGGCATTGGTTTAAGACCTGAATCTCGCCGCTACTACCCAACGGGTGAGGTGAGTGCACACTTGATTGGTGTGACCAATATTGAAGGTGCTGGTCTTGAGGGGATTGAACACAGCTACAACCAGCATTTGACCGGTGAAGCGGGCGCTAAAACCATTCGTAAGGATCGCTTTGGTCAAGTGGTGGAAAATATCTCGCTAGAAGAGCGCACACAAGGTAGCCCTTTGCAGCTGACTATCGATCAGCGCCTACAAGCGATTGCTTACCGCGCGGTTAAACAAGCGGTTGCCGACTATCGCGCCACATCAGCCTCGGCCGTTTTATTGGATGTAAAAACGGGTGCAGTATTAGCTATGGTCAATGCCCCTTCTTATAACCCGAATAACCGTAGTGACCTACAAAGCTTTAAGATGCGTAACCGAGTTATCACTGACTCAATGGAGCCGGGTTCAACCATCAAACCTTTTGTGGTTGCTGCTGCGCTTGATAATGGTATTGCCGATATGGATAGTATTATTGATACCGGCAACGGCATTATGCAAATTGGTGGTAGCCGAGTCCGTGACACCTCGAAAATTGGCAAAGCCGACCTTGCACTTATCTTAAAAAAATCCAGTAATATTGGCGTGGCTAAACTGGCACTCGATATGCCGCTAGACGATCTGCTGGGTTTATATAGTGGGGTAGGTTTTGGAGAAGTCTCTGGTTTGAACCTAATCGGTGAAGTAACCGGTATCTTCCCTAACCGTCGCCGTTGGTCTGATTTTGAAATTGCGACGTTAGCTTTCGGTTACGGTATTTCAGTGACGCCTATTCAACTTGCTCATGCCTATGCAACGTTGGCGAACCGTGGTCTTTATGAGCCTATTCATTTGATTGCCGAAAATGATCAAAACCTCTCACAGCAAGTTATTAGCCAAGATAGTGCTGATAAAGTCATTAGTATGCTTGAGGGCGTGACTCAAAAAGGGGGAACAGCAACTCGAGCGGCAGTGCCAGGTTATCGCATTGCAGCAAAGACAGGTACATCACGTAAAGCGACCTCTGGTGGATATAGTGATGAATATGTTGCTGTGACTGCTGGGTTTGCTCCGGTATCGAACCCAAGAGTGTCATTGGTTGTGATTGTAAATGAGCCACAGGGTGATCTTTACTATGGTGGTGCTGTTGCTGGCCCTGTTTTTTCTGAAATAATGAAGGGTGCGTTGCAAATTTTAAATGTCGCACCTGATGGCAATCAATTTAAACAATAAAACGTAACGACTTTCCCGCAGAGTATTAAAAAGATTGCTTTACTTACAATACTGTGTAGGAAATTTAATTGGGCATAGTGATTCATGCCCCTTTTTTGATGATTTATTTAATCGGTGACCATATGAGCCATACGATGCGCTTTGCTACCCTAATTTCACCTTGGGTGGATATAAGCGACTCTCCTGTACATAACTTACTTATTTCCCACCTTGAACTTGATAGTCGTAAGGTTGGCAGTGGGGACACTTTTGTGGCAGTAATCGGTCATGCGGTCGATGGAAGAAAGTTTATTTCAAGCGCACTGTCACAAGGGGCATCCAGTGTTATTGCTGAAGCTTGCGAGCGTAATCCTCACGGTAGCATTGAGTGGGTGGATGGTGTTGCCATTGTTTATATTCAAGAATTAAATCAGCACTTATCCGCTCTTGCCGGACGCTTCTATCATCAGCAAGCAAGTGAGAATGCTCTGATTGGTGTGACAGGCACAAATGGCAAAACCACAATCACGCAGTTAATCGCTCAGTGGTTAGAGTTACTTGATCAGCCTGCTGCCGTCATGGGAACAACAGGAAATGGTTTTTTAGATAATTTACAGCCAGCGGCTAATACCACAGGCAGTGCGTTAGAAATTCAGCACACCCTTAGTCAGTTATCTGCGCAAGGTGCACGTTATACTGCTTTAGAAATATCCTCACATGGCTTAGTGCAGGGGCGAATTAAAGCGCTCTCTTTTGCTGCTGGTATCTTCACTAACTTAAGTCGAGACCACCTTGATTATCACGGCACAATGGAGGCTTATGCAGAGGCTAAACAGAGTTTGTTTACAGCGCATAACTGCCAACAAGCCGTGATTAATATTGATGATGAGGTCGGGCTGCGTTGGTTAGATGAAGTTGATAATGCGATTGCTGTCTCTCTTGCCCCAATTGCGACAGAGCATAAAGCCAAGCATCGTTGTTTATGGGCAGAGCATATCGACTATTCCGAGCAAGGTATTCGCATCGAGTTTGATGGCACTTGGCAATCGGGGGTACTTAGTACGCCACTGATTGGTGAGTTCAACGCTTGTAATGTCTTGCTGGCATTTGCAACGCTACTGAGTTTAGGTTATTCCTCTCAACAACTGATGGCGAGCGCGGCGAAATTACAGCCAGTACTGGGTCGTATGGAGCTATTTAAAGCAGCCAATAAAGCGAAAGTCGTGGTTGATTATGCGCATACTCCTGACGCATTAGAAAAAGCATTATCGGCTCTGCGAGTGCATTGTTCTGGTCAGTTGTGGGTGATTGTTGGTTGTGGCGGTGATCGAGATGCTGGTAAACGACCGATGATGGCGTCGATAGCCGAGCAGTATGCCGATCGCTGTATTTTAACCGATGATAACCCGCGCAGTGAATCAGCAGCGCAAATTATTCGCGATATGTTAGCGGGTATGACATGTACCGACAATGTTGTGATTGAGCATGATAGAGCACAAGCCTTGCAGCACGCTTTAGCACATTCCGGGGTTAATGATATTATATTGTTAGCGGGGAAAGGGCATGAGGACTATCAAATCATGCAAGGTCGTACTATTCATTACTCTGACCGTGAATCAGCGCAGCAACTTTTAGGATTAAGTTCATGATACCAGTTTCTTTATTGCAATTAGCTGCGGTTTTAGACGGTCAGCTTATTGGTGATGATTGTGTGATTAATGATGTATCCACCGATACACGTAAAGTGACGACAGGCTCCTTGTTTGTGGCATTAATTGGTGAGCGTTTTGATGCTCACGATTTTGCTCAGCAAGCGGTCGATAATGGCGCGAGTGCATTACTCGTGTCGAAACCATTAGCGCTTAATATTCCTCAAATTCAGGTTGATAATACTCAGCAAGCATTAGGTAAAATGGGTGCTTGGGTACATCAGCAATGTGATACACCGACGGTCGCGATTACTGGCAGTTGTGGTAAAACAACCGTGAAAGAGATGACGGCAAGTATTCTGATGCAAAAAGGTCAGGTGCTGTTTACTGCGGGTAATTTTAATAATGAAATTGGTGTGCCATTAACATTATTGCGCTCAACACCGCAAGATGATTATGCCGTTATTGAGCTGGGTGCGAATCATCAGCATGAAATAGCTTATACCACTCAATTGGTACAGCCAGATGTTGCCTTAGTGAACAATGTTGCTGCTGCCCATCTTGAAGGGTTTGGTTCATTAGATGGGGTTAAAAAGGCGAAAGGTGAAATTTTCCAAGGCTTAGCGGAAAATGCAACGGCTGTGATTAATTTAGATAGTCACGGTGAGCAGCACTGGCAGGCTATTTTAGCGGATAAAAATCTGATCACTTTTTCGAAGTCCAATCACCAAGCGGATTACTTTGCCACCGATATTGAGTTAAATAAACAGGGCCAGCCAAGCTTTACTTTGCATACGCCAGTCGGGCATGCTGAGATCCAGTTGACCATTATCGGTGCACACAATGTGGCTAATGCCCTTGCTGCGGCTATTTTAGCAACGCAATTGGGTGCGAGCTTATCGGACATTGTCACGGGCTTAACTCATTTAATGAAAGTCAAAGGGCGAGTGGATGTTGAGTCGTTAACAGAAGGTGTGACTCTCATTGATGATAGCTACAACGCCAGTGTGCCAGCAGTGAAGGCTGCTGTAGACTTACTGGCTAGCTTTGCCGGTCAGCGTTGGCTTATTTTGGGTAATATGGCGGAATTAGGCGACGAAAGTCTTGCACTTCACCGTCAAGTCGGGGAATATGCTGCCCCATTCGCATTTGAGCATGTTCTTACTTATGGTAAGGATACTAAGGTGATTAGTGAGGTTTGTGGGGGGCAACATTTTGAGACCCACAGCGCAATGATTACATACATTAAGCAACACTTAGCACAAGATGAAAATCAGACGCATACTTTATTAGTTAAAGGTGCAAATAGTGCAGGCATGAGCCAAGTAGCGGTTGCTTTACAGGAGAACTTTTCATGATTATTTGGCTTTCTGAATTACTACAGCCATATTTTTCTTTTTTTCGATTATTCGAATATTTATCATTTCGCGCCATTGTGAGTATTTTAACGGCATTAGGTCTTTCCCTATGGATGGGACCAAAAATGATCCGCCGCTTACAGATGATGCAGATTGGTCAAGTTGTACGTAACGACGGACCAGAGTCTCACTTTAGTAAGCGTGGTACGCCAACCATGGGTGGCGTGATGATCTTAGCGTCCATCGTGATAACCGTTTTACTATGGTCAGACTTATCTAACCCTTATGTCTGGGCTGTTTTGGCTGTCTTACTTGGTTATGGTGCGGTTGGCTTTGTGGATGATTATCGTAAAGTCGTGCGTAAAAATACCGATGGCCTAGTGGCGCGTTGGAAGTATTTTTGGCAATCGGCTATTGCACTTGTGATTGCTTTTGCTCTCTACGCGCATGGTCATGACACCGCTGCAACTCAGCTCGTTGTGCCGTTCTTTAAAGATGTCATGCCGCAATTGGGACTTTTCTACATTGTATTAACTTACTTTGTGATTGTTGGTACCAGTAACGCGGTTAACTTAACCGATGGGCTTGATGGTTTAGCGATTTTACCTACCGTACTGGTAGCTGCAGGCTTTGCCATTATTGCTTGGGCGACCGGTAATGTGAATTTTGCCGACTACCTACATATTCCTTATATTCCTCACGCTTCAGAGCTTGTTGTTGTATGTACCGCCATTGTTGGTGCAGGGCTTGGCTTCTTATGGTTTAACACCTACCCAGCGCAAGTCTTTATGGGCGATGTTGGTTCATTAGCATTGGGCGGCGCACTGGGTGTGATTGCGGTATTGGTTCGTCAGGAGCTTGTACTGGTTATCATGGGTGGTGTTTTTGTTATGGAAACCTTGTCGGTAATTTTACAAGTTGGCTCTTATAAACTGCGTGGTCAACGTATCTTCCGCATGGCACCTATCCATCACCATTACGAACTAAAAGGTTGGCCAGAGCCACGTGTTATCGTGCGTTTTTGGATTATTTCTATCGTATTAGTTTTAATTGGTTTAGCGACACTGAAAGTTCGTTAATCGTCACAGTAGAGAACAATGGAAGTCGGCATGCAAGCTTGGGAACAGATTCGTCATGTAGTGGTTGTAGGACTTGGTATCACTGGTTTATCAGTGGTTAAACACTTAACTAAGTACCAACCTCATCTTCAGGTTAAAGTGATTGATACGCGCGCTAATCCGCCGAGTCGAGAGCTTTTACCCTCTAGTGTTGAATTACATTGCGGTGGTTGGAATAACACTTGGCTTGCTCATGCTGATCTTGTCGTTGCCAATCCAGGAATTGCTTTAGCGACACCTGAGATACAAGCCGTTATTGATCAAGGTATACCCGTTGTCGGTGATATTGAGCTCTTTGCGTGGGCTGTTGATAAGCCGGTCGTCGCCATTACAGGCTCGAATGGTAAAAGTACCGTTACCGATTTAACGGGAGTGATGGCCAAATCAGCAGGTGTTGATGCCGCTATTGGCGGTAATATAGGGATTCCAGCACTGGATCTATTAGAGCTTGATGCTGACCTTTATATTCTAGAATTATCCAGCTTTCAATTAGAAACTACCTCATCGCTTGTATTGCAGGCCGCAGCGTTTTTAAACCTGTCTGAAGACCACATGGATCGCTATCAAGGCATGGATGATTATCGCCAAGCTAAACTGCGAATCTTTGAACATGCAAAAACGGCTATTGTGAATCGAGATGATAGGCAGACCTTCCCTGAACATACGCAAATTAATACGCTTACCTTTGGTTTTGATAACAAAGAGTTTGGCTTATTAGAGCAAGAGGGTGAGTGTTGGTTATCTCGCGATGGGCAGCCAATTATTGCCGCATCTGAATTGAATCTCGTTGGTCGTCATAATCTCTCTAATGCGCTTGTAGCCCTCGCGTTACTGGAACAGTGTGGCGTTGATTACGCAAAAGCTTTGGATGGTCTTAAGTCTTACACGGGGTTGACACATCGATGCCAAGTTGTTGCCAATAATAATGGCATCGTATGGGTTAATGACTCCAAAGCGACCAATGTAGCGAGCACATTAGCCGCTTTATCTGGGCTTAACTATGCAGGCACTCTCTACCTATTGGTAGGTGGTGTTGGTAAAGGGGCGGACTTTTCTGAGTTGGCACCAATACTCACAGAGTTAAATGTTAAGCTGGGCTGTTTTGGTAAAGATGGTCGAGAGTTTTTACCTTTGCATCCTTCAAGCCAGTATTTTGCTGATATGGGTTCAGCGCTTGAAAGCTACTCAGAAGATTTAGTCGCTGGTGATATGGTTATGCTATCACCGGCTTGTGCGAGTTTTGACCAGTTTGCTAATTTCATGGCAAGAGGCGATGCGTTTACACAACTTGCTCAGCACTACTCACAATCAATTCAGGGATAGGTAGCGATTTGGTTAGTTTTCATCATATAAAAAATCGAACAATAGATTGGCTGACGACAAAGCCGACAGAAGCTTTATTCGATCGTCAGTTAGTGTGGATTGCCTTGGCTCTAATGCTCACTGGGCTGGTGATGGTGACTTCTGCTTCCTTTCCAATTAGTAACCGCCTGACCGATCAACCTTTTCACTTCATGTTTCGTCATGCGGTGTTTTTGGTTTTAGCCTTGGGGGCTGCCGGCGTTATTGTACAAATACCTATAAAGTTGTGGTTTAAATATGGACCACACTTATTGGGCATCTCTATTTTGTTATTAAGCGCGGTTTTAGCGGTAGGTAATTCAGTTAATGGTGCCTCTCGTTGGATACCTTTAGGGCTGTTTAATCTACAACCTGCAGAAGTGGCCAAGTTAGCGCTTTTTATCTATATGGCTAATTACCTAACTCGTAAAAACGATCGGGTACGAAAGGACTTTAAACATGGTTTTGGTAAGCCGATTTTCGTTTTTTCTCTGTTAGGTGTGCTACTGATTTGGCAGCCAGATTTAGGCACGATCGTGGTGATGTTTATTACCGTCTTTGGCATGTTGTTTATTGCTGGAGCGAAATTGATGCAGTTTATGGCTTTGGTTGGCGCTGGTGTTGTGGTTATTGTTGGATTCATTCTTTTTGAGCCTTATCGACTTCGCCGTGTTACCTCGTTCTTGGACCCATGGAGTACACCATTTGGTGAGGGCTACCAGTTAACCCAATCACTCATGGCATTTGGACGTGGAGAGTGGACAGGGCAAGGTTTAGGTAACTCTATTCAGAAGCTTGCTTATTTGCCAGAGGCGCATACTGACTTTGTTTTTGCTGTAATGGCTGAAGAGTTGGGCTTTATTGGTGTCACTTGTATTTTACTGTTGATTTTTAGCCTAGTGTTTAAAGCGATCTTTATTGGTAAAAGAGCCTTTGAGAAAAATGAGTTATTTGGTGGTTATGTGGCATTTGGGTTCGGTATTTGGTTTGCTTTCCAAACTTTAGTTAATGTCGGGGCCGCGTCTGGTATGGTGCCAACCAAAGGCTTAACACTGCCATTAATCAGTTATGGTGGTTCAAGTCTTATTGTTATGTCCGTTGCGGTTGCTATCTTACTGCGCATCGATCATGAGTGCCGTATAAAAGTGATTCAACCTGAAACCGATCCTGAGGCATTGCTAGCATTAGCGCCAGCGGAACTTAAAGCATTAGAAGCACCTAAACCGACGAGTTAACTCTCATAATTAACGTAATAAACAGACAGTAGTTAGACGATAATGATGAATAAAAATAAACGCTTATTAGTTATGGCTGGTGGTACTGGGGGACATGTTTTTCCTGGCTTAGCCGTAGCAAAGAAATTACAGCAACAAAGCTGGGATATTCGTTGGCTAGGCACCGCAGATAGAATGGAAGCGGAATTAGTTCCTAAACACGGCATTGAGATTGATTTCATCAAGGTGAAAGGTCTTCGAGGTCAAGGTTTGGGCAAGCTAATAAAAGCACCATTTCAAATTATTAATGCCATCATGCAAGCGCGTCGTCATATGCAGCGTTGGAAGCCAGATGCAGTACTTGGTATGGGTGGCTATGTCAGTGGACCTGGTGGTATTGCGGCATGGACATTAGGCATTCCTGTTGTACTGCATGAGCAAAATGCCGTCGCTGGGTTAACCAATCAGTGGCTATCTAAAATCGCTAAAAAAGTCTTTCAAGCTTTTCCTGGCGCGTTCCCGAATGCACCTGTTGTTGGCAACCCGGTACGTGAAGATGTAGTGGCGATTATCGATCCAGCCCAACGTTTAAATGAGCGTACTGGACCTATCCGCATTCTTGTGATGGGGGGAAGTCAAGGTGCACAAATCCTCAATACCACAATGCCGGATGTTTTTGCTCAGTTAGGTGACAATTATGCTGTCCTTCACCAAGCGGGTAAAAATAACCAAGCAGGTGTCATTGAGGCTTATCGTGCTCATGATGATAAACAGGGCAATGTTGAGGTGGTTGAGTTCATTGATGATGTTGCTCAAGCTTATCAGTGGGCGGATTTGCTAGTATGTCGTTCGGGTGCACTAACCGTTTCAGAAGTATCAGCCGCAGGTGTTGGGGCAATATTTATCCCATTTATGCACAAAGATCGCCAACAAGCGTTGAATGCTGATCACTTAGTTGAGTGCAAAGCCGCAGAAATGATAGAACAACGCGATCTTACTGTTGAAAAATTGACCGAAATCATTCAAGGTCTAGATCGTGACGATTTACTTGCAATGGCTACACAAGCTCGTCAAGCCGCAAAACTCGACGCCGATGTAACCGTTGCCAAGGCTATTGTTGCCTTAACAGAATAATGAGAAAACATTGATGACCATTGAACATACTCAAAACTTAACTCAAATTCGCGCGATGATTCCAGAAATGCGCCGAGTGAAGTGTATCCACTTTGTTGGTATTGGCGGAGCAGGCATGAGTGGTATTGCCGAAGTACTGCTAAATGAAGGCTATCAAATTAGCGGCTCTGATTTATCAGCAAACCCTGTGACTGAGCGTTTAACCAATAGAGGCGCAACGATCTTTTTTGGCCATCAAGCGAGCAATGTTGAACAAGCGAGTGTTGTCGTTGTATCGACGGCAATTGCGGAAGATAACGCCGAGTTAGTGGCAGCAAGAGAGTTACGTATTCCGGTAGTACGCCGCGCTGAAATGTTGGCTGAATTAATGCGTTTTCGTCATGGTATTGCGGTTTCTGGTACACATGGTAAAACGACAACCACCGCTCTAGTGACTCAGATTTATTCTGAAGCTGGACTAGATCCAACGTTTGTAAATGGTGGATTAGTTAAAAGTGCTGGTACTAATGCCCGTTTAGGTTCAAGTCGCATTCTGATTGCAGAAGCGGATGAAAGTGATGCGTCATTTTTACACCTGCAGCCAATGGTAAGCATCGTGACTAACATTGAAGCCGATCATATGGATACTTATGGTGGTGACTTTGAAGTATTAAAACAGACTTTTATTGATTTCTTACATAACTTGCCATTTTACGGTCAAGCCGTCATGTGTATTGATGATCCTGTGGTTCGTGAATTGATTCCAAAGGTAAGTCGTCAAGTGATCACTTACGGTTTCTCCGAAGATGCGGATGTGCGTCTAGAGAACTACAGCCAGAATGGTCAGCAAGGTCAGTTTACGATTGTGCGAAATGGTAAAGCTGATCTATCGATTACGCTTAATATACCTGGTCGTCATAATGCATTGAATGCTGCTGCTGCGATTGCCGTTGCAACGGAAGATGATATCTCTGATGAGGCTATTTTACGCGCCATGGTTGGAACCCAAGGAACTGGGCGTCGTTTTGAGCATTTAGGAGAATTTGACACTGGTAATGGTGTTGCAATGTTGGTCGACGATTATGGTCACCATCCAACAGAAGTTGATGTAACGATTAAAGCTGCTCGTATGGGCTGGGCTGATAAGCGTCTTGTGATGATTTTCCAACCTCACCGTTACACGCGTACTCGTGATCTTTATGATGACTTTGCTAACGTATTAAACGAAGTTGATGTACTGATTATGCTCGATGTCTATTCAGCTGGTGAAACACCAATAGCGGGTGCGGATGGGCGTTCTTTATGTCGTACGATTCGTAGTCGTGGCAAATTAGAACCAATTTTTGTTTCAGACATCAATAATTTACCAGAAGCGCTAGCCAATATTGTCCAGCATGATGACTTGGTGCTTACACAGGGCGCAGGCGATGTTGGTAAAATTGCTAAGAAATTGGCTCAACTAGAGTTAAATATCAATAAAATGCAAAACTAATTATATGAATCTGCACGTACTGTGTTCTAGTGCTCAGATTTAATAATAGTTGAATATATGCTGATATTTTTTGATATCAGCATTTGATAGTTTGTTTAAGCTTAGTATAATCTTGAAGTTATAATGATGGCTTTACCTCTATGATTAACTAGAGAATAAATAGCGAACACATAACAGAGGTGCGGACCTTGGTCGATATGATACTTAACGAAGACCGCTCAAATACCACCTACCCAGTAATTAGACAGCATGCTGGTGGCATGATCTTCTTATTAATGGTGCTGTTATTAATCGGTTCGCTTTTGCATTCCACGCTCTCTTGGATGTGGGATGAAGAAAGGCTACCTTTATCTAAAATTATTTTACAGGGAGAGTTAACTCACGTTGGTGCTCAAGATGTTCAGCAGTCTTTTGCGCAGCTGGATCATATTGGCACTTTTATGTCTCAAGATATTGATGTGTTGCAAACCGTTGTGCAGCAGATCCCGTGGGTTTCTCATGCTTCAATCCGAAAGCAATGGCCGGATACCGTTAAGATTTTTTTAACTGAGTATCAAGCGGCAGCGATTTGGAATGGCAATGCGTTATTAGATGATAAAGGCGACATTTTTCATGGTGACCTCGGTCAGGTCATCGGTGAGAGGGTAAAGCTTTATGGGCCAGAAGGAAGTAGCCATGAGGTGTTGAACGTCTGGCGTGAAGTGAGCCCTAAAGTAAGCTTATTAGGTTTATCTATTACCTCAGTTGTTTTAAATGAGCGTCGAGCTTGGCAAATGATTTTAGATAATGGGATTCGTCTCGAGCTTGGAAAAGAGTCGCTGGATGAACGTCTTGCGCGCTTTATCTCATTATACAATCGTCTAGGTAGCGAATCTGAACAAGTGAGCTATATAGATCTAAGATACGATACGGGAGCAGCCATAGGTTGGCTCTCAGAATAAAGTTCAGAATGAGAGAGTACAGATGACTAAGGTCACAGATGACAATATTATTGTTGGTCTCGATATTGGCACAGCCACTGTCTCCGCATTAGTGGGTGAAGTATTACCTGACGGTAAAATCAATATCCTTGGGTCGGGTTCAAGTACGTCTCGAGGTATGGATAAAGGCGGTGTTAACGATCTTGAATCGGTTGTTAAATCAGTAGAAAGCGCCGTTAACCAAGCTGGCCTTATGGCTGAATGTCAGGTTCGTCGAGTGTTTATCTCTTTATCAGGTAAGCACATCTCAAGCCGAATAGAAAAAGGCATGGGTACGATATCAGACGAAGAAGTTACCCAAGATGATATGGATCGTGCGATCCATACCGCCAAATCAATTAAGATTGGCGATGAACAACGAATTTTACATGTGATACCCCAAGAGTTCACGATTGATTACCAAGAAGGCATTAAAAATCCACTTGGCTTATCCGGTGTTCGTATGGAAGTGAGCGTGCACATAATATCGTGTCATAATGATATGGCACGTAATATTATTAAAGCAGTTCAGCGTTGTGGCTTAAATGTTGAACAAATCGTCTTTTCTGGTTTAGCAGCAAGTCACGCTGTTTTAACTGAAGATGAACGTGAACTGGGTGTTTGCATGGTAGACATTGGTGCTGGCACTATGGATGTTTCCATATGGACTGGCGGCGCTTTACGTCACACCGAAGTATTTTCTTATGCAGGAAATGCCGTAACCAGTGATATTGCTTTTGCGTTTGGCACTCCTGTCAGTGATGCCGAAGAGATAAAAGTTCAATATGGCTGTGCACTAAGTGAGTTAGTGAGCAAGGATGATACGGTTAACGTACCTAGCGTAGGTGGTCGACCTTCACGAAGTTTACAACGAGAAACTTTATCTGAAGTTATCGAACCACGCTATGCTGAATTAATGGGTCTTGTTAATCAAACGATTAACACTGTGCAGACCACATTGCGTGAAAACGAGATTAAACATCACCTTGCTGCTGGAGTAGTTTTGACCGGCGGTGCGGCACAAATTGAAGGTTTAGTTGAGTGTGCGGAACGAGTATTCCGCAACCAAGTCCGAGTAGGCAAACCACTTGAAGTGAGTGGCCTAACCGATTATGTAAAAGAGCCGTGTCATTCTACGGCTGTTGGCTTACTTCATTACGCAAAAGATTGCCAAATAAGTGATGAGGGTGAATATAGCGAACCAAAGCATTCATCTGTATCAAGCTTATTTGCAAAGTTGCGTAACTGGATACAAAAAGAGTTTTAACCTGGATTGCAGGATAAACGGAGATAACAATGTTTGAACCGATTACGGAAATGTCTGACGAAGCAGTAATTAAAGTCGTTGGAGTTGGTGGCGGTGGCGGTAATGCCGTTGAGCACATGGTACGTGAGTCTATTGAAGGCGTAGAATTCATTAGCGTGAATACTGACGCTCAAGCACTGAAGAAAACAAGTGTAAATAGTGTTATTCAAATTGGTGGCGATATCACCAAAGGTTTAGGTGCAGGCGCTAACCCACAAGTGGGACGTGAAGCCGCTCTAGAAGATCGTGAAAGAATTAAAGAAGTTCTGATCGGCGCCGATATGGTATTTATCGCAGCAGGTATGGGTGGCGGTACAGGTACTGGTGCAGCACCTGTTATTGCTGAAGTAGCAAAAGAGCTCGGTGTATTAACCGTTGCTGTTGTTACTAAGCCATTTAGCTTTGAAGGCAAGAAGCGTCTTGCTTTTGCTGAGCAAGGAATCGAAGAATTATCAAAGCATGTTGATTCTTTAATTACGATTCCAAATGAAAAGCTACTGAAAGTATTAGGTCGTGGTATTACCTTACTTGAAGCTTTTGCTAGCGCGAATGATGTATTAAAAAATGCAGTACAAGGTATTGCTGAGCTGATTACTCGTCCAGGTATGATTAACGTCGATTTCGCCGATGTACGCACTGTAATGTCGGAAATGGGCCATGCAATGATGGGTAGCGGTGTTTCTCGCGGTGAAGATCGTGCAGAAGAAGCGGCTGAGACAGCAATTTCTAGTCCATTATTAGAAGATATTGATTTAGCTGGCGCTCGTGGTGTACTTGTTAACATCACTGCTGGTTTAGACATGCGTCTTGATGAGTTTGAAACGGTAGGTAATACAGTTAAAGCCTTCGCTTCAGACAACGCAACTGTGGTAATTGGTACTTCTCTTGACCCTGATATGACCGATGAAATTCGTGTTACTGTTGTTGCAACAGGTATCGGTACAGAGAAAAAACCAGACATTACTTTAGTTGCTGGTGGTAAAGCGAAAGTTGCTCCAACGGCGCAGCCTACCGCACAACCAGCAGCACGAGTTGAAGAGAAAGCGCAACCTGTACAAGAAAAAGTAGAGGTTAAGCCGCAACCTACAACTCATAATGTTGCTCAACCAGCAATGGGTTCAGGTCAGAATACTGCCGCTGCTCCAAAAGCAGAAAAAGAGAGCGGTTATCTGGATATTCCTGCATTTTTGCGTCGTCAGGCTGATTAACAAATAACCATTAATTTGACAGTGTTCAAAATTCTGGTAGCATAGACGGTCGGTTTAGTTATCGACCGTGTTTTGCGGTACTGACAAGAGGCAAGCAGATGATCAGACAACGTACTCTGAAAGAAATAGTTAAGACAACTGGTGTGGGTCTCCACTCTGGTCGTAAAGTCACGCTAACTCTTCGCCCTGCAGCAGCAAACACAGGCATCATTTATCGTCGTACTGACTTAAATCCACCTGTTGATTTCCCTGCAGATCCAGCTTCTGTGCGTGATACTGTGCTGTGTACAGCATTAGTGAACGACGAAGGTGTACGCATCTCAACCGTAGAGCACTTAAATGCTGCACTAGCGGGCATGGGTATCGACAACATTATTGTTGAAGTGGATGCGCCAGAGATTCCAATTATGGATGGTAGTGCGAGCCCGTTTGTGTATTTATTACAACAAGCTGGGATTCAAACTCAAAACTTGCCAAAACGTTTTATTCGTATCAAAAAGCCTGTGCGCTTTGAAGATGGCGATAAATGGGCAGAGTTTGTACCTTATAATGGTTTCCGTATGGACTTTGAAATTGACTTTAATCACCCTGCGATTGAATCTGATGAGCAACGTATGTTGTTTGATTTTTCATCTCAAGCATTTGTTAAAGACATTTCTAGAGCTCGTACCTTTGGCTTTATGCGCGATATCGAATATTTACAATCGCAAAACCTATGTCTAGGCGGCAGCTTTGACTGTGCCATCGTATTAGATGAATACCGCATCTTAAACGAAGAAGGTTTACGTTTTGAGAATGAATTTGTCACCCATAAAGTGCTAGATGCAATTGGTGATTTATACTTATGTGGACATGCCATTGTGGGTGAGTTCCGTGCTTATAAATCTGGCCATGGTTTAAATAACCAACTATTGCGTGCTGTACTTGCTGATCAAGAAGCATGGGAATGGGCAACATTCGAAGAAGCAGCAGGCTCACCTGTTGCTTTTGCAGAACCCAATATGGTTCTTGCGTAATAATATCGTTTTAAAAAACCAGACATTCAGTGTCTGGTTTTTTTTTACCTGCGATTAATCGCTACTTCTGCTTTTTGCTAATTGAGCGATACGCTCTAAGCGAGCTTTAATCTTAGGCGGTGCCATTTCAGCCGTGATTAATAGTGACTCAGCTGCAGCGGCGGAAAGCGGTTGACGCGGCTCTGGTGCTTTCTTCTTTTCTGCTGTGCTAATACTTTTGTATAGACTTGGGTTAATGCGCACTTCAATACTGATCAGTCGAGCAAAACCAACAGTTCTTAACTGGTTTAAGATCATTAAGCGGTCATAATCTATTTTCATTTTTATCGCAGCACTTGCCACATCGATAATTAAATTACCACCTCGTAAGTTTGCAGCGCGACAATGATGAGCCGTTCCCCTTGGTAATATTTTTTCTAGAGCGTGATTAATTTCGTTAATCTCAGAGGCATGCTTTTGTAGCTCACTCCAGCGAGAATCAGATAACAGCTCATTAGTTAAGGTTGGGCGATGATCACGCATACATATTCTCAATAATTGGCAGACATTCATCGTTATTCTAGTTGAGCAATCGGCTTAGGTATAGCATTCAAAGCCCTGCAGTGTGGTTATTCTATGGACAAACCAGATAAAAACCTTAACTAGCTTCAAACAAATCAGCTTAGGCATGGTTGTTCGTTGCAAAATTCCTTACACTAGCGCGATTAATTTAATTCAGAGCCTTGAAAATACAGTCTGGCAACACAATATCAGTGATACGTGATTTATCTCAGTATCCTTAGTTAAAAACTGGTAGAGACTGATGGCATTTAAACTAGGTCAGCAAAGACCTAAGAAAGAGAGACTCATAGCACATGATAACTAAGCTGCTGACAAAGGTAATTGGCAGTCGCAATGACCGCACACTGCGCCGCCTTAGAAAAATTGTAAAAGAAATTAATAACTACGAACCAACGTTTGAAGTTTTGTCTGATGATGAACTAAAAGCTAAAACGGTTGAGTTCCGTGAGCGTTTAGAAAAAGGCGAAGATTTAGATAGTCTACTGCCTGAAGCATTTGCGACGGTTCGCGAAGCGTCTAAGCGTGTCTATGGCATGCGTCACTTTGATGTGCAGCTTATCGGCGGCATGGTGCTAAACAGCGGCCAAATTGCAGAGATGCGTACTGGTGAAGGTAAAACACTAACAGCGACACTACCTGCTTATCTTAACGCCCTACCAGGTAAAGGTGTTCACATCGTTACGGTCAATGACTACCTAGCGAAGCGTGATGCTGAGACCAACCGACCTTTATTCGAATTCTTAGGTATGAGCGTTGGTGTTAACGTACCAAATATGGCTCCTCAAGATAAAAAGCAAGCTTACTTGGCCGATATCCTTTACGGCACAAACAATGAGTTTGGTTTCGATTACCTACGTGACAACATGGCTTTCCGCAATGAAGACCGTGTACAACGTGAGCGTTTCTTCGCGGTCGTCGATGAAGTGGATTCTATCTTAATTGATGAAGCTCGTACGCCACTGATCATTTCTGGTCCTGCTGAAGATAGCTCTGATCTATACACGCGTATCAACCTTCTTATTCCACAACTTGTGCTGCAAGATAAAGAAGATTCAGAAGAGTACCGTGGTGATGGTCACTACACTATGGATGAGAAATCAAAACAAGTTCACTTGACTGAAACGGGTCAAGAATTTGTTGAAGAGCTAATGATTCAAAACGAACTGATGGCAGAAGGTGACACACTTTACTCGCCAGCAAACATTAGCCTTTTACACCACGTTAATGCCGCATTACGTGCACATGTATTGTTTGAAAAAGATGTCGATTACATCATCTCTGAAGAGAATGAAATCGTTATTGTTGATGAACATACTGGTCGTACAATGGCAGGTCGTCGTTGGTCTGAAGGTTTGCACCAAGCGATTGAAGCTAAAGAAGGTGTGAAGATTCAAAATGAAAACCAAACGCTGGCTTCAATAACGTTCCAAAACTTCTTCCGCCTTTATGAAAAGCTGTCAGGCATGACGGGTACTGCGGATACAGAAGCCTTTGAATTCCAGTCTATCTATGGTTTAGAAACGGTTGTTATTCCAACCAATAAACCAATGCAACGTAATGATATGCCAGATATGGTTTTCCGTACTGAAACGGATAAATTTAATGCCATCATCGAAGATATCAAAGAGCGTGTTGCGAATGGTCAGCCAAGCCTAGTCGGTACCGTTTCGATTGAAAAATCAGAGCTGCTATCAAATGCACTGAAAGAAGCGAAGATCAAACATAGCGTTCTAAATGCGAAATTCCACGAAATGGAAGCTGAAATTGTTGCTCAAGCCGGTACGCCTGGCGCAGTAACGATTGCAACCAACATGGCAGGTCGTGGTACCGATATCGTTCTTGGTGGTAGCTGGCAGGCTCAAGTTGAAAAACTGACTAACCCTACTCAAGAGAAAGTCGACCAAATCAAAGCTGATTGGAAGATTGTTCATGACCAAGTATTAGCGTCTGGTGGTCTACACATCATTGGTACTGAGCGTCACGAATCTCGTCGTATTGATAACCAATTACGTGGTCGTTCTGGTCGTCAAGGTGATGCGGGTTCTTCTCGTTTCTACCTATCAATGGAAGATTCACTACTGCGTATCTTTACTTCTGATCGTATGGCCGGTCTTATCCAAAGTGGTATGGACGAAGGCGAAGCTATTGAAAGCCGTATGCTATCTCGCTCAATTGAAAAAGCGCAGCGTAAAGTAGAAGGTCGTAACTTCGATATTCGTAAGCAGCTACTAGAGTACGATGATGTTGCTAATGACCAGCGTAAAGTGGTTTATGAGTTACGTGATGAACTAATGAGTCTTGATGATATTAGTGACATGATTAGCCATAACCGTGAAGATGTATTGCAATCAATGATCGATCAATACATTGCACCACAATCTCTTGATGATATGTGGGATATCCCAGGGTTAGAAGCTCGTCTGAAAAATGACTTCGATTTAGAATTGCCAGTTCAAGCTTGGATTGACGCTGATGACAAATTGTATGAAGAAGCATTGCGTGAAAAGATTGTTGCTGAAGCGGTAACGGCATATCAGCTAAAAGAAGAAACGGTTGGCGCACAAGTGCTACGTAACTTCGAAAAGTCGGTAATGCTACAAACGTTAGATTCGCTATGGAAAGAGCACCTAGCGGCAATGGACCAATTGCGTCAAGGTATTCACTTACGTGGTTATGCACAGAAAAACCCGAAACAAGAATACAAGCGTGAATCGTTTGAGCTGTTTGAAGAGCTATTAGAAGCTTTAAAATCTGATGTGATCATGATTTTGAGCAAGGTTCGAGTTCAACAGCAAGAAGAAGTTGATCGTATGGAAGAGCAACGCCGTGCACAAGCTGCAGAGGCTGCTCGTCGTCAGCAACTAAGCTCTGAAACAAACGAAGAGTCAGCAGATAGTCAGCCAGTGGTACGTGAAGATCGTAAAGTCGGTCGTAACGAACCGTGTCCTTGTGGATCAGGTAAAAAATACAAGCAGTGTCATGGTCAGATCGCATAAGCGTGTTAGATTAAGATAAACTGATAAAAGAGTCGCTTAGGCGGCTCTTTTTGTAGATAAAAAATAAGAAGGCGTAAAATGAAACCTTTACACATTGTTGCGGCAATTATTTTTAATGCAGATAAAAGCCAAGTATTTATTACTAAGCGACCTGATCATGCTCATAAAGGTGGTTTGTGGGAATTCCCTGGCGGTAAAGTAGAAAGTGGAGAGACAGCACAACACGCTTTAGTTAGAGAGCTCAATGAAGAGGTTGGTATTGATACTACAGGGTGTCAGCATTTCCAATTTCTGGAGTTTACTTATGACGACAAGGCGTTGGAGTTTGATTTCTTTACTGTGAGTGAATTTGATCATCAACCTTATGGAAGAGAAGGGCAGCAAGGGCAATGGGTAAAAGTAGCCGATTTAGTTAATTTTGATTTCCCTGAAGCTAACCTGCCAATTGTTCATCGTGTCATAAAGAAGTACACGAGTTAAACCGTGAATAAATCTTAGTTAGAGGCTAGTCAACTAGATGAATAGTTGATAGTTTATCTATGTTATTGAATTAAAAAATGGAGAATAACGCAATGGTTAGAATTGCGATTGCAGGAGCAGCGGGCCGTATGGGACGCAATCTTGTTAAAGCGACTCACTACAATGTCCAGGCAAGTGTTGGTGCTGGATCTGAACGTCCAGAGTCCTCATTGATTGGTGTTGATGTTGGTGAATTATGTGGCAAAGGTAACTTTAACGTTGAGTTAGTGGATAATTTAGAAAAATCGATTGCGAACTTTGATGTTATCGTTGATTTTACCTCTCCAGCGAGCACCTTAGCCAATATTGAGCTATGCCGTCAACACGGTAAGAAAATTGTGATTGGTACGACGGGTTTCTCTGAAGAAGAAAAACAGTCTATCGATCAAGCTGCACAAGACATCGCTATTGTCATGGCACCAAATTATAGCGTTGGCGTTAACCTTGTCTTTAAGTTGCTAGAGAAAGCAGCCAAAGTGATGGGTGATTACTGTGACGTAGAAATTGTTGAAGCTCACCACCGTCATAAAGTGGATGCGCCTTCAGGCACTGCTATAGGCATGGGTGAAGCGATTGCTGGCGCTATGGGTAATGAGTTAAACGATGTGGCGGTATGGTCACGTGAAGGCATTACTGGCGAGCGTACAAAAGATGAAATTGGTTTTGCGACCATCCGTGCAGGTGACATCATTGGTGAGCATACCGCAATGTTCGCTGATATTGGTGAGCGTGTAGAAATTACGCATAAAGCAACGAATCGTATGACATTTGCTAACGGTGCTATTAAGGCATGTGTGTGGATAAATGACAAATCAGTTGGTATTTATAGCATGACTGATGTTTTAGGTCTTAATGATCTATAAATAGATAATTATGCGCCAAGAGAGCTTGGCGCATATAGCCCTACGAATATACTCATTTTCTTTTTTCCTATCATAAATCAGCCATTTTACCGACTTAATGTGCCATTAATAAGCGTCTTTCTATCTATTGGTGCTAAAGTCTATATAAGCAGGGTTAAACTTTGCTTGGTGAACGTTTGCGCAGTTCTTTAGATCCTTATTACTACTTTGCTCTCCTTTTTTATCGATGAAAATAGTTATTTTCTATTTTTAGCTTACATATAATGCACTTAATGTGTTTTTTCAGGCGTTTTGAAGAGAAAATATGATCGAAAGGAATAAAACATTGTTTTTCTTTTTAGTAAATGTTGACATGAATCACATCAATCACTAAAATACCGCCAATTTGTCTAATTTCCTAAAAGCGCAACTTTTTGCGTATTGGAAGGTAGAGTTTGCAAATAAAATTATTTTTAATGCATTTTTATTCTGGAGGTTGTCTTGAGTAAGTCAGCACTACTAGTCCTAGAAGATGGGACAGTATTTCACGGTGAATCTATCGGCGCAGATGGTTCTGCTACCGGTGAAGTCGTTTTCAACACCTCGATGACGGGTTATCAAGAAATCCTCACTGATCCTTCCTATTCTCAACAGATCGTTACTCTTACTTATCCTCACATTGGCAATACCGGCACTAATTCTGAAGACGAAGAATCTTCAGCAATTCACGCTCAAGGCCTTGTGATTCGCGACCTTCCCCTTCTTGCTTCAAACTTCCGTAATGAACAGTCTCTTTCTGATTATCTTAAATCGCAAAACATTGTAGGTATTGCTGATATTGATACTCGTAAACTGACGCGTATTTTACGTGAGAAAGGCGCTCAGAATGGTTGTATCGTTGCAGGTAACAATCTTGATGAAGCTTTAGCGTTAGAAAAAGCAAAAGCATTCCCAGGCCTTAAAGGTATGGATCTTGCTAAAGAAGTAACAACAAAAGAAGCGTACCAATGGAAACAGGGTTCGTGGACATTAACGGGCGGTTTACCTGAAGCGAAAGCAGATTCAGAGTTACCTTTCCATGTTGTTGCTTATGATTTTGGTGCAAAACGTAACATCCTACGTATGTTAGTTGACCGTGGTTGTCGTCTAACGGTTGTACCTGCTCAAACATCGGCAGAAGACGTTCTGGCTTTAAACCCAGATGGTATCTTCCTATCTAATGGCCCTGGTGACCCAGAACCATGTACTTATGCTATTGAAGCAACGAAAGTTTTCTTAGATAAAGGTTTACCAATCTTTGGTATTTGTCTAGGTCACCAAATTCTTGCTCTAGCTTCTGGTGCTCAAACGGTGAAAATGAAATTTGGTCACCACGGTGCGAACCACCCAGTAAAAGATTTAGATCGTGATGTTGTAATGATTACTGCGCAAAACCACGGTTTCGCAGCAGACGAAGAGACACTACCAAGTACTCTACGCGCAACTCATAAATCTCTGTTTGATGGCACACTGCAAGGTATCCATCGCACAGATAAGCCAGCGTTCAGCTTCCAAGGTCACCCTGAAGCGAGCCCAGGTCCACATGACGCAGCGCCGTTATTTGACCACTTCATCGATCTTCTTAAAGAACATAAAGCGTAATTCGGAGTAGTAGACAAATGCCAAAACGTACTGACATTAAAAGTGTTCTAATTTTAGGTGCTGGCCCAATTGTAATTGGTCAAGCCTGTGAATTTGACTACTCTGGTGCTCAAGCTTGTAAAGCTCTGCGCGAAGAAGGTTACCGAGTTATTCTTGTAAACTCGAACCCAGCAACAATCATGACTGACCCAGACATGGCTGATGCGACATACATTGAACCAATTCAGTGGGAAGTTGTTCGCAATATTATTGCTAAAGAACGCCCAGACGCAGTACTGCCTACTATGGGTGGTCAAACTGCATTGAACTGTGCACTTGATTTAGAAAAGCACGGTGTATTGGCTGAATTTGGCGTAGAAATGATTGGTGCAACTGCTGACGCTATTGATAAAGCAGAAGACCGTTCTCGTTTTGATAAAGCAATGAAAGCGATTGGCCTTGAGTGTCCAACCGCTGATACTGCCAAGACTATGGAAGAAGCTTACAAAGTTCTAGAGATGGTTGGCTTTCCTTGTATCATTCGTCCATCATTTACGATGGGTGGTACGGGCGGTGGTATCGCATACAACAAAGAAGAATTTGATGAAATCTGTCGTCGTGGCTTGGATCTTTCTCCAACCAACGAACTTCTAATCGATGAATCTCTAATCGGTTGGAAAGAGTACGAGATGGAAGTGGTTCGTGATAAAAACGACAACTGTATCATCGTATGTGCGATTGAAAACTTCGATGCAATGGGCATTCACACTGGTGACTCAATCACCGTGGCTCCTGCTCAAACGCTAACAGATAAAGAATACCAATTAATGCGTAATGCTTCTCTAGCAGTACTGCGTGAGATTGGTGTTGAAACGGGTGGCTCAAACGTACAGTTTGGTATTAACCCGAAAGATGGCCGTATGGTTATCATCGAGATGAACCCTCGTGTATCACGTTCTTCTGCACTAGCATCGAAAGCAACGGGTTTCCCGATTGCAAAGATTGCAGCAAAACTAGCGATTGGTTTCACTCTTGATGAACTAATGAATGACATTACTGGTGGCGCAACACCAGCATCATTCGAACCAACTATCGATTACGTTGTGACTAAGATTCCTCGTTTTAACTTCGAGAAATTTGCTGGCGCTAACGACCGTTTAACGACACAAATGAAGTCGGTTGGCGAAGTGATGGCAATTGGTCGTAACCAACAAGAATCACTACAAAAAGCACTACGTGGCCTAGAAGTTGGCGCGAACGGCTTTGATGAAATGGTTGATCTTGATGCACCTGATGCATTAACTAAGATCCGTCATGAACTGAAAGAAGCGGGCGCTGAGCGTATTTGGTACATTGCTGATGCATTCCGTGCCGGTATGTCAGTGGATGGCGTATTCAACTTAACAAACGTTGACCGCTGGTTCCTAGTTCAAATTGAAGAACTGGTTAGACTAGAAGAAGAAGTTAAAGCGAACGGTTTTGCCGGTCTTACTGGCTCTGTACTGAAGAAGCTAAAGCGTAAAGGTTTTGCTGATGCTCGTTTATCTTCACTACTAGGTGTGGCTGAAAGCGAAATTCGTCGTCTACGTGACCAGCACGATATCCACCCTGTTTATAAGCGTGTTGATACGTGTGCTGCTGAGTTCTCTTCTGATACGGCTTACATGTACTCATCATTTGATGAAGAGTGTGAAGCGAACCCAACAGATAAAGATAAGATCATGATCTTAGGCGGCGGTCCAAACCGTATCGGCCAAGGTATTGAATTTGACTACTGTTGTGTACACGCATCACTAGCATTACGTGAAGATGGTTACGAAACTATCATGGTTAACTGTAACCCTGAGACAGTTTCTACTGATTACGATACTTCTGACCGTTTATACTTTGAACCAGTAACACTTGAAGATGTTCTGTCTATCGTTCGTGTAGAGAAGCCAAAAGGCGTTATCGTACAGTACGGTGGTCAAACGCCACTTAAACTTGCTCGTGCTTTAGAAGCCGCTGGCGTACCAATCATCGGTACTAGCCCTGATGCTATCGACCGTGCAGAAGACCGTGAGCGTTTCCAAGTTGCTGTTGACCGTCTAGGTTTACTACAGCCAGAAAACGCGACAGTAACAACGATGGAGCAAGCGGTAGAGAAATCTCGCGAAATCGGCTTCCCACTCGTTGTACGTCCTTCTTACGTTCTTGGTGGTCGTGCGATGGAAATCGTTTATGACGAGCAAGATTTGCGTCGCTACTTCAATGAAGCAGTAAGCGTATCAAATGAATCTCCAGTTCTACTTGATAGCTTCCTAGATGACGCAATTGAAGTCGATGTTGATGCAATTTGTGATGGTGAGCGCGTTGTTATCGCGGGCATCATGGAGCACATTGAGCAAGCGGGTGTACACTCTGGTGACTCAGCATGTTCACTGCCAGCTTACACGCTAAGCAACGAAATCCAAGATGTGATGCGTGAGCAAGTTGAAAAGCTAGCATTTGAGCTTGGTGTTCGTGGTCTTATGAACACTCAGTTTGCGGTTAAGAACAACGAAGTGTACCTAATCGAGGTTAACCCTCGTGCAGCACGTACTGTTCCATTTGTATCAAAAGCTACTGGCGCACCAATTGCTAAAATTGCTGCACGTGTAATGGCTGGTCAATCTCTAGAGTCTCAAGGCTTTACTAAAGAGATCATCCCACCATATTACTCTGTTAAAGAGGTTGTATTACCATTTAACAAGTTCCCTGGTGTTGACCCACTGTTAGGCCCTGAAATGCGCTCAACCGGTGAAGTTATGGGTATTGGTGCAACGTTTGCAGAAGCGTACGCTAAAGCAGAACTAGGTTGTGGCAATGTTTACCCTGAAGGTGGTCGTGCATTACTTTCTGTTCGTGAAGGTGATAAGCAGCGCGTTGTTGACCTTGCTTCTAAGCTAACGAAACTTGGCTACCAACTCGATGCAACACACGGTACTGCCGTTATTCTTGGCGAAGCGGGCATTAACCCTCGTCTAGTGAACAAGGTACATGAAGGTCGTCCTCATATTCTTGACCGTATCAAGAACAATGAATACACCTACATCGTGAATACTGCTGCGGGTCGTCAAGCGATTGAAGACTCAAAGGTATTACGTCGTGGCGCACTAGCTGAAAAAGTAAACTACACAACAACGCTAAATGCAGCGTTTGCAACGTGTATGGCACATACGGCTGATGGTCGTAACACTGTGAATACTATTCAAGAGCTACATGCTAAGATTAAAGCTTAATACTCGACTAAGCGATTAATAAGGTATGCAAACCCACTCATTTGAGTGGGTTTTTTTATGCCTGTGGTATCAGGTTTGGAAGGTATTCGTTGAGTGCATCAATACACCCTGTGAGAGGTATTATTTACTGAGAGCAAAGGTGGGTAGTGAAAGGTGCCAGCGAATCGCACAAAGACGAATCATTAGTGTCGTCGCTACGCCAATCAGGAAGGCACTTGAGCTTGCTACGCCAAGATGCAGAGCACCAGTATGGAAGATACCTCCGGCAATACACGCCGTCGCATACACTTCACTACGTAGCACCATCGGTATCTCGCGCGCTAATACATCACGAATAATACCACCGCCACACCCTGTTAGTGCGCCCATGATGACAGCCACTAGCGCTGAGCTTTGGTAGGTTAGTGCCTTTTCAACACCAATCGCAACAAAAGCGGCTAAACCAATCGCATCACAGACCGGTAAGACCCACCATGCGACGCGTTTAGGGCGACGAACAATCAGCATCGTACATAAACAAGTGGCTAAAATAACCCATAAATAAGTGGTGTCGGTTATCCAAAATACCGGCGTAGCGCCTAATGCCATATCGCGAATCGTACCGCCTCCAATGGCAGTGACACCAGCCAATACTACAACACCGAAAGGGTCCATTTTTAATCTTCCTGCTAGCAATACACCTGAAATAGCAAAAATAGCAGTACCAAATAAGTCGGTAAAATACAGCAGCATTGAGTCCATAGGACGAAATTCTCTTAATCGATTATAGGGAATGAAAGTGAGGCGAATTGTACGAAAAAATAGGTGGGAGCGTTAGTGTTTTATTGTGTTTCTTGTCACTTATCTACCGTGATTTAAATCAGATTAAACACCCTGATAAAGCGCAAGAAATAATAAACTTTGCAGAGCAATCCACAGACCGGCTCGTGAGATAAGTAAGGCGTTGATTTGTTCTAAATGAAGGGCAGAAGGCGCAATTCTACCGCCTACTTTAGCGCGAATAGCTTTGTGACTATTGTAAAGCGCAGGTCCACCTAAAGAGAGAGATAACTTATTTCCAACTCCGCTTAATAACCAAGCAGGACCTGGTGTCGGCCATGATTTTTGTTGCGCTAACATCTGACTAAACAGCGTCTGACTTTGCTTACCCATGATGATCATTAAGGCAAAAAAACGGAATGGAACAAAATCCATAACGGCAAGTAAGCGAATGGTAGGCAAACCGAAAGGGGAGAACTGTCGACGACTTGGCGACCATGTACGAGCCAGTTCGCTGATCATACGATAGAGCAGAGCACCAATCGCACCACCAATCAGATACCAAAATAGAACCCCAATGACTCGACGACTAAAGCCAATAATGAGGGTTTCAGCGCCTGCTTTGCCAAGACCTAACATAGAGAGTGTCGTGGTTTCTCGATTGAGAGTCGCAGCGAGTAACTGACGCGCTTTGTTTTTGTCATCTTGCTGTATTGCCGAGCTTAATTGACGACAAAGAGAATCACTGCTTCGCCAATCGAGAGCAATAAGCAGTAAAGCTAAGTCAAAAAGTTGGGCTTGCCACGCTAAGGTTTTAAGGGCAATAAGTAGAACCACAGCGCTCAAAATCATGAGACATAAAGCAAGTGAGCCAGATAGGATACTTTGTGAGTAAGCGTTATTTTTGTTGACCTTATCAGAGAGCAATAAAGCAAACTTACGCCATAATGTCATGGGGTGAAGTGAGTCAGGGATCGGTAGTATGAGATGTATAAGTAGCGCTCCCCACATAACGAGGAGAGCACCATTAGCATAAAGGCTAGCAAACAACTCTGACATCACTTGTTGTCGTTTTTGAGCCGATTACTTTAGTAGGTCAACCATTTTTAGCACCATCTCAGATGAGCTTTGTGCTGCTAGTGGTAAGAACTCTTCAAAGCTCATTGGTGACTCTTTATCTGCCACATCTGAAATAGCACGTACCACAACAAAAGGAACGTTAAATTGATGACAAGTTTGAGCAATCGCTGATGCTTCCATCTCTACGGCAATCACCGATGGGAAGTGAGTACGGATGAATGCTTGACGCTCTGGCGTGCAAACAAAAGCATCACCAGTACAAATTAAGCCATGAACCGCGTGCTTATTTTCCATGCTTGCTAGGGCTTGCTCTGCGACTTCTTTTAGTTTTTTATCAGCCATGAAAGCGGCTGGTTGACCTGCCATTTGGCCAATTTCATAACCAAAGGCAGTAACATCAGCATCGTGGTGACGAACTTCTGTTGAGATGATCACATCACCTAAGTTTAGTGACGCATCAAAGCCACCAGCAGAGCCAGTATTGATAACAACATCAGGTTGGTATTCATTTAAAAGAACCGTTGTGCCAATTGCAGCAGCCACTTTACCAATACCTGATTGCAGTAAGACAACATCAGCGCCATTTAATGTACCTGTGTAAAGAGTACAGCCAGCTTGGTTAATCTCTGTGATGTTAGACATCGCTTCTTTAAGGATGGTAACTTCTTGTTCCATTGCACCAATAATGCCGATTTTCATAATGTTGTCTCTTTAGTATTTCAAAATATGCGCAGATTGTAACATGGAAAAACAGCCTAGATAAGCCATGTTAAATGCGCTATTTAATCAGGTTAGCTTGACGTAAGTCTTGGCGTAACTGCTCGGCACGCTTACGGTTCACCCCAAAATCAGAGTGACCTAAACGGGATTCAGAGCGAACCTGTAAAAAGCCATCAACAATTTTCAACTCTAAGTCATCGGTAAACCGCATGATTTTACTTTTAGATTCAATATGTAAATAGTGGGTACCTTTCTCAACGGTTGTGGTTCTTGGTTGAGAAAGGGCAACACGTTCAATGGCTTCTAGAGTGGCCGATTCTGTCAGTTGAAAGGATTCTAGGTGGTGTTGCTCGCGATTGTCTTGAGTGGAAACACAGTTAGGTTTATCTCCACAAGGCGAGTCAGTTCTATCTTGCATATTATCGTATCCTTGGCTGCAGGCCGTAAGTGTACCAGTAAGCATCAGTATGATGAGAGGTGTGTTTGCTTTCATCGTTTTTAACATCCTATGTCGTTTATATCTCTATATGCAATTTAAATGAATTCGATGCCATAAACCGCTCATAGTTATTGATATTACTGTCATTGTTATTCGCATCATTTATTTTTTAGTGTAGCAAACAAAAAAGGCCAGCATCGAGTGCTGGCCAAAATAAAAGTCTGGAAAGATATTATCTTACAACTTTTACTCGCTACCTAAGCAGCGAGTAAAAGATTAAACAGAAAGCATTAATGAATCTGCTTTCGCTTCAAGGTTACTATTGCCCATTAGGAAATCATCGATTTCACGAGCAGACTCTCGACCTTCGTTAATACAACGAACGACAAGGGATTGGCCTGTACGCATATCACCAGCAGCGAAAACGCCTTTTTGGTTAGTGGCAAAACCGGTTGTTGCAACATTACCACGGTCATCAAGCTTGATATCCAGTTGAGCAAGTACACCCGTTGGTTCTGGATGTACAAAGCCCATAGCAAGGAAGGCTTGATCACAAGGGATCACTCGCTCAGAGCCTGCAACTTCATCGAAGCCTGGACGTTCACCTGGCTTAGCGTCTTGCCATACGATGTCAGCAATACGTAAGCCTTGAACATTACCATTATCATCAGAAATAAATTCTTTAGTTAGGATGTTCCAGTGACGGTCACAGCCTTCTTCATGCGACGTTGTTGTCTTCATGATCATCGGGTACTGAGGCCAAGGCATATTGGCAGGGCGCTTTTCTGGTGGAATAGGCATGATCTCAACTTGAGTAATGCTCTTCGCACCATGGCGGTTAGAAGTACCAACACAGTCAGAACCCGTATCACCACCACCAATCACAACCACATGCTTATCTTTAGCGTGAATTTCTTTGGTTTTTAAATCCATGCCATTAGCACGGCGATTATTTTGACCTAAGAATTCCATCGCAAAGTGAACACCATTTAGCTCACGACCTGGAATAGGTAGATCACGAGGAACGGTAGAGCCACCCGTTAGCAATACGACATCGAAATCTTGACGTAGTTGCAGAGCGTTAATGTCGACACCGATATGGGCATTTACTTCAAATTTAACCCCAGCATCTGCCATTAGGTCGATCTTACGATCGATAACGTCCATGCTAAGTTTAAAGTCAGGGATACCAAAGCGCAGTAGTCCACCGACTTTTTCATCACGTTCAAATACAGTAACGCAGTGGCCAGCGCTGTTTAGTTGCTCTGCAGCGGCTAGTCCAGCAGGACCTGAACCTATGATTGCCACTGTCTTACCTGTACGAGAGCGAGGCGTTTTTGGTTTAGCGTAACCTTCACGATAAGCGGTCTCGACAATCGTTTTCTCGATGTTACAAATCGTAATCGGGTCTTGGTTGATACCTAGAACACATGCACTTTCACAAGGCGCTGGGCATACTCGACCAGTAAACTCTGGGAAGTTATTGGTTGAGCTTAAGATATCCCATGCCTCTTCCCAGCTATCACGATAAACCGCATCATTAAACTCAGGAATAATATTACCGATAGGGCAACCGTTATGACAAAACGGTACGCCACAATCCATACAACGAGAAGCTTGTGTGCTGATCTTGTCACCAAACTCTTCGTTAAGAACAAATTCTTTATTATCTTGAATACGAACACTAGGGTCGAGTTTCTTTGGTAACTCACGACCGTGCTCTAAAAATCCAGTAGGCTTACCCATTAGACTGCCTCCACTTCTTCCGTTTGTGCTGCTTGTAGTGCTTCAGCTTTACGCTTCAACATCACCGCTTTGTAGTCACGCGGCATAACCTTAACGAGTGAAGCAATGCTTGCCTCAAAGTCATCAAGGAAAGACTTAGCGACGTCACTTCCTGTGAATTCAACATGTTTCGTTAGCATGCTTTGTAGCAGCTCACGATCTTCTTGTTCAATAGGGTCTAAATCAACCAGTTCAGGGTTAAGTTTGCTCTCAAAGTTACCCTCTTTATCCCATACGTAAGCCACACCGCCACTCATACCAGCAGCAAAGTTACGACCTGTTGAGCCAAGGATAACGGCAACACCACCTGTCATGTATTCACAACCGTGATCACCAACCCCTTCAACGACCACTTTTGCACCAGAGTTACGAACACAGAAACGTTCACCAGCGAGACCACGAATGTAAGATTCACCCGATGTTGCGCCGTAGAAACAAACGTTACCGACCACGATGTTGTCTTCTGCAACAATGGAGGATTTAGCATCAGGATAAAGTACTAATGTACCGCCTGATAAACCTTTACCCCAGTAATCGTTCGCATCGCCTTCGACTTCAAATTTGACACCTTTAGCAAGGAATGCACCAAAAGATTGACCAGCACTGCCGTAGAACTTAATGTCCATCGGTTGTGGTAGACCTTGGTCTTTGTACACTTTTGAAATTTCATTCGATAGCATAGTACCAGCACTACGGTCGGTGTTCACAATTGGGAACTCTGCCGTTACCGCTTCGCCTTTTTCAAGAGCAGGAATTGCCGCTTGAATTAGTTTACGGTCAAGTACGTTTTCAAGGTTGTGGTTTTGCTCAGTGGTGCAATAAATACCATCTTCTTGACGCGCTGGCTCAACGTGAAGCACAGGCGTTAGATCAAGGTTTTTATATTTCCAGTGTTTAATGTCATCACGAACTTTTAGCTTGTGAGATTGACCAACCATTTCGTCGATAGAACGGAAGCCAAGTTCAGCCATTACTTCACGTAAACCTTCCGCCATGTATTGGAAGAAAGTCACGACATCTTCTACGCGACCATCAAAGCGTTCACGTAATGTTTTGTTCTGTGTTGCGATACCAACAGGGCAGGTGTTCTTATGACACTTACGCATCATGATACAACCTTCAACCACAAGTGCTGCGGTTGCTACACCCCATTCTTCAGCACCAAGTAGCGTTGCAACAGCAAGGTCACGAGGTGTTTTCATTTGGCCATCAGACTGAACAACGATACGGTTACGTAGACCATTTTTCAGTAGTGTTTGGTGTGTTTCAGCTAGACCTAATTCCCACGGTAAACCCGTGTGGCGAATTGATGACATTGGTGAAGCACCCGTACCGCCATCAAAACCAGCAATAAGTACGACGTCAGCTTTCGCTTTAGCCACACCTGAAGCGATCGTACCAACACCTGCTTCTGATACTAATTTAACGTTAACGCGACCTGCGCGGTTAGCATTTTTTAGATCGTAAATAAGCTGAGCCAAATCTTCAATCGAGTAGATATCATGATGTGGCGGTGGTGAGATTAGACCGACCCCTGGCGTTGAGTGACGTGTTGCACCAATCCAATCATCGACTTTATCACCAGGTAGTTGACCGCCTTCACCTGGTTTTGCGCCTTGAGCCATTTTGATCTGGATCTCTTCAGCGTTAGTTAGGTAGTAAGACGTTACACCAAAGCGACCAGAAGCCACTTGTTTGATAGCAGAACGTTCCCAGTCGCCATTCTCTTTCTTATCAAAACGAATTGGGTCTTCACCACCTTCGCCTGAGTTTGATTTAGCCCCAATACGGTTCATTGCAACGGCAAGCGTTGAGTGAGCTTCGTAAGAGATAGAACCAAACGACATCGCACCTGTTGCAAAGCGCTTAAGAATGTTCTCAATCGGCTCCACTTCTTCTAGTGGAATTGAGCCCGCTGGGTTTTTGATAAAGTCTAATTGGCTACGTAATGTCGCCGCATTATCACCTTGTGCATCTACCGCATGAGTATACTGTTTGAATTGGTCGTAGTTCTTATTACGAGTTGATTCTTGCAGTAGTGAAATCGTTTCAGGGTTGAATAGGTGTTTCTCACCGCGCTGTTTCCACTGGTAAACACCACCAACATCAAGACGTTGAACTGGGATTTCACGAGTTGGGTAGCCTATACGGTGACGAATCATGACTTCTTTTGCGATGTCATCAATCGTTAGACCTTGAATACGCGATACGGTACCTGTGAAATATTTATCAACCACAGATTTGCTGATACCAAGCGCTTCAAAAATTTGTGCACCATGGTATGACTGTAGCGTTGAAATACCCATCTTCGAGAAGATCTTCAGTAGACCGCCATTGACGCCTTTACGGTAGTTATCAAATAACTCACGGATGGTCGCTTCAGGGTCTAATTTATTTGTACGCTGTAAATCAACGATCGTTTCAATCACTAGGTACGGGTTAACCGCATTAGCACCGTAACCAAGTAGCGTTGCAAAGTGGTGCGTTTCACGTGCATCACCCGTCTCGACGACGATGTCACACTTCGCACGTAAGCCTTTACGGATTAGGTGGTGGTGAACAGCGCCAACCGCTAGCATGGCAGGGATAGCAGCGTGAGTAGAGTTAACAGCACGATCCGTTAGTAGAATGATTGAGTAACCATCAATAACGGCATCTTCAGCGTATTGGCAGATACGTTTAAGAGCACGCTCTAACTTGCCGCTTTCTTCACTAACTTGGAAAACAATATCAAGCGTCTTAGCTTGTAGGTGCTCATTATCAATAGCACGCAGTTTTTCAAGTTCTGAGTTTGAAAGGACTGGCGATTCTAATTCTACTTTTTGACAGTGTAATGGAGACTCAGTCAGTAAGTTTAGATCTCGGCCTAAGTAAGTATTCAGCGACATAACCATACGCTCACGGATCGGGTCGATCGGCGGGTTGGTTACTTGTGCGAATAGTTGCTTAAAGTAGTTAGATAAATGCTGAGATTGGTGCGATAAAATCGCTAACGGCCAGTCAGCACCCATAGCAGAAAGTGGCTCGTAAGCCGTTTTTGCTAGAGGAACAATAATTTCATTCACTTCTTCTGAGCTAACACCGAAAGCTTGCTGACGGTTAAGTAGGTGCTCTTTTGAAGGTTGGCTATATTGGTTCGTTGCTTCTGGTAGCTTGTTTAGGCTTAACAGGTTATCGGTTACCCACTGCTCATAAGGCTGTGAGTTAGCAATGCCATCTTTCACTTCTTCATCAGAAATGATGCGACCTTGCTCAAGGTCAGCAACGAAGATACGACCAGGCTGTAGACGACCACGGTACTCGACATTCTCAGGTTCGATATCCACCACACCTGACTCTGATGCCATCACTAGGAAGTCATCTTTTGTCACTGTGTAGCGAGAAGGGCGCAGACCATTACGGTCTAAGGTTGCGCCAACTTGAACACCATCAGTGAAACAAACAGAAGCAGGACCATCCCACGGTTCCATGATATTGGCGTGGTACTGGTAAAAGGCACGACGCGTAGGATCCATGTTCTTATTTTCTTGCCATGCTTCAGGGATCATCATCATTAACGCATGCGGCAGGCTACGACCAGAAAGTACCAGTAGCTCTAACGCCATATCGAAGTTTGATGAATCCGAGCTTCCTTCTTGACAGATAGGTAGCAGCATGTCGATTTCAGCTTGAGTGAACAGATCCGATTCTAAGATCGCTTCACGGGCTTTCATCCAGTTCAGATTACCACGAACGGTATTGATCTCACCGTTATGGGCAATGTAACGGAATGGTTGTGCTAAACGCCATTTCGGGAACGTATTGGTCGAGAAACGTGAGTGAACAAGTGCCAATGCGGTAACCATTGATGGATTTTGTAAATCCAAGAAGTACTGAGGTACCTGTTCAGTGGTTAGTTGACCTTTGTAGACTAAGGTTTTGTAAGACAGAGAGTTGATGTAGAAGTCATCGCCGATATTCGAGATGCTTTCTAGACATACACGTACCGTGTAGTTACGTAAAACATACAATTTACGTTCTAGCTCTTCAGGAGTAATGCCTGGGCCGCCAGAAATAAAGACGTGCTCAAACTGTGGCTCTGAACTTAGAGGGTCAGCACCAATCATTGAGTTATCAACCGGCAACACACGGTAGCCAATAACTTCAAGATCTAAGCGTTGAGCATTGCGTTCTAAAATATCACGGCACTGTTGACGTTTATATTCGTCTTTAGGGAAAAGTACAACACCCACACCATACTTCTCAAATGAAGGAAGTTTAATGCCTAACTTCACGCCTTCTTCTAATAAGAATTCGTGCGGTTTTTGCAATAAAATCCCCGCGCCATCACCAGAACACGGATCGCAGCCTTGACCACCACGGTGTTCCATACGAGCAAGCATATCGAGTGCTTGAGTGACAACTTCATGAGATTTACGGTTTTTAAGGTGAGCAACAAAACCGATACCACAAGCGTCATGCTCCAGTTCCGGAGTATACAAACCTTGTGTATTTTGCTCTCGATCGACCATAGATACGTCCTTCCAGTTAAATCTAGGCGCAACTTGCTTTAAAGCGAGTATGCCTTGTCCTTTTATATTTATGATTCTAAATCAATTCGATGATGAATTGATTTGATTCCATTCGGTATCTCGCAGGGAAAATTTTGCGAGGAAAACATTCCATAGTGATATTCATTATTTTTTAATCACATGCTAGTGATTTATATAGGTGGGAGCGAATATCACCGAATTATCCAATTTTATTTTCGCTGTTATTAGGCGTAAAAAAAATGGACAGGTGTCAGTATCCTACAATTTTGTCTTAATTAATTCCATTTAAACTTGCTCTCGGTCGATCATTTTTTTGCAACAAAATGAATAGTAAAGGGATATATTGGTCAAGATTCGCGAGGTTATGATTAAATTTTGCATTTTTATTGATATTTATTATGCGTTTTGCCTTTTGCCTCGGGTTTACGTTAGACTATGCGGCTGAAATTTGCAGGGATGTAATTAAATTTCACTTCCATGATTAATTTTCATTCTTATTGACGAGCGAATTACTAATGCAACTACATGAACTGGTAAACACGATAGGGCAAGACTTACAGCGTCGCTATGGTGAAAAAGTACATAAGCTGACCCTGCATGGTGGCTTTAGCTGTCCCAACCGAGATGGCACAATAGGTCGTGGTGGTTGCACTTTTTGTAATGTCGCTTCTTTTTCTGATGAACAAACTCAAATCCAGAGCATTGCCGATCAGCTAAAAGATCGTGCTGGTGAAATTCATCGAGCAAAAAAATACCTCGCCTATTTTCAAGCCTACACGAATACCTATGCGGAAGTACAAGTATTAAAAAACATGTACGAAGAAGCCTTAAAAGAAGCCGATATGGTTGGTCTATGCGTAGGTACGCGCCCTGACTGTGTGCCGGATGCGGTACTGGACCTATTATCTGACTATGTTCAGCAAGGTTATGAGATTTGGCTTGAGTTAGGTCTGCAGACAGCAAACAATGACACATTAAAACGCATTAACCGTGGGCATGACTTTGCTATTTACGAAAGTATTACCCGTCGAGCACGCGCATTAGGTATTAAAGTGTGCACGCATTTAATTGTCGGGCTGCCAAAAGAAAAGCGCGAAGATAACATTGAAACGCTAGAGAAGGTTCTTGCCGTCGGCACTGATGGGATCAAATTACACGGTCTGCATATTGTTGAAGGCAGTACAATGGCTAAAGCATGGAAAGCAGGCAAACTCACTGCGCCAGAGCTAGAAGAGTACGTTGCGACAGCTAGCGAAATGATTCGTATGACGCCTGCTGATATTATTTTCCACCGCGTCTCATCAGCAGCAAGAAGACCTACCTTACTGGCTCCATTATGGTGTGAAAACCGTTGGCTTGCGATGACCGAAATAGGTAGAGCCTTAGATAAGCAAGGTGCGCAGGGTAGCCTTATCGACGACGCCTTTGTCTACACCAAACCTAACGTGTAGATATAACAAGGTTTAAGACATTGTAAGCTCATCTTTTTGGTGGGCTTTTTTTATTTTTATGCGCGAGTTTATTGTTTAAATCTAATCAAGTCAGTTACTATGTTTACTCATCTTTTTGCATGGAGCGCTACATGAAGCCGATAAAAAACCTAGCTCAATATTATGTCGATTTGTTGGTAAAGCTTGGCATTGTCCGTTTTTCAATGTTACTTGCCTTAGCTATGGTAGCGCTTGCGGTCATTGTTCAAGTGGTCGTCACGCTCTTTTTAAAAGGGTTTGTTGATAACGGAGATATTATCCGTTCGGTTTTTTTTGGGCTATTAATTACGCCTTGGGCTGTCTATTTTTTATCGGTCGTGGTGGATCAATTGGAAGAGTCTCGTCAGCGATTGTCTAAACTGGTTGCCAAACTAAAAGACATGCGCTCACGTGATAGAGAACTTAACTTTAAGTTGCAGCAAAATATAGAACAATTAAATCAACAGAATCTTGAGCGAGAAAAGGCGGAAATTGGTCGCGAAGAAGCGATGCAGGATCTGGAAGATGAAGTTTATCAAAGAGAAAAAACCCAATTAGAACTTGCCGAAAGAACCGCATTATTACGTTCATTTATTGATGCCTCACCTGATTTAATTTATTACCGCAATTCTGATGGTGTTTTCTCTGGTTGTAACCGCGCAGTTGAAGTCTTAACGGGTAAAAAAGAGAAAGAGCTGGTTGGTTTATCGCCTTTAGAGGTGTATGGCGAAGAGATGGCTCAGGAAATTATTGAAACCGATCAGAAAGTTTTTAATGACAATAAGTCACTAACCTATGAGCAGTGGTTAGAATATCCCGATGGCAGCAAACATTTCTTTGAATTACGTAAGGTGCCTTTTTATAGCAAAGAAGGGCGTCACTTGGGGCTTGTGGGCTTTGGGCGTGATATTACCGAACGCATGGAATATCAACAGTCACTAGAGAAAGCCAGCCAAGACAAAACCACCTTTATCTCAACCATTAGTCATGAGTTGCGCACTCCACTTAATGGCATCGTAGGTTTGAGTCGCATGCTATTAGATACCCAATTGAACGATCAGCAGCGTCAGCATATGCAGACCATCAATGTCAGTGCCATCACCCTAGGGCATATTTTTAATGACATTATCGATATGGATAAATTTGATCGTCGTAAATTAGAGTTATTACCCGTTCCTTTGAAGTTTGATGAGTTTATTGTTGAGCTTGAGAGCATTTCTGGTTTGATGGCTGAACAAAAAGGGCTGCGTTTTGATTTAGAGCGATTAAGTGAACTGCCTTATGCCATTGAGGTTGATGCGACTCGTTTACGTCAAGTACTGTGGAACCTAATTAATAACGCCATGAAGTTCACCAAAGAAGGTGGCGTTGTGATGACAGTGAGTGCTGATATTGCAGGGGACTTTGCCGACATTGTGTTTGAAATTGAAGATACTGGAATCGGTATCCCGCAAGTTGAAATCGATAAAATTTTTGCGATGTACTACCAAGTGAAATCTGGCGTGGATAATCTCCATGCTGTCGGCACTGGTATTGGTTTAGCCGTATCGAAACAATTGATCAATATGATGGATGGTGATATTGAGGTTAGCAGTGAGGAAGGTTTTGGCAGTACCTTTACCGTGAGCTTAAGTGTGCCGCTTGTTGATAGTGAGGGGTGTGATGCTGTTCCTGAGAAGTGCCAAAAAAGTATCAATATCTTTATGGTTGAAGATATCGAATTGAATGTAACCGTTGCATGCTCTTTATTGGAAAGCTTTGGTCATACCGTGACCGTTGCGATGACCGGTGAAGAGGCGCTCGCGAAGTTTCAACCACAAATGTACGATTTAGTGTTATTGGATATTCAATTACCTGATATCAGTGGCTTTGAAATTGCTCAGCGCTTAAGGCAGCAATATGATAACTTGCCGCCTTTGGTCGCACTAACGGCTAATGTCTTAAAAAATAAGCAAGAGTATCTGCAGCAGGGGATGGATGATGCGTTAAGTAAGCCGCTATCAACCACCGCCTTACAATCGGTTATCGATAAGTTTATTACCTCTGAGCTTGGTGCTGAATCAGAGGTCGTTATCCCTTTAACGGAACCCAAACGAGTATTAACCCAAGCAGAAAATAGCTTATTAGATTTTGTGATGCTGGAGTCTTATATTGGTATTGTTGGCGCACAACCTATGCTGGAAAATATCGCTATGTTTGAAGAAATGATGCCTAGCTATATAAAGATTCTCGATTCAAACATGACTGCCAAAGATCAAGCGGGTATTGTTTCTGAAGCGCATAAAATTAAAGGGGCAGCTGGGGCAATAGGGCTTAAACGTATTCAGCAAGTTGCCCAAAAAGCACAGTCACCAGACATGCCAGCTTGGTGGGAGAATATCACCGACTGGATTGATGAAATTAAAAATGAATACTCTAATGATATTGACGTCTTAAGAGTATGGCTAAACCAAAGGTAATCAGATGAAGAAAGTCGCATTAATATGTGTATTAGCGTTAGCTAGTGTCGGTTGTGCATCTCAACAAGATAAGCACGTTGAATGGCAGCAATCCAGTACCGCAGAGTTGGCTCAAACAGCAGTAAGCCTGCAGAGTAATTTATGGCTTAATATGATGCCTATGATCACCGAGTCGGGTAGCGAACCTGCTATTTTGTTGCATGGTTCACTGCAATTGAGTGGTGTGAGTGATTTAGCTGCAGATATGGAAGTTGAAGCCGTAACGATTCGCCAAGGCGGGCAGTTGTGGAATATTCCAGCGCAAAACCTAGAGGTGCGCACCTTTAGCACCGCACGTTGGGAAGTGGTTTTTCAGTCAGATATTGAACTAGATGAATCAAAGCCTGTTGATGTTGCAGTGGAGCTTAAACAAGCTCAAGCCAGTGTTACTCTCGTTGATAACCAGGTGAAGGTTGAGAAGGTCTATTAAGTTTTCAATTTTTAGCATGAATAGAGTGAAGAATATTATTTCTAAATAGCACAGATACAAAAAAGGCTTGATGATTACTCACCAAGCCTTTTTTGTGTAGAAACCGAAGAGGATTAGTCTTCTAGCTCACCACAAAAACGGTAGCCTTCACCGTGAATTGTAGCAATAATCTCTGGCGTACCTAAAACAGATTCAAAATGCTTACGAATACGGCGAATAGTTACGTCAACAGTACGATCGTGTGGCTTAAGCTCACGACCTGTCATTTTCTTCAGTAGATCAGCACGAGTCTGGATCTTACCTGGGTTTTCACAAAAGTGCAGTAGTGCTCTAAACTCAGAACGAGGTAGTTTGTAACCTTCGCCATTCGGGCTAATTAAAGAACGACTGTTAATATCAAGAATCCAGCCATTGAATTCGTATTTTTCAACAGAGCGCTTTTCTTCTTGAGTAGTGTTTGAGCTCATAGAGCGGTTTAGCAAGTTACGTGCGCGGATAGTCAGTTCACGTGGGTTAAACGGTTTTGTGATGTAGTCATCAGCACCGATTTCTAAACCTAAGATTTTATCTACTTCATTGTCACGACCTGTTAAAAACATGAGTGCAACGTTAGCTTGTTCACGAAGTTCACGAGCAAGTAATAGACCATTTTTACCTGGAAGGTTGATGTCCATAATCACTAAGTTAACAGCATTTGCTGTTAGAACTTGGTGCATCTCTTCACCATCGCTGGCTTCAAAGACAACGTATCCCTCAGCTTCAAAAATGCTTTTAAGGGTGTTACGTGTTACTTGCTCATCTTCAACAATAAGAATCTGCGGGGTTTGCATTGGCGGTACCTAAAAATTTATGACGAATTGTGCTTGATTAGAATAAATTCTAGGCAAAAAAATAACATACAGGTAATGTATTTTTGATATAAAAGGAAAAAATCCAAAAATACACATACTTACGTTGCCCGTCATCCGTGATTTAGTTGCCCAAAAAACGCGATTTCCCTGTTATCGAGTCTTATTCTGTCAATACTTGGCGGAGATTTTATAATGTTAACAGCTTGCTAACAATGGGTGTGAGACAATTCCATGGTATTTATTGATTTATATCAATAGATGAATTGTAACAAATGTGTATTTAAGATAGGAAAGAGCAATAGCATTGGGACGTGCGTAATGTGATCTAGTGCATTTTTATTCATATTTCTTTTGTTTATTTACAGTAGGTAAAGTAGTTTGGGTAAAAACGTGATAACTATCAACATATAAAATCTAGCTTAAATGTGCTCTTTTTTATGGGTAACATAAGTATTCGCTAAGCTTTGAAAGAAAAAGGAAATATAGCTTGTAGCGAAGCCTTTTTATCATATAGGACGATGAAAATAGTTATAACGATTATATTTGATTAAATTTTGATTTAGCGCGGGTCATGACCCTTTTCAAGGAGGAAATATGAGTGATATAACCCCAGATATTTGTGATAAGTACGAAGATCAAGTTACGCTTTTATCGCTACCGTTACAAAATTTTGGTTTACGCGATGCGTTCTTTGGCGAAATTGTTACTGTTCGTTGTTATCATGATAATTCTAAGGTGCGTGATACGTTATCACTAAATGGCAAGGGTAAAGTACTTGTGATTGATGGTAATGGTTCATGTCAAAAGGCATTACTTGGCGATCAGCTCGCTATTCTTGCCATTGAAAACGGCTGGGAAGGGATCATTGTTTATGGTGCTATCCGCGATGTTGCTATGTTGTCACAAATGGATCTCGGTATAAAAGCACTGGCTGCTTGCCCATTTAAAACGGAAAAAAGAGATGCTGGTGAGATAAATGTAACACTCACATTACAAAATCAAATGATACAACCGGGCGATTACATTTACTCAGACTGGAATGGGGTGTTGATGTCATCTGAATTGTTAGCGTTTTAATGACTCATTGATGAACGCTTTATAGTAGAGAATAGGCGATTAAAACCGAAAGCCTAGCCCCACCTCTATACCTTGCTGCCACTCTTGGTAATCAAGCGTGGCATGCAAATCAAGGTTATCTGACAGTTGTAAACGGCTAGAAATTTCTGCGGCAATATTAGTGCTGGTTTCATTAAGTTCAGTATCCGTAATACGGTAAGAGTGAAGCGTACTTTTAACGCTTATTCTCTCGCTGACTTGATAGGTCATCCCACTTAAAAAACCATTTGATTGGACATCATCAGAATTATTTATTCTTGCGCCCACATACAAGTCAATATCATTAAATAATGTGTAGCTATATCCACCATCAATATTCCATACATCGAAATCGTCATTGCTTTGGTTCGCGCTAACTAAAAAAAGATTGTGCGGAGATTGATTATGCTGAGCAGGCAGTAAAGGCAAAGTATTGGCATAAACAGAGCAAGAGCAATAAGCAGCAATTAAAAATATTACCCGTTTCATGTATTGCTCCTTGCCATCGTTTATAAAGTAATTAAAGCACACCTATAGCCGCTATGAAGAAAAAAAAATCATTTTTATGTGAGACTGTGCACTTAGTGAGATTTTTGCAATAAGTTACCGTTTTGTGTCAAATGAGACCTAAATGCTCATAAATGGTCTTTTTTTGTTGACTAGAAATAAGAAGTTCGGTAAACGTAGATATAACCAATAGCAGAGTATAGAAGAAACAACCGTATGCTAATTAACCGTCGCTTAATCATTACCACCATCATGATTATTACCACCATTAATAGGGTTGGGACGGGCTGCTGAGCGAAAGATTTTCAAAAAGGCCTGTATCCCACCAGATACAGGCCTTTTTTTATACTATTTTTGATTGTTTGGAGGAAGGGATGCGAGTATTAAAGTTTGGAGGCTCATCATTAGCTGATGCAGATAGGTTTTTACGTGCTGCAGAAATTATTGCTAATAATGCTCAACAAGAAGAAGTAGCGGTTGTGTTATCCGCACCGGGTAAAACGACCAATAAGTTAGTGGCCATCATTGATAGTGCTTTATCTTCTGGGGATACAGAGGCACACATTGCGGAATTAGAGTTATCTTTTGATCAACTATTCCATGCAATCAAAGCAAGTGTACCGAACATTGACTCGACCGGGTTCGATCAGCAAGTGGCGATTTCACTTGAGCAATTACGTCAATTTGTTCATGGCATCACGCTACTGAATATGTGCCCAAACCATGTCAACGCACGCATTATTAGTAAAGGGGAGCGTATCTCCATTCAACTAATGAAAGCAGTGCTAGAGGCGCAAGGTCAACCTGCCGCATTGATTGACCCTGTGCAGTATTTTTACGCGCAAGGCGATCACTTAGAAGCGATGGTTGATGTTGAGATCTCGACGCAAAACTTCAAGCAGAGTCCATTACCACAAGGTCATGTCAATATCATGCCGGGCTTTACTGCCGGTAATGCGAAAGGCGAACTGGTCACTTTAGGTCGTAACGGTTCAGATTATTCAGCCGCTGTTCTTGCCGCTTGTTTACGCGCTGATTGTTGTGAAATCTGGACTGACGTTGACGGTGTGTATAACTGCGATCCTCGTTTAGTTGAAGATGCGCGTTTACTGAAATCACTAAGCTATCAAGAAGCGATGGAATTGTCTTATTTTGGTGCTTCAGTACTGCACCCGAAAACCATTGCTCCGATTGCTCAATTCCACATCCCATGCTTGATCAAAAACAGCTTTAACCCACAAGGTGCTGGAACACTAATTGGTCAAGATACTGGTGAAGATAATCTAGCAATTAAAGGCATTACGACACTGAGTGACTTAACGATGGTTAACGTCTCTGGCCCTGGTATGAAAGGGATGGTTGGTATGGCAAGTCGCGTCTTTGGTGCGATGTCTTCTGCTGGTGTCTCCATTGTCTTAATTACTCAATCGTCATCGGAATACAGCATCAGTTTCTGTATTGAAGCAGGCGATAAACTCAATGCGCAAAATGCATTGAAAGAGAACTTTGAACTTGAGTTAAAAGATGGCTTATTAGAGCCGGTTGAGTTTCTTGATGATATGGCGATTGTGACCTTAGTCGGTGATGGTATGCGTACTTCTCAAGGTGTGGCATCGCAGTTCTTCTCTTCATTGGCGGAAGTGCATGTCAATGTGGTTGCGATTGCACAAGGTTCATCTGAGCGTGCTATTTCTGCCGTTATTCCAGCGGATAAAATTAAAGAAGCGATTAAAGCGTGTCATGAGAACCTATTTAACTCTAAGCACTTCTTAGATGTATTTGTTGTTGGTGTTGGTGGTGTCGGCGGTGAGTTGATTGACCAGATTCAACGTCAACAAATTAAGCTGGCTAACAAAGGAATTGTGATTCGAGTTTGTGGTCTAGCAAACAGCAAAGGTCTATTGCTTGATAGCGAAGGCTTACCATTAGAGCAGTGGCGTGATCGTATGGTCAATGCCAGTGAAGGGTTTAGCTTATCGCGCCTTTCTGCATTAGTTCAGCAAAACCACATCATTAACCCTGTGCTGGTGGACTGTACTTCGAGTGAAGATATTGCTAACCAATATGCTGACTTCTTAGCGGCAGGTTTCCATGTTGTGACACCGAATAAAAAAGCCAATACCGCGAGCATGGCTTATTATCACCAACTTCGTGAAACTGCGCGTCGTTCACGTCGTAAACTGATGTATGAAACAACGGTTGGTGCAGGCTTACCGGTCATTGAAAACCTACAAAACTTAATTTCAGCGGGTGATGAGTTAGATAAATTCAACGGCATCTTATCTGGTTCGCTATCTTACATCTTTGGTAAGTTAGATGAAGGCATGTCGCTTAGCCAAGCTACCGCAATTGCTTGCTCGAATGGCTTTACCGAACCCGATCCTCGTGATGACTTATCCGGTATGGATGTGGCGCGTAAGCTGCTCATTTTAGCTCGTGAAGCAGGTATGGCTTTAGAGTTAGAAGATATTGAAGTTGACCAAGCATTGCCACCAGGTTTTGATGATTCTGGTTCAGTGAGTGAGTTCATGGATCGCTTGCCAGAAGCTGATGCTTACTTTGCTCAGTTGGTAGCGGATGCGGCGAAAGAAGGCAAAGTCTTACGCTACGTGGGTGAAATTGCCGATGGAGTCTGTAAGGTGAGAATGCTTGCGGTTGATGAAAATGACCCGATGTTTAAGATTAAAGATGGTGAAAATGCGCTGGCGTTTTATAGCCGTTACTACCAGCCAATTCCACTGGTATTGCGTGGCTACGGTGCGGGTACTGAAGTGACTGCTGCTGGTGTTTTCTCTGATGTTATGCGTACTTTAGGCTGGAAGTTAGGGGTTTAATTAATGACAAACATGAATGATGGCGTTGTTGTTTATGCTCCTGCATCGATTGGTAATGTGAGTGTTGGCTTTGATGTGTTGGGGGCAGCAGTCTCTCCTATTGATGGTACCTTGCTCGGTGACCGCGTTTTGGTTAAATCAGGTGAGGCGCCGTTTACTTTACAAACGTCAGGGCGCTTTGTGGCTAAACTGCCAGAGAACCCAGAAGATAATATCGTTTATGATTGCTGGTTGGTCTTTGCTCGTGAGCTTAAAAAGAAAGAGATCACGCTTAAACCACTTGCGATGACGCTTGAGAAAAACATGCCAATTGGCTCTGGCTTAGGTTCTAGTGCTTGCTCTATTGTGGCTGCATTAGATGCCCTTAACCGCTTTCATGACCAGCCATTAGATGAGATGGAACTACTGGCTTTGATGGGTGAAATGGAAGGTAAAATCTCTGGCGGTATTCACTATGATAACGTCGCACCGTGTTACTTAGGTGGCGTTCAGTTAATGCTTGAAGAGCTGGGCGTGATTAGTCAAGAAGTACCATGCTTTGATAACTGGTACTGGGTTATGGCTTATCCTGGCATTAAAGTCTCGACAGCTGAAGCGCGTGAGATTTTACCGTCACAATACCGTCGCCAAGATATTATCGCGCACGGTCGTCACCTCGCGGGCTTTATCCATGCTTGTCACTCCAATCAACCTGAGTTGGCAGCGAAGATGATCAAAGACGTGATTGCTGAACCTTATCGTGCGAAACTGCTACCTGGCTTTGCTCAAGCGCGTGAATATGCGATGTCAGCAGGTTCGTTAGCTACAGGGATCTCAGGTAGTGGTCCAACTTTATTTAGTGTTTGCCAAAGTGAAGATGTCGCGCAACGTATTGCTGCGTGGCTTGAAACTAATTATGTACAAAACCAAGAAGGATTCGTGCATGTTTGTCGTTTAGATAAGCAAGGCTCGAAAGTAACAGGAAGTGACTTATGAAGCTGTATAACATCAAAGAAAACGACCAACAAGTGTCATTTGGCCAAGCCGTACGCCAAGGTTTAGGTCGCAATCAAGGGCTATTTTTCCCATCAGATTTACCGGCATTTGATGATATCGATGCATTGCTAGCGGAAAGCTTCATTCCTCGCAGCAGCAAAATTTTATCAGCATTAATTGGTGATGAGCTACCAGCAGAGCAAGTGGCTCAATTAGTTGATAATGCCTTTCAGTTCCCAGCACCTATTAAGTCAGTAAAAGATGACGTTTATGCGTTGGAGCTTTTCCATGGACCTACGCTTGCTTTTAAAGACTTTGGTGGCCGTTTTATGGCGCAATCTTTAAAAGCGGTTTCTGATGGTGGCAAGATCACTATCTTAACGGCAACGTCGGGTGACACTGGTGCTGCTGTCGCTCATGCTTTCTATGGCATGGAAGATATCAATGTTGTGATTTTATATCCGAAAGGCAAAATCAGCCCACTACAAGAAAAGCTATTTTGTACATTAGGTGGCAATATCCATACTGTGGCCATTAATGGCGATTTTGATGACTGCCAAGCGTTGGTTAAACAATCATTTGATGATGCTCAACTACGTGAAGATGTTGGTCTAAACTCAGCAAACTCAATCAATATCAGCCGTCTTATGGCACAAATCTGTTACTACTTCGAAGCGGCTGCGCAGATGAGTAAAGCAGAGCGTGAAAACCTTGTTATCTCAGTACCAAGTGGTAACTTTGGTAACTTAACAGCAGGCTTACTAGCGAAAGCGCTTGGTTTACCTGTGAAGCGCTTTATTGCCGCGACGAATGCCAATGATACTGTGCCTCGTTACTTAGAAACGGGTCAGTGGGAGCCAAAACCAACGGTTGCAACCACATCGAATGCGATGGATGTGAGTCAGCCAAATAACTGGCCACGAATTGAAGAGCTTTGCCGCATTAAGGGTTGGGGTTTAGATACTTTAGGTAAAGGTATGGCGACCGATGCACAAAGTTCAGCATCAGTAAAAGATCTTTATGAGCAAGGTTATCTATGTGAGCCACATGGTGCGATTGCTTACCGCTTGCTAGATGAACAGTTACAAGAAGGTGAAACCGGTCTATTCCTATGTACAGCACACCCTGCTAAGTTCAAAGAAGTGGTGGATGATATCTTAGACACGGATATTGATTTACCAGCACCATTGGCGAAACATGCCGTAATGGAATCATTATCAGCAGAGATGGATAATGACTTTGAAGGCTTAAAAGCGATCTTACATAAAGTGTATGGCTAATTAATACCAAGTCAGATGTATAAAAAAAGGTGCTCAAGTGAGCACCTTTTTTCGTATCAATAGAGTAGCAATATTCTTAATGCACTAATTATAGAGAATCAGTGAAAGTACGAGCGATTACGTCTTTCTGCTGTTCAGTTGTTAGTGAGTTAAAACGTACAGCATAACCCGATACACGGATAGTCAGTTGTGGGTAGTTCTCTGGGTGCTCAACAGCATCCAGTAGAGTTTCACGCTTAAGTACGTTTACGTTTAGGTGTTGACCACCTTCGATAAGAGGCGTTGCTTCAACAGCAACTTCACGGCTTTCGAATTCACCTAGATCAGCAGATGCGATGACTTGGTCAGCTTCGTAGCCAGCAGCAGCAACAACACAGCGAGCTTCGTTTTTCTCACTGTCTAGTAGCCAGATTGAGTTTTGTAGATCAGCGTTTGCAGCACTTGTAATTTGAATACCTTGGATCATGACTCTCTCCTAGTCCACATATCGTGGGTTGTTAATTATGATGTTTAATTTCTATTATTTTTGTTGAGCTACGTATTATATAGCGAATATCCAGTATAATAATATTGATTTGGATCAAATTACAACTAAAAACCTTATTTTTTGAAAGGTATTTTTATTGCGTTAAATCAATAAAAGCTTCGAAAACAAAGTTTTCATTTTTTTTATGCTAATTTATGATAAATGAATATTTCACTTTTTGTGGTAAATTTACTACATTAGACCGTTAGAAAGTTAAGTTACATACGAAAAATCAATCAATTGATAACATACATTGAAAGTATGAAGTGAAAGCAATGACAGATAATTTAAAAAAACAAAATAAGAAATACATCGGTGCTCATGTTTCAGCTGCTGGTGGGGTTGATCAGGCACCAATGCGAGCCAAAAAAATTGGTGCGACAGCTTTTGCCTTATTTACTAAAAATCAAAGACAGTGGGCGGCTAAGCCACTAGAAGCTGCAACCATCAGTGCTTTTAAAGCGAATTGCAAAATGCTTGGTTACAGTGCCGAGCAGATCCTGCCGCATGACTCTTACCTTATTAACTTAGGTGCGCCGGAAGAAGAGAAGTTAGAAAAATCTCGAGCGGCATTCATTGATGAAATGGAGCGCTGTGATCAGTTAGGTCTAACGCTACTTAATTTCCACCCAGGTAGTCATTTAAAGAAAATTTCAGAAGAAGAATGCTTAAGTCGCATTGCGGAGTCGATTAACCTCGCTCATGAAGCGGTACCTAATGTCATCGCTGTTATTGAAAATACCGCAGGTCAGGGCAGTAACCTTGGTTGGCGCTTTGAGCATCTCGCACAAATAATCGCACAAGTAAAAGATAAAAGCCGAGTTGGCGTCTGTTTAGATACTTGCCATACCTTCACAGCAGGTTATGACTTACGTACGAAAGAGGCGTGTGATGCGACCTTTGCTGAGTTTGATCAGGTGGTGGGGATGCACTATTTAAGGGCAATGCATATAAATGATTCAAAGGTAGCCTTGGCAAGTCGAGTCGATAGACACCATTCCCTTGGTCAAGGTGAGATAGGTTGGGCTTGTTTTGAGTACATAGCAAAAGATCCAAGATTTGATGCTATGCCATTGATATTAGAGACTATTGACCCTGAATCTTGGGCGAAAGAAATTACTACTTTGAACGATTTTCACCTGCAAGTTCAATAAATCCACATTTTTTTTATGGTTAAGTGAAAGTTGGCATCTTTCTTTCATTAGTGATTAGGTCTGCCTGTTTTTATGCTGGCTTTAATTAAGAGTAAAGGTGCCGCTTATGACTATTTCAACTACAACTCGTCCTATCGAACAACCAATTCAAGCGTTGACTCCTCAGTCGACAAAAGAAGATAAGATTGCTGATATCATGGCGGCTAATAAGCGAAAGATGAAACCTTACCAGGCCGTAAACCGTGTGATGGTACATCATCATTACTCACGTAGCTCTGCGCACTTCCGCACTCCTCAAATTCGCTTTTCTTAATGGTAGTGATTGAACGAGGTATCGCTTAGTACCATAATGCTACCTCGTTTATTTAACTGCGAGCTAATCATGAATACCGTTCCACTATCGATGACTTGGAAGAGCATCATTGAGCAAGAAAAGCAGCAAGACTACTTCCAAGCGACCCTAAGCTTTGTTGAGCAAGAGCGTCAGTTAGGTAAAGTTATTTATCCTCCTCAAGATGCTGTTTTTAATGCCTTTGAATTCACTCCATTTCAAGATGTAAAAGTCGTTATTCTGGGGCAAGATCCTTATCATGGACCGCAGCAAGCGCATGGTCTGTGCTTTTCAGTATTGCCAGGTGTAAAAACGCCCCCGTCATTGGCAAATATGTATAAAGAGTTAGCGCAAGATATCGAAGGGTTTGAAATCCCGACGCATGGTTTTTTAAAGTCTTGGGCAGATCAAGGCGTCCTATTGCTTAATACGGTTTTAACGGTTGAGCAAGGCAAGGCGCACTCTCATGCTAAGTCCGGTTGGGAAACCTTTACCGATAGCATCATTGCCACCCTCAATGAGCATCATCAGGACGTGATCTTTTTATTGTGGGGTGCACATGCCCAGAAAAAAGGTCGCATGATAGACACTGATAAACACCATGTTCTAACCTCGGCTCATCCTTCACCGTTATCGGCTTACCGTGGCTTCTTTGGCTGCCAGCACTTCTCTAAGGTTAATCAGATTTTAGAAAGTACACAGCGTCAGAGTATTAATTGGCATATCGACTTAACCCCACCTCATATAAACGAATAGTAGATAAAGTAAATTCTCTTTGATCTCATCATCACAGCAATGAGTATAACCTGATCTTCTTCACCTTCGTCTTGTCTACTTTCTGAGCACTGTCAAGGCGGAGTGCGCTGTTTTTGTATACACTTACAGTATGTAAGGAAAAGGAGAGCAATAATGATGATTGAAAGGATCCGCAGAGAGCATGGCTATATGGTCCGTCTGTTGGCTATCTTACGTCAAAAACGACGTCAGTTGAGTAATGAGCAGACGATAAATTATAGTTTAGTTAAGGAAATCGTCGATTACTTTATCGAACACTCAGATAAGGTACATCACCCTAAAGAGGACATCCTCTATTATTACTATATAGATAAATATGGTGATGAGGCATTAGTTGACGACTTAGCTCAAGAGCATCGGGCGTTAGCGGACAATACTCAAAACTTTTTGATGATTGTCGATATGATTTTGCAAGATGCTGTCGTACCCAATCAAGTCTTTATTGAGCACCTCGATACCTTTGTTGCAGAGCAAAAGCATCATTTAGAGCAAGAAGAAAAAATCATCCTGCCACTTATCGCTAAGACGTTTACGACTCAAGATTGGCAGTGTGTTGAATCTAAGTGGGATCAGGTAGAAGATGACCCAGTATTTGGTAATACAATTGCGGATCGTTATCGTCAGTTAGCCGAACGGGTAAAGCAAGTCGATAAAGAGTGCTGCTAGACTTGGGCTTACCTGCTTACGATTAAGCACTGAATCAAAATGGCGCTCGCAAGAGCGCCTGTTTAGCGGTGTAACATGAGAGAGTTGAGGCTATCGTATCGCCTTGACAGCTATCGCCAAAGACCTATAGCTTGATATCTTCTAGATTGAAATCAAGGCCCATATCAATATCCATTAACTCTTTTTGTAAACGCCTGCGATCTTTAATGGCTTCAATTTCTCGCCATTTTCTTTTGGCAGGTTTCGTTGTGCGTGTCTTGTGAGTTACTGATGAATCAAAATCCATAATATCATCGAGTTGAAAGCTATCCATAAGCTACCTCTTTATATGTGTTTACCAGCTAAAGTGGAATATATTTAATATCACATTCAAACTAATCATAACCTTGATATATTTCGCATTTGTTACGCTTGGCTTGGTTTGATGGTCACTTTTAGGGGCTATTTCACATTTATAGCATCAAATGGCGATTAAAAAACAATCAAACAGACTGATATTTATAATTAAATTACTTTGATGATTACTCGGTTTATTGATTAAACGAATCTTTATTGATGAATGTTAAAGGTCATCGCTTTTTATCTGCATCTCTCTTGCTTCTACACTTTTTCAAATTTTCTCTTCGGTGGGGGAAATGCCTTGCCCGAATTAGGTTTAGCTCGTTTTTTCTAAATCAATTCCCTTCCAACATATAATGTCTGCTTATGTTACCTGTTTGTTTGATTTTTTGTGTGCCACAATGGTGTGGTTATTAGTTTTAATGTTAACTACAGGTGATTTTATGGTGAATAATAGCCCTTAAGTGAAGCTGTTTGCATATTGATTTTTCCTTGATCTCACTGCATTATCCGCACGGTCAAAATACATTGATTACGTAAAATGGATGCATGAGGCAACAATTTACATTCTATATCGCACCAAATAACCACAAAAGCAGTGCCACCACAACATTGACAACGGCATAGGCGATTTTAGGATCAGGCAGGACGCAAAATCATTGTTTAAACTCTATGTGAGGTTCTTGTGACAGAATTAATTGGTTTAATGAACGATCTTCTTTGGGGATCGATTCTGGTATATTTATTGGTTGGCGTTGGTGTTTACTTCACTATCCGCTTAGGCTTTATCCAGTTTAGACACTTTGGACACATGTTCAGTGTACTGCGTAATAGCCGTAAATCAGACAGTGCAGGCATTTCTTCTTTTCAAGCTCTTTGTACAAGCCTGGCTGCTCGAGTTGGTACTGGTAATATGGCGGGTGTTGCGGTTGCACTAACAGCAGGTGGCCCTGGCGCTATCTTCTGGATGTGGCTGATTGCAATGCTAGGTATGGCAACATCATTTGCAGAAAGTACACTAGCTCAGTTATATAAAACACGTGATAGCGATGGTAACTACCGAGGTGGTCCCGCTTACTACATGGAAAAAGGCTTAGGCATGCGCTGGATGGGGGTTCTATTCTCTATCTTCTTAATCATTGCCTTTGGTCTAGTGTTCAACGCGGTTCAAGCAAACTCTATTGCTGGCGCGATGAATACCGCATTTGGTATTGATCAGCTGTACGTCGGTATTGGTATTGTTGTGTTGTCAGCCGTTGTTATCTTCGGTGGTATTCGCAAAATTGCCCGCGTTGCAGAGCTTATCGTTCCTGTTATGGCATTGGCTTACTTAGCACTAGCAATGGCTATTATGCTAATGAACCTTGAAAAGCTACCTGATGTACTACTGCTTATCTTCCGTAGTGCCTTCGGCATGCAAGAAGCGGCAGCGGGTGGTCTAGGTTACGCCATTGCTCAAGCGATGATTAATGGTATCAAACGTGGTCTGTTCTCGAACGAAGCCGGTATGGGTTCTGCGCCAAACGCAGCAGCGTCAGCGACACCTTACCCACCGCACCCAGCATCACAAGGTTACGTACAAATGCTTGGCGTATTTATGGATACGGTTGTTATCTGTTCTGCGACTGTAGCCATTATCTTAATGTCAGGTGAGTACATCGGACAAGATACAGCGGTAACGGGTATTGAACTAACTCAACGTGCTGTAACAGCGCAAGTCGGTTCATGGGGTGGTATCTTTGTTGCGGTAGCGATCTTCTTCTTTGCTTTCACATCAATTATTGCTAACTACTCATACGCTGAAACGAACTTGATTTTCCTTAAGCACAATAATAAGAAAGGTCTTGCTCTATTCCGTTGTGTTGTTCTGGGTATGGTGATGTTTGGTTCATTGGCAACGCTACCAACCGTTTGGGCACTAGCGGATGTTTCTATGGGCTTAATGGCTATGGTTAACTTAGCAGCCATCATCTTGCTATCTGGTATTGTTATTAAGCTAGCGAAGGATTACAACGCTCAGCTAAAAGCAGGTAAAGTACCAACGTTTGATTCAAATGACTATCCAGAGCTGAAGTCTCAGTTAGAAGAAGGCATTTGGGATCTTTCTAAAAAGAAATAATTGAATGCGACGGTCACTACAAATGTAGATGGCTATGGCATTAATAGGCAAAGCCACGCAAATCTCTCTTGTTGAGGTCGCGTGGCTTTTTTATACTCTTAAAACAATAAAATTATTATAAGAGTATAAGTCATGCTAATAGTGGTATCTCCCGCCAAGACGCTCGATTATGAGTCTCCTCTTGCAACGACCCGTTTTACCCAGCCTGAACTGGTTGGTGACTCAGCACAACTGATTGAAGTATGTCGTAAGTTAACGCCCGCTGATATTTCAACTTTGATGAAAGTAAGCGATAAAATTGCCAGCCTCAATGTGGCACGCTTTGCGCAATGGAGTGAAGCGTTTACTGTCGATAATGCCCGCCAAGCGATTCTTGCTTTTAAGGGAGATGTTTACACCGGTTTTGATGCCAATACGTTAAGCGAGGCTGATTTTGATTATGCTCAGCAACACATGCGTATGTTATCTGGCTTATATGGTGTCTTAAAGCCGCTTGATTTGATGCAGCCTTACCGATTAGAGATGGGAACGCGTCTTGCTAATGAACGTGGCACGAATTTGTATCAATTTTGGGGTGATAAGATAACCGATCATCTTAACCAAACCATGGCTGATCAAAACGAGGCTTTATTAATAAACTTAGCCTCCAATGAGTATTTTAAAGCTGTTAAACCTAAGCAATTAACGGGGAAAGTCATTACTCCTGTTTTCAAAGATTGCAAGAATGGGCAATATAAAGTGATTAGCTTTTATGCCAAGAAAGCACGTGGAATGATGGCTCGTTATATTGTTCAACAGCGTGTCAATTCGATTGAAGAGCTGACTCAGTTTGATGTTGCTGGCTATTATTTTGTTGCTGAAGAATCAACAGAATCAGAATTGGTGTTTAAACGCGAAGAGCAGACACCGAGTCGTTAATTATCGCAATCAATGAATAATAAAAAGCCCTAATATCTGAGACATTAGGGCTTAAATCGTTTAAAGCTTACTGGCTATGATCGGTATGATTACTTTTTCTTAGCTTTCTTCTTTTTAACAACGGCTTTTTTGCTGCTTTTTACGGCTTTCTTTTTCTTCGTTACGCTTGGCTTTTTATGCGTTGGGCGCATGCCTTCAATGAAGCGTTCTTTGATCGCTTCTTTTGTATAGCGTGCAACACGTTCAATCATGAGTTGGTCGTGTGCTTCGATAAGAGAAATTGCACTACCTTTTTTACCTGCACGAGCAGTACGGCCAATACGGTGTAAGTAAACATCAGCTGTTCGTGGCATGTCGTAGTTAATCACGTGGCTAACATCAGGTAAATCGATACCACGCGCAGCAACATCGGTCGCTAGCAGTACATTAACGCTACCATCACGGAAACGGCTAATCGCGTTGTTACGACGCTCTTGAGGCATTTCACCTTGGATCCATGCACATGGGATTTGCGCACTTTCTAATTGAGCGCGCAGTTCGCCTAGGCGTTCACGTGTCTTGAGGAAGACGATAGTGTGCTCTGCTTGCTCTGTGATGATGTGCTTTAATAGGCTAAGCTTATGCTCGGCCGTATCAGCACGGTGGTACCATTGAGTAATCTTTTTACGCTCACGCAGTGATGACTGTGAGTCAACTTTTACTGGGTTCTTGAGCAGATCATCCGTAAAGCCTTCAACGCCTTTCCCTTCTAAAGTCGCAGAGAAAAGAAGCGTTTGTTTACGCCAGCGACACTCAGTGGATAAGCGGTCAACAACAGGACCAAAGCCCATATCAAGCATACGGTCAGCTTCATCAAGAATAAGCCACTCAATCGCACGACAATCAAAGCGCTCTGATTCAATGTATTCCATTAGGCGACCTGGTGTTGCTACCACGATATCTTGAGTTTTGCTGAGGATATCCGCGTGCTCTTGATACATAACACCACCTGTAATCGTAAAGATATTTAGGTTGGTGTATTTTGCTAACTCTTTTGCTTGCTCGGTAATTTGGATAGCAAGTTCACGAGTTGGCGTTAGGATCAGCATGCGCGCTGGCCCAGGCTTTCGGCGTGGAAAGTCGAGTAGGTATTGAAGTGCTGGTAGAACAAAAGAAGCTGTTTTGCCTGTGCCAGTTGGGGCAGAAGCTAAAACGTCCTTTCCATCTAACGCTTGTGGGATCGCTTCGGCTTGCACTTGGGTAGGGCGCTCGAAGCCCATTTCGTCGATTGCTTTCAGTAGATCTTGGTCAAGATCGAGGTCTGCAAAGGTTCTGATCACTGTTGTTTCTCCACAAGCGATAAATTTTCTCGACCCCAACGTTAGGATCAAGAGATATAAGAATAGTCAGCCATTATAGAAGCATTAGTGATTTGGATCACATGATATTTCTACATCTTGAGATAAAAATCTTTGCTTAAGGCAATAAATGCATCGCTATAACCGTTTTCAGCATGAATTGTTAATGTTGCTGACTGGCAAGTTGTCTCTTTTTTACTGAGTTCAAATAAAATGCGGTGTACTGGCTTTTTAGGTGAAGGTTTAACATCACAACGTCTAGCGAGAAACCAACCTAATTGTTGTGCGCTGTGAATAAACGCTTCACCTTCAACGATAGGCAAAATAAAACTGGCATGCCCTTGCTCATTGAGTAGCTCCCAGCATCGAATCAGCAGCGCTTTGTGTTCTAAGCTATCGGTATGTCGAGCGGTCGCTCTTTGTTGGTTTTGAGCTTGAGCCCCATTGACAAAATAAGGGGGATTACAAATGATGCCATCAAAACAGCGATCAAAAGAAAGCGTCAACACATCCCCTTGTTGCAGTTGAATCCTATTTGCCCAAGGTGATTGCTGGCAATTAAAGTGCGCGGCTTGGTAGGCAAAGTCATCAATATCCACAGCGGTAATGTCTATTTCAGGATAGCGTTGTGCGATCATTAAGCTCAGTAATCCCGTCCCTGTGCCAATATCAAGTACCTGTTGATCCTGTGTGAATATGCTCCATGCGCCGAGTAAAACGCCATCAGTACTGACGGGCATACCGCTATTTCCACCATAAATTGAGAACTGCTTGAACTGAAAGTCTTTGGTTTTATTGGCAGAATTTGACGATTCATTGCTTTTCATGTTTATGCTGGCTTCTTTAGTTATTTAAGTGAATACGGCTACTGTTAATGATTTGTTTGGTTCTATGTTCTACATGTTGCGTTATTTGATGGTTGTATGTTAAGTGATTAATTCTATACTTCAATCAAAAAAGCAGTGATATAAACTGCTTTTGACGTGATTATTTGGTTTTATGTGGCGTTTTTACCTTTGGGGTTGCCAACTATTGAAGGTTTAGTCATTATCCTGACATAAATTATACATTGTGAAGTTTTGACAGCTATCACAAGTTAGTAATGCAAACACAACACACACAACAATATTCTAAATATAACAATAAGGGCAGCCTGTGAAACAGAGCTTAAAATTAACAGATATTCTTGCGGTAGGCTTTATGCTTTTCGCTTTCTTTTTGGGTGCAGGTAACATCATATTCCCACCTTTAGCCGGTCAACTTGCTGGTGGTAATGTTTTATCAGCGATGACAGGTTTTCTATTAACCGCTGTCGGTCTTCCTCTTGTGACAATTATTGCGATCGCGGTTGCTGGTGGTAGTTGGAGTCATTTAACACAAGACCTACCAAAGCGTATAGCGCTTATTATTGCTGTACTTATTTACATTATCATTGGTCCTGCTTTTGCTGCCCCTCGTACTGGGTTAGTGGCATACGAAATGGGTATTCGTCCATTCTTTGCTGACGCTCAGCAGATGCACCTAACGATTTTCTCTATCGGATTCTTTGCTATAGCAATGTACTTTGCATGGGCACAAGGCAAACTGATTGATGTCATTGGTAAGCTATTAACACCTGTTCTTTTCTTTGGTCTTATCATTTTATCGGTAACGGTATTTGTTAACCCACAAGGCGATATTCTGGCTGCACAAGGTGATTATATCACTCAACCATTAGCGACCGGTTTCCTGGAAGGTTATAACACCATGGATACTTTTGGCGCACTAATGTTTGGTATGCTGATTGTTGATGCTCTGCGTAAGAAAGGTATAACGGATGATTCAGCTATCCGTAAATACTTAGTATCAGCGGCATGTGTTGCAGCGCTAGGTTTGGCTTTTGTATACATTTCTTTATTCTACCTAGGCGCAACAAGTTCAGTTGTGGCTCCTGGTGCCGATAATGGTGGCATTGTATTAGCGCAATATGTACAAGCTTTATTTGGCCCTTCTGGTCAGGTTGTTCTATCAAGCATTGTTATTTTAGCGTGTCTAACAACAGCGATTGGCCTTATCTCTGCATGTTCTGATTACTTCAGCTCAATCACATCAATAAGCTACAAAAAGTGGGTTATCATTATTGGTGTTGCTTGTGCAACAGTAGCAAACATCGGTCTAGCTCAACTGATTTCACTTTCAGTACCTGTACTGTTTGCTCTTTACCCAGTAACGATTGCATTGATTGTACTAGCATTTGTTCGTAACCGTCTGCCAAACCCAGGTTTAGCGTACCGTTTCGTACTATCAGTATCTCTACTGTTCGCTCTACTTGATGCAGCTAAAGTCGCTGGTCTTGATGTGTCAGCATTCGATGCACTGCCTTTGTTTAGCGTTGGTATGGGTTGGTTACTGCCAACGTCTGCAGCTATCGTAGCGATGTTCTTTGTTGGTAAAACATCAGAGCAAGCGTTAACGAAAGAAGCCGCATAATAACGTGGTATAACACGCCCTCTATCGATACAAAAAAGGCCTCACTTGGTAGCAAGTGAGGCCTTTTCTATAGCCAGTGTTTTAATTAAGACTGCGATAGAAAATAGAGTGTAGTGAGTCGCTTACAGTGAATAGAGCTATAGCGAGTCGTGATACTGAGTGAGTATTTGCTCACACCAAATGTCAATGCGCTCATCACTTAACTCATATTGGCTATCTTCATCAAGAGCTAAGCCAACAAAGTGACTACCATCTGGGGTGAGTGCTTTTGACGCTTCAAATTCGTAGCCTTGATTTGGCCAGTAACCAATAAACTTGCAACCTGTTACTTGTAACTCATCATGCAGCAGTCCCATGGCATCCAGATACCACTCGCCATAGCCTTCTTGATCGCCGAGTCCGAACAGCGCTACGCATTTTTCGTTTAGTGACACGCCACCGATTTGCTGCCATATAGCCCCCCAGTCTTCTTGTATTTCACCAAAATCCCATGTGGAAATTCCAAGTATGAGTAAATCATAGTCGTTCATGAGTGAAAGTGGGCTTTCTTTTACATTGTGAAGATCAACAAGGTCATCTCCAATAATCGCGCGAATTTTTTCCGCTGCCATTTCAGTGTAGCAAGTCGTTGAGCCGTAAAATAATCCAATTTTCATCGTATCAAAGGTACCTGATTGAAAGTCTTGCCCGATTCTAACCATAAAACGATTCGCTTTGCAGTCAATATCCATCAATCGTTGTTTTTTTATGGTATTTCACTAGCCTCTGGCATACTCTGCCAAGAGATTTAATAATGATTTTAGGCGGTTATATAATGGAAACCTCTGCACCACTCAATCCATCTTCAGACTTTTCTGATGATCGTCATCTTACAGAGCAATTTCTTGATGCGATGTGGATGGAAAGGGGCTTATCAGAAAACACCTTATCATCGTATCGAACCGACTTAGTTAAGCTACTCTCTTGGATGGAAACGTATAACTATAAACTCGACTTTATTAGTACTGCTGGCCTACATGAGTATCAAGCTTGGCTGGCTGATCAAGATTATAAACAGACCTCTCGTGCTCGAATGATTTCCGCGATCCGTCGCTTATTCCAGTACTTGCACCGTGAAAAAGTGCGCATGGATGATCCTAGCGCTTTATTGGTCAGCCCTAAATTACCACAACGGTTACCAAAGGATTTATCAGAAGATCAAGTGGATGCTTTACTTGAAGCGCCCGATCCAAATGATCCTCTGGAGTTGCGTGATAAAGCCATGCTAGAACTCTTGTATGCGACAGGCTTGCGTGTGACCGAGCTGATCAGCTTGACCATGGAAAACGTCAGCTTGCGACAAGGCGTTGTGCGTGTCACGGGTAAAGGGGGCAAAGAGCGCTTAGTACCGATGGGAGAAAGTGCGGTTGACTGGATTGAAACCTTTATTGAACAAGGTCGTTCACAGCTGTTAGGTGAAAAAACATCGGATGTGGTTTTTCCTAGTCGCCGAGCTAAGCAAATGACTCGACAAACATTTTGGCATCGTATTAAACATTATGCCGTTTTAGCTGAAATCGATACTGAGCTATTATCTCCCCATGTACTGCGCCACGCTTTTGCGACGCATTTATTGAACTATGGCGCTGATCTCAGGGTCGTACAGATGTTGTTAGGACATAGTGACTTATCAACCACTCAAATTTATACTCATGTTGCTACTGAGCGACTAAAACAAATTCACGCAGATCATCACCCTCGATCTTAGCCCTAAATAATTGAAGGTATATTTAATGAGCGTATTACGCCGACTACCACTGCTAACTCTCCCTTTCTTACTTACAGCTTGCAATGGTGAAGCTGGTGCTTCAACGGTTAAGGCAGAAGAAGTTAAACCAACGTCAGTACAAAGCGTTGATGTTGACCTTGCTGCCTTGACGGCAAGATTTAGTAAAATTGGCGTTGAAGTTATTAACGTTACGCCATCGGATGTTGATGGGTTAGTTGAAATCCAAACGACAGGTGGCGTTCTTTTCTCATCACCAAATGGTGAGCACTTTATTGCTGGTACTTTATATCAATTGAATGAAGATGGCAGTTTCCAAGATGTATTAGCACAGCGCCAAGCGCCGATTAATGCCGAGAAAATTGCAGCACTACAAGATACGATGATTGAATATAAAGCAAGCAATGAAAAATATGTAGTGACTGTCTTTACTGATATCTCTTGTGGTTACTGCAGCAAATTACATAGCCAAATGGAAGGGTATAACGCACTCGGTATTACAGTACGTTACCTCGCTTACCCTCGCCAAGGTAGTGTTGGTCCAGTGGCTGAGCAAATGGCAAAAATTTGGTGCGCAGAAGATCCTGCTGTAGCAATGACGGCTGCGAAGGCAAAACGCAGCTTTACAGCATCTGAGCAAGACTTAGCTCAGTGCCAACAGACCATCGCAACGCACCACCAACTAGGTCGTGAGTTAGGCATCACAGGTACACCCGCTATTTTCTTAGCAAACGGTGAATTAGTGAGTGGTTACCTGCCACCAGCACAGCTTTTACAACGTTTAGAACAATAATTTACTAGGAGTAAAGCCTAACAATGATTGGTTAGGCTTTAATGACACATCGTATGATAGAAATCCAACGCCGCCCTGAAACTGAACTTTCGCCCCTACCTGATTCTGTGCCTGATCTATTAAAGCGCATTTACACTAGTCGTGGGATCACCAATGCCACCCAATTAGAAACGGCTGCAAGAGGGCTTCATTCTTACCAAAAGTTGGGCGGCATTGAGCAAGCGGTTATTTTGTTATTCGACGCCATTAAAGCCCATAAACGAATCATCATTGTCGGTGACTTTGATGCTGATGGTGCAACCAGTTCTGCACTGTCGGTATTAGCTTTACGCATGCTTGGCTCAGGCAATGTGGATTACTTAGTGCCAAATCGTTTTGAAGATGGCTATGGGTTAAGCCCTGAAGTGGTCGATCAAGTGATTGAGTTAGGCGCTGAAGTGATTATGACGGTGGATAATGGCGTTTCTTCTATTGATGGCGTTCGTTATGCCAAAGAAAAAGGCTTGCAGGTTTTAGTGACTGATCATCACTTACCAGGACATGAGTTGCCTAATGTTGATGCGATGGTGAACCCAAACTTAGATACCTGTGGCTTCCCATCAAAAGCACTTGCGGGTGTTGGTGTTGCTTTTTATCTCATGATGGCGCTTTGCGTTCATATGCGTAAAGAAGGTTGGTTTGCTCAACAAGACATGGCAGAGCCTAAGTTGATGGAGCTTATTGATTTAGTGGCACTAGGCACGGTTGCCGATGTGGTACCTCTAGATGAAAACAACCGAATTTTGGTTCATCAAGGCTTACAACGTATCCGCGCAGGTAAAGGTCGACCAGGTATTCAAGCGTTAATCGAAGTCGCTAAACGTTCAGCGCATCGTTTAGTTGCCACCGACTTTGGCTTTGCTCTTGGACCTAGAATTAATGCTGCAGGTCGCTTAGATGATATGTCTTTTGGCGTTGAACTATTGATGAGTAATGATATTCATGCTGCGCGTCGTATGGCGAGCGAATTGGATGGCTTAAACCAAACACGCAAAGAAATTGAAGATAGCATGAAGCAAGAAGCACTGGCTTTTTGTGAGCGCATAGAGTTTAGTGATGCGAGTGAATTACCTTATGGGCTCGCGTTATTTCAGCGTGATTGGCACCAAGGGGTTATCGGTATCTTAGCGTCACGCATTAAAGATAAATACCATCGTCCTGTTATCGCCTTTGCTGATGGTGGGGAAGGGTCGATAAAAGGATCATGTCGTTCGATTCCTGGCTTACATATGCGCGATGCTTTAGATCGCATTGATACGCAAAATCCAGGTCTGATTTTAAAGTTTGGTGGTCATGCGATGGCCGCTGGTTTGACGATCATGGAAAAAGACTTCGATCGCTTTAAGCAACTTTTTGATGATGTTGTGCGCCAAGAGATAGGTGAAACGACATTAAAAGGTATTATCTTATCTGACGGTGAATTGAAGCCTGAAGAGTTTTCCATGCATACGGCTGAGTTACTGCGCAACGCAGGACCTTGGGGGCAAGCGTTTCCAGAGCCGATATTTGATGGTGAATTTAAAGTTTTACATCAAAAACTAGTGGGAGAAAAGCATCTCAAGCTCATGCTAGAGCCGCTATTTAAAGGAATGCCAACCAATATCATGATTGATGGCATCGCTTTTAATGTCGATTTACGTCGCTGGCCTGATGCATCGGTTAAAACCGTACGCTTGGCATTTAAATTAGATATCAATGAATTTAGAGGTAATCAGTCATTACAGTTAATGGTTGAGCATTTAGAAGCAAAATAATATTTTTTTTCTGTATCTTCATCACATTTTTGAGTAGAATTCTTCGGTTATTTTCTACTCACAAATGATGAGCAAAAATGTTTGAAATCAATCCTATCAAAAACCGCCTGCAGGACGTGTCTGAACGCACGAATGTCCTGAGGGGGTACCTTTGACTATGACGCCAAAAAAGAGCGTCTAGAAGAAGTTAATGCTGAATTAGAACAACCTGATGTATGGAACGAACCTGATCGTGCCCAAGCCTTAGGTAAAGAGCGAGCTTCATTAGAAGCGGTAGTCGCAACGATTGATCAACTCGATATTGGTGTTGAAGATGTCGATGGTCTACTTGAGCTAGCGGTTGAAGAAGAAGATCAAGAAACGTTCGATGAAATAGAACCAGAACTTGCAGAGCTTGAAGCTAAGCTTGGCAAACTTGAGTTCCGTCGTATGTTCTCTGGCGATCATGACGCTTCAGACTGTTATATCGATCTGCAATCTGGCTCTGGTGGTACCGAAGCGCAAGATTGGACTTCAATGATGTTACGTATGTACTTACGTTGGGCAGAAGCGAAAGGCTTTAAGACCGAAATCATAGAAGTATCAGATGGCGATGTAGCTGGCTTAAAAGGTGCGACTGTTCGTATCTCTGGCGAGTACGCTTACGGTTGGTTGCGCACTGAAACGGGTGTACACCGTTTAGTTCGTAAGTCTCCTTTTGACTCAAGCGGACGTCGTCATACCTCATTTGCTTCAGCATTTATTTATCCAGAGATTGATGACAATATTGCCATCGACATTAACCCATCTGATTTGCGTATCGATGTTTATCGCGCATCAGGAGCGGGTGGTCAGCACGTTAACACCACAGAATCAGCGGTACGTATTACTCACTTACCAACGAACATTGTGGTTCAATGTCAAAATGACCGTTCTCAGCATAAAAACAAAGACCAAGCAATGAAGCAGTTAAAAGCAAAATTGTTTGAATTTGAACTGCAAAAGCAAAATGCAGAGAAGCAAGCGAATGAAGATTCTAAGTCTGATATCGGGTGGGGAAGTCAAATCCGCTCATACGTTCTCGATGATTCTCGCATCAAAGATTTACGCACTGGCATTGAAAACCGCAATACACAAGCGGTACTTGACGGTGATCTCGACAAATTTATCGAAGCTAGCCTAAAATCAGGGTTATAAGCGCACCGAACAAAGCGAAAGGTTTTAATGATGACTGATCCAGTAAACACAGTAACGAACGAGCAAGAAGAAAATAAACTGATTGCTGAGCGCCGTAGCAAACTTGAGCATATCCGCCAAAATTGTAAAGCAAATGGCCACCCAAATGATTTTCGTCGTGAGCATCTAGCTGGCGATCTTCAAGCTGAATTCGGTGAAAAAACGAAAGAGGAACTAGAAGAGCTAAACCACGTTGTTGCGATCGCTGGTCGTGTAATGGCAAAGCGTGGTCCTTTCCTAGCGATTCAAGAAACGTCTGGTCGTATCCAAGCATACGCAGCTAAAGATGTACAAAAAGTACTAAAAGAGCAATACCACGGTTTAGATATCGGTGACATCATCGGTGTTAAAGGTGCATTGCATAAGTCTGGTAAAGGCGATCTTTACGTGAACATGGAAGAATTTGAACTGCTAACTAAAGCACTTCGTCCACTTCCTGAAAAGTTCCACGGTCTAACTGACCAAGAAATGCGTTACCGTCAGCGTTATGTTGATCTGATTGTAAACGAAGACTCTCGTCAAACGTTTATCATCCGTTCTAAGCTGGTTTCTTCTATCCGTAACTTCATGAGCCAAAAAGGTTACTTAGAAGTGGAAACGCCAATGATGCACGTGATCCCAGGCGGGGCAACTGCTCGTCCATTTATCACGCATCACAACGCATTAGACATCGACATGTACCTACGTGTTGCACCTGAGCTTTACCTGAAGCGTCTTGTGGTTGGTGGTTTTGACCGCGTATTTGAGATCAACCGTAACTTCCGTAACGAAGGTCTTTCTCCACGTCACAACCCAGAATTCACAATGATGGAATTCTACCAAGCTTACTCTGACTACAAAGATCTTATGGATCTAACTGAAGAGATGCTAAGCACAGCAGCTATGGATGTACTAGGTTCAACATCAATGCCTTACGGTGATGAAATTGTTGAGTTTGGTGGTACATACGCACGCATGAGCATGTTTGATGCTATCAAGCAGTACAACCCAGATCACGCTGAAATCCAAAACATGACAGAAGCGGACATTCAAAACCGTGACTTCATGGTTGCGATTGCTAAATCTGTTCACGTTGAAGTTGAAACGTTCTGGACATGTGGTCAGCTACTAGAAGAAATCTTTGGTGAAACAGCAGAGCCTAAGCTTATCCAGCCTACGTTCATCACTGGCTACCCAGCAGATATTTCTCCACTAGCTCGTCGTAGCGATGACAATCCATTCTTCACTGACCGTTTTGAGTTCTTTATCGGTGGTCGTGAAGTAGCAAATGGTTTCTCTGAGCTTAACGATGCACAAGACCAAGACGAACGCTTTAAAGCGCAAGTTAATGCGAAAGATGCTGGTGATGATGAAGCGATGTACTACGATGCAGACTACATTGCTGCACTAGAGCACGGCCTTCCACCGACAGCGGGTCAAGGTATTGGTATCGACCGTCTAGCGATGCTATTTACGAATACTCACACTATTCGTGACGTAATTCTGTTCCCAGCGATGCGTCCTCAACAGTAATCACTGTGTAATAGTAATGCGCTATATTTAGCGATACTGATAAGAAACCACCTCTAGAGGTGGTTTTTTTATACGCATAGTTTTAACTCTATCTCTTTTCTAACAATAAATAGATCACGAGATCTAATTTGTGCTATGAATGATTAACCTGTTTATGTAATCTTTTATTAAGCAATCGCCATCGCACTGGATTTCTCGCGTAATCTCAGATTTAAGACTATAAGTTAAGTATAGTCTTAAATATGGCACATGATGTATTTATAAACAGCAACATGCATTTATAAACAGTTTGTGCATAGTTGAGAGTTTTTATTAGCTAGATAGTAGTAGGAAAAATAAATGGGTACTCAGTTTCGAATGGATTCTATTCCTGGTTCTCTTGTTGTGGTTGGTGGCACCTATGAGCCTTGGTTATCAGTATTAGAGCAGGTTGGTTGGCAGTGTACACAGTGCGCGGACTTACGTTTTGCTGATAATTTATTGACAGAGATAGGCCCTTGTATTGGTGTTATCGATCTTAGTCATGATGAATTCAGTTTAAATGGTATCGCTAATTTAGTGAGTAATCATAAACAAGTACGTTGGCTCGCTTTCATTCGTGAGAGTCAGTTGGGATCTGAATCTATTTGCCAATTTATTGTTAACTTCTGCATTGATTTTTTTACTGCGCCGATTCCTGATGCTCAACTATTAAGTACCATTGGTCACCAGTTAGGAATGCTTAAGCTAGAAAAGAAAGTTTGGCCGATGTTAGGTGATAATCAATACCTTGATAACTTAGGCGAATCTATGCCTATGAAGCGCCTTAAAGAGCAAGTTAGAAGGGTGAGTCTAACCGAAGTCAGTATCTTTATTAATGGCGAGCAAGGGACAGAAAAAGAGCGAGTTGCTAAGTCTATTCACCATATGTCAGAGCGAGCAAATGCACCTCTTATCATCGTAAACTGTGCCGCCTTGAACCATTCTGAAGAAGAAAGCCACTTCTTTATTAACAGTGATCCTGCTCAACCGTCATTATTGGAGCAAGCTAATGGGGGGACGTTAATCTTAAATAACATTCTATCCTTACCGCAAAGCTACCAATCAAAACTTCTGCACTTTTTCCAAGCTTCTGCAATTGATAAGCGTGGGAAACTGATTAAATTAAATGTACGTATTTTAAGTACCAACTCTGAAGAGATAGAGACCGTTTTATTAGAGCGTGGTTTTAATGAAGAACTTTATCATTATATTAATGTATTAAGAGTTGATACCCCAAGCCTAAGAGAACGCAGTGAAGATATTCCGCTGTTAGTACGCCACTACTTATTACAATACGCACAAGATTATAATGTACCAGCACGTAGTTTTTCACTTGAAGCCATGTGTGAACTGCAAAACTATATCTGGCCAGGCAATCTCTTACAGCTGAAAAATGTCATTAAACGTGTAGCGATTATGTCTAACTCTATTGTTATTGAGGCGGAACAGTTACAACTGCCAAAAGATAATGAAGGTTTGCGTAGCTTGAAAAGTATTCGTGAACGTTCAGAGAAAAATGCTCTCAAATTAGCGCTTGATTCGTACAAAGGGCAGGTTTCTTTAGCCGCAAAAGAGCTGAAAGTCTCTCGTGCGACTATGTATCGTCTACTGACTAAGCATGGTTTATTAGTCGAAGAGCCTGTATAGACGATGCTCGATGTTTGCTATCTATTTATAAGTTCGAGTGCCATTTATAAATAGTAGCGTTCAAGTAGTTGGGCAGTAAATGAGGTACGCAGGTAAAAGCCTCTTGGTAGCGTTTTTATTGGCTTACCACTGGCTCCATAAGCCTCGGTTAGTGCGCGACTGTTGGCAGCCTTTGGTCTTAATTGCAGGACTTCTCCATGCTTAGCCGTAATTTGTTCTACCTGACCAAGTACGATGAACTCCATCAACTCTTCCCAGTCGGTTTTAAGTTGTAACTCCTCTTGCGGTGAGGGTGACCAGATCAAAGGTGACCCCACGTGACGTTCTGAGAGTGGTATTTCTCTTTCCCCCTCAACAGGCATCCATAACACACGTGAGAGCTTATTTCTCACATGGCTTGTTTCCCACGTTAACCCTTGAACACCGACAAGCGGAGCGACGCAGACAAACGTTGTTTCGAGTGGTTTGCCTTGATAGCTGATCGGAATACTTTTTAATTCAATGCCTAAATCTTGAAAGTCTTGCTGTGGTTTGCTTCCCGCAATAGCACCAAGATGCCACTCTAGTAATTGCCCAACCCAACCTTTATCTCGCTTTAGATCTGGTGGCACAACCATGTTCGCTTCGTCAGCAAGTTCTTGAAAACTAAGACCTGCAATAGCTTGTGCTCGGGCGATTAGTTCTTGCTCTGATTGAGGTTCAGGTTTCATATACGATTCATTATTTTAAAATGTCATTGTAACAAACTGAGCTTGATCGCGTCATCTCTCTAAACGTCGATAGCTTGTGTCGTTAGGTTTACTATAAAGATTAAATTAATTGTTATCCACAGGTGATGAGTGAAAATAACCAGAAACTGGACTTATATGGACATATAAACAGGTATTTAATGCTTTTTTCCTGTTAATAATCAGACAGTTTTTAATGTTCAATCCTTTATTGTACGGATAAAATACGAACTGGTTAATTTTTACCCTTGCTTGTTGTTGGCTAAATTATCGTGCTTATTTATTCATGCAATAACGGAAGTTTTAGTTTAAGTTGTTGTTTTTATTGTGTTGTTTGTTGTGTTATTTATGCGTGGATAGTTGTTTTTATTTGTATTTATCCCTTACTTTCATGTTGTTAAATAATTCTACACATACTTATTCACAGAAAAGGTGTATAAATGTGGAGTAGGTCTCACTCTTTTGTTGATAACTAATTTCATGTACAAAAGTTATTCAAATACAAAGTAAAAGGAATAAATCTCGATCAAATCACATCACTAAATTTGCTCATATTGGGGATCTGTGGAAAAATCGGACTAATTAAAATTTTACAAGAGGTTGGCCAGTGATAGATGGCGATGGTTACCGCTTAAATGTGGGTATTGTAATTTGTAACAACCATGGTCAGGTCTTCTGGGCTAAACGATACGGACAACATTCTTGGCAGTTTCCTCAAGGGGGAATTGATGAAGGAGAGACCCCTGAGCAAGCGATGTATAGGGAGCTTTACGAAGAAGTTGGTCTTACAAAGAGAGACGTTAAGATCGTTGCAACAAGTCGTCATTGGTTAAGGTATAAACTACCAAAGCGCCTTGTTCGTTGGGATTCTAAACCGGTCTGTATTGGACAAAAACAGAAATGGTTTCTGCTACGCTTAGATTGTGATGAATCTCAAATCAATATGCAGCGCGGTAGTACCCCTGAGTTTGATGGTTGGCGATGGGTAAGTTACTGGTATCCGGTTCGACAAGTTGTGTCTTTTAAACGAGATGTTTATCGTCGTGCGATGAAAGAATTTGCATCATTAGCGATGCCATTTCGAGAACGTAAAATGAAAACCAAACGAAAAGTTCGTAGAGGGTAAAGAGCATGCTCAGTCAACTAAGGGAGATAGTTGAAAAAGTGTCTCGTGTCGAAGATGTCTACGAGGCGCTAGATATCTTTGTAAAAAACACGTGCAGCGCAATGCAGACAGAGTGCTGCACGGTTTATTTTGCCAATGAAGAAATGCAACGTTTAGAGTTGATGGCGACGCAGGGTTTAAAACCACAAGGCAACTCTATTCATATTGATTACCAAGAAGGGTTGGTCGGGCTTGTTAAGCGCAGCGCTGAACCACTTAATCTTGATGAAGCATCAGAGCATCCTAACTTTAAATTTTTCCCTGAATTGGGGGAAGATATTTATCGTTCATTTTTAGGTACTCCCATTATTCACCGTAAAAAGGTGTTGGGTGTTCTGGTTATTCAGCAAAAATCGCCTCGTCTATTTACTGAAATGGAAGAGTCGTTTCTTGTGACGCTTTCAGCTCAGCTTGCTGTCATGATTGCCCACGCTCAAATGCAAGGGCAGTGGGTATTAACGCCAGGTAATTTACAATCAACGAAAGGAGTTGCGGCTTCTTCTGGCGTTGCGATTGGCACGTTTTGGTGGGATAACACTCAGCCTGAACTGTCAGAGGTAAACCCAGCATCTACCGTTAATATCGAACAAGAGCAAGAACTGCTTATGCTGGCGATGGAAAGTGCGTTAAGTGACTTTCGTCGTATGCGTAAAAAGTTAGACAGTGAGATCAATAAAGATGCGCTGGCTATTTTTGATCTCTTTACACACTTATTAAACGATCCAATGTTACGTACCGATCTTAAAGCTCAAATCCAGCAAGGGGATAGGGCTGATTGGGCATTGAAGCAAGTCGTTGAGACTTACTCCGATCGTTTTGAGCGTATGTCCGACGGCTATTTGCGCGAGCGAGCACAAGATGTTCGTGAGTTAGGGCAAAGGCTGCTGTATTTCTTGCATAATACCGAGCAGGAAGAGTTACGACTTGATGAGCCGATTATCCTAATGGTTCGAGAGTTAACCGCTTCTGTGCTTGCCTCGATCCCCAAAGATAAGTTACTTGCTGTCATTTCAATGGAAGGCGCGGCGAACTCTCATGCGGCCATTTTATCTCGTGCTCTGGGTATTCCAGCGGTCATGGGCGTCAGCTTAAATCTAGATACCATTCATGGTCAGCTCGGTATTGTTGACGGCTATAGCGGTGACGTTTTTATCGAGCCCAACGGTCAACTCCTTGCCGAGTATCAAGCGCTGGTGGGGGAAGAGAATGAATTACTTTCTATGGTTGAAAGTAGCCTATCTCTTGAAGCCCGCACTCAAGATGATAAGAAAATTAATATCTGTTTGAATGCAGGTCTCAATTCAGACAGCAGCGGTGGGATAACACAAGCGGTTGATGGTATCGGTCTATATCGAACCGAAATTTCGTTTTTACTGCAACATCGCTTTCCATCTGAAGAAGAACAAACTCAACAGTATCAAGCGGTACTCTCCGCTTTTCATGATAAAAATGTGGTAATGAGAACATTAGATATTGGTGGTGATAAACCATTGCCGTATCTGCCCATTGAAGAAGATAACCCATTTCTAGGCTGGCGAGGTATTCGCTTTACACTTGATCATCCTGATATCTTTCTTATTCAGTTACGCGCCATGCTTAAGGCAAGCCGCGAACATCATAATTTAAGTATCTTATTGCCGATGATTTCTGGGGCACAAGAGCTTGATGATGCTAAAGAGTTAATTCAGCGAGCCTATGAAGAGGTGAAGGTTATTTATCCGCAAATCAGCATGCCACAAGTGGGTATTATGATAGAGGTGCCTTCTATGCTTTATTTACTTCCTCATATTGCCGATAAAATTGATTTTGCCTCTGTCGGTACCAATGATTTAACGCAATATTTATTAGCCGTTGATCGGAACAATTCACGAGTCTCGGATGTCTATGAATCCATGCATCCAGCGGTATTGATCGCTTTAAAGCAGATTTATGACACCTGTCAGCAGTATCAATTACCCGTTTGTATTTGTGGTGAACTAGCGGGTGATCCTATCGGTGCTCTGCTGCTTGTTGGGCTTGGCTATGACACCTTAAGTATGAATACCTCTAATGTTGCACGCATTAAGTACCTCTTGCGTCAAGCCGATACAGAGCAACTGAAAGACTTTGCTAATCAAGCATTAGTGCAACCTTATGGTCATCACATCTATGCTATGATGGTGGAGTATTTGGAGCAAAGTGGTTGTGCTGGCTTTATCCGAGCTGGTAACAAATAAGGGTAAAAGTGAATTACGAATTATTAGGCTTGTTGGTTGTCTTAGGCGCATTTGTTGGCGTACTGGCAGGTTTACTGGGTATTGGTGGTGGGGTAGTCATTGTGCCAGCGCTGCTTTACCTTCTTCCATATTTTGGTATTTCAGCTGATATCACCATGCAGATTGCTTTGGGCACATCGCTTGCCACCATCATTATCACTTCTGGATCGTCAGCTATCAATCATTTAGCATTGGGTAATGTGGATATGTTTGCCATTAAATGGTTGATGCCTGGTGTGCTTGCTGGTGGCTTCTTTGGTACTTTTATTGCTGAATGGATCCCAACAGAGCTTTTACCTAAGATTTTTGCTGTAATCATATTCATCATTGGGGTGCGGATGTTGCTCTCCATACGCAACGTTCAACCTGCTCAAATGCCAACGCCTACTCTAACCATGTGTTACGGTGGTGGGATAGGCGTTATTTCGAGTTTAGCGGGTATTGGCGGTGGCTCGTTATCGGTTCCTTTCCTTAATCGTCATGGCGTGATCATGCGTAAAGCGGTCGGTTCATCGTCCGTTTGTGGCTGCGTTATCGCGCTAGCTGGGATGATAGGTTTTATGCTGCAAGGTTATCATGTGCAGAATTTGCCACCTTACAGTATTGGTTATGTTTACCTACCAGCACTGTTTGCCATTGCTTGTACCTCGGTATTAACCACTAAGGTTGGGGCAAAGCTTGCGACTCGAATATCCACACCGATTTTAAAGAAAGTATTTGCGGTATTTTTAATGTTTGTTGCCAGCACTATGTTGCTGTAGTTTTTACTAAGAAGAGAACTTTTTATGTCACAGGAATGGTTTCAGTTTCCTAATATAGACCCTGTTTTATTTGAAATAGGCCCAATTGCTATTCGTTGGTACGGACTAATGTACCTATTTGGTTTTATGTTTGCATTGTGGCTTGCCAATCGCCGCGCAGATCGAGCTAATAGTGGTTGGACACGCGATCAAGTTTCCGATTTACTTTTTGCTGGCTTCTTAGGGGTTGTGCTTGGTGGTCGCATTGGCTATGTCCTGTTTTATAATTTTGATTTATTCTTACAAAACCCTATCTACCTTTTCCAAGTTTGGACCGGTGGTATGTCATTCCATGGTGGCTTAATGGGTGTCATCACAGCAATGTTTTGGTATGCGCGTAAAAATCAGCGCCCTTTCTTTGCTGTTGCCGACTTTATTGCTCCGCTCGTGCCTTTTGGTCTAGGCTTAGGTCGTATTGGTAACTTTATGAATAGTGAATTATGGGGTCGCGTTACCGATGTGCCATGGGGGATTGTATTCCCAAATGGTGGTCCACTCGCGCGTCATCCTTCTCAATTGTATGAATTTGCTCTAGAAGGCGTTGTGCTGTTCTTCATCTTAAATTGGTTTATTCGTCGTCCACGTCCGTTAGGTTCTGTTTCAGGGCTATTTTTGATGGGCTATGGTACTTTCCGCTTTTTGGTTGAATATGTCCGTGAACCAGATGCTCAGCTTGGTCTATTTGGTGGGTTTATCTCAATGGGGCAGATTTTATCATCACCTATGATTATAATCGGCGGTCTAATGATTTTGTGGTCTTATAAATTTAATAGTAAAGCGACGCAATAAGTCGATAGATTAGTAAAGGAACCCGTTGTGAAACAATATTTAGAACTGTGTCAGAGAATTGTTGATGACGGAGTATGGATTGAAAATGAACGTACTGGAAAGCGTTGTTTAACCGTTATTAATGCTGATTTGACCTATGATGTTGGTCAGAATCAATTTCCATTAGTTACCACGCGTAAGAGCTTTTGGAAGTCGGCAGTTGCAGAGTTACTTGGTTATATTCGTGGCTATGATAACGCAGAAGACTTCCGCCGGTTAGGAACAAAAACATGGGATGCGAATGCTAACCTTAATGAAGTCTGGCTTAATAGCCCGTTTCGTAAAGGTGAAGATGACATGGGACGTGTTTACGGCGTTCAAGGTCGTGCTTGGGCAAAGCCTGATGGTGGGTCGATTGACCAACTGCGAAAAATCGTTGATGACCTAAGTAAGGGCGTAGATGATCGCGGTGAAATCCTAAACTTCTACAACCCTGGTGAATTTCATATGGGCTGTTTACGCCCGTGTATGTACAGTCACCACTTTTCGCTGCTAGGTGATACATTATATCTAAATAGCACCCAGCGCTCGTGTGATGTCCCTCTAGGGCTAAATTTCAATATAGTTCAGGTGTATGTATTCCTGGCTATCATGGCGCAAATTACAGGCAAGAAACCTGGCGTGGCGTACCATAAAATCGTGAATGCACATATTTATGAAGATCAGTTAGCACCAATGCGAGATGTTCAACTAAAGCGTGAGCCATTAGCGATGCCTCAGTTTAAGATCAATCCAAAGATACAGAGTTTGGAAGATTTAGAAACTTGGGTAACGTTAGATGATTTTGAAGTGATTGGTTATGAGAGTCACGAAGCGATTAAGTATCCGTTCTCTGTTTAAGACCTATTTTAAAGTGTTAAGCTAGAACGCAGGCAATAAAAAAGCCCCGATTATGATAATCGGGGCTTTTTTTGTATTCTTATCTTTATCGATATGAGTGGTTCGTATCGATTAAGTTGTCGCAGAAATTACAGCAATTGGCATAACAACAAAGATAGAAACTAAGTAAATAACAACCGTTGCTTTATTTTTAACTGCAAGTTCAGAGATAAAGTCAGCACCTTTAAGTGGTAAGTCACGTAAAAATGGAATACAGAAAATAAATAACGTGGCTAATACATTAAACACTAAGTGTACTAGAGCAATCTGTAGTGCAAAGACAGCAAACTCACCAGATACTGCTGTCGCAGCAAGTAGAGCGGTAATACAAGTACCGATGTTAGAACCTAATGTGAATGGGTAGATATCACGTACTTTTAGAACGCCACTACCAACAAGAGGAACCATTAAGCTTGTTGTTGTCGATGAAGATTGCACAAGAATAGTCACAATCGAGCCAGAAGCAATACCGTGCAGCGGACCACGACCAATCGCATTCTTAAGAATGTCACGAGCACGACCAACCATTAGGCTCTTCATTAATTTACCCATAACAGTGATTGCTACAAAGATAGTCGCAATACCTAGGATAATAAGCGTTACACCAGCGGTAGTATCACTAAATGAAGCTAAAGGACCTTGAATGCCATTTAAAACAGGAGCTGTCAGTGGTTTGATGAAATCTAACCCTTTCATGCTCATATCACCAGTCGCTAGCATAGGCGAAACTAACCAGTGAGAGATTTTCTCTAAAATGCCAAACATAATCTCCAGTGGTAGGAAGATTAAAACAGCAAGTAGATTGAAGAAGTCATGTACCGTAGCACTTGCAAAGGCGCGTTTAAACTCGACCTTACAGCGAACGTGACCAAGACTTACAATCGTATTAGTTACGGTGGTACCAATGTTAGCACCCATAACCATAGGAATTGCGATTTCAACAGGTAAGCCGCCAGCAACGAGGCCAACGATAATAGATGTTACTGTACTTGATGATTGAATTAGGGCAGTTGCCACTAAACCGATCATTAATCCTGCAACAGGGTGAGAGGCAAATTCAAATAAAACTTTTGCTTGTTCGCCTGTAGCAATCTTAAAACCACTACCAACCATAGAAACGGCAAGTAATAGTAGGTACAGCATGAATGCCAAGTTAGCCCAGCGCAACCAGCGAGCTTTGCTCGACATTGGCGCTGCTGTAGTAGTAGCTTGGTTCATCATAATATTCTCCATTGACCTTATTGGGTCTGATTCTGTTTTGTTAGTTAATCTGAAGGCGATGTTAGAGGTGAAATATTTCACTAATATGACATTTTAGTTGCAGGTCTTTTTTTTTGTGGACTTTGTCGTTTTTATTCATTGTTGCGCAACAATAAACATATTAAGTTATTGTTATTGTTATATATTTCATCTATGGAAATTATTGATTTTTTTTCTGTTTTTTTGTAAATCAAACCGGATTGCTTAAATATTTAGCATATGAAATTACACTTAATTCGGTAAATGCAGGGGTATGCGCACTTTTATTTCGGAAATAACGAAAGGGTGGATTTTATCCGTCATATTAGGTTTAATAGGTACATCCCATCATTACGATGATGCTTTAGGTTAGGTCAAATAGATATGTCTCATTTAAATTATAACCATCTGTATTATTTTTGGATGGTCTGTAAGCAAGGATCAGTAACAAAGGCAGCCGATGCACTTTTTTTAACGCCGCAGACGGTTACTGGGCAGATTAAAGCGCTAGAAGATAGAATGTCTGGAAAATTAACCAAGCGTCATGGGCGTAGCGTTGAGCCAACAGAACTAGGACAGCTTGTTTTTAAATACGCTGATCGTATGTTTGGCTTAAGCTATGAGATGCTGGATATTGTCAATTATAGCCAGCACTCGAATATGTTATTTGAAATCGGTGTGGCGGATGCGTTGTCAAAGCGTTTAGTCAGTAAGATTTTAATGAGCACAGTTCCAGAAGATGACAGTATTCATTTGCGCTGCTTTGAATCGACGCATGAATTATTATTGGAGCAATTATCTCAGCATAAACTGGATATGATTTTATCTGATTGCCCAGTCAACTCGAGTCAAAGCCCAGGTCTCTTTAGTATTAAGCTCGGCGAAAGTAGCATGAGTTTTTTTGCTACAGGGGATGTGAAAGGTGAAGATTTTCCTGCAGTACTGAATAACCATAAGCTGCTTATTCCAGGTAACCGTACTTCGATGGGGCGAAAAGTACTACAGTGGTTTGACCGTCAAGGGTTAAGTCCAAACATACTAGGTGAGTTTGATGACTTAGCATTAATGAAAGCCTTCTCTCATTATCACAATGATGTGATTTTTTTAGCACCAAGCTTATATATTAATGAAGCAGACGATCAGCCAAACTTGCAGATTATCGGCAAGATTGATGAGTTAAAAGAAGAGTATTATGTTATTTTTGCTGAGCGTATGATCCAGCACCCTGCTGTAAAAAATATTTGTGAAGCGGACTTTAGCCAGTTATTTGAATAAATAATGCCGTTATATTTTATAATGAAATGAGAGGATATGATGAATCTTCAGGATATGGAGAAAAATTCAGCTCAGGCCGTCACGCTATTAAAAGCAATGGCTAATGAGCGTCGCTTGCAGATTTTATGTTTGTTGCATGACAAGGAACTGTCGGTGGGAGATTTATCGACCCAGTTACAGCTAAGCCAATCGGCACTTTCACAACACTTAGCTTGGTTACGTAGAGACGGATTGGTAGCAACGCGCAAACAAGCTCAGACAGTTTATTACTCATTGAGCAGTACAGAAGTAAAAGCAATGATAGAACTATTGCATGGTTTGTATTGTAAGTAATGAGCGTTAGCCTAAATGACAGACAAAAAAAAACCGGCCAAGGCCGGTTTTTTCGCTTACTGAAGAATCAAATTTCTATTAAAGAGCTTTGATTGCAGCAGTGAAACGAGACTTATGACGAGCAGCTTTATTCTTGTGAATAAGGCCTTTAGTCGCCATACGGTCTAGAAGTGGTGTAACAGCTACTAGTGCAGCAGTTGCAGCTTCTTTATCACCAGCTTCGATAGCTGTGATAGTTTTTTTCATGTAAGTGCGCATCATAGAACGACGGCTAGCATTGTGCTGGCGACGTTTCTCAGCTTGGATAGCGCGCTTCTTAGCAGATTTACTGTTTGCCAAGGGTCTAACTCCCAAAAACTTAGTTCGGTGACAATTTAAGGGCGAGGACTATCCCTCATAAGCGCTCAAATGTCAAATGATTTGTGCAAAAACCCAACTCTTCCAAACAAACTTTGGTAAGGAAAGGTCATCGCGGTTAAGATGGCGGGATTCTAACAGCATTTCTATACCAATGCTAATAATTATGCTTGCCAAAAGCACACAGTTTTATTCTTTATGGTAAGTCAATGAGATAGCAGCGACTAAATTTTGAGGTTTTTGTGAGTAAACGACTATTACGGTCCGGCATGATAGTAAGTGCTATGACTCTTATTTCCCGAGTTCTCGGTCTAGTACGCGATGTAGTGGTAGCAAATTTAATGGGGGCAGGGGCAAGTGCCGATGTTTTCTTATTTGCCAATAAAATCCCCAACTTTTTACGTCGCTTATTTGCTGAAGGTGCATTTTCTCAAGCCTTCGTCCCGGTATTGACAGAATCGCATGCCGCTGGCGATATGGATAAAACCCGAGACTTAATTGCTAAGGCTTCAGGTACATTGGGTGTCATTGTCTCTATCGTGACTCTATGTGGCGTTTTAGGCTCTGGTGTTATCACAGCCTTATTTGGTGCCGGGTGGTTTATTGATTGGCTCAATGGTGGCCCTTCAGCGGAAAAATTTGAATTAGCCACTTTGCTATTGAAGATTACCTTTCCCTATTTGTGGTTTATTACCTTCGTTGCTTTATCTGGCGCGATTTTAAATACCTTAGGTCAGTTTGCTGTTTCATCTTTTACGCCCGTTTTTCTTAATGTGATGATCATCGGCTGTGCATGGTTTATCTCACCTAATATTGAGCAGCCAGAAATCGGTCTTGCTATCGGGGTCTTTTTAGGTGGTTTGGTTCAGTTTCTTTTCCAGATCCCATTTTTGCGTAAAGCAGGTGTGCTGGTAAAACCAAAATGGGGCTGGTGCGATCCTGGAGTAGTAAAGATTCGCACTTTAATGATCCCTGCACTATTTGGGGTTTCAGTTAGTCAGATTAACTTGTTATTTGACACTTTTATTGCCAGCTTCTTAACAACAGGGTCAATTAGTTGGCTTTACTACGCTGACCGCTTACTTGAGTTTCCACTCGGTCTATTTGGCATAGCAATCGCAACGGTAATTCTTCCTACGCTGTCTCGTAAGCACACGGACGCTCAAAGTGACTCATTTGCTCAGACGATGGACTGGGGCGTGCGTATGGTGCTTTTATTGGGCTTACCGGCGATGCTGGGCTTGATTGTCTTAGCCAAACCTATGCTGATGGTGCTGTTTATGCGTGGTGAGTTTTTGCCAAGTGATGTAACGAATGCCTCAATGGCGTTAGTGGCATACGCCTCAGGACTGTTAAACTTTATGTTGATTAAAGTCTTAGCGCCGGGGTACTACTCTCGCCAAGATACAAAAACACCCGTGAAATATGGCATTATCGCGATGGTCACCAATATGGTTTTCAATGCGATCTTTGCTTGGTTCTATGGCTATATTGGCCTCGCTATGGCGACCGCATTATCCGCCTTTATCAATATGAGCTTATTATATCGAGGTTTGCATTTAGCTGGAGTATATAAAATTAGCCGTCAAACGCTGGTCTTTTTTATCAAGCTAGTGATCTCAGGTTCAATGATGGTTATGGCTCTACTTTGGCAGCTTGATGATATGGCGCAGTGGCTCGTTATGGATACCGTGCAGCGCATTATGCACTTAACCTTTTTGATAGGATTGGGTGGTGTAAGTTATTTAACTAGCGCACTATTACTTGGTTTGCGTATCAAAGATTTAAAAGTCGTCACATCTTGATGCTAGGCGAAACCGATGGACGCATAGTGAAAGTGAGATTATTAGTATATAATCCGTCGGTTTCACATCGTGTTCAATGAAAATACAGGTTGTTAGTCGCTCGCAATGGAATTAATTCGAGGCATACGTAATATTAAACCGCAGCATCATGGCTGTGTGTTAACCATTGGTAATTTTGATGGTGTGCATTTAGGGCATCAAGAAGTCTTAAGCCAAGTCTCTGAACGGGCAAGCCAATTAGGTTTACCTTCAGTCGTGATGACTTTTGAACCTCAACCAATGGAATTATTTATTAAAGACCAAGCGCCTGCTCGTTTGACACGGTTACGTGATAAATATGTACAACTAAGTAAATTGAATATTGACCGCTTATTATGCGTCAATTTTAATACTTATTTTGCCAACTTATCAGCAGAAGCTTTTATTCGTGACTTGTTGGTTACGCGTTTGGGTGTTAAATTTCTGGTTGTTGGTGATGATTTTTGCTTCGGTAAAGGTCGTGAAGGTAACTTTGCGATGCTACAGCAAGCGGGTCTGCAATATGGCTTTGAGGTCGTCAGTACTGATAGCTTCTGTGTGCCAACGCAAACCACGTCCAAAGTCCGTGTAAGTAGTACTGCGATTCGTGATGCGCTTGCGGTTGATAACTTGGACGATGCAGAGCAGATGCTTGGTCGCTTATATAGCATTAGTGGCCGTGTTTCTCATGGTCGTAAGTTAGGAAGAACAATAGGTTTTCCTACCGCTAACATACCGCTTAAACGCTGTGTCCCTCCGGTATCGGGTGTGTACGTTGTACAGGCTCAAAATGCAGAAGGGAATATGCTCGGTGGTGTGGCCAACATAGGTCAAAGGCCAACCGTTAATGGTACAAGGCTACAGCTCGAAGTCCATTTTTTTGACTTTGCCGCTGATATTTATGGCCAGCAACTCGAAGTATTGTTGTTACATAAGCTACGTGATGAAAAGAAATTCGAATCATTTGATGCACTAAAAGATCAAATTAAATTAGATGCTGAGGCAGCAAGGGTGTGGTTGCGTCAGCTTAAAGCTTAATCGGATAATTCCACCGATTAACATACATAATGTCTAACTTCGCCCAATACAACGGAATTAAGAATCGATGAGTGATTATAAAGATACCCTGAACCTACCTGAAACAGGGTTTCCAATGCGCGGTAACCTGGCTAATCGTGAGCCAGAAATGCTTAAACGTTGGTACAAAGAAGATCTATACGGTGAAATCCGTAAAGCCAAGAAAGGTAAAAAATCTTTCGTATTACACGATGGCCCTCCGTATGCAAACGGTGATATTCATATTGGTCACGCGTTAAACAAGATTCTTAAAGACATTATTATCAAATCTAAAACACTATCTGGTTTTGATGCACCGTACGTTCCTGGTTGGGACTGTCACGGTCTGCCGATTGAACTGATGGTTGAGAAGAAAAAAGGTAAGCCGGGTCAGAAAATTACTCCAGCTCAGTTCCGTGAAGAGTGTCGCAAATACGCAACGACTCAAGTTGAAGGCCAAAAAGAGAGCTTTAAGCGTCTTGGCATCATGGGCGAGTGGGATAAACCATACCGCACTATGGACTTCGGTACTGAAGCGAACATCATTCGTTCACTTGGTAAAATCGCTGATCAAGGTCACCTATTAAAAGGTTTCAAACCTGTTCACTGGTGTACAGACTGTGGTAGTGCACTTGCTGAAGCAGAAGTTGAATACAAAGATAAAGTATCGCCATCAATTGACGTTAAATTCCTAGCGGCAGACGAAGCTGCGACAATCGCTAAATTCACTTTAGCAGCAGAACATGCTGGTGAAGGTGATCTTTCAGTGGTTATCTGGACAACGACACCATGGACATTGCCAGCTAACCGCGCGGTTGCTCTACGTGATGATCTTGAGTATGTACTGGTTCAAGTTGAAGCGACTGAAGATCAAGCTGCACAACGTCTGATCGTTGCTGCTGACCTAGCTAAAGATGTGATGGATCGTGCAGGTATTGAGCATTTCCATAACTTAGGTTTCTGTAAAGGGGAAGACTTAGAGTTGGTGCAATTTAATCACCCGTTCTACGACTTTACTGTGCCTGCAATCTTAGGTGAGCACGTTACAACGGACTCAGGTACCGGTGTTGTTCATACTGCTCCTGGCCACGGTCAAGAAGATTTCGTGGTTGGTAAAAAATACAACCTAGAAGTGGCTAACCCAGTGGGTTCAAACGGTGTTTACTTACCGGATACTGAGCTATTTGCTGGTCAGCACGTGTTTAAAGCGAACGATTCAGTGCTTGAAGTATTGAAAGAGAAAGGCGCACTACTGCACCATCACGCATACGAGCACAGCTACCCACACTGTTGGAGACACAAAACGCCAATCATCTTCCGTGCGACACCACAATGGTTCATCTCTATGGATCAAGCGGGTCTACGTAAGAAGGCACTAGAGTCAATCAAGAGCGTTCAATGGTTACCAGAATGGGGTGAAAGCCGTATTGAAGGTATGATTGAAGGTCGTCCAGAATGGTGTATCTCTCGTCAACGTACTTGGGGTGTTCCAATTGCTCTATTCGTACACAAAGAAACCGCTGAACTGCATCCAAACAGTGCTGAGCTAATTGAAAAAGTAGCACAGCTTGTTGAAGAGAAAGGCATTCAAGCATGGTGGGATCTTGATGCCGCTGACCTAATGGGTGCTGAAGATGCTGATAAATACGAAAAAGTACTTGATACTCTAGACGTATGGTTCGATTCAGGTGTTACTCACTTCTCTGTTGTTGACTCTCGTGAAGAGCTAAACTTCCCAGAAGAAAACCGTACACACAGTGCTGATCTTTACCTAGAAGGTTCTGACCAACACCGTGGTTGGTTCCAATCATCGCTAATCTCCTCTATTGCGATGAAAGATGTGGCGCCATACAAGCAAGTACTAACGCACGGTTTCGTGGTTGATGGTAACGGCCGTAAGATGTCAAAATCTATCGGTAACGTAGTATCACCAAAAGATGTAACCAATAAACTAGGTGCCGATATCCTACGTCTATGGGTTGCTTCTACCGACTACACAGGTGAAGTTGCGGTTTCTGATGAGATCCTTAAGCGTTCGGCGGATGCTTACCGTCGTATTCGCAACACAGCACGTTTCTTCCTAGCGAACCTAAACGGCTTCAACCCAGAGACAGATCTAGTACCTGTTGAAGATATGGTTGCACTGGATCGTTGGGCTGTAGGTCGAGCATTTGCTGCACAAGAAGAGATTGTTAAAGCTTACGATGAGTACAACACACACGGTGTAACTCAGCGTCTAATGCAATTCTGTTCTATTGAAATGGGTTCTTTCTACTTAGATGTAATCAAAGACCGTCAATACACAGCTAAGCAAGGCGGACACGCACAACGTAGCTGTCAATCAGCACTGTACTACATTGTTGAAGCACTAGTTCGTTGGATGGCACCTATCATGTCATTCACCGCCGATGAAATCTGGAATGAAATGCCAGGTGAGCGTGATACGTTCGTATTCACTGGTGAATGGTACCAAGGTCTTGTCGATCTATCTGAAACAGAAGAGCTTAACAACGAATTCTGGACTGAAATCCAAGCGGTTCGTGGTGCTGTGAACAAGCTTTTAGAAGACGCTCGTAAAGAGAAGACTATTGGTGGTTCATTGCAAGCTGAAGTAACGCTATACGCTGATGATGCACTTGCTGCAACCATCAACAAGCTACAAGATGAACTACGTTTTGTTCTACTAACGTCTCAAGCGGTTATTAAGCCGGTAAGTGAAAAGAGCGACTCTGCTCATGCCACTGACCTTGAAGGCTTATTTGTTGAAGTATCAGCAACAGAAGCTGAGAAGTGTGAGCGCTGCTGGCACCATACAACAGATGTAGGCACGATTGCAGGTCACGAACACTTATGTGGTCGCTGTGCTTCAAACATCGATGGCGAAGGTGAAACTCGTCAATTCGCTTAATATCAAGACTTTAAAAGGACTTAGTATGAGCGAGAAGACTTTCTCACTGAAACAATCTGGAGTGCGCTGGCTATGGTTAGCGGCTCTAGTGTTTATCGCTGATATCAGTATTAAATTATTCGTGATGGATAATATGGGATACGGTTGGGCAAACCGAGTTGAGGTTTTGCCTTTCTTTAACTTCCTATATGTGCACAACCACGGTGCTGCGTTTAGCTTTTTAAGTGAGCAGGGTGGTTGGCAGCGTTGGTTCTTTACTGGCATTGCGTTTGTGGTCACTGGGATGTTGACGTATTGGATGCGTCAACTACCAGCGAAAGAGAAGTGGAACAACATTGCCTATGCCCTCATTATTGGTGGCGCAATTGGTAATGTGTTTGACCGAGTTGTGCATGGCTTTGTCGTTGACTACTTGGACTTCTTTTGGGGCAGTTACCACTGGCCAGCATTTAATTTAGCCGATAGCACCATTTGTATTGGTGCCGCTATGATCATTCTTGATGGCTTTCGTCAGAAAAAAACCGATCAAGTGTCGAGTGATTAAATGATATTGAATCATGGCTAAAAGCGTCGTGAGTACACAGTTTTAGAATAACCTTAAGCGCTGTCCGTTGATTCGGGCGGCGCTTTTTATTATAACCGCTATAAGACTAAGACTAAGACTAAGACTAAGACTAAGACTAAGACTAAGACTAAGACTAAGATTAGCCATACGATGCCTTAGATAAAATATGTTCGATGTCACGAGCATAAGCAGGCATGACAGCAAACAAGGGAATGATATGTCGATAATTAATAATCAGAGTGCAGTAACCTTACATTTCACCATCAAACTCGCCGATGGTTCCGTCGCGGATAGCACGCACAATATGGGTAAACCCGCTAAGTTTGTTATGGGCGATGGCAGCTTAAGTGATAACTTTGAGCACTGTTTACTTGGCTTAACTATGGGTGAGCAGCGCAGTATTGAGCTAAGTGCAGAAGATGCATTTGGTATGCCTAACCCTGATCATATTCATTATATGGATCGAGCCAAATTTGTCGGCGATGCTGAAGTGGAAGTCGGTACGATCATGGCTTTTAGTGGACCTGATGGTATGGAGATACCTGGCATCATTAGTGAGATTGCCGGTGATTCAGTGACCGTTGACTTTAATCACCCTCTAGCAGGACAAGATGTTACCTTTGATGTCGATATTATTGGTGTCGAGTAATGTGGCGTCTGATATCGAGTATGGTGTCAATAGCGATCTATCTGTAGAATAAAACGCAATCAATTCATTTTCCATGAGCAATCCAATGAAAATAATGTTAGCAAACCCACGTGGCTTTTGTGCTGGTGTTGATCGTGCAATCAGCATCGTTGAACGTGCATTAGAGATCTATCAACCGCCAATCTATGTTCGTCATGAAGTCGTGCATAACCGTTTTGTGGTTGAAGGTTTGAAGCAACGTGGTGCGATTTTTGTCGAAGAATTAAGTGAAGTGCCTGATGACAATATCGTTATTTTTTCAGCTCATGGTGTACCTCAATCGGTACGTAAAGAAGCAAAAGAGCGAGACTTAACCGTTTTTGATGCAACCTGCCCATTGGTAACAAAAGTACATATGGAAGTGGCAAGAGCCAGTCGTAAACATATGGAAGTGGTTTTAATTGGTCATGCAGGGCATCCAGAAGTGGAAGGCACGATGGGGCAATACGCCAGTGAAGAAGGCGGAATGTACTTGGTGGAAAAACCAGAAGATGTTGAACTGCTGGTTGTCAAAGATCCAAGTAACTTGCATTACGTAAGCCAAACAACACTATCGGTCGATGAAACGGCAGATGTGATCAATCGACTTCGTGAGGTCTTTCCTAAGATTCAAGGTCCACGTAAAGATGATATCTGCTATGCAACGCAAAATCGTCAAGATGCCGTACGTGAGTTATCTGCCGATGTGGATATTGTTGTCGTTGTTGGCTCTAAAAACTCATCCAATTCGACACGCTTAAAAGAGTTAGCGGAAAAGCTCGGTACGCCAGGTTACTTAACCGATTGTGCGGAAGATATCCAGCCGGAGTGGTTTGTGGGTAAGAGCAAAATTGGTGTAACAGCAGGCGCGTCAGCACCAGAAGAGCTAGTGAATCAAATTTTAGATCGTATTAAAGAGCTTGGTGCTGATTCAATGGAAGAAGTCGCAGGGCGTGAAGAGAACATGTTCTTTGAAGTGCCAAAAGAGCTACAAATAAAGCAGATCGATTAACGGTTATCATTTGTTATATAGCCCTAAATGACGTTAGGTTACTGCACACCTAGCGTCTCTTTTAATGCCTTTAAAAATCGGCGACTCACTGGGATATCAAAGCCACTGAGTGTAATGATCTCCGCTAATCCATTATCTAATAATTTAATCTCCTTGATTGCCTTAATGCTGACTAAGCACTGCCTATGACAGCGAATCAGATCGGTTTTTTCTTCAATTTGTTTTAACGTTAATTGTGTCGATGCGGTTTGCTCTGCCGTTTTAACTTTTACTCCACTGATATCGCTACAAACACACTCAATGTCTTTAGTGGCAATAATGACAATTCGATGATGACCAACGCAAGGGATCTGTTCTAAATAGGAGGGAGCAATCGCGGTGATATTTTGTGCTTCGAGTCGACCGTTAAAACGCGCGACTTTAACTAAGCGTGAAATGGTTTTTCTTAATCGGCAAGGGTCTATAGGCTTGAGTAGGTAATCAAAGGCATTGTCTTCAAAGGCTTGAATAGCGTATTGGTCATAAGCTGTGACAAAGACAACAGATGGCATGCTGTCAGGATCCAGCATACTTAGTAGTTCAATGCCGGTGATCTTTGGCATCTGTATATCAAGGAAAATTACATCGGGTCGCAAGGCATTAATTTTTTGTAGCCCTTCAATCGCATTGCTGGCTTGATCAAGTACCTCGACTTCCCCCGTTTCTTCTAGCAAGGTGGTCAACTCTTCGCGAGCAAAGAGTTCGTCATCGATAACCAATGCAGTTAACATGCTTATGCCTTTTTATTGAGCGAATGTGATGACGGAATAATAAAACTCATTTTAGTGTAATGGTGTTTTTTTAAGTCGATTTTTAGCGCTGCATCACGACCAAAGTAGCTAGTCAGGCGCTTGTTCACAATTTCCATCCCTAAGCCAGCATGATTCTCCGGTGGTGCTTGATATACGCCGGCATTATCTTCGACAATAATCTTATCGCCATCTGCCGTTGCTTGACTGTAAATCGTAATGATACCGCCTTCGAGCATATCGGAAATGCCATGTTTTATGGCATTTTCAACTAAAGGTTGCAGGGTAAAAGTGGGCAGTAAGCGTGGTAATAAGTGAGGTGCGATATCAATATTTACCTCTAACCGATCGGTGAAGCGGGCTTTTTCTATCGTTAAGTAGGCATTGATATGGGCGAGCTCTTCTTCCAAGGTGACATTGTTAATATTTTGCTTAAGGTTACTGCGAAAGAAGTGTGATAGATGCTGGATCAAGGTGCGTGCTTTATCTGGGTTATGACGTATAACCGCGCTAATGGTATTGAGTGCATTAAATAAAAAGTGAGGATTGACTTGGGCATGCAGCAGTTTGATTTCTGATTGAGTCAGTAATTGTTGTTGCTGTTGGTAGTTGCCAAATAAGATCTGGCTGGAAAGCAGTTGGGCAATCCCTTCTGCCATCGACATATTTATAGTTGAAAAGAGTTTACGTCTTGGTTCATAGAGTTTTATGGTTCCGACCACTTCTTCGCCCGCCCGTAACGGGATAATCAGTGCAGAGCCTAGTTTGCACTTCTTGGATATCGAGCATTGATACACTGACTCGATCCCATCTAAATAAATGATTTGATTACTGGCTATGGATGAAAGCGTATTGGCTGATGATATGGGAGTATTTGGCTGGTGGTGATCATCACCAATGCCGACAAAGGCGAGAATTTTTTCTTTATCAGTAATCGCAACAGCGCCAACATTGGTTTCTTCATAAACGATTCGAGCTATTTTATCCGCATTTTGATGAGTTAGACCAGAGTGTAGAATTCCCACTGAACGTTCTGCGATGGTTAAAGCGCGGCGAGAAAAGGTGGCAGAGTATTTTTCAAAAATGGTTTTTCTATCGAGGATAATACTCATAAAAAATGCAGCGCCAATGGAGTTAGTGATGATCATCGGCGCAGCAATCGCAGAAACGAGCGTTAACGCTTGGTCAAAAGGTTTCGCAATTAAGAGCAACAAAGCCATCTGCATGACTTCTGCAATTAAGGTTATGCCAAATAGTACCCGAGGATTAAACAGCTCATTAGCCTTGTTACGGCGCACATAGTAGATATGACAAATCCCGCCAATCAACCCTTCGCTAGTGGTTGAGATAGCACATGCCACATCGGTAAACCCACCCAAACTGTAGCGATGCATGCCACCAGTTAATCCCACCAGAAGGCCGATAATAGGTCCACCAAATACCCCGCCCATTACAGCACCAATGGCTCGGGTATTAGCGATTGCATCGTTGATCTGCAAGCCAAAATAGGTGCCAAGAATACAAAAAGAGGAAAAAATTACATAGCAGGATATTTTATGGCTAATGCGTGGTGAGATATTAAGTAAGGGTAAGATTAATGGTGTTTTGGCTAAGGTATAGGCCAGTACAAGGTAAACACACATTTGTTGCAGCAGAGAAACGACTAATTCCATAGAGGGAAAACCTAGCGAAAGGAGTGCAATGTAAAATAAACCATAGCATTAGTAGCCAGTAAAAAGAGTAGCGCCCAGCACTGAATTTTGATCAGTGTGGGCAACTTTTCTTATAGTGTGACAAGAAACATCAATTGAGGACGATTTGTTTACCTATGATGTTGATGGCACGGTTAAAGCGATTGATTTTGTTATTTTGCTTTATAAATTGGCTTCGGTGGTTGGTTTCTTCTTATCTTCTTTCAAATCCGCATAATCAGTATCGCCTTTTCCTTTAGAGATAGTGATGATGTAGCGAGTGATAAGTAGCGTTGCCACCATCCCTGTTACCGTTGCTATTTGCATTGGGATGCCAAAACCTAATTGGCTGTTGTTTAGGATAAAGGTAATACATACCGTGGTCATAAACATGGCTGGTACGGTGGTGATCCAATGGAACTTGTTATAACGCAGTAAGTAAGCAGATGCCGTCCACAGCATCATGACTGCCGTCGTTTGGTTAGCAAATCCGAAGTAGCGCCAAATAATACCAAAATCAACTTGGGTCAGAATGCCACCTAAAACAAACAGCGGCATTGCCATAAGTAGGCGGTTACGCAATGTCTTCTGATCTAAATTGAAGTATTCAGCTAAAATCAAACGACTAGAGCGGAAAGCCGTATCGCCAGAAGTAATTGGCAGAATCACCACACCTAAGAAGGCTAAGATACCGCCAAATACACCAAGCAGGCCAAAGGATGCGCTGTAAACTACGTTACCTGGACCACCATTTTTCACCGCTTCGGCTAATGAATCCATAGAGCCAAAGAAAGAGAGCGCTAACGTACACCAGATAAGGGCAATAATACCTTCACCAATCATCGCACCATAAAACACGAAACGACCATTTTTTTCGTTTTCCATACAGCGAGCCATCAGTGGGGATTGTGTCGCATGGAAGCCAGAAATTGCCCCACAAGCAATGGTGATAAAGAGTGCTGGCCAAAGTGGTAAATCATTAGGGTTCATGTTGGTGAACATATCACTCATCTTATAGCCACCTAAAATTTGGTGCTCACTTGACAAGGCAACAGCACTAATTAAGCCAACCGACATAAAGATGAGAAGTGCGCCAAAGAGAGGATAGAAGCGACCGATGATTTTATCGACAGGCACTATGGTCGCAACGATATAGTAAGCAAAGATGATCACAACCATGGTCGTTGCACTCATCGTAATATCGGTTTGGTCAGTGATCAGGTTAGTTAACATACCGGCTGGTGCTGAGACGAATACCACTCCGACAAGCAGTAATAAGACAACGGCAAAAATGTTCATAAAATGTTTAGCGCCATTGCCTAGGTATCGGCCAGTGATGGTTGGAACCGACGCCCCACCATTTCGTATGGAAAGCATACCTGAAAAGTAATCATGCACAGCACCAGCAAAGACACAGCCAACGACGATCCATAACATGGCGGCTGGGCCGTATAAAGCACCCATGATAGGGCCGAATATAGGTCCAACCCCTGCAATATTAAGTAACTGGACTAGGTAGACTTTGGGTGTCGACATCGGTACGAAATCAACCCCATCCTGCTTCGTGTAAGCCGGCGTGGTACGCTGTGGTTTTACACCGAAGATCTTTTCAATAAATAGGCCGTAGATGAAGTAGCCACCGAGTAGTGCGGCAACACAGGTTAGAAACCATAGCATAATATGTTATCCCTAAATTAGATGAATGATTCATGTTGGATGTTAGGAGGTGACTATGGTTATGTCATGGGCTTATTCGCTGAGTGGTCAAATAGCCGTTTGAGTGGTTGTTGCTCTGGTTAAGCGGTTTTATGCTTTATTGGATGTGCACATTTTGTTTGCTCGATGATGACTTTGTTTACTTGAAGAATGGGATGAATGATCGCTATTGTGTGTATGTAACTAGCAGTTAAGCGTTAGTCGACATAAACTGTTGCTATCGGATATAAAAAGGATTAAAAGATGAGTAAGCCATTAGTTACATTAATGTTCATTACGGCTGGTCTTGCTGGGTGTAGTAGCAATGTTGACACTTTAGCAGAGCAGGGAAATTGGTATCAGATCGGTTATCAAGATGGGGTTAAAGGCAATATTGCGCGTAGCTATAATTCTCTCTTAGCGTTAGGTGATGCTGATCCAGGTCGTTATAGTGAAGGTTATGCGGTTGGTGTTGATGAGTATTGCGATCCTAACCATGCTTATCAAATTGGTATGTCTGGTTTTACCTATGAAGGTGTTTGTTCTGGTACTAAAGATGGACAAAAATTTCGTATGGAATGGCAGCGTGGCTGGAATGACTTTACGACGCAAAACTAGCGCCGTACTCAGTCATTCTCTGTATACCGATTTGATTAATTCGCAGGGTAGATAACACCAAGAGAGGCGAGTTTTTTTGCGCCAGTAACTTCAGGTAAATTGCTGGTTAATCCATAGATGCGGCGCTGAGCAAGCCATGCAAACGCCATCGCTTCCATATTGTCACTATCCACACCACGCTGACTGGTTGATGCCACTTGCCAGTCTGGTAGGTGTTGTGTGAGCTTTTTCATCAGCAGTGGGTTATGTGCTCCGCCGCCACACACCAGTAGTTCAGGTTGTGGCCCCTGTTGGTATTGGGCAACTTCATTGGCGATAGTGACAGCACTAAACTCCGTCAATGTTGCCTGGATATCTTCGGCTGTGAGGTTTTGGTTTTGCTGGTTAAACAGAGCCAACTTTTCTTCTAGCCAAGGTAAGTTAAACAGTTCTCTTCCCGTACTTTTGGGCGCACAAAGCTGAAAGTATTCCTCGGCCATTAATAAGGAGAGAAGGGCATCATTGACCTTGCCTAATTGCGCGTACGCCGCATTTTTATCGTATTTCCATCCCTTGTGCAGGTTAACCCAAGCATCCATTAACATATTGCCTGGTCCTGTATCATAACCAATCACTGTCTGATTAGGGCGTAAGACCGAGAGGTTCGCTATCCCACCAATATTAAGTACCACAATCGTTGAGTCCTTAGGGGTAAAAATAGTGTGATGAAAAGCGGGAACAAGAGGCGCACCTTGACCACCTAACGCCATATCTTTACGGCGAAAATCAGCAACAGTATCAATGTCTGTTTTAGCGGCAATAATATTGGCATCGCCGAGTTGTATGGTAAAAGGCATTGCGCTATTTGGCTGGTGGAATACGGTTTGCCCATGGTTACCAATCGCAGTGATTTGCTCTGCTTTGAGTTGTTGCTTATCTAAAAGCGCATTAACGGCATCAGCAAATAAATGCCCTAAGCGGTGGTCGAGCTGACCAATAGTGACTAAGTCGGTCGCTTGACCTAAACAAATACCAAGTAACCCCTGCTTAAGATCATCGGGTAGGGCGAATTCATTGTGAGCAATTAACCGAATGCTGCTGCCAGTTAGGTCACCTTTATTAATACTAACCAGTACCGTATCAACGCCATCTAAACTGGTGCCTGACATCACACCGATATAAAGCTCTTTTCCTGTCATCACTGCTTTCCTCTACAAGGTAATGAAAAACATTGTAAAGCAAAATTAAAGCGAATAATCTCAAATAATAAAATAGTGACTATGAATCGAGAGGCAAAGATGGGACCACTGTGGCTAGATGTGGAAGGCTATGAGCTGAGCGCTGAAGATAAAGAGATACTGCAACATCCAACAGTGGGTGGGGTGATCTTATTTGCGCGTAACTATGCAGAAAGCGATCAGTTAGTTGCTTTAAATAAGGCGATAAGAGTGGCGGCGAAAAGACCGATACTGATTGGTGTTGATCAAGAAGGTGGGCGAGTGCAGCGCTTTCGAGATGGTTTCTCCTTAATTCCAGCAGCGCAAGAGTATGCTCAACATCGTGATGGTGAATCACTGGCGAAGCAGTCAGGGTGGTTAATGGCCGCGGAGTTGATTGCCCATGATATTGATTTGAGTTTTGCACCGGTTCTCGATAAAGGTCATGAGTGCAAGGCGATTGGCAGCCGCGCTTTTGGTGAAGATATCGATACCATTGTGCGTCATAGTTCTGCGTTCATGCAGGGGATGAAATCGGTTGGAATGGCAACAACCGGTAAGCACTTTCCAGGCCATGGTGGCGTGATTGCCGATTCTCATTTAGAGACGCCTTATGATCAAAGAGAGACAATTTTCGCGGATGATATGACCATCTTTAAGGCGCAAATTGAGGCGGGAATACTCGATGCTATGATGCCTGCCCATGTGGTGTACCCACAATATGACGATCAACCAGCAAGTGGTTCAGAGTATTGGCTAAAGCAGGTATTACGTCAGCAACTCGGTTTTCAGGGCATCATTTTTTCTGATGATTTGAACATGGAAGGAGCGAGTATTATGGGTGGTCCCGCTCAACGAGCAGCGCAATCATTACAAGCGGGCTGTGACATGCTGTTGATGTGTAATAATCGTGATGCTGCGGCCAATGTATTAGATAACCTGCCGATTAGCTCTGTGTCTCATGCCACTACACTCCTGAAAAAACACTCATTTAGTTTGTCGGATTTGCGTTTAACTACGCAGTGGAAGCAAACAGCAGAGCTTATCAAGCGGTCAAATGGTTAGTGTAAATTAATATTTACGGTTATGTTTTTTAATATTTACACTTGCATTTGGTTTTTATCTTGTTATGTTAGTTGTTAAGCCGTTTGGCGATATCTCATTAATATTAAGTGTAAAAATAAATGTACGGGTAATGTTATGCAAAAAAGTGAATTAAGTAATATCAACATCATTGACGAGCAAGTGCTAATTACACCAGCGCAGCTAAAAGAGAAGCTACCTTTGAGTGAGAAAGCTCGTCGTTCTATTCAAGATTCACGCGATGCGATTGCTAACATTATCCATAAAAAAGATCATCGCCTACTTGTTGTGTGTGGTCCGTGTTCTATCCATGATATTGATGCAGCGAAAGAGTACGCAAAGCGTCTGAAAGCCTTGTCTGCAGAGCTTAATGACCAACTGTACATTGTGATGCGCGTTTACTTTGAAAAGCCAAGAACAACCGTGGGCTGGAAAGGTTTAATTAACGATCCGCAACTTGATGGTACGTTTGATATTGAGCACGGTCTGCATGTGGGGCGTGAGCTTTTAGTGGATTTAGCTGAAATGGATATTCCACTGGCAACTGAAGCATTAGATCCTATTAGTCCACAATACTTAGCTGATACGTTTAGCTGGGCAGCGATTGGTGCGCGTACGACAGAATCACAAACTCACCGTGAGATGGCCAGTGGTTTATCCATGCCAATTGGGTTTAAAAATGGCACTGATGGTAACTTAGGGACAGCGATCAATGCGATGCAAGCTGCTTCATCGAGCCACCGCTTTATGGGTATTAGTCGAGAAGGGCAGGTTGCTTTATTAACCACTCAAGGTAACCCGAATGGTCACGTGATTTTACGTGGCGGCAAACAGACAAACTACGATTCAGTGTCGGTTCATGAGTGTGAGCAAGAGTTAGCAAAAGGTGGCTTAGATGCGTCGCTAATGATTGACTGTAGCCATGCCAACTCATGCAAAGATTTCCGTCGTCAGCCTCTCGTCGCCGAAAATGCGATTCATCAGATTCGTGAAGGCAACAAGTCGATCATCGGTTTGATGATTGAAAGCCATATTAATGAAGGTAATCAATCTTCTGATATTCCTCTGAGTGAGATGGAATACGGCGTTTCTATTACCGATGCGTGTATCAATTGGGATACAACTGAGGCACTATTACGTCAAGCTCACAAAGAGTTAGTACCGTTTTTAGAAGATCGTTTACAAGGGTAGAGAGAAGGATATCCTATGGCCGTTGAACTGAATGAATTACGCGACCAAATTGACGCAGTTGATAAACAAATGGTTGAGCTACTTGCTCGCCGTTTGGCATTAGTTGAAAAAGTGGGTGAAGTAAAAAGTGAACATGGATTACCGATTTATGTTCCTGAGCGAGAGGCTTCTATGTTGGCTTCTCGTCGTGAAGAAGCTGCAAAACAGGGCGTTCCCCCACAATTGATCGAAGATATTTTACGCCGAACCATGCGTGAGTCGTACGCAAGTGAAAAAGATTCGGGCTTTAAATGTCTCAATCCGCAATTGCGTTCCGTTGTTATTGTTGGTGGTCACGGTCAGTTAGGTGGTCTATTTGGTCGAATGTTTACGCTGTCAGGTTACAATGTCAAAGTGCTGGGTAGCCAAGATTGGGACCGTGCTGATGAGATTTTAAATGACGCTGGTTTGGTTGTAGTCACGGTACCGATTCATTTAACCGAAGGTGTTATTGAGCGTTTAGGTAACTTACCTGAAGATTGCATTTTATGTGATTTGACCTCAATAAAATCGAAACCATTACAGACCATGCTCACTCATCACCAAGGTCCAGTTGTCGGTTTACACCCAATGTTTGGTCCAGATGTGCCAAGCTTAGCCAAGCAGGTGATTGTGTATTGTGATGGCCGTGGTGAAGACAAATATCAATGGCTATTAGAGCAGTTTGGTATTTGGGGGGCGAGTCTGTGCCAAATTGAAGCCAGTGAGCATGATCATGGAATGACCCTGATTCAAGCATTACGTCACTTTACTTCGTTTGCTTATGGCTTACACCTGAGTAAAGAGAACCCGAACTTAGAGAAGCTTTTGCAGTTAAGCTCACCGATTTATCGTTTAGAGCTCGCAATGGTAGGGCGACTATTTGGTCAAGATCCAAATCTTTATGGTGATATCATTTTATCATCACAAGACAATATCGATATGATAAAGCGTTTCCACCACAGTTTTGGTGAAGCGATTGCTCTGCTTGACCGTCATGACAAAGCCGCTTTTGTTGATAATTTTAATCAGGTAAGTGATTGGTTTGGCGATTACTCAAAGCAGTTTTTAGATGAAAGTCAGAATCTGCTCAAGCAAGCGAATGACGCGATACATCGTGGGTAGCCATCTCAGTTCATCATTTCAATTGAGCAAAGGGCATATGCGCCCTTTGCTATCTTATCGCATTGTTATTTCATCGCCTTTCAGTTAACAAGCAGTAATGAACGAGTAGCAACTAGTTCGTTGAGTAATGCTCATCTTGTACACTCTCATTAACCGCCGTATCCATACTCTTATCAAGGTAAGGTATGCTTGTCAGGTTGACTTGTAAGCGAACCATATTATCGATTAATTTAACCAGCGGTGCCCACTTCACTTTCTTCTCTTTTTCAAATAGATAGTTGAAGTTATCAGGCGTCCAATCCATCAAGTACTGAGGGTTGAGAGTACGACCTAAAAAGCGCACTTCATAATGAAGGTGTGGACCGGTTGAGCTGCCCGTATTACCACACAGAGCAATCACATCCCCCTTACTGACAAACTGACCACTGCGAACTTTAAAGCTGTTTAAGTGAGCGTAAGAACTCATAAATCCAAAAGAGTGGCGCATGGTAAGGAAGTTACCATAACCCTGCTTACTTGGGCGTACGGTTTCAATCACACCATCAGCTGGCGCAACGACTTCATCACCCACTTTACAGGTTAAATCAATGCCGGTATGAAAGTGGTTTTTCTTATAAATAGGGTTGGTACGACTGCCATAAGAGGAAGAAATACGCTGATAATTAATTGGGCTGTTATTGGGGATAAGGCGAAACATTGTCGCTCTAACCGCAGAATCAATGGCAGCGGCATCCATTCTTTCTTCTAAATTAGAATCATCGGCAAGCAAATCTTCATCGGCTAAACCAAGTACCGTTTCCACATCGAAAACACGTTTTCCGAGCAGTTGAATTTGAGCATTTTTATCCGCGATATCCTGTGATAAGGAGTGCGTTGTTGCCACTTGCACTTGATACTGATTTTCAATGCTTTGCTTTTCTTTCGTCACTTCACTGAGTTGTTGCTGTAAAACATGTTGGGTTTGTATCAATTCATGTTGAGCATCGCGCTTTTCTTTATATTCAAGATAAAGAGCAGTACCAAGAGCAGTACCAAGAGCAGTAGGAAGTAATAGGGTAGTGGCAATAATCAGCACTAATGCGGTACGACCAAAGTAAAAGGTTTGTAACCCTTTAGGTGTGGGGATAGCGACAGAAATTTTATGCAACATAATAAGTAGAACAACAAATATAGTATTTTCATATAATTAAGGCCGCTATTATTAGCGGCCTTAGGTTGAATTTCAAGCATTTACATCATGATATTACTATTTTGAGATGCGTTTGTACTTGATTCTGTGCGGTTCAGCAGCTTGAGCACCAAGCGTTTGCTTGATCCACTCGCTGTATTCCGTGTAGTTACCTTCGTAGAAGTTCACTTGACCTTCATCACGGTAATCTAGGATGTGCGTTGCAATACGGTCTAAGAACCAACGGTCATGCGAGATAACCATTGCACAGCCTGGGAACTCAAGCAGTGCTTCTTCAAGAGCACGTAGCGTTTCAACATCCAAGTCATTGGTAGGCTCATCGAGTAACAGTACGTTACCGCCCGCTTTTAGCAGTTTTGCTAAGTGAACACGGTTACGCTCACCACCAGATAACTCACCGATGATTTTTTGCTGATCGATGCCTTTGAAGTTAAAGCGAGAACAGTATGCACGCGCTGGGATTTCAAAGTTGTTGATCTTGATGATGTCAGCGCCTTCAGAGATCTCTTGGAAGACGGTTTTCTTGTCATCCATGCTATCGCGGAACTGATCAACCGAAGCCAGTTTAACGGTTTCGCCTAATTCAACAGTACCTGAGTCAGGTTGCTCTGCACCACTTAACATCTTAAATAGTGTCGATTTACCAGCACCATTGGCACCAACGATACCAACGATAGCCCCTTTAGGCATGCTAAATGATAGGTCATCGATAAGAACGCGATCACCGAATGATTTAGTTAGGTTCTTAACTTCAAGAACTTTATCACCTAAACGCTCACCTGGCGGGATGAACAGTTCATTCGTTTCATTACGCTTTTGGTAATCGCCAGTTGTCATCTCTTCAAAGCGTGCCATACGCGCTTTTGATTTCGCTTGGCGACCTTTTGGATTTTGACGAACCCATTCTAGCTCTTTCTCAATGGTCTTTTGACGAGCACTTTCACCCGCTTTCTCTTGCTTTAGACGCTCATCTTTCTGTTCTAGCCAAGATGTGTAGTTACCTTCCCATGGAATACCTTCACCACGGTCAAGCTCAAGAATCCAACCTGCTGCATTATCAAGGAAGTAACGGTCATGGGTAATTGCCACAACAGTACCGCTGTAATCAACAAGGAAGTGCTCTAGCCATGCAACAGATTCCGCATCCAAGTGGTTGGTTGGTTCATCAAGTAGTAGCATGTCTGGCTTTTCAAGTAGCAGACGACAGATAGCAACACGACGACGCTCACCACCAGATAGGAATTCAATTTTTGCATCCCATTCTGGTAAGCGTAATGCATCAGCAGCACGCTCTAGAACGTTCTCTAGGTTATGACCATCTTTTGCTTGGATCAGCGCTTCTAGTTCACCTTGCTCTTTCGCTAGTGCATCGAAGTCAGCATCTGGTTCTGCGTATTCAGCGTAAACCTGATCAATACGAGTTAATGCATGGGCAACGTCAGCCACCGCTTCTTCAACGATTTCACGAACGGTTTTTGATTCGTCTAGTACCGGCTCTTGAGGAAGGTAACCAACATTAAGACCTGGTTGTGCGCGAGCTTCACCATCAATGTCAGTATCAATGCCAGCCATGATGCGCAATAGCGTTGATTTACCTGAACCATTCAGACCTAAAACACCGATTTTAGCGCCAGGAAAAAAGCTAAGAGAAATATCTTTAAGAATTTGACGTTTAGGGGGTACCGTCTTGCTTACCCGAGACATGGTATATACGTATTCAGCCATTACCGTGATGTCCTAATATTATTGGATATGAAAAGCATGATTTTATACCAAGATGACCCTGTTTGTTACTCCTAGGGTAGATTTAAAGTCGTTTATAACACTTAATTACATTCTAATAGCAGAAGCTGTTCTATGATCAATAAGGTTTCATTATAGTACTGTCATAGAAACGATGATTTCATAGCGTACAATTTTAACGTCTATGGTACTTATCTGTTCAATATCAAGGTCCACTGCAAGGAATCAAACTCATGATGTCGTCTATCAAACATCTCACTTTCCTCACCGGTCGAACATCAATAGCTTCAACGATGTTAGCGGTGAGTGCATTCAGTTTCGGGGCTTCATATGCGACTGCAGCAGAGCAAAACTTAGTGCAACAGCGTCTAGCGTATCAGCAAGCACAAGATTTACTTGATAAGAAAGATATTAAAGCTTATCAAGAGTTAAGACCGAAAATAGAAACGTATTCATTAACACCTTACACCGATTATCGCGCTTTTTTAGTTAACTTAGATGAGAAGTCACCCGATGAAGTGAATCACTTTATTACGCAATTTGATGGTTTGCCTTTTTCAGGGCGAATACGTGCGCCTTATTTACGATCTCTCGCCCAGCAAGAAAAGTGGCAAACCTTATTAGAGTTTCAAAAGCAACCGCCTGTCGGTGAAGAGTACCTGTGTCTTTATCATTATGCACAGTATGAAACCCAGCAGAGCCAAGCCGCTTTTGCCGGGGCTGAGCAGTTGTGGTTAAGCGGTAAGGATATTTCTGCTCGTTGCGATCCTTTGTTTTCAGCATGGAGTGAGGCGGGACTGCGCACGGATGAATTAATTTTACAGCGCATGCTGCTTGCTTTTGAGCAGAGGAATCTAAGCACGCTACAGTATTTAGCTAAGTTACCCGCGTCCGACTTAGCTCAAGTGCAAGCGAAGGATATGTTGGCATTGTTTCAAAAGCCGCAACTCGCTGCCGTTTTTGCCGAGAAACATAAAATCACCCCTTTTTATCAAAAGCAAACCGAGCTAGCGGTACAACTTTGGGCAAGAAAAGATGCCGTCGCTGCCAGTAAAGTAATTGAAGGGGCGAGTTTGTCGCAAAACTTAGGCGAACAGCGCACGCAAGCACTACGAGATTACGCCATCTTTAGAGTGATAAATAGCGACGATCCTAAGGTCATTGAATGGCGTGATAGTGCACTGATGAGCTCTGCAAGTAGTGCAATGCTTGAGAGACGTGCACAGCTAGCCGTTCAGCATGGCGACTGGCAAGGGATCATCCGTTGGATTAGCCGTCTGCCGCAAAGTAATCAAAGCAGTTTACGCTGGCAGTATTGGCAGGGACGAGCTGAAATGGCGTTAGGTCGTCAATCTCAAGGGGAGAAGCGGTTAAATGCGATTCTTGGCGAGCGCAATTTCTATAGTGTCGCAGCAGCAACCGCTTTAAATAAAACGATTCAGTATCCAGAGCAAAGTATCACTTTTGATAAAACGAAGTTAGCCGCTGATCAAAAAGCCCTTGAACGAGTTAAAGAACTAATTGATGTTGATAAAATATCAGCAGCAAAAAGTGAGTGGCGCTGGTTATTACGCAATGCATCGATTGATGAGAAGCAAATGTTAGCCGCTTATGCCGGTCAGCAACGTTGGCATCATTTGACGGTACTGGCGACGATCTCTGCAAAAATGTGGGATTATATGGACTTGCGCTTTCCACTTGCCCATCGCTGGTGGTTTAACTTCTACGCTGAAAAACATGACTTAGACCCAATCACTTTAGTGTCATTGGCAAGGCAAGAGAGTGCGTTAGATGTCGATGCTAATTCGCCGGTTGGTGCGCGAGGTTTGATGCAAATTATGCCAACCACAGCCAGTCATACCGCTAAGAAATTTAAGATAGATTATAGTGGTGCTGATGATTTATATATTGTGGAAAAAAACATTGAGATTGGCAGTCAGTACTTAGCGAGCTTATTAGATCAATATGATAATAACCGAATTTTTGCTTTAGCAGCCTATAATGCAGGTCCTAATCGAGTGAAACAGTGGCGTGAGCGTAGTGCTGGTCAACTTGACCCTTATGCGTTTATTGAGTCTATTCCATTTAAAGAGACACGCGGTTATGTGCAAAATATCTTAATGTTTGAGACTTATTATCGAAATCTTCTCAATGTAGAGGGGGATTTTTTGACTGAGTCTGAAAACAAAGCAAAATATTGATTAAAAAAGAGAGATAAATCTCTACAATAGAAGTTCGATGGATAAAGCGAAGAGTAATATGGAACAGAATCCTGAATACTATGATTGGCAGCAGTTGATGGCATTGGTAAAAAAAGCCGCGGACAGTGATCAGCATGATATGTTACTTACTATGATGATGACACCTGATGAGCGAGAATCTTTAGTCGCAAGGGCAAACATTTTGTGTGAGCTTTTTAAAGGTGAGTTATCTCAGCGTCAAGTGAGTCAAAAGCTTGGGGTGGGTGTTGCAACCATAACCCGTGGATCCAATGAATTAAAAAGAAAATCGGTAGAAGAGAAACAGGCTTTAGAGCAGCTACTACTTAATCTTTAATCCACATAAGATCAAAAACGCCACTTAAAGATAATACCGATATGGTGTTATTTTTAAGTGGCGTTTTATTATGTCTAAGGTTTTATTATGCCTGAGATAGTTGTATACGCTATTCTAGTGCTTAGGTTATTGATGCTAAGTAGTCACTAGAGCTAAGTAGTCATTAGAGCACTACAGGTTGTCAGGGAAGTGCTCTGGGTTGATGAACGGAATCAAGGCTAAAATTAATGCCTGATGATAGACCGCACTTCGACTGAGTAAATCTTGAGTAAGCAAGCCAATTGCCCCGCCTTTTTGCTTCACGTTATCAGTGCCAAATAGCTCATCCATGACATCGCCAAGTTCATGGGCTGTTTTGAGTTTTTCAATCACAAGAGGTGGAAGCATTAGGCTCGCAGACCGAGATTCTCCACGCTGATTTTGAGATTCAATCACCATCCAAGCAAAAGTGATGTTTTCTTCAATACCCGCTTCAAGTCCGACAAAATAATCAGCTTCTGGGTGCATGACACGAGCATTGGCAACTCGGTTAGAGGCACCAAGGTGTGTTTCTTCATTTGACATCGGTTGATCAGCAACGCCACTGGCAACACTGATACCTTTAAAGTCAAATATCTGCTGAGGAAGTGCCGCTTGAAAGGCACTTTTCACCGCATTAATTTTCGCAGGGTTTAATGAAGCAATAACCACGATTTTCATTGCGATGGATCCCCTAAAGTAACTTCACTTGGGTTGGTTTTACATTTTCACTCGGGTAGCAACCAAGCACTTTCAAGTGGCGAGTAATTTTAGTTAGCTCAGCAATGGCTTGTTGCATTTCTTGTGAATCAAGATGAGACTCTAGATCAACATAGAACATCTCTTCCCATGGATTGCCCATAATAGGACGAGATTCTAGCTTCGTCATGTTAATGCCGTATCGCTGTAAAACGAGTAAAGTTTCCACTAATGATCCTGCTTGTTGGGACGTTGACATAATAACGGTCGTCTTGGCTGGAATTTGTGGCGATACTTCAACGGGCTTACGCGCAACAACAATAAAGCGAGTATGGTTTTCGGTTTGGTTTGCTATATTGCCTTGAATAGACTGTAAGCCATACAGTTTTCCACTTGATGCATGACCAATAGCTGCAACGTCATCACGATCCAACTCTTTAATTTTACGCATAGCATCTGCGGTGCTTACGCAAGACTCTAGTGTTACTCCTTTCAGGTGACTTAAGAACTCGCTGCACTGCTGGTGTGGTTGAGGGTGTGAATAGAGCGTTTTAATGCTTTCTAAGCGAATATCACTCTTTGCCACTAAGCAATGTTCAATGGGTTGAGTTAGTTCACCAACGATATAAAGCGTAGTGTGCTGCAATAAGTCATACACTTCATTGATAGAACCTGAACTGGTATTTTCAATTGGCAGTACCCCGTAGTCTGCATGACCGGACTCAACAGTTGAAGTCACATCTTTGAAATGCTCGCAGTTGAGTTCAATCAGTTCAGTGTTCTTACGGCTGAAGTATTCACGGCTAGCAAGGTGAGAGTATGACCCTTTAGAGCCAAGAAATGCCACTCTTGCTAATGGCTTGCGACTTTGTGGATTAGCGAGGTTTTGCAAGTAAGACTGCTGAAGTAAAACCGAGTCTTCAATAATAGTGTGAAAGAGTTTGGTGATGTATTGTGCATCCAGCTGATATTTACTTTTACCGTTATTAATCAACTTGACCAGTAATTGCTGCTCACGAACGGCATCACGAACAGGTTTTGATGTCTCAACTTTACTTTTTGCCACTTCAATACTGAGTTGGCGTCGTTCTGATAATAAACGTAATAGGTGATCATCAAGCTCATTCAATCTGAGGCGAATATCATCAAGAGATAGCGGGTTGTCTGTCATGCAAAAAGTTCCTTATAAAAAAGCCCCCCGTTATGGGAGGCTTCCTGCTCGTTTTTGACTTATTGTTCTTAAACGATTGAGCCTCTCTCTAATATGGCAGAGAAAAGAATGAGAAAAAGAAGTCAAAAAAGAACAGCTGGGTTAATGTCATTAATTTGTTTATCCGTATGAATGCATTACCACAATAAGCAAGGTAGGGTAGAGCGTCAAGCAAAAAAATAGCGCCTTAAAGGCGCTATAGGGAAGGGAGTTTTACTTATAGAACCGCTTCTTCTTCAGTTTGTTCTTCAGCTTGTTCTATTTTTTCTTCGAAGTCAGGCTTTTCAGCTCGTCGAGCTTCTGGTTTGTGTCTTAGTTTATTGAGTTGACGTTCGAGTTTTTGTTCAACTTCGTTAACGGCAGCGTAAAGATCGTTGTGAATCGCAGAGGCGATGAGTTGTCCTTTTGGAATAGTGATGACAGCTTCAAATTTTTTCTGTTTATTCGGCTCTTCATTAAAGCTCGTTTGGCAATTAATGACGTCGACTTGCCATTTTTCTAATTTGTTAAATTTGCTTTCTATATGCTCACGGATAGCAGAGGTGATGTCGATGTTTTTGCCAGTGATGTTTACTCTCATAAATTATTTCCTCTGTGTCATCCCTTATGGGTTAACTACAGATTACTCATTTGAGCTGGAATAAATGTGATGCAGATCACAGTAATAGTGGTGATATGTACTGCAAAAATTAAATGTGATCTTTCGCAAATGTTGGTTTTTTTTATTCCGAAATTCCTTGTTATTGTTCGAAATATTGATAGATTGGAAAGGGTTATACGCTAAAAATGTACTGTTTTTAGGGGGTTTTTATGAGCCGAGACTTAAGGTTGGTTAATAAATGCTCACCCGATTTTTGTGATATGGATACGAATAAGTACAGCCATGATTCAAATTTAAGAGTGGCGCAACATGATAGGTTGCGCCATTTTTTTATGGGTCAAGTACTGGTGCCATCAGTACAGGGAGCATAGGTGATAACCAAGCGTTTTGAGACTCACGCACCTCTTGTATTTTCGTTAGCTGATTATAAATGACATAGTAGCGGTTGATATTTGCGACATAAGAAACGGTTTCGGTACCAATGTTTCTTCGGGCAATCACTTCGACGTTTTTAAACCATTTATTCGGATCATAGCCATGTTGCTTAGCCAGTTTCTGTAAACGAGTAATTCTGGCAGGACCAGCATTATAAGCCGCTAATGAGAAGTAAATCTTGTCATCATCCGTCATATCAGCATTTGAAAAATAACGGTCTTTAACAAAGTGCATATACTTTACACCAGCATGAATGTTGTTCTCAATGTTATGAATATTACTGATATTTACATTGGGATCCTTCGCAGTGGTAGGAAGGACTTGCATAATACCAATCGCACCTTTACTGGATATTTTGCGCTGATCAAGCCCGGATTCTTGATAGGCTTGTGCTGAGATAAGCAAAGCGTCAAAATCGTATTCATCAGAGTATTTTTTAAATAATGTAGAGAGTTGACCGAGCTTGTCTAACTCTTTGGGGTTTAATGCACTCTTTAGCCAAGTGGTACGAGTGATGTATTTGTTGTAAATAACATTACCGAGCAGAGTTCCTTTCTTCGATTCTTTAATAAACCCATCAATCAGTTGTTTGAGTTTAGGGCTATCCTTTCTTATTGCCCAACCTACTTTACCTTCGCTGCGCAGAGGGAGTTTTGTGTGTGCTTTTAGACCAGTTACCGCTGACTCCCAAAGGTAAGCTTTATGGCTATCGAGTACTGTGGTGTTGATATAGCCCTGTTTGATCATTTCTATTACTTCATAATCTTGTAAGGACTCGTCAATAAAACGGATTTTGCTTGGTGAAAGGTTATCCTTTTTTAACTGCTCATTAATTTTTTGCAGGCTTTCATAATAGCTTGAACTTTCTCTTACCCATATATCACGATCGCTGAGTTGTGAAATTTGGGTAATATCCTTGCTTTTATCGCGTGTAATTAACCACTCTTCAACACCTGTGATGATTGGATCGCTAAAATCGATACGTTCTAATCGTTGATCGGTAATGGTTAAATTAGCGATTGCCATATCACCATAACCGCGCTCTAACGTAATCAGCAACTCATCCCTTTGCACTGGGATAGCTTGTATCTTTAAGGCACTATTTTTTTTCTGGCTATAGACTTCAAAGTGATAAAGCAGTTCTGCAACAATTCCCGTTGGCTTACCATTATCGATATAGTAAAAGCCTAAATCTGCTGCAACGAGAACGCGTAACACATGAGTATCAGCTAAAGTATCTAAGTCACCAGTATAAGGCGTTCTTGTCATAGGGGATAACTCAAGCGCGTAGCTTGGCAATGACAAGAGCCAAACGCACAGTAGCGTTACTATCTTTTTCATGCGATGTCGGTCCCATATCTGAAGATTTACTATTCAGCATAGGTACAGACTTAAGAGACATCAATTTTCATAGATAATAAAAAACCACCAATCTGTGGTGGTTTTTTATTTCGCAGCAGTAATGAATACAAGCCTTCTTTTGGCAATTTATACTCAATATTTGCAAAATGGAGACTAATTGATTGAGTTAAGAGCAATTAAAGTTTGGGTTCTTTCTATCGCATCTTCTAATCCAAGTGCTTGATAAGCTTTTAATTGGATTTTTAATGACTTTCTTGCTGCTTCTGTATCTGGGTAGGTCTTTTGTAATTCTTGGCTACGGTTGATAGCAGCGATCCAAGCTTCACGGCGCAAGTAAAAATCAGCCGTTGCCAAATCATAGTCAGCTAAGCGATTTTTAAGTGAAAACATACGCTTTTGCGCATCTTCTGCATAAGGGCTATCAGGGTAACGTTGCAGAAGCGTTTTGAAATCGCTAAAGGCTAACTTAACCGGCTCAGGATCTCGATCACTGCGATCAACATTAAATATATCATGCATAAAGTTACGATCTTGAGCCATTTGGCTTAGACCGCGCATGTATAGTACCCAGTCAGATTTAGCATGGGTTGGGTTTAATCGAGTAAAGCGAGCGATAGTCGCGAGACCAAGCGCTAGATCGTCGTTTTTATAGTAAGCATAAATTAAATCAAGTTGGACTTGCTCAGAATAAGCACCAAATGGATAGCGTGAATCTAATGCTTCTAGCTTTTCAATAGCAGAAAGCCAGTTACCACCTTGAAGCAGTATGGTGGCATCCGAATAAAGCTCTGATGGTGGAAGATCCGGTACTATCGCTTCTTTGCTACTTGAGCAGCCGGCGAGTAGAGAGAAGGCAAGTAAGCCAATTAAAGTTTGGTGTTTCATGTCAGGAGTCGATTCCTTGAAGTAAATATTTCGTAAGGTTCCGTTACTTTCATCACAGTAACAGATACAATGATACTATTGTCCTATTCTATCCATAGTAATGGGTATTAGTCTCACGGTTTTTAAAAAAGTTCGATATGGCCCAACAAATCACATTAACAAACACAGTAAAAGATAGCCAGCTTGGTCAACGTTTAGATCAAGCCGTTGCTGAACTTTTCGCTGATTTCTCCCGCTCTCGTATTAAAGAGTGGCTTTTAGACGGCAAAATCCAAGTGGATGGCGTTGTTATAACCAAACCTCGCATCAAAGTTATGGGTGGCGAAGAGATCATTGTTCAGGCTGAACTTGAAGATGAAGAGCGCTGGGAAGCACAAGATATTCCATTAAACATTGTCTTTGAAGATGACGATATCATTGTAATCAATAAACCGCGTGATCTTGTTGTTCACCCAGGTGCAGGTACTCCAAACGGTACTATATTGAATGCATTGCTATTCCATTACCCATCGATTGCTGAAGTACCTCGTGCAGGTATTGTGCACCGTCTGGATAAAGACACAACGGGTTTGATGGTTGTTGCAAAAACGGTTCCTGCTCAAACTCGCTTAGTTCGAGCGTTGGCAAAGCGTCGTATTACTCGTGAATATGAAGCCATTGCAATCGGCAAAATGACCGCTGGTGGCATGGTTGAGAAAGGGATTAGCCGTCACGCAACGAAACGTACTCTGATGGCGGTAAATGAAACAGGTAAGCCTGCAATTACTCACTATCGCGTTGCTGAGCACTTCCGTGAGCATACACGTCTTCGTTTACGCCTAGAAACGGGTCGTACTCACCAAATCCGTGTTCACATGTCATACCTACAGCATCCACTATTAGGTGATATTGCTTATGGTGGTCGTGCGCGTATTCCACGTGGTGCATCAGAAGAGCTAACGACTATGATCCGTGCTTTTGATCGTCAAGCTCTACACGCTGCAATGCTGCGTTTTGATCACCCAATCACGGGCGAAGAGGTGGAATTCCACGCACCTATTCCAACAGATATGATTGTGATGGCAGAAGCACTACGTCAAGATGCAAAAGAGAATATCTCTGAGGATATCTAATGCCTTTTATTATCCCTAACTGGTCGCTGCCAAAACACGTTAAAGCGATTTCGTCAACGCGACGAGGTGGTGTATCACTTGCGCCTTATGCAAGTTTAAACGTGGGTGCGCATGTTGGGGATAAGATAAGCTCTGTTGCTGAAAATCGTGAGCAATTGATGCAGGCAGCAACGATGCCGTCTGCACCAGTTTGGTTAAATCAAACGCACTCGACTCGTGTTGTTGAAGTTTCTCATCCTACTGAACAAGTTTTAGATGCCGATGGTGTGTTTACTCGTTCAACGGGCGTAGTATGTTCAGCAATGACAGCAGATTGTTTGCCTATTCTTATTTGTGATAAGCAAGGGCAACAAGTCGCAGCCGTTCATGCCGGTTGGCGAGGGCTTGCTGATGGTATTGTGGAAAATGCCATTGAGCAATTTTCTCAAGAGGTCAGTGTTTGGGTTGGTCCAGCGATTGGACCAAGTGCCTTTGAAGTGGGTGACGATGTTCGTCAAGCCTTTATGGATGTTGACTCTAATGCTCACCTCGCATTTCAAAGTAAATCAAACCAATCTGAACAGCCGAATAAATGGCTAGCGAATATGCCTTTATTGGTTAAGCAGCGTCTTAATTGTATTGGTGTTAGTGCGATAACGATGAGTGATTTATGCACTTATCAAGATCCTGAACGCTTTTTCTCGTATCGCCGTGATGGCGTGACTGGGAGACAAGCGAGCTTTATCTGGTTGGAAGACTAAGCTTTTTTTAAGTTCCTCTCTTTTCCTGCTCCCCCCTTGAAAACAATCTATCGTGTAACCATCTTTTAAGTAAGAAACGTCTCAGTTGAGTTCGGAGGTTGCTATGCGTTTAGATCGTTTTACCAGTAAATTTCAAGTGGCTATATCAGATGCCCAGTCTTTGGCTTTAGGTCGAGATCACCAATATATTGAACCCGTGCATCTTATGGTTTCTTTGCTAAACCAAGATAGCAGCACTATCCGTCCTTTATTAACGATTTTGGATATTGATGTCGTGCAACTGCGCTCTAAATTGAGTGAAATCTTAGAGCGAGTTCCAAAGGTGAGTGGCATTGGTGGCGATGTTCAACTATCCAGTGCGATGGGGTCGTTATTTAACTTATGCGATAAAGTTGCTCAGAAACGCCAAGATACCTATATCTCATCAGAAATATTTCTCCTTGCTGCCATAGAGGATAAAGGTCCGTTAGGTAAGTTACTCAAAGACTCGGGCTTGACCCAAGCTGGCATTACTAAAGCCATTGACCAAATCCGCGGTGGTGAAAAAGTCAATGATCCTAATGCCGAAGAAACCCGCCAAGCGCTAGATAAGTTCACCATTGATCTTACTGAACGAGCTGAGCAAGGGAAACTCGATCCTGTTATTGGTCGAGATGATGAAATTCGTCGCACGATTCAAGTTTTACAACGCCGTACTAAAAATAACCCAGTCATTATTGGGGAGCCTGGGGTCGGAAAGACAGCGATCGTCGAAGGCTTAGCTCAACGCATTATTAATGATGAAGTGCCAGAAGGTCTGCGTGGACGCCGTGTTCTCTCTTTAGATATGGGCGCGTTGATTGCTGGTGCTAAATATCGTGGTGAATTTGAAGAGCGATTAAAAGCGGTTTTAAATGAGTTATCGAAAGAAGAGGGTAATGTAATCCTCTTTATTGATGAACTGCATACCATGGTGGGTGCCGGCAAAGGTGAAGGCTCGATGGATGCCGGTAACATGCTAAAACCGGCGTTAGCACGTGGCGAACTTCATTGTGTTGGTGCCACGACCTTAGATGAGTACCGCCAATATATTGAAAAAGACCCAGCCTTAGAGCGTCGTTTTCAAAAAGTATTAGTTGATGAGCCAAGCGTTGAAGACACAGTGGCTATTTTACGTGGTCTAAAAGAGCGCTATGAGCTTCATCATCATGTTGAAATTACCGATCCTGCGATTGTTGCTGCTGCAAGTTTATCGCACCGTTATGTTTCGGACCGCCAATTGCCAGATAAAGCTATCGATCTTATTGATGAGGCGGCTTCTAGTATTCGTATGCAAATTGACTCTAAACCAGAAGCCCTTGATAAACTAGAACGCAAAATTATCCAATTAAAGATAGAGCAACAAGCCTTATTTAATGAAGATGATGATGCCAGTGTTAAACGTTTATCTATATTAGTCGATGAACTGAATGAGAAAGAGCGTGAGTATGCAGAGTTAGAAGAGATTTGGAATAGTGAAAAAGCGGCGCTCTCTGGCACTCAGCATATTAAAGCGGCATTAGAAACAGCGCGAATGGATATGGACTTTGCTCGCCGTGCGGGTGATTTAAATCGAATGTCTGAGCTTCAATACGGTCGTATTCCTGAGTTAGAAAAGAAACTCGATTTAGCCACTCAAGCAGAAATGCAAGAAATGACTTTATTAAGAAATAAAGTGACGGATGCAGAAATTGCTGAGGTTTTATCGAAGCAGACCGGAATACCCGTTGCAAAGATGCTGGAAGCTGAGAAATCAAAATTATTACGTATGGAAGATGTATTACATAAACGTGTGATTGGGCAAGTTGAAGCGGTCGAAGTGGTCTCTAATGCTATCCGCCGTAGTCGTGCTGGTTTGTCTGATCCCAATCGTCCAATTGGCTCATTTTTATTTTTAGGTCCAACGGGTGTCGGGAAAACAGAGTTATGTAAGACGCTTGCTCACTTTATGTTTGATAGTGAAGATGCCATTGTCAGAATTGATATGTCTGAATTTATGGAGAAGCATTCTGTTGCCCGTTTGGTGGGAGCGCCTCCTGGCTATGTGGGTTATGAAGAGGGTGGCTACCTAACAGAAGCCGTCAGACGTAAGCCTTACTCTGTCATTTTGTTAGATGAAATAGAGAAAGCACACCCAGATGTTTTTAATATCTTATTACAGGTTCTTGATGACGGACGTTTGACGGATGGACAAGGGCGTACGGTTGATTTTCGCAATACTGTTATCATTATGACGTCTAACTTAGGCTCATCTCAGATTCAAGATAATTTCGCAACGCTAGATTACGAGGGTATTAAGCAAGGGGTGATGGATATTGTTAGCCAGCATTTCCGACCTGAATTTTTAAATCGTGTCGATGAAAGTGTTGTTTTTCATCCTTTAGGTCAAGAGCATATTCAGTCAATTGCAGCCATTCAATTGAAGCGCCTCGGTCAGAGAATGGAAGGGCAGGGGTATCACCTTGATGTATCGGAAGCGGCATTAGAGTGGATCGCTCAAGTTGGCTTTGATCCTGTCTATGGAGCAAGACCATTAAAACGCGCGATTCAACAAAGTATCGAAAACCCATTAGCTAAAGCTATTCTTGCTGGGAAAGTGATACCAGATAAAAGCGTGACGCTATTGGTACATAACGACAAAATTATTGCCCATCAAGTTTAACCTTAGTGTGTTTGATTAAAGGAAGGGAGGCTTAGGACTCCCTTTTTGCTGTTTTTTTGAGTGCTTTGCTTAACCTTTGAACGAACAGTGCATGATTGTCTCTTTTTGTTGGTTTTTCTCTTGCGTTAATTGGTTAAGTCTCTATACTTCGCTCCCGTTGTCACGATAAACACCACACGGTGTTACCGGTCAACCATGACGGTTAACTACTTAACGTAGTTAAAGAAATAACAAGAAAGTGTTTGACACTGAAAGTTAAATCGATAGAATAGCCGTCCACTTTGAGCAAAAGCTTAAAGTAAGCTCTTTAACAATTTAGACCTATCAATCTGTGTGGGCACTCGTTGATGATAATCAAAAAGATTACTTAGGTAATCATTGATTCTTAGGAATCAAA
>NZ_MCUV01000045.1 GCF_002873395.1 Vibrio sp. 10N.286.49.B3 | reverse complement strand
GTTAACGTAAGAGTCCCTAATGCATCATCGGCAGGAACAACACTGGTTGGATCGAACACTTCTTGCAGCACACCATCCGCATCCGTAATGGTCAACTGACCATTGTCCGTTAAGGTCGGTGTCGATTCATCTTCAACAACTTCACCAACCGCATCGCCGGAGATGATTGCAGCATCATTAACCCCGGTAATGATCACAGTAATGGTATGTTCGGTGCCGTCTTGCGAAGTAATAGTGAACACTTCGTCTTTCGTCTCGCCTTCATCTAAATACTGAACTTCCGAGTTAATGACACTGTAATCCCATGCTCCGTCTTCGGTTAACGTCAGGGTCCCTAATGCATCAACGGCAGGAACCACACTGCTTGGATCGAACACTTCTTGCAGCACACCATCCGCATCCGTAATAGTTAACTGACCACTGTCGGTTAAGCTCGGAGAAGTTTCATCTTCAGTCACCGCACCCGTATCAATACCGCCGATTTCAGCGGCATCATTAACACCGGTAATCGTCACAGTAATGATATGT
>NZ_MCUV01000044.1:1064-8869 GCF_002873395.1 Vibrio sp. 10N.286.49.B3 | reverse complement strand
ACACTAGGATGCTAAGCTAACCTCCTGAGCTAATAGCTAACTATAGTGTGTGTAAAATTTTAGATCGGGCTTGGTAATTTGGTAATTGTGGTAATTCTATCTTAACTCTTTGATTTTAAAGGGATTACCAGTTACCACTTTTTGGTAACGCCATTATCAAGAAATGGTAATTTCTGGTAACTGATAGAACAGGATTTTCTGGGGTATCTCAGAATATTCTAGGGTATTTTCTTTTTACTATTGCTTCAAAACCTGCTTGGTTTATAATCATAGATAGAGTATCTCAGAGTTTTCTGGGGTACGTTAGAATATCTTTAGGTGGAATAATGGACATTATAGCGGTATATAACGCCAAAGGCGGGTCTGGAAAATCAACTTTAACAGCTCAAATTTCAGGGGCTTACCATGCAATGGGTAAAACTGTTGGCGTGGTCGATATGGATGAACAGCGTTCTATTTACGCAGTTCTAAAGGATCACGAATCAATTCAAGTGTTTGCAGGGTCGCCAACATCTAAGCCAGATGTTGATGTTCTTATCATCGATCACCCTCCGGGCCCTGTACTTCCGCATGAAGCAGCTAGGGTTGTGATTGTTCCGTTTGAAGCTGATCGCTTCAATGTTGCATCAACCAATACAGCTAAACGACTTTTAGGTGATAAACATCAGGTCGTAACAGTCTTGAATAAATTCAAAGGTGAACATGGCGCAAGTGCTTTAGAGAAATCTATTGCTGAGCAATATAGCTATGATCTCTTGGTTCGTGAACGTGCAGCTTATAAATCATCAGTTGCAGAGGGTCTTACAATTTTCTGTGAGAATTTTAGCGGTGCTAAACAGCCATCACTTAAACAAGCAAAATCAGAGATAGAACAAATAGTTAAAAAAATTGAGGAATTACTATGAGCCGTCAAAAATTAGGTTTTTTGGATGAAGAGAGCAGAGACGAGAACGCAGTTAGTGATATAGAGAAATCGCTAAATGGTGGTGATGCTGTCCCTGTATACACTTATAACACTCAAGAAGTTGATTCAGTTAATGATTTGAGAGTGATGATTAAAGGTCGTGATAAATCTTATTCAAAAGGCTTAAAAGCAATCAACTGTAAATTACCAGAGCAACTTATAGAGCGATTAAGTGACACTGTAATGGGTAGTCGCAATACAGCAATGATTGCTCTTATAGAACACGCTTTAGATCAGTTAGAGCAAGATGGAAAAATGTTGAATGTTTCTGTAAAAGAAGCGAAATAGGGTTGCAAGTTAGCTTAGCAATTAGTAAGCTAACTAAAAGAGCTAAAAGCTAAGCTCTTTTTGCTAAAAAACATTGGGGTTCGGGCAAGCAATACCCCTTTTAAAAACAATAAATTAGGTGCACATATGGCAATTGCAACAATATACAAGGATTACAAGAGCGGGTTTAGCTCTCAAGATGGCGATGGGGTTAGCTCATCGGTGGTTGGCAAAAATTCAACTTACAAACAAGAATGGGAGATCTACGAGCCATCATTTGATGATGAACTCGATGTAGAGCCTACTGTTTTAAATTCAGATGGTGTGTTATTTGAAGATTTCCGCCAACAAGTGGCTGATATTTCTTATTCTTGGTCAAAGGATAACGCTTTAAAGAGCAAGGCTTCAGGGGCTATTAGCTCGCCAATGCGTGGAGGGCGTTATGGCGATGACAACGACAAAGAGTTTCAGATTTTTGATTTTGGATTCTCAAATGATGAACTAGAAGCATCAGCTAAAGACCATTTTAATGGTGATATTGATGCTTGTAAGTTAGCAATCAAGGAACGAGTTGGTAAGTGGGCTAATAACATCCACACAAGCACGATTGCAGCTAAATACCCTGACAAACAGCCAAAGCGATTAGGTTTTGTTCAGGACTGGCACGAAGACACCAATACACCGCATTTGCGTGTAGCTGTTAGTCGTGTGCTGTGGCTTAGCAAAACGGAAACTGCACCCCTTGCATATAAAAACCGTTCAGAACTAGATGAAGATACGGCAGCTTTAAACGGTTATCTATCTGACATTGGTTTGGCTTTACATGAACATGTAAGCGATGAACCAAACCTATCTAAAAACAAATCTCATATCCCAACTAAAGCCACACCCGAACAAGTTCAGGTGCGTGAAAACGCAGTTGATCAGGCATTGTCTCAGGTGATGGACAAAGAAGATGTTGTTTATCATCAAGTCAATAAAACTGTTTTGGTTCAATCATTTGAAGAGACTCAAAGAGAAATTGAGCGTCTACAACGTGAAGCTGATAAATTTCAACAAGCGATCAACGCTGTTGATAACGAGGCTCTTGTTCGCGCTCAACTGCAAAACGCTGAACACGAGTTATCACAGCTTGGCATTCACCACGAACGATTGCAGGAAGAGCATTCAAATCTAACTAACTCGTATAGTTCATTGGAAGCTAATAAGACAGAAATCGAACAGGCTTTAACGGCAGAGCAAACTCAAAAAAACCAGTTGTCTGAATCTCTCACAGAGCTTAAATCTGAGTATGATCGTCTCGATGAAGAAGCAACAGGTTATGCAAATGAAGTAGAGCAACTAACCGAAAAAGTGATTCCTGATCTTCAATTAAAATCATCTAAATTATCAAATGCTTTAAAGAATAAAGAAGACGAACTGACGAGAGAACGTCAGGAGAATGAACAGCTTGGGAATGATGTTAGTAAGCTTGAATCTGATCTTAAGCGAGTTAGAGAGGTTGAGTTACCTCAAATCGTTGAGTCAGCAGTTAATAAAGCCACTGACAAACAGGCTCAAGAGCTTACAGAGGCGTTTGAGGCTGATAAGGCATCATCTATCGAAGAAGCTGTAAAAGCCGCTCTGGAAGCCCAACAAGCGCAATTTGATAGCAAATTGCAGAGTGCTTTAGCTACTCAAAAAGCTGACCTACATACTGAGCATAGAGAGTCGTTAAATACCGAGCTAGAAGCTCAACGCAAGCAGCTTGAGACAATGCACAATCAGCAAATGGCATTAAAAGACCAGCAAACTAAAATGCTTGAATCTTCGCTATCAACAATGCAATCAACAATGACTGCAATGCAGAAACAAATTGAGCAGTTAGCAGCAAACCAAGAGCGTTTAACCGCATCCACCCCTGACCAAGGGGAGGTCGCTAAGAGCAAGGGAAAAAAGATAAGTAGCTCGAAAGAGCAAAAATCTGAAGAACCTCAACAGGGGTCTTGGATGGAAAACTTAGTTGCTCAAGTGAGTGAATTATCAACTGACTCACTCGGTGGACAAGGGCAAACGCCAGTGAAAAAGCAGGCTGTGTTTGACCATCTTAAAGAAAAGTTCGGCAAGGACTCTGTTAAAGTTGAAAGCATCGGTGATGATCATGTGTTTAAAATCCATGATAAGAACCTGCAATCTTCACCCCCTGCAATTGCTTCTATGCTTGTTGAAAAAGATGAAATTAGTTGTCGCAACATAAAGCCTCAAGAGGCAGCACAATTGATGCTAGATGCTGCTGTAGCATCAGGGTGGAATAACATCAATCTACGAGGTTCAGACGAGTTTATAGATGCATTTAAGGCGATTGTGGAGGCTAATCCTGATTGTGGTATAGGCACTGTAAATGCTCAAAAAGGCGATCAACAATTGCCGAATGTTGAAAAAAGAAACAAGCCTAAACCCTCGTAATCACTAAGAAATAAACTTTCGTGGAACAAAAGGTCGCTTTATTGCGACCTTTTTTATTTTTAGGGTTGTAATCCTTTTTCGTGGAACGTAATCTTATATAAAGAAAGGGGGACAGAATTATGGATACTAGAGAAAAATGTATTCGTCTACGTCTATCAGATCATGAGAAAGCTGTCATTGAAATGGCAATGCTAAAAGCATCCTCAGAACGTGAAACGGGTAAACCTCGATCACGTGGTGCTGATGCACTGAGAGAAGCAGTTTTGACGTGGGCAAGCGAAAAAATTGTGGATGATTTGAAGAAAGCAGAATGCTAGAAATGAAAAAACCCACTCGGGCAAAGTGGGCTTATTCATAAACATAAATTAGATGCTGTTACGGGAGGGCAATCCCTCACAGCGTCATCAAAACGAAAACACATCGAAGTCAATGACTATGAATAATTATAACACTGACGCTACTAGCGTCAAGACGGCTGACATTGTTAGCAAACATGGTAGTTCTGCTACCTTAAAAATAGTAAATAAAGATACCCCAAACAACCCCGAGATATCCCAAGATATCCTCTTCGACTATTTTCTTGATGATGGTCGATACTGGGTAATGAACAATCGCACCTACTATCAACCATATAAAAAATCCACAGCTAAGCGGATGCCAGAATCTAAAAGACTGGCAGAGATGCCGATCTATCCGCTTGCACTGATTGTCGATCGTGATTTGCAAACTGGACGCACATCTCTATATCTAAAATTATGGTATCGAGACGCTATTGGCGAAGAAAATACGCTATGTGTATCGATGGAGTCACTAGCTAAAAAAGACAAGAAAGATACAGCAATATCTGAGCTTATGAGTCACGGCTTTACGCTATTTAATAGCCGTTCGATTGATCTTGCTGATGTACTTCGGATGGTTTCTATTACCGCATTTGAGAAAAAAGACATTTCCGTTTTAGAGGGTTCAACCAAAACTGGCTGGACTGTAAATAAAGATGAGCACATCACGCCATCGAGCGATCACTACCTTGGAAAAGAATCATCTTACATGTCTATCGCTGGCTCTAAAGACCTTTGGATAGACACACAACGCAAGATTTTTGCAACTTCACCTGTTACTGCATTTGTTGTAACTAGTGCGATCAGTGGCTATCTCCGAGGCATTATTAAAGCCGAAAACAGCCCGATCATTGATTTGTGGGGACAAACTTCTCAGGGTAAGACACTTGCAGCTTATTGTGCTGTTTCGTGGATCGGCCCGCTCGGCGTCCAAGGCGGTAACTACAATTCGTGGGAAAGTACCAAGGTAGCTAGAGAAAATATTCTATCAATCCGATCTAACTCATTTGCCTTGATGGATGAGATCTCAGGGATGAAAGACAAATTTTCAGCAACCGATCAACTAATGGCATTAGCTAACGGTGGTAGCCGTAGCGCAGCTAAAATGGATGGTTCTCTACGTGCTGCTAAAACATGGCAGAACGTGATTATCTCAACATCTAATATCTCTATCGACTCCCTTATTGATGACAGTCACGAGCAAGCAGATGCTTTACGAGCACGTGTAATTAATATCGACATCGATCAGTATCCGCTTTGGCAAAATGGATTTGGTGAACTCAAAACACCGATGAATCTTGAAAGACTTTTAGACTCTAATTATGGTCATGGATATCACGATGTAATTAAATACATTAAGGCACACAGTGTAGAACTAGAAAATAAAGTTACAAACTTACAAGATGAGTATTTTTCTAGATTTGAAAATAATGCAATTGTAGCTCGTAGAGCAAAAGAGATTGCATTTACTCTAGCTGCTTGTGATGTGGTTGAATCTGTTATTGGTAATGGGTCAACTAATAATGTTAAGTCTTTTTGCGAAACACTGCTAAATAGTTGGCAACAAGAGCAACCGCACAGAGAAATAGATAAGATTGATGATATCAGAGATTCAATTTTGGCTATTATGGCACATTACAGCACATCTACTAAAATAGATGGCTACTGGTTTGATCCTGAATGTCCAAATCAAGAGCAAGCAGCAAAATATACAACCAGAGACAATTCAAGATCTGGTTACAAAGTATATTTAAAACAGAACTCAGCAATGAAAATGCCTTTTGATATTGATGGATTGGTTTGCATTGCAAAGACAGAGCAAAGTGCTATCAAAAAGGCTCTAGGAATAGATTTAAAGGCTCTTGCACAACGTGCGAAGTATGAAGATATGCTACACACAAACAAAGGTCGTAGCGACTTCTCATGTAGCCCACTCAACAAGATGCGAACATACGCATTTAAATTATCTCGACGTGAAGACACTGTTAATGAACAGCTAGAAGAGCTAGGAAATTTAATAGATGAAATGGATGATACTCCATTCTAAATAATAAAGCCCTCACATGGAGGGCTTTATTATATCTTCAACTTAATATCATTTTTCATGATAAATAAATAAACAAGAAAACTAAGTAATAAATTGTCGTTATTTAAATGACTTTGCATTTTTTCCATATTTGCTTTTATCATTAACTTTCTCAGCCTGCTATATAATGCGTCATGTTTTAATTTTAATTTACGCATAAATTCTATTAACTCTTGCTCGTCTAACCAATCATTAATTTCTTTTTCAGCCATCGAATGAGCAATTAAATAGACCTCCTGAAATTCTGCACGATCTGGATCAGAATCAAAAACTGTTGCTGCAATAACAGAAGTTCTGAGTTTTAAATAAAATGAATTTATTTCCATTGTATTTATTTAAACAATAAGATCATTGATAAACAAATTCAATAATTAATTAGCTGTCACCATTATTAATCCTGTAGGCAAACCTCCCAGATTTAATATGTGAGACAGAAGCTATAATGAAAAATAAAATTTGAACTATACCTATTTTGTAATTAGGTTCAACTAAGCTAATCACATATATACCAATGTTTGAAGAAGACATTAAGACAGTTTTTGACATAAACCAATTAATTTCAGAACGATTAATATCTCCTTCATAATTTGAGGTTGCATTCCATACAGTAAATAATGAAGACGAATACATCATTGCACTAGCAATTGACCAATCGCCAGTTAAAAGTATATCTTCATACCTTCCCGTTAACCCCTTAACTAGTACCAATAATGCTAATGGAATAAATATCAGCAAATAAGAACTAGCAACTGATTTAAACTCATTCTTGTATTTCATTTTGAGTTCCAGTGCTACATTCTATAATATCAATAACTTCCTTAATTTTAGCATTTTGAATATTAACCTTATCATTGATAAGAACGACATCATATTCTGAATGAACACGTAAATAATCTTTACCACCTAATCTTGTTTCAGAGTTCTGATATTCTTTAAGCCATTTAGTATCTAATATTTCAGCACTAAATTGCCTTCCAGTTGCTCTACTTATTACCTCCCACTTAGATGAACCTTGATTACAAGGTTTAAAGACTTCAATTACTTCTTCACCATCATGATGACCTTTGCTTTTAGAAAACATCTTATTGATATTACCAGTGAATCTAAAACTGGAGCTAAACGGTACAACATTATTAAGATCTTCACCTTCTTTACAAACCTTTAAATACTCATCAGGGTCTAACATCTCATTGCCTTTCGACCATTCTTTCATCCCTAATGCAGTATCCAAATCACCAACATGAGGTTCAATTTTAAGTTTCCTACCTGTCCCCTTTAGACGATTACTCTCTTTTTCAGTTACTTCCTGAACTTGATTCTTACTAGATACCTCACCAATAAAACTCCGAATCATTGAATCTGGTCGAGTCAACTCTTCCGCTTTTAGTGCTAATTTAGCAAGGATACACCCCTTAGTAACTTCCTTAAGCTCAATATCAAAACCATACTCCGATCCAATAGCATGGCTGATGGTTGAACCTAGCATTTGATATGCTGATATAAAGTGACCCATAGCATGAAAAACGTCCGCAGGGTTCTTTCTATCAGGGTTATATTCAAGATGAAACTCAATTATTTTAGCTTCCATTACCTAACTCACTGGTTTTTATGACGTAATATTATCTATGATACTTATGATATAGCATTTTAACCAATTAGAACTATTCCTTACCCACAAAAAATCACCCTAACCCAGCTAAGAACA
>NZ_MCUV01000044.1:0-241 GCF_002873395.1 Vibrio sp. 10N.286.49.B3 | reverse complement strand
TAAGAACACCCAAAATAACCCAAGATATTCCAAGATACCCTTAAATATCCTTAGGTATCAGTTACCAGAAATTACCAGTTCTTGGTAATAGCGTTACCAAAAAGTGGTAACTGGTAATCCCTTTAAAATCAAAGAGTTAAGAGCAAATTACCACAATTACCAAATTACCAAGCCCGACCTAAAATTTCACACACACTATAGTTAGCTATTAGCTCAGGAAGTTAGCTTAGCATCCTAGTGT
>NZ_MCUV01000043.1 GCF_002873395.1 Vibrio sp. 10N.286.49.B3 | reverse complement strand
GTCCGGATCATCCCCTGGGCCGGTGCCATCGTCTTTAATGGTCGCTTGACCGGTGACGCCGGTCTCACCATTGGTGGTGATATCATTTGCTTCTGTCGCAATCAGACCAAAGGTTTCATCGCCTTCAAACACCTCATCTTGCGTGGTTGGAATCGCCACTTGGATTGCAGTGATGCCCGCTGGAATGGTCACATTGCCATCGTTATCCACGATCAGCGATTGTTCAACGTCATTGCCGTCAAGGTAGGTCACCACCAT
>NZ_MCUV01000042.1 GCF_002873395.1 Vibrio sp. 10N.286.49.B3 | reverse complement strand
CATCGTTATCCACGATCAGCGATTGTTCAACGTCATTGCCGTCAAGGTAGGTCACCACCATGTCACCAAAGTCATTGGCCTCAGCGGTGTAAGCCCCGTCGGCCGTCGTGGCTAAGTTCACCACTAAGTCCGCTTCAGTTGGGTTGCTCAGGCTCACGGTAAACTCAACACTTTCACCCTCATTGACGATAACATCGTCACTGATGGACAGCGTCGGTTTGTCGTTGTCCGGATCATCCCCTGG
>NZ_MCUV01000041.1 GCF_002873395.1 Vibrio sp. 10N.286.49.B3 | reverse complement strand
CAGTGGTCAGTTAACCATTACAGACGCCGATGGTGTCCAGCAAGAAGTGTTCGTTTCAAGCAGCGTAGTACCTGCCGCAGATGCACTAGGTACTCTCACGTTAACTGAAGATGGCGCTTGGACGTATAACGTTGATAATGCCGATGTTCAATATTTAGATGAAGGCGAGACCAAAGACGAAGTGTTCACCATCACTTCGCAAGACGGTACAGCGCATACCATTACCGTGACGATTACTGGGGTTAATGATGCCGCAATCATCTCCGGTGATGCGGTTGGTGAAGTCGTTGAAGATGAATCGACCCCGACCTTAACCGACAATGGTCAGTTGACCATTACGGATGCGGATGGTGTGCTGCAAGAAGTCTTTGATCCAACCAGTGTTGTTCCTGCCGCTGATGTATTAGGGACTCTTACGTTAAC
>NZ_MCUV01000040.1 GCF_002873395.1 Vibrio sp. 10N.286.49.B3 | reverse complement strand
ATCAAGTGGTCTCAATGTCATACGACACTAAGTAAAATATGGTGGAGGGGGACGGATTCGAACCATCGAAGGCGGAGCCGGCAGATTTACAGTCTGCTCCCTTTGGCCACTCGGGAACCCCTCCAGGGGGCACTCATCTTACTTCATTAAAAGTAAGCTCGAAAGAGGTTTTCCCAACACATCTCTCAAGTGCGGAGCGAATCATAGCAAACTCGACCAAGCTGTAAAGTGTTTTTCTTATCATTTTGAATCGAATGCTGCCTTTTTCAACAAACCTGTCAGAAAACATACATTTTGCTGCGTTATTATACATCTATTTACCTACTTTATTTATTACTCTTTACACTTCTTGACGTTATAACGCCTTGAATGTGGTTAAAATAAAGTGAACTAAAATTTTTGGAACTAATAATGAAAAATAAAAAACTGTTATCTTTATTAGCCGTATCGATAATTACAGCATCATCATCCGTAGTAGCAGCACGTGACTTGTCAGTGCGTCCTACCAGCGTTGTTACCGAATCAGTGGACACCCATCAAGTTTCCCAGTCTCTTTCCCTGATCGGTAAATTGAAATCAGAGCAAGCCGTGATTATTTCTCCTGAGGTAACAGGTAAAATTGATTTAATTTCAGTAAAAGCCAATCAAAAAGTGACAAAAGGGCAGTTGTTGGTTCAATTACACGACGATAAGGCGCAAGCAGCACAATCAGAAGCACAAGCTTACCTGAAAGATGAGCAGCGTAAATTAAAAGAATTTGAACGTTTAGCTGCGAGCAATGCCATTACTCAAACAGAAATTGATGCTCAGAAAACCAATGTTGAAATTGCTAATGCGCGTTTAGCAGCCTCTCAAGCTAATTTGAAAGATTTACATATAACTGCGCCATTTGCAGGGACAGTCGGCTTTATTGATTTTAGTCGCGGAAAAATAGTGAGTGCTGGCGCGGAATTATTTACGCTCGATAATTTAGATGCGATGGAATTGGATTTACAAGTCCCAGAGCATTACCTCTCGCAATTATCGAAAGGTATGAAAGTGCAAGCCTCAACAAGCGCGTGGGGAGAAACCATCTTTGAAGGCATCGTGACAGGTATTGATTCTCGCATTAACCCTGAAACTCTGAATTTACGCGTTCGAATTCAATTTACTAATGATGACGGCAAGTTGAAACCAGGTATGTTAGTTGCGGCGAATATGGATTTCCCAGCAATAGAAGCGGCAATTATTCCAGTGCAAGCATTAGAGTACTCAGGCACTAAGCGTTTTGTTTATGTTATTGGTGATGACAACAAAGCACTGAAAACAGAAGTGATACTTGGCGCGCGTATTGGTAATCAAGTTGTCATTGATAAAGGGTTAGAGATCGGCCAGCGTATTGTCGTGCAAGGTTTAGTTAATATTAGAGATGGTGCAACAGTGGCAGAGATTGGTGCTGATGGAAAACCAAATACCGCACCCGTCGTTAAAAAGGACGTTAATTAATGTTGTTGTCTGATATATCCGTAAAGAGACCAGTTGCAGCCATCGTATTGAGTTTACTGTTATGTGTCTTTGGTATTGTTTCGTTTAATAAACTCGCTATTCGAGAGATGCCTGATATTGAAAGCCCAGTCGTATCGGTTAGTATCCGTTATTCAGGGGCATCTGCGACTATTATTGAGAGCCAGATAACCTCGGTAATAGAAGATCAATTATCAGGAATTAGTGGGGTTGATGAAATCACATCGACCACTCGTAATGGCATGGGACGAATTAAGATCACCTTTGACTTAGGTTATGATCTTAATACTGGTGTGAGTGATGTGCGTGATGCGGTTGCTCGATCACAACGTTCATTACCCGATGAAGCCGATGATCCTATCGTGGCAAAAGATAATGGTAGCGGTGAAGCATCCATTTATATCAATCTTAGCTCCTCAACGATGGATAGAACGCAACTGACTGATTATATTGACCGTGTTTTGCAAGACCGCTTTAGTCTTATATCAGGTGTGAGCTCGGTTAGTACTTCGGGTGCCTTGTACAAAGTGATGTACGTTAAGCTTAAGCCCAATTTAATGGCAGGTCGCGGGGTGACCACCGCTGATATTACCAGCGCATTAAGAAGCGAGAATATTGAAAGTCCTGGTGGTGAAGTTCGCAATGATGCGATTGTCATGTCAGTTCGAACCGCTCGTTCTTATGCCAACGCAGAAGATTTTGACTACCTTGTTGTTAAGCATGCCAGCGATAACACTCCTATTTATTTAAAAGATGTAGCGGATGTCTATCTTGGGGCTGAAAATGAGAACTCAACCTTTAAGAGTAATGGTGTTGTCAATGTGAGTATGGGGATTATTCCTCAAACTGATGCCAACCCACTAGAAATCGCGGAGTTAGTGCATAAAGAGGTTGATAACGCACAAAAGTTCCTACCAGAAGGCACATCACTTGTGGTTGATTACGATTCAACCATCTTTATTGACCGTTCTATCTCTGAGGTATTTAGCACACTATTTATAACGGGTGGTTTAGTTATTCTGGTTCTATATATCTTTATAGGACAAGCAAGAGCGACACTAATCCCTGCGATTACCGTACCTGTATCTTTGATCTCTTCTTTTATTGCCGCTTACTATTTTGGTTTCTCGATTAACTTAATTACCTTAATGGCACTTATTTTATCGATTGGTTTGGTTGTTGATGATGCAATCGTCGTCGTTGAAAATATTTTCCACCATATAGAAAAGGGCGAGTCACCACTGGTTGCGGCTTTCAAAGGAACGCGTGAAGTTGGCTTTGCGGTTGTTGCTACAACACTTGTTCTCGTTATGGTTTTCCTACCGATCTCCTTTATGGATGGTATGGTTGGTTTGCTATTTACTGAGTTCTCAGTGCTGCTTGCCATGTCAGTTATTTTCTCGTCATTGATTGCCTTAACATTAACACCGGTTTTAAGTAGTAAATTGCTTAAAATGAACGTAAAACCAAATCGATTTACGTTAGTTGTTGAGCGTTTATTTGTTCGCTTAGAGAGCCTTTACCGACGCTTACTTGCTTATGTTATGCGCTTACGTTGGTTAGCCCCTTTTGTCATTATTGCTTGTATTGGTGGCAGTGGTTATTTAATGAATCAAGTACCCGCACAACTCGCTCCGCAAGAAGACCGAGGCGTTATCTTTGCCTTTGTGCGTGGTGCTGATGCAACAAGTTATAACCGTATGTCTGCCAATATGGACTTGGTAGAAGGGCGACTTATGCCACTGTTAGGGCAAGGCTTCTTAAGATCATTTAGCCTTCAGTCACCCGCTTTTGGTGGTAATGCGGGTGACCAAACTGGCTTCGTTATTATGCAGCTAGAAGACTGGGATGATCGTGAGATCACTGCGCCAGAAGCACTGAATGAAACACGCAAAGCATTAGCCGGCTTACCCGATATCAAGGTTTATCCTTTTATGCCGGGCTTTCGTGGTGGATCAAGTGAACCGGTTCAATATGTACTCGGTGGTGCAGATTATAGTGAGCTACAGACCTGGGCTGATAAGTTAGAGCAGATTGCTGAAAACTCACCAATGATGGAAGGGGCATCAACGGACTACTCTGAAAAAACACCTGAGTTGGTGATTAATGTTGATAAGCAACGTGCTGCTGAGCTAGGTCTGAGTATTTCGGATATTTCTGATACGTTAGAAATTATGCTGGGTGGCGTGAGTGTTACGACGTTTGTAGAACGTGGTGAAGAGTACGACGTTTATTTACGTGGTGACGAAGATAGCTTTAATAATGCAACCGATTTAAGTCGTATCTACATGCGAACTCAATCTGGTGAGTTAGTTACGCTAGATTCAGTGACTAACATTGAAGAAGTCGCATCAGCCGTTCGTTTGTCGCATTACAATAAACAAAAGGCGATCACGATAAAAGCCAACCTTATTGATGGCTATACATTAGGACAAGCATTGGATTTCCTTGACCAGCAGGCGATTGACTTGCTACCAGGTGATATCTCAATTAGCTATTCTGGTGAGTCAAAAGACTTTAAAGAGAATCAGTCGAGTACTTTATTTGTCTTTGGTTTAGCGCTCTTGGTTGCCTACTTAGTCCTTGCCGCGCAGTTTGAAAGCTTCGTTAACCCATTAGTGGTGATGTTTACCGTTCCGATGGGGATTTTTGGTGGCTTCTTAGGTTTAGTCGTTATGAGTCAAGGGCTTAATATTTATAGCCAAATTGGCATGATCATGTTGATCGGTATGGTAACGAAAAACGGAATACTTATCGTTGAGTTTGCTAACCAATTACGTGATCGCGGTGTTGAGTTTGAGCAAGCGATTATTGATGCCTCTGCGCGCCGTCTACGCCCAATCTTAATGACGGCGTTTACAACACTTGCTGGTGCGATTCCTTTAATCACGTCAACAGGCGCAGGTTATGAAAGTCGTGTTGCTGTGGGTACCGTTATCTTCTTCGGTATGGCATTTGCGACGTTAGTTACCTTGCTAGTAATACCTGCTATGTATCGCTTGATATCAGGGTTAACGCGCTCCCCAGGTCATGTTGAGTCAGAGCTAAATAAAGCACTGGATCATGAACACAAAGGTCGTATTAGTCACGGCTAAATGGATTAATCGACACTTTATATCGTGATAACTAAGCCCTTATTCGACTTGGAATAGGGGCTTAATTTTATCTGTCAGTCCATGATTTATGCCGTGATTGCTATCTGGTCAGCATTTATGATCTATTTTGATAAAGATCAGGCTTTAAAAAAAGAGCAATTTAAACGATGATAAAAGTAGAAGTAAAACGATAATATATCAGCCATAACAGTCGAGGTCAGGGAATGTCAGATTTTAAATACCAAACACTTACACAAGAGCAGCAAGATAAGCTTGATGCAGCCGCTTTTCGCCGCTTATTAGCCCATTTAGATGATAATAAAGATGTGCAAAATATTGATTTAATGATTCAGGCAGGCTTTTGTCGAAACTGTTTTAGTAAGTGGTATAAAGCCGCTGCGGATGAGCAAGGTATTGAGTTAGAGCTTGATGATGCACGTGAGCGAGTATATGGAATGACTTATGATCAGTGGAAGCTAAACCATCAGCCCAAAGCTACGGCAGAGCAATTAGCGGCATTTGAAGCTAAGTCTAAGTAGGTGAGTTTAAGCTATTACAGTTCAATGGGGATCAAATCAAATGATTACCCACTGAACTTATATTAATCCACGGAAGTTATGGACCTACATCTTCCCTGTGGCTGCGAAGTTTTCCAGTTGGGCGGCATAAGTAGATAGATCGCCAATATTCTCTTTGACCCAATGGGCATCATAATAGCTATCTAAATAACGTTCACCACTGTCACAGAGCAGAGTAACGATAGAGCCTTTTTCTCCACGAGATTTCATTTCACTAGCGAGTAGCAACACACCATATAAATTGGTGCCCGTTGACGCTCCCACTTTACGCCCTAGCAGTGTTTCTAACCAATGAGCCGTTGCAATACTCGCAGCATCTGGAATGGTACGCATCTCATCAATCACACCTGGAATAAAGCTCGGCTCTACGCGTGGACGACCAATACCTTCAATTCTACTGCCACGATCACCAATAAGGTTTGGATTACCAGTTTTAAAGTAGTCATGAAATACGGAGTGCTCGGGATCAACCACACACAGCTTAGTCGTGTGTTTTTGATAACGAATAAAGCGACCGAGTGTTGCTGAAGTACCACCTGTTCCTGGGCTCATAACAATCCAACTTGGAATGGGATGATCTTCTAGCATCATTTGGTTGAAGATAGAGTTAGCGATATTATTATTGCCTCGCCAATCCGTAGCACGTTCAGCGTAGGTAAATTGGTCCATGTAGTGACCGTTTAATTCAGCCGCTAAGCGATGTGATACTGCATAAATCTCATCGGTGCGATCGACAAGGTGTGCTTGACCGCCATAGAATTCGATTTGCTCAATCTTAGCTCGAGCAGTCGATTTTGGCATAACAGCGATAAAGGGTAGACCTAACAAACGAGCAAAATACGCTTCTGAAACAGCAGTGCTGCCCGAAGATGACTCTATAACAGTAGTTTCAGGACCAATCCAACCATTACACAGCGCATAGAGAAAAAGAGATCGAGCTAAACGGTGTTTTAATGAGCCTGTAGGGTGAGTGCTTTCATCTTTTAAGTAAACATCAATGCCAGCAATCGAAGGTAGATCAAGTTTGAACAGGTGAGTATCGGCAGAGCGTTGAAAGTCGGCTTCAATTTTACGAATTGCATTATTAATCCACTGATGATCGGTACACATGATTGATATCCTTGTTAAGATGATTAGAATAATTTACCTATCAATGCAGGGAAAAGCTTTGCTATATTTACTCTATATTGACTAGTTAATAGAAATTTATTCTACAGGTGAAAGGTTTTGTGAAATGGATTTGGATAAAACGGATAAAGCGTTACTTAAGAAGCTGCAGCAAGATAGTACGACTTCGCTAGCGGAGTTGGCTGAAGCGGTAAATTTAACAACAACGCCATGTTGGAAGCGCTTAAAGCGACTGGAAGAGCAGGGGATCATAGGCAAGAAAGTGGCGCTGCTTGACCCCGATAAACTGGGCTTAGCTTTTACAGCCTTTGTCATGATTAAAACCAGTGATCACTCTCATGAGTGGTACCATCATTTTGTTGAAACCGTATCCCCCTTTCCAGAAGTGATGGAATTTTATCGTATGGCTGGAGAGTACGATTATATGATGAAGGTACTGGTGAAGGACATGAAGGCTTTCGATGGTTTTTATAAGAAACTGGTAAATAGTATTGATGGCATCTCTAATGTCACCTCAACCTTTGCGATGGAGCCATTAAAATACACGACAGCGCTACCAATTTAGTCTTAGCAAGCTTATATAGAAATGATCATTACCACTTATGTGATGACCGTTCACATTTGGAATTGTAGTCACTGTCGTGTTTTTAATATGCAATCAATTTGTCACATTTCTCTTTTAAATTGGTATTTATCAGCTAAACGTTTGCTATGTATTAACTTTATACAAAAGTGAATATTTTAGTTTGTGCTATTATTAATTTGTGATCTATGCACTAGGCAAAAGAGAACTAGAGAGATAGATTCATAGGGAAGACAAAAATCAATAGGAAAGCTCAATGAAGAGCGAATAAGGATATGAAGATGAAAAAAATGAGAAGAGCTCAATTGCATCGTGTTCGAATTCAGTACTGGAAAGACACGAGCAAAGAAGTGGCAAAAAAATCGCAATAATCATTCTCAAGATGATAATGCACACAGTCAAAGGTCTTCAATAAAGGCAATGACGTTCGAAAAAAACTCCTGACTCCTCAGGAGTTTTTTAGTTTTGGAGCAGGGTATATAGTATATGAAGAACAGCACATACAAAAAAGCCTCGCTAAAAATAGCGAGGCTTTTAAATTTAACGGTTTAAGTTAAATTAGTTAGCTTGTTCTTGTTCAACACTGCCTGTCTTAGCTGCGTTAACAAGTAAGATACCAACAGATAGAACCATAGAACCACATAGTAAGAACAGCAGGCGACCAGATGGGTCATTTGGAATCAGTGCCATTGCTAGGATACCGAAACCAGCCGTTGTAATTAGTTTACCAAGCATAGTACGTTGCTTAGTATCTAGGTTACGTTGCTCTTCACCTTCAGAAACAACAGGTGTGTTCCAGTTAGTAAATAGTGCTTCAACTTCTTTCTCACGCTCTTCTGACAGTGGCTTGTAAACCAGTGCAGTAAGCAAGAAGAAACCACCAGTAAAGAACACGTGAGCTGCTAAGCTTAGACCAACTTTCAGGTCAGCCCATTCACGAGAAGTGAGTTCTTGTGATAGACCAAACAGGCTCTCGATATGGTGAGCTTGTAGAGAAATACCAAAGATGTAAGAAACGAAACCACCAACAACAAGCGTTGCCCATGCAGACCAGTCTGGAGTCTTACGAATCCACATACCTAGTAGTACAGGGATAAGCATTGGGAAGCCGATTAATGCACCAACGTTTAGAACGATATCAAATAGGCTCAAGTGACGTAGTGAGTTAATGAACAGACCAATCGAAATGATAATAATACCCATAGCAACAGTCGTTAGCTTACTTACAACAACTAGCTCACGCTGGCTTGCTTGCTTACGAACAATCGGGCTATAGAAGTTCATTACGAAGATACCAGCATTACGGTTTAAACCAGAATCCATAGAAGACATGGTTGCAGCGAACATTGCTGACATTAGTAGACCAACCATACCTGCAGGCATTACGTTCTGTACAAAGGCAAGGTAAGCAGCATCACCAGCTTTATCACCCATAGAAGCGTATTGCTCAGCAAATTCTGGCATGAATGCACTTACGTACCAAGGTGGTAGGAACCAAATTAGAGGACCAACAACCATTAGGATACATGCAAGACCAGCAGCTTTACGTGCGTTCTCACTATCTTTAGCACATAGGTAACGGTAAGCATTGATGCTGTTGTTCATTACACCAAATTGTTTAACGAAAATGAACACTACCCATAGAACAAAGATGCTTACGTAGTTCAGGTTATTACCTAGTACGAAGTCACCGTTGAAGTTTTCAACGATATTACCAAGACCACCACCGTGGAAGTAAGCAGCAATCGCACAAGTAATTGTTACAGCCATGATGACAAGCATTTGCATGAAATCTGATGCAACAACGGCCCATGAACCGCCAGTTACAGACATGATAACCAGTACAATACCAGTGAAGACAATCGTCGCTTCCATTGGGATGTTGAAAACAGCGGCAACAAAGATTGCTAGACCGTTTAACCAAATACCCGCAGAAATAAGGCTGTCAGGCATACCTGCCCAAGTAAAGAATTGCTCTGATGTTTTACCAAAACGCTGACGTACAGCCTCAATCGCTGTTACAACACGAAGCTGACGGAACTTCGGAGCGAAGTACATGTAGTTCATGAAGTAACCAAACGCGTTGGCTAAGAATAGAATTACAACAACAAAACCGTCGTTGAATGCGCGTCCTGCAGCACCTGTGAACGTCCATGCTGAAAATTGTGTCATGAAGGCTGTAGCACCTACCATCCACCATAACATTTTACCGCCGCCTCTGAAGTAATCACTGGTTGAGGTGGTGAACTTACGGAACATCCAACCAATAGCGATTAAAAAGAAGAAGTAGGCAAGAACAACAAAAGTATCAATAGTCATTTTTACAGCCTTTTAAATGTAGATCATATTAACTGGCAGCAAGAGTACTCTTTTTCCTTAGTCATTTGTACTACAATAAGCCTATAGTAGTAGGCTCTCTTCTCGTTTTGTGATCTATATCCGGAAGTTAAAACTAGGTAAATATAGATATCATGGTATCTGCATGGTTTTTATCGTTTTTTTTGTCATTAGTTGGATGACTTCACTTCGTTGATTATTTGTAATACAAAACGTGTTAAGGTGTGTGAAAAGTGTGATCTCGATAAGGTTTGTGAATGTGTTTTCGCGAGGTATATAAACAAAAAAACGAACCTGAGGTTCGTTTTTTATTAAATATTTACAATGGTCTAGCAACTTAATCGTTACTCGCCATTATAAGTCGCTTGTTAAAGCTTAATTAGTTTACTGCAGCAACAGCGTCACGAACTAGAGCACCTAGTTCATCCCACTTGCCTTCATCCATAAGCTTAGTTGGAACCATCCAAGTGCCACCACATGCAAGAACTGCAGGGATTGATAGGTACTCATCAACGTTCTTAAGGCTAACACCACCAGTAGGCATAAATTTAACTGGGTAAACAGCTGTTAGTGCTTTTAGCATTGGAACGCCACCAGAAGGCTCAGCAGGGAAGAACTTAAGAGTACGTAGACCCATTTCCATTGCTTGCTCAACTAGGCTTGGGTTGTTAACGCCAGGAACGATAGCAACACCTTTATCAAGACAGTACTGAACGGTACGTGGGTTAAAGCCAGGGCTTACAATGAAATCTACGCCAGCATCGATAGAAGCATCGACTTGCTCGTTAGTAAGAACCGTACCAGAGCCGATCAGCATTTCTGGGAATTCTTTACGCATTACACGAATCGCTTCAATTGCACACTCAGTACGTAGAGTGATTTCAGCACATGGCATGCCGTTGTCTACTAGAGCACGACCTAGTGGGATTGCATCTTCAACGCGGTTGATAGCAATTACAGGGATTACTTTTAGCGAAGCTAGTTGGTCATTCAAAGTTGTCATAATTCTCTTCTCTTAATAGGCAGTATAAGTTGACTAAATACTGCTGAAATTACGCCGCTTACCTTATTAAGGTCAAGCGGCATATGAGGCATTGATTATATTACTGTAAACTATATTACAGAGATAAGTCAGGCATCGCTTCTTTTGGAATAACAGCACCAGGGTATTGGATAACTGTTCCAGCAACACAGTGACCAGCGTAAGCTGACTCAGGAGCTGTACCACCACAGAAACGTTTAGCTAGGTAGCCTGCACTGAATGAATCACCAGCAGCTGTTGTATCAACAACATTGGTAATCTTATTTGGTGCAACGTAGTTTGCTTCACCATTTTCAATAACAAGACAATCTTGGCTGCCACGCTTGATCACGATTTCTGAAACGCCAGCTTCAGATGTACGCTCGATACATTGCTCTAGGTACTCATCACCGTATAACTCTTGCTCGTCGTCAAAAGTTAATAAAGCAATATCAGTAAACGATAGCATTTTTAGGTACCAAGAAATCGCTTCTTGCTCACCTTGCCATAGTTTAGGACGGTAGTTGTTATCAAAGATAACTTTGCCACCTTTTGCTTTGAAAGCTTCTAGGAATGAGAAAAGAACCTTACGACCGTTGTCGGTTAAGATTGCTAGAGTGATACCACTTAAGTAAATAGCATCAAATGTCATCAGTTTTTCGATAACTGCGCTTGAGTCTTCTTGATCAAACATGAACTTAGCAGCAGCATCATTACGCCAGTAATGGAAGCTACGCTCACCAGTTTCATCTGTTTCGATGTAGTAAAGACCAGGCTGCTTGCCTGCAACACGAGAGATTAGTTGAGTTTCAATCCCTTCCGCTTGCCATTTTTCTAGCATGTCTACGCTAAATGGGTCTTGACCTAAAGCAGTAACATAGCTAGTTGAGATGCCATGTTCTTTAGTTAGGCGAGATAAATACAGAGCTGTATTTAAAGTGTCGCCACCAAAGTTCTGTTTAAGGCTGTCGCCATTTTTTTGTAGCTCAACCATACACTCGCCAATGACCGCGATGTTGAATGATTTCATGTGCTTACCTTAGCAACTGAGGTTGCGCTAACGATTATTTTAAGAAGTCTTCACGTGCAGGAGAAAACATATCAAGAAGGATGCTATCTTGCTCTAGAGCAACAGCACCGTGAACCATGTGCTTAGCAGCGATGTAAGCATCACCAGCTTTAAGTACATGTTTTTCGCCTTCGATTTCAGCTTCAAAGCTACCGCTAACAACGTAACCGATTTGGTCATGGATTTCGTGTGCGTGTGGTGCACCGATAGCGCCTTTGTCAAAGTTCAGGTGAACAGCCATAAGTTCATCAGTGTAGCCAACGATTTTACGTTTAATACCGCCACCAATATCTTCCCATTCGTGTTCTGCGATTTTGAAAAAGTTGCTCATGGGGTATCTCCTAAAATAATGAAATTGAAAAAAGTGTATTTCTATATGGGTATAATAAACTGCAAAATTCAATTGTCATACAATATACTTAATTTTATGTGACTTAAATCAAAGCTTATTTACTTGATTCTATATATATCAATGGCTTATGTATACGGTGCGTTGTGCGTATTTCAGGCTATTTTTGGTGTTAGATCAAATAAGTGTGATTCTTATCATCATTTCGCTATGGTTTAGTAGGATAAAACCTCTTATTGTATTACTTTATAGGCTATTTGAATAAATAACCCTGTCTATTATAGGTACTGATGATGATGACTACACAGCCAATTCTTCTTACTCAAGAGGAAATTGAACAGCTTCGTAAAGAGGTAGGGCGACCTACTTTGATGGGAAACACTATCGCTAAAAATGTTACAGAACTTGAAGCTTTCATGAGCCTGCCTTTAGAGGTTCCTGGTCATGGTGATGGTGGTAGTTATGAGCATAATCGTCATAAAGAAAATTATACTTATATGAACCTTGCTGGTCGTCTTTTCCTCATTACTGAAGAGCAAAAGTATGCCGACTTTGTTGTTGCTTTATTAGAAGAGTATGCCGACAAGTACCTTGAACTTGGCTTCCAAGTACAAAAGAATACTAACCCAACAGGACGTATCTTCCATCAGATCCTAAATGAACATGGTTGGTTACTATTTACCAGTATTGCTTACTCTTGTGTTGCATCAACAATGACAGAAACGCAACGTCAACGCATTATTGATCGTATCTTTATTCCAATGATCGAAATGAGTATCGATAAATACTCACATCGTTTTGATCATATTCATAATCATGGCGTTTGGGCAGTTGCTGCTGTTGGCGCTTGTGCTGTTGCTATCGGTAAGCCGGAATACCTAGAAATGGCGGTATATGGTAAAAACCCTGAAGAATCAAGTGGTTTCCTAGATCAAGTATCTAATCTATTTGCACCATCAGGTTACTACCTTGAAGGGCCATACTACTCTCGCTTTACTATTCGTCCATTAGTTCTACTGGCTGAAATCATTCATCGTCATATGCCTGAAGTTGATATTTATAACTACAAAGATGGCGTAGTAGGTAACACGGTTCAAGCATTGCTTGCTACGGCGTACCCTAACGGTGTATTCCCAGCAATGAATGATGCATCACAAAGTATGAGCATTGCTGATATGGGTGTTCAAGTTGCTGTGAGCATTTACGGTGCACATTACGCGTTAGACGATAATATTCTTGGTATGGCAAAAATCCAAGGTGGTGTATGGATGCACCCATGCGGCCTTAAAGTTTCTCGTGCCTATGAAGAAGCATCAGCGAAACGTGAAATTGGCTTGCCTTACTGGCCAAGTATGGAACTGAATGAAGGTCCTGATGGTACTCAAGGCGCACAAGGTTTTGTTCGTATGCAAGATAAGAGCGGTGATGTCTCTCAGCTTGTTATGAACTATGGTATGCACGGTATGGGTCATGGTCACTTTGATGCCTTAGGTATCACGCTATTTAATCGTGGACATGAAGTACTTCGTGAATATGGCTTTGCTCGCTGGATCAACGTTGAGCCTAAGTTCGGTGGTCGATACTTACCAGAAAACCCATCGTATGCACGTCAAACTATTGCCCACAATGGCGTAACGATTGATGAAACTTGTCAGAACTATTTTGATGTTGATCGTGCAGATTCAGTACATGGTTTACCACACTTCTTCCAAGTTAATGATGACAACCTAAAAGGCATGAGCGCATTTGCCAACGATCATTATGATGGTTTTGGTATGCAGCGTAGCGTTTTCCTACTTAACCTTGAAGAGTTAGAAGCACCACTACTGATTGATTTGTACCGCATTACTGGTGAAGGCGAGCATCAATATGATTACTCTCACCAATACAATGGTCAAATTATCCGTACTAACTTTGAATATGAAACATTTAAAGAACTTGAAACACTAGGTGATGATCATGGTTACCAACATCTATGGAAAGTCGGGGCTGGTGAAGCAAATGAAACGGCTTTAGTTAGCTGGCTACAAGATAATAGCTACAACACTTGGTTAGGTACTAGCTCTAATAGCAATGGTGAAGTTATCTTTACTCGCTCCGGTGCCAATGACCCAAGCTTCAACTTGCGCAGTGAACCAGCATTTACATTACGTAGCCGTGGTGAATCGACGTTATTTGCCTCGGTTGTGGAAACTCATGGTTACTTTAATGAAGAGTTTGAACAGTCGGTTAATGCACGTGGTGTAGTGAAAAATATTACAGTTGTTGGTCATAATGACACAGCAAGTGTTGTTGAAATTGAAACAGAAAAGTCACGTTGTGTACTGATGATCACCAATCAATCAGATGCAACAGAGACGACACAATTTGCAGTTGAATTTAACGGTAAGACATATAGTTGGACGGGTTACTACGCTCTTGAAGTAATTCAGTTCGAGCAGGAGAAATAATAATGAGCTATCAACCACTTTTACTTAACTTCGAAGAAGCAGCAGAACTTCGCAAAGCACTAGGCACGGATAGCCTTTTAGGTAAAGCACTGGCACGTGACATCAAGCAAACAGATGCTTATATGGCTGAAGTAGGCATTGAAGTTCCTGGTCACGGCGAGGGGGGCGGTTACGAACATAACCGTCACAAGCAAAACTACATTCACATGGATCTTGCAGGACGTTTGTTCTTAATTACTGAAGAGCAAAAGTACCGCGACTACATTGCTGATATGCTAACAGCATACGCAAAAGTTTACCCAACATTAGAAAGCAACGTAAGTAAAGATACTAACCCACCAGGTAAGATCTTCCACCAAACGTTGAATGAGAACATGTGGATGCTATATTCATCTTGTGCTTACTCATGTATTTTCCATACACTTTCTGACGAGCAAAAAGCACTGATTGAAAACGACCTATTTAAGCAAATGATTGATTTGTTTGTTGTTACTTACGGTCACGATTTCGATATCGTTCACAACCACGGTCTGTGGGCGGTTGCTGCCGTTGGTATTTGTGGTTACGCGATTAACGATCAAGCATCAGTAGATAAAGCACTTTACGGTCTTAAATTAGACAAAGTAAGCGGTGGTTTCCTTGCTCAACTTGACCAACTGTTTTCGCCAGATGGCTACTACATGGAAGGTCCTTACTACCATCGTTTCTCACTACGTCCAATTTACTTGTTTGCTGAAGCGATTGAACGCCGTCAACCAGAAGTTGGTATCTACGAGTTTAACGATTCTGTGATTAAAACTACGTCTTACGCAGTATTTAAAACAGCATTCCCTGACGGTTCTCTGCCTGCATGTAACGATTCATCAAAAACGATTTCAATCAATGATGAAGGCGTTGTCATGGCGACAAGCGTATGTTTCCACCGTTACGAGCAAGCTGAAACGCTACTTGCAATGGCAAATCACCAGCAAAATGTTTGGGTTCATACTTCAGGTCAAACACTGTCTAATGCCGTTGAAGCCGCTGATGAAATCAAGCCATTTAACTGGGGTAGCTTATACATCACAGATGGTCCTGAGGGCGAAAAAGGTGGTCTAGGTATCCTACGTCACCGTGATGTAAAAGATGACGATACTATGGCGCTTATCTGGTTCGGTCAGCACGGTTCAGATCACCAATATCACTCGGCGCTGGATCACGGTCACTATGACGGTCTGCACCTAAGTGTCTTCAACCGTGGTGTTGAAGTTCTGCATGACTACGGCTACGGTCGTTGGGTAAACGTTGAGCCTAAGTTTGGCGGTCGTTACATTCCAGAAAATAAGTCTTACTGTAAGCAAACTGTTGCGCATAATACTGTGACGGTAAACCAGAAGACGCAAAACAACTTTAACACAGCACTTGCTGAGTCTAAGTTTGGTCAAAAGCATTTCTTCAATATTGAAAATGACAAGCTACAAGGCATGAGCGGTCGTATTTCTGGTTACTACGAAGGTACAGAAATGCAACGTAGCATCCTACTTGCAGATTTGCCTGAGTTTGAAAAGCCACTTGTGATTGACATTTATCGTATTCAATCTGAGCAAGAGAACCAGTACGACCTACCTGTACACTACACAGGTCAAATCATCCGTACTGATTTTGAATACCAGACAGAAAGCACACTGAAACCAGTTGGCGATTCAGATGGCTATCAACACCTTTGGAATTTAGGTTCTGGCAAAGTCGAAGGCAGTTCACTGGTTAGCTGGTTAGTTAACAATAGCTACTATTCACTAGTAACCAGTGCTCAAGCGGCAGACAGCGAAGTTATCTTTGCTCGTCTAGGTGCTAACGATCACGACTTCAACCTACGTAGTGAACCTGCAATGATCATGCGCCAATCTGGTAAAGATCATGTGTTCGCTTCAGTTCTAGAGACTCATGGTTACTTTAATGAAGAGTTCGAGCAATCTGTTAATGCTCGTGGACTTGTTGAGTCAGTAACGGTTGTTGGTGATAACGAAGTTGGTACTATTGTTCGCATTGCTACGACAACCGGTAACACTTACCACTACGCAATTTCGAACCTAGCTGAAGAAGCTCAGCAAGCAACTCACAGTGTTGAGTTTGCTGGTGAGGCATTCACTTGGGAAGGTTCATTCGCTCAACTGTAATCCTTTTTATTAAACGATACAGTTAAGTCGAAGTAAAAATAAACCGGATGCCTTTACAGGTGTCCGGTTTTTTATTGGGTGACAGTCTGGCTCAAATCAGCTAGTCGTACATTAACTTTTCTGCTTTTTTCAGATCAAACTCTTTAAGAGACTTACGAGCTAGGTATCGGAAAGGGAAGGCCTTAATTAACTCTTCAAAGGGTTGCATTGCAAACGCCCAAAAAATGGAACCATCTAAGCCTAAAATGATGAAAGCACACAGCGGAATAGAAATAACCCACTGACCTGTAAAGTTGATTTTAAATACATCGGTGGTTTTACCAAGCGCACGAAGAATATTGCCATGCACAGTGTTATAGCCACGGATAATCGGTAGAAGAATGTATAACGGTGCGATAAGTGCTAATGCTTGATAGGTCGCTGCATCAAGATCTGGATAAATATCAGCAATAATAAAACTCAGCCCAGCAAAAAGAAAACCGCAGATAATCGATATTACGACCGCTATATTGATGCTTGTATCAACATTTTCTCTAAGGTCATCCATTTCCTTTGAGCCGATCGCTTGGCTAATCGTAATGGCAGAAGAGTGAGACCAAGCTGCTATGAACTGAGTGCCTGAGCGGATCCAGGGCATGATCAGAGTAATAGCAACGTACGCGTTAATCTCGAGTTGGGAATAGAGTAATTGATAAATGGTTGCACCAATCATTAAGATCGTGACATTAACGGCAACAGGAAAAATTTCCACAGCATGATTGCGAATGTTGTGTACCATTGCTAAGCCTATTGCTGGCGGCGTCAAAGTCACTCCCGCACTTTTCGTTATCGATCGGCTTAAATAAACCAACCTAACCGCAATCGCAATAACACTTCCTAATGCTGCACCTTGTACGCCCATTTCGTTAAGGTAAAAGCTATCAGAGAAATAAAAGCCGTGTATAAATAAGTAAGAGAGAGAAGTATTGACTGGTAATTCAATCAAATAGCCTTTAAATGGAATTTTTGATTTACTTAAGCCATTAAATAAAGCAATGATAACTTGAGTCACAGCAGTGAACAGAACGATATATTTAGAGATGCTCAAGTAGGTAGAAATTTCTTGATGAAGTGATGTGTTATCAGTAATAGCATGGATAACCGCATCATCAAAGAGTGTTAATAGTAACCAAAATAGAAGAGCGACAGAGGCATTAATCAGCATGCCCGACCAAAAGGCCTTGGATAGTGAATCGTTATTCCCTGAGCCCACAGCACGGCTTAATACCAATTGGGTACCATTTGCTAGTGCCATCTGAATGCCGAGTATAAAGGCAACAATTGTAGTGGCGATTCCCATGGCCGCCAAAGGGATCTCACCAAGTGGTGACACTAAGAAAGTATCAATCATTAGCATGGACTGCATAAGAAGCCCATTGAGTGCTAATGGCCAAGCAAGAGAGAAATTCTTTTTAATGTAGGATTGAGATGACACAAACAGACCTTTATGGAAGAGAAAAGTAAGATAAAGAGTAATTGCTGTTATCTATTATAATACAAATGATAGTATCAAAAAATGGAAGTGTTTGAAGTTGTGATAAAAGGCAAGCAGGGGAGAGGACTTGCCAGATATTAACTCAAAGAAATGAGGTAGGTATGCGTATGAGCTATTGTTGTATTAGCTTCGTTCGCATTAACCATTCGCAACCTTAGAGAGTTTTTGATTGTTATCATTAAGTAATAGTTGAGAGAAATCACGAGCCATATCAGCATTGCCAGTCATGATTGAGTCATAGATAGCTTTATGTTCAGTTAAGCAGAAATTACCGCCTTCAGCTGAATGGTCGATGAACTGCTTAAATATCGTAGATAAGATGTTACCAAATGGGATATAAAATTGATTACCGGTTGAAAGATAAATAGTCTGGTGAAATAGGTGGTCATTCACTGTCCACTCTTCATAATCAAAGGCTAAAGCTGCTGCGGTCATTTTCTGGAATAAAACCGACAGTTCTTTGCGTTGTTCAACCGTTGCATTTTGTGCTGCTAACGCGCATGCTTCTGGTTCAATCGCTTTTCTAAGACCAAGAAATTGTGCTAAGAAAGGTTGTGTATCTTCTAAATCTTGAATCCACTCAAGTAATTGCGGATCAAGAAAGTGCCATTGAGAGCGAGGGCGAATAGAGGTTCCCACTTTTGGCTTGGATTCGATGAGCCCTTTCGCTGAAAGTAGCTTAGTAGATTCTCGTAAAGCCGTACGACTGACCCCAAAAATTTCACACAGATCTATTTCACACGGAAGCTTTTCATTTTCAGCGAGCTCTCCGGAAAGAATTTTACGCGCAATTTGACGGGCGACTTGAACATGGATTCGACGAGTTGAATCCTCGACTAAAGAAAACGTGGCCACAAAGACCTCCTAAAAAAGAAAAAAGCCAGACGAATCTGACTTGAGATAAAGTAAAAAATAACAAGCAGAAAGGTTATGTGTTTACCACTTCAGTAGTAGAGTTCATAATTAAGATACATTGGCATTAAATCATTATGCGTAATGCAACCTACTGTTTGTTATTTCCTACGAGCTAATTAATAATACAATAGTACCTTCGTGAGTCAAGTTTATATGGCTGTAAGGTGATTTTTAATAGGTAGAGTGTGATGTTAGTCATATTCGGTGTTGGGGTTTTTCTTTAATTGTATTATTTATAGTGCTAATTTAAAAAAGAATATTGAATTATGTTCGGCTGAGGAATGATAATAAATACTGAATAATAACCAAGGCTCTATATTCAGTGTAATTAAAGAGCAATTTCAATGTCACGTTTCAGAATTTGATTGCTTCATTCATAGTTACTAATAGTGCTAATAGTGCTAATATTAACATTAAATAAGACATTAATTAAAAGCGATAGAAAAATGGCGGGTAGTTTTAATTCAATATCAGGCTCTAAGCGTAGCCTGCATGTACAGGTTGCACGGGAAATTGCGCGCGGCATTCTTTCAGGTAAATTACCTCAAGGTTCAATCATTCCAGGAGAGATGGTTCTTTGTGAGCAGTTTGGCATTAGCAGAACGGCATTGCGTGAAGCTGTGAAGCTATTAACATCAAAAGGGCTTTTACAATCACGCCCTAAAATAGGCACTAAAGTAGTTGAAAGAGCTTATTGGAATTTTCTTGATCCTCAGTTAATTGAATGGATGGATGGTCTTGCCGATACTGACCAATTCTGTTTTCAGTTCTTAGGGTTGCGTCGTGCTATAGAGCCTGAGGCGTGTGCCTTAGCTGCTAAATATGCTTCAGCAGAACAAAGAATTGAATTATCTGAAATATTTCAAGCAATGTGTGATGTTGCCTCTGCCCCAGAGTTTGACCAGGAAGCCTGGACAAATATAGATATGCAATTTCATAGCTTGATATTTAATGCTACTGACAATGATTTCTATTTACCTTTTGGCAATATACTTACGACGATGTTTGTTAACTTTATCGTTCACTCTTCAGAAGAAGGTAGCACGTGTATTGATGAGCACAGACAAATATATGAAGCTATTATGGCCGGTAACTCAGATAAAGCTCGTCAAGCTTCAGCAAACCATTTGCAGGAAACTAAGCACAGATTGCCAACCATGTAATAGAGCTTATACTCATGACAGATATTGAAGCATACTTAGGTATGCTTTTTTTATGACTGCTATAATGAAAGAACATAAACGATAATTATGCCTAATGTTAATTCATATCAAAATATTAACATCATCGGTTGTTTGTTATATAATAATACTTATTAAGCCTTTTTTGTGAGATATATCATGCCACAATCGTTGCTGCCAAATATTATTCAATTTATTAATCAGATTGATCCTTTTGATAAAATCAATAAAGAAGCGTTGAGAAATCTCGCAAGCCACATCCAAATCATCTATTTGGCTAAGGGCGAAGTTGTTGACTTAGCCAGTGAAGATAAAGAAAAAGCACTGTATGTAGTTAGAACTGGCGCTATGGAACAACGAAAATCTGATGGCGTATTACGTGCAAGGTTAGGTGCTGAAGATCTATTTGGTTTTACCTTCTTAAATGAAGTAGCAGTTAACGAACAAGAGAGTTATATCACTACTGCAATTGAAGGTACGTTACTTTATATTATTCCTCATTCTGCTCTACAGCAACTTTTCAAAAACTGCCCGCATATGGCAGAACACTTTGCTTCTCAAGCACAAGTTCGTTTAAAGTCAGCTCTGGATGTTGTCTGGTCAAATAAAGAGAAAGGGCTTTTTATTCGTCGTGTCGAGGATGTTGCTAGCGGTAAAGTCGCAGTGGTAACTTCTGATATGACCATCCAAAAAGTCGCCCATGAAATGAGAATGGTAGAACGCTCCTCATGTGCAGTTGTGTATGAGAATGAGAGTATTGTTGGTTTGATCACTGACCGAGATATGACCAAGCGTGTAATTGCTCATGGTGTCCCTATTGATAGGCCGATATCAGAAGTCATGACTTACTCACCATTGACGATTAAACCGGATGATCTTGTCTTACATGCAGCTTCTGTAATGATGCAATTTAACATTCGTAATTTACCGGTGGTGAAGAATAATAAAGTAGTCGGTCTACTCACGACTTCTCACTTAGTACAAAATCACCGTGTACAAGCGATATTTCTTATTGAAAAGATTAAATACGCAGGAAGTATTAAAGCCTTAGCGTCATACACACCAGAAAGGCAGGCCATTTTTGAAGCTTTGGTGGAAGGGAAGGTTGCTCCAGAGACGGTAGGTAAAGTGATGAGCATGATCATGGATGCTTACACTAAACGTATTATTCAAATTGCGATTGATAAAATCGGTGAACCGCCGTGTGCTTTTTCTTGGATTGTTGCCGGCTCTCACGCTCGTAATGAAGTACATATGTTATCTGATCAAGACAGCGCGATTGTTCTCTCTGATGATGCGACTGAAAGTGACAGGATATACTTTAAACATCTCGCGACTATCGTATCTAATGGTTTAAATTCTTGCGAGTACCCCCTTTGTCCTGGTTTCTATATGGCCTCAACATCAAAGTGGTGTCAACCGCTTCATGTTTGGAAAGAGTACTATAAGAAATGGGTAGCCAATCCAGAATATGAACGCTTACTTAACATTAGTGTCTTCCTAGAAATAAGAACCCTGTATGGCAATTGTGACTATGAAACCATTTTACGTGATGAATTACACCGCAATATTCGCTCTAATCGAGAGTTCTTATTAACCTTGGTGACCGATGCAGTAACGACGAATCCGCCACTGGGAATCTTCAACAGTCTTGTTCTAGAAAAATCTGGGGAAAACAAAAGCACGCTGAATATAAAGAAATATGCCATAAACTTAATTATTGATTTAGCACGTATCTATGGTCTTGCTGTTGAATGTGATCTTTCTGGTACGGAAGAGCGCTTTGCTGCAGCGAATGAAAAAGGTTTGCTGAGTGATGATGCTTATAAAAATATTATTGGTGCATATCAGTTTATTCTTTCCTTTAGATTTAGCCATCAACTTGAAGCGCTAAAGAAAGGCGAAGAGCCGAACAATCATATTGATCCAAACAGTTTTGGTAGTTTTGAGCGTCAGCATTTAAAAGATGCGTTTAGGATTATTGCTGAATTACAAGATGCCGCTAAAGTTCGCTTTGGTTCACGTGGAGCTCGTTAATGAATCGATTATTTAACTATTTTCACCCTTTGACGCGTGTGACTCGTGAGCGGAAAAAGTACTTAGAGCAAGGTAATATCCCTAAATTACTGGCGACACTTATAGAAAAACCTAGCCCAGACTTGGCGGATAAAGCAGAGGATCTGGATTATTTAGTGCTCGATCTTGAAACCACCGGACTCGATAGTGAACATGATCTGATTTTATCTATGGGGTGGGTGATTGTTTCGAATAACCGTATTGATTTAGCGACGTGCCAACATTTATACATAAACAGTGATTCACAAGTAAACCCTGAAACGGCGGTTATTAACCATATTACTCCGCAGATGCTAGTTGAAGGCGTTTCGATTCATGATGGTGTTTTAGCTTTACTTGAAGCAATAGAGGGCAGAGTGCTCGTTGCTCATGGTTGTATGGTTGAAACGCAATTTTTAAATCGATATATTCGTGAAAATTATCACGTCAGTGATGCTCCCTTCTTATGGTTAGATACTCTGTGCATTGAGAAAAAGCTTGCTATGGCGATTAATAATCAAGAGGATCTCAGCTTACTACTATCGGCTACCCGAGAACGTTATAACTTACCAGAGTATAATAGTCATAATGCTTTAGTTGATGCGGTTTCAACTGCTGAGTTATTATTAGCACAGCAAAAGCGTATATCACCCTCAGAAGGTGTGAACTTTAGCCACTTATACAGATTAAGCAACTAGTTTAATCACTGTTTTATAAATAAATAGATAAGCAGAAGGGCGTTTTTGTTCTTCTGCTTTTTGTTGTTTCTAAAATGAGAATCAACGGTATTACTACCCTTAATAGAGAGTTACATGTCCCAAAAATCGATTAACCATGCCATTCTTCTGCTGGTATTAGCGAACTTATTAGCTTCGTTTTCAGACGTAAGTTTGAAAGTTTTAAACGGTGAAGTACCCATTTTTCAATATGTTTTTATCCGTCAATTGCTCAGCGTTATGTTGCTGTTTCCTTTATGGATTCGTTTACCAAAAGCACAGCGTCAACAGGGGCACTGTAAAATAGCATTTTGGCGTGCTCAACTGATTTTAGGTGGCAGTGCTTGCGCTATGGTTGCCATCACGCATTTAACGTTGGCAACAGCGAATGCTATGTTTTATGTTGGACCTTTAATGATGCTACCGCTTTCAGTGTTTTTATTAAAAGAGACACCACCTTTAGGTAAAATTATTGCAACCTGTATTGGCTTTGTTGGCGTTCTTATCGTGTTGCGACCAGAGCACTTTCATTGGGCTGCTATTGTTGGTTTGGGCAGCGCACTTGCAATGGGGCTAGGTAATATCCTTATTCGTCGTTTACCACCAGGTCAGCATTTAATATCGACACTATTTTGGACCAGTGTGATGACATTACCGCTGGCACTCGTATTGGCTATTTATCAGTGGACTGAGATTACTTGGGTGCATGTCATGTGGATTATGGCGATCAATCTATTCGTACTTGGTTATCATGCGCTGGTGGTGGTGGCTTATAAAAAAGCAGCGGCAGGTCAAATTGCATTAGCAGAGTATTCAGGCTTAGCATTTGTGACGCTTTTTGGTGTGATGTGGTTTGATGAAATTCCGGATATGTTAACCGGATTAGGTATTGCGCTTATTGTTATCCCTATGATGCCGATTCAATGGAAAAAGTGGCTACGTAAAATGAAATAGCGCTATAAAACCGATTCATAATAACAATAACGGCCTGATTAATTATGATATTAATCAGGCCGTTTTTTACATTATATCTAAAGTAGTAAAATACCAAATTAGAAGTAGTAAGTGATACCTACGCGACTACGTAATTGACGTTCATGACTTGATTTATCATTATTAGTAAATGTGACATTACCGAACTCAATATGTGGGCGCCAGTTTGAGTTTGGAATCTTGTAACCTAACTTAACTAGAGCATCCCAGTTAGAGTAATCCTCATCATACTTACGCGCATAGTCATCATGTGAGTATTCGTAGTTAGCTTCAAAGCCAAATTGCCAACCGTTGTGTGAGTAATCTAGGTTACCAGTTACTTTACTTTTCGTTGTATTGTCGCCACCTGTTTCATTTGTACCTTGGCGGAATTCATGACGGTAACGTAGTTTAACTTGTAAACCAGAGTCTAGATTGTAACCGATGCGAACTTGAGGTTTGTAGGTAGTACGATCGTTACCAAAAGTAATTGGCATACCTGGTTGAATATAGAATTGATCGGTGAACTTGTAGCGGTAGCTATATTCAAACTCGTTATCGCCTCTTGCAAGATCTTTAAATGGCTGACCTACTTGCTTTGATTCAATGCTGTAAGCGTGTGGACCTGTACTGCCACCAATTTTGATACGGCTAGCATATGTTTCATCTTCATGTTTATATTCTTGGCGGAAATCAAGAGAAGCAGCGCTAACAGAGGTGGCAAGTAAAGTAGAGCACACTGCTAAAAGGATTTTATTATTGTTTTGCATTAAAAGTCCTACGAACATTTGTATTAAGATATGGCAAAGATGATATAAGTTTTGCTATCCCAAAACTGTGATCTAAATCGCCATATTTTTGCCATTTTATATCAAAAAATATAAATAGAGCACGTTTTTTTCTCTGTAAACTATTGATATTGATAGTTGTATCGATTGCTATTTTAATCGGTAGCTGTACTGTTATTTGTATTATAAATGTGATTTGAGTCGGTTGGGTTTTAGAAAAAATCACACCTGCTACTCGTATTTATCGTAGTGCAGCAGGTGATTGATAAAAATGGTTAAAAATTATGGGTGAGTAATGTTAATGTGATTAAAACCAACTTGGAAAATTTGGTTACTAAAGTCAGGATCAGGTTTTACTTGTGGGTATATACCGGCTTTAAAGTAGTAGGCAGCATCCCCCCATTGCTTAGATAAAGTATAGCTTTTACCATCTTTATCGATCACAGTTTCTCCCCATTTAAGCTCTCCAGTGGTCTCTGTCTTACCTGCAATCAATGTGCTGATTTCCATACCAGTCTCATTGACATGGATTGTATATTGCCAAGGCGTATTGGCAGTAACAGTACCAAGGTTTAGACTAAATGAGTTACAGGTATCACAAGTCTCATTATTTTCATTAAACGAATCATTAATAATGGCACGTATAGGTTTTTCTTCACCTTCCCATTGAAGTTTGATGAGCGCCTGTTTTATTTCATAGCCATGGACTTGACCAACAATCACTTTAGGATCTGAACCTATCACGCTCTTATCTGGGTAATCTTGGATCTCTAGTTGTGTATTTAGTCGGTGTTCACCAGTAATCGACCAGTTTTGATTGGATGAACTGCAACGGTTTTCCGTTTCAAAATTAAAAAGTTCACGCAATTCAGAGCGAACATAACTCGAGTTCGTTGTGGTTGCCCCTTCATCACCGAGGTTAACTGAAAAAATTAACTGTGGGTTCTGATTATCATCTTCAGTGCGCCAGAAGTAGGGTAGTTCGGTTTCATCATCTAAAACATCTTTTCCAGTGCATTCTGCTGGAATTAATTCCGCAGCGCTTTCGCCACCAGTACCATAAAAGTCATCTCGGCTTACTGGTAGCGTGATTTTCCATTGATTAATATCCCAACCACAATCAGTACACTCATCAGGAACATCAGGAACATCAGGAACATCAGGAACATCAGGAATATTAGGGGGTGTTTCATTTTTATCGGAGTTGCAACCAATGATGGCGAATGATAGTAGAGTTGTTGCAATTAATGTATTTTTTGTATTCATGATCGTTACTTTTTATTTGGATTATGATCATACAATACAATTGTGTAAGTATATCTAGCATTAATAAATATAGTAAATTGTGATAGATATAACATTTTTGGATAATCATTCTGTAAATTTGTGATTTTTGTTATGATTATAAGTTTATGATTTAATGGTATTTTGTTCTGGATTATGCTTTTTGTGCAAATAATACTTGAATGGCTGTTACATTTTTGGAATTAACTTATTGCTCTCGATCACAGTTTTATTGATAAGGATATCAGATAATTAAATAATACAATTGGAGAGTGTAAAATGAAAAAGTCTATGATTGCGGGAGCAATTTCGCTCAGTTTACTTGGTGGTTGTGCTTCAACAACGACCGATTTGTTTGAAGATGCTAAGTGGAATACCGCAACGGTTGAGGTTAATAGCAAAGCCATTATTGATGCAAATGCTATTTTACCAGGTGATGCTCAAGCTCTAAAAACACAATTACTTAATTTAAAAGATGGTGACACTTTAGAAATTGATGCAGGCAAATATGCTGACCTAGGCCAATTTAACATTACAGCTAATAATGTAGTGATTAAAGCAAAGCAAGAAGGTACAGCATGGTTTACAGGATCTGTTCAAATTAATCTTGTAGGTAACAACATTACACTTGATGGTTTAGTGTTTACCGAAGGTGGTCCTGCTCAGCGTATGGGTGGGCTTATTTTCCGTGGTGATAATAATACTTTAACCAATTCAACGTTCTTTTTCTTTAATTATGGTTACGAATACGAACCAGATGAAAGACGCTCTGAGTATCCTAAAAATTTGTGGATCTCAGTATACGGTAAAAATAATCAGCTAATTGATAATACTTTTGAAGGAAAGCATAAGCGCGGTACTTTGATTGGTATTCAAAAAGTGAAAGGTGATGAAACACCAGATCATCACTTAGTTAAAGGTAACCTATTCTATAACCAAAAGCATAACCAATTTAACGAGTTCGATATTGCTGAAGCAAAACGTTATAACTCAAATAGTTGGGAAGCTATTCGAGTAGGTGATTCAAAAAGCTCTATTTACTCATCTGCAACGACTATTACTGAAAACCTTTTCTTACAATCAGATGGCGAAACGGAACTTGTTTCATTTAAGTCAGGGGATAATATCTTAAAAGGTAATACATTTATTGATAATGCATCAATGGTTTCATTGCGTCATGGTCAAAATACAACAGTAGAAGATAACGTTATTATTGGTAATGGTAAAAAGTTTTCCGGTGGTATTCGTTTTTATGATCAAGGCCATACTATTCGTAATAATTACATTGAGCGTGTAATGGGTACCGGTGATGTTCGTGGTGGTATTGCGATTAATACTGGTATTAATGACATATTGGCAGGTGAAACACTAGACCAAGACGTGAAAGGGATGGAGCTGAATAAACAAGCAACGGCTTATCAAGTAACGATTGAAAACAATACTATCATCGACTCTCGTCAAAACTTTCTTTATTCAGATAAAATGCACAGAGTTAGCTTATATGAAAACGATAGCGTAAGTACGGTTTATCCTGGTACAGATATAACATTCAGAAATAATATTTCATATGCACAAGCAAATAGAACATTAGCAATTAAAGCGAATGATAATGTTGCTCCACTAGTTAACCCAACTTATGAGAACGAAGTAGTATACGGTTCTGTGGTAGGTACAGAGTTACCATGGGATGGAATTTTATACCGTGACCCTAAATTTAAGCGTGCAGATAATGGTTTGTTAGAAGCAACTAATTTTGATGGTGGTGCTCGTAATTTAACCGTATTAACTATGGAAGATACGGGTGCAAATTATCGCCTTAAGCGTGCCGATTCAATTTAAAAAATAATATTCCCTATATATATAATGCCCCCATGAATAGGGGGCAATAAAAACACGAGAGTATAAATATGAAACTTAAAAAACTGTCTTCTTTGATCTGTGTTGCATTAGCAGCTGGCTCGCTTGCTGGTTGTAATTTCTATGATGAACCACATATTCCAGACGATGGTAGTGAGACACCACCTGTTGAATTGCCTCCAGTTGGAGAAATCATTTCAGTGGAAACAGGCGATGAACTAAAAGAAGCGATTGAAGCAGCTAAAGCTGGTGATGTCATTGGCTTAGTCGTTGGTGGTGATTTTGCTTCAATGGGAACGATTGTTCTTGAAAAACCGCTAACAATTACTTCAGTATCAGCAGAAGGTGAAGTAGTTAGTGGATCGGATCCCGTTGCTAAAATTACGGGTGCAAGCTGTTTTTATATCCCATCAAGTGCTGAAGAAACATTAAGAGGCGGTAACGCAGTGACACTTGCGAACCTAGCCTTTGAAAAAATGGTCGTTGATGCTTGTAGTAGTGATGGCAATGATAGTCAAAATGCCATCATTAATGTAGGTAAAGTAGGCAAAGATAAAACACCTGTTAAGTTAAGTAATATCACTATCGATGGCACTGGTATTAGTGAACCAACCGGTGAATCAGATGCGTGGATTTATTCGCGTGGTCTAGTTAATGTATCGGATAGTACTTTTATTAATAAATCAGAAGATGCAAAAAGCATCATGTATTTAAACTGTGATAGTTCAGCGTCACGTGGCGGTTCAAATAGTGACCCTTATGGTTCAAAGTTTGACAATAATACGTTTGGCATGGCTACGGCGAATACATCAGCTATGACCAAAGTAGCCACAATTGGCCGTCCTAGTGAAGTAGGTAACAGTAATAAAAACTGCCTAACAACATTCACCGATAATACTTTTGTAAACTTTGCAGAACTAATGAGTGAAACAGATGATGCTTCAACAGCACTGTATGATGTATTTGGTGATACGACAGAGTCAGGCAATATCTTAGAGAATGATGGTGAAACTCCACCACCTGTTGGAAATGATCCATTGACAACAGTTGAAGAAGTGAATGCAGCGATAGAAGCCGCTACTGTTGGTGCTACCGTGACACTTGCAGCGACAGGTGTATTTGATTCTGGTGTAATTACACTGGATAAACAAATCACACTAACTGGTGAAGATGGAGCCACTATTTCAGGTTCAACGTGTATTGATGTTGTTAAAGGTGCTGAAGGTGCAACTATTTCAGATCTGAACTTCACGAACGATGCGATTGTAATGTGTGGTAGTACCGACGACAAAAAAGAAGCAGTAATCAATATTCAAAAAGTAGGTCAAGATAACATGCCAGTTATTTTAACTAACTTATCTTTTGATGCTTCAAACATTACCTCTCAAGAGCAAATTGACAATAAAGGTAACTGGATTCGCTCTTATGGTTACTTTGAATTAACCAGCAGCACATTTACTCATTTAAGCTCTGATCTGCAAAATGATGCAATTCGCCTAACTTGTAATTCTAGTGCGGGTAAGCTTGGTACTGTTATTGAAAACAATGCGTTTACAATGGAAGGCAGTCACTCAAAAGAAACCAGTGCCGTTAAAATTGGCGACTCGAACGGTGGTCAAATTAAAGCTGATCAAGACCAATGTAATACCAGCGTAATTAGCAATACCTTCACTAACTTTGCTCATGAGATTACAAGTGATCTTTCTGATTCAAGTGCTGGTCGCGATGCTGCTATCTTTGCCTTATCAGAAGACGAGAGTAACAATGTATTTAGCCCAGTAAATGCATTTAATTAATTAGTTCTAATACTTAATTATTATAAAGTTGATAGGCACGTGTCTATTATTTCGGCGTGCCTGGTATGTATCATACCAATATAAAGAGATTTAAAATGAAAAAAACAATATTAGTGGCAAGCTTATTTGCTATGGCCTCTGGTTCAGCTTTAGCTGCAGATAGCTCAATTACTTTAAAGTGGGAACATAAATTATTAGATGGTCGTACTGATCGCCCTAAATTTGAATTTGGCCATCGTATGGATAACGGTTTTAAGTTTGGTTTTGAGCAAGCTTGGCAATATGACCGTAGCCAAAAAGAGATCGATAGTGGTTTTGCCCCAGAGCAGTATGAGCTAACATTTAAGACTGACTATCGTTTCCGCTGGGGTGATAAAAATGAATATCAAGCAGGTCCATTACTTGATTACCAGGTAAAAGAGACAGCAGAAACGATCCGTTTTGGTGCATTTTACGGTTATCAGTTTTCACGCGACTTCAGTGCAAAAGTACGCGTTCGCTATTCACAAAACATTGATCGTATGAGCTTAGGTAAGGATTATCGTAATGATTATAATAAAGAAATGCGTTATGACTTATGGCTAACCTATCGCTGGAATGACTTCACTTTTGTGTGGGATGCTATTTTCTTACAAAAACTTTCTCAAGATGCATCAGGTAGTGATCATGTTTATGACAACAATGATACTTTTGCTATGGAAAATGAGTTTAGTGCCGAATACCGTTTGCCTAACGCACGTTCGCATGCGTTTTACGGTAAATTTAAGCTAAAACAAGAGTTACTTAAAAACTCGGTATTAAATGGTGACTACGCTGAAAATTACGGCAAGCGTGATAATGCGATAGAATTTGGATATAAATACCGTTTCTAGTCACAAATTCTGTTTTTAATCATTTGTATTATAATTAAATGAGTCATAATTTATGACTCATTTTTCGTATAGGGCATAAAAAAAATGAATAAACTAGGGTTAAAGGGAATACTATTAGCAAGTGTCATTAGTTCGTTAGTTATCACACTATCAACAATGAGTTATTTCTCTTATTCATCATTTAAGTCAAAAGCACAACACGATCTTTTTAGTAGCATAGATAGTGCTATGGCTTATGAGTCAGAATTGATCGAATCTAATATCAAGCATCACTTAACAGCAATGACACAGTTAGCGAGCTTATATAATGATTCTAATTTTCAAAGCGGTTATGAAAAAAGTCTTCAAGTTGCTGCCAAAGCGGGTAACTTGAATAAAGTAACGCTTGGCTTTGATGATGGTCGTAGTTTTGTGTCTATCCCTTCCGAATCATTCCCTGGTGGCATTGGTGTTTTAGAACTTTATGATCCACGAACTAGACCGTGGTTTACTTTTGGTCGTCAAAGCAATAAAGCGATGTTGATTGATGTCTTTTTCACTCGTGTAGGTGATCCTTTGACGGGTGTTGTTATGCCAGTTAATGGCGGTGCTTTACTGTCAGATATTCGCTTAGATAATATGCAGAAGACATTAGAAAATATTGATGTTCTCGATGGCTCATTAGGTATTATTACCGATGAAAACGGGTTAATTTTAGCTTCTACTGCTGAATTTGCTCCTGTGCGTTCTAATATCAACCAATTACCTAATTTTACTCAGTTAACTTCTTCTCAAAGCAATGGACAGTCTTACGATGCTGGTGAGAATAGTTGGCTATCATTTTCTCAGCCAATAGACTTAACGAATGCTAAACAATGGAATTTAATTTTACTTCTTGACCGTGAGGTAGCATTAGCTCCAGTTTATGCTGCAAGTCAAAACCTTATTCTAGTGGCATTGGTTATTACTGTTATTTCTGCGACTCTATTGATCTTTATTCTTAATTATATCTATCGTCCAATTTTATCATTGAAAGCAATTGTACAAGATTTATCTCATGGAAATGGCGATTTAACTCAGCGTTTGCAAGTCAATACATCCGACGATTTAGGTCAGATCGCGATTGGCATTAACCAATTCATTGAAAAACTTCAGCGTATGATGTTAGAAGTGAAAGATGTTTCAGAAAATCTATCTCACCGCGTGGAGTCATTACGTCATCACTCTGAGGTTAGCCAGGAAATTTTAGGTCAGCATGTCGCAGAAACCGATTTAATCGTGACAGCGGTTGAGGAGTTAGCGAACACTGCAGGTCTGGTTGCCGATAATGCTAAAGATAGTGCGTCATTAAGTCATAGTGCAAGCATGATGGGCAGTCACTCGCAAAGTGCTTTGCAGCAAGCACAAGGAACGATTCATACCTTAGTGGATGAAGTCGATATTGCCTCATCAAATGTCGAAGCCATGGAGCATGAAAGCCAAAGTATTCAATCGATTGTATCAGTCATAGGTGGTATTGCTGACCAAACTAACTTGTTGGCATTAAATGCTTCTATTGAGGCGGCAAGAGCGGGTGAGCAGGGTAGAGGCTTTGCTGTTGTGGCTGATGAAGTACGTGCATTAGCGGCAAGAACCCAACAAAGTACTTCAGAAATAGAATCAACTTTGTCAGAATTAAATAATGTTTCTGCTAAAGTCGTTAATGCAATTTTAAGAACGAAAACAACTTGTACTGATATGGTGTCCGAGACACAGGCTGTATCGAATAGTTTAGTTGAACTTGGTGTTAGTACCAATCAAACCAATGAGCTCAGTGCGCAAATCTCAAGTTCAGCCGATGAACAAAATGAAGTGATTGTCAGTATTAATCAAAACATACACCATATTCACTCTATGGTTGAAAAAATGCAGGTTGAAATGGAAGCTCAACACGGAGAGTCAGAACAAATTGCAGTGATTAATAATCAATTAGAGGGCTCAATCTCACAGTTTAAACTATAGGCTTGCGTTACTTGATGCCTGTGTAAATTGTTATCTTTTTCATTCTACCCTCGTAGTCAATAAAGCCAGTTGTCATCATTGATAACTGGCTTTTTTATTATCAACATTTCTGTAAACCCTCCAGACTCGCTAAAGTCTTCTGTCGATACTATCGCACTCTGATAAAGTACTACAATTGGCAGTTAATCATAGTTAATCATAGTTAATCATTGAATTTTCAGTTTTTATGTATAATCGATTGCTATTAAAGATGAAATGAGTGTGGTTATACAAGTTATTGATTTTATAGGTTATTTTATTTTGTCTTAAAATTGTATCTATTCTTGAATTTGCGACAAAAAAGTAAAAATGAGATCAAGATCTCACTTGTCATATAATCATACATTAATACCTTTCAATCTTTGGATTACTGGTTTAAAGTACAACCAACTTAATGAGAACAACATTTCAATATTTATTTGTATGAGTATTAAAGTTGTTGTCATGATAGTCGATTTGAGTGCTTGCGCTACAAATTAAAAATTTGAAGAAATGAAAAGCGTAATACGTAATGGTTTTCATTTTGCTGGTTTAACCATTAAACCAATCAAGTAAAAAGAACGGATTAGAGTGTTTTTAACATTTTGATTTTAGCTCCCAACGATAACTTATATATATACTTCTATATTTTCCCCCCGAGAATATAGTAAGTAGGTAATGGATACTTACCTTTGCGCCCACATTGATACAGGCAATGTGGGCGCCTTTTTATGCACAAAACTTAATTAGTAATACAAATAATCTTTCCAGTGGTTATTCGACTACAGTACACACCCACTTTTAGACTCTAATCTGATTTACCCCGTCATTTTCGTAAAGAGCATTGTAAATAAAAATAATTTAATTAATACTAATTATAAGCATCTGATCTCTTATGTGTTACTGTTAATTCGTATTCTATCTTGTTGTTATTAAAGCTTTATTATCTTTATATTGATCTGCATCTATTTTTTATAATGATAATGTATATTAGTTACAATTTTTTACCGTAAAGCGATCTGGATCACTTGTATTATTATAGCTTTAGACCTAATTAAGAGTTCTATCACGTATTTAAATTATTGTAGTACAAATATTCTAGGGTTCATTTATAGTAATCAATAAGAAAACACTATAATTA
>NZ_MCUV01000039.1:4516-4738 GCF_002873395.1 Vibrio sp. 10N.286.49.B3 | reverse complement strand
AACATTGCTCTTTAACAATTTGGAAAGCTGACTGATTAATTTAACTTACGAGTTATCTTAATCAAATTTAAAAGTTCTCAATGATTATGTTGCCAAAACATAATCACAACAAACACATTCAAGTGTCTTGTATTCGAAATAATCTTTGATTGTTTCATTATTGAGTCCGGCAAACAGTTATTAAGAACTAACCCTTCTTGATAACAACCAAAAACCTTGGTT
>NZ_MCUV01000039.1:1858-3745 GCF_002873395.1 Vibrio sp. 10N.286.49.B3 | reverse complement strand
AAGTGAAAGTAATAGAAAGACCCTTTCGGGTTGTATGGTTAAGTGACTAAGCGTACACGGTGGATGCCTTGGCAGTCAGAGGCGATGAAGGACGTATTAACTTGCGATAAGCCTAGTTTAGATAGTAAAAATCACTTGAGACTAGGATTTCCGAATGGGGAAACCCAGTGGCATAAGCCACTATCACTTAGTGAATACATAGCTAAGTGAGGCGAACTCGGGGAACTGAAACATCTAAGTACCCGAAGGAAGAGAAATCAACCGAGATTCCGAAAGTAGCGGCGAGCGAAATTGGATTAGCCCTTAAGCTTTTAATGATGCAGGTGAACAAGCTGGAAAGCTTGGCAACAAAGGGTGATAGCCCCGTAACCGACACATTATTTTAAGTGAAAACGAGTAAGGCGGGACACGTGATATCCTGTTTGAATATGGGGGGACCATCCTCCAAGGCTAAATACTACTGACTGACCGATAGTGAACCAGTACCGTGAGGGAAAGGCGAAAAGAACCCCTGTGAGGGGAGTGAAATAGAACCTGAAACCGTGTACGTACAAGCAGTAGGAGCACCTTCGTGGTGTGACTGCGTACCTTTTGTATAATGGGTCAGCGACTTAATTTTAGTAGCAAGGTTAACCGTTTAGGGGAGCCGTAGGGAAACCGAGTCTTAACTGGGCGTACAGTTGCTAGGATTAGACCCGAAACCAGGTGATCTAGCCATGGGCAGGTTGAAGGTTGAGTAACATCAACTGGAGGACCGAACCGACTAATGTTGAAAAATTAGCGGATGACTTGTGGCTAGGGGTGAAAGGCCAATCAAACCTGGAGATAGCTGGTTCTCCCCGAAATCTATTTAGGTAGAGCCTCGGACGAATACTACTGGGGGTAGAGCACTGTTAAGGCTAGGGGGTCATCCCGACTTACCAACCCTTTGCAAACTCCGAATACCAGTAAGTACTATCCGGGAGACACACGGCGGGTGCTAACGTCCGTCGTGGAGAGGGAAACAACCCAGACCGCCAGCTAAGGTCCCAAATTATTACTAAGTGGGAAACGATGTGGGAAGGCTCAGACAGCCAGGATGTTGGCTTAGAAGCAGCCATCATTTAAAGAAAGCGTAATAGCTCACTGGTCGAGTCGGCCTGCGCGGAAGATGTAACGGGGCTAAGTAATAAACCGAAGCTGCGGCTGCACACTTTAGTGTGCGGGGTAGGGGAGCGTTCTGTAAGCGGTTGAAGGTGGTCTGTAAGGGCTGCTGGACGTATCAGAAGTGCGAATGCTGACATGAGTAACGATAAAGGGAGTGAAAAACTCCCTCGCCGGAAGACCAAGGGTTCCTGTCCAACGTTAATCGGGGCAGGGTAAGTCGACTCCTAAGGCGAGGCTGAAAAGCGTAGTCGATGGGAAACAGGTTAATATTCCTGTACTTCTTACAATTGCGATGGGGGGACGGAGAAGGCTAGGTGGGCCTGGCGACGGTTGTCCAGGTTCAAGAGTGTAGGCTGATTTCTTAGGTAAATCCGGGAAATCTTAAGGCTGAGACTCGATGTCGAGCTACTACGGTAGTGAAGTCATTGATGCCATGCTTCCAGGAAAAGCCTCTAAGCTTCAGATTGTAAGGAATCGTACCCCAAACCGACACAGGTGGTCGGGTAGAGAATACCAAGGCGCTTGAGAGAACTCGGGTGAAGGAACTAGGCAAAATGGTACCGTAACTTCGGGAGAAGGTACGCTCTTAGCGGTGATGAGACTTGCTCTCTAAGCTGCCGAGAGTCGCAGATACCAGGTGGCTGCAACTGTTTATTAAAAACACAGCACTGTGCAAAATCGTAAGATGACGTATACGGTGTGACGCCTGCCCGGTGCCGGAAGGTTAATTGATGGGGTTAG
>NZ_MCUV01000039.1:0-1120 GCF_002873395.1 Vibrio sp. 10N.286.49.B3 | reverse complement strand
GTCGAAGCTCTTGATCGAAGCCCCGGTAAACGGCGGCCGTAACTATAACGGTCCTAAGGTAGCGAAATTCCTTGTCGGGTAAGTTCCGACCTGCACGAATGGCGTAATGATGGCCACGCTGTCTCCACCCGAGACTCAGTGAAATTGAAATCGCTGTGAAGATGCAGTGTACCCGCGGCTAGACGGAAAGACCCCGTGAACCTTTACTACAGCTTGGCACTGAACATTGACCCTACATGTGTAGGATAGGTGGGAGACTTTGAAACCGCGTCGCTAGATGTGGTGGAGTCGTCCTTGAAATACCACCCTTGTATGCTTGATGTTCTAACGTAGGTCCCTTATCGGGATTGCGGACAGTGCCTGGTGGGTAGTTTGACTGGGGCGGTCTCCTCCCAAAGAGTAACGGAGGAGCACGAAGGTGGGCTAATCACGGTTGGACATCGTGAGGTTAGTGCAATGGCATAAGCCCGCTTGACTGCGAGAATGACAATTCGAGCAGGTGCGAAAGCAGGTCATAGTGATCCGGTGGTTCTGAATGGAAGGGCCATCGCTCAACGGATAAAAGGTACTCCGGGGATAACAGGCTGATACCGCCCAAGAGTTCATATCGACGGCGGTGTTTGGCACCTCGATGTCGGCTCATCACATCCTGGGGCTGAAGTCGGTCCCAAGGGTATGGCTGTTCGCCATTTAAAGTGGTACGCGAGCTGGGTTTAGAACGTCGTGAGACAGTTCGGTCCCTATCTGCCGTGGGCGTTGGAAGATTGAAGGGGGCTGCTCCTAGTACGAGAGGACCGGAGTGGACGAACCTCTGGTGTTCGGGTTGTCATGCCAATGGCATTGCCCGGTAGCTAAGTTCGGAATCGATAAGCGCTGAAAGCATCTAAGCGCGAAGCGAGCCCTGAGATGAGTCTTCCCTGGCACTATAAGTGCCCTTAAGGGTTGTTCAAGACTAGAACGTTGATAGGCAGGGTGTGTAAGTGCTGCGAGGCATTGAGCTAACCTGTACTAATTGCCCGTGAGGCTTAACCATACAACACCCAAGGGGTTTTGATGGACTCAAAAAGCAAGATATTTGAATGAGTTTGAGAAGAACTAATAAAGAACAGCTTTCCGAATT
>NZ_MCUV01000038.1 GCF_002873395.1 Vibrio sp. 10N.286.49.B3 | reverse complement strand
CCCGATAATGACAACAGTCATTACTCATGGAGGCTTATATGTCATCTCTACTGCAAACTTGGCAGCGTCATGTCGAAGCATGGCAAACCACTAATCTCTCGCAAGCGCAATACTGCCGAACCCACAACCTGGACCAATCCCAGTTCAGTTATTGGAAGCGCAAATTCAATCGTACAAACTCAGTGACCGCATCTGTCACCTCCAAGTTCGCCCTTGCACAGGTTGAAACCGTCACCGAGCATGTCCGTTCATTGTTGACAGTCACCTTACCAAGCGGTGCGCAAGTTGAGGGGATTGATGAGGGCAACGCTCATGTCGCCGCTAAACTCATCGAGTGTATGAGCTAATGCGCCAGCCGACGTTAAGACCTGCACTGACACTGCCGAAAGTCTATCTCTACCGTGACCCGATTGATTTTCGTAAGTCACACCGAGGCTTAAGTGCACTCGTTGAGCTAGAACTTGGCCATAACCCGTTTAGCGGTGAACTGTACGTCTTCACCAATAAACAGCGCAACAAGATCAAGTGTCTGTTCTGGGAAGATAACGGCTTCGTGCTTTACTACAAGTCGCTTGCCGAAGATAAATTCAAATGGCCAAAGCGTACCGATGAGTTAGTCACCCTCACTGGCCAACAGATAAATTGGCTGCTTGATGGTTACGATATCTCCTTGATGCAAGGGCATAAAAAGTTGAAATATGAGTCATTGTTTTAGCGACTTAATTGCCTGTTTTTGGTACAATAATCCCTGTTCCCATAAGGCATTCAAGGCAATATTACTGTGACTTCTTCCACTGACCATTTAGTTGAAATCGAGCGACTTCGAGCTCAGTTAGCCGAGAAAGAAGTGCAGCTCAAAACTCAATCAAAACGCCTACAATCTCAGTCTGCTCGCATTGATGTGTTAGAAGAGGTGGTTCGCCACCTTAAAATTAAACGCTTCATGCCGAGCAGTGAGAAAACCCATGCTGACCAGTTCTTATTGTTCGATGAAGCCGAGCTCTGTACTGACCCGAAGGTTGAGCAGCATGAAAAGAACGGCCAGAATAAAAGCAACGCTTTAACACCTAAACCTCGTGGCCGTAAGCCACTATCTAGCGATTTACCTCGTGAACAAATCTTCCTTTACCTAACGGATGAGCAAAAGGCTGGCGCAAAAAGCATCTTCTTCGCCAAAGTCAAAGAAGAACTCGATATCGTGCCTGCTAAAGTTCGTGTGCTGGAGTACATGCAAGAAAAAGCGGTGTTCGACAATGACGACGGTCAATCAATGGTGGCTGCAGAGCTAACTAAACACCCACTTCCAGGCTCTCTGGGCAGCACAGGTCTGATTGCCCATGTCATCACTTCAAAATACGTTGATGGCCTGCCGTTATATCGCATAGAGAAAATGCTCCGTCGTTACGGTGGCGAGCTCTCTCGGGCAACGCTGGCGAACTACGTCATGAAGTCCGCAAAGGTGTTCCAGCCACTGGTGAATCTGCTACGAGAGCACCAAAACAGTGGCGACATCGTAGCGATGGATGAAACCCGTATCCAAGTACTTAAAGAGCCAGGCAAATCAGCCACCTCAGATAAGTACATGTGGGTCTCGCTAGGTGGTTCGCCCACCCAACAAAGTGTGCTGTTCCACTATGACCCTTCTCGTAGTGGAGACATCCCTGTTGATTTACTTGAAGGCTTCGAAGGCTACCTGCAAACCGATGGTTACGCGGGCTACAATGCGGCATGTAAGAAATATGGCCTGACCCACGTTGGGTGCATGGACCATGCTCGCCGTATGTTCGTGGAGGCGCAAAAAGCTCAGCCAAAAGGTAAAAACGCTAAGGTAAGTAAAGCCGATATCGCGCTTAACACCATCAATAAGCTCTACTGTGTTGAGAGGCAGTTGGCTGACCTAAAGAAAAAGCAGCCCAAGATAACGGCGGAAGAAATCGTAGCCTACCGCCAAGAGCATAGTGTTCCACTCTTAGACAAGTTGAAAGCGTTCTTGGAGAAGAACATCAGTAAGAGCCCCAAAGATAGCTTAACCTACAAAGCCATCAACTATACGCTCAACCAATGGTCGAAACTGGTGGTTTACTCCGGTCATCACGAGCTGCGTATCAGTAACATCATGGCAGAAAATGCTATCCGTCCGTTCGTGGTCGGTCGCAAGGCTTGGCTGTTCGCCGATACATCACAAGGTGCCAAAGCGAGTGCTGTCTGCTACAGCTTGGTTGAAACGGCTAAGTTGAACGGACTGGAACCATACAACTACCTATATACCCTTCTTACTCAGCTACCCTACGCTGAAAATCTTGAGCAAATAGAAGCGCTACTACCTTGGAACTTGGCTAAAGACTAGATCGTTGTG
>NZ_MCUV01000037.1 GCF_002873395.1 Vibrio sp. 10N.286.49.B3 | reverse complement strand
AAATTAATGTAATTGGTATAACTCTCTACAAGTTATACCGCTTACATTAGTGATGAAGCATAAAAAAAGCCCCGCTAATCAATTCGCGGGGCTTTTAATTTCTAGCTAAGACATCTACGTGCTAGCGAAAATATCTCATTATTCCATTAAGAATCTAGGTTATTTTTTCGCTTTCTTTGCTTTTGGCTCTTCAGTCTTTTTAATTACTGTAGTGCCTTCAAACGTTTCGCCTTCAACAAATGCCTTACCGTAGTAAGAAGCCGTTAGTACTTCTTTTAACTCACTGATTAGTGGGTAACGTGGGTTAGCACCTGTACATTGGTCATCGAACGCTTCAACAGATAGTTGGTCTAGTTGCGCTAGGAAATCAGCTTCTGGTACACCAGCGGCTTGAATTGATAGCGGGATATCTAGAGCAATTTTCAGTTCTTCTAACCATGCTAGTAGACGTTCAATCTTCTGAGCAGTGCGGTCACCAGCTTGGCTAAGACCTAGGTGGTCTGCAACTTCAGCGTAACGACGACGAGCTTGTGGGCTTGCGTACTGAGAGAATGCTGTTTGCTTCGTTGGGTTATCGTTCGCGTTGTAACGTACAACGTTTGAGATAAGTAGTGCGTTAGCAAGACCGTGTGGTACGTGGAACTCAGCACCCACTTTGTGAGCCATTGAGTGACATACACCTAGGAAAGCATTCGCAAACGCAATACCAGCAATCGTTGCTGCATTGTGTACTTTCTCACGAGCGATTGGGTCATTTGCACCGTTCGCGTAGCTTGATGGTAAGTACTCTTTTAGCATCTTAAGTGCTTGTAGTGCTTGACCATCTGAGTATTCATTTGCAAGAACTGATACGTAAGCTTCTAGTGCGTGAGTGACTGCATCGTAACCACCAAATGCTGTTAGCGACTTAGGCATGTTCATCACAAGGTTAGCATCAACGATTGCCATTTGTGGCGTTAGTTCGTAATCCGCTAGTGGGTACTTAGCACCTGTTTTATCATCAGTAACAACCGCAAATGGTGTTACTTCAGAACCAGTACCAGATGTTGTTGTGATACATACTAGCTCAGCTTTTTGACCCATTTTAGGGAACTTGTAAATACGTTTACGGATATCCATAAAGCGCATTGCTAGTTCTTCAAAGTGAGTTTCTGGGTGCTCGTACATTACCCACATGATCTTAGCAGCATCCATTGGAGAACCGCCACCTAGAGCTAGGATAACGTCAGGTTGGAAGCTCTTCATTGCTTCAGCACCCTTCTCAACAACAGACAGTGTTGGATCCGCTTCTACATCGAAGAAAGTTTGAACTTCGATACCTTGAGCTTTAAGAAGTTTAACAACTTCGTCTGCATAACCATTGTTGAACAAGAAACGGTCAGTTACTAGGAATGCGCGTTTCTTACCTTCTAGATCACTCATTGCGATTGGAAGGCTACCACGACGGAAGTAGATAGACTTAGGTAGTTTGTGCCATAACATATTTTCAGCTCGCTTCGCTACAGTTTTCTTGTTGATAAGGTGCTTAGGACCTACGTTCTCAGAGATAGAGTTACCACCCCATGAACCACAACCAAGAGTTAGAGAAGGTGCAACGTTAAAGTTGTAAAGATCACCGATACCACCGTGAGTCGTTGGGATGTTTACAAGGATACGTGCCGTCTTCATTTTGTCACCGAAGTAACGAATACGATCTGCATTTACGTCTTGGTTTGTGTATAGACCAGATGTGTGACCGATACCACCAATTTCAACCATTTTAACGGCTTGTTCTACGGCATTTTCAAATGAAGATGCACGGAACATACCTAGTGTTGGAGATAGTTTCTCATGAGCAAATTCATCATCGTAAGAAACTTCACCAAGGCCTTCACCAACTAGGATCTTAGTATCAGCAGGAACTTTAACGCCTGCCATTTCAGCGATAGCTGGAGCTGGTTGACCAACGATTTTCGCGTTTAGTGCACCATCAATTAGCAGCACTTTACGTACTTTATCTGCTTCAGATTTAGATAAAACATAACCTTTATGAGAAGCGAAACGCTCTTTAACTTCGTCGTAAACCTCATCCATAACGATGACTGCTTGCTCAGAAGCACAAACTACACCGTTATCGAATGTTTTAGACATAAGAACAGAAGCAACAGCACGCTTGATATCCGCTGTTTCATCGATAACAACAGGAACGTTACCTGCACCAACACCGATAGCTGGCTTACCTGAAGAGTATGCAGCTTTAACCATGCCTGGACCACCAGTTGCAAGGATAAGAGCAATACCATCGTGTTTCATAAGTGCGTTAGAAAGCTCTACAGATGGTTGGTCGATCCAACCGATGATGTCTTTTGGTGCACCCGCAGCTACTGCTGCATCAAGAACCAGTTTAGCGGCATCGTTCGTTGAGTTTTTAGCACGTGGGTGTGGCGAGAAAATAATACCGTTACGAGTTTTAAGTGAAATAAGAGACTTAAAGATCGCTGTTGATGTAGGGTTCGTTGTTGGAACGATACCACAAATGATACCAACAGGTTCAGCGATAGTCATCGTGCCGAATTCTTCATTTTCTTCAAGAATGCCACACGTTTTTTCATCTTTGTATTTGTTGTAGATAAATTCTGAAGCAAAGTGGTTTTTGATTACCTTATCTTCAACAATACCCATTCCAGACTCTGCTACCGCTTGTTGCGCTAGAGGGATACGAGCTTGGTTGGCTGCTAGAGATGCTGCACGAAAGATAGCATCGACTTTTTCTTGAGAAAAAGTCGAGAACTCTTCTTGTGCTGCTTTAACGCGTGCTACGAGAGCATCTAGTTCAGCTAAGTTAGTTACAGGCATAATGGAACTCCTAAAATAAATAAATTAAAAACTTTTTAACAAACCCACTACAAAGCTCAAATACCCAGAAGCTTATCTAAATAGTGATTCTTACTAAATAGCTTTCGATAGTGAGTATAATATTTCAAGGTATGAAATAAATTGACTCAGATCAGTTATGAAAAAAAAATTACCCACTTAGAGGTAGCCATCAATCACAAAAAACCATAAAGCACTGAAAATAAACAACAAAAACAAAAAAACAAAAATATAGAAAAAACACAAAATACAAAGAAAATCACACAAACTGTAAATAAATTTCACTTACAGACATAAAATTACATGTTCATCGGAAAAATCGTGCTACTTGATTATTGTTTTGTACATCAATTTTTTTATAAATTCTGCCTTGTATATAAAAAATGAGATCCAGATAACATTCATTTTGAAACAACAAACTTACAACGCTTATTTGTAATACATAATACAAAAATATCACATTTGGCATATTGAATTAGTTTTTCTATCTTAAACGTCTTCTATTCGTTAATTTTTTTCATTCGCGATTTTGACAGAACTGTTTTACATTACGCCTCTAAATACCATGGCGATTGCACGTTGGTTAATTTCCTACTCATTAATTCAGCAAAAATGGATAAAGTCTGCGATGAACACATTTGAAATCACTATCTTTCTACAATTTTTTTTAGGGCTTGTCGCAACGGTTAACCCGATTGGTATCATGCCTGTTTTTGTGTCATTGACGGCTAATATGTCCCCAGAAGACAAAAATAAAACAGCAGCAACAGCTAACTTTGCCGTTGCCGTTATTTTGATCGTCTCTTTACTTATGGGACAAATACTACTCGATATGTTTAGCATCTCTCTTGATTCATTTAGAGTCGCAGGTGGGCTACTTTTACTAAGCATCGCATTTTCTATGATGAATGGTAAATTAGGTGAGGTGAAACAAAACAAACAAGAAAAATCTGAATATGTCAGCCGAGAGCAAATCGGCGTAGTACCACTGGCTATGCCTTTAATGGCTGGACCGGGTGCAATCAGCTCAACCATCGTCTATGGTTCTCGTTACCCAACGATCGGAGATACTGTCGGTATAATCATTAGTATTGTCGCTTTTGCATTATGTGGCTGGCTGCTATTTCGCTCTGCACCTTTGATTGTTCGTTTTCTTGGTCAAACAGGGATCAACATCATCACCCGTATCATGGGTCTGATCCTTGGCGCTTTAGGTATTGAATTTATTGCCAGTGGTCTGCGTAGCTTATTTCCTGGGTTAGCTGGATAATAACGTTACTAATATGATGTGGTTTTGTTAAAATCACATCATAATCCATTTTTAAGCATGCCGATGACTGAAGACTCATTGAAACACCGCCTCTATATCATTATTTTTGGCACTCACACCAAAGCTGGGCGAATTTTTGATATTGCCTTAATCATTTCTATTCTTGCTTCTTTAATTGTACTAACCCTTGACTCGATTCCTAGTGTAAAAGCTGAATGGCAATCATTGCTTACCTATTTAGAATACGGCTTTACTCTATTATTTACGATTGAATACCTAGCAAGGCTTTACTGTTCACCCAGACCAACCTCTTATGTGAAAAGTTTTTATGGCATTGTCGATTTACTCGCAATACTGCCAACCTACCTCGCCTTCTTCTTTCCTGCTGCTTCTTATATGGGTATTATTCGTGCATTACGAGTGATGCGGATCTTTAGAGTATTGAAACTCGTTCGCTACCTACAAGATTCCAATTTATTATTACGCTCTTTATTATCATCTCGCCGTAAAATATTTATCTTTTTTATTAATGTTGGCGTGCTTGTTTTACTCTTTGGATCATTAGTCTTTGTGATTGAAGGACCTGATAATGGCTTCACGAGTATACCGCAAAGCATTTACTGGGCGATTGTGACGATTACAACGGTTGGCTATGGTGATCTCACCCCACAAACTCCTCTAGGGCAAGGGATTGCAGCGCTAACGATGCTATTAGGCTACTCGATTCTCGCTGTTCCCACTGGGATCATTACTTCAGAGTTAAATCAGCAGATGACCATGCATAAGCAACTGGTAAAATGCCCTAATTGTTCAAAAGCAGGTCATGAAAGTGATGCGTTGTATTGCAAATTTTGTGGCAGCGAACTCGCCCACCCAGATCAGCGTGTGGTCGAAAAAGAGCACAAATAAAAAGAGCCAGTTCAACCTCTTTCTAATAAGAAAGTGAATGAACCAGCTCTATTTGCATCATTTGTTGTCGCTAATTAAGCGTGTATTATGCTTTCTCAGCTAAGATAATACGCAATGTACGACGTAGAGGTTCCGCAGCACCCCATAGCAGTTGGTCACCAACAGTAAAGGCATTGAGGAAATCATTACCCATCGACATTTTACGCAAACGTCCAACAGGAACGGACATTGTGCCTGTTACTTTCGCTGGTGTTAGCTCTTGAGCAGTAATATCACGCTCATTAGGAATAACCTTTACCCACTCATTGTGCGTTGCGATAATCTCTTCAATCTCATCCATTGGCACATCTTGCTTAAGTTTAATCGTCAACGCCTGCGCATGGCAGCGCATGGCACCGATACGTACACAAGTACCATCGATAGGGATTGGAGCACCATCTAAGCCAAGGATCTTGTTCGCTTCAACCCCAGCTTTCCACTCTTCTTTACTCTGACCATTTTCACGTTTCACATCAATCCAAGGAATTAATGATCCCGCTAGCGGTACACCAAATTGATCGGTAGGGAATGATGATGAGCGAAGCGTTTCTGCGACTTTACGATCAATATCTAAAATAGAGCTTGATGGATTAGCCAACTCAGAACTCACACTGTCGTTAACCACACCCATTTGAGAGATCAGCTCGCGCATATTCTTCGCACCAGCACCTGAAGCAGCTTGATAGGTCATTGCGCTCATCCACTCAATCATACCCTTCTCATACAAACCACCTAATGCCATTAGCATCAGGCTGACTGTACAGTTACCGCCTACAAAGGTATTGGTTCCTGAATGAATGCCTTGCTGAATTTGAGCCAAGTTAACAGGATCGAGAGTAATAATAGAATCAGCATCCATACGCAAAGTCGAAGCTGCATCAATCCAATAGCCTTTCCAACCCGCTTGACGTAGTGCCGGATAAACTTTCTCCGTATAACCACCACCTTGGCAGGTAATAATGGCATCAAGCTGTTTTAAGCTATCAATATCAAATGCATCCTGCAACAGACCAGCTTCTTTGCCTAAGCTAGGCGCTGGAATGCCAATTTGAGAAGTGCTAAAAAATACCGGTTCAATTAGGTCAAAATCTTTCTCTTCAACCATACGTTGCATAAGAACAGAGCCAACCATGCCACGCCAACCAACTAGACCTACTTTCATCACAAATCACTCTCCATGTATTCACTAAAAATGTATTTATCCATAGTTAGTTTTTCAGCCTAAAATCTCAAGTATTAATTGGCATAAATAGCTATTTTTTTCATTACCTTGATAAATCGTCATTTGTCACAATGAAATATTCCATTTTTACTCTCAAAATCACCCTAAATGTATGCCAATGTCTTAACGTTACAATTCCTGACCTTTTTTCGCTCGTTTACCTAATGCATAACCTAAACCTAAAGGGGCAAAGAAAATAACTAAGATAAATAAAATAAAGTAAATAATCGTGCTTTTAATGAGTTGGATTAGTTTATCGACTGCCAAAGCAATCATATTTTGTGAAGCTTGATCAAGATCGTTAACCAACTCAGTTCTCTGCTGAGTCACGATATCAGCAATAGCTAAACGCTCCTTCTCTACCATGTTAATTAATGCTTGGCGTTCACGTGCAACCATAACTTCTAATGCCTCACGCTCTATCGTTAACTTTGCAATCTTATCATCGGTTTTGATATCTAAATCATTTAGTAAGGGCTGAAGTTCTATCGCCATATTTTGAGCGAGAACTTGCATATATTGAGGATTATTTTCAACAAAATCTTGGAAGAACTCCGAACTATCACGAAAGCTTTGCATCGTTCGAGTCAAATCTTCACCGCTAACCGTACTATTGAGAGCAATTAATTGTGCTTTCCACGTCATTAATTTTGGTGTTTGTTCTGATACTAGACTTAATCTATCCGATACATCACCCATCGCCTCTGGCATTGTACCTAACGAAGAAGCAACATCTGCTTCATTTATATTACGATATTTTAGCCAAGCTCGGTAAGCAGGAGTTCGATGGAAGGTAATATCGGTAAAGATATGCTCTTGGGTAAACTGCTGAACAAAATGTTGAGTTTCAAGATAGACCGACTTTGATAGTAACGCACTGGCTAGTTGGTCAATATCCATCAGCAACTGAGCCGAAACTGATTGAGCAAAAGAGTGATGAGGTACATTCACATCAAGAAATAAATGCTCTCCTTTACCTTGCGAGAAATAATCAACCATTTGTCGAGTAAAAACCCATGTATCAATAAGCGCAGCCATTGGTGAAGCTTGATAGGCTGCATTTTGTAACCCCTCTTCAGCATTAATCTTCCATAACAAGACTAAAGATTGATTCGATTGATCATTTGTAGCATATTGACTTGAAATATCGTCAGCCGTTTGCTCTATTTGAGTAAAAAAACGTTGAGCATATTCACGAGTCATCAAGCGAGTATTCAGCTCTTGCTGGGTTAAGGGGGTGGTTTGGCTATCAATCTTAACTTCAAGTAATGAGCAACCAGAAAGAACCGTTATACACAGCCCTAAAAGTAGAGCGCAACAAATACGCATAACAAATGACCTCGTTAATAATTAGAAAATAAAATGGCGAGATGGCATTTTACTTTATTTACTGATAATCAACTCAACTATTTGGTCACTGTTATAAAATTACTACTTTTTTGCTAAATACACTTTCACGGCATCCATTGTCTTGGCTAAATCATCCGCTAAACACGAGATTTGCTCTGCTGTCACTGGCTGACCATTTTTCAGTGTTATTTCAATATCTGAAGCTGTTAACTTCAATTGTTCAGCCCCTAACGTACTCGAAACTCCTTTTAAGCTATGTGCAGTGCGTTGCGCTGTTTCAACGTCTTTCTCATCTAATTGCTGTTGTAACGCAATATGATCATTTGTATGATCTTGAATAAAAATACCCAATAACATGTTGACAGCTTCTGCATCATTGTCAAAAGTTTCCAACATATAGTCGGTATCTAAAATTGTTGCTTTTAATGCGTCGCTACTTGCCTCAACAACACTATCTTGACTGGTGTTACTCGTCTCTACTACTTCCGTGCTTAATGCCGTTTCTACTGATTGAGTTAATTCAATGTCCTCAGTTAAAGCTTGAGACTCTTCAATCACTGAACTTACTGCTTCAGGTTTAAAAGTGCTGCCACTTTGGCTGTCGGATCGATTTGTTTGTTCGACCTGATGCTGCGCTTTGCTCCCACTTTGTTGCTTGATGGTAACAGTGCCTTTATCATCGGCTAAATCATCAAGCCTCGTTATTTTAATAACAAGTAACGACGAACTGGCTAAAGCAAGCAAACTCACAGCAAGAGCTATCCATAGGTAATATTGTTGATAACGGGCAAATTCAGTATCTATTTTAGCAATTTCAGCATATAAATCATGATCAACTAACTGCTCAACGAGGTAGTTGACCTGCGCATAATCACTTAATACTCTCGTAGCTTCTGCAAGGCGCTTTTGAACCCCTATCGCATCATCGTCATTTAAGGATTGAGAAGCGGTTAAAATGCGGTCAAACTCTCGGTAATGCACCACCTTTGACGAGCTTGGGGTATATAAAGTTTCAAATACACAAGTTGCAAGTTGATAATAAAGTCGTCGAGCTTGTTGCGAAGTATTGTCTGCCAAACGAGCACTTTTTAGTTGGTAGATAAAACCAGAGACTTGCTCTTCTATCGACATGAACTGGTTAGAGTTTTCTAAAAATAACTCGGTGAGATAAAGTAATTGATGAATATCTGGCTGAAAAGGGGTTGAGCGAAAATCTTGCTCTAGCTTATAGCGTAAATAGTGAATATTTTCAGTATCATTTTTTAATACCGCAAACTGTGAAGTTCTAATGGGTTGAGTAAAGTGAATCGTACTGCGGAAGTCAACAACACTTCCTCTTAGCGCTTTTATATTGCTTAAATTGCTAGATAAAGCTTGGCTTAAAATCAACAATAACAAGCTACAGAAGAGCCAAAAAACAGCTATCCCACAAAGCCCTTTAACTGCTGTTTTCTTTGCCAAGCCTTTACGCATAAATATCATCCATATATTAATAATGCATTGTCATTATAGAACCTAGAGCAAAGTGTCCATCCTTGTTTCACTTTGCTTGAGTCAAGGATCAGTCGTTATTACGTGTTAACTGATCGCGTAAGTTAGGTGGCGTACCTTTAATGGTTAGTGTATCCGTCTCTGGATCGTAAAAAACACGCTCACCTAATAATAGACTATCAAAGCTAACATTTAAGCCACCACCAGCACCAACAAACTTAGTCAGCTTACGCATGGTAGTACGATCAGCAGGGAAGCTTTCTTCTAATTCATAGCCTTGTGCTTTCGTGTACTCTAAGAAACTGGTCCCGTCAGAGCTTGGAGATAGCTCGTTAGACAGTTCACGAACCTCAACTTCTTCACCGGCTTTTAGCTGCTCATTACAGTAATCATAGACTTGCTTTTTATAACCGACCGCTTCTTCTTTCTCTAACTTTGAATCAGAAACAAAATCTTCCACAGCTTGCATTAAAACAAGGTTTTGCTTTTTCGTATCGAGTCCAACTTCAGCTTGCAGAAAATCCAAAAAGAAATCGGCAACTTTACGCCCAACTCGCCCTTTGATATAGGTTAAGTAGCGATTCGATTCTTTATCTGTCTCATAGCTGGTTAAATCAATGCGAGCAACAATATCCATCTTGGCAAGATCTAAGTAGTCTGTTGCACTGATCTCTAACCCTTCCGTCACCTTTAAACTTTCGTATGACGGGAGCAAGCCAATAAATAAATAATCGGTCGCCAAAGACTGATATTCAGCAAGGATCAGAGTCCCTTCTTCCGCAAATGGGTACTTTGACAGCTCATCTTTTAGGCGCAAACCACTTTGTTGTGAAAAATCGTAAAAATCACGTTCGCCACGACGCAATTCTTGCAACCAAAGTTGAAAATCGCTGTCAGATTTAAATGAACCAAAGCCCTTTCCTGCTTTGGAATTGAAAACCCTATGTAATTCAGCAACTAATTTTTCAGTTGCTGCATCATTTGGTAATGATTCTGTGCGATAATGGACGCTCAGTTCATCCTGATCGTTCTTACGCAGTTGATGTAAAATAACATTAGAAAGTTGAAGGCTCATAGGAAATATTATCTTCTGGTTTCAGTTGTAGTGAATAGTAGGTTATTATAAGCCGCTTTTACTATCATTATTAGAGTCTTTATGCCGATTACATCTAAATACAGCGACGAACAAGTTGAAAACATCCTAGCAGAGATTGCTGCCGTACTAGCAAAACACAAAGCAAGCCCTGAGCTTTCGCTTATGATTGCTGGCAACATAGCAACCAATGTTTTAAACCAAAATGTAGCCGCTTCACAGCGTACTGCAATTGCTGAAAAATTTGCGCAGGCACTTATCTCATCACTTGATGATAAGAAACCTCACTAATATACGGATATAGAATACTTAAATGGTAGATAGCGAAAATACATACAGCGAGCGTGTTTCACGATTAGTTGGCTGGGGGCATTGGTTTGCTTTTTTCAACATCATTGCCGCCATGTTAATTGGCACACGCTACATTACCGAGTCACCTTGGCCTGAATCTTTACTAGGACAGCTTTATTTAGCTTTATCTTGGGTTGGTCACTTTGGCTTTTTGGTTTTTGTTCTCTACCTTTTAGTTTTATTCCCATTAACATTCATATTGCCTTCTAGGAAACTCCTGCGTTTAGTCGCAGTATGTTTTGCTACGGTTGGCTTAACCGTTCTACTGATTGATACTCAAGCTTATCAAAGTATTAACCTTCACCTTACCCCTGTCGTTTGGGAGTTATTATTTGGTGATGAGAAAAATACTTTAAGCGCTGATTTACAGTATCTCTTTGTAGTCATGCCTATTTTGTTTCTAGCACAGCTCGCTTTATCTGAGTGGGTGTGGCGTAAACAAAGAAAACTTTCTCATAAACACGTTGGTCGACCATTAGCTGCCGTGTTTTTCTTAAGCTTTATGTCTAGCCACCTTATCTACATGTGGTCAGATGCTTACTTCTATAACCCTGTTACGAACCAAAAGTCTAACTTCCCGCTTTCTTACCCAATGACGGCGAAAAGCTTTATGGAAAAACATGGGCTTCTTGACAGAGATGAATATCGCCGCCGCTTAGAAGCGAATGCTGGCAGTCAAGACTTAGTCCTTTATCCACTCGAGCCGATTGAGTTTAGTCGCAGAAGTAGTGACTTAAATATTTTGATCGTTAATGTCAATAATTGGCGAGCCGATAGCATGACTGAATCGGTTATGCCTCATACTTATCAATTCGCTCAAGATAATTCTTATTTCACTCAGCATTACAGTTCAAGCAATAATATGCTGGGTATGTTTGGCTTGTTTTATGGTTTACCTAGCAGTTATGCCAATAGCATGAAGTCACAAGGAACTGCCCCGCTATTTTTATCCTTACTTAAAGATAATGATTACAATGTGGGTCTGTTTAGTGGCGATAACTTCGATGATAACTTGTATGATGAAATCATTTTTAGGCATGAACTGTCAGAACTTGACCGTGATACCGCATCATCATTTGATGACAAGCAGGCTATTGAACAGTGGTCACAGTGGGTCAAAAATGAAGGTACCTCTCCTTGGTTTAGCTTCTTAGCCTTAACAACGGTTGATCACTATAATGATTACTCTGATAAGAGCACATCTAAAACAGCCAGTGAGCGTTTAAAAGAGAGTTACTTATCATCGGTTAATGCTGCTGATCTTGAACTGCAAAATCTCTATCAGCACCTCATCGAACTTGAACTGCTTGATAAAACTATAGTAGTTGTAACTTCTAACCATGGTTCTGAATTTAATGAGACTAAAACCAACAGTTGGGGTTCTAATACCAATTACAGCCATTACCAACTTCAGGTACCAATGATTATTCACTGGCCAGGTAAACAGCCAGCGACCTATAAGCATCAATCGAGCCATTTGGATTTATCCGTGACTTTATTGCAAGATATGCTTGGTGTTTCATCGAAAGCGTCTAACTACAGCAGTGGCAAAAATTTATTTGATGAACGTCGACGTAAATGGGTGTTTGCTGGTGATAATCGCGAATTAGCTTTAATCACGACCAAAGAAACAACCGTGATTGATAAGTTTGGCAACTATAAGCTTTATGATCATGATTATAAGCGCTTAAAAGACCGTAATCCTAAGTTACCTGTTTTGATGCAAGGCTTGACTGAATTGCAGCGTTTTTACATTAAAGATGAGTAAATAGCTCATTAAGTCATGTAATTAGAATTACCAGAGGAAGCACTATGCTTCCTCTTTTTTTATCGATAAATAAGAAAAACAGTATAAATAACACTTTTTTTGCCATTTCAGCCCAAAAAGTAATCACTTGAATCATTTAGGGGTTTACAAGTTTTCTCTATCCTTATATTATTCACCGCGTTCGGAGGGATGGCTGAGTGGTCGAAAGCACCGGTCTTGAAAACCGGCAACCGTTAATAGCGGTTCTAGGGTTCAAATCCCTATCCCTCCACCACATTCTAAGAAGCCGCTGATTTATCAGCGGCTTTTTTGCATCTTTCTTTTAATTATCTTTATCACTTAACCAATGGCTTTAATTAAGTAGTAGTCATTGATTTAATTTACCGCTTCTTATATCTATTCTCTATACAACTAGTTTTACTTCATCCATCCCATCAATAATAGCAAAAACCGAACGTTAGAACTGTCAACAAACCATAAAAAGCCTGTCAGAAAAGATTCATACAAGCACTGTAGAGTTCACCGTCTAAATCACTAACCCAATATAGAAAATGGCATTAGATAGGCGTATACAAACTTCCGCTTTTGCAATAGGTGTAGATCTCTTTCTCACAATCCTTCGCATCAGCCTTGCTTCAATCACAGCCAGTTTAGCTCTGCTTGCTGATGCATTTCACTCAGTTACTGATTTAATGGTCTCTGTCGCATTAATGATTGGGATTCTATTTAGGATCCACCAAGAAAAAAAAGGAACAGAAAAAGGTGAGGTTCGAGCTCGATACTTAGATTCAGCAATCGCAATCGCTGTAGCGCTTCTCATTCTCTACCTACCTTTCGAAATATTGGCCCAAAGTCGAGAGCAACTTGGTCAAAACAGTATTGATGTTAAGAATATTTGGATCGCAATTCCAGGTATGCTGGTCATCATTTCCTGCCTTCTTTTTATTGCCCGTCTAAAACGATGGGTTGGACAACAAACAGGAACGTTAACCTTAGAAGCTGACGGTCACCATAGCTTAGTCGACCTTTATACTTCAATTGCGGTGCTTTGCTCATTAGTTGGTATGGCTATTGGGATTAATATCGATCCTTATGTAGCGCTAATCATCGTCATTATGATCATCCTATCGGGTTCACAACTGCTCCTTTCGGGCTTACGACAATTATTTGTAGGCGATGAGTATAGAGAGCTTTCTCTACGTGAAATACTGGTGATGCTAACTCGATACTTACCATTTAGCTCTGTGGGTTTAAGTTCTTGTAAGCGCTTCATGACAAGCCTTTGGCAAAAACGCTACCACTTATCTGCAACCTTAGTAGCTGGTTACTTTTGCACTGGGCTAACCACTATTCCCATCGGTTATACTGGCATTAAATATCGCCTTTCCGATCCAATAGAAACTCACTTAGCACCAGGGCTGCATTATGCCTTACCAGCTCCATTAGGCAGCATTAAGCGGCTGATAACATCAGATATACGCTCAGTTACTGTTGGCTCAAAACCAGCTTCTCAAGTTCGTGCTGTCGGTGCTAATTTATGGCTAGAAAATAGAGGCAGAAATTCTCGTAATGACGATACGAGCTACGTCCTTACGGGTGATGAGACACTCCTATTTGTTGATGCTACGGTAATGTACCGCATTGATGATCCAGTTGCGGCTTATCAACAAATCAATGACACCGACTCACTTGTTTCTCTATTTGCTAATAATATTCTTGGCCAACAAATAGCTCAAAATAGATATGAAGATATCAATGAAGAGTCTAGTTTAAATCTCAGTCAAAATTTACATACTGAGCTCAATAAGCGCTTACAGCAAACCAACGTACCTATCACAATACTCAATACGAATATTAATCGAATTCAACCACCTGCGACTCTGGTTTCAAAGTATAGAAATGTTCTTAATGCTTATCAGTTAAGCCAAGACTTGGTCAACCAATCCATTGCGAGCCGCCTTTATGACTTACCAATAGCAAGAGCTGAGCAAACTCTACGTTTAGGCAAAATTGCAGCAGAGAGTTCTGAGCGACACCTATCCGCTCATGGTGAAGTATTGCAAGCTACAGAGCGAGCCCAAGCCTATATCGATAATCCAGAATCGTATGCTTTTGAGCTTTGGTGGAACACAGTGTTAGAGAGCTTAGGAGGAAAGGCCTTTTCGGTTGTACATCCTGATATTGATAACAAAGATTTACGTATATGGGATTTAACAACCTCAGTTAACTAACGGATAGAAAAATGAAAAAAATATATTTATGGGCAATCTTCTCGCTCGTGATCGGCTATGGCTTATTTACTTGCATATTACCAGTCAAAGAAACTGAATTTGTTATTATTAGCCAATTTGGCAAACCTATTCGAGTGATTGATAAAGCCGGTCCAGTTCTTAAGCTTCCAGACCCAATACAGACGAGCATTAGCATCGATAACCGTTTACAAAGCTTATCGGTTAAATCAACTGAGTACGGTACACGTGACCGCCGAAGCATCGTCATGGAACCGTTTATTATATGGCGAGTCACTGATCCGACTAAATTTTTACTGAGTGCAAGAAGCATTGAAGTCGCGCAGCAAAGATTAACCACATTAGCTAATGGACAAATTAGTTCAATGTTAGCTTCAACAAACCTAAATCAAATCTTTAGCCCAACTGAAAAAGATAATGCTTTGGAAGAGATATTTACTCAGGTGGAAAAGAAAGTAAATCTAACTTCTCATCAAGAGTTAGGTATCGATATTATTTCTATTCGTCCTGCGCAATTAGGTTACCCAGTACAGAACCTGCAAGCTATTTATGATCGTATGACTTCTGAATGGGATCGCCTAGCTAAGCAATACCATGCTGAAGGTATGGAAGCGGCTGCTGAAATTCAAGCAAGAACTGAGCGTGAAGTGAGAGAAATGCAGGCAAAAGCACATCGAGATGGGCAACGCATGCTTGGTCAAAGTGAAGCTCAAGCAGCGCAATACTTTGCAGAAGCATTAACGGAACATCAAGACTACTACAAACTCGTTAGGGCGCTAGAGAGCTATAAGATGCTGTTTAATGATGATAGTCGTTTAATTTTACCCGCTGATTCTGATATTTTCCGACCACTACTGACTCTGCCAGAGGTGGCGACACAATGAGCCTTAAATACGACATTCGGCAAACATTCTCTGACTGCCGACGACCATTAAAATTGATAGTTTGCTTAATCCCCCTACTTTATCTTTTAAGTGGGTTTTACTTAATTGGTGCAGAACAGCGTGGGATTGTGATCCGCTTAGGTAAAGTTTCAAATGACCAAGTACTACCTGGGTTGCACTACCGCCTTCCATGGCCGATTGATCAAGTTACCATATTAGGGGTGACTGAGCTGAGATCGATGATCATTGATTTCTCACGCGAAAACCAAGCAGCATACTTGCAAACAGAAGTCACAACGCTCTCTGGTGATTTGGTCAATTTACGTATTGATATACAGTACACGATTGATAATACAGGTGACTTTTACTTTTCATCAGCAGAACCTGAACGTCTTCTAAAACAGGTCGCTAAAGTAGAGACGATTAACTACTTACTAACGCAACCTTTTGAACCTCTGTTAACAACAGGTCGAGCACAAGCTCAACATATATTGCGAGATAAGCTAGAAAAAGGGATAACCGAGTTAGATATTGGTATTGCGGTAAACTCTGTCACCATACAGCGCCTTGATCCAGCACGCTCGGCTCAACGTGCTTTTGACCGAGCTCAATCGGCTCCAGCGCAAAAGCAGCAATTGCTCGAAGAAGCAAAAGCGCAACGTAACACTCAACTAGTTGCAGCTCGCAGTTTAGTCCACCAGCTATCTCAGCATTACGCTGCATCGAGTGAGGAGATATTACTTGCAGCTGAAGGGGATAAAGATAAATTAGAGTCCATTATTTCCGGTTTAAAACTGGCTCCAAATGTCAATATTGAGCGCTACTATCGTGAAAATTTAGAATCAATATTATCTCAAGCTAAGTTGACGGTTGTTGATTCTACCAACAACTAATCCAGTACTCATTCGATAAATAGAAGCTATTGCATATTCAGTTTCAAGTCGCTATGTAATAGTTTCTTCTTCACACTGTCCTTTCCTATATACCTTCCCCCCGGACAATAGCGGTATATTAATCTGTTAAATGTTCCATTCAAAGTGATACACACTAACTATTAATGTGTAAGTTATTAATAATTATGCAATCAGATCAACTTCCATCTGTCACATATCAGGATTAAATTAGCCGCTCATCTTTAATTTATTATGAGTAATACAAATGTTTAAGAAAACATATCTAGCTATGCTAACAGCATCCTTATTAACAGGTTGTTTCTCCACTTCAGATGATGATAAAAATACCATTGTCGACCGTGAAGGTGATCAACCACGTCAATATGATATGCGAATTGGTATTCTTGCCGATACCCAAGGCAGTGGTGAAGCGGTATCGGTGAATCAGTTAGAGGGGATTCTAGACTTTTATGCTGATAATGGTATTACACACGTCATTGCTGTCGGCGATGTCACCAACGAAGCTTCAATTGCAGAGTATGAAGATTGGACACGATTGGCAAGTCGTCATGAAGATATGGTCTTTTTACCTTTAATGGGGAACCATGAAACTCGCAATAGTGACAATAACGGTCGCGATCGCTTCCGTGATTATATGAGTCCGCTCATCGATCAAATTGACGGTAACATCGTCCACTTTGATGGAGGACTTGGGATTGGTGATGATAACTATGAGTTTATCACCTATGCCGCAACATCAGGCAACACTCTAATGATTAATATCTCCGAAGCAACGATATTATTACCAGGTATGCTTGAGTGGGTGACAGATCAAGTAGAAGGTCGTGATGCTTCTGTTGACCATGTTATCATCTCATCTCACCAACCATTTGCTGGACCTTACCGTGGTGGATTTGCTCACTCTCAAGCGGATACGCTAGGCTCTGAGTTTGTTAAACCGTGGACCGACTTAATGGCGAAGCATGATGTCATTTTCTTATCAGGTCACGATCACCAATATAGCCGTTCTGTTCTTTATACCGATACCCTAGCAGAGAATGGTAGCCACGCTGACAGCGACTTTTTCCATCATATTGTTGCCGGTAACGCTTCTGAAAAATCTTACTACCTACGTCAAGGTGAGTTCGAACAAATTCAGAGCTGGGTGATGTTCCGTACCACCATGCAAGGTCGTACATTAGATGCTAACAATCGTCGTGATGAGTGGACTGATGAAATGGTCGCGCGTGATGAACTACGTCCTGATCAAGTTCAAATCAACGCATCTTGGATTACTATTACCGATGATCTTGTTGAATATGAAGCTTACTATGATGATTTGGCCGACTCTGCTGAATGGCTTGCGGGCGGCGGTGACTGGAAACTATTTGACCGCTTCACAAATACGAAAGATCGCTGTGATAAAGTTATCTTCCCTACCAGTGTTGCGAGTGTCAGTGTGGAAGCTGGCTTAATTGATACTAATTATCAGATGAGTGATTGTTACTCATCTTCAGGTACGATGGCTCGCCTACTAGATGGCGAAAATAACGTTTATAACCGTGTAGACCAAGGGTTGGAAGGTGCTGACTACATGACAGGATCTAAAGGTCCACTATATCGTAATAACCTACCGAAATACCTAAAACACCAGGCAGAGATCACCTCAGGTGCTGATAATCAATCTGACCGTGATTACCAAGTCGATGGTACAAAAATGATGGGCTTTAATCACCCGAAAGGGTTTGAGCTATCATCAGGCTTTGCTGGTTTAACGACGGATGTTTACTGGTTCCCACACACGATTGACATGAAAAAACTGGTCTCTTTAAACTGGTCACCAGCACACCAAAATACATTAAGTGAAGTGTTAGATATTTCAGGCATTCAAGGCCAGACTGGTGTTTATTCTAACCCTGTAGGTTACATGCTTGATATCACTTATGATGAAGGTCGCCCAGGCACTCAAATCGTTGAAGGCGGTGATCCAACTCGTCTGGATGTGCAAAATAAGCAGCCACTTGATGCAGCTCTAATGCGCGCTAAATCACCTAACCGTATGCATGAAACTCGCAACATGGAGCTAGATCGTGACTTACGTGATGGCAACCTTCGTGCTGATGACTTCGTTATTGAATTTGCTGTACCTGCTGGCTTAGAGGCTGACCAAGTGATTCTTGCTCACCTTGATAGCTCAAATGTATGGCAACCACTACTCAGTGATTACCAGTGTCTAAGTAGCCAAGAGTACAACAGCGCTTACATGAATACACTACCAAGCGATCTGCAAGGTAAAGGCTGTAATGAAGAATTAATCGTTGGTTTATATGATGGTCGATTCTGGGCAAAAGTTGACTTTGAAGGTAACTTTGCACTAGTTCAGCGTTAACTTTTTAAGCTATATTGAGTTCCAACTATGATTGCTCCTCTGCCTTTGTGCAGGGGAGTTTTGTTTATGCCTTTGTCATTATCAATAACACGCCTGACTCAGTTCCTGTATCTTTTTGCGAAAAGAATCATTCGGAACAGCAAAGACTCGATAGCGCCCTTTACTATCATTTGCCCCAGCTGAAATCGTACCAACAATCACTAACTCGCCATTTTCAACAGCCATGATAGCAGCACCAGATGCGCCATGAACGAGATCACAGCTCTTAAAGCGCAGCATGCTATTTTTTGTTGGAGTTTGTGCATATTGGCAAGATTCATCAACAATCAATTGATTCTGACTCCCCTGCTGATAGCTAGCGACCACTAACTTACGATGCACGGTTTTGCTACTCTGTTTCGCTAACTTGAAGCGTGCTAGTGAGCAACCCAATGGCTTTTTCAGTCTTATTAAAGCCCAGTCTCCATACAACTTATCTTGAGTAAACGCCCCTTGCGGTAAATGCCTCATTCCAACGGTATAAGTTATCGCCTCGACTTTATTGGCAGTTCGATTTTTGCTGTAAGGTTGAAAGGTAATGTTTTTCGGTAAGATATATTGCTGGGTTTTATGGTTATACACACAATGGGCTGCGGTCAAAACCGTATTTGAACTTACTAATGTCGCAGTGCAGGTCTTGCCACTATTAATGAAAAGCCTGCCAACACCAGTAAATTCAGACGACTGAGCAATGCTAGAGTAACTGTACAAAATGAAAAACAGACAATATAAAAGCCGCATAACTTATCACTAAAAATAGTCTTCGATGCTATTTAGGATAGAGTGTTTTTCTGTTTTAGTCGTAAAATTAGGTTTTCTTTTTAAAGCGACTCGGCGAGCTTTTACCTGCGCGCTTCTTACGCTTAAAGCTTGGACGATCCACCTTAGGCAAGTGGCGTAATGACTCAGGTACCGGATCGGTTTTTACTTTCTGCATTAAACCATCAACACTGGTTTCTAACGCCTGCATGAAAGGCTGATAAGCTTGATTTCGCTCCGCCATTCCTTGCAACTGATGCTCCCAGTGTGCTGTCATATCTGGATAAGTTGATTCATCTGGCAGTGCATGAATCAACCCTCGCCCAGCTTCACTACTCATTATGGACTTGCCATTACGCTTTAATAACTGACGTTTAAACAAAGTATCTAAAATGCCTGCCCTTGTCGCCTCGGTACCAAGACCATCAGTTTCTTTTAGAATTGCTTTTAACGCCTTATCAGCAACAAAACGGCTGATACCTGTCATTGCTTGCAGTAATGTAGCTTCGGTAAAGTATTTAGGTGGTTCGGTTTTTTTATCTTGAATAAACCCTTCACGACAAATCAACTCACTACCTTTTACTAAAGGTGGCACGGTATCAACCTCATCACCATTTTCTTCTTTTTTTGTCTTACTTGCCGTTAACGCTTTCCAACCTGGCGAGATTAACTGACGCCCTTTCGCAATAAAACAGCCACCAGCAATATCAAACTCTAACTTCGCTTCTGCATAAATAGCAGCCGGATAAAACTGCATTAAATACTGACGAGCAATCTGTTGGTAGATATTCGATTCGTCATTTGATAAACCAGACATCGCGGACTTTTTAGGCGTAGGGATAATGGCATGGTGCGCTTCGACTTTCTTATCATTCCACGCTTTAGATTTCAGCGAGAGATCGGCCCCTGCGACAGCGGACTGTAACGGTTGAGCATTATTTTCAATGGCAGCAACAACACTCCTTGCCTGCGCGTAATGCTCCTTTGGCAGATAACGACTATCAGAGCGTGGATAAGTAATTAATTTATGTTTTTCATACAAAGACTGACAAGCATCGAGAACGTGCTGTGCACTCATTCCAAAACGACGAGCAGCATCAATCTGCAGCGCAGAAAGCGAATAAGGTAGTGGTGCATTTTGTTTTGTTTGCTTTTGCTCTGAAGCGATCACTTTCGCAGGTTGATTGGCAATACGCTGCGCCACATTCTCAACCAGTTTGCGACTTAATACTCGACCTTCACTATCTTGCCAAGGCTGACAGGCTTCACTTGGCTTCCAGCGAGCTCGAATATCAAAAGATTGATCATCATGCTGATAAGGAATAAGCGCATCTAAAGTGAAGTAATCTTTCGCGATAAAGTTTTCTATCTCTTCATCACGCCTTACGACTAACCCCAATATCGGCGTTTGTACTCGACCTACAGATAAAACTCCTTGATAACCCGCTCTCTGCCCTAGCAAAGTATAAGCGCGCGTCATGTTCATGCCATACAGCCAATCGGCACGTGACCGAGCGAGCGCTGAAATAGAGAGAGGAATAAATTCTTGATTGCTACGCAGTTGAGTTAAAGCCCGTTTCACTGCTGGCAAATTTAAATCACTAATTAATAAACGTTCAATTGTGGATTTTTTCTTCTTACTTACCTTGCAGTAATCGATCACCTCATCAACCAGCAATTGCCCCTCTCGGTCGGGATCGCCAGCATGAATAATGTGTGTCGCTTCTTTTAATAACTTACGAATAACGGTGAGTTGTTTGCTTGAACTTGAGCGCGGTTTTAATTGCCACTGCTCTGGAATGATAGGTAAATCGTCTAAGCTCCATTTTTTATAGCGCTCAGAATAAGCGTCGGGTTCAACTTGCTCAAGTAAGTGACCAATGCACCAAGTAACGACATCGCCATTACCACAACGTATAAAGCCCTGATCTTTTTTCTGTGGCATAGGCAGTGCAGCAGCAATAGCGCGACCAAGACTTGGTTTTTCAGCAATAATCAAACGAGACATAAAAATAGAGTCATGTAGAGAAAATAAAAGCCACATTATCTAATATGGCTTTTATAAAGCAAGGGAAACTGGCTATTTATACAGTTATTTATTAATAAGGGAGTGTGCTACAGCTTAATACCCAACTCTAAACCTTGACGAATAGCACGTACGGCATCCAGTTCCCCTGCGACATCGGCTCCACCAATAATATGCAATTTATCGCCAAGATCCTGCCACTTAGACTCAAAAGGGCGCACTGGAATTTGACCAGCACAAATCACCACTTTGTCTGCCTCAAGCAACTGCTTCTTACCTTTTAATGAGATGTGTAAACCTTGATCATCAATTTTATCATAGCTCACTCCACCCATTAGATTCACGCCTCGCTTTTCTAAAGTACGCTTGTGGATCCAGCCCGTGGTTTTCCCAGGTCCTTTACCTACTCGACCTAACTTACGCTGTAAGACCCAAACGGTTTTATCACTGAATGTTTCTGGGAAAGGGTATAGCCCACCTGGGTGTTCAATATTTTTATCAATCCCCCACTCATGTAGCCAATCATCTAAGTGGTGACCTTGTGGCTCTGTCAGCATAGTTGCCACATCAATACCAATCCCACCAGCACCAACAATTGCAATGCGCTCGCCTACTGGTGTTTTTTCTTTAATTAAGGTTTGATAGTCAACAACCTTTTCTGGATTATCCACACCCGTTATATTCACTTTTCTAGGCTCAACCCCAGAAGCCATTACAACCTCATCGTAATCGGCTAGCATATCGAATGTCGCTTCAGTATCGAGTTTTAAGTTCACACCAGTGACATCAATTTGATTGGCAAAATAACGAATGGTTTCTCTAAACTCCTCTTTACCTGGAATTTGCATCGCAAGACGAAATTGACCGCCAATACGATCATTGCGCTCTAATAAATCAACCTCATGACCGCGACTTGCCAGGGTTGTTGCGCATGAGAGACCAGCAGGACCGGCACCGATCACCGCAACACGTTTTTTATGATCGGTAGGCTTTATTTCGATTTCCGTTTCATAACATGCTCTTGGGTTAACAAGGCACGTGGCACGCTTACCTTTGAATACATTATCTAAACATGCTTGATTACAGCCAATACAAGTATTAATAAGTTGCGGACTTCCTTGCTCGGCTTTTTTGACAAATTCGGGATCAGCTAAGAAAGGTCGAGCCATGGATACCATATCGGCTTGCCCAGTACTTAGAATATCTTCTGCCTCTTCCGGTGTATTAATACGATTACAGGTGATAACGGGAATGGAGACATAAGGTTTCACTCTTTCTGTCACCCATGTGAAAGCGGAACGTGGAACTTGAGTCGCAATCGTTGGGATACGCGCTTCATGCCAGCCGATACCAGTATTAAGAATAGTGACACCGGCTTTTTCAAGTTCTTGCGCTAATAAAACCACATCTTCAAATGTGCTACCTTGCTCAACTAAATCCAGCATTGATAAGCGGAAGATTAAAATAAAATCTTGCCCAACAGCACGACGAATGGCTTTAACGATTTCCAATGGGAAGCGCATACGTTTTTTATAGCTGCCTCCCCAATCGTCATAGCGCATATTGGTTCGTTTGCAAATAAACTGATTAATTAAATAACCTTCCGAGCCCATAATTTCAACGCCATCATAGCCTGCAAGTTGGGCAAGTTCAGCGCTATAAGCGAAGGCATCAATGGTTTTACGGATCTGCCTCGGGCTCATTTCTGAAGGCGTAAACTTGGCTATTGGCGCTTTAATGCCCGAAGCACTTTGTGAAAATGGGTGCATCGCATAGCGTCCAGCATGTAAAATTTGTAATGCAATTTTACCGCCTTCATTATGCACTGCCTGGGTAACCACTTGATGAGCTTTGGCATGCTTTGGCTTACTAAATTCGGCGGAAAAAGGGTGCAGTCGACCACGCAAGTTGGGAGAAAATCCACCGGTCACTATAAGACCAACGCCACCTTTTGCTCGCTCAGCATAAAAAGCAGCTAACTTACCCAACCCCTCTTTATTTTCTTCTAACCCCGTATGCATTGATCCCATTAATACACGATTACGTAACTGAGTAAATCCAAGATCAAGCGGCTCTAATAGATGTGGGTACATAGGCTAATATCACTTTTAGTTTTATTATTGTGGTCTGACCACGATATTACTCATTCAACAATAAATCAAATATCAGATTACAAGTTTGCAACACACGTCATCTCACTAAAGCGTGCGAATGTTTAATGACTCAAAACTAACATAATGAAAAAAGTGTATTTTATAATAAGCCACTCCAAATAATGCTACTCTTGTGTCAGTGGTTTACGACTTAACATTGACGTAGAATGTTACGGAATGAACACTTTTGTTTACATAACTCGATAACGGGCACTGACGAAACTTTCGCAGTGAATTAATGATGAAAAAATTATTCTATTTTATAGGCATGGTATTCAAAGGCATTTGGAAGTTGATTACCTTTACTCGCCTTGCCATTGCCAATGTATTCTTCTTACTGGCAATCGGGCTGATCTACTTTGTTTACTTCCATGCTGAATCTCCACAGCCAATGGTTGAAAAAGAGTCGGCGCTTGTTTTGAATCTATCCGGCCCGATTGTCGAGCAAGCAAACTACCCTAATGCGATGGATTCAATTACTGGTTCCTTCTTTGGCAAAGATATGCCTAGAGAAAATGTACTTTTCAATATTGTTGAGACCATTCGTCATGCTAAAGATGACCCTAATATTTCAGGTATTGTTCTTGCTCTGCGTAATATGCCAGAAACCAACCTCACAAAATTACGCTATATCTCTAAAGCTCTGAATGAATTTAAAGCCGCAGGTAAACCTATTTATGCCACTGGTGATTTCTATAACCAGAGTCAGTATTACCTTGCGAGTTTTGCCAATAAAGTTTATCTCGCGCCAGATGGTGGTGTATTACTTAAAGGCTATAGCGCTTATTCGATGTATTACAAAACCTTCTTAGAAAAGATTAACGTCAATACGCATATTTTCCGCGTTGGTACGTACAAATCAGCGGTTGAGCCTTTCTTGCGTGATGATATGTCCGATGAAGCAAAAGCGTCAGCAACTCGCTGGTTAACTCAACTTTGGGGTGCTTATGTTGATGATGTCGCGAGTAACCGCCAAATTGATCAACAGACTCTCAACCCAAACATGGATGAGTTTTTAGCTGAGTTGAAAGCCGTTGATGGTGATATCGCTTTATTGGCGAAAAATCTTGGCTTAGTCGATGAACTCGCAACTCGTCAACAAAGACGTGACGCGTTAGTCGAGGTATTTGGTAGCGATAAAAAAGGCAATTATAACCATATCGATTACTACCAATATCGCATGACAATGCAGCCTGATTTCGATGAAGCAAATGATGATATTGCTATTGTTGTTGCCAGTGGCGCAATTATGGATGGTAGTAAAACAAACCGATCTGTCGGTGGTGATACAACAGCCTCTTTATTACGTCAAGCACGTACTGATGACAAAATAAAAGCGGTGGTGGTTCGTGTTGATAGCCCGGGCGGTAGTGCTTTTGCCTCTGAAGTGATTCGTAATGAAATTCAAGCAATAAAAGACGCGGGTAAACCGGTTGTGGTTTCAATGTCTAGCCTTGCTGCATCTGGTGGTTACTGGATTTCAATGAATGCCGATAAAATCGTCGCTCAACCAACCACGTTGACGGGCTCCATTGGCATATTTAGTGTCATGACCACTTTTGAAAAAGGCTTGAACCAGTACGGTATCTATAGTGACGGTGTCGGAACATCTCCTTTCTCTGGGGTAGGTGTTACCTCTGGTCTTAGTGAAGGAGCAACAGATGCTATCCAGCTTGGTATTGAGCATGGCTATCGCCGTTTCACGAACCTTGTCAGTGAACAGCGCGGCATTAATCTTGATGATGTCGATAAGCTTGCGCAAGGTCGAGTATGGACAGGTAAAGATGCTCTGCAATTAGGCTTAGTTGATAAAGTCGGTGATTTCGATGATGCTATTTCACTGGCGGCTAACTTAGCCCAACTAGAAGCTTACAACCTTTACTGGGTAAAAGAGCCTCTTAGTATCACTGAACAGTTTTTCCAAGATTTTATGGCACAGGCACAAGCAACCTTTGGATTTAATATTCAAACATTGCTTCCGCAAAATCTACAGCCAATATCTCAACAGTTAATGCAAGATGCTCAAATACTGGATCATTTTAATGATCCTTATGGGCGCTACGCTTTCTGTTTAAACTGCCAAGTACAATAAATCACAAGCAAAGGGGCTGCTAACATAGTAGCCCCTCTTTTTATTACAGTATAATTCGCTATAATCACGCCCCTGTTCCCAATATGACACTAAGTGATTTCTCGCTATGGAAAAAAAACACATCTACATCGCCTATACTGGCGGTACGATTGGCATGCAAAAATCAGCACACGGCTATGTTCCTATTGCTGGTTTTATGGAAAAGCAATTAGCAGCAATGCCAGAATTCCATCGCCCTGAAATGCCTGACTATACGATTCATGAGTATGCTCCTCTGATTGACTCTTCTGATATGACGCCACTCGATTGGCAGCAAATAGCCGATGATATCCGAGCTAATTATGATAAGTATGATGGCTTTGTCATATTACATGGTACTGATACCATGGCTTATACCGCGTCTGCGCTGTCATTTATGTTTGAGAACTTAAGCAAGCCTGTCATTGTTACAGGTTCACAAATCCCTCTTGCTGAGTTACGTTCAGATGGTCAAGCGAATCTTTTAAATGCTCTGCATATTGCGGCAAACTACCCTATTAATGAAGTCACGTTATTTTTTAATAACCAGTTGATGCGTGGTAACCGTAGCACCAAATCACATGCCGATGGTTTTAGTGCCTTCACTTCACCGAATATGCCTGCACTGCTTGAGGCTGGGATCAATATTCAAGTAAACAGCAATATTACAGTGAATAAGCAAGCGGAAGGGGAATTTAAGGTCCATAACATCACACCACAGCCTATTGGTGTGATCACTATGTACCCTGGTATTTCTCATGAAGTGATTAGAAATACATTACTTCAACCAGTAAACGCCATGATTCTACTTACCTTTGGCGTTGGTAATGCACCACAAAACCCAGAGTTATTGGGGCATTTAAAAGCGGCAGCAGATCGTGGCGTGATCGTGGTGAATTTAACTCAATGCCTAGCTGGTAAAGTGAATATGGATGGCTATGCGACAGGCTGTGCACTTGCTGAAGCGGGTGTAATTAGTGGCTTTGACATGACACCAGAAGCGGCTCTAGCTAAACTGCACTGTTTATTAAGCCAAGAGTTGAGCTACGACGAAATTAAAGCTCAAATGCAGCAAGTGTTACGTGGTGAAATGAGTCTATAACGCGATTAAAGCTATACAGTAGAAATACCACTAGTATAACTTGGTATCGATGACTTAAAAGTCACTGTAATCTAACAATTAAGATGGCAGTGACTTTTAGTTACCAAGTGGCTTTATTTTAGCTTAAGACGTACAATCTCATCTTGGTTAGAGGTAAATTGCTTTTTAAGTTCTGATTTGGATTTAAAACTAATATCCCCTCCAGCAGCAACGGTCATGTGCTGTGCCTCTGTATTATGTTTTGATTGATACAACATAACCGCTTGCATACATGAATCACGCTGCTCTTGAGATAATGCCGTGCCTTCTGGCCACTTCCCTGTTTCTACTGCATAGGCTAAGCGCTTATAAACTTTTGGTGTTATTGCATCAAGCAACTTTTCAGCATCCATAATAAACCTTAAATAAACGTGATTGTTAATGAACAAAACATAACGGGTTGTTACAATCAGTCAAGATTTCCCTAACAAATAAGTCTATTAGGTCACAGCCAAATTATAGTCAATTACGCCGCACCTAAAGGAGCGGGCTTGTAAAAGCCAAGTTGACCAGATCACTCACTGAGGATTTTATGTGAGTTAAACGATATTTAGGATATAGACACCCTCGGATGCCACCTCAGTCCGTTGCTCTGTCGAGGCACTGTAAACAGGCTTAAAGCGTTATAGCCAGTCAACCTCATCTAAAGCCTTTATATCTGATCGAGAGGAAGTCGGGCTCTGAATGCGCCTCAAGCATTCAGATACGCATAACTCGAAGGAGAAACACGCAATGTTCGTGTTTGTACTAAACAAAAATGGTGTTCCACTGATGCCATGCAAACCGCAGAAAGCGAGAGTTTTACTCAAGCGTGGTGATGCAAAAGTGGTAAAGCGAACACCTTTCACCATCAAGCTTATTGGCGGTAGTTCAGGCTACAAGCAAAAGCTTGTTGCAGGTATGGACACGGGCAGTAAAACTGTCGGGTGTGCCGTTGTCGGACTCGGCAAAGTAGTTTACCAAAGCCAAGTAGCGTTACGTCAAGATGTATCCAAGAAAATGGAGCAGCGAGCGATGTACCGCAGAAACAGGCGTGGACGCAAGTGCCGTTATCGTCCTGCACGATGGGCGAACAGGGCATCAATGCGAGCGACCGGAAGGTTAGCGCCTAGTTTAAAATCTAAGCTTGAGTCTCACCTGAGAGAAAGGAATTTTGTTGAATCTATCATGCCAATAAGTGAGTGGAAAGTTGAGACAGCAAGTTTCGATATTCACAAGATCACAAACCCAGAAGTAAAAGGCAAAGGTTATCAAAATGGGGCACAAAAAGATTTTTATAACGTAAAGGCGTTCGTGCTACATCGAGATGGGTATAAGTGTAAATCTGGGCGTAAAGGTAAGCACAGTAATAAACTGCACGTTCATCACATTCAATTTAGAACGGACGGTGGAACGGATACACCAACCAATCTCATTACCTTGTGTGAAACTTGTCATGCTGATTTACATGCTGGAAAGTTCGAATTAAAAGCGAAGAAGTCCCGTACTAAACATGCCACCGAGATCGGCATAATTAAGTCTCGACTAAAGAAAGAATGGCAATTCACAGAAACGTTCGGCTACGAGACTAAATTTAAGCGTGAGCAGATTTTAGGTTTACCAAAAGAGCATTTTTACGATGCGGTTGCGATCTGCTTAGAAGATGGTGAACTCGCCAAGCAAAATGATTTTATTTTCTTTAAAAGGCATGTATCAAAAGGTGATTATCAGCTCACTAAAGGATCACGATCTGAAAAGCGGATGCCAGTAGGTAAGCTGTTTGGATTTAAAAAGCATGACTTCATCTCTACTCCGCAAGGGAATGGTTTTGTAAAAGGCAAGCGAAGCTCAGGCTACTTTGCGCTTGAAACTATTACAGGAGAGAGAGTTCATGCTAGTGCAAACGTTAAGAAAAACGCTGTTCGAGTTTCAGCTCGAACCACAACATTAATTCAAAAAATGGAGAGAGCAAGCAATTCCTCCTCCCGCTAAAGCAAGAGGTATCCTTGCCTAAATATAATGAAAAATAGTAAACTTCCCTCTATCATTGTCTTTCTTTCTTTAAGCTTAACTGGGTGTCTAGAAGGGAACAGAACGACGAATCAACTGTGTGAAAACAATGCAGAGCTACAGTGTGATCGATTAAACATAAATGACGGTCAATGCCGACACGATCGCACAGAGCTAATTTGGCATCGCTATGAGGAATTAAAAACGCCTAGTGATGCAAATAAAATCCAAGAGTATCATTTAACGTCTAAATATCGTCAATGCTTAGAATTAGCCGCGCAAATTACCCTAATCGATCAAGCTGAACTGAAAAAGCAACGAGTCAGTGCGCTCATGCACAGTATTAACGCTTTAGATCGTATTAAAAAAGAATTAGAACCCTCAACAGAACCAGAAACACTCTATTTTCTTTGGACTCAAACTGGCGACAAACAAGCTCAGCGTCGCTTTTTACAATTAGAAAATACCCCTGAGCTTAATACTGCTGAACTGCAATACGCCTTGGCCACCTATTATACTAAGAGGGATCCTGAGAAATCGGTCAAGTTATTAATGAACTCTATCGCCTTAGATCAAAAAATGCCGGTCAATACGCAAGCTTTAAAAGCCTTAGCCAGCACAAACCATAGCTTAAAGCGTTATCAAGATGCCTATTTATGGACAATGATTGGTCAATATTTTGATGTTTCTATCGCATCGAAAAAACATTTAGCCTTGCTCTTTCCATTTAAACAGGAGGAATTTGAGCGACTGGATAAATTAGCGGCATCACTGGCCGTTTCGATAAAAAAAGGAACATTTAGCCCAGAGCTTTTTCAAAAAGATGAAATAAAATAACAAATTTTACTTTATTTTCATTCATTTGTTGAAAACTAACGACACAGAGTTAACACAAAATCTTTCTCCCGTGGTTTTAGGTCCATCAGGAAAAACATGCCCAAGATGACTGTCACATGCAGCACAGCGAATTTCAATACGTTTCATGCCATGACTTACATCCTCTAAATAGCGAATTGCTTCGTTATGAATCGGGGCATCAAAGCTTGGCCAACCGCAACCAGAATCATATTTATTATCAGAACTAAATAACTCCGCTTGGCAACAGGTACAAGAATAAACACCAATTTCCTTATTAAACAAAAGTTTACCAGAAAATGGAGTTTCTGTACCTTGCTGCCGACATACTCGGTACTCTTCCTGTGAAAGTTTCTTTAACCAATCTTGTTCTGATGCCATTTCTATACCCCACTTTTATCTATCTCGCTTTCACAAACACTTATCGAACAATGTACTTACAAATTACGCCAAGAAACTTTTCATTTCACTATGTTTGTAGCACATTCTTTATTTTTGTGTAATATTGTCTCGGTAAAATTAGAAAGTATTTTACCATTTAAGAGATACCACTCTATAATGGTGCGCTTTTCTTGGTAACTAAGCTCAAATAACAGGCACTTAATGACTATTGTTATTAAAAATAATCCTTTTTTTTGACTTTGAACAAATTAAGAAGCATTACCTATTGCAGAGGCGTAATAGATTCTGTAATTTTACTACCAGTTATCTTTAATCAAAAATTAAGTTGTGGAGCAACATAATGACTATCAAAGTAGGTATTAACGGTTTTGGCCGTATCGGCCGTTTCGTATTCCGCGCAGCACAAGAACGTGCTGACATCGAAGTTGTTGGTATTAACGATCTAATCGATGTTGAGTACATGGCATACATGCTTAAGTACGATTCAACTCACGGCCGTTTCAACGGTACTGTTGAAGTTGAAGGTGGTAACCTAATCGTTAACGGTAAGACTGTACGTGTTACTGCTGAACGCAACCCAGAAGAACTAAAGTGGGATGCTATCAACGTTGACGTTGTAGCTGAAGCAACTGGTCTTTTCCTAACTGACGAGACTGCACGTAAGCACATCACTGCTGGTGCTAAGAAAGTTGTTCTTACTGGTCCTTCTGGCGATGTTCCAATGTTCGTTAACGGTGTAAACTTCGCTGAGTACGCTGGTCAAGATATCGTTTCTAACGCTTCTTGTACAACTAACTGTCTAGCGCCTATGGCTAAAGTACTTAACGACAAGTTCGGTATCGAGTCTGGTCTTATGACTACAGTTCACGCTACTACAGCAACTCAAAAAACTGTAGATGGTCCTTCTGCTAAAGATTGGCGCGGTGGCCGTGGTGCTTCTCAAAACATCATCCCATCTTCAACTGGTGCTGCTAAAGCTGTAGGTAAAGTAATTCCTGCTCTTAACGGTCTTCTAACTGGTATGGCTTTCCGTGTACCAACTGCTAACGTTTCTGTTGTTGACTTAACTGTTAACCTTAAAACTGCTGCTACATACGAAGAAATCTGTGCTGAAATGAAGCGTGCTTCAGAAAACGAAATGGCTGGCGTTCTAGGTTACACTGAAGACGCTGTTGTTTCTCAAGATTTCATCGGTGAAGTTCAAACTTCTGTATTTGATGCTAAAGCTGGTCTATCACTAACTGACAAATTCGTTAAAGTTGTATCTTGGTACGACAACGAAATCGGTTACTCAAACAAAGTTCTAGACCTAATCGCTCACGTATCTAAGTAAGCATTAGTTTAGACTTTCTTTGAAAGCTAGCTTAAAAGGTTATTGAATCTTTTAAGTATGAAAGGCGACTTAATTGTCGCCTTTTTTGTATCTGAAATTTGTGTAAAAGGAACGTGTTTATGGATTTACATTTACTCCCTGCCCTAGCGGTACTTTCAGATAACGTCACCATTGTTGAAAAAGATGGCGTTAAAATCATTCGTGTCATTCATGAAAAAGCGACCGCTGGTATCTCCTTACATGGTGGTCACGTGGTTTCATTTAAGCCGAATGATCAAGCTGATCTGATCTGGATGAGCAAAAGTGCAATCTTTGATGGTAAAGCCGCTTTTCGTGGTGGTATTCCTATCTGTTGGCCATGGTTTGGTCGCATTGCGGCACCCGCTCATGGTTTTGCACGCACAAGCCAGTGGGAAATTCTTGAGCATAAAGAAAATGATCATGGCGTCATTGTGAGCTTGGGACTTAACCCTAGTGAACAAACCCTTGCTCTATGGCCTCATCAATTTGCAGCTCGACTCAATATCGAAATTTCAAGTCAGTTAACCGTAACGCTAGAAGTGACCAATACCGATACTACGCCATGGTCTTTTTCTGGTGCTTTACATACTTACCTTAATATCGCGAATATCGCTGATGTTGAAACAACAGGTATGGGTAGTGCTTACCTTGATAATTTGCAATCAGGAAAAGCGTGCAACGGTGAGGAAACCCTGACTATTAATCAAGTTGTGGATCGCGTTTACACCCAGCCAGCAGCAACGGTTGAAGTCAAAGATAAACAACTAAATCGCACATTGCAGATTACCAATGCAGGCCATAACTCAGCCGTTATTTGGAACCCATGGGCTGAAGGTGCAGAAGCGATGGCTGATATGGATAATAATGGCTATCAAACGATGTTATGTGTCGAATCAGCTCTACATGCACCTTGCATCGAATCTGGTAAAACTCTACAGCCTGGTGAAAGCCATCAATTAATTACGGTTTTATCCGCTAAGTAGTTGCCCTATCAAAAATCAATACTCTAAATAAGGTAACTAATTTTATTGGTTGCCTATTTTTTTGAATTATCGATTCATTGTCGTTACACTTGCGCCAAACTATTTCCTCGACTTTTATCGCAAGGTATCTTTATGGCTTACCAATGTCCGCTTTGTCATCAGGCTTTACAATTGAATGATCGTACATTTCAATGTAACAATAATCATCAGTTTGATCTCGCAAAAGAAGGTTACGTTAACCTAATGCCTGCTCACCACAAACGCTCAAAAGATCCTGGTGATAATAAAGAAATGATGCAGGCAAGACGTCGATTTTTAGAGGGCAACCACTACGATCCTATGCGTCAGGCTGTAGCTGCACTTTGCCAACAGTACCTAAAAGAGAGTGGACATCAGTTACTGGACATCGGGTGTGGTGAAGGTTATTACACTGACCAAGTGGCGCAGCACCTCTCAGAACAGTCAAGTCAAGCTCGAGTCTTTGGCTTAGACATCTCTAAAGTTGCGATTCGATACGCCGCAAAGCGCTACCCTAGCAGTTTATTTTGCGTTGCATCAAGTCACCGCTTACCCTTCGCTAATAATGCACTAGATGGCATTTTACGTATCTATGCGCCTTGTAAAGCAGAAGAGTTACAACGCTGTATTAGCGACAATGGTGTCGTGATTACGGTAACACCTGCAGCTCGTCACCTATATCAATTACGTGATGGGATTTATGATGGTGTAAGGCTTCACCCTAAGGAAGCAGAAGAGATTGCAGGTTTTACACTAGAGCATGAAGAAAAGCTCAACTACACCATGTCACTGACTGGTAGTAGCGCAGTTGACCTATTACAGATGACGCCTTTTGCATGGAAAGCGACAGATGAATTCCGTTCAACATTAGCAGCAAGTGAATCATTTGACTGTGAAGCTGATTTCATGCTGCGCGTATATCGCAAAAATTAATTGCTTTATTAACCAATAGAGACAAAAAAGGCTAGTCTATGATCTTATCATTAAAATCATGATCTAGCCTTTTTGCATTTAAATCAACGATTTGGGTGGTTAAGTATGTGATCTTCCCAATCGATAACATCAATCTCATACACCACTTTATTACGCACACTTTCACCTGCAGCATGCATTTCAGATTTAGAGCCCGTAATTAGCGGGTGCCATTCTGGTAGCGGCTTACCTTCTGATAATACACGGTAAGAACACGTTTCTGGTAGCCAATTAAACTCATGAATTTTATCACGCGTTAGCTTTAGACACTCTTCACCAGATTTAAAACGATTTGGGTAGTCTTTACATGAACATGTCTTATCATTCAGTAGGCTACAAGCGACATTGGTGTAGTACACATCATCACTATCTTCATCCATTAACTTATGCAGGCAGCATTTTCCACAGCCATCACAAAGCGACTCCCACTCTTGTTCCGTCATTTGTTCGAGTGCTTTTTCTTGCCAAAATTGAGTGGTCATAAGATTACGTCTTTGCTAATGAAATGGATGCGTTTTATACCGTTCTCGCTGGCAAAGTGCAAGCAGAAAAATCGTTCGATTCTATTATCCATCGGCGCAATTTCTGGTATGATCGCCGCCCAAAAATTGTCATTGAGGTTTTCTGATGGATTGTCGTCTACACTGCGGAGCTTGCTGCATCGCACCAAGTATCTCCTCTTCTATTCCGGGTATGGAGAAAGGTAAACCTGCAGGGGTACGTTGTATCCAGTTAAATGAAGAGAACCTATGTAAGCTATTTGGTAAACCTGAACGCCCACAGGTTTGCCATGACTTTAAAGCCTGCCCTGATGTGTGTGGCACCAGTAATCAACAGGCACTTGATAACATTATTGAGCTTGAGCGTTTAACTTAATATCAATAAAAAAGCCGTAATCACATCAAGGTAATTACGGCTTTAAAAAATAAGATTATAGCTTTTGACGGCCTAATAATGAGTGGGATAACGTCGTCCCATCAACAAACTCTAGCTCGCCACCCACGGGCACACCATGAGCAATACGGCTAACACTAACCTCATGAGCATGACATAGCTCGGCGATATAGTGTGCTGTTGCTTCCCCCTCCACCGTTGGGTTAGTTGCCAGAATAACCTCTGAAACATCCCCACGCTGTAAGCGAAAATCTAATACATCTAAGCCAATGTCGCTAGGACCAATACCATCGAGTGGTGATAAGTGCCCCATTAACACAAAGTAACGACCAGAATACTGACCTGTTGCTTCAACCGCTGCAATATCTCCAGGGCTTTCTACAACACATAATTGACCATTTTCTTGGCGCTTTGGATTGGTACAGATGTGACACGTTTCTTCTTCAGTAAAGGTTCTACATTCAACACAGTGACCGATATCAGTCATTGCTTGAGATAGCGCTTCGGCTAACTGTAATCCACCTTTTCTGTCTCGCTGTAACAAATGAAAGACCATACGCTGCGCCGACTTGGGGCCAACCCCAGGTAGACAACGTAAGGCCTCCATCAAATGCTCCAGCATATGGCTAGTACGCATTATTTATTTAGCTACTCTTAAAATGGCATTTTCATACCTGGTGGTAATTGCATACCGCCAGTTACTGAACCCATTTTTTCTTTTTGAGTTTCTTCAACACGACGAGAAGCATCGTTGAACGCTGCTGCGATCAAGTCTTCTAGCATCTCTTTGTCATCTTCCATTAAGCTTTCATCGATTTCTACACGACGAACACTGTGACTACCTGTGATGGTCACTTTTACAAGGCCAGCACCAGACTCGCCAGTGATTTCCATTGCTGCAATTTCTTCTTGAAGTTTTTGCATACGATCTTGCATTTGCTGGGCTTGCTTCATTAAGTTGCCCATACCGCCTTTACCAAACATGTTAATCTCTCTGGTTTTATTGGGTTGTTCTTAAATAAATGGGGGCGAAAAACAATGATTCAACCCTCACTCTACGATTAAATAGGACGCACACTATCACGGTCTAAAACCGCAGCAAAGCGACGCTCTAAAAATTGAACATTACTGTCACTTTCCAAACTAGTGAAAGCTGACTGTAACTTGCCTTGATAAATCTTTTCTCGCAACTCTAGCGGTGTTTCACCGTCTTCACCTAAGGTCACTGTCAAATAACATTCTTGACCTAAATGGTGGTTTAAAGCGGCCAATAAATCACTCTGTGCTCTATCGGTATTTAAGTGTTTGTGCTCTGTTCTCAGCATCAATTCAATGGCATTACCATCTTGCTTAAACACTGAGTTCAATGCTAACTGCTCAACTAACTTACCAGTATTTAGTTGCGTTATCATCGCAGACCATGCATCTGACTTAACCGACTCTTGAAGCAAAATCTCCGCCATTTCTGGTGTCTTAACATGCTCAAGTGCTTGTTTTATCTGCGTTGGTGTCAACTCGTTACTCTTTTCCTGTTTTACGACAGGTTGAGAGGGACGCCAGCGATAAGCATCATCTGCATCGACTTTTTCAGAATTAGAAGCCATTGGCGACACCGGCGCAGAACCCGAGTGCTTTTGTGCAACACGTTCAATAACTGACGTTTTTGCAGATGCCGCATTAGCTTTTTTTGGTGCACTACCACCCTGAGGTGAAGCGCCTTGACCCGAAGCACTTTGGCTTGAGCTATTACGCTGCGAGCGCAGTTGGTGACGTAAACCACTCACTGGAGATGCTGGTGCGCTTCTATTTAGCGTAGCAGGTTTATTCTCAGATGGCGCAGCAGGTGCGGCTTCACTCTGGTAAGGCGGTTGACCATTATCATGGTAGTCTGCTGCTGAGTATGATGGAGGTGGTGCATTCCTTTCATCGTACTGAGGCGGCATTGGAGCAACCTGTTGCTGCGGTGCCGAAGAAGGAGCCGTTGGTGGTGTCGCTTGGCGACTAGGTATTCTTGCTTGCTCTACAGGCGCTGGTGTCGTCGCTACGCTCTGAGGCTGGCTTGGAGCGTTAACTGGTACACTATTCACATTCATCGTAGGCTGTGCAGCACTTTGCTCAACCGAAATCACTTGCGCTCCAGCATTGACTGCTGGGCGAAAAGCCATCATGCGTAATACTATCATCTCGACGCCAAGGCGTGCCGTTGGAGATAGTGCCAGATCACTACGGCCTTTTAACACAATTTGATAGTACAACTGAATATCTTGTGGTGATAGCGCTGTACTCAACAACTCAATCTTTTCAGCATCTGGTTGAGATTTATCCAGTGTTGCCGGTAGCGCTTGATACATAGCTAAGCGATGAAGTTGAGTGGCTAATTGTTGTAACAACCCATCCCACTCAACGCCATTTTGCGCAAGTGTCTGCAAACTATCCATCGCAGTTTGAGGCTGCTTACTGCTAATCGCTTCTAATAGGTGAATCGCTTGATCAGTATCGAGCGTACCTAACATATGAGAAACCAGGTCAGCCCTCACTTCACCATTACCTAGAGCGATAGCCTGATCGGTTAAACTTAGCGCATCACGCATACTGCCATCAGCAGCGTGAGAAATCATCCCTAACGCTCTTGCTTCGGCTAAAATATGCTCTTGCTTTAAAATATCTTCAAGCTGCTGATGAATATCATCAACACTGATCGGCTTCAAATGAAACTGTAAGCAACGTGATAAGATCGTCACCGGCAGTTTTTGAGGATCGGTCGTCGCTAATAAAAACTTCACATATTCTGGCGGCTCTTCAAGCGTTTTCAATAACGCATTAAAACTGTGCCTTGAAAGCATGTGGACTTCATCAATCAAATAGACTTTAAAACGGCCACGAGCAGGCTTGTATTGAACGTTGTCTAATAACTCACGCGTATCTTCAACTTTGGTTCTAGAGGCTGCATCGATTTCAAGTAGATCAACAAAGCGACCCTCATCGATTTCTCGACAAGTCGTACACTCACCACAAGGCGTAGCGGTAATGCCCGTCTCGCAATTTAGACCTTTTGCAAATAAGCGGCCAATCGAAGTTTTACCAACCCCGCGAGTGCCACTAAAAAGATAAGCATGATGTAAACGATTTTGACCTAAAGCATTCTCAAGCGCAGTCAGAACATGTGCCTGACCAACGACTTGATTAAACTTTATTGGTCGCCATTTTCGAGCTAAAGCAAGGTAACTCATAAAGAAATTCCAACCAGCAAATAATGAGAAAAAAGCACAGGATTAGTGACCTTCAAATTCACAGATGCTGTATACAGTTAAATCCAATGCTTGTAAGCGTTTTTCACCACCAATTTCTGGCAAATTAATCACAAATGCAGCGTGTTCAACCTCACCACCCAATTGGCGGATAAGTTTCGTGGTTGCTTCAATTGTACCACCGGTCGCTAATAGGTCATCAACCATCAATACTTTGTCACCCGCTTCAATCGCATCAGTGTGAATTTCTAACGTATCAGTACCGTATTCTAATTCATAATCTTGAGCAATCGTTGGGCGTGGTAGCTTGCCAGGCTTACGAACAGGAACAAAACCAACACCTAACTCAAGAGCCAAAGGAGCACCAAATAAAAAACCACGTGCTTCTGTACCGACAATTTTATTCAGTCCCATGTCTTTATACTGTTCAACGAGCAACTGAATCGTAGCGCGGTAAGCCGCTGGATCTTCCATTAAGCTGGTAACATCACGAAAAAGGATACCAGCCTTTGGGTAATCTGGAATGCTTTTGATGCTTGATTTGATCAATGAGATAGTTTCTGTAGTCATAATAATTAATTACTTAGATGGCTCTATCACTTTCCTGTGCTCCCATTTTGCGGGCAGTTGAAAATAAATAGGCACTTTGAGCATTTCGCAAGTATAGCCAAGCTAACCGCATTCTTGCTGCTTAATTGAATACCTACACTATAGTAGGTAAAGATAGGGGTAATGTTAGTGATTTTCTTCGCTCTCAGCAACCACCAACTCACGAACTTACAAACTGTTAGTCAAATGAACCAAGTCAGTAAGCAACGTTGAAGTCACCAGACAAAGGAAGTTAACATTATAATAAATTTGATTCAATTTTAGATACACCGGCGATGCACGTATTTACACCACCGCTAGAAGTAAACAGAAGGGTTATAGCTAAATGATAAGGGTGGTATTGGTTATCTCAAGGCTAAAGCGAGAGCCCTCTACTTGATTCATGATAACTTGCCCTCCCGAACGCAAATCCAACTCTTGAGTCATAAAGTTTTTAATGCACTGCTGTCCTAATCGTGAACCTGCTGCAATATGCTGGTTTTTCACAGCAGTTAACCAAGTTGACTTTAAACCTGCTGGCAAAATAGAGACACTACCTGAGGTAAAGTCAGCCACACCAAATAATGCATCAATCGGTACTGCAGAATCCGAACAGTCTATACCGCGCTCAACCACTTCCGCTAACTGTTTTAAATCTGGCGTTAAGTATTTTAGATTACGGATATAGTCATCAAATAACGCTCGAATTAGTAGGGTTGTCGCCGTTCCATCGCCATCAACTGTAGAGGCTGAATCGACAAGGTAAAAGGCAAGTTGACCATTGATTAACCATGAATAGTCAAAAACAATCGGCATATTATCCGCTGATTGCAACAAACGATAGCTGCACTTCCAACTACCCTGATAGGCCTCTTTCTCAGGCAATAGTGCAGACAAGAGCTCTTTTGCCATCTCTGGATTGTCTTGTAAGTAATCTAAATGCCAGTGTAACTCTTGTTCTTCTGGTAACTCACCACCCTCTTCGACATTAAACCATTGGCTTGAAAAATCTCGTTGATCAGCAAGATGATGCTCTGCTTCTTTTAGAGTATTTTTTATCGCACAATCTAAATAGTTAAAGTCAGATATAGGCTTAGGAAGAAAATCTTTAATCCCTAAGCGCAATGCTTTTGCTACCTGTGACATATCTTCTGTGGCTGACACAACAATCAAAGGTAAATATGGGTACTGGAGGCTAGCCTCCTCGACAAACTCGATACCGTTGAGTACAGGCATAGATAAGTCACACAGTACGATATCTGGATCTGATGTGCGTAATTTCGCCAGACCGTCTAAACCGTGCTCTGCTTCAATAACGTCATAGCCTTGAACTCTTAATACTGACGTAATCATGTTTCGAAATATCGGATCATCATCCACTAATAAAATGGATCTTTTCCTAGCCGTTTCTAATTTCAAATTTCTCACCGACTGACTGTGAGTGTTGTACATAAGCTTTCCCTCACAATACTTATGGTAAAGTAACAATACTTTTATAGTTATTTTCGCTCTATACTTACTCAAAAATAGTTAGCTAATGTTACTTTTACAACTTATTTACGGTAGTAATTTTCAATGAATACGCACTTAGTTTCATTACGATTCACTACTAAATTCTGATATCACTGACTAAACGTAGTAAATATACTATACACTACACCAAATGGTAAAATGTGACTCTATTATGAAATTAGATGATTTAAATCTTTTTCGGCTAGTTGTCGAAAATGGTAGTTATACTGCGACCTCTCGCAAAACGATGATTCCAGTAGCAACAATAACTCGACGCATACAAGCGCTTGAAGATGCGTTAAATCTCAGGCTATTGAATCGCCATGCTCGAAAGCTATCACTGACAGAAGCTGGGGAACGGTTCTTTAATGAGTGTTCACCATTGTTACAGCGTTTATCTTCTACCACAGAAGAATTAACGGATGAGTGCCGTGGCGCTTCTGGTAAAATAAAAATATCAGCACCTTCCAATTTAACCCAGCGCATGATGATGCCAATGTTTAGTGCTTTTATGGTGCAATATCCTGATATTAATTTAGAACTCACCATGACCAATCAAGCAGATCAACTTGATCCAACTGAATGGGATGTCATTTTCCGTGTAGGACCACAACGCGATTCAAGTCTCATTGCTCGTAAGATAAATAGCGTTAAAGATATCCTTGTTGCCAGTCCTGATTATTTAGCGACAAACCCTACCCCTAATCATGCTGAGGAATTAACGTCTCACTCATTACTTAAAGGTCACCCTCTCTTAAAATGGCAGCTGACAAATTTAAACGGTGATGCTGTGATCAATACTGATAAAGGGCGTTTTCAAGCCAATGCGCTCAACGTTGTGCGCCACGCTTGTACTGAGGGTTTAGGGATCACTCTATTGCCTGACGTGATGATCAGTGAGCAAATTGATAAGGGTAAACTTGTACAAATCCTAGAGGACTGGAGCGCTAACTCTCGTGATGTGTACATGTTATACAACCACAAAGATCACTTACCGGAAAAAGTGCGTTTATTTATTGATTTCATCATCGCGTATAAATAAACCGAGTTGGCTTATCTAACCCCAGATGCCAAGCATAAAAAAGCCTCCATAGATCATTTCATCTTTGAAGGCTTTATCATTATTAACCTAAGCGAATTTCAGCGCATGCTAATGAATCAGACTAATTAAGCGCCTTCATTATGCATTTCTAAGTTAACGAGTTCTTGCTGAATATCACGCTGCAATTTGGCATCATCACTGCGTAAAGAGTCGAGAAAATCGAGGTATTTTTGATCGATATCACCCGTTACATATTGACCATTAAAGACAGAGGCATCAAAGCCTTTTATCTCTGGATTACCAGCGCCAACTGCCGTAACTAAGTCATCGATAGTTTGGAAAATTAGCTCATCGGCACCGATCGCTTTGCAGATCGTCGTGTTATCACGTCCATGGGCAATAAGCTCACTAGCACTTGGCATATCAATACCGTAGACATTCGGGAAACGAACTTCTGGTGCGGCAGATACCATGTAGACCTTCTTCGCTCCTGCATCACGCGCCATTTCTATGATTTGCTCTGAGGTTGTGCCACGTACAATCGAATCATCCACTAATAGTACATTTTTATCTTTAAACTCTGAACGAATCGCATTCAGTTTACGACGTACTGACTTTTTACGCTGTTGCTGACCTGGCATAATGAAAGTACGACCAACATAGCGGTTCTTCACAAACCCTTGACGATATGGCTTATCGATAGCTTGAGCGATTTCTAAAGCAATATCACACGACGTTTCAGGAATCGGAATAACAACGTCAATGTCCAACTCTTGGTATTCATTCTTGATGCGCTCACCCAGTTTTTTACCCATCTCAAGACGAGCACTGTAAACTGAAATTTTATCAATGAATGAATCCGGACGAGCAAAATAAACGAACTCAAAAATACATGGTGTTAGGCTTGGGTTATCTGCACATTGCTTAGTAAATAGCTGACCTGTGAAATCAACATAAATCGCTTCACCAGGTGCAACATCACGAACAAAATCAAAACCAACAGCATCAAGAGCAACAGATTCAGAAGCCACCATATATTCAGTGCTTCCGCCTTCTTCACGCTTACCTAAGCAAAGTGGACGGATACCATGTGGGTCACGAAAAGCCAACATACCATGACCGATAATCATCGCTGTTACCGCATAAGCACCACGGATCACACGGTGTACATTAGTGATAGCACGAAAAACATCTTCAGAGGTAACATTACCTTTAACAGTATCAATCTCATGCGCTAGGACATTCAATAATACTTCTGAATCTGAAGTGGTATTTAGGTGACGACGATCCTTTTCAAATAACTTTTCACGGATATCATTCGCGTTGGTTAAGTTACCGTTGTGGGCTAACGTGATACCAAATGGCGAGTTCACATAAAAAGGTTGCGCTTCTGAAGCACTCGAACTACCAGCCGTTGGGTAACGAACATGACCGATACCAACATTCCCTTGTAAGCGTTGCATGTGTTTAGCAGCGAAAACATCTTTCACTAAACCGTTCGCCTTACGCAGACGGAAACGATTGCTTTCTATGGTAACAATACCCGCAGCATCTTGCCCACGATGCTGCAAAACCGTCAATGCGTCATAAATAGACTGGTTTACTGGCGAATTACCCACGATTCCAACAATACCACACATGTCCTGATCCTCGATTTGCGACAATTACTGGCGCTATGTCGCGCCAGATAAAAAACTAGATGTTTGTTTTAAGTGCTCGAAAAAAGGCTCAATGACCAGTTGAAATTCTGGTACTAACTGAGACTCTTTCCACCACTCTGAATTTGATAATGCCGTAAAGGCATCGATAAAAAAGAGAAGTGCTGCGACAATCAAAATACCACGCAGTCCGCCAAAGACCACACCGAGTATTCTGTCGGTTCCAGACAACCCTGTTTTCTGTACTAGTTGGCTGATAACATAGTTAACCACCGCACCAACTATCAATGTTGCAACAAATAATGCTGCGATTGCGGCTCCATTACGCACTATGTCGTCTTCAATATTACTGAAGTACACCGCGAGCTTGGTGTAATACTGGCTGGAGATAAAAAAGGCACCAAACCAAATCACTAACGACAAGGCTTCTTTAACAAAACCACGGACTAAACTGATCACAGCCGAAAAGCCGATCACACCTAAAATAACAAAATCTAACCAATTCATGAGTTCTTCACTTATGTTGACGCGCATTTTAACAGAAAAAAGCGCTACGCAAACGTTTTCTTACGGATTTAATGGCCTAAATTTGATTATTTGGCCTTTTTCTCCAGTATCTTTTTTCAGTTCAATTACTTGACTTTCTAGCTTAGTTTTTGATACATCAGGTCCAACCATAACCTGAGTGAATGTACCTTTTTGCTTAGTATGGGCTTGATAACCTTTTGATCGTAAATCTTCCACCACTTTTTCAGCATTTTCTGCATTACTGAGCGTCATCAACTGAATAATCCAGGCACTGTCTTGGTAGGCATTTTTTTCCACCGGTTGAGTAATGACAACATCAAGTGGCTTTGCCTCTGAAAATTTTTCAGCCTCATTAATAACAACATTCACCGGAGACTCTGGCAAACTGATGTCATCTTCTATCGGATCTAATACTGCAAATGTTTCTGCCTGACTATTTAACTCCGGTTTGATCGGAATGCTGGCAAAATCTTCTTTGTAATGCAGTTTTTGTCCATCGAGTAGGTCGGGTAATACAATCACTCCGACTGCGACCAGTATGATCGTACCGACTAATCGACTTTGAAATTTACTCGCCATTTATGCTCCTTGAGTTTGCCAGTGTGCTAACACATCACCAACGGTATGAAACGAACCAACCACTAATATAATATCATTCGGTTGAGCTTGCTTTAATGCTGCCTGAAATGCGGCTTCTGGTTGTGAATATTGAGTTAAGCCTGCTGGTAAAAATGCACACAACTCTTGCGCAGAAGCTGCTCTTGGTCCCGATAATGAAGCGGGATACCAATGTGTGGCTATCGGCTCAATCACTTCGAGTGTTGATTGGATATCTTTATCATGCAGCATAGCGACAACAACGTGAATTGGCTGTCCGCTATAATTTTTTTGCATCTGCTCAACAAGATAGTTCGCTGAGTGCGGATTATGCGCGACATCTAAAATAATAGTGGGTTGATCATTAATTTTCTGCATTCGCCCTGGTAAGCTCGCCTTTTTAAGACCATTAACAATATTAATATCACTAATTTCAAGCTCTGAGCTCCCTAACGCCATCAAAGCTGTTGCAGCGTTTGGCAAAGGCAATTGAGGTAAAGGCAGATCATCAAGTTGGTAAGCGCCACTTGTCCATTGCCAATGATTTTCACTTTGTTGGTAGGTGTATTGGATACCGACTTGATAAAATTCAGCGTTGATATCATCAGCATGAGCGGCAACGGTTGCTGGAGGATTCGGTTGACCACAAATGGCTGGACGACCAGAGCGATAGATACCCGCCTTTTCAAAACCAATCACATTAATATCATCACCTAGCCAATCAACATGATCAACGGCTAAACTGGTGACAATGGAAATATCATGATCAACAATATTGGTCGCATCAAGTCTTCCGCCTAAGCCGACTTCAAGGAGAACAACATCCACTTTTTCAGTTTGAAATAAACGTAGGGCTGCTAACGTGCCATATTCAAATAAACTTAAACTGGTTTCTGCACGTAATTGTTCGATATAAGCAAAGGCTTGGGCATGTTTTTCGTCATCAAGTTCCTGTCCATTGATACGGACACGCTCATTATAACGAATAAGATGTGGGGAACTATAAACACCAACAGAATAGCCAGCATCAAGTAAAATTGCTTCCATCAGTGCGCAAGTAGAACCTTTACCGTTTGTCCCAGCGACCGTAATGATATAGGGCGCAGGTTTGGTTAGGTTGCCGCGTTCGGCGACTTTCTGAACACGATCTAAACCTAGATCGATAGCACTGGTGTGAATATTAGATAAATAATCAAGCCACACTTGCAAAGAAGATGTGGCTTGAGGAGTAGGTTGTTGATTCATTTAACTAGTAACCATTAATTTTGCGGTCTGTTAATGAATACTTTACCCTTTTTCACCCGCTTCTGGTACTTCATAAGGGGCTTGATTTGGAGAATCGTTAGTAGAAACAACGAAAGGTGAGCTATGGTTGGTCATTTTTGCTAATAAACCTCCAATACGCTGACGCATATCGCGACGATCAACGATCATATCAATAGCACCATGCTCTAGTAAGAACTCACTACGTTGGAAGCCCTCTGGCAAGTCTTCACGTACTGTTTGCTCAATAACACGACGACCTGCAAAACCAATCAGTGCTTTGGGCTCACCAATATTGATATCGCCTAGCATCGATAGACTCGCTGAAACACCACCTAAGGTTGGATCGGTCATCACTGAGATGTAAGGTAACCCTTTCGCGGTTAAACGCTCTAAAGCTGCACTGGTTTTCGCCATCTGCATTAAAGACATCAATGCCTCTTGCATACGAGCGCCACCACTAGCGGAGAAACAAACTAAACCACAGTTATTTTCAATCGCTGCATCAACGGCACTCACAAAGCGAGCACCAACTACAGAGCCCATCGAGCCTGCCATAAAGCTAAACTCAAAAGCACAAGTAACAACAGGCATACCAAGTAACTCACCTTGCATTACAAGCAACGCATCTTTCTCACCGCTATTTTTTTGAGCAGCAGAAAGACGATCTTTGTAACGCTTAGAGTCTTTGAACTTCAATTTATCTTGTGGTTCAAACTCGGTGCCAAGCTCTACTCGATTTGACTCATCTAAGAAGGTTTCTAAACGACGACGAGAAGACATACGCATGTGGTGATCACACTTAGGGCAAACTTCTAAGTTGCGCACTAATTCGGCATGATAAAGCACCTGTTCACATGACGTACATTTAGTCCACACCCCTTCAGGAATAGACGCTTTACGAGAAGTAACGATATTGCTTTTTTCTAAAATCTTTTCAAGCCAACTCATGGAAGACCTTTTCTATCAACTCTTTCGCCTCATTGCAAAAGATATAAATTCGAATAACTATCTGAGGATTAAACCATAATAAACAGCAAGTGTAGATAAAAAACTGGTTGTACCTATTTTAAAGCGTTATGCAACCAAGTACAACTGAGTATTTTTTAATCGCACTTTACCACTGAGTTAAATCATCGGGTAAAAATAATGGACCTAATGGTACTTTTGGCAAATCAAATCGTTCCGGGTAATCGACATCGATTAAGTACAACCCTTCTGCTTTCGCTGTTGTACCCGCTTGCTTTCTGTCTTTAGCTTCTAACAGCGACTTAATCCACTCAGGCTCTTGCTGCCCATGTCCAACCATAATAAGGCTACCGGTAATGTTACGTACCATATGGTGGACAAAAGCATTGGCCTTAATATCAATCACGATAAACTTACCATGACGAGAAACATTTAGGTGTATAACATTACGCCATGGTGTATTTGATTGGCAACGGGTTGCTCTAAATGATGTGAAGTCGTTCTCACCAAGTAAGTATTGACCCGCTTGGTGCATTTTTTCAGCATCAAGCTCACCATGATAATGACTCAACCCCGACGATAAAATACCTGGGCGTAAATCGTCATTATAGATAATATAGCGATAACGTCGAGCCGTTGCACTAAAACGAGCATGAAAGTCATCTTCCACCTCTTTTGCCCAACGAACGGTTATATCTTTCGGTAGGTTAGCATTAACACCTATCGTCCACGCTACCATTTTACGCGTCACGTTAGTTTCAAAGTGAACCACTTGACCGGTTCCATGCACGCCTGAGTCTGTGCGTCCAGCACATTGAAGTTCAACGGGGTGGTTAGCCACAATCGCCAATGATTTTTCCAACTCTTCTTGGACGCTTTTTACATCTCGTTGACGCTGCCAACCACAGTAATGAGTACCATTATACTCAATACCTAAAGCAATATTCATGTGCATGTTCTCTTTGAAAATGGGGCGAGGAGTATAATATCAATTGAGATAAATTTCTAATCCCTCAATTATCCTCACCAAAAAAATAGGCAGCCAAATGACTGCCTACTAGTACAATAACCACGATTAAGCGCGATTAATAGTATCGATTAAGTTTTTCGCTTCACGACGAATCATATCATCGCCATCGACTATTGCCGCTTCTAGCAATTTAATTGCGCCTGTGTTGTCATTCATTTCCATATAAATCTTTGCTAGGTCTAATTTTCCAGCGGCTTCAGCGTTATTATCAACATCCACACCATCGGCATTACCGATAACATCAGGGAACTCGTTAAGCCCAACATCTAGATTTAACTCTTCATCATCTAAGTTGCCTTTCTCTTCCCCAAGTTCAACCTGTGCCATCAACTCATCGATAGTCATAAATTGCTCTTTTTGGCTTTCAAAATCGGCTTGCTGCGCCCAATCTTCCGCTTGAACAATCGCTTCCGCAGGTTTTTCACCCCCTAGCCAAGCAGACTGCTCATCTTCTGGGACCTCATTATCTATCGTTGATTTTTGCTCATCCGATAAACTAAAGCCATTCCAATCTTCGCCACCCATATCAAGCATGGCATCAATATCCATACCCGCACTATCTATGTCTTGTCCATCGAAAGCATGAGTGCGATGAGGAGGAGCAAACTCTCCCTCTGCCGGCTCTGAAAGTAACGTGTTTAGTGTTTTCTCATCAAACTCATCAATGATATCAGCGGAAGATAATTGACCATTATCACTATCGTCTAGCTGTGCATCAGGCTGAATTGACTCATTAAAAGTCTTATCTTCAGATGGCTTATCTTCCGAAATCGGCGTCTCTAGTGGCGTTTCATTCTCTATATTAGACGAGAATAAATCATGTAAAGCATCTTGATCATTGTAATCTGAAACTTGGATATCATTATGGTTAGTCTCAACCTCCTGCTCACCCAACGCCTCTCCAGCATCACTTAGTAAGGATTCAATCGCATTCTCTGCAAATGCTTCATCTTCACTGTATTCTGGTAATTGAGAGTCATCGATTTCAACTTTATTATTTTCTGCAACCGGTGCTTGTGGCGCTTCTATTTCTGCAGCATCAGGCAAATCGAATTGGGCATCTTCTTCGTTATAATGAGGAAGGTCTGATTCATCAATTTGCCAATCTTCATCTTGCGGAATACCAAACTCATTCTCGATTGCCGCTGATAATGGCGATGCTTCCTGTTTCGGCGACTCATCAAGCAGTTCAGCGCTACTATCTTCTACACTATTCTCTAATGGGCTTGCATCGAGATTTGACGGCTCAGGAGCTAAATCATCAAAAGCTTTGTTATCATGCTCCAAGCTCTCAAGATCTAACGTTTCGAAAGATGACTCATCAAGAGCGGATTTTTCAACACCACTATCTGTATTATCGAGTAATTCATTCTGCGGTTCCGCACTGCTATCATCTAGAGCTACGTCGCTAAGACCACTATCTTCGA
>NZ_MCUV01000036.1 GCF_002873395.1 Vibrio sp. 10N.286.49.B3 | reverse complement strand
GAAACCGATGCTGTTCTCACAACCGGTGGTACACTGAGCGTTACAGATATCGATAATGATGATGTCTTTGTTCCAGTTGTTAATTTCTCAGGTAATTACGGGACATTTAATATTGATGCATTAGGTGTATGGACATTTGTTGCGGATCAAACCTTTGATTATCTAAACACAGATGATGCTGTGCTGATTGACACTTTCACTGTGCAATCACAAGACGGTACACAGCAACAGATTACAGTAAAGATCACTGGTACCAATGACATGCCTGTAGCCGATGTTGATATAGGTCAGTTAGGAGAGAGCGATGACTCGATTACCGTTAATGTATTAGCCAATGACACCGATGTTGACGACGTTAGCCTAACGTTAAGTAATGTCAGTATCTTTAGCGTTGATGGCAGTCTGACCAATATTTTAGGCTCTGTAGAAATCGTCAATAATGAGATTAAATTCTCAACCGATGATCAATTTGAGTTTTTAAATGATGGTGACAGTGTTGAGGTTGTCATTAATTATCAAGTTGATGATGGGCATGGTGGGTTTGACAACTCAACCCTGACATTAACAGTTAATGGTGAAAATGATATAGCAGTTATTGATGGGCTAAGTGATGTAACCCTCTCTGAGACCGATGAAATCTTATCAACTTCCGGTAAGTTAAACGTCACAGACCTTGATAATATCGAAGAGTTTATCCCACAACCCGCTACGGCTAGTCGATATGGTGTATTTTCAATTGATGCTTTAGGTAGTTGGACATTTATTGCCAATGAATCTTTTGATGAATTGAATACAAACAGTGATCCGTTAGTGAGTAAATTTACTGTCGTAACCACTGACGGCACAGCAAAAGTGGTTTCAATTACCATTGAAGGAACCAATGACGCCCCTATTGCTTTTGATTCAAGTGAGTCTACTCAAGAAAATCAAATTCTTACCTCCTCACTTCCTTTAGCTACTGATATTGATGGTGCGATCGATAGCTATCAACTGGTATCTGATGTGCCGAAAGGGAAGTTAACACTTAAAGCTGATGGTTCATTTGATTTTGACCCTCAAATGGACTTTGACCACTTAGATGTTGGAGTCTCTGAACAGGTAACCTTCACCTACACAGCAACAGATAATAATGGTGCTCTGAGTGATATTCAAACCGTCACTATTACTGTTATTGGTCAAAATGACGCACCTCATCTGATTCTTGGTGATAAATCAGGGGATGTTGTTGAAGATAGTATTTATTCGGCGACAGGAACCTTAACGGCTGAAGATGTGGATGATAATGCATCTCATACTTGGCGCTTGTTAAGTGAGTCAGACTCTGAATATGGGATGATGACAATGAGTACCGTTGGCACTTGGGTTTATCAAATCGATAATGTAAAAGCTCAAGAGTTAGCTAACGGAGAGACTCGAACCGAGACGTTTAAGGTCGAAGTGAGTGACGGTTTAGGTGGAACCAAAGAGCAAGATGTTGTTATTACCATCACAGGAACAAATGATGATCCAGTTATTCTTGGTGAAAGTAATGCTGATGGTGTTTTAGTTGAAGATCTTGTCTTGACTGCAGATGGTACATTGATCGTTAATGATGTTGATCTTATCGATGAGCACATATGGAGCCTATCAAGTAGTACACAAGGCTTGTATGGATCAATAACGGTCGATCAAAACGGTAAGTGGATTTACACCTTAGATCCTGATAAATCACAGCATTTAGAGCAGAATGTCATTTATGATGAAAATATTTTCACGATCAAGGTGGATGATCAAGAGGGGGGTACCGATACCTTCGATATTAATATTCAAGTGGTTGGTCAAAATGATAGCCCTCTAATCTCTGGAGTTACAAAACGAGTTGTTACTGAAGATATTAGAGTTTCAAAATCAGGACAACTAGAAACGGGCGATCCTGATGATAATGAAGCCCATGTTTGGTCTGTTGTTGGTAGTGCTGTTGGTAATTATGGCTCTATTTCAGTTAATCAAAAGGGTAAATGGACGTATACCTTAGAGCAAAATGATGCACAAATAGCTCAGACTCAGGCTTTAGAGAACGGTCAAAGGGAGGTAGAAGTTACATTTACTATTCAAGTCGTGGATCGATTCAATCAAGTATCAACACAAGATATTAAAATAATTGTCAAAGGAACAAACGATAGACCTGAAATTACAGGTGATCTAGGTGGTAATATTCAAGAAGATGGCTTCCCTAATATGGATCCTTCAGATCCCATTACCACAGCAGGTCAATTAGATGATAATGATATTGATACCAATGATTTGCATATTTGGACAGTCAATACCACTAGTGGTAAATATGGGAGTATTGTTCTTGATAAGGATACTGGTGCTTGGGTTTATACGCTAGATAATAACAATTCAGATGTACAAGGCTTATTAGTTAGTGAAGATTTAACCGATAGGTTCGTGGTTAATGTTAAAGATGACAGCGGAGATAACAGTACTAATAAAGCAGACTCACAAGTGATCACTATCACCATTCAAGGCAGTAATGATGTTCCAACATTAAGTGGTGAGACTGCGGGTAGTGTAATCGAAGCTGAACCAAGCAAGCAGCAAGCAACAGGGCTATTGGTTGTTGCTGACCTTGATGTTAATGATGATCATCAATGGTCTGTAATCGGTGAAGATGCAGGAGGAATATCTGATGGCGTATATGGCACATTAGAGATTGATGATAATGGTGAGTGGACTTATAACCTCGACAGTACTCGTTTAGCGACATTAACCATCCCACCTGGTGAAACGGCGGTTGATACTTTCCAAGTAGAAGTGATCGATATTTACGGTGATACCGCGATTATCAATGTCAATATTAGTGTGGCAGGTAGTAACACTACCCCTGATATCCAATTAGAAGATAGCTACAGTATTGTCGAAGATGCAGCCCCAAACACTATAATGGGTACTTTCGATTCAGGTGATCCCGATAGAGATGATATTTTGACTTGGGAAGTCGTAGGTTCATCAGGTACCTATGGCGAATTGATTTTACAGCCTGATGGCAATTGGGTTTATACCTTAGACAATAGTAACAGTGCAGTGAACCAGCTTGACGTTGGTGATAATGATGATATTAAAGATAGTATCGATATTAAAGTGACAGATCAGCATGGTGCCGTTTCAATCAAAACCGTTGTGATCGATATTCTAGGGGCTAATGATACGCCAAGTATTGGTGGTGCTCTATCGAAAACAATAGCGGAGGACACTGCAGCTATAACTGGTCAACTACAAACCGGTGATCCGGATTCAGATGATACTCATACCTGGGCTTTAGCAAATGGTGTTGGTTTATATGGTACTTTCATATTAGATTCGACAGGCAAGTGGACCTATCTACTTGATAATGATCTTGATGTTATTCAAAAGCTAAATCCAACGGAAACGTTAGAGGAGACATTCTCTGTAAGTGTTGTGGACAGCCATGGGGAATTGTCCAGTGACACTGTAACCGTTACCATTCAAGGAACCAACGATTTACCGACCGTTTCAGGCGATATATCGGGTACTTATGTCGAGAATCAAGCTTCTGATACCGTCACTGGCAAATTAACTTTAGATGATGTTGATAATGATGAAGTCTTATCCGTTGTCGAAGTCACGCCGCAAAATGCTTACCAAGGAAATTACGGTACCTTTAGTATTGATAGTGATGGCAATTGGACATTTACCGCAAATACCACTGTTCTTGAGGCGCTTGCTGAAGGGGATGTGCGTACTGAATCTTTCCAAGTTGTCGGTAAAGATAACTTTGGCGGCACCATTCTTCAGGATGTCATCATCACCATTGAAGGGGTCAATGATATCCCTGTTATTACCGGCGCATCGACAGGAACGGTCGTTGAAGATAGTGCTGACTTATCTGATAACTCATTATTAACCGCTTCAGGTCAATTGTTATCTTCCGATGTAGATAATAATAGCTCTACAGTGAGTTGGGCGATAGAGGATGGTAATAACCCAGGTGATGCTGATTACGGTATCGGTCAGTATGGTGTATTAACACTCGCAAATAATGGCGAGTGGACCTATGTACTCGATAATACCAACCCAGCAGTACAAGCGCTTAGCCCTGGTGAAATGGAGCAAGAAACCTTCTATGTAACGGTTACTGATAATGATGGTGGGACATCAGAGCAGAAACAAATCGTTATTGATGTCCTTGGTTGGGATAATGATGGTTCTGGCGGATCAGGAAATTTTATCGGTACTGTTAAAACTTCAGTTCGCGAAGATGGAGACCTTATACAATCTGCCGAGCCTCAGGAGCAGATTCTTTCAAATTTAATAAATGGTGAGGTAATAAAAAGCGCTACATTTTCTTCTGGAGGAAGCTTTGGAACATTAGTTGATGATCCAGCAAATGGATGGACTTATGTATTAAATAATGACTCTCCTTTAGTGCAAGGGCTAAAAAATGGAGACGTATTCCAAGAGTCAGTTCGTGTTCAAGTTGATACTAACAATGATGGTTCTAGTGATGGGTTTTACACTGTAAATGTTACTATTGCAGGTACTAATGATAAACCAGAAATTACCATTGATGACGTTGAAATTATTACTGATCCAACGACATTAGGCGAAACAATCGAAAGTGTGGTGCAACAAATCTCCGGTGTACTTGGGGTCAATGATCCTGACTTTAATGAGACTCATACATGGTCTATTGATGAAACCTCTGGGACCTATGGTGATATATCATTAAATTCTCAGACTGGTGAATGGGAGTACCTACTCTCTGATAATGATGCGGTAAGTGCATTAGATCCTGAAGAAGAAGTCTTTGATACTTTCACTATTACGGTAACAGATATAACGGGGTTAACCGATACACATGAAGTGAATATTAAAGTGATCGGCTCGCCAGAAGACACCACACTAGATAACATCGTTATTCTTGAACTAGAAGGCAAAGAAGATACCCCATTTGCCACTTCGGGTACTTATGTTGAGACTGGAGTATTGGATTCACCTGAAGACTTAGGTAACCAACCAACATGGTCACTGCTCGATGGTGTTGGAAATTATGGTGATATCATCGTGAACAGTGATGGTTCATGGGAATATACACTTGATAATGATAGTCCAGCCGTTCAATCGATTGCTGAAGGTGAAGTAAAAGAAGACGTATTCTTAGTCTATGTTGTTGACCAATACGGTAAAACAGTCGTTGATGCGAATGGTGACCCTGAGCAACTGGCATTGGTTGTTAAAGTTACTGGGACCAATGATGCACCTGATATTAGTGGTGCATTAACAGGCGCGGTTGATGCAGATAATACCAGTACGATTACAGGACAATTAACCCCAGGTGATGTAGATATCGGTGATTCACATACTTGGAGCGCAGTTACTATTCCTGGTATGTATGGCGTGTTTGTTCTCGGGGCAGACGGTGAGTGGACTTATGATGTTGATGAAACTTTACCTGCCGTGATCGCATTAAATGGTCGCCTGCCTGAAACATTGCAAGAGACCTTTCCCGTTACGGTTACAGATGGCTCAGAAACTTCCACAAAAGATGTCACTATCACAATCAATGGGGTAAATGAAACACCAACTATTACTGGTGATGTTACAGCCTTGTTGAGCGAAGATGGGGTAGAAGAACAAACGATGCAACTCAATGTTTCAGATGTTGATAATGGTGATGTGCCGACCTTTGATGCGAAAGATCTGCAAGGTACTTATGGTCAATTTAGTATCGATGAAGCAGGAGAATGGACTTATACCATTGATAATGATGCCGATCATATCCAAGCGCTTCCTGAGGGGCAAAGTGTTTCAGAAACCTTTATTGTTTCCGCAAGAGATGAACTTGGTGCTTCCGTTACTCAGCAAGTCACCGTGACTATCGATGGAACGAATGATATACCGACACTTTCTGGTGAGGTTAGCGGTGTTGTACAAGAAGAGTCAGGCAGTTCAGTCAGTGGCGCTTTAGCTGTTTTAGATGTTGATATTGGTGATACGGCTACTTATGAGGTTGTCGCTAAAACACCAAACGATCCAAATAACCCAACATTAGGTACGCTAAGTGTTGATGATCAAGGTCTATGGACATACGTTGTTATTGATACTCACCCTATCGTTGAAGCGTTAGGGGTTGGTGAGTCGACCACAGATACCGTTCAAGTTATTGCGATAGATGGTTCAGGTGAAGCAACAGAGCCGCTAGATATTACCATAACTATCACAGGTACTAATGATGCACCAGCGATCGAAATCTTGCCTGTCCAGGATATTTATGAAGATACCCAACCGTTACTGAGTGGCACATTAGACGATGGTGATGTTGATGTTGATGATACACATCTGTGGGAAATCGTAACAGAAGATCCGCGTGGGACGCTTACGTTGGATGCGGCAACTGGAGATTGGAACTTTGAACTAGATAATGATTTAGATGAAGTTCAGCAGTTAGCGATTGGTGAATCATTCATAATGACATATACCGTCAAAGTGACTGATGAACATGGAGAAAGCTCAACAGAAGATATCCAATTTAAAATTAACGGTACTAATGATATTGCTGAAGTGGTATTGGCGAATAGCAATGTAACTGGTGCGGTAGTTGAGGATGGTACTCAGCAGGCAACAGGGAATATCACAGTTACAGATGTTGATACCAGTGATACGCATGCGTTTAAGTTTGCTGATGATAGCCAAGTATCACAAAGTACTTATGGTGCTCTAACCGTTGATCGAGCCACTGGAAATTGGACCTATGATATTGATAATGCCATGGCTCAAGAGATACCTGATGGGCAAGTCGTAACAGAAGTCTTTACCATTCAGATTGATGATAGCGATGACGGGCTTGATGTTATTGAGCAGCAAGTCACGATAACAATCACTGGTACCAATGACTCCGCATCGATTACAGGAGAATTAAGTGGCGATGTTCTAGAAGATAGTGGACAACTGACTTTACAAACGACTGGTCAGTTACTAATAACGGATGTCGATCTTAATGAAGAGGTTTTTGATGATGCCACAGTTACTCCTGCGGCTGGTGTCTTAGGTAGTTTAACTATTAATAGCGACGGTGTGTGGGTCTACTCTGTTGACAATAGTGCGATTGAATTTTTAGGTGACGGTAAAACAAAACTAGAAATTTTCACGATTCAATCAGTTGATGGTACAACGAAAGATATTACGGTTACCTTAACGGGGACAAATAATAGTGCTGTTATTGGTGGTGCTATAGTTGGAGATGTACAAGAAAGTGACAACCTAGGTACATTAACAGAGACGGGTAGCTTGACTATTACCGATATAGATTTAAATGAAGCCTCCTTTAATGCAAGTGTCACCCCTGCACCTGATGTGCTAGGTAGCTTAACGATTGATAGCAGTGGTAATTGGAGCTACTCGGTTGCAAATAGTGATGTTGAGTATTTAAAAGATGGCGAGGTGAAACTTGAAGTCTTTACCGTCTCTGCTTTCGATGGCACAGCCCAAGATATAACCGTGACCTTAACGGGTATTAATAACAGTGCCATTATCAGCGGTGATATTACTGGAGAGTTAGTAGAAGGGGATAACTTAACAACACTGCAAGAAACGGGTAGTTTAAGCGTTACTGATGCAGATTTAGATCAAGCAGTATTTGATCCAAACAGTGTAACCCCCGCCGCTGGCGTCTTAGGTACTTTACTGATCGACAGTGATGGTAATTGGACTTACTCAGTTGCAAATAATGATGTTCAATACTTAGTTGAAAATGAAACTAAGGCAGAAACCTTTACCGTTCAAACGATTGATGGGACGCCACAAAATATTACAGTTACTTTAACTGGGATAAATAACTCTGCGGTTATTGGTGGCGATGTTGATGGGAGTGTTCAAGAGGATGATAGCTTAGTAACATTACAAGAAACTGGTTCATTGACTATTACTGATGCTGATGCAAATCAAGCGATATTTGATCCAAACAGTGTCACCGCTGCGGCTACGACATTAGGTTCTTTAACGATTGAGAGTAATGGTGACTGGACTTATTCAGTAGCCAATAGTGCCGTTGAATATTTAGCCGCTGGAGATGTTAAGCTCGAGCTATTTACTGTTCAGTCAATCGATGGAACACCGCAGGTTATTTCTGTTGATATATTAGGTACAAACGAAGCTCCGATCATTTCTGGCGTTATACAAGGGGATGTACAAGAGGACTTTATTGATAGTGTTTCTGGGCAAGTTACCGCAACAGATGTAGAGATGCTGACGAGTGAGCTATCTTGGAGTTTGGCTTCTAATGCAGCAGGTACTTATGGTAACTTGGCATTTAATAATCAAACAGGGGCATGGACATATACTTTACTTGCCGGCAGCACATTAAGTATTGCAGCAGGAAGTAGTGCTGATGATGTCTTTACTGTTCAAGTATATGACGGCATTGATACTGTAACTGAGGATATTACGATTACCGTACTTGGTAACTATACTCTGCAAGGCACAAATAGCATCGATATTCTTGTTGGCACCAGTGAAGACGAGCTTATTTGGGGTGACCCTGTTGAGGCTGCAAGTCCGAATACAGCAGATACCTTCAGTTGGAGCTTAGCGGCACTTGGAACAGCATCTGACCCTGGTCATGATGTGATTAAAGATTTTGAAGTCGGCGTAGATAGCATAGACTTACAGGGGGTATTTAATTTAACAGAGAGTTGGGATTCTAGTGTACTAGCGGATCAAGTCGTTATCTCAGAAGCCGATAATGAAGTGGTGATTTCGTTGAATAACTTAGCTGGAGATCTACTACAAGATATTACGCTGCAAGGTATCACATTAACTGATCTGTTTAATGCTGATGTATCAACATTATCGGATAGTGAGCGTTTGAGTCTTTTGGTTGAATCTGAACAATTAATCCTTTCAGATACATTCGGTCATGAAGGTGATGACAACCTAGTTGGAACGACAAATAATGATATATTTGAGCCTGATAGTGGTAATGATATTTTAGTTGGTAATGGTGGTGAGGATATCTTCATTTTCCATGAAATAGACACAGGAATAGCATCTAAAGTCGTCAGCGATTTTGATGTGAGTGATGATATTTTAGATATATCTGAGCTAGTACCTGATGTTCCAACAATGGCAACTCTGCTTGATCGAATTGATATTACTGTCGATGAAAATGATCCAAGTAATATAACAACGACAATTGATATAGAAGATAATAGTGGTGGACAAACTCATATCGTACTTGAAGGTGTTGGTTGGAGTGATTTTGGCTATGATCCTGCTGGTGGAGGAACCCCTCCGGATACCAGTGATCTGCTGACTATTATGCAAGATCAATTAAATATGCTCAAAGTATCAGATGTTTAATATCCAATCCCTAACTTAGCTGATAAAAGAGCACTTATTTTAGGTGCTCTTTTTATGCAGAGGTAAAAGCGCTTCTCTTGCGTTATTTATGAATACTCACTTTGATTGCTATTAATAAGCTTTAATATCAAACTTACGCAATAAGGGTGGGAGAATTTTATCAAGATGAGGAATATCTTCAGGGTTAATTTCGATTAAGTTAAATCCATGCTTGCGATAGATAGCCAATGTCAGTATTTTCTTTTTTTCATCGGTAGGTCCTAAATCACTCCCCCAGTACTGGAGGTAAACTTTTCCTGTTGGGAGGTAAAAGTCACTAATAACATCTTCATCAATCGGTAATTGGCGTTCATAAGCATGTACGACCCCTGCCATATATAACCAATTATCAATAATAAGTTCGCCTTGCGAGCGGACAAAGTGGCCATCTAAAGTTCGATGCTTGGCTTCAAATTTTTGTCTAAATTGAGAAATGGATTTATCAGTGGAGTGGGTATGGGCATCCTGGCCTAAAAATTCGACAACCGATTGGTTTAAGCGTTTATTACGAATAATGGTATCGTGCCACACGATAAACATTTTCTGGGTCGTTTTATGGTAGCGAGGTTCACCACCGATAAGTTCACCTGATGGAGTCAGTAGCCAGCCATTTTCTGATCGTGTAATCCAACCTAATTCGCTCAATAAGAGATTGATTTTTTTTGCATCAAGGTTGAGCATATTACCAATTTGTGTAGCGCTGAAGTACTGGCCATTGGATAAGGTATGATCAATGAGAAGGTTATGTGGCCAAACAATAAAGCGACCAAACTTAGGGTGATTAATATATTCACCACCAAACTTTTCGCCTAGTTGCGTTAATAACCATTTATCCTCTTGGCGAACGATATATCCTGCCAACTTTAATTCAGAAAAAAGCGCTTTAGGCTCTAAATCTCTTTTTCTAGCTATCTCTGATGTCGACAATTTTGTCATCATCACCTCCTTGCTATGATCATTAATCGATAAAGGTAAGCACCCTAAGAGCGCTTACCAATATTATTTTATTTAATGACTTTTAGGGAGTCGTTATTTAAATAAGCCAGTAATAAACATTTTGATATGATCAATAATTTGACTGAAGAAGCTCCCTTTTTCTACATCTTCTAAAGCCACTAAAGAAGCTGTTGCAATTTCTTCGTTATCAATATGATAAATAATTGAACCAACCACATCGCCTTGCTTGATTGGTGCTGTTAGGTCACCATCGACTTCGACACTTGCTTGCAATTTTTTCGTGTCACGTTTTGGTAGAGTGAGATAAATATCTTCTGATGTACCTAGTTTTACGGTATCAGTATCACCTAGCCAAATACGCTCTTGAAGAACTTCATCACCTTGGCGGTTCGCTGGAACCGTATCAAAGAACCGGAAACCATAGCTAAGTAACTGCTTACTTTCTGCTTCACGGTTTTTCGCACTTGATGAACCCATCACGACGGCAATTAAACGCATGTCACCTTGAGTTGCAGAACTTGCCAAACTGTAGCCAGCACCACTTGTGTACCCTGTTTTCATACCGTCAACGTTCAAGCTTCTGTCACGTAGTAGACCATTACGGTTATGCTGCGTTATGCCATTGTAAGTAAAGGATTGCTCACTATACAGTGGGTAAACATCAGGTAAATCACGAATGATAGCTTGACCTAATAGGGCGATATCATAAGGGGTCGAGTATAGTGCATCACTATCTAGACCGTGTGGATTTGAAAATGAAGTATTATTTAAACCAAGCTTGTGAGCCCAGGCATTCATAAGGCTTACAAAAGCACTTTCAGCTCCCGCGACGTGTTCGGCAATGGCAACACTTGCATCATTACCAGACTGGATAATTAAACCACGGTATAAGTCCATCATATTTACGTCAGTATTCACTTCAATAAACATCTTTGATGAATCAGGAAAGTTTCTTGCCCAAGCATTACGACTGATCATGACACTGTCATCAGCAGATATGTTGCCATTCTTCATTTCTTGACCAGCAACATAGCTTGTCATTAGCTTAGTTAGACTTGCTGGATTTAATTGTTCATGTGCATTTTTTTCAACAAGAACCGCCCCTGAATGAAAGTCCATTAAGACATACCCCTTTGCGCCTAAAGAAGGTGCATCAGGGACAACAGAGGGAGCTGCTACAGAAGAAAAAGAGAAACAAGAGATCGCTAGTGCGCTTAAAGAGAGCTTAGTAGCAGTTTTAAACATAATAGGTAACACCAATAATAATAAGGTTATTGTCTACCATCCAGTATAGCTAATCATTGTCAGGATTCTGTGTGCCCTTACTAACTATTACGAAAATCCAATCTTTGTTACACTTTAGTGGTTGTCAGAAGGTGATTTCAGGCTATTCGTTGCTTTACTTAAGAAAGGGAAAGAGGCAGAAATCGTAAACAGCCTTAGAGTATGACTGTTTACGATAAAGGGTCTTGCTACCAAAGATGTCAGTAGTGATTAACCAATAATGATTTGACCGAGTACATAGCCGACACAGCAAGCACTAATAACACCAATTAACCCAACAGACATGAAAGAGTGGTTAAAGTACCACTTGCCTATTTTAGTTGTACCAGAGGTATCAAAGTTAACGGTTGCGATATCAGAAGGGTAATTAGGTATAAAAAAGTAACCATATAGAGCTGGCATTAAACCAATAAGTAAAGCAGGCTCTAATCCAAGCCCTAAGCCTACTGGAAGCATCATAACACCTACTGCAGCTTGAGAGTTTACCACGACAGAAACGATAAATAGTGCAAGCGCAAAGCTCCAAGGGTAAGCCGTTACCATTTCGACAATACCAGATTTAAACTGTGGCATCGCATATTGGAAATAGGTATCTGACATCCAAGCGATACCAAAAATAGCAATAGCAGCAACCATACCAGATTTAAAGACAACACCATTTGGAACCTCTCTTGGGTCGGTTTTAGTACCAAGCAAAATAAGCCCACCAAAGGCCAGCATCATCATCTGGATAATAACGGCCATTGATATTGGTTTCGTGCTGTCGCCAATCATGCGTACCTCAGGAAACATTGCAATACAGACAATCGTTGCTAAAGCGGCTAAGAAAAACAGTACCGAATTACGTGCAGACTTAGGAAGTGTCTCATCTAAGGTTGTCATGGTGGTTGTTAGTATTTTGTCGCGCCAAACCGGATCTTTTAAGCGGGCTTGATACTCAGGATCGGCATCCAGCTCTTTACCACGCTTTAAGCTGTATAAAGACATGAGTAGAGTACCAAATAAGGTTGCTGGCACTGTGACTAATAAAATAGAAATTAGCGTAACATTGGTTTGAATCTGGCTAATTTGAGCAAGATAAAAAACAACGGCAGCAGAAATAGGCGAGGCAGTGATGGCAATTTGTGATGCGACAGAAGCGGCAGCCATTGGACGCTCAGGGCGAATACCATTTTTTAAAGCAACGTCGCCGATAATTGGCATCATTGAATAAACCGCATGCCCAGTACCCAATAAGAAGGTCATAAAGTAAGTAATAAACGGCGCAATTAATGTCACTCGTTTAGGGTTCTTACGTAAAATTCTCTCAGCAACTTGCAACATATATTTCAAGCCACCAGCAGCTTCTAAAATAGAGGCACAGGTTACAACAGCAAGAATGATGAGCATAACCGTAACAGGAGGTGATGTTGGCGGCATGCGGAAGATAAACACCTCAACCACTAAGCCTATCCCAGAAACAACCCCTAGCCCTATGCCCCCAAAACGGGAACCCACATAGAGCACCAAAAGCAAAAATAGAAACTCAAAATACAACATAGACTTATCCCTTGAACTGTATAGTTGCTTATATTCTCTACTGATTAGTGATTAAATAATGTAAAGATCTTCACATTACACTTAGATATAAAACTGGAGTGATAAGAGTGGCGTTATGGTCACAAAACAGCAGCTTAAAGTGACTGTCTTGTGTTTGCCATGTAGCGCCAATGTTACTGGTGAGGGTGCTTTATGTGATAGGTTTACTGAGGAAATATGCAGGGATGAGTAGTGGGTTAGAATGGGCTTTCTTTTGCCAACTCATTGCAAATACCGACAATCGCTAAGGATAAACTTGAGCGTATGATCTGTTGTTGGCGAGCTAATTGAAATTGATAAAACTCAGGGTCGTATCCTTCAGTTTTTGTTTCGGTTTTACTAAGCTGCGGTATATTCATTTGCTTGATTAAGTGCAAAGATTGTATTTGCTTCAAAATCGTTGAGTCGGTAAATACGTACTCGGTCCCATCGCTATTTAAGTGATTACGAAGTTTGATAATAGTGTCAATATCGTGGTAAGTATTTGCTGGTAGTACGCCAAGACCAAATAGTAACTTTAAACGTACCGAAAGATCACCGAGTGGTCCGGAGTCATGCAACAAAGGTCCTACGACAGACTGAACAGCAAAATCATCTTTTAAAAAAATGCGTTGTATCAGAGCATCGATGGAGTGGTGGAACACATCAACGGTTGCAATAAAAAAACCTCGAACAGATGTTGCTTGGTTGAGGTGCTCAAGAGTCTCAGTTTCGTTCATTAGTTCCGTCATTAGTTAATTTGTTGCTATGGCTGTAAGGGAGAGGTTTCGATCTCCCTTACAATGATAAGTAAAAATTTATAACTGATTAAAAATATCGACTACTTTCGCTATTTCAGGGCTATCAATGGGTAGTTCAGTGTAATGAGCAAGCGTTTCTTTGATGCCTTTCTCACTTAATGATTTCTGTAACTCTACCGCTTGCGGATCACCTTCATTGGTATACTTAAGTGCTGCTGCAATCCCTTTAAGTAAAGTAGCATTAGCTGTGCCGTACTCTATTGTACCCATTAATGGCTTGATTAGCCTGTCATTTTTACCAAGTTTACGAATTGGCTGGCGACCAACGCGATCCACTTCATCCACTAGGTATGGATTGGCAAAACGGCCAAGTATTTTTTCTATATAGGCTGCATGTAAATCTCGATCAAAACCATAGCGTTGAATGAGTACCTCACCACTTTCTTCCATTGCTTGTTTAACTTCAGCGCGAATTGTAGGATCTTCAATGGCGTCACGGATGGTTTTATGATTATTTAAACAGCCAAGGTAAGCCGTAATACAATGACCTGTATTCAGGGTAAAGAGTTTACGTTCTACAAATGCCATCAAATTATCGGTTTTTTCCATCCCTTCAATTTGTGGGAACTCACCTTTAAATTGTTGTCCATCGACGATCCACTCACTAAAGCTCTCAACGGTCACTTCAAGAGGATCATCATTGGCTGCAGCGGAGGGTGGTACGATACGATCAACGGCTGAATCGACAAAACCGACTAATTCATCAGCTTTACCGTGTAACTCTGGATCAAGGTGCTTATAAACTTGTGATTTTAAATGGGTGGTACCTCTCACCATATTTTCACAAGCGATAATATTAAGCGGGGCACTATTATCGGCTTCAAAGCGTCGAGTAATACCTTGGGCGATTGTTTTAGCAATAATATCAAGAACATTGGGCCCAACAGCAGTGGTGATTAAGTCAGTTGTTATCATACGTTCAATAACATCATCACTGGTTGAGTTAACTGCAGTAACATGTGAAACCGTATCTATTTGACACTTAGAACCAACAACTTTGACTTTATATTGTTGATCATGACTAATTTGATCGACTAAAGGTGCATCAACGTCAGCAAAAGTGACAGCAACATCTGCATCAGAGAGAAGTTTACCAATAAAACCACGTCCGATATTGCCGGCACCAAAATGGAGAGCTGTTTTCATAATATTTACCTATTAACTAAAAAAAGAGAAACCAAAAATGTATATAAAAGGTGAGGCCTGATGAGGGGTACAGACCTCTGTTGGGTTTACAGGAGCGATTTCTGTTCAATGACTTATTGGTTGACGACCATTAAGTCATTGAGCCCAACATGATTAAGCAGCTTCCGTATTAGAAAGAATCGCTAATACCTCACTGACATCTTTAGTTGTCGTTAAGCGTTCGATGGCATCAGGGTCATCTAGCGCATTAGTAATAGAAGTAATTACTTGGATGTGTTCATCATTTTTAGCAGCAATACCAATAACCAGTTTTGCTACGTCATCTTCATCTTCCCCAAACCTTACACCGCTTGGGTATTGGCAAATAACAATACCGGTTTTGATCACTTTATCTTTCGCTTCAACGGTACCGTGTGGAACTGCGATAGATTCGCCTAAGTAAGTTGAAACTAATTTTTCGCGATCAAACATGGCATCGACGTATTCTGATTCAACATAACCAAGCTCAACTAATTTCTCCCCAGCAAAGCGAATAGCTTCTTCTTTATTTGTCGCGTGTAACCCTAAATGAACGTTTTTTTGTTCAATTTGAAAAACAGAGGCTTGTTGTGGTTCAAATGAATCATCATTAGCAGCCATAATAGTTGGCTTAATAGCTTGTGGATCATTTGCTGCTTTTGGTGCTTGCGCTGCGACGATACGAGTAACAAGTTGGTTATACATCTCACCATCTAAGAAGTTGGTCAGAGAAATGTGGTGTGCATTAGGTGCATGTTGACGCGCACGGTCAGTGAGGTCTTTATGCGTGATTACAATATCAACATCTTGAGGTAAGTTATTGATGGCTACGTTGGTGACACCAATGTCTAAGTTAGCCCCTTGCACTTTTTTACGTAACAAGCTTGCCCCCATAGCACTAGAGCCCATACCAGCATCACAAGCTACGATAATTTTACTTACTGTCGCTAGGTTAAGCGTGCCATTAGCCGCACCCGTGTTGATAGTTTGACCTTTTGAAGATGACTTCATGTCTTGCATTTGTGATGTTGCATCTTCAAGCGATGAGCCTTCACCATCATCATCCGTTTGAGCTTGTGTTTTTAAGAGTAGTGATGCGACGATAAATGAAACGGTTGTAGCCGATAAGATAGAGCAAAGTACACCAACAACAGATGCTTTCTGTGTCATGAGAAGGACAGCAAAAATAGAACCTGGAGAAGCCGGTGAAACGATACCAGCATCAAAGATAGTAAGGACAAAGACACCCGTCATACCACCAGCGATAGCCGCAAGAATAAGGCGAGGGTTCATTAATACATATGGGAAATAGATTTCATGGATACCACCAAAGAAGTGGATGATAGATGCACCACCAGCGGTTTGACGCGCAGTACCTTTACCAAACACCATGTAAGCAAGCAGAATACCTAGACCAGGACCTGGGTTTGCTTCAATCAGGAAGAAAATTGATTTCCCTGTTTCAGAAGCTTGTTGGATACCAAGAGGAGAGAAAATACCGTGATTAATCGCGTTATTTAAGAATAAGATTTTAGCCGGTTCAACAAAAATAGAAGTCAGTGGTAACAAGCCAGCTTCAACAAGGAAGTTCACACCAGCAGCAAGACCACCAGAAATGACTTTTACAAATGGTCCAATAAGGTAGAAAGCGATAATGGCACACACCATACCAATAATACCGGCTGAAAAGTTATTCACTAACATTTCAAAACCGCTTTTTATTTTGCCATCGACTTTTTGGTCAAAGGTTTTGATAGCCCAACCACCAAGAGGACCGACAATCATGGCCCCCATGAACATTGGAATATCAGTTCCGACAATAACACCCATTGTTGTTATTGCACCAACGACGGCCCCACGATCGCCACCAATCAATTTACCACCAGTGTAACCAATCAGTAGTGGTAGTAGGTAAGTGATCATTGGTCCTACCATTGATGCTAATGTTTCATTAGGCAGCCAACCGGTTGGAATAAAAAGTGCAGTTATAAAACCCCAGGCGATAAAAGCGCCGATATTGGGCATAACCATATTTGATAGAAAACGACCAAAATTTTGTATCTTGACCTTTGCATCTGGTGATATCATAAGAATTCCCCGTTTGATGTTCTTTTGTTTTAAGTTGTGGATTAACGGTTCGCCAAAACCGTAGATTGTTTATTGAGTACTCAATCAATGTATCACAAGTTTTCACTTTAGAGCTGATGACGGGTTTTTTGTGAACCAAGTCAATGTTTAGCACCAGTGCAAGTTATTTTATCGTGATCAATGTCTCTTATTTCCGCTGTAACTTTCCTACATTAATGTGTATTTTATTTTGTCAACATTATTATAAGGCGTGACATCACAGAAACATCTACTTACAAAATAGAACAGATGGTGAGATAGATCACGTTTTAAGAATCAAAAAAATATTCAGCTTCTCTCTTGTTGATAAAGATCACACTGAGATGTTTATTTCATAAAGCGAATTAATAATTTGTGTGAATGTTCTTTATTCCTGTAATTAACTAACATGGAATTAAAGAGTGGTAGAGTAGTTGTTGGGATCGGTATTATTTGTTTAAGCTGGCGCTGTGAAAATCAAAATTAGTGTGGACATAAAAAAAGGTCTGAAGCTTATTCATTACGAATAAATATCAGACCTTTACTACTAGCTATGACGTGTTGTTAGTGTTTATTACTTATTATATGCCGCTATTTTGTTTAGAAACCCTCAATATTTTGAGCTTCTAGTTCAGAAAAGTACTTAACGGTTTTTACTTTTAGCTCTTGAGTTGAAGGTGCATCACATACAATGATAGCTTTAGGGTGTAACTGCAGAGCTGAAACCGTCCAAAGATGATTGACCGAACCTTCTACCGCAGCTTGTAGTGCTAATGCTTTATTATGTCCTGTCACTAAGATCATGACCTCTGCTGAATCAAGCAGTGTACCAACACCAATTGTTAATGCATATCTAGGTACTTGAGTAATATCACCCTCAAAGAAGCGCGAGTTAGCAATGCGTGTTTCTTCAGTCAATGTCTTAATTCGTGTGCGTGAAGAAAGTGAAGATGCCGGTTCATTAAAGGCAATGTGACCATCGTTACCGACACCACCCATGAAAAGGTTTATCTTGCCGTAAGATTTAATCTTATCTTCATAGCGCTTACATTCCACATCCACATCAGTCGCATTGCCATTTAATAGGTTAATGTTTTCATCTTGAATGTCGACATGGTTAAAGAAGTTGTTGTACATAAATGAACGGTATGACTCTGGGTGATCTGCCGCAATCCCAATGTATTCATCCATGTTAAACGTGACAACGTGTTTAAAGCTCACCTTACCCTCATTATATAAATCAATAAGCGCTTTATAAGTTGTAAGAGGCGTACCACCTGTAGGAAGACCGAGTACAAATGGTCGCTCGGCTGTTGGGTTAAAATCATTGATGCGTTTTGCGATATGAGCAGCTGCCCACTTGCCAACTTGTGCAGCTTTATTTAAAGGAATAAGTCTCATTTTAGTTGCCTCTAAGTTCTAAGATTTGAATTAGCTATGCCCTGAAACATTAATTCGCATTATAAAATAAGTCTGCTAAATAGGCTACGGATTTAGGTCACACTTTTCATTTTTACTTGTTTTTTTAACTTACGGCCTATCTAACAGCGGTTTTTTATATGATAAATTTACCAAGCAAATTAAGGGTGGGGTATATAGGGATAAGCGCTGGTGTAGCTGGGGTCAATGTGGCTAGCGCCAAAGTATGAGTGAAGACTCTGGCGCTTATTTTGATAGGCTCATTATTGTATGTCGTCGAAAATCTCTTCTGCTTCTATCTCGACATCAACTTCTGCTTCACTTGGGGTGAAAGTAGCGGCTATTTTATTGCGACCATTAAGGGTATGAAAAGCTTTACGTCCGCGAGCAAGTTGGATGTACTTCAACCATACGCGTTCGAGTTTAGTTTTTGCTTTATGTGGTGCGTTAAGTACTTTTAGAAAGTGCTTTTCTTCAGCATTCTCTGGAGAAATATCATGCATCTCTAAAGCAAACATAGTGTCACCATAAAGCATGAGAATTTCTTCTTCAGCAAGCGTAAAATCACCAGATTTAGCAAACCCTCTTGGGAACTTAGTATTATCGTAAAAACGCTTTTTACCATGTCGGAATTCAGTTTCAGACATATTAACCTCAGTGAATAACATTATTAATAAAACGGCCTCAGTTAAGCCTCTGAGACATAGTTCGGTGAAAGAGCAACTGGCTACTTATTACCGAGCGAATAATCTAAATAGCGAAAAGGGAAACCTCCACCTAATCGCTACGACTAATCTTACTTATGAACGTTGCAATTTCATGAACGGAGTGTGTCAATAGTGTGTCAAAGGGTATTTATGGAATCGCGGCCATTTTAAGGTTCGCATATATAAGCTTGCGAGTAATAAAAAGGGGCTCAAGTGTAAACCACTTAAGCCCCTTTCTTGAGTCTAGCCACTCATTTTAACTTTCGTTGTTAGTATGTCATTTTTTCTATTTAGAGATTCATTAGGTTCTCAATAGATTCCTCTATGTCATGTGAGCGATAACGGTGGATATGTAGACCGTCAGTGGCATCGATTTCAATCGCAGTAATGTGTTCATCGATCTGGGATTCAATAAAGCCGAGGGACTGCTCTACTGAGTGGTACATGACTACTTCATTATTATTCAATAATATTCTGCATTTACATAGGTCCATATTGATAACTTCCTTGCTTATTAACCTGGCCAAAACGAGTTTATGTTAAAAAAACAGCATACTTAATAGTTATAATCTCTGAATCCGTGCTGCTCATCTCAATTTGTACACTATAAATATAGACAATTCGAGAAAATTCTCAAAAATAATACTAGTACTTATTGATGAAACTGATGTTAAAAACTGTCATTTAGTTGTCTTTTTTTATTAAACACTTGTATCTCATGGACTTATTTGAGTTAAAAGTAATCTCTTTGTGTAATAAAAAAAATGAATTAATTTGTAAAAAATCCCCAACTTAGAACAAATGCGCATTGAGATATAGGTGGATTACAATACTTGCCATGTAACCAAGTGCGATCACAGGTGCCCATTTTAAGTGCCCAAAAAAGGTATATTTCCCGTGGGCGGCACCCATTAAAGCAACCCCTGCAGCTGAGCCTATCGATAGAAGGCTACCCCCGACACCTGCTGCTAATGTAACCAGCAACCAGTTACCCATCGACATGACAGGATCCATGGTTAATACAGCAAACATGACAGGTATGTTATCAACAATGGCAGAGAGGACCCCAACCATGATGTTTGCCCATACAGGATCCCACTCGGTGTACATCACCCCTGATACAAGGCTTAGATAGCCAAGCAAGCTTAGCCCTCCAACAGACATAACAACGCCATAGAAGAAAAGTAAAGTATCCCATTCGGCATGAGAAACACGACGAAATACGTCAAATGGCACAACGGAACCAATACGTTTTAGCGCTTTTTCATCATGATTAGCTATGGCTTGCGCTGTTTTTTTCGATAGTGATGACTTTAATGTCGTTCTTAAGAAGTAACCAAAAAATTGCAGGTAAGCGAGCCCCATCATCATTCCAATAACTGGTGGGAACTCAAGAACGGCGTGGAAAGCGACAGCAGTTGCAATGGTAAATATAAACAAAAAAACAATGCGTCTAGCACCACGTTTTAATTCAACCTCTTGGTGAACGGTATCCGGCTTTGATTTAGGCACGAAGAAGGACATGATAACAGCGGGTATCAAGTAGCTTGCAACTGAAGGGATAAACAAAGGAATAAACTCGGCAAAAGAAACGTGCCCAGCTTGCCATACCATTAAGGTGGTTATATCGCCAAATGGACTGAAAGCGCCACCAGCGTTTGCAGCAATAACAATATTAATGCAGGCCAAATTTACAAAACGAAGATTGTCACCAGCCACTTTTAGAACCACAGCACACATTAATAGAGCGGTTGTTAGGTTGTCTGCAATAGGAGAGATAAAGAAAGCCAGAATACCGGTTAACCAGAATAGCGAAAGGAAGTTAAACCCTTTACCGACCATCCAGGCCTGTAATGCATCAAATAAACGACGTTCTTCCATGGCACTGATATAAGTCATGGCGACGAGTAAAAAGAGCAACAGTTCAGCGTACTCAAGTAAATTATGCTCTAAAGCTTGTTTAGCGACTTCAATATGACCATTTTGCTGATATGCCAAGCCAATTAAAATCCAAATAAACCCCGCAGCTAAGAGGACGGGTTTGGATTTTCTCATCTTTAGATGCTCTTCCATCATCACGATGACATAAGCAACAGCAAATAGGATTACCGCTAAATATCCTGTCCAAGTTTGTGTTAAATCTAAAGATGGGTTTGTTTGTGCTTGAGCAGCAGCACTAGAGCTAAATATAAGAATAAAAAGTAGAGCAGAGTATAGGGCTTTCATCAGAATCCTTCCTGTGGCTTAGTAGTGGCACAATTTTAGTTGCTAAATAGGAAGGGCAGTGTGAAGTCACTCGAAATATCCCCTTTTTTTGCCTAAATCTGTTAGAGTGCGCGCCAACCTTATAGCTAGCTAATCGTTGATGACGTAAAAAGCTTAAAGCTATTGCCACTTCATTAGGAAAAATGATGACTAATAATGATATCTTGCGACGTATTCGCTATACCTTTAATTTGAAAGACGCAAAAATGATTGATGTGTTCGCACAAGCTGATCTAACTGTAACTCGTGAGCAAGTAAGTGCTTGGTTAAAGAGAGAAGAAGATAAAGGTTTTAAGCGTTGTAAAGATGTAGAGTTAGCGACTTTTCTTAATGGTTTGATTAACGTTAGACGTGGCAAGAAAGAGGGTGAGCAACCTAAACCAGAAAAAGCTTTAACGAATAATATGATCTTCATGAAGCTGCGTATTGCACTCAATATGAAATCAGAAGATATTTTAAACGTGATGGAACTGGTTGATTTTGATATGAGTGCTCATGAACTTGGTGCTTTTTTCCGTAAGCCAAATCATAAAAACTACCGTGAATGTAAAGATCAAATCTTACGTAACTTCCTAACGGGTGTTCAGCGTTTGCACCGCCCAGATCAAGCCGATTTTGATGAAGTAGAAGCCGTTTAATAATACGCGATTACTTTGTCATCCAATGAATAATCATGCTCACTTCGGTGGGCATTTTTTTTAGCAAATTTAGAAGTGCAAATAACTGTTATATATAAATAAAGCGAACATATTAACTGCTTTTGTGTTAACTATTGGGTGATTAGTATTGATTATGCACTTAAAGAGAATATAATTGCACTATAAATTTTATTGGCAGGAGCCTCTTGAGAGAGACTCCTGCTTTTTTATTGAGAAAAAATAATGAAAAACAACTCATTAGGATTAATTGGATTAATCGCTATTGTCTTTGGCTCTATGATCGGTAGTGGCATTTTTAGTATTCCACAGAACATGGCCGAACAAGCTTCTATTGGTGCTGTCACATTAGCTTGGGCGATTACCGGTGCTGGCATGTTGCTATTAGTACAAACTTTCCGATTATTATCCGAACATAAGCCCGATTTAAACTCTGGGATCTTCTCTTACGCTAAAGCTGGCTTTGGTGAGTACATTGGTTTTCACTCCGCTTGGGGTTACTGGCTAATGAGCTGTATGGGGAATGTGGCGTTAGCTGTCATGGTGAATGACTCACTCGGTCTCTTTTTCCCAATTCTTTTAGAGCACGGCATTGAAACTGTTATTTTATGTACTGGTTTGATTTGGGGTATGAACCATATCGCCTTACGTGGTATGCACAGCTCTTCTATTGTGAATATCATTTCAACCATGGGTAAATTGATTGGTTTAACTTTCATTATTTGCATCATCTTATTTAATTTTGAACCAGAACGCATGACACTAGACGTTTGGGGACAAGAAAATAACCTTGGCTCTGTCTTTTCCCAAGTACAAAGTACAATGATGGTGACGCTTTGGTGTTTTGTTGGTATTGAAGGCGCAGTAGTGCTATCAGGGCGTGCTAAGAACAAATCGGATGTTGGTAAGGCAACCTTGATTGGATTTTTAGTCGCGATCACTATGTACACACTAATCTCTGTGTTTGCATTTGGTTTATTACCACAACAAGAGTTAGCACAACTTCCTAACCCTTCAGCGGCATCATTATTAGCTGAGGCTGTTGGCCCATGGGGTGGGCTATTAGTGAATATCTGTGTGCTTGTTTCTGTGTTTGGTGCTTTGGTTGCATGGACAATACTAGTGGCAGAAGTACCATTTGAAGCTGGTAAAACGGGAGAGTTTCCAAAGATATTTGCTCGCGAGAATAAAAATGGTGCACCAAGTATCGCTCTATACGCTTCTACTGCGTTCATGCAATTATTAGTCTTTGTTGTGGTTCTTTATGAAAACGTATATTTAGCCGCTATTAATATCGCATCAGTAACGGTGCTGCCATGTTACTTCCTAAGCAGCTTGTATTTACTCAAACTATCAATTAATTACAGAAGTTTAGGTTTAAAAAGCTTTAACTTTGGTTACTTCTTTATTTCAGCGGTATCATCACTATTTTGTTTCTGGTTAATGACGGCTGCAGGCTTAGAGTACTTATTAATGGCGACCATTATTTATGCTTTAGGTATTCCACTGTTTCGTTATACACATGCCGATAGAATGAAGGCTGGTGAAGTAGTTTATAGCAAGGTGGATAAAGGCATTGAAGTAATGTTAGTTGTGCTTGCTTTAGCTTCTATCTATATGATGAGCACTGGCTACTTACACGCTTAACTTTTACGCCTAATAGACCATCAATTTTTGATGTAAAAAAGCCGTCTATGTACACTTTAACTAGCAATAGTAAAAGGTACAGACGGCTTTTTTATTTTCTAATCGTGATTAATGGCGACGAGTAGGTCCGTTACGAACTAAATCTTTACCATTAGCATAGACTTCATCAGTGATCCAACGTGCTAAAAGCAGTTTTTGGCTGTTATCAAATACAGCAACGAAATGGCGACCATCAGCATTATTTGTTGCCATGCCTACACCAGCAACACCAGTGAGTCCCAAGCCACCGTTTTCAACCGATAGTAAGAACTGCTCAAGGTCTTCTAGGTTATCAATTACGTCTACTTCATTATTCATTCTTAAAATACTCTTTGTTACGAATGTATTGGTTAATACGTTTTTATCTATTGTAGATTGATGCGCAGCACTTTACCGCTCAACGCATCATTAGGAAAGTATTTACATTGTAAATCCTTGCCAAATTGCAGTCATTCCGCTGAGAGAACACAGTACAAGCGCTCCAGCACGAATTTTATCTTTTGGTAGTGATTGCGTCGTTACAATCGCTAACTTATAACCTAACCATGCCGGAACTAGCAAAGGTAAAGTAATATATAGGTGATGCAATGTGAAAAAACCAATTGATATCAGCATTACCAGTGAAATGATAGAACTAAAAACAAAGAAAGCAGACAAATTACCTCGTAACTGACTGGCTTCTTGATGTTGTAATAACAGCGCCATCGGTGGTCCACCAATTGCTGAACTTGTACCTAGAAAGCCAGAGAAGAACCCAGCAACCCCCATTTTCTTCGGAGTCGGTTCAATGCGAATGGGCAGTAAACTCACAACGACAGCAAATAAAACTACAAAGCCTAAGAAAAGAGACAGGGCACTAGTTGAAACGACAAGTAGTAGCGCAGCGCCACACATTGACCCAGGAATACGACCAAGCAGTGCCATTTTTAGCCCGCCAATAGAGATGTTGTCGCGATACTTCATTGCATTAAAAATAGAAATAAACAAGGCGACTAAACAAATAGGGGCAGGGACATAGTCTGGTGAGACCATAAACAGCAAAGGAGCTGCAACAATCGCAAGACCAAATCCAATCGAAGTTTGTACAAATGATCCAATAAAAACCAAGAGCATGGCAAGTAAGACTGTTGAGTCTAGCCATTCAAAAAACATGAGTATCCTTAAGGCTCTTTAGATAAGAGACTAAATGAAGTAAAAAAGGGACTCGCCACACGTTTAAATAAAGCGGATGAGTAGAAGAAAGTGCAGGGAGGATATACGATTTCTAGCATAATGAGTATCGATTTTATTTCATTATTTCTAGGCAGATAAAGAGAAGAAAGTAGCGAGCAGAAAAGCAATAAAAAGGAGCACCCAATATCAGAGCACTCCTCGATTTTTACCTTAAATTGTTGCGACTTTTAGCCGTTCAATAGGTTTATCATTAATCGGCAGGTGAATCAGTGCTGCACAGAAAGCTAAGATCACAGTTGACCACCAAATTGGCTCGTAGGTGCCGTAATAGTCGTAGATACGCCCACCAACCCAAGCGCCTAAGAAGCTACCGATTTGATGAGTAAAGAAGACCAAACCATATAAGGTCGATAGATACTTAGCTCCAAATATTTGACGTACCAGTCCAGATGTTAAGGGCACAGTACCTAACCAGCAAAAGCCAATCGCAGCGCCAAAGATAGCAGCAGTATGCTCAGTCACAGGCAATGTAACAAAACCTGCAATGACAATCGTTCGCACAAAGTATAACGCTGACATGACGTGACGCTTACTGAATCTATCCCCCATCACACCCCAAAAGTATGAACCGAAGATATTAAATATCCCTACGTAAGCCAGAGCCATAGCAGCGGTTGATGCCGGTAAATTTTTATCGGCTAAATAACTTGGTAAATGGGTCGCAATAAACATGACATGAAAGCCACACACAAAGAACCCAGCGTGAATGAGCCAATAGCTTTTATTACTAACGGCTTCTTTTAAAGCGGCTTTTACACTTTGAGGTTCATTGGTGTTGCTTTGACTACTTGCTTGATCTTGTGGTTTCGTTGACTTTTTCACAGTGTTCATGAAAAGCGCAAAAGTGACAATTAAGACACATAACATGGCGAAGACTTGCATCGCAAACTGCCAGTTGAGATTGTTGAGCATCGCATGTGTGCCAGGGATCATAGCAAACATACCAAAAGATCCGGCAGCGGTTGTTAAACCAAAGGCTTTTGCTGCGTGCTCAGCGGGCACTACTTTAGCAACAGCACCAAGTACAATGACATAGCTGGTGGCACTTAAACCAAGCCCAACTAAAGCACCAAGTGAGAAGTAAAGCATGCTGGGTTCACTAGCGATTGAGGTCAGGAAAAGCCCACTCGCATAGGCAATCGCACCAGCAATAATGATGCGTTTTGCTCCCCAGCGATCAGCAGCCATACCCACAAAAGGTTGAAAGACACCAAACAGTAAGTTTTGTAGTGCAATGGCAAAGCTGAAAAACTCACGACCGGTATCGTAATGTTCACTAATTGGCATCATAAAAATACCAAAAGATTGCCTGATCCCTAGGCTGATAATTAAAGTCCCTATTCCAAGCCAAACAAGGAGAGGAAAGCGGAAAATACTCATAGGTGAAATGCTCTTATTAATGGTGGGAATGGTGATTATGATGACCAACGTGATGGGTAGGCTCATCATTAAATTCAAACGATTGGTGGCAGCCACTATTTACCGCTTCTTGGGCAAAAAGATCCAATAAAGGTTGGTAGTGGTGAACAGCAACTAATGTCAGTGTAAGTAATACACCCATTCGTAATAATTGAGCGAAAAGTGATTGTGAGAACATGTGACGCCCTTAATAAATTGGAGCGAAATAGTAGAGAAAGAAGCACAAATAAACAAATGACAAAAGGGACTATAGCCTATGCATTTTGTGCATAGACTATCAGAAGCAAGGAGAGTTAAATGCCAGCGATATCTAACTCATTTTGAATAATGGTGACGCATTGAGAAGCAAAAATCATTGTTGGACCTAAGCTAATCATTTCAGTACCAAGACGCTTCATACTATTGTAGGTTTTCTTCGGCATAGGAATGTGATCAGTTAAGATAAAGCATGGATTTTGAGCCAGTTCAATATCACGAATTGAATCGCCTTTTTTATCCATCATATACAGTTGGTAATCTTCAGCGACTTCCTTGATCAGTTTTTCAAAGCTTACTGTTCGAACTGTGACACCAGGTTCTACTTGACGCTCTTGTTCTTTGGTCATGCCTTTTGATGCATCTAAAGCTCTTGCAACAACTGCGAGTAATACTGATTCGTGGAAACCACCAATGTTGGTCATATCATTAGAGTGAAAGGTGACAGTACGTGAAAAATCTTTCGTACTTTCTAGCACCAAATGAACAATGACATCTTTACGATGAGACTGCGCCACAAAAATCGTATTCATTAACGTGTGGGCTAAAATTTCAGTATGCGCTTCTTGGCCAACCGATTCTAATAACGCTTGGCTTTCAGTAGGGGCAGAACGAGCTCTTAATACAAACGCACGCATGAATAATACCTTTTTGGTTGAAAAACAGGATAGCTGTCATAGTTCACAGCCAGAGTACGCGCTATGTAACCGTGTTCAATGGATGAAGTCAATCCTTCATCGAGCCATAGCCAGAAAAATGGTATGTTTGAGTCATATATTGATAAAAGGAAAAAGGGATGCATATAGATCTTACTCAACTGGTTACAGAGAGCCGTAACAAAGCCAGTGAACACATTGACACACTCACCACTGTTGATATGTTGAATGTCATTAATCAAGAAGATCAGAAAGTGGCATTAGCGGTAGAGAAAACCATCCCTCAAATTGCTCAGGTCGTTGATAAAGTCGCCGCTGCCTTTGCTCAAGGAGGTCGATTATTTTATTGTGGAGCAGGCACATCAGGTCGTTTAGGGATTTTGGATGCAAGTGAGTGCCCACCAACCTTCGGTAGTAAACCAGAGGACGTGGTTGGCTTGATAGCGGGTGGTCATCCTGCAATATTAAAAGCCGTTGAGAACGCAGAAGATAACCGAGTACTTGGTCAGCAAGATCTGAAAAATGTCGCACTCACTGCAAAGGATGTTGTAGTTGGTATTGCTGCAAGTGGCAGAACGCCTTATGTTCTTGGAGCAATGGAGTATGCATTAGAAGTGGGGGCGAGCGTTGCATGTATTAGCTGTAATCCACATAGTCCAATGGCAGCACTGGCTCAAATTGCGATAACACCTGTTGTTGGCGCTGAAGTCATCACCGGCTCTTCGCGTATGAAAGCAGGTACAGCGCAGAAACTTGTGCTAAATATGATTACTACCGGAGCGATGATTAAAGCCGGTAAAGTGTTTGGTAATTTAATGGTCGATGTAGAAGCAACCAATGCAAAGTTGATCCAACGCCAGCAAAATATTGTGATTGAAGCGACAGGTTGTTCGGTTGAAGAAGTGGAACAAGCCTTACTACAGTGTGAGCGTCATTGTAAAACGGCAATCTTAATGTTGCTCAGTGGATTAGATGCAGAAAGTGCAAAGCAGAAACTCAAAGAAAATAATGGATTTGTTAGGTTGGCATTACAATAAAAATCATTGATGCTTATTTTAGCAAGCCTTTAAATGTAAGGATGAGTGCAGTTTACTCGCACTCATCCCGATCATAATTATCAGTGATTAAATAACAGCAACCACATCGTCAATAGCTAAGCGTGATTTAGGTAAGCCGTGGTTATAATCTTTCCCTTCAGCATGGTAACCAATAGCAAGTGCAAAATCACAAACGTAACCACCAAGCTCATCTTTAAACAGCTCACCGATCAACTCAGGATCTACCCCTTCCATTGACGTCGAACCAATACCAAGGCGAGCTAACACATGAAGGGTATTACCAAGTGCGATATAAGTTTGTGCTTTTGTCCAGTTACCGTTAAACCCTGAATCATCAGTATTAAGTTCAACAAAACCGAATGCACCATTTAGCATCGTGTCATGCATATCTGCCGGTAGGTGACCAGATGATACTTCTACATCAACCACTTTTTTATAATCATTTTTTGTAAAGTGTGGGTTATTAGCAAACAAAATGATATGTGATGCTTCTTTTGCATGGCGCTGATTAAACTGATGCATATTGGCAAAAGTATCATGAAAACGTTGCTTTGCTTGATCACTTTCTATAACAATAAATTTCCAAGGCTGTGAATTGATAGAAGAAGCAGATAAACGTAATGCTTCTTTAATCACTTCCATGTCTTCTGCTGAAACAGGCTTACTTGGGTCATACTGTTTGACAGTGTAACGATTATTGAGATCTTTAATGATTTGATGAGACATGATTTTCTCCAGCTTTAATATTGTTAATCTACCCATGAGGTAAGAGTACAGCATCACATTATATTGACTACCTAAAGGATACTTAACGTTTGAACTTAGCACTGTGTGATGCCAACGGAGAGCATCATAAGAGCAATCATAATGAAGAAAAAGGAGCATTAGATCCAATCATTATGGATTATTATGTCCATAATACTTTTTCTATCACTCTATTCATTATCCCAATGAGGGTATCAGTATAATAATTACTAGCAAAATCAATGAAAGTTCTGACTTTGCTGGGTAAAAATTAGCGGTTTGCATAAATTAACCGATATTTAATCTCGAGCATATTTCTCAAGTAATTTATGCACAGACGCTTTAGGAGTCTTCATGATTTTCTTCATTAAGGTAAAGTTAGGTTCCGAAATCGCATGATCTTTTTTCAGAACATCTAATTGAACCAACCATAAAGCCGCTGTAACTTCTGCATCAGCAAGCGCTCGGTGAAAAATACCATCATTATCAATGTGGTGATAGCGAACTAGGTCACCTAATTTATGCGATGGTGCAGCTTGTGTTAAGCGGCGTGAAAGGAGTAATGAGCAAGCAAATTCACCCTCATAGCTGCGGTTAATCTTCTCTAGCTCCGCATCTAAAAAGCGTTGATCAAAAGAGGCGTTATGAGCAACTAAGTGGCTGCCTTGAATGAAGTCAGCAAACTCATGCATGACAATACTACAACTATCAGCATTGGCTAACATCGTATTGGTGATGCCCGTGTAACCTTCTATAAAACCACTGACTCGAAAACCTGGATTCATAAGGCGCTGAAAACGGTCGACAATTTTTCCGTGCTCTAATTTAACCGCACCAATTTCAATCGCACGGTCTCCTTGATTGGGAGAAAGACCAGTGGTTTCAAAATCGAGTACAATGACAGAGTTAGCAGGGTGAGTGAGTAGCACAGTAAGATTCCAATAAGGGTCATCGCGAGAAAACATCAATAAATGAGAGATGTTTAGCACGATAAACGTCAAAAATAGCCGAGCATTTTAACTGAAACAGAGCTATTTACCTAGCAACATAAACTGGTGAGCTTCTGGTTAGGGAGTTCTTTATTTTTAAGTTTCTTTTAAGATTATAGTGAGAGCAGAGGCCCGTTATTAAAGGGCCTTTATACATATTAGCTTTTAACTGTTATTTGTGGATTAAAAATCTTTAAATAACTGAAAGAAAAGCGTAGGTTTTTGCAATTTCTTTTCTCCATCTTCAATCATAATATTCGGCGTGACAATTAAAGAGATACCTACTGTACGATAAGACGCAGTGAATTCAGGTGCTAAAATAGGTGTAAAGCCTCGGTATTGCCGCTTAATTTTATCATCGACAATATCAATGAAGCCACGATATTGAACTCCAGCTAATATGCCCGCACTTAAAATAGTATATTTACCGAAATACCAACGCTTTCCCCAACTTAATCCAATAGCATAGGCATCTTCATTATAACTGTCTTTTATATAGTGTGCTCCAGGTCCCCAAAAGTAACCATCATTTAAAGGTAAGATCCAATCAATGCCGACACCATAATGATTCTCGTTATATTCATAGTCTTGGTCAACAAGCGTCGGAAAATCGGTCATATGGTGCGACCAACCACCAAAACGAAAGCGAATGACTGAATCGGTTGTGTGTGCTTGTTGGTATGTATTCATACTTGGGCTTTCATCTGCAGCTGCATAGGTGAAGCAAGAAGTACATAGCAGCGAAAATGCAAGTAACTGTGATATTGAACTCCATGAGTAATAATTCATTAAATCCTCCATGTAATTAATGACTTATTAATTTAGTATAGATCAATAAATGAAACCCACAGGATAATAATACGGAATACGGTCTATAAATTGGATGACTTCAGGAGGTTATTTAATTTGAGCCTCTTAATATATATCTAATTGATAATATTGATTATTAAATGTGTGTGGTTTTATCTGTGTCTTTATCGTGTCAGTGTTTTGAAAATATTCGGTTAGTACTTTTATGCGGGTATTTATTATGACAATAACCTAACAGAAGCAACCCCAAACGAGGCTGTATTTTATATACAATGCTTAGTAATTAATGCCCAATATAAGCTTGGGCATGATCAACTATACTTACTTTGTCTTTACCTATTTATGGTGTGTTTATGTTATATAAAAAGTGTTCTATTTATTTGCTGCCTTTTATTTTAATCGGTTGTGGTGGCTCAGGATCGGATGATGCTGAAGATAAAACAGCACGCGTTTCTTTTAGCGTATCAGATGCACCGGTTGATGATGCCGATGAGGTTGTGATTGCCTTTGATGCGATAGAGCTAAAGCATCAAAATGGTAAAAGCTATCAGATATCGGTGGTTGATACCGATGAAGAAAAGGACTATCAGCAAGTTGATCTACTTGAATACCAAGGAACCGATGCAAAGCTGATTGCCAGTGATGAAGAGATTGCTGTTGGTACATACAAAGAGATGATCTTACATATTAAAGCCGGTAATTTAAATTGGGTTGAGGCTAATGGTACGCATGACTTGAAAATCCCAAGCAATAAATTGCAATTAGGTGGCTTTGAAGTAACAGATGAGTCAGTGCAGTCGTTCACCATTGAATTTGATTTGCGCAAAGGTTTAGTATTGCGAGGCAACAGTGGTAACAATAATGGCTATATTCTTAAACCACACGGCGTCAGTATCATTGATAATGGTTCAGCAGCCTCTCTGAAAGGAAACGTTGATCTACCTTTATTTACTTCAGGTGAAGGATGTGAGACAGGTTTAGGTAACTTTGTTTATCTATATCAAGGGCATAATCATAGCGATAGTGTTTTGCTGGATAATGTTGATTTTGATGATGAAGAATATAATGATGCAGTGGCGTTACCAGAATTTTATGTTACTCCTTACGCCTCAACAGAGGTAGCAGAGAATGGTGACTACGCTTTCGGTTACCTTCCTTCTGGTGACTATACCGTTGCCTTTTCATGCAGTGCAGAGAATGATGATCCTGTTCAATACGATCAACTAGTGATTGCTAACCCTGCTGAACAAGTTACAGAGATCGTATTACCATCAACAAAAGAAGTGATTCATGACTTTAAAGAAGTCGTGAATTAATGTCTCGTATGACTCCTTATCGTGAGTCACTTTTTAAATGAATTAAGGTCGAGTGCATGCTCGACCTTTTTTGTATTTCTGATTTCTTTATTATCTATTCTCTTTTATAGTTTATCTTTGTTTTTCAACCGATAGAAAGTAATGCAAACCCAAGGTGCTCAATGCAATATATAAAAATTAAAGATGCTATCGTTGAGCAAATTGAATCGGGAACACTGCTACCTCGACAAAAACTGCCTTCAGAGCGCCAATTAGCTGAAGCTTTTGATACGACTCGTATTACGTTGCGTGAAGCTTTATCATTACTGGAAGCGGAAAGTTGTATTTTTCGTGAAGATCGACGAGGTTGGTTTATTTCACCCCAACCATTGCGTTATGACCCGACGCTTAATCGGTCTTTCTCAAACGTAGCCGTGGCACAAAATAGAACGCCTAAAACCGAAGTGGTCTTGGCTAAGTGTCTATTAGCAACCAAGTCTGCAGTTAAGTTACTTGAGCTCGCGCCTTTTTCTGAAGTGTGCCAAATAGATCGCGTACTTTATTTAGAGGATCGCCCAGTTGCCTATGTAACGAGTTTTGTCCGTAGTGGTTTATTTCCTAATTTACTCGATTTTGATCTTTCACACTCACTGGCGGATATTTACCACCATCATTTTGGAATGAGTTATGGAAGCGTACATTATCGAGTTGGAATGGCTTCGTTAATTGGTGATGTGGCACAGTCATTAAGAGCAACATCTGGTGCCTCGGCTATGTTGATAGAGAAAAAACACTATAACTTACAAGGTGATCTAATTGATGCTCACCTAGAATACTGGCGTCATGATGCAATCAGCATTGAATCTGCCACAGACTTTAACTGTGAATAAATGTTTTGTGAGAAACTTATGAGATTTATGTGAGACGTCTGCTAACTCTCACCGCCATTCTAATTGTGTAGACAATAACTAGGATGGAATCACTATGCAAAACTCAAAAGCATTAACTAAAGTCGCAGCGTCTTTTGCGCTCCTCAGCTCTTTTTCTCTGCCAATGGCTTCAGCTGCAGAATTGGATATTTCAATCGTCAATGCCACCAATGGCTTGTACTTCACTCCAGTATTGATCGCCGCTCATGATTCAGATACTTATCTTTTCCGTACTGGAGAATCAGCCAGTGATGAATTAAAAGCGATGGCAGAAGGTGGGGATATTTCTGGGCTTTCATCTATCGTTGCTAATGTCGGTGGTGTTGTCGTTGAAAACCCGGCTGGTGGGATCTTAGATCCAGGATCAACAGCTAGCACGTCGATTGATACTGGAACTCATCAATATTTATCACTTAGTGCAATGCTATTACCGACCAACGATGGCTTTGTTGGGCTCGATAGTTGGATGATCCCAAGCACAGCAGGCACCTATACGATTACGCTTAATGGCTATGATGCAGGTACCGAAGCAAATGACGAGCTTAAAGGCAGCATGCCAGCGCCCCCTTTCATTACTTTTGGCTCTGGAGGCACTGGAGTTGAAACAACGTTGACCAATGACACCGTTCATATTCACCCAGGTAACTTAGGTGATAGCGATGCTACGGGAGGGATCAGCGACCTTGATGCTAGTGCCCACCGTTGGTTAAACCCAGTTGCCATTGTCACCATTACTGTGAAATAAGGAGGTTAAGATGAAATATCGTCTATTACTGATCGCTGCCTCAATTGCAGGACTCGTTGGTTGCCCTGATGACTCCAATCAAAATAATCGTATAGAGCAGCAAACTTTTACCATTGAAGTCAAAAATGTCACAGCGAATCAGCCATTATCACCATTAGCTATTTTGTTGCATGATGACAGTTTTTCATTATTTACGGTGGGAGATGCGGCATCAACAGAGCTTGAGCAGTTGGCGGAATCTGGTGACAATAGTTCGTTACTAGAATTGAAAGCAACAGAGAGCCAAATTTATGACAGTATTTCAGGCAGTGGCGTGATCTTGCCAAGCCAGTCAGACAAAGTAACGATCACTGCAGATCCTTATCAATCTTCACATCTATCGGTTGCTACGATGCTGGTGAATACCAACGATGGGTTCTTAGGTGAAAGTGGTATTTTAATCCAAGGTTTTGATATTGGTGACCAACAAACTGTGATGATGAATGTTTGGGATGCGGGAAGTGAAATGAATTCTGAAACTCAAAGCACGATCCCTGGACCTGCTGGAGGTGGTGAAGGGTTTAATGCGCAGCGAGATGATAGTGATAAAGTCTCTTTTCATCCTGGTGTGATTAGCCAAGATGATGGGCTAACCACTTCTATCCTTAATTCTACGCACCGCTTTCTCAACCCTGGAGCAGCATTGGTTATCACACGTATAGAATAAAAAAATGAAAGCTTTTCACTCTTAAGCAGGTCATCTGTTAAAGCGAGCAGATGACCAGTTTGAGGGATGATTATGCTAAATCAAGAGAGAGTTGAGTCGCAGAATATTTTAATTGTCGAAGATGATAACGATATTGCTGACTTAGTTGAGATGCATTTAGGTTTTCAAGGACACTATGTAAAGCGATCTCAGAGTCTTGAAGAGGCTGATAGTGCTATCTCGGCACAGATATTTGATCTGATCATCTTAGATCGCGGCTTACCCGATGGCGATGGTGTCAATTTTACTCAACAATTGAGACAGCAAGCAAATACCACACCTATTTTGATGCTAACAGCCAGAGATAGTGAAAAGGACAAAGTGGAAGGGTTAGAGTCCGGTGTGGATGACTATTTAACCAAACCTTTTGGTGTTTTAGAGTTTCAAGCTCGGGTAAGAACCATTTTACGTCGTCATATTCAACTGAAACACCTCTCACCGGCTTCACTTACCGAATCTGAACCTGCGCCTTTACCCAGTAATGAGAGCAATGAATTATCTTATGGTCCATTAAGTATTTGTCCTATATTGCATAAAGTCAGTATTAATCACACAACGATTAGTTTAACGGCAATGGAATTTTCATTATTGCATTTTTTAGCTAAACGACCAGGAAGAGTCTATAGCAAAGATGAATTGCTAGAGCATGTTTGGGATACACAGTGTGAAGGTTATCATCACACAGTATGTAGCACGATCAACCGTCTACGCACTAAACTTGCATTATCTCACCGTAATGAACAGTACATACATACGGTATGGGGGGTAGGGTATAAGTTTGAAGCAATCCCCTCTTCCTAGCTTTTAGTTATAAAGAAGGGTGCATTATATGAGTTTTAAAGGGCGGCTATTCTTATTCACCTTTTTATGGTTATGTTTATCTTCATTCGGCATCACTTACTGGTATCAAAATCAGCATAATCAAATAGAGCTTAATACTAAGCAGCGTCTGCACCAACATTTAGCGGCGCATATGAGAGATGATCACCCATTAATGATTGGCACTGATTATAACCCTGTCGCTTTAAAGTCCATTTTTCATACCTTAATGTTAATTGGTCCTGATTTTGAGTTGTATTTTTTAGACTCACAGGGCTATGTACGCAGTCATGCCGCTCCTGATGGTGTTGTTGTCACTGAGCGTGTTTCTCTCGATCCTATTCATGATTTTTTAACGGGAAAACCATTTCCTATCTTAGGTGACGATCCTCGTCGATTAGATGGAAGACAAGTTTTTTCAGTTGCCCCTATTCGTGAGTTAAATTCGGTCGTGGGGTATTTGTATGTTGTTATTGGTAGCGAGCAGCATAAAAACTTATTAAATGGTGAAAGCAAAACCCCTTTATTTTTTACTTTGTTATTAAGTTTAGCGAGTATTATCGGCTTAAGCGGTGGCTTATACTTACTGGTACAGTTTTATTTATTAAGACCAATTAAAACGATTACCCAAGATCTGCAATATCAAGTTGAGCATGACTTCCAGCCTAAAACGAATCAAGGTTTCACTCACAAGTTGAAGTTAGTCAGTGAGCTCAATCCGATCGCACAGCAATTTGACCATGCTGCTCATCGTATTCAACAGCAATTTTTACATATCGATTCTCAAGCACGCTCTCAGCGACAGCAGTTAATGCAGCTTAATCACGATTTAAAAACACCACTAAGTAGTATTCTTGGCTATTTAGAAACATGGCTATTCTCTATGCCTCCAACAACCGTGTCTTCATCACAAGGTCATAATGAGGGCTATCCTGCTAAAAAATTGATAGAGATTGCTTATAAAAATGCGCAGCGCTTATCTGAGCAACTTCAACAGCAACTATTAATCGCTAAGCAATCGATAGAAAATCAAGCTCACCCATATATAGGTCATCAGATGCTCTCTATAGATGTAGTCGCAATAATGACGGAGTGTTTAGAGTCTATTGGGCTACAAATCTCTCAAAAGGGTATTCAGTTAGCGATAGATAAGCCCGCGAGTGTGATAGTAGAGGGCGATCCTCAATTATTAGCACGCTTATTTGATAACTTGCTTGAGAACGCCATTCGTCATAGCCCTAAAGAAGGAGTGATTGCTATTGTTGTTAATGCGGCTTCGGATGCGCGTGTCGTTAATGTGTCGATTAGAAACGAGATAGATAAAGACGCACAAAAAGGGAGCCTTGGAGTGGGTGTTAAGATAATTACCTCTATTCTCGTACTACATCATAGTGTTTTACTCACTTCTTCTGATGATGAGACCTATCAGCAATCTTTTACTTTGCCTCTAGCTTTTTGAATGCCAGTAATGGATTTCCTGTTATTTTAATTTAATTCGCTAAAAATAGGCTTTTTTGATTAATGAATGAACATTTTGATTGCGAATTAGCCGGTTAGAAAGTTTTTTATAAAAAATGCTTGCATGAAATTCTCGATTCCCTATACTGCGAATCCACCGACACGGAGCAACGAGAAAACGTTGTCAGATGTTGGAGTTGGATAGAGTTAAGCTCTTAATAACTAAGCTCTTTAACAATTTAAACCTATCAATCTGTGTGGGCACTCGTTGATGATAATCAAAAAGATTACTTAGGTAATCATTGATTCTTAGGAATCAAATTTGGTTTCAATGAACTGAGTGACCAATACGAATGACTATTTATAGTTATTTGGCACAGTCAATTCATTATCGTTCTGTTGGAACGATAATAGCTTTAGAATTACATG
>NZ_MCUV01000035.1:41120-353183 GCF_002873395.1 Vibrio sp. 10N.286.49.B3 | reverse complement strand
GTTTAAACAGTATCGAAACCTTGTTGCGCCCTTAGCTCAGCTGGATAGAGTACCTGGCTACGAACCAGGCGGTCGGAGGTTCGAATCCTCCAGGGCGCACCACCTTTGACAAAAAAGCCTCGCTATTGCGAGGCTTTTTTGTATCTATTATCATTTCAATGCCTTAGATTTTCTCTCTCTCTCTCTCTCTCTCTCTCTCTTTCTCTTTCTCTTTCTAGTTATTCCTCTTATATCCATCTTTTATCCAATGTACGTTGATCATGACAAATCAAATTTTGATCGAAAAATAACTTAGGTTGTTATGTTTTCTGGTGGCAGGAATAGTGTCAATGACTGTTAATTTATTAGTGTGGATGTGTGTTTTTGTGATCAAAATGGGTTTAAAGTTCAATACTTCATTAAACAAAATTGACAAATTCCAGTTAGACGAGATAATCAGGGATTAGTGACAATCTAGCGCATTAATTATACTGATTAATCCCCTTTGTCAGGATGACTAAGAAAGGAAGTTATATGTCAAACATTGGAAGTTTGCTAGGCGATGCAGCAACCTTAATGATCACCGGAATGTCTGTAGTATTTATTTTTCTCACCATTCTTGTGTTTCTTGTTCGGATGATGTCAAAGCTACTGCCAGAAGAAGTAGTATGCTCCCCGAGCACAGTCATACCCAAAAAAAACACTCAAACACAATCAACCCCTTCTGCTGTTAGTCCACAGGTAGTGGCGGCAATATCGGCTGCGGTTCATCAATATCGCACACCTACTGCTAAGTAGTACTTTAAAGGATTTTAAAAAGGAGTTTATGAGAATGTCTAAACCATTAGCGATTACTGATGTTGTACTTCGTGACGCCCACCAATCCCTCTTTGCTACGCGTATGCGTGTTGAAGATATGTTACCAATAGCTGCTGAGTTGGATAAAGTTGGCTACTGGTCTCTTGAAACTTGGGGAGGAGCCACGTTTGATTCTTGTATCCGCTTTTTAGGTGAAGATCCTTGGGAGCGTTTACGTGCATTAAAAAAGGCAATGCCTAATACTCCAATGCAGATGCTGTTACGAGGTCAGAACTTATTAGGTTACCGTCACTATGCAGATGATGTTGTCGAAAAGTTTATTGAGCGTGCTCACAACAATGGTATGGATGTATTTCGTATCTTTGATGCGATGAATGATGTGCGTAACTTTGAAACTGCAGTTAAGGCGACGATAAAAACGGGTGGCCATGCTCAAGGTACATTGTCATACACAACCAGCCCAGTTCATAACACCAATACTTGGGTTGATTTGGCTAAGCGCTTAGAAGATCTTGGTTGTCATTCGTTGTGTATTAAGGATATGTCAGGATTATTAAAACCTTACGAAGCAGAAGAGCTGATTACAAGAATAAAAGCATCGTGTGATGTACCGCTTGCTCTGCATTGTCATGCAACGACGGGCTTATCAACAGCGACAGCAGTTAAAGCTGTAGAAGCAGGGATTGATATTCTTGATACTGCGATCTCTTCAATGAGCCAAACTTACGGTCATACGCCAACAGAAACCGTTGTCGCTATGCTAGAAGGTACAGAGCGAGATACAAACCTTAAACTTGAGCAAATAGAGCCAATTGCTGCCTATTTCCGTGAAGTAAGGAAGAAATACGCAAAATGGGAAGGCCAGATGAAAGGGGTCGACTCGCGTATTCTTATTGCTCAGGTACCAGGCGGAATGCTGACCAATATGGAAGGTCAATTAAAAGAGCAGGGCGCAGCTGATCGCCTTGATGAAGTATTAGATGAGATCCCTAAAGTTCGTAAAGATCTAGGCTATATCCCTCTTGTTACTCCAACTTCACAGATTGTCGGAACTCAGGCCGTTATTAATGTACTGACGGGTCAGCGCTATAAGAGCATTACTAAAGAGACGGCAGGGGTACTCAAGGGAGAGTATGGGCAAGCACCAGCAGAAGTGAATCTAGAGTTGCAGGCTAAGGTTCTTGAGGGCGGTGAAGCGATCACGTGTCGACCAGCGGATCTTATTGAACATGAGCTTGATAGCCTAACGACTGAGTTACTTGATCTTGCTAAAAGTGAAGATATCTCACTAGCAGAAGACAGTGTCGATGATGTCCTAACTTATGCTCTATTCCCTCAGGTTGGTTTGAAATTCTTGAAAAACCGCAATAATCCTGATGCATTTGAGCCAGCGCCAACACTTGAAACTGCTCCAACTACGGCGCCTGCGGTTAGTGCGCCAGCAAAAACAGGCATTGAGAGCTATAGCGTTAAAGTTGATGGACAAGTTTATGATGTTGAAGTCGGTGCTCAGGGTGAACTCACCTCGGTAGCTCCTGTTGCTAAACCTGCTATTTCAGCGTCTCCTGTTGCAGCGAGTGAAGCGGAAGCGATCCCTGCACCATTGGCTGGTAATATTTTTAAAGTCAATGTACAAGCAGGAAGTGAAGTTGCGGAAGGTGATGTTCTGATCATTTTAGAAGCAATGAAGATGGAGACAGAAATCCGAGCTGCTCGTGGCGGCATAGTGCAAGATTTAATTGTTAAAGAAGGTGATGCCGTTACCGTTGGTTCGCCTTTATTAAACCTTGCCTAGGGAGCTTTGATTCATGGAAGGATTAATGATCTTATGGTCAGAAACAGGGATTGCAAACTTTGAGTTCGGGCAATTATGCATGATGCTCGTGGGTTGCCTATTACTGTTTTTGGCAATTAAAAAAGGATTTGAGCCATTACTACTGCTACCTATAGGGTTCGGTGCAATACTGGCCAATATTCCTAATGCAGGGTTTACAGAGCCTGGTGGCTTGTTGTATTACGTTTATTATATCGGAATAGAAACTGGCATATTTCCTCTGCTCATCTTTATGGGCGTAGGGGCAATGACCGATTTTGGAGCGCTAATTGCGAATCCGAAAACACTATGGTTAGGCGCTGCCGCTCAGTTTGGTATTTTTGCAACGCTGTTTGGTGCGATTTTACTCAACTATGTTCCTGGTATTGAATTTAGCATGGAGGATGCTGCTTCTATTGCCATCATTGGTGGAGCAGATGGTCCGACCGCTATCTTCTTAGCTAGCCGCTTATCTCCTGATTTATTAGGGGCAATTGCGGTGGCAGCTTATAGCTATATGGCTCTAGTCCCTATTATTCAGCCTCCGATAATGAAAGCGTTAACGAGCCCGGAAGAGCGAAAAATACAGATGGCGCAACTGCGTCCAGTCAGTAAAGCGGAAAAAACGCTATTTCCTCTTGCGGTACTTGTGATGACTATTCTCTTTTTACCTTCTGCAACGCCACTTGTGGGGATGTTTTGTTTAGGTAACCTAATGAGAGAAGCTGGCGTTGTCGATAGGCTGTCTAAAACCGCTCAAAATGAGTTGATTAATATCGTAACAATCTTCTTAGGTTTAGGTGTTGGCTCGAAACTGCAAGCCGATACATTCCTAAACTTAGAAACCCTCGGTATTTTAGGTTTAGGCGCTGTGGCATTTAGTATTGGTACAGCAACAGGCATACTGATGGCTAAGTTGCTCAATAAGTACTCGCAAGAAGATATTAACCCATTGATTGGTGCTGCTGGCGTTTCAGCGGTTCCAATGGCTGCAAGGGTAGTGAACAAAGTAGGGCTTGAAGCTAACCCACAAAACTTCCTACTAATGCATGCTATGGGGCCAAATGTTGCCGGTGTATTAGGTTCAGCGGTTGCTGCGGGTATTTTGCTTGCTCTAGTTGGCTAGCAGAAACATAAATAACGACGGCTCTTGTTTAACCCAAGCGCTAAAATCGTTTATAGTCAGAGGGATGCTATTTAGCATCCCTTTTTTATTATCTTTTTTAGAGTGACCAATGTTAGAACTATTTAATACAACTTTTGAGCACGTTGCTTTGTGGTTTTCTGATTCAGCATTGTGGGTCTTGTTTATTACCGGTTTTTTAAGTGCCACATTATTACCAGGCGGCTCAGAAGCCGGTTTAGTGGCGACATTGAGCTTGGATCAATTTTCAGTATTTTCGGTAATCGTCGTTGCGACATTAGGTAATACATTAGGTGGGTTAACCAACTATTGGCTCGGTTTATGGCTACCGAATCGAACTCAAAAAGAGAAACATGGTCATAAAGCACTGCAGTGGTTAGAAAAATATGGCTATTGGTCGCTACTGTTTAGCTGGCTACCGATTATCGGTGATCCATTATGTTTGGCCGCAGGCTGGCTACGCATGAAGTTTTTACCCTGTGTTATTCTCATTAGTATAGGAAAAGCCGTTCGTTACTCTTTGTTAGCGGCGATTTATTTAGGTCTATTTTAAGGCGCTTTACTCTTCAACCCCATTATATCGAATAGATACCAGTATTCGATTCTTCTTAAGGACAGATTATGAAAAAGCATTGGTTAAGTACTTTTTCTTTGGTCGCATTATATGGCTGCAGTACTGATATTCCAGCGCCAGTTATTGATCACAATGTACCGTCAGGCATTACGTTTATAGAACAAGCAAAGCAAGAGAAGGGTAAAGTACAGATACCTTATAGTAAGTATCAACTTGATAATGGGTTAACTGTTATTCTTTCTCCAGATCACTCTGATCCATTGGTCCATGTTGATGTCACTTATCACGTTGGTTCAGCGCGAGAAGAGATTGGTAAGTCAGGTTTTGCGCATTTCTTTGAGCATATGATGTTCCAAGGTTCAAAGCACGTCGGTGACCAGCAGCATTTTAAAATCATCACTGAAGCTGGTGGTACATTAAACGGAACAACAAACCGTGATCGTACCAATTACTTTGAAACGGTTCCTGCGAATCAACTAGAAAAAATGCTTTGGTTAGAGTCCGATAGAATGGGCTTTTTGCTTGAGGCGGTGTCACAAGAGAAGTTTGAAATACAGCGTGATACGGTAAAAAATGAACGAGCACAAAACTATGATAATCGACCATACGGATTAATGTGGGAGCGAATATCAGAAGCGATGTTCCCTGAAGGACACCCCTATTCATGGCAAACCATTGGCTATGTGGAAGATTTAGATCGTGTTGATGTGAATGATCTAAAAGCTTTCTTTTTACGCTGGTATGGTCCAAATAATGCTGTGATCACGATTGGGGGAGATATTGATAAAGAGCAAACATTAGAGTGGGTGAATCAATATTTTGGCACCATTCCTCGTGGGCCTGAGGTGTTCGATGCACCAAAACAGCCAGTGACATTAAGTGAAGATCGCTATGTGACATTAGAAGATCGCATCCGTCAGCCGATGGTATTAATTGGTTGGCCTACGACATATCGTGGTGATGATAATCAAGCCTCGATTAATGCACTTGCTAATGTATTAGGCAGTGGAACAAACAGTTACCTGTATCAGAATCTGATTAAAACACAAAAAGCGATCAATATTGGCGCCTATCAAGATTGTGCTGAGTTGGCTTGTACTTTATATGTATATGCCATGGGACCTGATGGAGAAAAAGGCGATCTTAGCCAATTAAACGATGCTGTTATGCAGACGTTAATGCAGTTTGAAAAGCAAGGTGTGACTCAAGATAGACTCGATCAAATTACAGGTAAGTCGGAAGCTAATGCCGTGTTTTCTTTGCAGAGTGTCAAAGGAAAAGTTTCACGTCTAGCATCCAATGAGACCTTTTATGGTCAGCCTGATCGCATTGAAGAACAACTAGAACAAATTCGTGCGGTGACTCCAGAATCTGTGCAGGCGGCTTATGATAAGTTTATTAAAGATAAGCCGAAGGTAACGTTAAGTGTTATTCCTCAAGGTCAACTCTCTCTTGCAGTAAAAGAAGCCACATTTATTGCGCCTCCTCGTACGCTGCCGACTTATGAAAAAGTAACAGAGCAAGATCTTGATTATCGTCAAGTGAGTGATAGCTTTGATCGCTCAGTTACTCCACAAGCCGCTCAGAGTGTTAAAGCAACCATACCCACGTTATATAAGCAGAGCTTTGCTAATGGGGTGGAATTAATAGGTACGCTCAGCGCAGAAACACCAACGGTTCAGATGCAAATTCAATTACCCGCTGGTAACCGTTATGTTGAGCAAGGCAAGGAAGGATTAGCAAGCTTAACAGCAGCTTTAATGGAAGAGGGGACAAAGAACCTTTCCATTGAAGCAATTCAAGCAGAGTTAGATAAATTAGGCAGTGAAATTAGTTTTAGTGCCAACTCTTATAGTACTAATGTAACCATTTCATCATTAACCAAGCAGCTCCCAGAAACATTAGCATTGGTTGAAGATATGTTATTTTCGCCAGCTTTTGAGCAGAGTGATTTTAATAGAGTAAAACAGCAGATGTTAGAAGGTGTCATTTACCAGCACCAACAACCAAGCTGGATGGCCTCTCAAGCAACACGTCAGATTTTATATGGCGATACTCTTTATGCTCGCTCGAATGATGGTACAGAAGCATCGTTAGCAGCCTTAACACTGGATGATGTAAAACAGTTCTACCGCCAAAATTACACTCCTGATGGTGTTGAAATTGTTGTGGTTGGCGATATTGAACAGAATGATATCAGAAAGCAACTAAGCTTTATTGAGCAGTGGCAAGGACCAAAGCAAGGTACTTTAATCTCTCAAGAACTTAAACCTAACTCAGAGCAGGCTATTTATTTAGTTGATAAACCCAATGCACCACAGAGTATCGTACGAATGGTACGTCAAGGTTTGCCATTTGATGTGACTGGAGAGCTTTACTTAAGCCAGTTAACCAACTTTAATTTAGGTGGTAACTTCAATAGTCGCATTAATCAAAACTTACGCGAAGATAAAGGTTACACCTATGGAGCGAGTGGTTACTTTGCCAGTTCTCGAGAAGTTGGTGCCGTTGTCTTTAATGCTCAAGTACGCGCAGATGCCACCATTGCATCTTTGCTTGAGTTACAAAAAGAATTAAGTCTATTTAGCTCAGCTGGTTTGACGGATGAAGAAGTGCAATTTATGCGTTTAGCGGTCGCGCAGCAAGATGCACTAAAGTATGAAACACCATCACAAAAAGCAGCATTGCTGAGTAATATTCTTACCTTTGATTTAGACGATGATTACTTGCAGCAACGCAATCATATTGTCGATACGGTTGATAAAGCAACACTGAATGATTTGGCCAAGAAATGGTTCAATCCGCAAGATTATCAAATTATTATTGTCGGTGATGCGAAATCATTGCAACCTCAGCTTGAAAAACTAGGTATAGCAATAAAAGAGCTTGAAATCATACGTTAGAGAATATATTAAAGGGAGAGGTTTAACGCACCTCATTAAGTATTTTGGTAGATAGGTTTTTTTAATGAACTATCTGCCAATTTATTCACCACCAAATTTCGTTTGTTCAAATAGAGCAATATAAAATAAGTGAACTTAATTTTGACTGATTTTACAACGCGACTTCAGCAAGTCGCTACTAACCCTACTGTATTCTCACAATTTGGCAGAGGTGTAGAACGTGAAACATTACGTTATAGTGCTGAGGGGCACCTTGCCGTGACACCTCACCCAAAGGCATTGGGATCGGCGCTAACAAATAACTGGGTAACGACAGATTTCTCAGAATCATTATTAGAGTTCATTACGCCTGTATCAAATGAAGTATCTACCCTTATTTCACAGTTATCAGATATTCACCATTTTGCTCAAACTAAAGTGGGTTCAGAGAAGTTCTGGCCATTGTCGATGCCTTGTTATGTTGGTAACGAAGAGGATATCCAACTGGCTCAATACGGCACATCAAATAATGGCAGAATGAAAACGCTTTACCGCGAAGGGCTAAAGCACCGCTATGGCAGTTTGATGCAAGTTATCTCTGGCGTTCATTTTAACTTTTCTTTTCCTGAATCTTTTTGGGATGCTTTATATGGTGAGCAAGAACAAGCTCAACGAGAGCATTCAAAATCGGAAGCTTACTTTGGTTTGATTCGTAATTATTACCGCTTTGGCTGGCTGCTTCCTTACTTATTTGGCGCATCTCCTGCACTTTGCTCTTCTTTTTTACAAGGCAAAGAGACAAAACTACCTTTTAAAAAGATCGGTGAGACACTCTATCTACCTCAAGCGACCTCTTTACGCTTGAGTGATTTAGGTTATACCAATAGTGAGCAGAGCGGGCTTAAAATTGGCTTTAATAGCCTTGATGAGTATCTAGAGGGGCTAAATAAAGCCATTCATACACCATCAGAAGAGTTTGCTAAAATAGGGGTCAATGTTGCAGGTCATCATCGTCAATTAAACAGCAATGTTTTACAGATAGAGAATGAGCTCTATGCCCCGATCCGCCCTAAACGTGTGGCTAAAAATGGAGAAAAGCCATCGGAAGCTTTAGCGCGCTCAGGTGTTGAATATATCGAAGTACGTTCATTAGATGTTAATCCATTTAGCCCTGTGGGAATCACCGAAGATCAGGTTCGTTTCCTGGATCTCTTTTTAACTTGGAGTGTATTGTCAGACTCCGCACCTATGGATAACTGCGAATTGGCATGTTGGCACGAAAACTGGAATAAAGTGATTTTAGAAGGGCGTCAGGTTGGTTTAGAGCTACAGATCGGCTGCCAAGGTGAAAAGTTGAGTTTGCAAGACTGGGCAAAACGAGTATTTGCCGATTTAATGGTGATTGCAAAAACTATGGATTCCCAGCTACAAGGTAATGAATACCAAAAGACATGTGAAAAGTTTAGTGAGTGGATTGATAACCCTGAATTGACGATTTCGGCTCAGTTGTTAGAAAAAACAAAACAGTACGGTAGCTTAGGTAAGGTTGGTTGCGTACTGGGTGATGAGTTTAGTCAGAGGCACTCTCAGCACCAATACCAAGTGTACAGCCGTGAGTTAATGGAACAAGAAGTTGAGCGTTCACGCCTTGCTCAAGCAGAGATAGAGCAAGCAGATAAGGTATCATTTGATAGTTTTCTTGCTGAGTATTTCTCATACTTAGATAAAGCATAAATAAAATGGATAGATGCATCATCACTCTTACTCTTGATGGTGCATGTTTAACATACAATCTTGTTGAATGGAATAAACAGTATTTAAATGAAAAATAGAGCAATGTTAATATCACGACAATATTATCAGCGTGCGCTCATTGCCCTAGGCTGTATCGTATTACTGGCAGGGTGTGCAACAGCACCACCGAAAAAACAAGATGACCTTTGTGATATTTTTCGTGAAAAGTCTGGCTGGTATAAAGATGCTCTCGCGATGGAGAAAAAGTGGGGAACGCCTATCCAGGTTGCCATGGCTTTTGTTAAGCAAGAAAGCAGCTTTCGCCACGATGCACGTCCACCGAAAAAATACGTACTAGGGTTCATTCCTTGGGGAAGGACTAGTAGTGCCTATGGTTATGCTCAAGCACAAGACGCTGCCTGGTCTGATTTTCAAAAAGAAACCAAGCATGGTGGCTCCAGAACTAATTTTGATGATGCGTTGATGTTTATTGGTTGGTACACAACGGGTACACAGCAACAGCTTAAAATATCAAAGTGGGACACTTACAATCAATACCTGGCTTATCATGAAGGGCGTGGCGGTTATCAGCGTAATACATATAACCAGAAGCCATGGTTGATCAATATTGCTCGCAGAGTTGAGCAGCAAGCAAATGAATATGGCTGGCAGTTGAAGCAGTGTCGTCAAGAGCTGGATAAAAAACGTAGCTGGTTTTTTTAATGGATAACAATGCAAGGAAGAATCAAAATGCCATTACTTGATAGTTTTACCGTCGATCATACAAGAATGAACGCTCCAGCAGTACGAGTTGCTAAAACAATGCAAACCCCAAAAGGCGATACGATAACCGTCTTTGATTTACGTTTTACTGCGCCGAATAAAGATATCTTATCGGAAAAGGGTATACACACTTTAGAGCATTTATACGCAGGCTTTATGCGTGCACATTTAAATGGTGACAGTGTTGAGATTATCGATATTTCACCAATGGGATGTCGTACAGGTTTCTATATGAGCTTAATTGGTACACCGAGCGAAAATGCAGTCGCAGAGGCTTGGCTAGCCGCGATGGAAGACGTATTGAAAGTATCAGACCAAAATGCGATTCCTGAGCTAAATGAATATCAATGTGGCACCGCAGCAATGCATTCGCTACAAGAGGCACAAGAGATTGCTAAGGCTATTATTGATTCTGGTATCGGAACCAATAGCAATGATGAGTTGGCTTTACCTGAGAGTATGCTGCAAGAGTTAAAGGTTAACTAAATTATAATTAGCATTACTCAACCTCTAAATAAAAAGACCTTGATTCGCTCTGAGCACTCAAGGTCTTTTTTGTTGTTTTGTATCGGCTAACTTAATCGTAAGGCGTTAAATTGCCTTATGCTAAATAGCTTGATACTACATTGATTTATGCATTCGCTTTTTTGAGTTTTGGAAATACTCGAACCAACTTAATGCGGTTTTCTTCTAGCTCTAGAACTTCCATTGGGTGCCTTGAAACACTTAGGCTAATATGGCTTTCCGGTATATCTTCTAAGTGCTCTAAAATTAAGCCATTTAATGTACGGGGACCATCAGTGGGTAGCTCCCATTTCAAACTCTTGTTAATATCACGAATGTTAGCGCTGCCTTCAATTAAAAAGCTACCATCATTTTGTGGTGTGATCTCATCAGATAAGCTAGGTGCAATCGAAGTGGTAAACTCGCCAATAATCTCTTCTAAAATATCTTCAAGCGTAATAAGACCATTAATGTCGCCATACTCATCGACCACTAAGCCAATTCGCTCTTTATTACGCTGAAATTTCATCATTTGCACATTTAAAGGTGTGCCTTCAGGAATAAAGTAAACCTCATCAGCAGCACGCAATAGCGTCTCTTTACTAAAGGCATTCTTTTCAAGCATAAGACGGTATGCTTCGCGCAACCTTAACATTCCGACCACTTCATCAATTTGATCGCGGTAGAGCACCACACGACCATGTGGAGAGTGCGTTAGTTGGCGAACGATCGATTTCCAGTCATCATTAATATCTATCCCAGAGATCTCATTACGTGGGATCATAATATCGTTAACGGTAACATGCTCTAAATCCAAAATAGAAATAAGCATGTCCTGGTGACGACTAGGGATGAGCTTACCTGCTTGGTTAACGACGGTTCTTAATTCTTCAGAACTGAGATTATCTTCTGATGAATGATCAACTTTAATACCTAAAATACGAATAAAGCCATTGGTAATAAAGTTGACCAAAATAACCAGTGGAGATAGCACCTTCATAAGTAGGCTCAAAAGAACACTACTGATATAGGAAATACGCTCAGGGTAGAGTGTCGCAATCGTTTTTGGCGTGACTTCAGCAAAGACAAGGATAACGAGCGTTAATGCCCCCGTTGAAATAGCAACCCCAGCATCACCATAAATACGCATCCCCAAAATCGTGGCGATAGCAGAAGCTAAGATATTAACGAGGTTATTACCAATTAATATCAATCCAATAAGTCTATCTGGGCGATCAAGTAGCTTTTCGACTCGCTTTGCGCCTTTATGTCCATTTTGAGCTAAATGCTTAAGTCGATAGCGATTCAGAGACATCATTCCTGTTTCTGAACCTGAAAAGTAAGCCGAAATAACGATGAGACATGCAAGTATTGCAAATAAAATACCCGTAGATATGTCGTTCAAAGCAATATGATCCCTATATATAGTATGGTTTGTAAATGACCTGAAGTGCTAAGTCATGAGCATTGTAAGGGCGACATTATTATCACGCTAAACAAGCTTACCTTGTTGAATTTAATTTAAAATGATTTCTTGTACGAATCGACTACCAAAGTAAGCGAGTGTGAGAAGGCTTGATCCAATAATAGCGAACCAAGTGACTTTTTTTCCACGCCAACCTTGTTGGTAGTGCCCCCATAACAGCAGGGAATAGATAAGCCAAGCAACAAAAGATAAGATGGCTTTATGAGCCTTTCCTTGAGCAAACATATCTTGAATAAACACGAACCCAGTAAATAGAGTGCCGGTTAATAATAGATTACCAATTAAAATGATCTTGAAAAGCTGCCTCTCCACCATCATTAAAGGGGGAAGGTTTGGATTGATTGTGAGTTTTTTCTTTTTTCTCAGCTTATGATCAAGCCAAGCTAATTGAATTGCATATAAAGTGCCTATCGTTAGTGTAGAGTAAGCAAATAAAGCAAGCGAAATATGAATGAGTAATTTAGGATTATGCTCTAGATGCGTCATAAACGTGCTAGGAAGAAAAGCAGAAGCACTTAGATTTATAGCAGAAAAACTATAAGCTATAGGTAATAAGAACCATAAGCGAGTTTTCAGCATGGCAACGCTCATAACAAAAGAGATAATAAAGCTGATCAGTGAGGCGACATTTAAAATGCTAAGGTTTTGCCCAAAGTCGTTAACGATCGAGTCACTTAACAAGCCGGCATGAAAAGTAAGAGCGAGCAGTGCACAGACAAAAACGTATTTTGCCTTAATACCAGCTTGCTGAACAAGACCCGGTACTATCATGATGATAGCTGATAGATAGAGAACGACGGCAAAAATAGCCAATAAACTGTCCATGTTTCCTACACAAATAAAACTGAATTAATGAATTATACCCTGCATCTGGCTATTGGGCTATGGTGTAAATAAATAGAATTGATATAGAGTGAGTTCTCAGTTCCGAATGTGGCTGGTAAATATGCCTTATTTCACGGGTATGACTCACCTAAACCCTAAGGTATACTTACCTTAATAGATCGCAGCCTTGAGCGAAGAGAGAATTATGTTTGATAATTTAACGGATAGACTATCCAAAACGCTGAAAAATATCAGCGGTAAAGGTCGATTGACCGAAGATAATATTAAAGAAACCCTACGCGAAGTGCGCATGGCACTGTTAGAGGCTGACGTTGCTCTACCTGTAGTACGTGATTTCGTTAAACGCGTTAAAGAAGGTGCTGTTGGCGTTGAGGTGTCAAAATCACTTACTCCAGGTCAAGAGTTCATTAAGATCGTACAAGCTGAACTTGAAGCGGTAATGGGTGAGTCAAATGAAGCGCTTGATTTAGCAGCTCAACCACCTGCTGTTATTTTGATGGCGGGTTTACAAGGTGCGGGTAAAACCACATCGGTAGGTAAACTGGCAAAGCTATTAAAAGAAAGAGATAAAAAGAAAGTTCTTGTCGTTTCTGCCGACGTTTACCGTCCTGCTGCGATTAAACAGCTAGAAACACTTGCTGAGGATGTAGGCGTTGACTTCTTCCCTTCATCGGCTGATCAAAAGCCTTTGGCGATTGCGAATGCTGCGATCGATCATGCGAAAAAGAAATTCTTCGATGTACTGATTGTCGATACGGCTGGTCGTTTAGCGATTGATGAAGAAATGATGGGAGAAATCCAAGATCTTCACACCGCGATTACTCCGGTTGAGACATTATTCGTTGTTGATGCAATGACTGGTCAAGATGCCGCGAACACAGCGAAAGCGTTTGGCGATGCACTCCCGTTAACCGGTGTTATCTTAACTAAAGTTGATGGTGATGCTCGAGGTGGTGCTGCATTATCAGTGCGTCATATTACTGGTAAGCCAATTAAATTCTTAGGTGTTGGTGAAAAAACCGATGCACTAGAACCGTTCCACCCTGATCGTGTTGCCTCTCGCATTTTAGGCATGGGTGATGTTCTCTCTTTAATTGAAGACTTACAGCGCAATGTTGATACTGATCAAGCTGAAAAGTTAGCGAAAAAATTCAAAGAGAAAAAAGGGTTTGATTTAGAAGACTTCCGTGAGCAGTTAGGTCAAATGCAAAACATGGGCGGCATGATGGGCATGATGGACAAATTGCCTGGCATGAGCAACCTTCCAGATAATGTTAAAGATCAAGTCGATGACAAAATGTTTAAGCAAATGGAAGCTGTGATTAATTCTATGACGATGAAAGAGCGTCAACGCCCTGAATTAATTAAAGGTTCTCGTAAGAAACGTATTGCTGCGGGTTCTGGTACTCAAGTTCAAGATGTCAACCGCCTATTAAAACAGTTCACTCAAATGCAAAAAATGATGAAGAAAATGCAGAAGGGTGGAATGAAAGGCATGATGCGAAATATGAAAGGCATGATGGGTGGTATGGGCGGAATGGGTGGCATGGGCGGTCCATTTGGTCGCTAATTCATCTATGTGTGAATAAAACCATATAAAAAACGATGAGCTTTATTTTTCTTATGAATAAATAAGTTAGTCGTTTTTTTTATACATCTGACTTCATTATAAAATTATTTTTGTCATTATTAGTGGCGAAAAAGTAGCTAAAGCCCTTGCATTGGTTCTGAATAAGAGTAAAATTCTGGGGCTTTAATTTGGCACGAGACCCCAAGCTAGTCTTTCATTAGTACCTAGCTCCTGGGGTTAATTTTTTTTTTAAGAAAGCAAAGAGGACGATATGGTTACCATTCGTTTGGCACGTCATGGCGCTAAAAAGCGTCCATTCTATCAAATCGTAGTAGCGGACAGCCGTAATTCAGCAACTGGCCGTTTCATCGAGAAAGTAGGTTTCTTTAACCCTACTGCAACAGGTCAAGAAGAAGGCCTACGTATCGACCTAGACCGTGTAAATCACTGGGTTGGTCAAGGCGCATCTGTTTCAGACCGCGTAGCTAAGCTAGTTAAAGACGCTTCTAAAGCGGCTTAATTCTTTATTATATAGAGAAGTAGCTTATGTCGATGAAGGAGAAGAAAATAGTGAGTGAGCAAAACGAAAGAATTGTGGTGGGTAAACTTGGGTCTACTTACGGCATTCGTGGCTGGCTTAAGATTTTTTCCTACACAGACAATGCTGAAAGCATTTTTGATTATGTACCTTGGTATTTAAACCAAAAAGGCAAATGGGTCGAGTACAAAGTAGAAAGCTGGAAACGTCATGGTCAAGGCTATGTATGTAAACTGGAAGGGTTAGATGTACGTGAAGACGCACAACTACTAACCAACTTTGAAATTGCTATTGATCCTGCCTCTCTACCTGAATTGTCAGAAGATGAATTCTACTGGCGTGAATTGTTTGGTATGCAAGTTTTCACCACTAAAGGTTACAACCTTGGTGAAGTCACTGACTTATTGGAAACGGGTTCAAATGATGTTTTGGTAGTTAAAGCAAATCTTAAAGATGCTTTTGGCCAAAAAGAACGGTTAATTCCGTATCTTGAAGAGCAAGTGATCAAAAAAGTTGATCGCGAAGCTCGCCGGATCGAAGTTGACTGGGATCCTGGATTTTAATCCCTTAAAACGTAGAGAGCGAGAGAACACATGTGGGTTGGCATAATTAGCCTATTTCCTGAAATGTTCCGTTCAGTTACTGATTTTGGGGTAACAGGTCAAGCGGTAAAAAAAGGTCTTTTGTCTATAGAGACTTGGAATCCTCGTGATTTCACTCATGACAAACATCGCACTGTTGATGATAGACCTTATGGTGGTGGTCCTGGTATGTTAATGATGGTTCAGCCTTTGCGCGATGCTATCCAAACAGCCAAACAATCATCACCAGGTAAGACGAAAGTCATTTACCTTTCTCCTCAAGGTCGCAAGCTCGACCAGACAGGGGTTGAAGAGTTGGCTACTAATGAGAATTTACTTCTTATTTGTGGGCGCTATGAAGGGGTAGATGAGCGTATCATTCAATCCGAAGTTGACGAAGAATGGTCAATTGGTGATTTTGTGATGACGGGTGGTGAAATACCGGCCATGACGTTAATTGATTCTGTCTCTCGGTTTATTCCGGGTGTATTAGGTGATTTTGCGTCAGCAGAGGAAGACTCCTTTGCCAATGGCTTGTTAGATTGCCCTCATTATACGCGTCCAGAAGTGTTAGATGGAGCTGAAGTGCCTGCGGTACTCAGATCTGGAAACCATCAGGATATTCGTCGCTGGCGATTGAAACAATCGTTAGCCCGTACTTGGCTAAGAAGACCAGAGCTCCTGGAAAACCTAGCTCTGACTGACGAACAGGAACAATTACTGGCTGAATTTATTAAGTCGCATAAAGCGAATGATAAAAAGTAAGCAGTAACCTATTAAATTTAGTATCAGTTTATTCTAGGGTATTTACAAATGAGTAATATCATCAACGCTCTTGAGCAAGAGCAAATGAAATCAGACCTTCCTAAATTCGCACCAGGTGACACTGTTGTAGTTCAGGTTAAGGTAAAAGAAGGTGACCGTGAGCGTCTACAGGCGTTCGAAGGTGTTGTAATCGGTATTCGTAACCGTGGCCTTCACTCAGCATTCACAGTTCGTAAAATCTCGAACGGTGAAGGTGTTGAGCGTACGTTCCAAACTCACTCTCCAATGGTTGATAGCATTGAAGTTAAACGCCGTGGTGCAGTACGTCGTGCCAAGTTGTACTACCTACGTGAGCGTTCTGGTAAGTCTGCTCGTATCAAAGAGAAACTTGCTAAGAAGTAATTCTTTTGCTTTCTCATGATAAAAACGGAGCCATTTGGCTCCGTTTTTTTGTGTCTGAAAGAAAACTAATCGAATAATAATTCAAATAAGAACTTTTTTAATATGGATCTTCTGACCAGCCATCCGAATCTGACATATCTGGTGCGCCAGGAATAGAGTTCTCTTCATCTGCCCATTCTCCGAAATCAATCATTTGGCACTTTTTGCTACAAAATGGTCGATGTGGACTTTGCTCTCCCCACTCGACGTCAGCTTGGCATTGAGGGCATTGAACAATGGTAGGTTTGGTCATAAAAAATAGATCCTGAATAAAATATCTAAGTAAGCTTAACAGCAAATCGCAAGATCAAACTCAACATCTTGAGTACAAGCTTGACCGGATTCAAAGTTAATAAATTTAATGGCAATGCGGTTTTTATTGCCAGATATCATAGGGTAAACCCCGTGACTTAAAGGGATGCTTAAGCGAAGAATGTTTGCTTGATCGGCATCACTTTGAAAAAAGCCTTTACGAGCAATTTTGGCTTTAAATTGACCAGTTTCACGAGTCAGTTTTAACCAAAGGCTAAGCGCATCGGAAAGAGGCTTAAGGCTAGTGAGCCAGCGATTGACATCTTTGGCTTTTTTATTTGTTGGTAAGTGCAACCAGTAATGAAGTGCTGGCAGATCAAAACAACAAGAGCCACCAGGTAAATTAAATCGCTGACGCGTGGCACTTAAGAAGCGATCCTCTTTAAGCGCTTGACCAAATCGTTCAGCTTTAATTAATTGCGTGTGAATTAGCTCAATATTGGTTAGTAGGCTTGTGAGCATATCTTGATCGACACCCTCAACACTTTGCCATGCTTGGTAGGATAAGCGCTGCTTTTCTAAATCTTTTGCTAAGTCATTTTTTATTTGTACTTGCTCAAAGATTTCTAATAAATCAAACAAAGAGCGAAAAAATAATTGGTACTGCTGAGCATCAGAAAATGCAGAAGACAGATGCAACTGCCTTAGGAGTGATTCAACTCGCAGGTAAATGCGTGTCTTTTCATTTAATGGGTGTTCAAATTTATGCGTACTCATATTATTTCTTATTTCTCAATGTGCTCAGCTCTATTTTCCCAGATTACCCCTAGCGATGGCTAGGTACTTTTGATGTAATTCTGTGATTTTAGGCAAGAGAGGTTGATTTAATGTGTTATTTTCCACAATATCATCAGCCTGCAGTAGGCGTTCTTCTCTGCTAGCTTGAGATTGTAAAATAGCACGGACCTGTTTTTCACTCACATTATCCCTGTCCATTGTCCGTTGAATCTGAATATCAGGGCTTACATCAATAACCAGCAGTCGATCAGTTAAGACCTGTAAATTGTTTTCAATCATCAAAGGCACAACTAGTAAAGCATAGGGAGACGTTGTTTTATATAGTTCGCTTAATATTTTCTCACGGATCATTGGGTGCAATAATTGGTCTAACCACGCTTTCTCTTGAGGGTTTGAAAAAATGTGTTCACGTAACTTGGCCCTATCTAATTGACCATCCTCAAGGGTGATAGCAGAGCCGAAGTGATCGACAATTTTACTTAGCCCTACACTGCCTAGCGCAACGACTTCACGCGCTACCACATCGGCATCAACAATATCAATATTAAAATGCTGCTGGAATAGATCTGCAACGGTCGTTTTACCACTTGCTATCCCACCTGTGAGACCAATAATTAATGGCATAGTTAGATACCTACAATAGATGTTAAATACCAATTCAGAATATGCTCTCCCCAAACTAGGCTGATCCAACCTGCGATAGCAAGATAAGGACCAAACGGAAAGGCTTTATCGATGCCTTTTTTCTGCAAGCGTAGTTGAATGAGTCCAAAAATTAATCCGATGAATGAAGAAAGTAAAATGATCATCGGTAAATATTGCCAACCAAGCCATGCGCCTAAGGCAGCTAGGAGCTTAAAGTCTCCATATCCCATTCCATCTTTACCTGTCAGCAGTTTAAAGCCCCAAAAGACCGACCACAAACACAGGTAACCACATATCGCGCCAATGACAGAATCTTGCAATGAAACGGGGCTAAGCTCTAATAATGCCAGACTAATCCCGCCCCAAAGTAAGGGTAAGGTCAATTGATCAGGCAGTAGCATGGTATCAAGGTCAATAAATGTTGCCGCCAGCAGAATAAAAGTAAAGATCAGTAAAGCGATGGTGAAATAGCCAAAGCCAAAATGATGTGCAATGGTAAAACTCAGCCCAGCGGTTAATAGTTCGACCAGTGGATAACGAGCGCTGATTGGGTGAGAGCAATGACGACATTGACCTTTTAATAATAACCAACTGATGAGTGGAATATTGTCAATAATGCCAATGCGGTGCTGACATTGAGGGCAACTAGAGTGTGGAATACTTAAATTGTATTTTCCCTCTGGTTTAGGAATATTGTATTTTTCGAAAGCCTCCGCACACTCTTCTTGCCATTCTCGCTCCATCATAATGGGCAATCGGTGGATGACGACATTTAGAAAGCTACCAATGACCAAGCCAAAAATTGTAGCTAAACAAGTAAAAAGCCAAGGGTAATAATGAAACGCTTCCATGAGTTAATGCTCTTAAAAATATAATGAAATAGTGATTCTATCCTATCACGCTCATTAAGTTAAAGATTGGTAAATACATCGCAATAACGAGCCCACCAATTAATCCTCCTAATAAAACAATAATTAATGGCTCTAGCATTTGCCCCAAATTATCAACGCTATGATCGACATCGCTTTCATACATGGTGGCGATCTTATTGAGCATGTCATCTAATTGCCCTGATTCTTCTCCAATCATAACCATTTGGACAACAGTATCGGGAAAGGCTTGAGTGTTCTTCATTGCAATATAAATAGGCACACCGGTTGCCGTTTCTTGGCATATTTTGCTGATATTAGTTTGATAAAAAAGGTTACCAGCAGTATGAGAAGCACTATTTAAACTGGATATCAGCGGAATACCAGCAGCAACGTTCGTGGCTAATGTACGGCTAAATTTTGCAATGGCTGCTTTCGATAAAATGATGCCAATAATGGGCAGTTGCAGGGCAAATTTATGCAGCCTTAATTGCACCGCTTGTGAACGCTTTTGCCAAGAGTAAAAAACCGAGGTGAGCGTTAAAGTCACCAACATAATAAAGAGACTGTAATTTTGAACCCAATCGGAAAGGGTTAAAACTTTACGAGTGAACCAAGGTAATTCAGCATTAAAACCAGAAAACATGCTCTCAAATTGTGGAATGACTTGGGTAAGCATTAAATAAGAGACAATTAAAGCGGTGATGAGAATAATGCTAGGGTAGATAAGTGCTTTGATGACCTTGGATTTTAATATATCACTCTTTTCTCGATACAGAGCGAGGCGTAAAAAGGCATGAGCTAAATGACCCGATTGCTCACCCGCTGAGATTAAATCAACATATAGACCATGAAAAACGGGACTAGTCGTGTTTAATGCTTGTGACAGAGAGTGACCGCCTTCTATTTGCGTGCGTAAGTGAGTCAGTATAGAGGTCATTTCTGCTTTGGTTTGGTGGCTACTGACTAGCTGTAATGCTTGAGTTAATGGAATACCGGTTTCTAGCATTGTCGCCATTTGCCGTGTGAGTAGGGTAATGTCCTTATTATTACAACGCTGAGATAGGCGTACCAATAAGGATGGGGGATTTGACTTGAGCCGAAAAAGGCGGATATTCTTTTGGTTGAGGTGTTGTCGAGCTTCTTGTTCAGTCAGAGCCAATAGGTTTCCAGAGCATTTTCCATTGCGACTATCTAACCCTTTCCAGCGGTAGTTTTTTAATTGAGGTTTCGTTCCTTTAAACATAGCTTGCCTCTCTTTAAGACCTCCTTGCTTGGATAAAACAAGGAGGGAAAAGTTAGAAATCATGAAGGATACGTTGTAATTCGTTGTAGCTTGTTAGTCCTTTTTGCATTTTTTCTACCCCAGACTGATGCAAGTTAGAGGTTTGGTTTTGATAGACTAGTTGCTCTAATTCCTGAGTATTTGCCCCTTTCATTAATGCTTCAGTTATTTGGGCGTTGATTTCTAATACCTCATAGACGCCCGTTCTTCCCTGGTAACCATTAATACACTCTGGGCAACCAGAAGGATTCGCTTCATATAAGACGCTACTGTTCGGTAAATTAAGGTGTTGCTGTAAGTAGGCTGAACGCTGGTCAACTTCTTTACATTTCGGGCACAAACAACGAGCTAACCGCTGAGCAACGATCAAGCTTAATGAAGAGGCGAGGTTAAAAGGCTCGATTCCCATCTGCTTTAGTCTGACCATCGTATCCACAGCGGAATTGGTATGTAAGGTAGAGAGCACTAAGTGACCCGTTTGGGATGCTTTCATTGCTATTTCAGCTGTTTCTAAATCACGGATTTCGCCCACCATAACAACATCGGGATCTTGGCGTAAAAATGCCCGTAGTGCTTGCGAAAAATCGAGCCCAATCTTAGGTAAAACTTGAACTTGGTTGACGCCGTTAATTGGCATCTCAATGGGATCCTCTGCGGTCGATATATTCACTTCTTGTGTATTGAGCGTTTTTAACCCCGCGTAAAGGGAGATCGATTTACCGCTTCCTGTTGGACCAGTAACAAGGATCATTCCCTGTGGTTTTCTTAGTGCTGTTAGATATTGTTTTTTCTGAATATCACTAAAACCAAGCTGGTCAATATCAAGTTGTGTGGTGCGGTTATCGAGTAATCGTAATACGACTTTTTCTCCCCATAATGTTGGTAATGTTGAGATGCGCATATCAATCGTGGTTGTGTCATTGACTCGAACGCTCATGCGACCATCTTGTGGCAAACGACGTTCGGCAATATCAAGTTGGGCTAAGATCTTTATTCGAGAAGTCATACGACGGCTTAGTTGCGGGGTTAAGCTCTGTGTTTCAATGAGTATACCGTCACACCTTAGACGCACTCGGTAGCATTGCTCATAAGGCTCAAAATGAATATCAGAAGCACCTTTAGCCGCAGCTTCCAATAAAACCTGTTGAATGAAGCGGCTAACTGGAGAGTCATCAAGATGCTGTTGATCGAGCTCTTCGGTCTGCTCTTTTTCCATATCTAGCAGGTAGGGCAGTTCATCTTGGTGTATCTCCTTATGATTATGTTCAACAGGGTTGTGCTGCTGACCATACAGGCGACGAATAGCCCCTTGTATATAGCGGAAATGACAAACCACTAAGGACACTTGAAGACCAGTAGCAAAGCGAAAATCATCTTCCGTTTGCTGATTCGTGGGATCATAAGTTGCAAGTGTTAATGTTGTCAGACTGCGACTAATCGGGATCACTTGGTGGCGGATAATCAGGTCGCGTAACCCTAACTCTTTGCAAAGGGGTTGGTACTCATATAACTCGAGATCAACTTCAGGTAAGCCAAAGAGGGCACTTAATTGTTCAGTAATGAATGATGGTTCCAATAATTCTAGATCAAACAAGGCTTCCAGTTCATTGAGTGATGTTGAGTGAGTGTGTTGAAAAATAGCCTCAACTTGATTTGCTTTGAGTACGTTAGCTTGGCTTAAAACATTAATAAGATTTGAATTAATCATTAGATGGGCACCACTCATCACTATCTTCCCCTGAACACGATACGCCCCAATTGATGCTATTGCCATTATGAACCGCGGTGAGTTTAACGGCAGCATCACTTGGTAGCGCTCCTTTTGCACCAGAAACCTTTGCCGAAATAGTGACATCAGCACCGCTAACCGCTGCGCTTAAATCAAAACCATCAAAAGATTGAGCTTGAATTGAGCCATTCGTACCCGAGAAGCATGGCGTGTTTGTTGAACTTCCATTTTCTGACAAGCAGAGCCCGACACTGGTTTTCATGGCGGCGGAAGCACTGAGCATATCGGTAGCATGCGCTTTCATGGTGTAATTTTGATATGCCGGCACAGCAAAAGCCGACAAGATGCCAATAATGGCGACCACGATCATCAGTTCGATTAAAGTAAATCCGTGTTGAGCTTTCTTTCGATTAACCATATTTTTGTCCTTTGTTATATGTATGGGTCGAAATGGAGCATAGATTTATATGAAGTCGTGACTCATGCGCTAGTGATTATTTTTGTGACTAGCTTAATTACACTTTGATTTTTGTTGCATAAATGCTCAACTGATATGTGATCATTCTCAAGTTTTATCATGGCTAGCAAGTGGTATAGCGATGGTTTTTGAAGAGTAAAAGCGGAGGTATGATTTGTATGTATAAAAAAAGCGCTGAATTAAATAAGTCAGCGCTTATGCTATCGATAGTAAATTAAATCAGTTTCTTATGAGTATCAATGGTTGTTAATCTTTAAAACGCATGGATAAGTCCATCGCCTTAAGGTGCTTGGTTAATGCACCAACAGAGATATAGTCAACACCAGTCTCTGCAAATTCACGAATCGTTTCAAAAGTCACGTTACCAGAGTTTTCTAATGCAGCGCGACCAGCATTAATTTTAACCGCTTCACGCATCATATCGGTGGTGAAGTTATCTAACATGATGATATCAGCGCCAGCATCAATAGCCAGTCGTAGTTCATCTAAACTTTCCGTTTCAACTTCAACGGGTTTACCAGGGTTGAGCTCTTTTGCTGTTGTGATTGCTTGTGTGATCCCGCCACAAGCAATAATGTGGTTTTCTTTAATCAAATAAGCATCAAAGACGCCAATACGATGGTTATGACCACCACCACATGCTACGGCATATTTTAATGCGCTGCGTAATCCAGGAATCGTTTTACGCGTATCGAGTAGGCGACAACCTGTACCTTGGATACACTCAGCGTATTGCGCTACCACGGTCGCACAGCCAGAAAGTGTCTGAATAAAGTTCATCGCATTACGTTCACCGATTAATAAGATGCGCGATGGTCCAGATAGAGTACAAAGGACCTGGTTTGGTACGACTTTGTCGCCATCTTGTACATGCCAATCGATGTTAACTTCACCGCCAAGTTGCTTAAAGACTTCATCAGCCCAAGCTTGACCACAAAACACACCGTGCTCACGAGTAATGATGGTTGCGGTATTATGGGCATTAGCAGGAATTAGACTTGCGGTTATATCAGCGGCAGGATCAAGACATCCACCTAAATCTTCTTTTAGAGTATCAGTCACGGCGCGAGTGATCTCAAGGGGAAGTTGTTGCTTTAGGTAGTCAAGGCGTTCTTGGCTGTTGTGGGTATTTTTCATCGCAAATCTGTTCTTGAAAGAGAGTGAGATGAGAATGATACTCTGGCTAGTCAATAAATAAAAGAGTAGAGAAATGATGAATATTGATAAGCAAGGTTGGCTAAGCGACGTTAAAAAGGTTCCATCACCATTTTATGACCAAAGAGGAGATATAAAAGATATATCACTCTTGGTGTTACACAATATTAGTTTGCCTCCTGGTGAATTTGGTGGTCCCTATATTGAGCAACTGTTTACAGGCAAGCTAAACCCTAAAGAGCACTGTTTTTTTTCAGTTGTTTATAAGATGAAAGTATCGGCACATTGCTTAATTCGTCGTGATGGTGAAATTGTTCAGTTTGTTTCGTTTATGCACCGAGCTTGGCATGCCGGGCTTTCGTGTTTTGCTGGGCGTTCAAAGTGCAATGACTACTCTGTTGGGGTTGAACTAGAAGGGAGTGACTTTGTTCCTTATACCAAGCAGCAATATCAAGCCTTACAACAGTTGACCCTAACTCTACAAATACACTATCCAGCCATTATAAAAGAGCGAATAACGGGACATCAATATATCGCACCATTACGTAAAACGGATCCCGGTCTATGTTTTGATTGGTCGTATTACCGCAGTTTATTGAAAGGGGAGTAAGTCATGGGGTTTTATATCTTGTCTTTTATGTGAGGAATTTGTGTTTTTTTTGTTGTGCCACCATGCTGAGTCCCTCATATCGCCATGTTATCTTTTGTTGTGAAAATGGGGCTCGAAAAATAGCAAAAATGGTTGAAATAAATAATGAAAAAAAATGAAAGTTTTCGTAATAACTTACAGAATGATGAAAGGATATTAACTCTTAATGGTTATTAATAGAGAGGTGACGCTGAATATGTAATCAATTGCCAGTGAAGCAAACTTACATTTGTATGATTATTACATAATTTAGGGCTGTTCTAAGTGCTGTTTTAGAGTGTTTTTTCTGTAACACTTCCTTTTCTGTATATTACCCAATCTAGATTTTGTTGTTAACTCACTGTTATCTAGCCCTCTGTTTTATGATTTAAGTCAATTTTTGGCTGGACATTGCCATTTTGATTATGTTAATTTCTTGTCTAAGTTGAAAAATTGGTATGACCAATTACCGTCAAGGGAATGAGCATAATAAATATGACTTATCAAAGGATCCGTCAACCCAAACTCTCTGATGTTATTGAGCAAGAGTTAGAACGGTTGATTGTAGAAGGAACGCTTGCTCCAGGGCAGCAATTACCACCAGAACGAGAGTTAGCTAAGCAATTTGATGTCTCTCGCCCTTCAATCCGAGAAGCCATTCAACGTTTAGAAGCCAAGCACTTACTTACTCGTCGTCAAGGCGGTGGAACCTTTGTAAGTACTGACGTTTGGAAAAGTTTTTCTGATCCATTGCTTGATTTATTATCGTCCCATCCTGAAACACAACTCGATTTATTGGAATCTCGCCATGCAATGGAAGGGATTTCGGCTTATTTTGCAGCACTGCGAGGGACTGATGAAGACTTTGCCCGTATTAAAGCTTGCCAAGAAGCAATACACCAATCACAACAAGACAATGACGTTAAGGCAGAAGCCTCTGCTGTCATGGGTTTTTTAGTCGCTTTAACGGAAGCGGCGCATAATGTTGTATTGCTCCATATTGTACGCAGCTTAGCCCCACTGCTTGAACAAAATATGCTACAGAATTTAAAGCTATTACATCGCCGTACTGAGGTGGTGAATAGTGTCAGTAAACATAGAGCTAATATAGTGGATGCGATTATTTCTGGTCAGCCAGAGAAAGCACGAGAAATGTCACATTCACATTTAGCATATATCGAAGAAACATTGTTAGATTTGACGAAAGAGCAGTCACGAAGAGAGCGTTCTTTACGCCGAATTGAACAAGGTAAAGAGTCGTAATTTAACGATTTTTTGCGTTTTTAGCAGAGTCCCACTAACAAAAGGATAGATTGCAATGTCTGACATGAAGCATGACGTTGATGCACTGGAAACTCAAGATTGGTTAGAAGCACTTGAGTCAGTTGTTCGAGAAGAAGGTGTTGAGCGCGCTCAATATCTACTCGAGCAGGTATTAGATAAAGCTCGTTTAGATGGCGTTGATATGCCAACGGGTATCAACACTAACTACATCAACACCATTCCAGCAGCACAAGAACCAGCTTATCCTGGTGATGTAACTCTTGAGCGCCGTATTCGTTCAATTATTCGCTGGAACGCAATCATGATCGTATTGCGCGCTTCTAAGAAAGACCTAGACCTTGGTGGTCACATGGCTTCTTACCAGTCAGCAGCTGCATTCTACGAGGTTTGTTTCAACCACTTCTTCCGTGCTCCAAACGAGACAGATGGTGGCGATCTCGTTTACTACCAAGGTCATATCTCTCCAGGTATCTACTCTCGTGCATTCGTTGAAGGTCGTCTAACGGAAGAGCAGCTAGATAACTTCCGCCAAGAAGTCGATGGCAAAGGTATTCCTTCTTACCCGCACCCTAAACTAATGCCTGAATTCTGGCAGTTCCCAACAGTATCTATGGGGCTTGGTCCTATTTCTGCTATCTATCAAGCTCGCTTCCTTAAGTACCTTGATGGTCGCGGTCTGAAAGAAACGTCAGCGCAACGCGTATATGCCTTCCTAGGTGATGGTGAGATGGATGAGCCAGAATCACGCGGTGCAATCTCTTTTGCTGCTCGTGAAAAGCTGGATAACCTCTGCTTCCTAATTAACTGTAACTTGCAGCGTCTAGACGGTCCTGTTATGGGCAACGGTAGCATCATTCAAGAACTTGAAGGTCTATTTAAAGGCGCAGGTTGGAACGTTGTTAAAGTTATCTGGGGTAGCAACTGGGATTCTCTTCTTGCTAAAGATACGACGGGTAAGCTTCTTCAGTTAATGAACGAAACTATCGACGGTGACTACCAAACATTCAAATCTAAAGATGGCGCCTACGTACGTGAGCACTTCTTTGGTAAGTACCCAGAAACAGCAGCACTTGTTGCTGATATGACAGATGATGAAATATTCGCGCTTAAACGTGGCGGTCATGACTCTTCTAAACTGTTTGCTGCATTCAACAATGCAAAAGAAACAAACGGTAAGCCAACGGTAATCTTAGCTAAAACCGTTAAAGGCTACGGTATGGGTGATGCTGCGGAAGGTAAAAACATTGCGCATGGTGTGAAGAAAATGGACATGACTCATGTTCAACACCTACGTGATCGTTTGGGTCTACAAGATCTGCTTTCTGATGAGAAAATCACAGAACTTCCTTACCTTAAATTAGAAGAAGGTTCGGCAGAGTATAACTACTTGCACGCTCGTCGTGATGCGCTACATGGTTACACACCTAAGCGTCTGCCTAAGTTTACTCAAGAATTTAAAGTTCCTGAACTGGAAGCATTTGCACCACTGTTAGGTGAGCAAAAGCGTGATATTTCTACGACGATGGCTTACGTTCGAACGCTAAATATTCTGCTTAAAGATAAGAGCATTGGTAAGAATATTGTTCCTATCATTTGTGATGAAGCACGTACATTTGGTATGGAAGGTCTATTCCGTCAAATTGGTATTTATAACCCACACGGTCAAGATTACACACCTGAAGATAAAGGCATTGTTTCTTACTACAAAGAAGCAACCTCAGGTCAAGTACTGCAAGAAGGTATCAACGAGCTAGGTTCTATGGCTTCATGGGTTGCTGCGGCAACGTCATACAGCACCAATGACTTACCAATGATCCCATTCTACATTTACTACTCAATGTTTGGTTTCCAACGTATTGGTGACATGGCGTGGTTAGCAGGCGATCAACAAGCTCGTGGTTTCCTACTGGGTGCTACAGCAGGTCGTACCACACTAAACGGTGAAGGTCTGCAGCACGAAGATGGTCACTCGCACATCATGGCAAACACAGTACCTAACTGTATCTCTTATGACCCAACGTTCGCTTATGAACTGGCTGTTATCATGCAAGATGGTATTCGTCGTATGTATGGTGAGAACCAAGAGAACGTGTACTACTACCTAACCGTGATGAACGAAAACTACGCAATGCCAGCAATGCCAGAAGGCGCTGAAGAAGGCATTCGTAAAGGTATCTACAAGCTTGAATCTTACGCTGGTGCGAAAGCAAAAGTTCAGCTGATGAGTTCAGGTACGATCATGAACGAAGTACGTAAAGCTGCACAGATCTTAAGTGATGATTATGGCGTAGCGTCTGACGTGTTCTCTGTAACGTCTTTCAATGAACTAACTCGTGATGGTCAAGCGGTAGAGCGTGAAAACATGCTTCACCCAGAAGCGGAAGCAAAAGTACCTTACATCACAACGGTTCTTGGTAGTGAGCCAGCGATTGCAGCCACCGATTACATGAAGAACTACGCTGAGCAAGTACGTGCATTCGTTCCTGCTGAGTCTTACAAGGTACTAGGTACTGATGGCTTTGGTCGTTCAGACAGCCGTGAGAACCTACGTCGTCACTTCGAAGTTAATGCTGGCTATGTAGTAGTTGCAGCGCTAACTGAGCTTGTGAAACGTGGTGATATTGATAAATCAGTGGTTGTTGAAGCCATTGCTAAATTCAATATTGATACTGAGAAAACTAACCCGCAATACGCATAAGACTTCCATTAAGGTAGGAAAATACAATGACAATCGAAATTAATGTACCTGATATCGGTGCAGATGAGGTTGAAGTAACTGAGATTCTGGTTAACGTTGGCGACAAAGTTGAAGAAGAACAGTCACTGATCACTGTTGAAGGCGATAAAGCTTCGATGGAAGTTCCAGCTTCTCAAGCGGGTATCGTTAAAGAAATTAAAATCTCTGAAGGCGACTCAGTATCAACGGGTTCTCTTATTATGATTTTTGACGTAGAAGGTGCAGCAGCACCGGCTGCGCCAGTCGTTGAAGCAGTGGCACCTGCTGCTGTAGCGCCAGCATCGGTTGAACTTAAAGAAGTTCATGTTCCAGATATCGGCGGTGATGAAGTTGAAGTGACGGAAATCATGGTTGCTATCGGTGATAGCGTTGAAGAAGAACAGTCACTTCTTACTGTCGAAGGTGATAAGGCTTCAATGGAAGTACCAGCACCATTTGCAGGTACGGTCAAAGAAATTAAGATTGCTTCTGGTGACTCAGTATCGACGGGTTCTCTAGTCATGGTATTCGAAGTGGCTGGCTCAGGTGCTCCTGTTGCTACAGCCCCAGCGGCGGCACCAGTTGCTGCGGCTCCAGCAGCATCAGCTGAAAAAGAAGTAAACGTTCCAGATATCGGCGGTGATGAAGTAGAAGTTACTGAAATTATGGTCGCGGTTGGCGATATAGTAGAAGAAGAGCAATCTCTCATTACTGTGGAAGGCGACAAAGCATCAATGGAAGTACCAGCACCATTTGCTGGTACCGTTAAAGAAATCAAGATTGCAGCAGGAGATACGGTATCAACTGGCTCTCTAATCATGACGTTTGTTGTGGAAGGTGTCGCTCCAGTCGCCGCTTCAACTCCTGCACAGGCAGCAGTTCCAGCGGCATCGGCTCCTAAAGCAGAAACGGCAGCTCCAGCAACCGCAGGCGATTTCCAAGAGAACGGTGACTACGCACACGCCTCTCCAGTTGTTCGTCGTATTGCTCGTGAATTTGGCGTTAATCTTTCTAAAGTTAAAGGTACTGGTCGTAAGAGCCGCATTCTTAAAGAAGATGTTCAATCTTACGTTAAAGATGCGCTTAAGCGTTTAGAGTCTGGTGCTGCAGCATCGAGCAAAGGTGGTGACGGTTCTGCTCTTGGTCTACTACCATGGCCAAAAGTTGATTTCAGCAAGTTTGGTGATACAGAAGTACAGAAACTTTCTAAGATTAAGAAAATTTCGGGTGCTAACCTGCACCGTAACTGGGTAATGATCCCGCATGTTACTCAGTGGGATAATGCTGATATCACTGAGCTAGAAGCATTCCGTAAAGAACAGAATGCTATCGAAGCGAAGAAAGATACAGGCATGAAGATCACGCCACTGGTGTTCATCATGAAAGCTGTCGCGAAAGCGTTAGAAGCATTCCCAGCGTTTAACTCGTCTCTATCTGAAGACGGTGAAAGCATTATTCTGAAGAAATATGTCAATGTTGGTATCGCTGTTGATACGCCAAATGGTCTTGTGGTTCCAGTCTTTAAAGATGTAAACAAGAAAGGTATCTACGAGCTATCTGAAGAGCTAATGGTAATTTCTAAGAAAGCACGTTCTGGCAAACTAACCGCTTCAGATATGCAAGGTGGCTGTTTCACGATTTCTAGCCTAGGTGGTATTGGCGGTACAGCATTTACCCCAATTGTAAATGCACCTGAGGTTGGTATCTTAGGGGTATCGAAATCAGAGATTAAGCCAGTCTGGAACGGTAAAGAATTTGAGCCACGTTTACAGCTTCCATTGTCATTATCATACGATCACCGTGTGATTGATGGTGCAGAGGGCGCTCGTTTCATTACTTTCCTAAACAGTGCTTTGTCTGACATTCGTCGCCTAGTACTATAGGAATAATGATTAAGGTGGCTTTGCAGTCACCTTAATTTTTAATCAAGATAAATCGATTGGACAATAATGTCATTGTTGGGGTTACTGGTTTGACACTACGAGCAATGAATTGTTGTCTAGCTCACAGGCTAACTTGATGCTACTTTCACTGCATTAACATCTCTGTAAAATATGGAGAAGGTTTGAAAGGCATTTTAAGAGAAGGTAATACTTCGCCTGTTAGGGATAATGACTACAAGAGGTCACAATGAGCAAAGAAATTAAAGCCCAAGTTGTTGTACTTGGTGCAGGTCCTGCTGGTTATTCAGCTGCTTTCCGCTGCGCAGATTTAGGTCTAGAAACTGTAATCGTTGAACGTTACAGCACGCTAGGTGGTGTTTGTCTTAATGTTGGTTGTATTCCATCAAAAGCACTACTTCATGTATCAAAAGTAATCGAAGAAGCAAAAGCATTAGCGGATCACGGCATTGTATTTGGTGAGCCGCAAACGGATATTAATAAAATTCGTTTATGGAAAGATAAAGTAATTAACCAACTAACTGGCGGTCTTGGCGGTATGGCTAAGATGCGTAAAGTTAACATTGTTAATGGCTTTGGTAAGTTCACAGGTCCTAACTCAATTGAAGTTGATGGCGAAGATGGAAAAACCACTGTTAACTTTGATAATGCTATCGTTGCAGCAGGCTCGCGCCCAATTAAACTGCCATTTATTCCTCATGAAGACCCTCGTATTTGGGACTCAACCGATGCGCTAGATTTAAAAGAAGTACCAGGTAAATTACTTATCATGGGTGGTGGTATCATTGGCCTTGAAATGGCAACGGTTTACCATTCATTAGGTTCTAAAATCGATGTGGTTGAGATGTTTGATCAAGTTATCCCAGCAGCGGATAAAGACATCGTTAAAGTTTACACAAAGAAAATTAAGAACAAATTCAACCTAATGCTAGAAACGAAAGTAACAGCGGTTGAAGCGAAAGAAGATGGTATTTACGTATCAATGGAAGGCAAGAAAGCACCAACAGAAGCTGAGCGTTATGACGCTGTACTTGTTGCTATTGGTCGTGTTCCTAATGGTCAATTAATGGATGCTGAAAAAGCCGGCATTGAAGTTGATCAACGTGGCTTCATTAATGTTGATAAGCAAATGCGCACCAATGTTCCACATATCCATGCGATTGGTGATATTGTTGGCCAACCAATGCTTGCTCATAAAGGTGTGCATGAAGGTCATGTTGCCGCTGAGGTTATTGCGGGTAAGAAGCACTACTTTGACCCTAAAGTTATCCCATCAATTGCTTATACTGAGCCAGAAGTTGCTTGGGTAGGTAAAACAGAAAAAGAAGCAAAAGCAGAAGGCTTGAACTTTGAAGTGGCGACTTTCCCTTGGGCTGCATCAGGGCGTGCGATTGCTTCTGATTGTGCTGAAGGTATGACGAAGCTTATCTTTGATAAAGAGTCTCACCGCGTGATCGGTGGCGCTATCGTTGGTACCAATGGTGGTGAACTGTTAGGTGAAATTGGCCTTGCTATTGAGATGGGTTGTGATGCAGAAGATATCGCATTGACAATCCACGCTCACCCAACACTGCATGAATCTGTTGGTCTAGCTGCTGAAGTCTTTGAAGGGACAATTACTGACTTACCAAATGCAAAAGCAGTAAAAAGAAAAAAATAAAGATAGAATTCTTTAAATAAAAAGACCGCTGAATATTCAGCGGTCTTTTTGTATGATCTGTTGTTTACTCTAAATAAGGAAAGTGAGATTACTTATAAATGCAGAGCATGTTCATGTAGCTTTCTGATAAATCGCATAATTTAATGTGAGAGTATTCAATGTTGTCTGTTTGTATGCGATTTGCTTGTAAAAATAGTGAGTAGCATAAACCATGAAATAAGCTCGCTAAATGACGCGTTTGATGTTGTGAGCAGATTTCACCACGCTCGATACCTTTAGCGAAAATATTTTCAATGAGTAGTTGATTAGTATGGTTGGCATGAACAAATAAAGGCCACACTTCTTCACGAGTCGATGCGCTCCACTCAAACCAGACTTTAACCCAGTCTTCATTTTTTTGTACTAGGGCAAGCATTGCTGTAGTGATGTTATAAAGGTTATCTTTTACATGGCGATCAAAGTCGATGTTCTCAACAAGAAAGTTCGAGAATTGACTGACGGTGTGATTAAGTATTTCATCAACCAGATCTTCACGAGTTGGGAAGTAATTAAACGTTGTGGCAACTGAAATACCAGCTATCTCTGCAATATCAGCATGTCCCCCACGACCAATTCCACGTCGAGCAAATACACCTAATGCTACTTCCATGAGCTGTAATTTTCGTTTCTGAGGTGAAAGCCTCGTTCTTGTTTTCGGTGCTGTAGTATTCATTGCTATTCCTTGCCAAGTGATTTATATGCACATTACTGACTATGCTGTCATTATGTTTTATTTACTATTGAGTGTAATGATGCATATGGGGCTGTCAACTCATTTAGAGGCTATCATGCTGATAATCTTAATCTTAATCAAAAAAAACAATATTTTCTCATAAATGAGAATTAGTGAGCGAATGGGAAACGCTTTAATTTAACTTCTATGAAATGTTAAGATAGCGGCGCAGTAAGTCGGCATTTTACTTTGTGTGTTCTATCATTGATGGGGCATTAAAGATAAAAATGCGATTATCATCCAATGAATTGAGAACAACATGAAGCATACAGTTGAAGTTATGATCACTGAGCAAGAAGTTCAGGATCGAGTACGAGCGTTAGGTCAACAGATCACCGAGCATTATCAGGGTAGTAATGAGTTAGTCTTAGTCGGGCTGTTACGAGGTTCTTTCGTTTTTATGGCTGACTTATCTCGTGCAATAGACTTGATTCATCACGTCGATTTCATGACAGCATCAAGCTACGGCAATAGCATGGAAAGCTCACGAGATGTGCGCATTCTGAAAGACCTTGATGATGATATAAAAGGTAAGGATGTTTTACTTGTTGAAGATATTATCGACACAGGTAACACGCTAACAAAAGTCGTGGAGATATTATCTTTACGAGAGCCTAAATCGATTCAAATCTGTACTTTACTTGATAAGCCATCACGTCGTGAAATTGAAGTGGATGCTAAATGGATTGGTTTTTCTATTCCTGATGAGTTTGTGGTTGGTGTGGGTATTGATTACGCACAAAAATACCGTCACTTATCTTACATTGGTAAAGTGGTTCCGCAAGAGTAATATACCTTGCTAAATAAATGACAAAAATGCCCATAAATCAGCGGATATTATGGGCATTTTTATATCTTAATAAAAGCGAGCTAATGGTATAACTCTGGTAAAGAGATTAGTTAAGATTGAGAATCTTAGCGAGAGCCGCCTGATAGGATGCCTCTAAATCTTCTCGGTTTGAGCTACGTAAACCAAGATCTTCTAACTTACCATCACCGATTCCATAGACGACGCCGTGGATCTCAACTTCCTGTCCGCGCTCCCATGCACTTTGCATCACCGTTGAATTACCGACGTTATAAACTTGCTCTGCTACATTGATTTCACACAGTTTATCACCCCATTCTTCACGAGGTAGCTGTTCAAAAACATTACGATGTTTGAGGTACAAATCTCGAATGTGAAGTAGCCAGTTGTTGATAAGCCCAAGTTGTGGATTATCTATTGCAGCATTGACACCGCCACAACCATAGTGACCGCAAACTATAATATGGTTGACTTTTAATACATCAACAGCGTATTGCAGTACAGAAAGGCAGTTTAAATCGGTATGAATAACTTGGTTAGCGACATTACGGTGAACAAATAACTCTCCAGAATATAATCCAGTCAAGCGCTCTGCTGGTACACGACTATCAGAACAGCCTATCCAAAGGAAACCTGGGTTTTGACCTTCTTCTAGTTTTGAAAAATACTCAGGCTTCTTCGCTTTAATGGATTCTGACCAAATCGAATTATTTTCAAAAAGTTCTTTAATTTCTGGCATCTTATTTCCCTTATAATACTTCAGACACTATACACAATGTCTAAATTTTCTTCCTATCTTTATTCTCAGAAAAGAACTCATCTGATGTCTGTGACACTTATATTTATGATGAGCTCAACTTGAATCCGTTCAGTGAGTAAGCGGTAATGCTATTGCTCAGCTTAAAATAGAGAGGTCATCGTCATTTAAAATTAAGTGATAACAATATACCACTCTTTTTATAGTGAGGATAATTCTGTTTTATCCCTGAATTTTCTGCGAATCTTAACAGTAAAGTGGTATAAAAGAGCCATTAAAGTTACTACGTTAGAGCAAGGTATCGCATTTTATGTATGCATTAGAAATTGAACAGTTGCGTAAAACCTACGCTGGTGGGTTTGAAGCATTAAAAGGTGTCAGCTTACAAGTGGAGAAAGGCGATTTTTATGCGCTTTTAGGACCAAATGGAGCAGGAAAGTCGACTACGATAGGCATCATTTCTTCTTTAGTGAATAAGACTTCAGGTAGCGTAAAGGTATTTGGTCATAATATCGATCAAGACTTAGAGCGAGCTAAGCAGCATTTAGGACTTGTTCCTCAAGAGTTTAACTTCAATCAATTTGAAACTGTCGAGCAAATTGTTTTACAGCAGGCTGGTTATTACGGTGTACCGAAGCCCGTTGCAAAAGAAAGAGCTAAAAAATATCTTACTCAATTAGATTTGTGGGATAAAAAAGCAGAACGAGCTCGTAACTTATCAGGCGGTATGAAGCGTCGTTTGATGATAGCGCGCGCCTTAATGCATGAGCCGCAACTGCTTATTTTAGATGAGCCAACCGCTGGGGTTGATATTGAACTACGTCGCTCGATGTGGGAATTTTTACAGAAGATCAACCAGCAGGGGATCACGATCATTTTGACGACACACTACCTTGAAGAGGCTGAGATGTTGTGTCGTAATATTGGTATTATCAATCGTGGTGAGTTAATTGAAAATACGACAATGAAGTCCCTGCTTGGTAAGCTTAAGGTTGAAACGTTTATTTTAGATCTTCTACCAGGTAGCGCAGAGCCAGAACTAAAAAGCGTTAATAAATCACATTATAATAATGGTTCTTTGGAAGTAGAAATAGACAAAAGCCAGCCATTAAATGATGTATTTTCAGAGTTAACTGAGCAAGGTATCAAAGTGTTATCTATGCGAAATAAAGCGAACCGTTTAGAAGAGTTATTTATTCGTATCGTTAACGAACAAGGTGATAAGTAATGTATCAACAATATTGGACAGCATTCAAAAGTTTATTAACAAAAGAAATCGTACGTTTTACGCGAATTTGGGTACAAACGATTGTCCCACCTGCGATCACTATGTCTCTTTATTTTATCATTTTTGGTAACTTGATTGGTTCGCGAATTGGTGAAATGAATGGCTTTAGTTACATGGAATATATTGTTCCTGGTTTAATTATGATGTCAGTTATCACTAACTCATATTCCAACGTAGCCTCCTCTTTCTTTAGTGCTAAATTACAAAAGAATATCGAAGAGCTATTAGTTGCACCGGTACCTAATTACATCATTATTGCTGGTTACGTTATGGGTGGTGTGACGCGAGGATTAGCGGTCGGTGCGATCGTTACTTTTGTTTCGTTATTCTTTGTCGATCTACAAATCCAGCATTGGGGTGTAATCATAGTAACGGTATTTTTAACATCGGTCGTTTTTGCACTTGGTGGATTAATTAATGCTATTTTTGCGAAAACCTTTGATGATATTTCGATAATACCGACTTTCGTGTTAACTCCACTGACTTACTTAGGTGGTGTGTTTTACTCGATCAGTTTACTGCCTGAGTTTTGGCAAGGTGTATCTAAACTCAACCCAATTGTTTACATGGTGAATGCATTCCGTTACGGATTCCTAGGTGTATCTGATGTGGGTATCGTCGCTTCATTTAGTGTATTAGGTCTGTTTATTATCAGTTTATACTCTGTTGCTTACTACCTAGTAACGAAAGGTATTGGTTTAAGAAGTTAATATCGTAAAAAGCCAAGAGTTATCGAATACTCTTGGCTTTTTAATGTGTTGAGCTAAGTAAAACTTATTCTGTAGACTCGCTTGCTTCAGGCTCTTCTTTTGCTTCAACAGTAAGATCAAAAACCTGATTATCAATCAAGCGAACTTTGCCTAAAAATGCAGCCATTAAAATGACGGCTTGGCTTGATTCTGAATTGATAGATTGCAGCGTTCTTGCATCACGAATAAAAATCTCATCAGGTTGCAAACCCGCAGCACGTAACTGGTCACTTGCATCTTCAATCACAGAGGCATAGTCATCTCTACCAGCACGAACAGCACTGCTAATCCAACGCATGGTGCGAGCAAGAACAGGGGCTCTTTGGCGCTCATCCATCGTTAGGTTACCGTTACGAGAACTCATGGCTAACCCATCCATTTCACGAACGGTAGGTACACCAATAACGGTGATATCTAAGGCAAGATCCAAAGTCATCTGGCGTAAGACAGCAAGTTGTTGGTAGTCTTTTTCACCAAAGCATGCAACATCGGGTTGCACGATATTGAATAACTTTGTCACTATGGTTGCAACACCACGAAAGTGCCCTGGTCTTGAGGCACCTTCTAGCATTTGAGATAACCCAGGTACTTCAACAAACGTCTGCTTATCTAGCCCTTCCGGATACATGATTTCTGGTGTTGGTGTAAATACAAGTTCGACACCTTCACCATTTAATTTACTTAAGTCATCTTCTAGTGTGCGAGGGTAGTTGTTAAGATCGTCAGCACGTTCAAATTGCATTGGATTAACAAAAATACTCACGACTACAATATCAGCCTGTTCACGAGCTTTACGAACAAGTGTTAAGTGACCTTCATGCAAATTACCCATTGTTGGGACAAAAGCAATAGTACGGTCATCACGTTTAAACTGTTTAATTTGTTCACGTAATAGAGCAATTTCAGCAAAAGTTTGCATGCTGTCTCCTAAGCAATAGTATGAGCATCATCAGGGAAAGTTGCATCGGCAACATCTTGAATGTACTTAGCAACTGCAGTACGCATATCCCCAGTTTCAGCAAGGAAGTTCTTAGAGAAGCGAGGCATATAGTTTGCTGAAATACCAAACATGTCATGCATTACTAAGATCTGTCCATCTGTTACATTACCAGCACCGATACCAATAACAGGAACATCACATGCTTTTGTGATGCGCTCGGCAAGTTCAGCAGGAACACACTCAAGTAGGACGATTTGTGCACCAGCATTTTGTAGCGTTAATGCATCAGCAACCATTTTATCGGCCTGCTCTTGATCGCGACCTTGAATTTTGTAGCCACCAAAAATATTCACTGACTGTGGTGTTAAACCAAGGTGAGCACAAACAGGTACAGCTCGCTCCGCAAGCATGCTGACAGTTTCAGCTAACCAGCTTCCACCTTCAAGTTTTACCATATTTGCTCCAGCTCGCATTAGCGTTGCTGCGTTCTTACAAGCTTCTTCTGGCGTTGCGTAGCTCATAAATGGCATATCAGCCATTAGTAGACTATTTGGGCTACCAGCACGTACTCCGCGCGTGTGGTAAGCAATATCTTCAACTGTTACTGGCAAAGTATCAGGTTGACCTTGCAATACCATACCTAAAGAGTCACCAACTAATAATACTGGCATCTCTTGGCTTTCAAACAGTTGAGCAAAACTTGCATCATAAGCAGTAGAAGAAGCAAATTTGCGACCTTCCGCTTTGTATTTGCGAAGATCATTAATTGTGATTTTTTTCATTAATTATCCTTACTAGGATCTGGCTATTTATGCCAAATACTAAGCCCGTTTTTATCAACACGGTCTATTAGCGTTGTTAGCTTCGTCCCATCAGGGAGTTGTAAATTTGGTGCGATTTCTGCGAGTGGATAAAGAACAAACTCACGTTCAGCCATACCATGATGAGGTACAGTTAAGCGTTCAGAATCGATCACCTCATTGCCATATAAGATAATATCGAGATCTAGTGTTCTAGGTCCCCAACGTTCATCTTTACGGACACGCCCTTGCTCTTGCTCAATGGCCTGTGTGCAATCAAGTAGTTCAAGAGGCGTTAATTGGGTTTTTATCGCGACAACAGCATTAATATAATCGGGCTGATTTTGTGGCCCCATTGGAGTGCTGCTGTAGAGTTGAGACGAACAAATAAACGCACTCTGCGGCAATGTTTTTAGTGCATTGATCGCACTGTTCGCTTGAGTGATAGGATCGGCTAAGTTACTACCGATCGCTATATATACCGTTATCATTCTGCCGATTTACTCTTTTTATTACGATAGTTATTACGGCGGCGGTTCGGCTTACCTGGTGCGGCAAGATCGTTTGCCATTGCTTGACGCATATTTCGTCCAGCGCTTTGGAATCTTTCCCACCATTTGGCTAATTTTGCGGTTTCACCACCTTCGATCTCACCACGCATTGCGAGGAAATCGTAACCAGCACGGAATTTATTCAGTTCCATGAGTCTAAATGCACGCTTACCACTGCGACGTGGCAGGCGAAGTTGCAGTTGCCAAATTTCACGAATCGTAGCCGTATGACGACGGGGAATAGCAATGCTCTTTACTTGTTGATCAAGTACGACATTACTTGCTTCCATAATGGCATCATATTCAGCCATGCCTTGCTCTACCATCATTTGATCAGCAAGCGCTTTCACTGGATACCATAAAATAGCGGCAAACATGAAAGCAGGGTTGATGCGTTTATCTTCTTCAATACGCTGATCGGTAGAGTCGAGAGCGAGATCTAACATCTGTTCTGTTTGTGATGCGTAGTCAGCGGTAAACTGCTCAGAAATCAGAGGGAACATCTGTTGAAATAGATTGTATTCACGCATTAAGTGATACGTTTCAAGACCATAGCCTGATTGTAGAAGCTTTAGAGACTCTTCAAACAAGCGTGCTGCTGGAATATCTTGTAGCAGATGTGCAAGATGCTCAATAGGATCAGCGGTATCTTCTTCGATATCAAAATCTAATTTGGCAGCAAAACGGATAGCGCGCAGCATTCGTACTGGATCTTCTCTGTAGCGAACTTCAGGTTCACCGATAAGACGAATCAGTCTATCTTCAAGATCTTCCATGCCGCCAGCATAATCGTGGATGCTGTAATCTGCGATGTTGTAGTACATTGCATTGATCGTGAAATCACGGCGCTCAGCATCTTCTTCCACCGTACCGTAGACATTATCACGCAGTAACATGCCTTCTTTCGATTGTGCTGAAACGTTTTTATCGGGTTCTTGATGGTGACCACGGAAGGTTGCGACCTCAATAATATCACGACCAAACATGATATGAGCTAAGCGAAACCTACGGCCAATAAGACGGCAGTTACGAAATAGGTTTTTGATTTGCTCTGGTGTGGCATTGGTCGCAATATCAAAATCTTTAGGCTGTTGGTCTAAGAGCAGATCTCGGACACCACCACCGACTAAATAGGCATCAAAGCCCGCACCATTCAGTCGATAAAGAACTTTAAGCGCATTATCGCTGATCTGCTTACGTGAGATATTGTGCTCTTGGCGAGTTGTAATATTCAGATCGATATCTCCGTGTTCGCGTTCATCGCGTGGGGTATTGTCGTTTTTATTCATTAGCTTATGGCAAAGATTGGTATCGCCAACTCTGCATTACTTAGTCCTAAAATGGATCGGCTCTATGTTATTGTGGGCTATAATAGCCTAGAGTGAGGCGTTTGAGAATCTTGGCGTTATCTTGTTCTCTGTAGTTAACAGCGATAGATGCCAATTTTGACAGCCCCACTTAATCACTTCATCGATAGTTAAGTCATTCATATCTCTGTGGATATTAAAACCTAAAAAGTGCATTGCTTGCAATAATGTTGGCTTTGGATCCTGTAAGTCAATCGCTGTAGCATGATTTTGCTTGGATAGTTTTTGACCGTATACATCTAGCGCTAATGGCAAGTGTACATAATCAACAGGCGTCACATTCAAATTATGGTAGAGACTGATCTGCCGACCGGTTGGCTCAATGAGGTCTGCACCTCTTACTACCTCAGTAACCTTTTGGTCAATATCATCTAATACTACCGCCAAATTATAGGCAAATAAGCCATCGCGACGTTTGATGATGAAATCTTCACGGGCAAGGGCTTTAGGTATAATAACGTCGCCATGTTTCTGATCGATGAATGTTTCGACCGGATGATTCATTACGACTCTAACAGCGCTGTTTTCTGGTGTATTAATCGCAGCATTGCGACAAGTGCCAGGGTAGTAGCCACCTTGCTCTTTTATTTGTTTACGAGTGCACTGACAGTAATAGGCTTTATTTTCTAACAACCACTGGTCAATTTGCGCTTGATAAAAGTCATGGCGCTGACTTTGGTAAACAATATTGCTATCCCAATAGAGGTGGTAGCTTTCAAGCGTTTTTAATATCAGGTCTGCTGCTCCTGGCATTTCACGAGGAGGGTCGAGATCTTCCATTCTAACTAACCATTGCCCATTATTTGATCGAGCTTGGAAATAGCTCCCTAAAGCAGCAACGAGCGATCCAAAATGCAGTGGCCCTGATGGTGATGGGGCAAAACGTCCCACGTAAGGGGAGGTGCGATTGAATGTGGTGGCGTTTTCGTTGTTCATATCAATAGAATAAAGCAATGGTTAATTAAAAAAGGGAGCCGAAGCCCCCTTTATAAACAAGTGCAGGATTAACCTTGCATCTGTTTTTCTTTGATTTCAGCAAGCGTTTTACAGTCGATACATAAATCAGCTGTAGGGCGAGCTTCAAGGCGGCGAATACCGATTTCGATACCACATGAATCACAGAAACCGAAATCTTCTTCTTCAATCTTATTGAGTGTCTTTTCGATTTTTTTGATTAGGCGGCGTTCGCGGTCTCGGTTACGAAGCTCTAAGCTAAACTCTTCTTCTTGAGAGGCACGGTCAACTGGGTCAGGAAAGTTAGCTGCTTCGTCCTGCATGTGGTTAACAGTACGATTTACTTCTTCCCTGAGTTGGTTGCGCCATGCATCCAAAATCTTTGTAAAATGATCCGTTTGCTCAGGTGACATGTACTCTTCACCTGCTTTTGCTTGGTACGGTTCAACACCGGCAATGGCTAGGATGCCTAGCGCTTTTTTTCTTGTTTCTGGCATACCGCATCTCCTACTTACACCTAGTCAACTGCAATACAGTTAATTTGAGGCGGCTATCTATAGCAGAAAGTCCCCGTGGTGGCAAATAATCAATAGTAAACTTAAGTACAATATGTAACTAACTTAATTTTTCAATGCGTTATAAAGTTAATTTTGTATTTTATTTTAAGCTCTTACTTGCTAATGGTTGCTTTACATTTTTATCGTAGGGCAACACCCGCTTGGCGCTTCCATTCACTATGATAATGATGAATGTTTCGAGCTTATATGGTGTGCAGTTGGTGAGATTTCAATCCCTGGAAATAAAACAATGGATAAAAATACGCCTCAGTCGCGTAATTGGATCAAAATTGTGAGTTCGCGCAGGTCTTTTTCGCTCGGTATTCCAGATGGGGTGCGATTAACTTATTTAGTTGTGATACACCTCCGATGACAAAAAAGTACCAAAAGAGGCTATAAAAGTCCTAACTATTACTTTTGTCAGTAACTAGATTGAAAGTAGCAATAAAATGAATTGCTTAATATTAGGAGAAAAACAATGAAAACTGTATTGAATAATATCAAAGCGTTCATGCGTGATGAAGAAGGACTGACAGTGGTTGAGTATGTAATTGGTGCAGCGTTACTCGTTGCGGCGTTAACAGCAGTGTTTGGTTCATTAAAAACAGATTTAGCTGAAAAATTGACATCAACAATAAGTTCAATTGGCAAGTAGTAATAATTATACATTATCAATAAAAGTATTTAACTCTGACAATAAGAAAAAATAGACACAACAGTAAGGAATAAATATGAAATTTCAGGCTGTAAAATGTTTTTTTCTTGATGAAGAAGGTTTAACTGCTGTTGAATATGTTATTGGAGCTGCATTACTAGCAGGAGCCCTGTTAAGCCTTTTCTTAGGCTATCAGGGTACATTAATTACAAAAATACAATCGATTTTACAGTGATGGTTAAACTAAAATTACAATATATAGGCAGCGAAACGTGAATATTACTATCTGGGCATTGTTGGTTGTTATAGCTGTTTATGATGCCAGAGAACACCGTATTCCGAATGTATACCTCATGCTGCTGCTTGTATTACACAGCATTGTAATTATCACCAATAGTACAGCGCTATGGCACTCTTTTAGCGGCGCTTTACTTGGAGGTGTAGTGTTATTTAGTGGTGCATTACTTCTCTATCTATTAAAAGCAATGGCACCAGGCGATGTAAAATTTCTTGGTGTAATTGGTTTTCTTGTTGGTTGGGGAAACTTATTAGCGGTGAGTTACTGGATTTTATTGGCAGCAGGAGTTGTTGCACTATTTGATTACATTCTATTAAAGCGACCCAATGCTAACTTATTGAGAGGTTTTTCATCGGTTCGTGATTCAACCTTGTCCACTCAAATATTTATTAGTGAACGTGGTTTTGTGCGCCGTGAAAATTGCCAAAAAATGCCTTTTGCTCCTTCTGCTGTTTTAGGGCTTGCTTTATTTTATTATTTTTAGGAGCTCTGCTATGAAAGAGCAGGTAAACAGTGAAGAAAAATCGTTTAATACGCCTACATCTCCAGTTCCTCAAGTCTCAGCCCCTCAAGTCCCGACAACCTTTAGCGAACTAAATGTTCCAGTTGCAGTGTTAGAGAATTTAATACTAAAACACTTAGCAGCTTACCCTAAATCTGATTTACGTCAATTGGCGCTATTAATGGCGATAAACAGTCATATGATAGAGGAATTGTTACTTAATCTGAGGAAAAATAACTACCTTGAGGTTTTTCAACCCCTCGCAAGCCTTAGTAGTACATTTTCTAGTAATACCCAAGGTAATGTTCGTTATGCACTGTCAGAGTTAGGGGCTAAGGAGGCGAATAAGGCTTTTGTGAAAGATGCATATCTTGGGCCTACTCCTGTTTCCTTAGCCAATTATACCCAAATGGTTATTGCGCAGGATGTTCGAAACAACAAGGTTACACGCCCTGATGTCGAGCGATCTTTAGAGGATGTGTTCGGTGTTGAGCGCCTTATCTCGGTTTTAGGCCCTGCCATTAATTCAGGTCGAGCGCTTCTATTATATGGTGATGCCGGGATGGGGAAAACATTTGTAGCGACTCGATTACTGAATGCATTGAAGACCTCAGTATACATACCTCATGCTGTTTACGCTGATGGCAATGTGATTAAAGTTTTGTCTTCTCAGCATCATCAACGGGTAACAGAAAATAAAACCGATTCCATTGTATTTAAAGATCAATATGATGCTCGCTGGGTGCTATGCCATAGACCAAGTGTACAAGTTGGTGGTGAGTTGACCATGGACATGCTAGAGGTTAACCATACTGAGCATAATCGAGTGTGGATGGCCCCGTTACAAATGATGGCCAATAACGGCATTTTTATTATTGATGATTTAGGGCGTCAAGCGATGCCTGTCGATGCTCTGTTAAATCGATGGATTGTGCCAATGGAGTATTCTTATGACTACCTTTCCTTACCTAATGGCCAGCAGATAAGTGTTCCTTTTGTTTTAACTCTCGCCTTTTCAACAAACTTAAGCCCTAAAAAAATAGCCGACCCAGCCTTTTTAAGACGGCTTGGTTATAAGATTCAATTTAACCCTTTAACAGAGTCTGAGTACATTCAGTTATGGCGCACTGTAGCAAAAGAAAGGCAGTTGACTCTTGATGAATCAGCAATCACGACTACGCTAGAGTTACATCGTATTCATCAGGTTGATTATATCCCTTGTTTACCAAGAGACTTAGCTGGAATCTGTCGTGATATTGCCGCATTTGAAGCTTTAGAGCCGATCGTAACAGCGAATATGTTGAATAAGGCTTGGAGTGTTTACTTTACTACTGAGCCCCAAGGAGATTCACAATGAGTCGAAGTCAAATAATTATACTGCTCTTGCTATCAATCGTGTTTGGTTTAGCGGCTGTTTTTTTTGCTAAACAGTGGATGGAAAATCAAACACAACTGCAACCACAAGTTGATGTAAAGGTAGTGGAAAGAGAGCCTGTTATCATTGCAGCGCTAGAAATACCGGCTGGGACAGTAATAGAAGATCGTCACTTAACCACTAAATTACTTGAAAAAGAGTGGCGTAGTGATAATCAGTTTACTGCTGAAGATGAGTTAATAGGGCAAGTGGCATCCAATAATATTTACCCAGGTGAGATTATTTTACCCTTCCGATTAGGCGTCAACGGTGAAGGTTCAACTTTTGCTACGTTGATCCCTGAAGATAAACGAGCAGTAACCATTCGGGTTAATGATGTCATTGGGGTGGCAGGCTTTCTATTACCCGGAAATAGAGTTGATGTATTAAATACCATAACCAAGGGTAAAAATTCCGCAAACACCGAAACAGTATTGAAAAATATTAAAGTATTAGCGATTGACCAAACGGCTAGAACGAAAGAAAACAAACCTCTGATCGTCCGAGCAGTAACGCTTGAGGTTTCTCCTTTAGAAGCGGAAAAGTTGCTTAGTGCGCGCAGTAAAGGGGCAATCCAGCTCACGTTGCGCAACCCCAATACGCCACCACCACCGCCACCGAAAAAAATGAAATATAAAAAACGTTACGTCGCACCCAGTGTCACCATCATTAAAGGGACGCAGTCTTCGAATGTTCGAGTCAATAATTGAGGTGATAGATGAAAAATTTAGTTGTGTCGTTAATTGTTACTGTTTTTATGAGCTTTTCTGCTTGGAGTTCAACTCAGACTGGGAAAACCATCACGGTCCCTCATCATAAATCGATACCGATCAAGTTGTCAGGTTCGGCAAAACGAGTCTCGTTGGGCGATCCTGATATATTGGATATTGTGATGCTTAAATCTAATGAGGCTTTTTTAATCGGTAAAAAGTTAGGAACAACCAATTTGATGGCTTGGGATCGTAGTGGAAAGCTAATTGAATCAATGAATATAGAAGTGACGCATGATCTTAACAGTTTAAAAGCCAAATTATATGACTTCTTACCTAATGAAACTATAGAGGTTCACAGTAGCCAAAATCGCCTGATCTTAAACGGTCAAGTAAGTTCACAGGCACAAATGAATACTGCTTTACGTGTCGCAGAAACTTACACGGCGGGTGTTTCTGCTGATAAAGAAGGGCAATCATTAAGCCAACAGGCAAATAAAACCGGTGTCATTAACTTAATGACTATAGGGGGTGCTCAGCAAGTGATGCTTGAGGTGACGATTGCCGAAGTTCAGCGCAGTTTAGTGCGAAAGTTTGATGCGAATTTTACTTTTTTCCAATCAAGTGGCTCAAACTTTACATGGGGAGCATCATCCGTTGCTTCTGGCATTATTGGAGCGACACCTATTTTTGATATTCCATCCTCAGGAGATTATGGGATATTAGGCTCATTTATTGATGGTAATACTCTATTTTCTTTTGCACTTGATGTGGCTAAGCAAAATGGTACTGCGAAGGTGCTGGCAGAACCGAATTTAACCACATTGAGTGGCTCAAAAGCGGAATTCTTAGCTGGTGGAGAATTCCCTATTCCTGTGCCAAATGACGATGGGGTCACTATTGAATATAAAGAGTATGGTGTAGGACTTAAATTTATCCCTACAATTTTAAGTGATCAAAAAATAAACTTAAACTTAGCGGTAGATGTCAGTGAAATAGCGAGTGCTAGTGCATTAACGTTAAGTCCTGGCGATACCAACGGTTCTTATATTATTCCGCCAATAACTCGTCGTAGTGCATCATCAACATTAGAATTAGCCGATGGGCAAACCATTGGGATTGCTGGTTTGTTAAGTGAGAATGTGCGCGATGTTTCAAATAAAATGCCTGGTTTTGGTGATATTCCTGTATTAGGCCAGTTATTTAATAGCCAGGAGTATGTGTCGGGAGAAACAGAGTTAGTGATATTGGTTACTCCAAGGCTTGCTAAACCGATAGATCGTAGCAAAGTCAGTCTACCAACCGATGCTTATGTAGAGCCTACCGATATGAAATATTATTTATTAGGGCAAGGTGCATATATTGCAGAACCATCTAACCAATCAAGAAAAAATGTACCGAGAAGCATGGATGATATAGATGACTCACAAGGTGGCTCGGAAGGTGTATTTGGACACAGTTTATAGATAACTAGAGATTAAGGGATACATATATGTGGACTCAAATTAAGCCAATATTGCTAATGTTAGCTATACTTTCTTTACTAGGTTGCGCTCATAATAATGCAAAGCTAGGGCACCATGTTGCAAATATGCGCGCACAACAAACATATGACCTTACTGCAACGCAAGATAACGTAGATGTTATTCCTACCGGCAGTGGGGAAAGAATGGAAGGGGCTTATCATACTTACACAGGGAAGTCAGATTCAGAGCTTAATGGAAGTGATAGCCAGTTCCTAGAAGGGTTTGCACAATAACCCTAAGGACTCATTATGAGACGTATCAATGCTCGCTATCAAGTCCGCCGACAAAAGGGGCTTGTTTTAATTATGGTGACGATGGCTATGTTAACATTTATTGCCATTGCAGCTTTTGCTATTGATGTAAACCATCTGGTAGTTAATAAAACACGTCTACAAAATGCGGTTGACTCTGCAGCTTTAGCTGGTGCATCAATTGCGAATACCCTCAAAACGAAAAATGAAACAGAAGATAGTGTTATAGAGGCTTATAAGACAATCATGACATCTTCTGGCAATGATGAAATTGCATTAGCTGATGAGCAAAGCGGTTTGCACTCACTCTCTATTCAATATGCAGACTCGCCAACAGCAACATTTTCCTCAACGTTCCCTCTCTCATCGGAGCGAATTTATGTCAGGGTTCAGGTGCTAGGTTTAGAGATAACTAGTTTCTTCTTACAGGTTTTTAACTTAGATAAAAATGTGTCAGCAAGTACAGTCGCTGGTCCCGCTTTTATTGATGAAACCTCAAATGTACTCCCTATTGGTATGTGTGAAGGTGATGAAGCTGGCCCGGCAGGTTACACCTCAGGAACTGTGTATGAAATTAAATCGGGCAGCCAGTCCGATGATGGTGGGTTAGGTTCGGGTAACTTTCATCTATTAGATGTAGGCAATGGTAAAAGTGATGTCAGTGATGCTCTGGTAGGCAGAAATAGCACAGTGTTTACTATTGGAGATAAGATTTCAACAGAGCCGGGCAATGCTGTTGGTCCAACAGGGAGTATTGATAGTCGATTTACTGGGGAGACACTTGATGGTGTGTATTACGCTCCTGACTTAATTATTGTTGAGCCAGAAACCGAAATCACACTTGATAATCTAGCCGACTATAATCAATCGACCGATGCTGACAAATTGACTTACCAAACTTATAAGACAGAAACGGTAAGTTGTTTAGCCGATGAAGAGTGTCGCACCGATGGTGGTTCTGCTTGGCGACGAGTATTGCCAGTGCCTATTTTAGATTGTGATTCATCTAATACTACAGCCAAAGGTAATGGTGGTAAAACCGAGTTTACCGTAACAAGCATTGGGTGTTTTTTCTTGATTCAACGTTATGCTTATGAAGGTACATCAACGGCATCAAGCGCTGATGAAACTAATGATAACAACGGAAATAGTGGCAAGAAAGAAAGTAGTAGCAAGGGGCAGCAGAGTATCTTTGGTGAATTTATCGATCATTGCCATGTTGTTGAAGGCGGTTTATCTGAAAATGATACCGATACCGGAGTAACTCGAATTGTACTATTTAAAGATGCTAATTCAGTTGGAGGTGGATCATGAACTCACCTTCGAAGGGGTTTGCTGCGCTTGAGTTGCTGATCGCATTACCAGTGTTATTGTTATTGTTGGTTGCTGTCATTGAGGTTTCACGCATGATGCTAGAGCTAAATACCTTAAATAAGTCGGTAAGGATAGGTGCAAGGTATGCTTCAACCCAAACGAATGCAGCAGGGTGTGGCCCAGTTAATAATCGTATTGAGGATATCAAGAAAGTTGTGGTTTTTGGTTCAGTCAATGGAACATCAGCACAATTACGTAATTGGCAGGTTAGCGATGTTGTAATTAATTGTACTGATAATCAATATGTTAGCATTGTTGCGAGTTATACATTTTTGCCTACATTTGCATCAAGTTTACCAATAAGTAATCGTTCTTTATCAGTGCCGATGACCTCTTCTTCAGTGATGAGGATTTTCTAATGCAATATACTTTAAATCGTAGTAAGCAACAGCAAGGTTTAGCAATTATTGAGTTTACTTGGGCATCGGTTGTTTTATTTTTACTCATATTTTCAATTATTTCTATTGGTTATTTCATGTTCGTTTTGCAAGCCGTTAACGAGTCAACTCGGCATGCAGCAAGGTTAGCAGCGGTATGCCCAATTAGCTCAAGCAGTTCTATTGCCACCATTGCTGCTAATAACGGCTTAGTTAGTGGGATCAGCGGAATTGAAGTTGAATATTTAGATGTGAATGGCGCGGTATTAGCATCACCATCAAAAAATAATGTGCGCTTTGTTCGCGCGCGCGCGGTAGGTTTAAATTATCAATTTATATCACTACTTAACTTTTTAGGAAGTAGTGGACTCGTCTCTATTCCAAGTTTTGAAACAACGATACCAAGTGAAAGTTTAGGTGCGTTTTCTAGTGGTGTTACGGGGTGTTAAGGAAGGTATATGTCTGAATCGGTTTTATCTATGGCAAACAAGCAAGGAAAGATACGGCTTAAAACAAACTTAACCGTTTGGATTCTATATTCGAGTGATGCTTTTCAATCTCATATTAAAAGTGAGCTTGAAAAATGCAATAACATGAACCTCAACTTAGTACCAATGGACAGCGTTACAGCTTCTAAATTTAAATCTTTTTCACCACCCGATCTTATTGTGGTTGAGGCGCAAGAACTTTGGGCTGAAAGTATTATTAAAATGCATGGCTTTGATGTTGATAATGTAAGCCATAAACATGAAGCACTTTTAGTTATTTTTGGTGATGAAAGTGATAGCACTGCTCTCAAAACAGCCTTGCAGTTAGGGGCTGCCGACTTTATCTCCGCCGATGCTGAGATAGATGATTTATTACCGCTACTGAAGAGCATTGCGGATGATAAGATCGCAAGTCGTAACCTTGGTGAATTATTGGTTTTTATTAATGCTAAAGGGGGATCCGGTGCCTCAACAGTCGCGGTTAACTCCGCTGTTGAAATGGCGACTCACTACCCTGGTGATGTGCTTTTACTCGATCTTGATCTACAGTTTGGCGTTATCGATGACTATTTAAACCTATCACCAGCTTATGGTCTTGCAGATGCTATTGTGAATGTTGCCGATTTAGATGAAATGTCACTCGATAGTTTAGTGACTAAACACTCTAGTGGATTACATACACTAAGTTTTATGCAAGATAATAGTGATGATAATTATGATAAAGCTAAGCAAATTAGGCCACTGTTACCTATACTCAGAGAGTTATATCCCTACGTCATTGTCGACTTGTCTCGTGGTGTTGACCGGCTGTTTTCGTGTGTTATTGCTCCAGCGACAAAAGCATTTATTGTTACTCAGCAAAATCTAGTTGCGATAAAAAACATTACGAAAATTACTAACATGCTTACCTTTGACTTTGGTTTGACGAAAGACCAAATGACTATTTTGGTGAATCGTTTTGATAAACATCAGTCTATAACCTTGAAGCACATTGAAGAGACGTTCGATAAAGATATTACAATCCAGCTATTGCCTAATGACTTTAAAGTTGCGTCTGAGAGTTGCAATCTTGGTCAACCTTTTACTATGACCAAAAAGAATAGCGCTTTAACCAAAGCTATCGTCTCTTTTTCTCAAGAACAGTTGCCAGCACAAGATAAGCCTAAAGGTTGGTTAACTCGAATGTTTTCGTAGAGAAAATACATTCAATATTCATCATGTTATTGATACTTAAGGAAGCGGTATGTTTTTTAAAAGAAAAAATGTAAACACGAATCTGCAAAAGAAAATCATGATGGCTGAGCAGACAGAAAAGACAGATTTAGTTAGTGGAGATTCTAGCCTTGAACCAGAGAAAGAGATTATAACAGAGCAACCAAGTATCGATAAAAAACAAAGAGAAATTGATGCACGAGAGCATGCAGTTGATATCGATAGAAAAAAACTAGAGCAAGAATTAGAAATTAAACACTTTTATCATAAGCGTTTATTAGAAACGTTAGATTTAGGTCTCCTAGCCAGTCTTGAGAAAGGTCGAGCCAAAAAAGATCTGCATGATGCCATCATACAACTAATGGCGGATGATCAAGCGCATGCTCTTAGTGCTGAAGGGCGCAAACGGGTCATTAATCAGATAGAAGATGAGGTCTTTGGGCTAGGACCACTAGAGCCTTTACTGCACGATAAAAGCGTGTCAGATATTTTGGTGAATGGCCCTAAAAGCGTTTATGTTGAACGTGCCGGTAAGCTAGAAGTAACGCCTTATACTTTTCTTGATGAACGTCATTTACGTAATATTATTGATCGCATAGTTAGCCAAGTAGGGCGACGTATAGATGAATCATCACCAATGGTTGATGCGCGCTTATTAGATGGCTCGCGTGTTAATGCCATTATACCTCCCTTATCGCTAGATGGTCCCTCACTTTCTATCCGTCGTTTCGCTGTTGACCGATTAACTATGGATAACCTATTAGCTTTTGATTCCTTATCAGAAGCCATGGCTACTTTTATTGAAGCTGCCGTAAAGGGTGAAATGAATATTTTGATTTCTGGAGGTACTGGCTCTGGGAAAACGACGACGCTCAATATTTTCTCTGGTTTTATCCCTAAGGACGAACGTATTATTACCATTGAAGATTCAGCAGAGCTACAACTACAACAACCCCATGTTATCCGCTTGGAAACAAGACCAGCTAACCTTGAAGGTAAAGGGGAAATAGGGCAGCGAGAATTGGTTAAAAACTCACTACGTATGCGACCAGATCGTATTGTCCTTGGTGAGGTGAGGGGCAGTGAAGCAGTTGATATGTTAGCGGCAATGAATACAGGGCATGATGGTTCACTGGCAACGATTCACGCCAATACCCCTCGTGATGCTTTGAGTCGAGTTGAGAATATGTTTTCCATGGCGGGTTGGAATATTTCAACCAAAAATTTAAGAGCACAAATCGCTTCCGCTATCCACCTTGTTGTACAAATGGAGCGCCAAGAAGATGGTAAGCGTCGGATGGTAAGTATCTGTGAAATTAATGGCATGGAAGGTGAAGTGATTACAATGTCAGAACTGTTTAAGTTTAATCGGCGAGGGTTAGATGAAGATGGGAATGTTCAAGGGTATTACACCTCAACGGGTATTGTACCTAGTTGCCATGATCATCTGTCTAAGCGAGGATGCCATATTCCATTTGAAGTATTTAATGAAACCAATTCGTAGAGGCGATTATGGAATTTGATGATATTACTTTTTTCCTTGTACTGCTCTTTTTTGCCGTGGTTTTTATCTCTCAAGCGTTAATACTGCCAGCAGCAGGCTCAAAAATAAAGCACAGTGAATTAGCCGAACGTCTGAAGCAGGCGCACTCAACTTTAGATGAAGAAAGTAAAACATTGCTTAATGAACGTTACTTAAAGGGTTTATCGCCTATTGATCGTCAATTAATTAAATTCTCATTTTTTTCTTCGCTGCGTAAATCAATAGAGCTATCAGGGTTAGACTGGTCCTTAGGCAAGGCATTAGGGATATCATTTTTTTTAGGCGGAGTATTTGCGATTACTTTATTAGCCCTTGGGCAGCCTTTTTATTTGGCGATTGTTGCTTTTATTTCAGTATTGGCTGCAGTCTATTTTTATATTAAAAGCCAAATATCGAAAAGGCTGGCTCTATTTGAAGAGCAACTACCTGAAGCTTTGGATATTATTCGTCGAATGCTCCAAGCGGGTCAGCCTCTTACTCAAGCCTTTAATGAGGTGGGTAATGAAATGCCAGCTCCAATTGGCGTTGAGTTTAAGAATACCTTCAATCTCCTTAATTATGGCTATGATATACGTTTGGCTATTATGCAGATGGCAGATCGTACTCCAACCGTTTCTATGTTGGCCTTTTCTAGTGCTGTTTTATTGCAAAAGGAGACCGGTGGTAATTTATCTGAAAACCTGGATAAAGTGTCAGCTGTCCTACGCTCTCGTTTTAAACTGGTTAGAAAAATTAAAACCATTTCAGCTGAAAGTCGTTTATCAGCCTGGATATTAGTTCTTTCCCCTTTTGTTCTTTTTTTTGGTTTGACGATTTTTAATCCAACCTTTGTTGAGCCATTATATAAAGATCCGCGAGGTATTAAGCTAATCAGTTTTGGTGTCGTTAGTTTATTTATAGGGGCGGTATGGATACGTAATATCGTTAACTTTGAGGTGTGATTGTTATGGACGATATTCTTCGATGGTTGGCAAATATCAACATTGATAAACAGATGCTAATATTACTTATGATATTAATATCAGTAAGCTTATTTGTACTTATTCTTGGTAGCCTATTCCTATCATCCAGATCACCGCTTAGAATGAAGCTAGGTACGTTACGTAACAAAGATAACTTTCAAACCAACAATCGTTCTTCACGTTTAGAAAATACACTGGAGTCATTATCTCCTATTACGGCGCCTAAAAGTAGTAAAGAACGAGCGTCCATAAAACAAAAGCTTATGCATGCTGGTTATTATGCTCAATCGGCACCATCTTATTTTTATGCAATAAAGCTATTTACAATAATTACAGGTGTAAGCTTAGCGGCAATTATTTATTTCTTCTATCCCGATATCGCTTTTCGTCAATTGCTTATTATTGCCTCTATTGCTATTGGTCTCTTCTTACCTAATATCATATTGGCTCAGTTGGTATCTAAAAGGCAGAATAGAATGCGCGCAGCAGTACCTGATACGCTTGATTTGCTGGTGGTATGTACGGAATCAGGTTTAGGCTTTAATGCGGCTTTACGTCGTGTTGGTGATGAGATTGTAATTTCTCATCCTGACTTTTCCGGTGAGCTACTGACTGTGTGCGCAAAAATGAAAGCAGGGGTCGAAATGCCAATAGCATTTGATGAGATGATTGAGCGTACAGGGCTGGTCGAAATTCAAGGTTTGGTCGGTATGCTTTCTCATGCTTCGCGTATAGGTGGTAGTTTATCGAAAACTTTACGTGATTATACTGAAGACTTTCGTGATAAACGCAATCAAGCGGTGGAAGAAATAGCTGCAAAAATCCCAACAAAAATGATTTTCCCTCTACTATTATTCATCTGGCCTTGCTTTTTTATTGTTGCGGTGGGGCCAGCCCTGATTAGTTTATCTGATGCATTTCAATAATGGAGTTAACAATGCGATTACGATCTATAAAGCTTTGTTCTGGGCTAGTCATCATTTTGATGTTTGGTTGTGCATCAGAGCCAGAAAGAGCATCATTTAATGACCCACTTTACAATGGTAAGCCGGTTGATACGTTAAGCTCAGAGGCGCCTCCTTTAAATGAGAAGGAGGCGATTATGCGTGGTGACACTGCATTACAAAGTAATAATACCGATTTAGCACTGTATGAATATCTTCGTTCTTTAGAGTTCCCAGAGGCGAAGTATCAAGATAAAACCTTATATAACATTGGTCGTATTCATCAAACTAAAGGAAACTACTCTTTAGCAGAGCAGGCTTATTTATTAGCGGTAAAAGCCAACCCAAACAATGAGCAAGTATTAGAGCAGCTCGGTAGCATTTATTTAAAATCAGGGAAAGTCGACCAGGCCAAGAGTTACTTTTATCGAGCAATTAATGCCGATCAGATTCGTTTAAAAAGTGGTAAAAGTATTGATATACAAAGCTCATCGATCGTTGCCAAAGTAGCAGATTTATCTGTTGATACCGCATCACCAAGCGAAGCTTATATGGGGATTGGCATTTTATATGATGTCGATGGTAAGCATGGTTTAGCGCAATCTTTTTATGCTAAAGCGCTTGATATAACACCGAATTCAGTTAATGCTTTAATCAATACAGGCTATTCGTATTATATGTCAGGTAACTATCAACAAGCTCAGCGCTTTATGGTGTCGGCTTTAGAAGAAGATGCCAATAATGAAAAGGCACAGAACAATTTAGCTCTTATTTATTTAGCTAAAGGTCAAGTTAAGCGAGCGATTAATGTCTTTACTAAACAAGTAGGTGCCGCTGAAGCATTGAATAATGTTGGATATTTTTTGATATTACAGGGTAAGCCAGAAGAGGCTATCCCTTACTTGCAGCAAGCTATTGATAAGAATCCCTCGTATTATAAAGTTGCGAATGAAAACTTAGAAAGAGCACTTTCAGAAGTAAGAAGTCAAGCGACACCTTAAAGTAATCTGTGATGTTAATTATTGTGAAATAGTATAATAATCAGATGAAAAGTTAGCCCTATAATTGATGGATCTTTTTTTCAATAATTAACCATAGTAGCGAAGTCATAATCGCACTAATATAGCCATCGACAGCATAATGCCAGCCCAAATGGACAGATCCAATTTGAATTAAGATAGCATATCCCCACGCGACTACTCCAAGGGTTTTATTCAATTTAAACAGGCTGATAGCAATTAATACTGCAATCGATACATGCATACTTGGCATCGCCGAAATACCAGCGCCGATACCTCCGCTTTGATTGATATGACTTACCCATAGATCTTTTTGGGTATTTATAGCCCATAATGGCAAGTGATCATTTTCAACTAGCATGGCACTCTGTTCTGATAGTCTTATCATCAGTGGTATATATAAATTGGAATTAGTTGCTTGCTCAAAGTAGCAGGGGCCCATGGAAGAGAGAATTGTTGCCATACCGCCTCCAATGAGAAACCAACTGAGAAAAAAGCACAGTAAGAACTGCTTACGTAAGTGATCGTTTTTGCGATAAAAAATAAAGAAGATGAGGGTTACCCACATAACAAAAAACCAAGCGTTATAGGCGATATTGATAGTCAAACTTGCATATATGCTGGAAAACCAAGCGTGAGTTAATTGCCAAGGTTGATAACCAAAATGTAATGCTTGGTCCAGTTGAGAAAAAATGAGATCATATTGATAAGGGTTAAGGAAAGGGATATTCGCCTTAACAAAAGTAAAATTAGATAAACTAACACCAATACAAGCAAATATCAGCGCTAGATAAATAGGGCGATAATAAGGCGTGAATAAGAGCTTAAATTGTAAAAACAAGGCACGAAGTGGGGTTGGATGTAATTTAAACAGAAGGCGTAGATAATAGTAGCAATACCATATGACCAAGGTAATAAAGCCAGCTTCAACCAGTACATTAAGGTATTGGTTGGCATTATATGGAATGTCTCCCCCGCTAATAAAAGAGAGGCTTACGGCTAAAACCGTTGAAATGAATGTTGTCCAATAGATGACTTTATCTCTGGATAATTCGTGGGCTAAAAATAGGGTTATATTTTTAAATCCATTATTGATGTTTTCTTTCAAGATCTACGCATCCTTACCGTTATTATTAATACGCTAATTATCAATATGCACACTGTTTGTATGATTAAGTCGGTATATTCCAGGAGATACTCCCGTTTTCTTCTTAAAAATTCGAGAGAAATAGGAAACATCTCGATATCCGCACTGGTAAGCAATGGATGATATTTTGGTTTTATGATTCTCAATCAGTCTTTTTTTTGCCATCGCAATTCTTTTCGCTATAACGTAGTCACGAAAGGTGATACCGATAGAGCGATGGAAGACTTTAGAAAAGTAAGTAACTGAGTAGTGGCAGTAATTAGCAACATCTTCTTCTCTAAGTGATTGGTCTAAATTTGTATCAATGTAGTGAAGAATGTCACTGATATCTTTATTAAAAAAATGTGTTTTTTGATCAAGTTTACATACTTGATCAATTGTTGGTTTTATAGAATCTGAGATGACAAAGTATTGGCTAAGATTATGGCGTAATTGCTCTATCCATTGGATAATATTAACGCTATTAATATCGCAATAGTCGTAGATAGAGTTAGTTTTTAATAAGCTATCAGGTAGCTCACCTTGGTGAATAAGGATTAGTTTTTTATCAAGATTTTTGCTGACGTATATCGCGCTTTGTAATAAAGAGATACTCGTGTTTTTTTCGTAAAAGAAAAAGCAAAACTCAACCTTAGGGTGACTTAATATTGAGACATCATCCCCATACTCTTGTATATAAAAATAGGTTTCAAAAATAGAAGCAACCTCTCTAGGTAGGTAAGAGGTTGATAGTCCAATCCATTTACCTATCAAGGTTTCATTCATTACACTCTCCAATTTTTAGCCAGGCAACTAAGGTGCTGATTTTAAGCCTAGATGGCAAAAGAGAATGTGCCAAGGTTAATTATTTGATTTGAGATAATGACTGTGAGCTTAAAGTGCATTTATCCGCTATTTTTAGGTACTATAACCGCACTTTCCCTCATCTATTTTTATTGCAAGGTTTCCTCCATTGTCACAATTGCCAATTGAAGCGGTAATGCCAGAGCTACTATCAAGCATTGATTCTTACCAACAGGTTATTTTAAAAGCTGCACCTGGTGCTGGTAAATCAACATACTTTCCTTTGCAACTTATAAAGTCAGGCAAAGTGGCAGGCAAAATAATCATGCTTGAACCACGTCGCTTAGCTGCTAGAAACATCGCTCAGTACCTAGCGGATCAGGTTGGTGAATCGGTTGGTGATTCCATTGGTTTTCGCATTCGTGGTGAAACAAAAGTGAGTAGTAATACTCAACTTGAAATTGTGACTGAGGGAGTCATGACGCGCCTGATCCAATCCGATCCCGAGCTAGAAGGGGTTGGTATGGTTATTTTTGATGAATATCATGAGCGTAGTATTCACGCAGATACCGCACTGGCATTGAGTTTAGATATTCAAGCGGCATTACGAGATGATCTCACCATTGTTGTTATGTCTGCCACGCTCGATCAAGGCGCATTATGTGATCTGCTGCCTAGTGCTACCTATATTGAATCTCAAGGGCGAAGCTATCCAGTCGAGTATCGTTATCAGCCAATGAAGGTGAATGAGCGTTTAGTGCCTTGTATGGTTCGACATATAGAGGCTTTAATTGCTAATGAGACTGGCTCGCTATTAGCATTTCTACCCGGCGTTAATACCATCCAACAAGTCGCTCAAGAATTAAAACACTTAGCAGCAGAGGTTGATATTTATCCTCTTTACGGACAGCTAACCAAGCAAGCTCAACAAAAGGCGATAGCTCCGAGTCAGCATGGTAAAAGAAAGGTGGTGTTAGCGACAAATATTGCGGAAACCTCACTAACCATTGAGGGGATACGCTTAGTGGTGGATTCTGGTTTTGAACGAGTAGCAAGGTTTGATTTAAAAACAGGTATCACTCGTCTTGAGCAGGTGCGCATTGCCCAATCCTCTGCTGAGCAAAGGGCAGGGCGAGCAGGGCGTTTAGATTCAGGTATTTGCGTTCGCTTATACAGTGAGGCGCAACTCAAACAGCAAGCGATGGTTCCTTTACCGGAAATTATGCAAGCCGATTTAACAGGGCTTAGCATGGAGTTAGCTTACTGGGGAGCTCGTGATGCGACGACTCTTAGCTGGTTAGATGCTCCTGCGAATTCAGCGTGGCAACAAGCTCAGGATTTATTGCATACGCTTAAGCTTGTTGAGCCCGATTCTCAGTACCCGATTGGGCAGTTAACAGCAAAGGGAAAAAAGGCGTACCATTTAGGGCTTGAACCTAGAGTTGGCAGCATGCTGGTTCGAGTGGCAGATAAAGTATCATTAAATGAGCGCTTTGTTCCTCAATGGTTGCACACATCAATACTTGTTGCCGCTTTACTTGAAGAGCCAGAAAGAAGCGTTTTTGACTTTCAAGATAGTATCCAGCATTTTTTACAAGGCTCTCATATAAATGCTCGTCTGGTCGAACAGCGCATCCGATCCTTATCGAATAAACTGAATGTTCATTTTAAGCCTCAGTTAGTTGATACTTCTTTGGTTGCAATGTTACTTACTTTGGCTTTTCCAGATCGAGTGGCACAACTGCGATCGAATTCTTCGGGTGACTCATCGAGTGGTTTTATTTTATCAAATGGCCATGGGGCTTTCATTGCGGAAGGAAAACCTTTAGCGCAAAACCGTTATGTCATCGCGATTGATTTGATGCGATCACAACAGGGAGCAAGCCAAATATTCTTAGCTTGTGAATTGGATATTGAACGATTAGAAGCTTTCTTTCCCGAACAATTTATCAGTGAAGAGCGTGTTGATTGGGATGAAAAACGTGGTCGTCTAATTGCAGAAAAATTGCAACGTATTGGCCATATTATTATCGACAAACAGCGATTGCCTGAGCCTGATAAAGCAAAAATAACAGAAGCTTTACTCAATTATATAAGACGTAAAGGGCTTGATAGTTTACATTGGGATGAAGCGACCACTCAGCTACTGACTCGTATTCGTTGTGGTGCACAGTGGCTTCCTGAGCAGCCTTGGCCAGCGATGGATAATGACAGTTTACTTGCAGAGTTAGCTGATTGGTTAGCGCCTTATATGACCGGTGTTTCTTCAGTTAAAGGACTGAGGTCTATCCCCTTATCTCAGGCATTATTGGCACGTTTAGGCTGGCCTTTGAATCAGCAATTAGACGATTGGTTGCCGACTCACCATAGTGTACCTACAGGAAGTCGAAAGAAGATCCATTACCAAATCGGTGTCGATCCTATGCTGTCGGTTAGAATGCAAGAGGTCTTTGGTGAGCATGATTCACCCCGCATTGCTCAAGGAAGAGTAAAAATAGTGCTTGAGTTACTATCTCCAGCTCAGCGCCCATTACAAGTGACCCAGGATTTAGCAGGTTTTTGGCGTGGTTCTTATAAAGACGTCCAAAAAGAGATGAAAGGTCGATACCCTAAGCACGTATGGCCCGATGATCCTGCGAATCACATCGCGACCACAAAAACAAAACGACAATTAAATTAATGAGTATAAAAACAGTCACAGCAGGAAAAAAAACGCCTGCGCCTAAAAAGTCTCCGGCAGCAAAAAAAGCACCTGCGAAACGAGCAACCGCAAAGAAACCGGCAGCGAAGCGTAAGCCAGCAAAGAAAACCACCAAGAAAAAGGCAGGTCAACGCCATTGGTTAAATATGCTGTGGGGCGTCGCGTGGAAACTGGCTCTAACTGTGCTGGCTATCTGTGTCTTTGTTACTCTGTATTTAGACTCTGTCGTAAAACAAAAGTTTGAAGGGCAGCTCTTTGAGCTACCAACGGTGGTCTATGGGCGCGTACTAACGCTTTCTCCTGGTGACAGTGTGGCAATTCAACAAGTACGTAATGAGTTAGATGTGCTTAATTATCGTAAGGTCGGGCATCCAAGGCACGCCGGTGAGTACTCCTCGTCAGCAACAAAGATAGAACTCGTTCGTCGTCCTTTTGAGTTTATAGATGGACCAGAGCCCGATCGTCATGTCATGTTGCACTTTGACCGCTCAGGACTAAACCGAATCCAATCTTTAGAAAGTAACCGTGATATGGGCTACTTACGCATCGATCCTAAAATGCTAGGAATGCTGGAAAAAGACAGTGATGAGCAGCGATTATTTTTGCGTAGGGAGCAGTTTCCAGAAGTGATGGTTGATGCATTATTAGCAACAGAAGATCGTAATTTTTATCAGCATGGTGGCGTTTCACCCGTTGCCATTGTGCGCGCCTTTGCTGCAAATGCAAAAGCAGGGCGTACCGTACAAGGTGGTAGTACATTAACTCAGCAGTTGGCGAAAAACTTATTCTTATCAAGAGAGAGAACGCTCTGGCGCAAAGTGAGAGAAGCCTTTATTGCTTTGATTATCGATTACCGTTACAGCAAAGATCGAATTCTAGAAGCCTACTTAAATGAAGTTTATCTAGGTCAAAGTGGTAATGAAGCGATCCATGGCTTTGGTTTAGCTGCACGATTGTATTTTGGTAAGCCGATTCAAGAGTTAAGAGTCGATCAGTTAGCGCTGTTAGTTGGTATGGTTAAAGGACCCTCTTATTATAACCCTGCTCGTCACCCTGAACGTGCATTGGCGCGTCGTGACTTAGTTTTGCGCTTAATGATGCAGCAAAATATTTTAAGCGCCCAGCAGTATGAGCAAGCGGTTAATCGCCCATTAGATATTCAGGCTAATATAAAAATTGCCAGTCGCCAGCCAGCCTATTTTCAGCAAGTAAAACGTGAATTACGAAATAAAGTGGGTAATAAGTTTCATTCGGGTACTGGGCTAAGGGTTTTCACATCACTTGACCCGGTCTCGCAGGAGAAACTAGAAAAAGCGATTATAGGTACCATTCCTAATCTAACCAAAAGAGCGGGTGGTGATTTAGAAGCTGCAGCGATTGCCGTTGATCGCCATAGTGGTGAGATCCGTGCAATGGTCGGAGGAAAACGTGCCGGTTATGATGGCTTTAATCGCGCATTGAATGCCAGTCGCCCAATCGGTTCACTAGTTAAACCGGCAGTTTATTTAACCGCTTTAGCTCAGCCGGATAAATACACACTGGCTTCAACGCTAGATGACACGCCTTTACACTTACAAGGAAATCAAGGAACGAAGTGGTCGCCGCGAAACTTTGATCGTAAATTTCGTGGTGATGTGCCTCTTTATCAAGCACTAGCTCGGTCATTAAATGTTCCAACGGTTAGGCTAGGAATGGCGCTTGGTATTCCAGAGGTATCACAAACGTTAGAAAAGCTTGGTATTGATAAAAAAGAGATACGCCCAGTGCCTTCTATGTTCTTAGGTGCATTTTCACTGACGCCATATCAGGTAGCGCAAATGTATCAAGGCATCACTAATTCAGGGAAAAAGGCAAAACTATCGGCATTAAGTGCAGTGGTTGATAACGACGGTCGAGTGATTTATCAATTTTTACCAAGTGTCAGTCAAACCGTTGATCAACAGGCTGCTTGGCTAACCACTTATGCGATGAAAAAAGGGGTCACCGAGGGAACGGGACGATTCTTACAACACAATTTTGCTTCGGCGGGGTTAGCCGGAAAAACCGGTACAAGTAATGATAGCCGAGATAGTTGGTTTGTTGGGGTCGATGGTCGTGAGGTGACAACTATTTGGCTAGGTCGTGATGATAATAAGTCAATCAATCTAACGGGTTCTAGCGGTGCGCTGCGAGTTTATGCTGACTATTTAAAAAAACGCATTCCAGAGCCTCTAACACTTCCTTGGCCACAGCAGATCACAACACTTGGCTTTAAAAAAGATGTGGGTGGCGGGCTAATGTTAGATTGTAAAAATGACTTTAAGCTCCCAGTTTGGGATAGAAAAGGACAGATGAAACAAAGCTGTGAAAATAAACCGCAACAATGGTTAGTTGACTTATTTTCATGGTAGGTTAATGCCAGTGACAGGTAATGCTTAGTTACCCCAATTGCCTGTAATGATAACGAAATGGATATTTGAATTAAGGGTTGATGTGAAATGAAGCGACATCGTTATATGAAAGTATGTTATTGCATACTTGCCTTTTGTGGTCTTGTTTTTAGCCGAACATTATTAGCTACGCCTGATCAGTATCATCAAAATTTAGAAAGACCGACGATAGGTGTGGTTCTTGCTGGTGGTGGAGCAAAAGGTGCGGCTCATATTGGTGTTTTAAAAGCGTTAGAAGAACTCAATATTCCCGTCGACTACATTGCAGGGACTAGCATGGGAGCATACGTTGGCGGCTTATACGCAACGGGGATGAGTGCCGATGAAATAGAAAGTTTTATCCATAGCGTTGACTGGAATAGTGGTTATCGAGATAAGGTTAATCGTAGTCAACGCCGTGTTCGAGACAAAGAATATGAAGATCGTTATCAACTTAATGTCGATCTTGGTATTGGTTTAGATGGTTTCAAAGCCTCTAAAGGTGTGGTTCAAGGGCAGAATATGTTGCGTATTTTGCGAGAAACAACAGGGAACCTCCCCGCATTTAACTCCTTTGATGACTTAGCCATTCCTTATCGCTCAGTGGCAACCGATATTGTACACCTTGAGCAGGTCGTTATTGATCAGGGCTTTTTAGTTGATGCGATGATGTCAAGCATGTCCGTACCTGGCGCGCTTCCTCCTTATGAGCTCAATGGGCATTTGTTAGTCGATGGTGGCGTAACGAATAATATGCCGGTTGATGTCGCCAAAGCGATGGGAGCCGACATTGTTATTGCTGTGGATATTAGTACTGATTACAAAAGCAAAGAGGATTTTAATAACTTCTTAGCGGTCGCTGATCAGTTATCAAACTACCTAGTACGTCGTAGTACAAAAGAGCAATCAAAAAACTTAATTAACCAAGATGTTTACCTTAAGCCAAACGTTGGATCCATGGAAACAACCGAGTTTGCTAAAATGCCAGAGGCGTACTTAGCAGGCTATCAAGTCGCTTATGAACATATCAAAAAACTACAAGATTTATCCGTTAATAGTGCGCAATATCAAGCTTATATTGATCATAAACAGAGTGTAAAAAAGCACTTACATTATGGTGATAAGAATGTGGTTGATCGCATTTTTGTGGAAAATAATACTCACTACAGCGATGAGTTAATTACCAATCGTTTAAATATTGAACCAGGAAAGAGATTAAGCACTAAAGAATTAGAAGAGAGCATCCAAGCACTTTATGTATTAGACCGCTTTGAACTTATTACTTATCGCTATGATCAAAGTGATGGCAATACGGATCTCTACATCAATGTAAAAGAAAAATCTTGGGGACCTAACTACGCTGACTTTCGCTTCTTTTTAGAAGATGATTTTAATACGACTAGCCAATATTCATTTGGGGTATCAACCAACTTTACCAATTTAAATGACAGAGGCGCAGAGCTTAGAGCGAATCTGGATATTGGTACCGATAAGCACCTGGAATTAGAGTTATACAGCCCATCACTATTTAATCAAAAGCTATTTACCTTAGCGAGTGTGGAGTATAACAGTGAACGCCATAATGCCATTATTCGTGATGACAATTCTACGGATCTTAGCTCTGAATATTTATCTTTTAATTATAAAGACTTCATGCTGGAAGTGGCTGGTGGCTATCAACCAACGCTGTGGCAAGAGTTTAAAATCGGTGGGCGTTATACCGATGGTAGTGTCAGTTCGGGTGGCTATACTGATGCGAAATTTAAACGTAAAGGCGTTTTTGCTAATTACCGCTTAGATACATTAGATAGTTTTAGTTTGCCAACAAGTGGCTTATATTTTGATATTGATTACCTTTTATCGAATGATAAAGCGCAAGATGGTACGAATTACAAAACAACAGATACCGTTTCAGAAATCTCGATGACTTTCACTGCCGCACATACTTACCAGCGTCATACTCTTGTTGCAAATATGGATTATGGTGTGGTGATGAATGAGTCGACAGATTTACTGATTAATCCTCGTTCATTAGGGGGCTTTCTTAAACTGTCTGGTGTTCCCCATGATAGCTTGATCGGGAGTAATTCTGCCTTTAGCAGTTTAGTTTATCGCTATCGATTGGCGGAAAATGATTTCGGCTTATTTGTTTCGCCGATTTATCTCGGTGGTTCCATTGAGTATGGCGGTGTATGGACCGGATCTGATGTGAAATTCAAAGATGCGCCAATGTACGCAGCAGGATCAGTATTTGTTGGCATTGATTCTTTAATTGGTCCGATGATTTTCTCATATGGACAAACTGAAAATAACTTTAGTTCGTTTTACTTAATTATTGGTACCACATTCAATTAAGCAACGTACTTATTGCAGTTGATATTATATAAGCTATTTTTTATTAAGAAAAACAGGATAGCAGTGGCACTGAGAGAGTGGATTTCGCTTAACTTGCTATGTTGGTTAAGATGATAAGATTTTCATTTATCGTTAAACTTGCTATTCTGCCACCCATAGATTGGTTCATCTAGTGTTATTTATCACTTAATATGACTCATCATACCCACAATATTGTTTGATGACATGGCAATGGATAGCCAAATTTCCAAGGATGTTTACTTCATTTAATTCTAAGTGAAGGGACCGTAATAAGAGGGAAAAGTCGTGCTTGAAGCTTACCGTAAACACGTCGCAGAGCGTGCTGCTGAAGGAGTTGTACCTAAACCACTAGACGCTGATCAAGTGGCTAGTTTGGTCGAACTTCTAAAAACTCCGCCTCAAGGTGAAGAAGCCTTTATTCTTGATCTATTAGAAAACCGTATTCCACCAGGTGTCGATGAAGCCGCTTATGTTAAAGCTGGTTTTTTAACGGCGATCACTCAAAGTGAAGTGAGCTCACCACTGGTTAGCCCTGAAAAGGCAGCTCAGTTATTAGGTACAATGCAAGGTGGCTATAATATTCAGCCTCTTATTGCTTTGTTAGATAATGCCGAGCTTGCTCCAATTGCAGTGACAGCACTATCTCATACACTTCTTATGTTTGATGCATTTTATGACGTAGAAGAAAAAGCGAAATCAGGCAATACCTTCGCACAGCAAGTCATGCAATCTTGGGCGGATGCCGAGTGGTTCTTATCTAAGCCAGCCTTACAAGAGAAGATTACTTTAACCGTATTTAAAGTCACCGGTGAAACGAATACCGATGATCTTTCTCCTGCTCCTGATGCATGGTCTCGCCCTGATATTCCTGTTCATGCGTTAGCGATGCTAAAAAATGAACGTGAAGGTATTCAACCAGATCAAGCGGGTGAAATCGGTCCAATCACACAGATTGAACAACTAAAAGAAAAAGGTCATCAGCTTGTTTATGTTGGTGATGTAGTTGGTACAGGTTCATCACGTAAGTCAGCGACAAACTCTGTTTTATGGTTCATGGGCGATGATATTCCATGTGTACCGAATAAGCGTGCAGGTGGTTACGTACTTGGTGGCAAAATTGCGCCAATCTTCTTCAATACGATGGAAGATGCGGGTGCATTACCTATCGAAGTGGATGTAACTAAGCTCAACATGGGTGATGTTATTGATGTTTATCCATTTGCCGGTAAGGTTTGTGACCATGCTTCTGGAGATGTATTAGCCGAGTTTGGTCTAAAAACAGAAGTATTGATCGATGAAGTGCGTGCTGGTGGTCGTATCCCACTGATCATTGGTCGCGGTTTAACGGATCGTGCTCGTACTTCATTAGGGCTAGAAGCATCGGAAGTTTTCCGTCGTCCAGTTGAAGTTGAAGATACAGGCAAAGGCTATACATTAGCGCAAAAGATGGTTGGTAAAGCGTGCGGTGTTACTGGCGTTCGTCCAGGCACTTACTGTGAACCTAAAATGACGACGGTTGGTTCTCAAGATACAACAGGACCAATGACCCGTGATGAACTGAAAGATTTAGCGTGTTTGGGCTTTTCAGCTGATCTTGTGATGCAATCTTTCTGTCATACATCCGCTTACCCAAAACCGATTGATGTCAATACACACCATACACTGCCTGACTTCATTATGAATCGTGCTGGCGTTTCACTGCGTCCTGGTGATGGTGTTATTCACTCTTGGTTAAACCGTATGCTACTACCTGATACTGTAGGTACTGGTGGTGACTCTCATACTCGTTTCCCTCTCGGTATTTCATTCCCAGCCGGCTCTGGCTTAGTGGCTTTTGCTGCTGCAACGGGCGTGATGCCACTGGATATGCCAGAGTCAATTTTGGTACGTTTCAAAGGTGAAATGAAGCCAGGTATTACCCTGCGCGATCTTGTTCATGCGATCCCTTACTATGGGATTAAGCAAGGGCTATTAACCGTTGAGAAAGCTGGTAAGATCAATGAATTCTCTGGTCGTGTATTAGAGATTGAAGGGGTTGAACATCTATCGGTAGAGCAGGCATTTGAGCTATCGGATGCATCGGCAGAACGCTCTGCTGCAGGCTGTACGGTTAAGTTATCAGAAGAGTCAATTTCTGAGTACTTGAACTCAAACATTGTTATGCTTAAGTGGATGATCTCTGAAGGTTATGGCGATCGTCGTACGCTTGAGCGCCGCGTGACAGCAATGCAAGAGTGGCTAGATAAACCAGACTTGATGAGTGCAGATAGTGATGCTGACTATGCTCATGTTATCGAAATCGACTTAGCCGAGATTGATCAGCCTATTCTATGTGCACCTAATGACCCTGATGATGCTCGCTTATTGGCAGATGTTGCTGGTACAAGCATTGAAGAAGTCTTTATTGGCTCTTGTATGACTAACATTGGTCACTTCCGCGCTGCAGGTAAGCTGCTTGATAAGTTCAAGGGGCAGCTTGATACACGTTTATGGATTGCTCCACCAACCAAGATGGATAAAGACCAACTGACGGAAGAGGGCTACTACGGGATCTTTGGTCGCGCTGGTGTACGTATTGAAACGCCGGGTTGTTCACTATGTATGGGTAACCAAGCGCGTGTTGCTGATAAAGCGACAGTTATCTCTACTTCAACTCGTAACTTCCCGAACCGTTTAGGTACTGGTGCGAATGTTTACTTAGCTTCTGCGGAATTAGCAGCAGTCGGTGCTATCTTAGGTCGTATACCAACGATGGAAGAGTATCTAGAGTATGCACAGCAATTGGATGCGACAGCAGCGGATACGTATCGCTATCTGAACTTCCATCGTATGGAGCAGTACACAGAAAAAGCGCAAGAGGTTATCTTCCAAGAACCCGCTTAATCGTGGGGAAAGGATGCTGATTAAATAGACGTGATGAGTTTATTACGATAGAGATCAGTAGTATGCAATCAAGGAGCTTATTGATTTATTCAATAGGCTCTTTTTTTTATTTTTTATCAGTGGTTACGCTATAATAGCCGGCTAATTTTCTTATTTTATATGGCGAACGGCGATGGAATTTCAATTTACACGTAATACCTTAATGGGCGAGTACTACGTAAAGTGCAGTATGGGTCATGAGATTGTCGGTCGTTGGTTGCAAGAAGAGATAGGTAAAACACCCAGAAAAATTGACGACGTTACCGATCTGATTGATATGGCTAAAAAGCAAATGGGACAAGAACATCGTTTAATTGGACGTGAAATTAGTTTGATGATTAGTGCCGATGAAGTCACTGTTGAGGAAAATAGCCTTAATAGTGATGAAGAAATGGAAGAAGGCAGTGAGTTTGATTTCTATAATTGTGAGAGCACGGCAAGTTGTGGAATTGAAGATTTCGAGTCATTGATCGATCAATGGAAAGAGTTTACTGGTTACCGTTAATCATTCCTAGTAACGCTCTGCACTTTATTGGTGAGCATACAATTAATTGCATTAATATAGTGAACCTTGCGCACCATAACGGTGCGTTTTTTTTATCTAAATTACCCAAATCAAATAAAGACCTTTAAATTCAATAGTTTAATTATTGGCACGTAACTTGATTAGTTATAGACAGTGAGTTAAAACTTAGTGTGCAGAGGGAAGGCAATGAAACTTATTAATGCAATAGTAAAACCATTTAAACTTGATGATATTCGTGAAGCGCTGGCAGATGTTGGTGTTGAAGGTATGACAGTCTCTGAAGTTAAAGGCTTTGGTCGTCAAAAAGGGCACACAGAGTTATATCGTGGTGCTGAATACCAAGTCGATTTTTTACCAAAAGTGAAACTAGAAATCGCTACACACGCAGATAATGTTGACCGTGTCGTTGAAGCGATAAGCAAAGCTGCACACACAGGCAAAATCGGTGATGGTAAAATTTTTGTGTATGACCTAAGTCAGGCGGTTCGTATCCGTACTGGTGAAATGGATTCAGAAGCACTTTAAGATAGGGATTGGAGATTATATTATGGAATTATCAACAACAGTCATTGAACTTCGCTACGCGCTAGACACCTTTTTCCTTCTTATTTCAGGTGCGTTAGTCATGTGGATGGCAGCTGGCTTTGCTATGTTAGAAGCTGGTCTAGTTCGCTCGAAAAATACCACAGAAATTTTAACTAAGAACTTTTGTTTGTATGCTATTGCTTGTACGACTTTCTTAGTTGTCGGCTACAACATTATGTACATAGATAATAGCGCTGGTGGTTGGTTACCTTCATTTGGTTCATTAATCGGAACTCAAGATGATGGCGCAACTCACTCATTAGAAGCAGATTTCTTCTTCCAAGTAGTATTCGTAGCAACGGCAATGTCTGTAGTATCAGGTGCAGTCGCTGAGCGAATGAAGTTATGGTCTTTCCTTATTTTTGCGGTTGTTTTAACGGCATTCATTTACCCAGTAGAAGGTTACTGGACATGGGGTGGTGGTTTCCTAGCAGAAGCAGGCTTTAGTGATTTTGCTGGCTCTGGTATTGTTCACATGGCTGGTGCTGCTGCTGCGCTATCTGGTGTGTTACTGCTTGGCGCACGTAAAGGCAAATACGGTAAGCAAGGTCAAATTTACCCAATTCCAGGTTCAAACATGCCACTTGCTACTTTAGGTACATTCATCCTATGGCTTGGTTGGTTTGGTTTTAACGGTGGCTCACAACTCATGCTATCTGACGCTGAAAACGCAACAGCGGTAGGTCAAGTATTCTTAAACACGAACGCTGCTGCTGCTGCTGGTGCCATCGCTGCTTTATTAGTGTGTAAGACAACGTGGGGCAAAGCGGACTTAACAATGATTCTTAATGGTGCACTTGCTGGTCTTGTTGCTATTACTGCAGACCCAAGTTCTCCATCGCCACTAATGGCTGTTGCGGTTGGTATTGGTGCTGGTGCATTGGTTGTCTTTAGTATCATTGCTTTCGATAAAGTTAAGATTGATGATCCAGTTGGTGCAATCTCTGTACACGGTGTATGTGGCTTCTTCGGTCTAATGATGGTTCCACTAAGCAACGATGGAGCAACATTTGGCGCGCAACTACTTGGTGCAGTTGTTATCTTTGCTTGGGTATTTGGTGCAAGTCTTGCGGTTTGGGCTGTACTGAAAGCAACGATTGGCATTCGAGTAACAGAAGAAGAAGAGCTTGAAGGTATGGATATGCACGACTGTGGTGTTGGTGCTTACCCAGAGTTCGTTACTACAAAGTAATGATTAAACCTTAAGTTACTTATCTTATAAAGATTAAGCTGCTACTTTTAAAGTAGCAGCTTTTTTTATTTATAAGCTTGTAAATAGTAATGGGCTGAATATAATGATACAAATGATAAACATTATCATTACAATTCGCATATTCAAGGAAGGCTCTTAATGAACAAACTACTCCCCCTTTATTTACTGGCAGCAAGCGTATTACCTTCAGCCGTATTCGCTGCTGAAGAGGTCAATGTCTACTCCTATCGTCAACCCTTCCTTGTTGCTTCTATGTTTAAAGCCTTTACCGAAGAGACTGGTATTAAGGTTAATGTGAAGTTTGCTAAAAAAGGCATTGCCGAAAAGCTTATTCAAGAGGGAGAGTACAGCCCTGCAGATGTTGTTTTAACGACAGATATTAGTCGTTTAGCTGAATTAACAAGCAAAGATTTAGTTCAGCCAGTAAGTAGTGAATTGATTGAAAAAAATGTTCCTGCACAGTATCAAGGCGATGATAATGAGTGGTTTGCTTTAACATTAAGAACGCGCAGTATTTATACTTCTCGCGATCGTGTTGGTAAATTAAGTGATGACTTTACCTATGCTGATCTCGCTAACCCAGAGTTAAAAGGTAAGGTGTGTACTCGCAGTGGAAAACACCCTTATAACGTGTCATTAGTTTCAGCCATGATTGCCCATAAAGGGGAGGCGGAAGCCAAAGCGTGGCTTGAAGGGGTCAAAGCAAACTTAGCTCGCAAACCACAAGGTAACGATCGCGCTCAAGTTAAAGCGATTAAAGAGGGGCTATGTGATTACGCATTAGGAAACAGTTACTACCTAGGTAAGATGCTTAATGACAAGGAACAAAAAGTGTGGGCGGATGCCGTTTATATTAACTTTCCAAGCCAAAATGCAGAGGGTACACACGTCAATATTAGTGGTATGGCACTGGCAAAATACTCACCAAATAAAGCTAATGCTATTCAGTTGATGGAGTTTTTAACCGATACAAAAGCTCAACAAATGTATGCAGAAGATAACTTTGAATACCCTGTAAAAGAAGGCGTTAAGCGTTCAGATTTAGTTGCTTCATGGGGTGATTTCAAAGCGGATACGGTATCTTTAGATGACATCGCTTCATACCATAGCACGGCTATTCGTCTGCTAGATGAAGTGAAGTTTGACCTTTAATTGAGCTGAAAAGATGAACCATATCCCTAACTTTAAAGGGAAAGAAAAAAATGCATTATGGAAAATCAGTAGCGGAGTTCTAACTTCACTGCTGATTTTTCCTATTCTAGCGATTTTTTATACTGCAATAGGTGAGACTGACGATATATTCAGTCACCTAATGTCGACTGTGATGTTTACCTATACCTACAATACGGTAGTTTTGGTCCTTGCTGTCATGCTACTTGCGCTTGTATTTGGAATACCGAGCGCTTGGTTGATGGCAATGTGTCGCTTACCGAGTGAGAAGTGGTTGCAGTGGGCACTAGTGTTACCGCTTGCCATGCCGGGCTATATAGTGGGTTATATCTTTACTGATTGGTTTGATTTTGCAGGTCCCATCCAAGTACTTTTACGCGACCTGACGGGATGGCAAGCCGGCGACTACTGGTTTCCTGATATTCGTACATTAACCGGTGCAGCTATTGTCCTAGCGCTAGTACTCTACCCATATATTTATCTTTTATGCAGAGCGGCTTTTATGGAGCAGAGTGTATCGTTACTGCAATCTGCTCGTTTATTAAAATGCTCACCGTGGAAAAGCTTTCGTCGCATATCATTACCGCTTGTCCGTCCTTCTATGGCTGTGGGTCTTTCCCTGGTTGCAATGGAAACGATAGGTGATTTTGGCACGATGAACTACTTTGCTGTTAGTACGTTAACTACTGCTGTTTATGATACGTGGTTGGGTTATTCAAATTTAACAGCTGCGGCGAAGATATCCGCTATTATGCTTATAATTGTCTTATTGCTATTAAGTGCAGAGCGCTATAGCCGACGCAAACAGAAACTATTTCAAAGCCAATTTAGCAGTCATGAAGATTTTCGTTATACCTTAACAGGCTGGAAAAAATGGTTTGCACTGATTTGGTGCTGGGGGTTGGTCGGTATCGCATTTCTATTGCCACTTTTGCAACTCTGTTTATACGCTTTCCAATATTTTGAGCAAAGCTGGACGAGCGAGTTTAAGCAGTTTGCTTTAAATAGTTTACAGGTATCAACAACAGCAGCAGTGATAGGGGTTATCCTTGCTGTTGTCGTCAATTTTTATCATCGATTAAGCCCAAGTCGTTTGAGTCATTTATTTATGCGTGGCTCATCGATGGGGTATGCCGTCCCTGGCACAGTATTAGCCATCGGGGTGATGGTAACGGTATTGACGATGGATCATACGGTCAATGATATTGCCAAAGCGATGGACTGGGGTCGACCTGGGCTAATTTTCTCTGGTTCTATGTTTGCCATTACTTTTGCTTTAGTTGTACGTTTTTCAGCGGTTGCCATTGGCAGTATTGAAAGCAGTTTAAATAAAATTTCCCCCTCTTTAGATATGGCTGCACGTACTATGGGTTGCAATACCACCCAGATGTTATGCCGCGTTCACTTTCCATTGATAAAGCGTGGTGTATTGATTGCGATGCTATTGGTTTTTATAGAATCAATGAAAGAGTTAAATGCGGCACTATTATTACGCCCATTTAATTTTGAAACCCTTGCGACTTATGTATTTAACTATGCATCAGATGAACATCTAGAATTGGCTGCGATGCCGGCGGTATTGCTTGTACTTGTCGGGCTGATCCCTCTTGTTATCGTTAACCGCTCCTTGGAGAAAAGCCATTGATGAACTGCGCATTATCAATTGAAAACCTGACCTGTGAATACGATCAACAGATCATATTAGAATCACTATCACTGCAGGTAAAGCATGATGAAATTGTCTGCTTACTGGGCGCAAGTGGTTGTGGAAAAACGACGTTACTTAAATCAATAGCAGGGTTGTTACCACTGAGTCATGGCGTAATGAAACTGAACGGTGTCACTATGGATGATGCGGAAACTTGGCTAGCACCAGAGGAGCGTAATATCGGGATGATTTTCCAAGATTACGCTTTATTTCCCCATCTAACGGTCGAAGAAAATGTCGCGTTTGGATTGCGTTTATTAAGCCCAAAAGAGCAAACCAGCCGCGTTTTAGAAATGCTGGAGCTGGTACATTTAACGGGATTTGGTCTGCGTTATCCTCACCAACTATCGGGTGGTCAGCAGCAACGAGTCGCCATTGCACGCTCTTTAGCCTGTAAGCCCGATCTATTGTTGCTCGATGAACCATTTTCAAATATAGATACTCAAGTGCGCCATGAGTTAATTAGCGAGATTAGGAAGATTTTTAAAAAGCAGGGTGTGACAGCGATTTTTGTCACCCATAGCCGTGAAGAAGCTTTTGCGTTTGCTGATAAAATGGCAGTGATGAACCATGGCGTTATTGAGCAATATGGGAGTGCTGCAGAGCTGTATTATGCGCCTTCAAGTCAATTTGTTGCCGACTTTTTAGGTGGTGGCAGCTATTTACCCGCAGTGAAAAGAGCTGCAACAGAGTTTGATACTCAGTTTGGTATTATCGAAGCGCAGTCTCAAAATGATATAGCGCAGGGGCAGGAGTGTGAGTTATTACTTCGACCTCAGCACATCCAATTATCCATCGCCAAGGCAAGCCGTATAACGGTATTAGAGCGACAGTTTATGGGTGAGCATTGTCGTTATATTATCGAGAGTGAAGGGAATAAATTTATCGCAACCTCTGCAGAAATGTTGAATGTCGGGCAATCAGTAACGGTGAAAATTGAAACGGACGGGATATTAGCTTTTTATACCAATAACAATCGTCACCAATAAAGTGCTATTCGTTTGTTAAAAAAAGCCCAGCAGACTCATGCTGGGCAAAGTGCCTCACTTAAAGGGTTTCAGCGACAAGGCTGGTGCTGAATAAAGCAGGCAATCTATAACTTTTACAATGACAAAAATTCCTTCACTTGAAGCATTACCTGCTCAGCGGTTTCTTTATCTTCCATTTCAGCAAAAATTCGTAGCAAAGGCTCCGTTCCTGAGAAGCGAGCAATAACCCACCCCCCATTCTTAAAGTAAACTTTTGCACCATCCTCATAGCTCACTTTTTCAATTTCATGGATAAATTCAGGAAGTTGCTTATCGGTATAAATTTTCTTATACAACACTTCTTTTTGGTTTGGTTTAAATGTGCAATCACCTTCAGCGGTATAGGCATAGCCATATTTACTGTATATTTCGTTTAACAAGTCAGAGAGTTTTTTACCAGTGACACTGATCATTTCAACCAATAAGCTAGAGGCAAATACGCCATCTTTACCTTTAATATGACCTCGGATAGTTAAACCACCGGAACTTTCACCACCAATCAGTGAGTCATCGGCTTCCATTTGTGAGCTAATGTGTTTAAAGCCAACTGGCACCTCAAAGCTTTTCTCACCATGATCTGCAGCTATTTTGTCGAGCAGGTGTGTCGTCGCAATATTACGCACCACTGAACCTTTCCAACCTTTGTACTCAAGCATGTAGTAATAAAGCAGCATCAGCACTTCGTTAGGGTGAATAAAATGCCCCTTTTCATCAATAATACCCAATCGATCCGCATCGCCATCAGTACCAATACCAATGTCATAGCCTTCTGCTGCAACCATGTGTTTTAGACGATAAAGCGTTGCAGCACTTGGTGATGGCATCAGTCCACCAAAATCAGGGTTTTTGCCATCATTAATAACATCAACATCGCAACGACCGTTAATTAATACCGTTTGTAGGGCATTTTTTGCCACGCCAAACATAGGGTCGATAAGTACACGCAAGTTGGCTTTTTTGATCGCCTCAATATCAATAAAATTAATGATTGAATCGACGAAATCGTTCATTGGATTAATGATTGTTATAGTTTTATCATTTAGTGCTTGTTCAAAATCGACCGATTTAACATCAGATTGTTGTAAGTTAGCGACTTGGTACTCAATCTTTTCAGTAATAATCTCGTCAGCGTCACGACCACCCTCAATAAAGATTTTAATGCCATTATAATCGGCAGGGTTATGTGATGCCGTGATGCAAGCAGAGTAGGCACATTGATCTTTTTTAGCCTGAAACATGACAATAGGCGTAGGTACAAAGCGATTAATAAAGCTCACTTTGATCTCATTAGCGGCGAGAACTTCGGCAAACCATGCCCCCGCTTTATCGGATAAAAAGCGGCGGTCATAACCGATAATAAAGCCTTTTTCAGTCACGTTTTCGTTGTGCATGATATTAGCAATAGCTTGTGCTACGAGGCGTACATTATCTTTAGTGAACTCTTCACCAATAAAAGCGCGCCAACCACCGGTTCCAAATTTGATCATAATAAAATCCTTTTATACGGTAAGGGGAAGCGGAGTTCTTCCCCTAAAATGAAAGATACTTAACCGAGTACCACAACAACATCATTACTACTTCCAGCTGCTTGAACTGGAATCGCGCCTTCGATTGGATTGCCATTTAAGGTGATGGATGCCACCCCTTTACTGACATTATTTGGGTTTTCTATGGTGATATTAAATACCGCATCACGCCACTCTCTACGGACAGAAAATCCTGTCCACTCGGTTGGAATACATGGGTCAACAATCAATCCATCAAAGCCTAAACGCACCCCAAGGATAAAGTTGGTAACGGCAAAATAAGCCCAGCCAGAAGTTCCTGTTAACCAAGGGTGGTTAGCACGTCCGTGATCTTGGTGATCGCGCCCCATGATAAATTGTACGTAGGAGTAAGGTTCGGCATAGCGAGTTTCAATCATGTCATTTTGATTGTATGGGTTGAGTGCATCATAGAACTTCATTGCTCTATCACCGCGACCTAACTTAGCTTCAGCAACCCACGCCCAAGGGTTAGGGTGAGAGAAGATAGCTCCATTTTCTTTCACGCCTTGATAAACGCGAGTTACAAAGCCAATGTCATCATTTGGTGTTGAAAAGGAAGGGGAATTAAGGTGTAGACCATATTCGCAATAGAGGTGCTCGTTGACAGAATCCATCGCTATTTCACCACGTTCTTGCGAAACTGCGCCAGATAAAACGGCAAGGGTATTAGATTCTAAATGGATGCGACCTTCGGTTTGTTGCGCAGTACCAATTTTGTCGCCATCTTTAGTGAGACCACGGATATACCAACCGCCTTCATCGTCCCAAAGGTGCTTTTCACACGCTTGACGAACACCTTCCGCCATTGTGCTGTAAGTATCGACATCATCATGGCGACCTAGGTGCTTCGCTAGATCAATAAACTCTTGCAGTGCCCAGAAATGCAAGAAAGAGACCATAGCCGACTCGCCACCACCAAGGTTTAGACAATCATTCCAGTCAGCACGCAGCCCTTTACAAATTCCCGTTTGCCCTACGTATTTAGCTGAAAAATCCAACGCGGCTTTCATGTGGTCATAGACGCTGGCAACGCCACCATCGGCATAAGGGATCGGCTCGTCAAAGAAGCTCTCTTCACCGGTTTCCATTACGTATTTACAGATAGTTGGTACAATCCATAAATGATCATCAGAGCAAGTGTCATCGATACCATGAATCTTATCTTCATCGCTTGGTGTTGGTACAACAGTTGGAGATTTTGATGGTTCAATATCGGATTTTTCTGGATCAAACCAGTCAGGATCAAACAAGTGCAGACCATAACCCGCTTGTACCTGACCACGCAGTAGATCGACAATGCGCTTGCGAGTCATGCTTGGATTTGAGTGCGGAACCGAGATGGCATCTTGAGCGGTATCTCGATAGCCAAGACCGGTACGTCCACCGACTTCGATAAATGATGCAAAACGAGACCAAACAACACAGGTTTCGGCTTGATAAAGCGTCCATGTGTTGATCATGGTATCCAAACCTTCATTAGGTGAGCTGACTTGGAATTTGTTACAGCGAGTCTCCCAGTGAGATTTGATGCCAGCAAAAGCCGCGTCCACATTGGCAAGATCTTGATACTTTTCACGTAACTTAGCACCATTATCTTTACCTAGACCGAGAATATAGGCGAAGCGAACTTCTTCACCAGGTTGAATAACAAACTGTTTATGTAATGAGCCACAGTGGTTATAACAGGTTTGTGCACTGTTACTACAGCGCCCTTGCTCTACAGCGATAGGGTTGGCTTCATCACGGTACAAGCCAAGGAAATTATCACGCTGACCATCATAGCTATCAGGGTCAAAAGTCGCGGCTAAGTAATAAAATCCTTCAAAATCATTAGTGTTGTAGTACAAGTCATATTCAATAACACCGTCTTGATATGCTGTGCCTGCTGAATAGAGAGACATTTGATGATTTTGGTTATCAGATTCAATGTGACTAAATGAAAACTCAACAAATGAGAAGGCACTGATAGTGCGTGGTTTGTCCGAGGTGTTTTTTATTACAATATCCCAAACTTCAGCATCTTCACCTTTAGGAATAAAGAGCGTTTTCGATGCTTCAATGCCGTTGTAGTCACATTTGAATTTTGAGTACGATAAACCATGACGCACTTCATAACTGGCTTCATCTAAACTCTTAGCAACAGGCTGCCATGAGATTGACCAGTAATCACCCGTCTCATCATCACGTAAGTAAACATAGTGACCTGGGCGATCAAAAGAGGCGTTGGGACGGAATTTGGTAACACGGTTATACTCAGGAGAGTTATAAAATGAATACCCACCAGCATTATGAGAAATGACGGTACAAAATTTTTCAGTGCCAAGGTAGTTAGTCCAAGGCGCTGGTACATCTGGACGAGTGATTACATATTCACGATTGTCATTATCAAAATAGCCGTACTTCATGGTCATTTCCTTATAAATAAGCGTATTGAGTCGCTAACTAAAGTTGCTCAACAAAAGGAGCCTTTCCTTTTGCTACTGTTTATTGCCAAACTTGCTGGATATCACCAAGGTTGACGGTAATTTATATGCTGACGGTCGAGCAGTGGTAAGTGCCCTTTGAGGCGTGCTAAATAATCATGCCAGTGTCTGCTTTTCGCTGCTGTCCAGCAGGTTTCAGCTATCGCAGTCATACGTGGAAAGAGCAGATAATCAAGGCGTTGCTCGTCCTTTACTCCTTCACACCACATTGCACACTGGATTCCTAACATTCGCTGATGAACCGGGCTGCTCGCTTCTATCTCGGCAAGAGGTTCATAGCGGTAAGCGGCTTCTAGTGGAAGAACGACCGCCCAATCAACGCCAGGCTCTTCTGGAGCGTAATCTTGCACCATATCTAAATACGTAAATTGAGCAGGTTGCAGGACGATATCAAACCCTTGCTTAGCGCAATCAATGGCGGCTTGTTCATTTTGCCAAGCGTAAATAATGGTATCTTTGCTGACCTTATTACCATGCTGTGCTTCTTCCCAACCCAGCATGCGCTTACCCAGTGTTTTGAGTTTCTTTTCGGCGTAGCGTAATAGGTGAGCTTGCAGCTCTTTGGGTTCTTGATAGCCTTCCTGACTCATTAATTGCTGACATTTTGGGCTGTTAAGCCAAACGCCATTAGGGACTTCATCAGCGCCAATATGCAGATAAGGACCAGGAAATAGGGCAGCGACTTCTTCTAAAACACTATCTAAGAAAAAGTAGGTGCCTTCGAGTGCAGGATTGAGCACGTTATCGCTATAGTTTTGAATGCTGCGATATACCGTTGTGTCATCTTGGTCGATCAATAAATCAGGTAATGAGATAACCGCCGCTCGGCAGTGTCCAGGAATATCAATTTCAGGGATAATCGTGATCCCACGCTGCTCGGCATAGGCAATGATATGTTTAATTTCAGCCTGACTATAAAAACCACCGTAAGTATCAGATAAGTGAGAATATTGTGGTTCAATGGCTGTATTTATACCGCGCCATGCTCCAATATCCGTTAAAGCAGGTAGTGACTTTATTTCAATTCTCCAACCTTCATCATCGGTTAGGTGCCAGTGAAAGGTGTTGAACTTATAGTGAGCAAGGCGGTTAATCAGTTTTTTAACGCTGGTCACTGAGTGAAAATGGCGAGCGCAATCTAGCATCATGCCGCGATAACCAAAGCGAGGTGAATCCTCAATTTCACAGCAAGGTATTGATAATGTTTTACTATTTTTATTGGTGCTAATAAGCTGGATTAAACTTGCAGCAGCGTGGATAAAGCCACTTTTTGATCCAGAGTAAATCACAATACTTTGTGCACTAACTGAGAGGCGGTAATGCCCCTCATCTAGAGTCGGCAGAGTTATGAAAGCGATGGACTGCTGTGTGTTGTTGTCAATATTCAACGTTGAAGTGATTTTAGCTGGCTTATGAACCGCAACCGTTAGTTGGTATAGGTTATTCAGTTCTTCTTGTAGCCAGTGAGCGCCGTCAAGAGCCTGTTCGCAGTGGCAGTACAATTCACTCTGATCGTTCAACGTATAGTCACCCTCATGGGCAATTAGCTGTTGTGGTAAAGGGATCAGTGGATAGCGAGCGCTGTCAACATGCGCTATGTGAGTGCGCTGATGGTAAGGTGAAGCTAAAGCAATTGGAGTGACCATTACCGGTAGAATAGGGCACACGGATGACTCACTTAACTGAATAAACGCATCTTTAATACCATCGGTTAAGAAACGCAAAGGTGCAGTACCGACGTCAAATTCAATGTAGATATGCTCATTGGCTTCAAGTGTCAAGGATGGGGGCGTAAAAGTTAGGAAACTACCAACTTGAGATAAGCTGCCTTGAGTAACACTATCGACTTGAATAAAACGCTCAAAACCAAAATGCAAAGACCAAGCACTAATCGATTGATCAGTTAAGTTATGTAAGGCTAACCCGAGTCGGCAGTGGTTATCTTGCTCAGATAAGACAGTAAAATCTAAACGATAGCTCATCATCAACCCTCGCCGTTAGCTTTATTTATGGATTCAAAATGATAGGTTTGCGCCATTATTGCCAATAGATACCAAGCGCTATGTGGTAGCCACTGTTCTCCCCAGCGCCAATTTTGCTCGCTATCATTTTTATGCTCTGTTGGATTAAAGGCGATGTCTTTTTCATCATCAACCCCTGATGTTATTCCATTGCAGATGCCGCCTTTTGCATTAAAAAATCCATGTTTAGGTAGGTAGTCTGGATTATTGCGACCATGCCCATCAAGCATGCAGCAATGGTAAGGGTTGAGCCCCAAAATCCAATCTAATGAACGCTGCGCAAAGTTGATCAGTTCTGCTTTTAGTGCAGGGTTATTAATATGATCTTGTGCAAGATACGCCATAGTTGCCATTGAGGCTAAGCGGGCATTTTCTCCCTGCCACCAATAGCCGCTTTCATTATCATGTGGCATAAAGAAAGTTTCTTGTTTCTTCCCATTAACAGGTTTGACGTACTGGCGCGGGTAGCTGAAAGGGTTGGTAACACGCTGGCTGATATTTAATTCAAACTGACAAGCTTGCAGTACAACCGTGGCAATCGGCTGTTTATATGCAGACTCTGTTTCGATACTTAAATACTCACACAGTGCTATAACGGGTAACCCAGCTTCGACTGCATGGTAATAAGGGCGCGAACCATCATGGTTTGCAGACCAGAAGTTTTGCAGGTTATCATCGGAAAGTTGGCGTAATGACAGGCGTTGCGCCCAATCTCTGGCTTCTGCTAGGTAGCGCTGCTCTTGAGTGGTTTTAAATAGCTCGCAGCTAGCCAGTAGCGCGCAGTACTCATCAATAATGTTTTCTTGATTATCATCTAAATAGTGGCGATTGTTTTCACGTAAATGCCAATAGCCACGTTCAGCCGCTTGCAAGTATTCATTGGGCTTAAAGTCACCAGTTCGTTCTAATCGAGCCGTCGCTGCTAAAGAAGCAATCGCTACACCACCACCTTGACGGTAGCCTGCTTGATAATCGCTGGTTTTCTTTCCTGCTTGAGTTTCATAGGCACACACTTCACGTTGCTGGGTTTCTTTACTCCAACCATCAAACACGGTCATAAAGAAGTAGCCATCAGTACTTTGCATTCTTAATAGGAAGTCTGCACCAAATAGCGCTTCTTCGATTAAGCGCTCTTGTGAAAATGGTGAGAGCTCAGGGTGAGAATCGGTCAGTGATAACCCCTTAAGCATATTCCACACAACCATTGGTATCTGTTGTGGGTTTAAATAATTGGCATAAGAAAGGTGACTCAAATATTTACTCACATCGCCAGATGCATCATACCAGCCACCGTGAGCATCCATCGTTTGGTCGCTGTTTAGGACTGAAATATTCTGATCTTGCTTATCAAAGCGACCACTAGAGCGTTGTGATTTAAAGTAGTTTAGAACATCGGAGAAGGTGCGTGTCATGAGTAGATTTTCGCTGATCTCAAACACTTCAGAGCGTAAGTTATCAAAACGAATGTAATAGGTACCAGGCTGAGTAAACTTGGTAAAATTGAGCGTATAAAAATGACCAAAGTGCCAATTATCAACCTCTCCATTTTTTTCAATGGAAATGTTATCGACCGTGATATGGTTCTGTGCACAAACCAGCAGCGCTGAGTAATTAGATAAGCGAGGCTGAGGCGTTTGTAAAATGGCTTGCTTAGATCCTTTCGATTCATAGCCAATATGGTTGATTAGTAATTGCAACTCTGTACTCCATTATCATTATGCCTAGATTTCTCTGCCTAGGTTTTATGTCGCGATGGTCAATAGTGATAAAATCAGAAGTTAATTAGACCCTAGTGAAAGGGTCTAATTACGCGGTTTAGCTTTCGTGCAAATAGCAGCGCACAAAGTGATTCTCGGCGAGTTGTGTTACGCCAGGTAATTGCTCTTTACACTTGCTCATGGCATGAGAGCAGCGCCCAGCAAACGGACAGCCCACAGAGTCAGGCGTCCAAAGTGGTATTTCACCTTTGTTGCCTTTTAACTTATCGTGGATTGATTTTTTAGGATCTGGCACTGCTGATACCAGCAGCTGTGTATAAGGGTGCTGAGGATCAGCGATGACTTCATCTGTATCACCCCATTCGACCATGTGTCCGACATACATGACCGAGATATCTTCAGCGATATAACGAGCGGTTGCGATATCGTGCGTGATGTAAAGTAGCGACATTTGTTTCTCAAACTTCATCTCTTCCATCAGGTTAAGTACACCTGCACGGATAGATACATCAAGCATGGAGGTTGGCTCATCAGCAAGAACAACCTCTGCACCAACCGCGATGTTACGTGCTAAGTTGACACGTTGACGCTGACCTCCAGATAGCTGGTGGGGATATTTTGCCGCTGTCTCTTTAGCTGGAATAAGTCCAACTTGTTCTAAGAGATCATAAACACGATCTTCAAGCTCTTTTTTATTGCCTGAATTGAGCTTTTTATGGATAAGCAGTGGGCGCGCGATATGATGGAAGATCGTATGCGTTGGATTAAGTGATCCAAACGGGTCTTGCCATACCATCTGGACGCCTTCACGGTAGTGCATTAACTCATTTTTCTTTTTGATCTCTTGTATATCACGACCTTTATATTTAATGATGCCGTTGGATGGTGCATACATTTTGGCAATCATTTTTGCGGTAGTCGATTTACCCGAACCCGACTCGCCAACCACGGCTAGACCGCGACTTTTATACATTTTGAATGACACATCATTGAGTGCGCGCATTAAAGGCTGCTTTAGTGTTGTGCTACTGATCGGGAAATCTTTGACGACATTCTTACCTTCGACCAGCAGTTGACCATAATTGTTACTCATAACTCTCTCCAAAAACTGTTATTACTAATGCCAGTGTTTTTAACGCTGCTCTATGCATTGACATGAGCAATCGTGTCACCATAGAGATGGCAATTAGAAAAACGGTTAGGCTCTACTTGGCGCAAATTCGTTGCCTGTTTTGTACAAGCTTCGTGTACTCGATTACAACGCGCCTGGAAGCGACATCCTTGTGGTATATCTAACAGGTTTAACGGGTTGCCAGGGATCCCAGTTAACTTTGTTTTCGGTCCTGTTAGTGGTGGGAAAGAACTTCCCAGCCCTTTCGTGTAAGGGTGGTATGGGCTTTCCAGTATTTGCTTCGATGGGGCAACTTCAATCAACTCACCTGAGTACATGATCCCGATGCGGTCAGAGAATTCGACCATCAGTGATATATCGTGAGTAATGAATAAGATAGAGAAACCAAACTCTTCTTTTAACGCATAAATTTTCTGCAATATCTCACGTTGTACTACTACATCAAGTGCCGTTGTTGGTTCATCCATAATGATCATTTTTGGATTTAGCGCTAAAGCAATGGCAATCACTAGACGTTGACGCATACCCCCTGAAAATTGGTGAGGGTAGTCTGATAAACGACTTGGGTGAATATCAACAATTTCCAGTAATCCTTCAGCGCGTTTTTTCGCTTGCTCACGAGTCATTGAGGTGTGATGCATGATGACATCACAAAACTGCTCTTCCATTGGTAAAACTGGGTTTAACGCGTTCATCGCACTTTGGAAAACCATCGACATCTCACTCCAGCGGAACGCTTGCATGCGTTGATCGCTGTAGTTAAGAATGTTTTCGCCATTAAATATGACCTGTCCACCAGTAATGAAAGCGGGTGGCTTGTGCAAGCGCATCAGCGAGAAAGCGACGGTTGATTTACCACAACCAGATTCGCCAGCAAGCCCAAAAACTTCACCTGGAGCAATGTCAAAGCTGACGTTATTACACGCTCTAACATCGCCAGCATCGGTAATGTAATCGACACATAAGTTACGGATTGAAATGAGTGGTTCAGCCATGATTATTTATCTCCGTTCCAAAGTGCAGGTTGAGGTTCTAGGACAGGTTTACGTTCATTTTTGTCTTCCTTTGCCATTTTTTTCCAACGCTTCATACCTTTATGAGAACGAAGTTGTGGGTTGGCAATTTCATCTACCGCAAAGTTAAGTAGTGCAAGACCAGTAACAAGGAAAACTAAAGCAATACAAGGTGCAAGCAGCTCCCACCACGCGCCGATCAGCATTGAAGATGACGTTTGTACGTTGTAAAGCATGATCCCCCAACTGATGGTGTTTGGATCACCAAGCCCTAAGAAGGAAATCGTTGCTTCCATCATCACTGCATACATAACCGAACCGATGAAACTTGCGCCAACAATCGAAATTAGGTTAGGTAGAATCTCGACAAAGATAATACGGAAAGAGGATTCACCAAGTACTTCAGCCGCTTTGACAAACTCTTTTTCACGCAGTGCTAGCGTTTGTGAACGAACAACACGTGCGCCCCATGCCCAGGAAGTACAGCCAATGATCATGGCAATGGTTAATGGTCCTGCCTCACCAATAAATGCTGCAACAACAAAGAGTAGCGGATACTGGGGTATGACCAGCATGATATTCATAGCCGCCGTTAATACATCATCAACACGACCGCCAAAATAACCCGCAGAGACACCGATAATAGTGGCTAGGAAACAAACTGTAAGACCTGCACCAAAACCAACCGCCAGTGATACTCGTGCGCCATACACTACTTGAGACCAAATATCTCGACCCATACGAGAGGTACCTAGCATGTGATCCGCTTTTTTTGACATGATTAATGTACGACGATCATCCGCTAAGTTTTGTGCAATCCAACCGTCTGGGTTGCTTTGTGCTGACTTGACTACAAAGCCCGGGTATTCATGTGGATTACCCGTACGTTTATCGGGTGCGTGCTTAGTAACCAGTGGCGCAGCTAAAGCGAGAAATAAAAATACACTGAGAATCGAGACACCGAGAAGTGCCATTGGGTTGCCCCAAATTAGTTTGATTATGCCTTTCATAATTATTTTGCTCCCTTACGTAGGCGTGGGTCGAGTACAACGTAAAGCATGTCTGCAAGTAAGTTAAAGAACAGCATGAATAAGGTCATGATCAGCAGTTGACCTTGAAGTACTTGATAGTCGCGAGCAGTAATTGCATTAAATAGCACGCTGCCTAAACCTGGATAGTTAAAGATGATTTCAATGATTAATTGACCACCAATTGCCATACCTAATGACATTGAGAGTGCAGTAACACTCGGTAGCATTGCGTTACGAGCAGCGTAGTTAAATACCACACGGTTCTCGCTAAGGCCTTTGCCTTTCGCCATAGTGATGTAGTCTTCAGCCAATAAATTGATCATGTTGTTACGCATGTTGACTAAGAAACCGCCGACCTGAACAATGGAAGCACAGAAAAGGGGAAGTACGGCGTGGTAAGCCACATCTTTAATAAATGCCCAACTTGTCCAGTCAGGGATGGTCCCTGCGGTGTAAGCGTAACCCGTCGGGAACCACTTTAAGCCAATCGCAAAAGTAAACATGGCAATCATAGCGATAACAACTTGCGGCACCGCTTGGATAACGAGCATGCCTGGAGTCACGAATGAATCATATTTACTGCCTCGTTTCCAAGCGGCAAAGATACCTAAAACCGATCCTAGAGAGAACGATAAGATAACCGCTGTTCCAGCTAAAAATAGTGACCAACCAAAAGCGCTGCTTAGCAGAGAATTAACGGCCAACGGATAAAATTGGATTGAAGTGCCTAATTCCCAGCTGAGAATATTTTTCATATAAGCTAAGTACTGCACCCAAATAGGACCATCGACAAAGCCGAGTAACTGTTTCATTGCTTCTATACGCTCAGGTGTGACTTGAACAGAAGCGTTCGCGAACATCATGGTAACTGGGTCACCAGGCATCGCTCGAGGAATAATAAAATTTAACGTTGCAGCCACCAATAAAGCGACAAAATAAAAAGATAAACGTCTTAAAAAATAACCCATAACTTACACCTTACTCACCCAAGTTTTTCCCTTTCCTGGTTATATGGTTGCAGGCATCAAACACTTTATTTGAAGCGAGCAACCCCCTGACGGCTAGCGTCATGCTATCAGTTGAGAGTGTGGGAGCTGTTGATAAGTGGCGAGCAAGAGGCTCGCCACATTAGAGATGAACGTGAACTTAAATAACTGGTTTTAGGTCCAGTACATGAAGTAGACGCTCTGGGATACCAGCCCAAATGTTTGGACGACCTTGTGGGTTCTCTTCATTCCACCAACCCGTAAAGCGAGTTGTGTTGTATTGGAACATGTAAGCACCAGACATCACTGGAATCGTTACTTGCTCAGAAGCAATGATTTTCTGGATACCATGAGCAATTTCTAGCTGCTCATTTTTATTTGCTGTTTTGTAGAAGCTGTTTAACAGACCATCTAGGTTGTCATTTTTGTAGTAGTGCATTGCAAAGCGAGGCATACCATCACCGTGTTGAAGTGATGAGTTGTAAGCACTGTTCCAGTACGTGTATGGGTCTGCACCATGGAAGTAGTTGGTGTAGGCTACATCGTATGTCCCTTCTAACATTGCTTGGTTATACACGGAGAAATCTGGTGTACGAGCACGTGCTTTAATACCTACATCGAGTAGCTGCTCAACAGCAAGCTGTACAGTATTGTTAAAATCAGTCCAACCATTTGGAGACTGGATTAGTAGCTCAAATGATTTGCCCGATGGCGTTTCAACAAAGCCATCTTTATTGGTGTCTTTAAAGCCAGCTTTTGCGAGTAAATCTTTAGCACCTTGCGCGTTGTAAGAGTTGTAGCCTTTAAAGTCTTGGTGCGTTTTTTCATCTGACCAAGCTTCAAATGCATAACCTAAACCAGAAGCAAAATCATTGACTGTACCACCACCATAGAAAGCGATATCAATGATAGTTTGACGGTCAAGTGCCATTGAGAATGCGCGACGGAATTCGACATTGTTTAGCGCTTCATGTTTTGCAGCATCCGGGTTATTGAAGTTAACCATGAATGCTTGAGTACCTGAAGGCGGATACCAGTAGTGGTGTTTAGGACTTGCTGCAGCGTAAGTGCGGTCAATATCTGGGACAAATGATGAACTCCAGTCAATTTCAGAGTTTACAATTTTGCCTAAGAACTGATCGTTATTCGCAATTTGTGGAACGCGTAAACAGTCAACATCTAGGTTAGCGGCATCCCAGTAGTTAGGGTTGCGACATTGGATGTAAAGTTGAGCAGTAAAAGTGTCAATATCAGTAAAAGGACCTGATCCGACAGGGTTTTCATTGGTGAATGTTGTTGGCTCTTTGATATCTTTCCAGATGTGTTGTGGAACCACAGGCACTTTAGATATTTCGTAAGGAACGTTTGAGTTTGCTTCTGTTAGTGTAAAGCGAACTTGATTATTACCCACTTTTTCTACACTAGTCACCCAAGAGTTAATACCGCTTTGGTCTAGCTCTGGTTTTGCTTTTACTAAGTTGAAAGAGAAGACAACATCATCGGCAGTGAATTTCTGACCATCAGACCAAGTGACACCTTCACGAATATCAAAAGTAACACTCATTAGGTCATCAGACATTTTGTAACTTTCTGCTAGGCGAAATACAGGTGTGTTACCGTGCATTTCATTAAACACAACAAGCGGCTCATAAATAAAGTCAGTTGTTGTATGTAGGTTAGTTGCGCCTAGGTACGGGTTAAAGTTACGAACAAATGTCGTATATTCTTTTGGGTGAATCGTGAGTTCACTGCGCTCAGCAGCGGTTGCTATTGAAGCAAACCCAGTTGTAGCAGTAGCAATAATTGCTGCTGCGAGTGCTGTTTTTTTTATATTGACAAGCATAGCTGTTCCTTACTGTTGCTTTATTGTTTTCATTGGATAAAGAATGAATAAATGTAAAGTTGCTAAAACGTACCTCGTAATGAGTGGCCTGTATGCTTTAGACGTATCTAGAAAACACTGTCTGCCATAAATAATCAATTACGATGCCCGTTAAAAACGTTAAAACGATATAAAGTCATGTCAATTCCGTTAATTATTGTGTGGTTTGGATAAAATATCAGCACTATCGGTTGTCGGTTATCGGTTTCTTTTTTAGTGTTTATTTTTTCTTAAGTTGTTGTTTTTGAGTTGTTTTTTTGTTTTTATTTAACCGTTTTCGTTTTGACTTTATGTTATTTGGTAACTATTTTTTATCTAAAAATCAAATCTGCCGTTATGTCGTGATTTAGTTCGCAAATTGAACATATCACTTTCATTTATGTGACTTGTGTCGAGTGTTAGCTTATATATAGTGTCACAGTTATCCGTATTTGAACTTGAAATTAGCCTTTATTTTCCATGTAAAAATAACTACTAAGTATAAGGTTGGTTGCTGGTGCTCAATGGGCTCAAACCAGCGTGGCGATGAAAGATGAAGGTAAAAGCCCATATCAAAACTGCTTTCTGGTTGAAAGTCTATGGGCTATATAAGAGTGCAGACTGAGTGGCAAGTTGTGGCATTATAAAGTCAGTAGCTTTTGTAGCTTATCCTTTAGAGACTCAAGGTGTATACGCTCAGGGCTTGTATCATGACAGTGCTGTGATATGTAGTCTAATGAACTTAAAACGGTTCTCCAGCGCGGTGTTTTAGGTAGCGTTTCTATGCGTAAGTATTTATCTAAAGTACGAGTTTGCAATGTGCTACGGTCTAAATAGACACGCCATAAACCGCTCTCTTCAGCAAAGGCAAATTTAGATTTTCCAGTGACTGATTCCCAATAAGCTATGCTAGTCGACATACACTCCACTAAGAGTTCACGCATGATGTCTTGCTTATTCTGTCCCTCCCCAGTCGCTTTATCAGCAATACGAGTAAACTCACCACCTAACTCTTTAAGTAGTTGCAACTTCTCTTTATCACCCTCAAAGGCATAGCAACTTAACGCATCAATCGCCGTCTCTAGCTTATTGACTCGATTGGCATTAACACCTCCGCCAACATCAAAAATATACATAGCGTGAAGCTCAGAACCTTCAGGAAGCTTTAAAATATCACAAGAGAGATGCTGACGAATGTCTTCAACATAGATATCAATATCACCACAGTAATGCAATTGCATTAGGTTTAGGAATTTAGGTGCTACGATTTCATCGGCATACGAGCGCTTTAGTTGCTCTTGGCTGCGTTTGAATAGCTTGCATGCGGCATCATTGGCAAAGCGAATCTTGTTATCGTTACGAATACAAACAATCGCCTCTGGTGCTGATTCGAGTTGTTCAAGCAGGCGACCTTGTGTCTCTAATAAATTGGCTTCGACCAGTGCGCGCTGTTTAAGTTCTTGCTGTAATTGGTGGTTTTCAATTCGTCTTTGTTCTGCCTTACTTGCAGAGAGGTGGGCGGTGATACGTGCTGCTAATTCTTGTTTATTAAACGGTTTAGACAAGTAATCATTAGCGCCTGCTTCAAAGCCTCGAATGCGGTCATCGGTTTGGTTTAACGCAGTTAGCATGATGATTGGTAGCTCTGCGAGATCATAGCTTTTACGCAGTTTTTCACACACTTGATAGCCATTCATACCTGGCATCATAATATCTAAAAGTAGCAGTTCAGGTTTTTCTTGTTTGATGAGATCGAGAGTCTCTTCACCATCACAAGCAATACGTACTCGGTAGCCTTCCATGCGTAAAAAACTATCAAGGATCTGTAGATTGACCGGCTCGTCATCAGCAATCACCAGTAGAGGTCCCTGTGGGTTTTCAGGTAATACGGTCGCCATTGGATGCTGATTATCAAGATTTTCTGGTGCTTGAAAATGTAGTTGGGCGCTTAAATCGGCAGCGAGGCTGATTTCTTGCTCTGTTGCGAGTGGCAGAGTAAAGCTAAATGTTGTGCCGACCATAGGTTGACTGCTGACATAGAGTGCACCGCCCATTAACTCAATCAGTTGTCGACTAATGGTTAACCCAAGTCCTGCGCCTTGACGATAATGATGGCTATGCTGACCGGCTTGGATAAGGGGCTCGAAAATATACTCAAGTGATTCAGATGGTATCCCTTCACCAGTATCAACCACTTGAATACGGATGTAGTCATCCATAATATCAGCCGATAAAACAATTTTACCTTCAGAGGTGTATTTGATGGCGTTGCCAATTAGGTTATATAGCACTTGTTCAAGACGTTGAGGATCAGCGGAAACCCAATGAAGAGTGTCGGGTATTTGATTGATGATCCGAACGGGTTTATCACCGACTAAGTGATTTGATAACTCCAATACCAAGCTTGTTGCAATCGAGAGATTGGTTGCTATCGGCTGAATATCTAAGTTTCCATAGCGGATCTTATGATAATCGAGCAGATCATCAACCAGTGTTGTTAAACGATGACCACTATTAATAATGATATTAAGTTGGTACTTTTGGTTGTCGGGTAGGGGGCCATTTTCCCCGGCAATTAAGGCTTCTGCTATGCCGATCATGCCATGTAATGGAGTGCGCAACTCGTGCGATGTGGTCGCTAAAAATTCATCTTTGAGTTTGTTGGTTAACTGTAATTCATCATTCTGTTTTTGAATGATTTTTAAGTTTTCTTCCAAGGTTTTATTCTGGCTTTTGATTAGCGTTATCTTGTCTCTAATCGAACGTTGCATACGCTCAAAACTTACCGCAAGGCGACCAATTTCATCCTTACGTTCGGTATTGATCATGGTCTTATCGAGATCACCCGCTGAAACCTTTTCTGCCGCCCAGGTTAACTTTAATAGTGGGGAAGTAATAAAATTGGAGAGGTAGTGGGAGCAAATGACGATCAGTAAAATGGCAACAATCATGACCACGATAAATATGCGTTGTAGCTGTTTTATACGCTCATAGGCCTTACTCTCAGGCATTTCAACAACGATTGCCCATAGTGTATTTTTTATCTTAAGTGGGGAGTAGGCAGCAATGACTTTTTCATCAAAGGTATTTTCATAGATAGCGACACCAGCTCTTTCAGATAACGCTTTATCAATGATAGCCATACTTTTTTTAATAATATCTTGGTTATGAGCCGATGATCTTGATTGACCGTCACTGCCGACCAGTAAGGTATGCATTGATGATTGTTTTCTATGATCTAAAGTTATCTGAGTTATTTCATCATTTGGTAGGCGTAACATTGCATAACTGTGTAAGTAGCCTTGTTGAATGATAGGAGCACCAAACCAAGCGACCATTTTACCTTGCTCTAGGCTAAAGTCAGAAATTGTAATTGGGGTATAAACGGGGTTGTTTTCTTTATCTTCAGAAACTTTGTTGATCAAACTTTGAAAGCTTTTTCCCAGATTTGAGTCTTTAAATGGCCCATGCAGTAAGTTGCTCGCGTAATGTTTATCTTTATTGACCGAGTAGGTGACATTACCATCGATATCGACCAGCAAGATATCATCAAAACTGGAGCGTTTTAACAATTCGACGTAGGTTGGGTGGTAGCGTTTATGCAGTAACCGATAACGCTCACTGCCAACAAAGGTCTCTGAAGAAGAAGTTGGTCGTGTTTTTATTTTATTGCCAGAGCCGATAAAGTAGCGCTGCTGTGCATATTGACGAGACTCTTCAATATTGTTGCCTAGCCGTTGGAACGCATTGATAAGACCATAAAATCTTCCTCCGCTGGCATAGGCCAATTCAGAGTGCACAAAGCCTAAGGTTTCCAACTCTTTTGCTTCTATATAATCAGTCACTTGCTGCTGTTTATTGTCACGCACAGAAACTAAATGCGATGTGATTTGCTTCTCAAGATCTTCACTGTGCGCATGTAGAAAAAAGATGGAAATTAAAGTTAAAGGAAGCAAGCTGAGCACTGTGAAAGCGATCATCAAGGTATTTTGCAAACGTTTAAATTTTTGTCGCTTATAAAGTCTAAACATAATCTAAATTACTATCCATAGCATGCATTTTTACAGTTTTTTTTGACGTAATTAGTGAGAGTCAAATAGAATTGTCAATTGTGTAAGTTTGAAATTAACGACTTTTTTCACTTTGACAAGTAAGTTTCATTCAAAGCGTGGAGTAAGGCGCAAATATGATTAATATTGAATTTATTGATTATGTTGCTGTGAAGTGTGGAGAAGATCGATGGGCTAGGTTTTCGGTTGATATGCAAAGGGGAAAAGAGAGCGATAAACGGCGCTCTCTTTTCTATATTACTACTTATTTGCTTGATAAATAGCAAATTTAGATGTTTTATTTACCGTTGTGCACTGACCAAAAGCTTGTTCAATAATTGGTTGGTATTTTAGAAATGAGTTTGCCACGATCATTAATGTGCCACTTCTCACCAATCTTTGTGGTGCTTGAGCGAGTAGTGTTTCAGTTGCTGAGTAGCTAGTCTCTAACCCTGAGTGAAAAGGAGGGTTGCTGATGATAAATTGGTAGTGTTTGCCAGTATCAGAGTAGACATCTGAAGCAAAAACTCGTCCTTTTAATCCATTGGCCGCTAATGTTGCTTGGCTTGAAGCAACGGCAAAGGCACTAATATCACATAGTTCAAGTTCTGCATCAGGGTTGTTACTGGCCATTACGGCACTTAATACGCCAGCACCGCAACCAAAGTCTAATACCTTGCCTGAAAGTTTCGGTAAGCTATCGAGTAATAGTTGACTACCAATATCAAACTCACCATGGCTAAATACACCAGGTAAGCTTTTAATGATCAGGTCTTGATTATTGATATTCACCGTATAAGTTTTAAACCACTCCTGAAGGTTGAATGCTTTTGGTGTGGTTGTGCATTGGCCCCAGTAAAATGAGCAACGACGGGCAGAGTCGTATTTTTTCACAATGCCGTAGTCTTTAAACATTTTTTCAATGCTTTTTACGCCAGAACGATTTTCGCCAATCACTACAATTTCAGTATTTTCACCAAGCTTGGCCATTAACATCGCTAAGAGAAATTCAGCTTCAGCTTTAGCTTTTGGCCAGTACAGTAGCACCATATCGGCTTTTGTTTCAGCGTCAAACTCTGCACCAAAATAACGGGTAATACGAGGTTGTGCTTCAAGTTGGCGAAAGTAGCCATAATTTGAAGTAAACACAGTAACGGATTCGCAGTGACTCGCTAGTTCAACAGGAAATAAATCTTCGGCTTCTCCTGCGACAAGAACGTGCTTGCCTTCGAAGTAAGCTAGTTGACGTTGAGCTATTTGGCTTGGTGCTGTGTATGCAGACATAGTGAACTCTGAATGACCATAAAATTGAGGGCGGATTTTCGCATAATCCGCCGTGAGCTTGAAGATATTTCCGCAATATTAAGAGAAGAACTTACCACTTTACGAGTTATCTTGTTGCTTAATAAAGTCTTGGAACTCTTCTTCATAAATATTAAATAGCACAATAGTGACCGCAAACAAAAGTGGGCCGTAGATCAGCCCGATAAGACCAAAAAGTTGTAATCCACCAAGTAGGGAAAAGAATATCATCAACGTATTCATTCCCGCGCTACCTTGCATAAGTAGAGGGCGTAAGATGTTATCAATAGACCCAACAATAACAATTGACCAAATAGCGAGGAAGATAGCCAAGCCATGCTCACCGATGATCACAAGATAGATTGTGGCTGGAATCCAAATTAACGCAGTGCCAATAACGGGAATAAAAGAAGCAAACCCCATCATCGTGCCCCAAAATAGTCCTGGAAAACCAGCGATCCACATACCAATACCACCAGCAAAACCTTGTGCGATAGCGGTTAAAAATGATCCCATTACTGCTGATTTTGAAACCTGCTCTATTTCAGCAAAGAGTCGATCTTCTTGGCTGCGAGAAAACGGAATGATGTGACGCAAAGTTGTCATTATTTTGTCGTGATCTCTGAGTAAAAAGAATAAGACAAAGAGCATTAAAAAGAAGTCCATTAAAAAGGTCGTCGCATCACCTAATATTTTTGCGCTTAGTGCGACAAGATTACTGCCAAATGAACTGGCAAATTGGGCTGCTTTTTGGGCAATAGCTTGAGGCTCAATGGCATCAAAAGGGAGGTAGGTGTTGATGAAGGCAAGACCCTTTACCGTTAATGGATGAGAAAAAACCTGCTGTATGCCACCATTAATAACCCATTGATACATATTCTGCGAAAAGAGAGAGCCTTGTTGAACGATGGCAGCAAAGACAAACAGTAAGGGGATAACAATAATAAAAGTTAAAATGATGCAGGAAAGCAGCGCGACAATATTGGCTTTATTCGTTAGTTTGCTCTCGAGCCATGAGTGTAGAGGAAACATTAATAGCGAAATAATAAAGGCCATTAAAATAGAGTTGATATAAGGTCCAAGTAGTAGGTAACACGCATAAATGGCAGCAAGTAAGGCAATGATGAGTACCCAGTGACTGGATGACATTTTGATTTTATCTGGCACAGTCGTGCTCCTTGATATAGCGTTATGATGGCATATTAACGACAAAACAGTTGATTACTAATCAATATTTTAGACTATGAGCCACAGTAAAGGTGAGAACAACGTAAAATACAGAATAAATTTTAATTTAGGCGAATGAAAAGAGGGATGACGTGCAATAAAAAGAGCGAATGAGAATCTCATCCACCCTTCGTTTTCTATTTAGATTGTCGCGGTGTTTGTGGGTCTATTAGGCTTCAGAAGCGATAATAGCAAAACAGCGATCAGCCGCTTCTAATGTTGCTTCAATTTCTCTTGAGCCATGCGCTAAAGAAGTAAAGCTTGCTTCATAAGCCGATGGTGCTAAGTAAACACCATGATCGAGCATAAGGTGGAAGAAGCGCTTAAAGCGTTCTACATCACATTTAGCAACATCTTCATAGCATGTTACGCTTTCTTGATCCGTAAAGAAGAAACCAAACATACCGCCAACTTGGTGAACCAATAGTGGAATACCGTGCTCTTGTGCAAGTTGCTTAAAGCCATCAGCAATTTGTTTGGTCTTAGCCGCAAGGCGCTCTTCATTACCTTCTTCTTTAAGAACCGTGAGACATGCAAAGCCAGCTGCCATTGCAACAGGGTTACCAGAGAGCGTGCCCGCTTGGTAAACAGGACCTGTTGGAGCGATATATTGCATTACTTCCTTGCGACCACCAAAGGCACCAACGGGCATACCACCACCGATCACTTTACCTAGGCAAGTTAGGTCAGGTTTAATATTGTAGTAACCTTGCGCGCAGCTTTCCGCGACGCGAAATCCGGTCATGACTTCATCAAAAATAAGCAGTGCGCCTTCTTGATCACAGATTTCACGTAATCCTTCATGGAATCCAGCAACAGGAGGAATACAGTTCATGTTACCTGCAACAGGCTCGACGATAATACAAGCAATCTCACCTTTGTTAGCAGCAAAAAGCTCACGAACAGAGTCAAGATTGTTAAATGTAGCGGTTAGTGTGTATTTTGCAAAATCAGCCGGAACACCAGGAGAGCTTGGCTGACCAAGAGTAAGCGCGCCCGAACCTGCTTTGACTAGCAAGCTATCAGCGTGACCATGGTAACAGCCTTCAAATTTAAGAATTTTATCACGACCAGTAAAGCCACGAGCAAGGCGAATAGCACTCATTGTCGCTTCTGTACCAGAGCTAACCATGCGTAACTGCTCCATTGATGGCACCATCTCAGAAACAAGTTCAGCCATCTTAATTTCCATCTCAGTTGGCGCGCCAAAGCTAAGACCACGTTGAGCGGCTTGAATAACCGCATCACGAATCGCAGCATGGTTGTGACCAAGGATCATAGGCCCCCAAGAACCAACGTAATCAATGTACGCTTTACCATCTGCATCAAAAATTAATGGACCATCAGCTCTTTCAACAAATATTGGCGATCCACCAACACCGTTAAATGCGCGAACTGGTGAGTTAACACCACCAGGAATAGTTTGTTGTGCTTTTTGATACAATTCAGATGATTTGGTCATGAATATGTCCTCTTATGATTGTTCCGGACCAAGTGAAAAACATTGTACCCTCAAGGCTGCAAACTAGAAATGCTTTGCGAAAAAAACAGCAGTGTTTCACAGTAATCGCTCTTAAATGGGAAACAAGTCAGCTAAATTCAGCCAGATCCTTACCCTAAATAGGTAATAGTGTAGGTGAATACTTGAACGTATCACTCAGGTATTAGATAATCATGAGTAATATAATCGAAAGCATGATCGACATAGCCTAAATAGCTATATCGTTGTAATTTTACACGAGAGAGGCCCATCGTGAGCGAAGTCAATATCCCTTTATCTTTTTCAGACGCAGCAGCAACCCGTGTTAAGACATTGATTGCTGAAGAAGAAAACCCAGCATTAAAGTTACGCGTATACATTACTGGTGGCGGTTGTAGTGGTTTCCAATACGGTTTTACTTTTGATGAAAGTGTTAATGATGGCGATATGACCATTGAGAACAGTGGCGTAACATTGGTGGTTGATCCAATGAGTCTACAATACTTAATCGGTGGTGTTGTGGATTATACTGAAGGTCTTGAAGGCGCACGCTTTTTTGTAGATAACCCAAATGCAACAACGACTTGCGGCTGCGGTGCTTCATTTAGCGTATAAAGTTATTGGGCTAGCTTAAGGCTCAATAGCAAGCGAGACCATTAGGCTATTATCTCTAATCGGTTGAAAAAAATCGCCCAAGACAAACTCATTAAGAGCTGTCTTCGAGGCGATTTTTTATGCTATTTATATGTGCTTACTTTGATTACTATTTAGAGGGATTAGCAGTCAGTAACTTTCCATAGCGCTCTAATTGATTTAAGTAATTTTCCGAATTAGCAATAAAAGTTGCTTTTGCTTGACCAGTTAACGACTTTGACTGCGGTAATGTCACAGTACGTGGGTTTTTATGCTGGCCATTGACTAAGAATTCATAGTGTAAGTGAGGGCCTGTAACCCGTCCGGTCCCACCTAATGTTCCGATTGTTTGCCCCTGCTTGACCCGCTCTCCAGTTTTAACCATTCTGCGCTGCATGTGTAAGTATTTAGTAATATACGTATTACTATGGCGAATAAAGACATAGTTACCATTAAATTGGTTGTATCCTGATTTATCAACAATACCATCACCCGCCGCCCAAATAGGCGTTCCAACAGGCGCGGCATAATCGGTGCCTCGGTGTGCCGTAACACGACCTGTCACAGGATGGCGTCGGTTGGGGTTGAAGTTTGAGGTTACACGGCGAAAATCAATCGGAGAGCGCAGGAAGGCTTTCTTCATTGCTCGACCATTTTGATCATAATAGCTGTTAGAGTTCTTATCTAAAATAGCTGTAAATTCATCATTTTGATTTTTGAATATAGCAGCAATAATTTTACCTCGACCAACCACTTCACCTTCAACGACCTGTTCTTGATATAAAATTTTAAAGCTGTCGTTTTTACGAATATCTAAAGCAAAATCAATATCCCAGCCAAAAATACCCGCGAGTTCCATAATTTGATTAGCAGTTAGCCCTGCTGATATACCTGCATTCCAAAAGTTAGACGTGATGCTTTCTTCAGCGTAGTTGTATTGGTATTCAATCTCTTTTGTTTCAATTTCAGAGTGGAAGCCATCATCAGTACGAGTAATTATGAAGGTTTCGTTGGTGCTTAAATTTCGTTGAAGTTGAACAAAGTTATTCTGCTCATCAAAGCCAAAAGTAAACTCATCTTTCGGGCGCAAGTTGGATAGTTGTTTTTTTATGTCATCGTTGGTGTTGAGCAAATCATGTAAAGTTCGAGCAGATAAGCCAATGCGGTTAAAGAGTATTGCGCTACTTTCCCCAGGGCGAACGGTGTGCTTTTCCCATTTCATTACTACACTGGATAGCTCAGAGCTTTGGTTTTGTGGTATGAGTCTTTCTGCGTCGATCGATATTGGGTAGTGCTGACCAACAATAAAGTGTTTTTCATCACGTTGCGTACCATGTTCATTGGGCAATAAAAACACAGCAACGAAAATAACCGCACTAAAAAAAGCGATGAGAATGCGATGAATCCTGGGAAGACGGGTAAAAATAGACAGCATGTGCAGATTCGTTCTATAAAAATGATGAAAATAAAGTGCGGAACAGTCTAACTGGTTTCAAAACACATCGCTATTCAAGTAAGATGGGAAATTATTATATTTTTGCCAAATCTGTGGGAGTGAACAAGAATGGCGAGCATTGAAGCAGCACTAGCTGAGATCAAACGTGGCGTGGAAGAATTAATTCCAGAAGATGAACTTATTGCTAAATTAAAAGAAAATCGACCTTTACGTATTAAATTAGGTGCCGATCCAACCGCTCCTGATATCCACCTTGGTCATACTGTTATTCTTAATAAGTTACGTCAATTCCAAGATCTTGGTCATGAAGTAACATTCCTAATCGGTGATTTTACCGGTATGGTTGGTGATCCGTCAGGCAAAAACACGACGCGTCCACCTCTAACAAAAGAAGACGTGCTAGCGAATGCAGAAACGTACAAGCAGCAGGTTTTCAAAATTTTAGATCCAGCAAAAACGAAAATTCAATTTAACTCAGAGTGGTTAGATCAATTAGGCGCTGCTGGTATGATCCGTCTGGCTTCAAACCAAACTGTTGCTCGTATGCTTGAGCGTGATGACTTTAAAAAGCGTTATGCGGGTAATCAGCCAATTGCGATTCATGAATTCATGTACCCTTTACTGCAAGGCTATGATTCAGTTGCAATGGAAACAGACGTAGAGCTTGGTGGTACTGACCAGAAGTTTAACCTACTTATGGGTCGTGAACTGCAAAAAGCACACGGTCAAAAACCACAGTGTGTATTGATGATGCCTCTTCTTGTTGGCCTTGATGGCGAAAAGAAAATGTCAAAATCAGCACATAACTACATTGGTGTAAGTGAAGCTCCAAGCGAAATGTTTGGTAAAATCATGTCTATCTCTGATGTATTGATGTGGAGCTACTACGAGTTGCTTTCTTTCCGTCCTTTAGCTGAAATTGCTCAGTTCAAAGCTGATATTGAAGCGGGTAAAAACCCTCGTGATGTTAAGATCTTATTAGCTAAAGAGATCATTGCACGCTTCCACACTCAAGCAGACGCTGATGCAGCAGAGCAAGAGTTTATTAATCGTTTCCAAAAAGGTGCGATGCCAGAAGAAATGCCTGAGTTTGAATTTGAAGCGGGTATTGCGATTGCAAACTTACTAAAAGAAGCGGGTCTAGTTAACTCAACATCTGATGCTATGCGTATGATCAAACAAGGCGCAGCAAAAATTGAAGGCGAGAAGATTGAAGATAGCAAGTTGATTCCAGCGGCAGGTACTGCTGTTTATCAAGTTGGTAAGCGTAAATTTGCTCGTATCACTATTAAATAACAATAGTGCATTCTTATGATGAATAAAAAGGTGTCGAAAGATGCCTTTTTTTTATGGAAAAATTGACGCAATTAAATTGAGAGTTTGCTACTATACGTGCGCTGCACATTTTGGCAGTTTTTTGGAGCTTTTTTATGAACAATACCGACCATCCTCCCAGTTGCTGGGTAAATCAGGTAAATAGAGCGATATAGTCGACTATTGGTATTGGCATAATTTCCTACCTTTAGTTGGTAGGGATGTTTTATTTTTACACTTCCCCTTATTATCTCCTCACATTTCTTATTTAGATAAAATAATCGCTGTATTCATTAAGAATAGAGTGGTGGTTTTATGATGGTCGTTACCTTTGCCAATCGGGAGATTCGCCATGACGGTAATGAACACTGCAACAATAACACACGGTGCGACAACATTTTCTGATGCAGAAATTGTGGCAGCCACCAATGCTTTTTTACAATACGAACTTGAACATCAAATACATTTACTCACCGTCATGCCTATTGAAGAGGCTGTTGGGGTTTTGAATTATTGCCGGGTCGGTTACGTGCACACTTTGCTTTCACAGTTAGAATTGCAAGGGTTTGACAAAAGAGCGCGCCATTTTGCTCACCAGTTAGGCTTTATTCGATCAGAAGCGGAAACAGGGTTGAGCTACTTATCAACCAGCGTATTTGAACACTTTAAGCAGCGTGTTGGCTGGATTGTATTACTAGCACTATTAGGTATCGTTTCGGGGCTGATTATTGCTCAATATGAAGATACATTGAGTCAGTTGGTTTTATTGGCGATCTATATGCCCGTCATTGCCGCTGCTGGTGGTAATACTGGTACGCAAGCTGCCACATTGGTAATACGGGCGTTAGCGACTGGAGAGCTTAAAAAGCGTCAGTGGTTATTGGTACTATGGAAAGAGGCCCGCATTGCGGTTGGCTTGGCTTTATCTATCGCATTAGTGATGGTTGGGCGTATTCTCTTTTTTAGTGATAACACCTCGACAGGTGGCTTCGATATCAACATTATTGCTTTTTCAATTGCGACGGCACTGTTCATACAGGTGATGATATCGACGACGTTAGGTGGTGTTTTGCCTATTTTAGCGCGAGCTTGTCGATTTGACCCTGCTGTACTCGTTAGCCCTGTGCTCGCCTCTATTGTCGATATATCGGGTATGTGGATCTACTTTACCGTGGTTAATCACTTCTTAGGCTTAAGCTAGATAGAGCAATAAAACGGATAGTAATGAGGATATTAGCAATGTGAATGCAACAATGCAGGCACATTGCTAATGACTAACAAATCTTACTTACTCTGCTTGATAATCGCTTGATAAAAATCGATTTCAAACGAAGTGATAGGGGCAATATTGGATGTATTGCTTGTGCTATTGGACGGGAAGTAGTCACTAACAAATTGCACAAATAGCGTCGAAGGTTGTCCTTTCTCATCTAGCCCAAATCCTGCCATATTATAGCTGCCATATAATGATCCACTCTTAGCCATAATTTGCCCTTTTATTGGCGCCTTTCGCATACTTGGTCGATAACGTAAAGTGCCATTGATACCAGCAGTGGGCATCGCACTCACTAGATTTAATTGCTTATCGTGCTGCCATATATAACGTAGAACTTGTGCCATCTGGTGGCTACTCATACGATTACTACGTGATAACCCAGAGCCATCAACGATTTGTGCTTGCGATAAATCAATCTGAGCCTGCTCTAATAAAATCGCTTTGATCGCTGCACTACCATTGGTAAAGCTTCCCGGTTGATTGAAGTAATGTGCTCCCAGTGTTTTTGTGAGGTTATCAGCAATGAGATTGTCAGATTGTTGGAGCATTTTGATCAAAAGAGTGTGTAATGAGTCAGAGTGATGCTGGGCAAGTGTATTTATTTTGGCTTTATTGTTGGGTGCACCAACCTTAATACTACCGGTTAAGCGAATATTCAACTCTTGCAAAAGAGCAGTAATGACTTGTGATGTATATTGCGCAGTATCTTGGACAGCAAACTTTAACGGTAGAGGTTTTTCTCGTTTTATCATGCAACCAGAAAGATGGTAATGATTATCTGCTCCCGCTGATAAGTCTAAATCACACATTTTATCTTGCTGCTGCTTCCTGCTTACCGCTGTTACTTTACTGGTCACTTCTATCGGTTGGTGTTTAGGGACGTGGACACGAGTCGTGCCATTGTTGTTACTGTATAAGGAGCCTTGAACGCAGTTGTGCTCCAATGTAATCGCACTTGATGGCGCACTATAGCAAACACCTAATATATCCCAAGGCCAGCCTGGTGCGCGTTCGTAGCCACTAAAAGCACGATTATCGAGCCATAAATCCCCTTTGATGGTGTTATTGTTCGTTTTGGCTAATTGGGAGAGCAGTTTTTTTAGGTCATTACGACTTAACGTAGGATCGCCACTAAAGTGGATAATGATATCTGAGCCCTGTTTTTTTAACTGGGTTGAATAGTGAAAACTATCCTCAAGAGCAAGCTTTGCAGCCAGTGCCGTGACCAGTTTTAATGTGCTTGCTGGCGGAAAAAGTTGTCTATTACTTTCAGTTACTTGAAGATCTGAAGCATTAACAGGTTGCAGTAAGATACTGTTACGGCTGCCAGTAGGAAGGTGCTGCTTGATGTTTGAGGGTAGAGTGTCATTAGCTTGTACGCTATTTGATAGCAACAAAGAAGGCATCATGATGAGAGATAATGACAACAATAAAGAAAAAAACTTCATAGACATAGTGTTAGCAAGTGACCAGTTAAAAACTTAGCATAGCAACTCTCAATAAACATTGTGAAATTAAATTTCGAGATAAAAAAAAAGAGCATCAACTTGATACTCTTTTTTATCACTACTTTAAATTAGGATTAGAATGCGTACATTAGACCTAAACGTAGTGAGTTATCATGACCGCTTTCATTGTCTAGGCGGTAAGCAACGTAAGAATTAAGAGTGCTGTTGAAAGCGTAGTCTGCTGCAATTTCTACAAACTCAGTGCGTTCAGTTGGTGATGCAGATTCTTCAGCTTTATTTTTCTGATAAGCGGCCATTACTGTAAACTCATTGTTTACATAGTACTTACCTGATAATTCTACACCTTTAAAGTCATTATTTTTATCGATGTCACCACCGGTGTAAGTCGCACCTAGGAAGAATGCGTCAACATCGTAATTAACACCAACAATCGTTGCGTTATCATCGTTTTCACCTGCAGAGTAACCAAGACCAAAGCCTAGACCCATAGGTAGACGGTAGATAGCAGAAATACCATAGCCATCAGTATCTTTTTCACTACCAGCAATGTAGCTCGCTTTAACGGTTAAAGCGTTAAGGAACTCACCAGAGTAAGCAATCGTATTGTTGATTTGTTCATTACTTGCTGCGATAAAGCCTTTTTGTGCACCTGTGTAAGTCGTCGTGTCCGACATTTGAGAGACTTGTACAGCTGCAGTGTCTTGACGACCAAAAGTTACAGCACCGAAATCACCTTGTAAACCAGCAAATAGGTAACGTTGATTGAAGCTTGATTCAGCATCATTATCACCCGATGATTTTACAGTTTGCTCTGCTTCGTAGAAACCAATACCTGATAGATTGTCAGTGATTTGTGTTGTACCACCCACGTTTAGACGAAAGCGGCTTTTGTTATCCATTGTGCCGTCAATTTTATCACCACTTTCAGTACCACCAAAGTCGCCACGGAATTCAGCACGACCACCGATGCTTAGTGTGTTGCCATCTTTATTGTAAACTTCAGCTGCATTCGCACCTGTTGTTAAAGCCGCCGCTGCTACAGTTAGAGCAATTACTGTTTTTTTCATTTTGATCAGTCCTAATTTATTGTCCATAAATTTTTAAACATGAGATTTTCTCATGATGGATACTCTTAAACGTAAGTTTGAGATCGGTATAATATTTATCACTTGCTTTACAGGAGACCAGTAATAAAGAGCTCAAGGTCACGTTTTACAGTGAAAATATTGTCACTGAGAAAGTTCCTTACTCGTTAGTAAAATCATATAAAACGATTTTCGAACACTGTTTTATTGACCGTTTTAAAATATCAAAATCATGATAGATAAAGATATTTTACGAATTGATATTTTTATAAATAACGGTGTGTTTTATAAGTTTTTATTAAAGAGATTAAAATGCCATCAAGTTGAAAAGCTAAATCAGTGATCGCGATCACTGATTGTTCCGGTGGTGATTTATATATCGATCCTATAAATATGAATTATGGTGATTTAGCGGATAAGTTTGTTTAGACTAGAGCTATACGAAATTACTTATTCACATCCTAACTTAGGTTGGGGATTATTATTGCCAAAAGAAAATATTGGCATCGAGGTTTAAAATGGAAAAAGTTCCAATGACAGTACGTGGCGAAGGTTTGCTACGTGAAGAATTAGATCGCTTATTAAAGCTACGCCCAATTATCTCAGCTGCAATTGGTGAAGCTCGCGAATTAGGCGACTTAAAAGAAAATGCTGAGTACCATGCTGCACGTGAAGAGCAGGGTATCTGTGAAGCACAAATTCGTGATATCGAATACAAACTATCTGTAGCGCATATTATTGATGTTAGCCAGATGGAAAATACAGGCAAAGTGATTTTTGGTACCACAGTAACACTTATTGATATTGATACTGATGAAGAAGTGAAATACCAAATCGTTGCAGAAGATGAAGCTAATATTAAAGAAGGTCGAATCTCTGTTAGCTCGCCAATTGCTCGTGGTTTAGTGGGTAAAATGGAAGGTGATGAAGTTATTATCAGCACTCCAGGCGGTGATAAAGAGTTTGAAATTGATAAAGTAGACTACATTTAAGTTCTAGTTTTGATATGAGAAGATAAGCATCTTCAACAAAAAAGGCCGCAAAAATGCGGCCTTTTCTATTCAAAGTTAACCAGATAAAATGTAACTAGATACGTTTTTATCGGGCTATAACATTGAGTCAATAAATCGATAATTACTTACGTGGAATTTCGATTTTACGCTGTTCAGACTGACGGAAAAGTACTAAAGTTTTACCAATAGTTTGTACTTTTTCAGCACCAGTTTCACGAACAATTGCTTCGATAATCAATTGTTTAGTTTCGCGGTCTTCAGAAGCGATCTTAATTTTAATCAGTTCATGATGATCAAGAGCAATGATGATTTCCGCTAGAACAGCTTCAGTAAGTCCATTTGCGCCCATTAGCACAACAGGTTTTAAACTGTGAGCTAGGCCCTTTAGATGCTGCTTTTGTTTTGTACTTAGGTTCATTACGCGGCCAATTTTCTTTATTATAAGGGTTGAAAAAACCTATTTTAGCGCCATCTATTCCTGAAGACTATAATTTATTCAGTATTGATGTTATCCATTGAGTTAGGAATCCTATGAGTAAACCGAAACACTCCGCGAGTTCAGGCCGTTGGCTGAAAGAGCATCTTGATGATAAATATGTAAATGAAGCCAAAAAAAGAGGCTATCGTTCACGTGCTATTTTCAAAATTGAAGAGATTCAGAACAAAGATAAATTATTAAAACCAGGCATGACAGTTGTCGATTTAGGCGCTGCTCCTGGTGGTTGGTCACAATACGCAACGGAAATTGTTGGTGATAACGGTCAAGTTATCGCTTGTGATATTTTACCAATGGACTCTATTGCTGGCGTTGCCTTCCTACAAGGCGATTTCAGAGAAGAAAGTGTTCTTGATGCATTGCTGAATCGTATCCAACCAGACATGGTTGATGTGGTGATGTCGGACATGGCTCCAAACATGGCAGGAAATTTATCTGTCGATCAACCTAGAGCAATGTATCTTGTTGAACTAGCATTGGATATGTGTCGACAAGTTCTAGCTAAGGATGGTAGCTTTGTAGTGAAAGTCTTCCAAGGCGAAGGGTTTGATCAATACGTGAAAGATGTACGTGATCTATTCAAAGTTGTTAAGATTAGAAAACCAGACTCATCAAGAGCTCGCTCTCGAGAAGTTTATATTGTAGCGACAGGCTACAAACATTAAGTTTACACTAGTAGCTACAGCCGACAAACTGTAGTACCCTACCTTTAATTACAATTAGTTATCGCGAGGCTTACACCTTGAGTGACATGGCAAAAAATTTAATTCTGTGGCTCGTTATTGCTGTCGTACTTATGTCTGTTTTCCAGAGCTTTGGCCCTGGTGATAGCAACGGCAAAGCAGTCGATTACACCACATTCGTACAGGAAGTTGGCCAAGGCCAGATTCAAGAAGCGCAATTTAATAACAATGAAATCACATTTGTCCGTCGTGGCGGTGGTGGTAAATTTGTTACCTATATGCCGGTTTACGACAGTAAACTGCTTGATGACCTTATTAACCAAAACGTGCAAGTAAAAGGAACTGCGCCAGAAGAACAAAGCCTACTAGGCTCAATCTTTATCTCATGGTTCCCGATGATCTTACTTATTGGTGTATGGATATTCTTCATGCGTCAAATGCAAGGCGGCGGTGGCAAAGGTGCTATGTCGTTTGGTAAGAGTAAAGCTCGTATGATGAGTGAAGAACAAATCAAAACAACGTTTGCTGATGTTGCTGGTTGTGACGAAGCAAAAGAAGATGTGAAGGAGCTAGTTGATTACTTACGTGATCCAAGCCGATTCCAGAAGCTCGGTGGTAAAATCCCAACGGGTGTTTTGATGGTTGGTCCTCCTGGTACGGGTAAAACGCTACTTGCTAAAGCGATAGCTGGTGAAGCTAAAGTTCCGTTCTTTACGATTTCTGGTTCTGACTTTGTAGAAATGTTCGTTGGTGTTGGTGCATCTCGTGTGCGTGACATGTTTGAGCAAGCAAAGAAAGCAGCGCCTTGTATCATCTTTATCGATGAGATTGATGCAGTAGGTCGTCAACGTGGCGCTGGTGTTGGTGGTGGTCACGATGAGCGTGAGCAAACACTAAACCAAATGCTTGTTGAAATGGATGGTTTTGAAGGTAATGAAGCGGTTATCGTTATTGCTGCAACCAACCGTCCTGATGTACTTGATCCAGCACTACTTCGTCCAGGTCGTTTTGACCGTCAAGTTGTTGTTGGTCTACCAGATGTTCGCGGTCGTGAGCAAATTCTGAAAGTACACATGCGTAAAGTTCCAATTGCAGGTGATGTAGAACCGTCACTGATTGCTCGTGGTACACCAGGCTTCTCTGGTGCTGACTTAGCTAACTTAGTTAACGAAGCTGCACTGTTTGCTGCTCGTGGTGACAAACGTAATGTATCTATGGTTGAGTTTGAACTGGCTAAAGACAAAATCATGATGGGTGCAGAACGTCGCTCTATGGTTCTTTCAGAAGAAACAAAAGAGTCAACGGCATACCATGAAGCAGGACATGCCATTGTTGGGCGTTTGGTTCCTGAGCATGATCCAGTTTACAAGGTATCGATTATTCCTCGTGGTCGAGCTTTAGGTGTGACAATGTACTTACCAGAGCAAGATCGTGTAAGTATGAACCGTCAGCACTTAGAGTCTATGATCTCTAGCCTATACGGTGGTCGTCTTGCTGAAGAGATCATCTACGGAAAAGATCTTGTATCGACGGGCGCTTCAAATGATATTGAACGTGCAACCGATATTGCTCGTAAAATGGTTACGCAGTGGGGCTTCTCTGAGAAATTAGGGCCGCTTCTATACGCTGAAGATGAAGGTGAAGTTTTCCTAGGTCGCAGCGTTACACAAACTAAGCATATCTCAGCAGATACAGCGAAGTTAATCGATGAAGAAGTTCGTACTATCATTGATCGTAACTACGATAGAGCAAGAAAGATCCTAGAAGAGAATATGGATATCATGCATTCTATGAAAGATGCATTGGTGAAATATGAAACTATCGATGCAGGTCAAATTAATGACTTGATGGATCGTAAAGATGATATCCGTGAGCCAGCTGGTTGGGCTGAGCAACTGGATACTGCATCAAAAGCGAAAGCAGAACCTGCAGCGGCAAGTGATGTTGAAGCTAAAACAGATGAAGAGCCAAAAGAAAACTCTGATAAAGAGTAATTCTTAAAGCCAATAAAAAACCCTGGGGAAACTCGGGGTTTTTTGTTTTTTTACGTATAGAAATTAAGAAATTTGTCTCAAGGTTACAGGTATGATTTTAACAGCCAAGGATAAGCAATTAACGTTAGACCGCCCTCACATCATGGGTGTACTCAATGTTACCCCTGATTCGTTTTCAGATGGTGGTAAATTTAATTCAGTTGATGCCGCGCTTTCTCAAGCCCAAGCAATGATAGAGGCTGGCGTTAGTATTATTGATATTGGTGGTGAGTCCACACGCCCCGGCGCTCCTGAGGTTTCGTTAGAAGAAGAGCTAGCAAGGGTTATTCCAATCATCCAAGCTATCCGCGCTCAGTTTGACGTCTGGATCTCAATCGACACCAGTAAAGCCGTCGTTATGGAGCAGGCGATTCAAGCAGGGGCTGATATGATTAATGATGTTCGTGCACTGCAAGAGCCAGGTGCGCTTGATGTTGCTGCTCGAGCAAAAGTTCCTGTTTGTTTAATGCATATGCAAGGTAAGCCATGTACGATGCAAGAGAAGCCAAACTATCAAGACGTATTAGCCGATGTTCGTGACTTCTTAGTTGAGAGAATGGCGGCTTGTGAATCTGCTGGTATCGATAAAAGTCAATTAGTTTTAGATCCAGGGTTTGGCTTTGGCAAAACAATAGAACATAATTACCACCTTTTAGGGCATCTTGAGGCATTTCATACACTAGAGCTGCCTTTGTTGGTTGGTATGTCTCGTAAGTCAATGATATTTAAGTTATTGGATCAGCAACCAGCTGAATGTATGGTTGGAAGTGTTACCTGTGCAGCTATTGCGGCTTTAAAAGGCGCTCATATCATTCGTGTGCATGATGTCGCAGAGACTCTGCAAGCCATGAGTGTTATCCAGGCAATGCAGCACAATTACTGAAGAAATATAAGAAATAAAATAGGAAAGAAAACTATGTCTCAAAGACGTTATTTTGGTACTGATGGTGTGCGTGGGAAAGTTGGTCAATACCCAATTACTCCTGACTTCGTTTTAAAGCTTGGTTGGGCAGCAGGTCGCGTTCTAGCAAAGCAGGGTACAAAAAAAGTAATTATCGGTAAAGATACACGTATTTCAGGTTATATGCTGGAGTCTGCATTAGAAGCAGGTTTATCAGCTGCTGGTTTAAAAGCCATTTTTACTGGACCTATGCCGACACCTGCAGTTGCATATCTTACGCAAACTTTCCGAGCAGAAGCGGGTATTGTTATTTCTGCTTCGCACAACCCTTATTATGATAACGGTATAAAGTTCTTCTCGTCAGAGGGTACTAAGTTATCAGATGACATTGAGTTAGCGATTGAAGCTGAACTTGATAAAGATATCGAATGTGTAGAATCATCTGAGCTTGGTAAGGCTTCACGTATGAATGATGCAGCGGGTCGTTATATTGAATTTTGTAAGAGTACCTTCCCATCAAAATACAATTTATCAAAGCTTAAAATCGTTATCGATTGTGCTCATGGTGCAACATACCATATCGCACCTAATGTATTTCAAGAGCTTGGTGCGGAGTTAATTACCATGGGCGCTGAGCCAAATGGTATTAATATTAACCATGAAGTTGGTGCGACAGATGTGCGCGCTCTACAAGCACGAGTTATCGCTGAAAAAGCCGATCTCGGTTTAGCTTTCGATGGTGATGGCGATCGTATCATCATGGTTGATGAGAAAGGTAACAAGGTTGATGGCGACCAGATTGCTTACATTATAGCGCGTGATGCTTTACGTCGTGGTGAGCTGAAAGGCGGTGTTGTTGGTACATTAATGACCAACCTTGGCATGGAAAATGGGCTTAAAAATTTAGGTATTCCATTTGTTCGTGCTGCTGTTGGTGACCGCTATGTAATGGAAGCATTGCTAGAGAAAAATTGGAAAATTGGTGCAGAAAACTCAGGTCATGTCATCTTGCTTGATAACGTAACGACAGGTGATGCAATTGTTGCTGCGCTGCAGGTACTTGCTTCTATTGTTGGTAGTGACATGAGCCTGAATGAACTGTCTCAAGGTATGACTTTATATCCACAAGTCTTGGAAAATGTTCGCTTTAGTGGTGACTCTAACCCACTAGAAGCGGAAGCGGTAAAGCAAGCGGTTCTGGAAGTGGAAGGTGCTTTGAGTGACAAAGGGCGCGTGTTATTACGTAAGTCAGGCACAGAGCCTTTACTGCGTGTTATGGTCGAAGGCGAAGATGCTGAACTTGTTCATAGCTCAGCAATGAAAATTGCTGATGCAGTCAAAGCAAGTTGCTAAAAGAGTGGTGCTAGTGCGGTGATTTTTATATTTAATTTCACCGCCTTACCTACTTTTTATGTTGCTTTGGTTTTTTTTTGACCGTTTGGGTCCTTAGTGTTGTGTTTTTTGCATATTTCTCTTGTCAGAAGAGCGGGCATTCGCTAGTATTGCTCCGCCTCCACAAAGGAGGACGCTAGCCTTGTTTATGTGTACTGCAAAAACCACGCTGGCTCAACAACTAGAACATAGGTGGAAAAATGTTTGAGATTCTACTTGTGATTTACCTGTTAGCGGCGCTTGGTGTAATTGGCCTAGTGTTAATTCAACAAGGTAAAGGCGCAGATATGGGAGCTTCTTTCGGTGCTGGTGCTTCAAACACTGTGTTTGGTGCTGGTGGCTCAGGGAATTTCCTAACCCGAATGACTGCAATTTTTGCAACAGTATTTTTTATCATTAGTTTAGTTCTTGGTAATATGTCTACACATAAAACTGAGTCACAATGGATTGACCCTTCTCAAGGTCAAGTTATCCAACAAACTGATGGTGTGAGTGAAATTCCAGCTAAATCTAGCGACGAAATTCCTCAATAAATCTTTTCTTCGGAAAAGTATTTTGATGCCGAGATGGTGAAATTGGTAGACACGCTAGCATGAGGTGCTAGTGCCTATGGTGTGAGGGTTCGAGTCCCTCTCTCGGCACCATTATTTACAAACTTGTAAATCACACTTGCTTGAGCGATAATGTTCACAAGTCGGACGCGGGATGGAGCAGTTTGGTAGCTCGTCGGGCTCATAACCCGAAGGTCGTTGGTTCAAATCCAGCTCCCGCAACCAATTCCTTAATGTTGCTATCATTAAGAAGTTGATGGATACAAGTTTGTGCAATGAAGTTACTTCATTGCAGGTTTAAATGTTTGAATTTTTAGTTTAATTATTAATTATCGAATGTTTTTACTATCAGGGTCCAGCAATAAAAAACCCCGACTTTCGGGGTTTTTTGTTATCTGTATATTTCAAAACGTTAGGTTCGAAATATACAGATAGTAATTTGCTTGGGATTTAAATTGGGCTTTGAGCCCTTTTTTTGTTTCTGGAGTGGTTAATATGACTGGTTTAGAGAGACAACTTACTGAAATGCTTGGTGCTCCAGTAGCTGCCGCAGGTTATGAGTTAGTTGGATTAGAGTTTATTCGTGCTGGTGAGCATTCAACATTACGTATTTACATTGATCATGAAAATGGCATTTTTGTAGAAGATTGTGCTGAAGTAAGCCGCCAAGTAGGTGCAGTACTAGATGTTGAAGATCCAATTACATTGGTTTACAACCTAGAAGTGTCTTCACCAGGTCTAGAGCGACCACTATTTAAGGCAGAACATTACCAACAATTTATTGGTCACGAGGTCAGCATTGTTCTGAAAATGGCCGTAGCTAACCGCCGCAAATGGAAAGGTGTTATCCAATCGATTGCTGGTGAAACAGTTGTGGTAAATGTTGAAGGGCAAGATGAAGAATTTGCACTAACAAACATTTCTAAAGCGAACCTTATCCCTAAATTTTAAGTCTTAAGAGGCTAGATTAATGAACAAAGAAATTTTAGCGGTAGTAGAGGCTGTTTCTAATGAAAAAGCAGTCCCTCGTGAGCGTATTTTTGAAGCGCTTGAAATCGCGCTAGCAACAGCGACAAAAAAGAAGCACGAACTTGAAATTGAAGTTCGTGTTGAAATCGATCGTAAAACCGGTAATTTCGAAACTTTCCGTCGCTGGGAAGCTGTACAAGAAGTTGAGTTCCCAACAAAAGAGATCTCAATTGAAGCAGCACAGTACGATGACGAAACAATTGAAATCGGTGGTTTCATTGAAGATGAAATCGAGTCGGTAACTTTTGACCGTATTACGACTCAAACAGCTAAGCAAGTTATCGTACAAAAAGTACGTGAAGCTGAGCGTGCAATGATCGTTGAACAGTTCATTGATAACGAAGGTGACCTAGTTACTGGTGTTGTTAAAAAAGTAAACCGTGATACGATTATTCTTGATCTTGGTAACAATGCTGAAGCGGTTGTTTTACGTGATGATCAACTTCCTCGTGAAAACTTCCGTCCAGGTGACCGTGTTCGTGGTCTACTATACGCAGTGAAACCAGAAGCTCGTGGCTTCCAGTTATTTATCACGCGTTCAAAGCCTGAAATGCTAGCAGAACTATTCCGTGTTGAAGTGCCAGAAATCGGTGAAGAGCTGATTGAGTTAAAAGGCGCAGCTCGTGATCCTGGTTCTCGTGCTAAAATTGCAGTTAAGACAAACGATAAGCGTATTGATCCAGTTGGTGCGTGTGTTGGTATGCGTGGCGCTCGAGTTCAAGCTGTATCAAGCGAACTTGGCGGTGAGCGTATTGATATCGTTCTTTGGGACGATAACCCAGCGCAATTCGTTATCAATGCGATGGCTCCTGCAGATGTAGCTTCAATCATTGTTGATGAAGACTCTCACTCTATGGATATTGCTGTTGAAGCTGATAACCTAGCTCAAGCAATCGGCCGTAGTGGTCAGAACGTACGTCTAGCATCTCAACTAACGGGTTGGGAACTAAATGTAATGACAGTTGCGGACCTACAGAAGAAGCACCAAGAAGAAGCCGCAGCTTCAATTGAAAACTTCGTTAAACACCTAGATATCGAGCAAGATTTTGCAGAGCTTCTAGTTGAAGAAGGCTTCTCTACTTTAGAAGAAGTTGCTTACGTTCCAGCACACGAGCTACTAGAAGTTGATGGTCTTGATGAAGATCTTATCGAAGAACTTCGTGGCCGTGCTAAAAATGCACTAACAACACTAGCCCTAGCACAAGAAGAAACTTTTGATGGTATCGAACCAGCAGAAGATCTACTTGCTCTTGAAGGACTAGAGCGTGAAATGGCATTTAAACTGGCAGCGAAAGGCGTTGCTACACTGGAAGATCTTGCAGATCAAGGTGTTGATGAATTAGATGGAATTGAAGGATTAACAGAAGAACGTGCTGGCGAGCTAATCATGGCTGCACGTAACATCTGTTGGTTCAGCGAAGAGTAATTAAGCTCAGCAGGGAGGGAGCGGCATGACAGAACTGACAGTGAAAGCACTGAGTGAAGAGATTGGTACGCCAGTTGACCGCTTATTAGAACAACTTGCTGATGCAGGAATGAAGAAGGCGGGTTCGGATCAAGTATCGGATGATGAAAAACAGAAATTGTTAACTCATTTGAAGAAAGAACACGGTGACACCTCTGGTGAAACTGAACCGACTCGTTTGACTCTACAACGTAAAACTCGCAGCACGCTAAGCGTTGCAGCTGGTGGTGGTAAGAGTAAAGATGTTCAAGTAGAAGTACGTAAGAAACGTACTTACGTGAAGCGCAGCGCTATTGAAGATGAAGCGAAACGTGAGGCTGAGGATGCAGCTAAACGTGAAGCCGACGAGAAAGCACAACGCGAAGCTGAAGAGCTAGCGAAACGTGAAGCTGCAGAGAAAGCACAACGCGAAGCCGAAGAACAAGCGAAACGAGAAGCGGATGCAAAACGTGAAGCTGATGAGAAGGCAAAACGCGTACAAGCTGAAAAGGCTAAAAAAGACATGAACGCAAAAAATTCAGATGTAAACGCACAAGCAAAAAAAGAAGCTGATGAACTAAAACGTCGTCAGGAAGCAGAAGCACAGCGTAAAGCAGAGCAAGAAGCTCAAAAGCTAGTTGAAGAAGCTCGTAAGTTAGCTGAAGAAAATGGCGAACGCTGGTCAGAAGAAGAGAAAAAGAAGAAAGCACTAGAAAATGCTGACTACCATGTAACGACATCGACTTATGCTCGTGAAGCTGAAGATGCAGCTGATCAAAAAGAAGAGAAAGCACCACGTCGTCGCAAAAAGAAAGCAGCTTCTACTGATGGTAACAACAACGGTCGTAATGGTAACAACCGCGGTGGTCGTAACCAACGTGGTGGTCGTAACCGTCGTGATAACAACGTTGCTAAGCCAACTTCAATGCAGCACGGTTTTGATAAAACAGCATCAGTTGCAAAACAAGATGTTGTTATTGGCGAAACGATTGTTATCTCTGAACTGGCAAGCAAAATGTCAGTGAAAGGTACTGAAGTCATTAAAGTAATGATGAAGATGGGCGCTATGGCGACTATCAACCAAGTTATTGACCAAGAAACTGCAGCACTTGTTGCTGAAGAAATGGGTCATAAAGTAATTCTTCGTAAAGAGAATGAACTTGAAGAAGCAGTACTGTCAGATCGTGACAACAATGCAGCACTAGAACCACGTGCTCCTGTTGTAACTATCATGGGTCACGTTGACCATGGTAAAACATCAACACTAGATTACATCCGTAAAGCACACGTTGCTTCAGGTGAAGCGGGTGGTATTACTCAGCACATTGGTGCATACCACGTTGAAACTGAAAACGGCATGATCACTTTCCTTGATACTCCAGGACACGCGGCATTTACTGCAATGCGAGCTCGTGGTGCTCAAGCGACAGATATCGTTGTACTTGTTGTTGCTGCAGACGATGGCGTAATGCCACAAACAATTGAAGCTATCCAGCACGCAAAAGCGGCAGGTGTACCTCTAATTGTTGCTGTGAACAAGATTGATAAAGAAGGCGCTAACCCAGATAACGTTAAAAATGAGCTTGCTCAATACGACGTTATTCCTGAGGAATGGGGCGGCGAGAACATGTTCGTACATATTTCTGCTAAGCAGGGTACAAACATTGAAGGCCTACTAGAAACGATTCTTTTACAATCTGAAGTTTTAGAACTTTCAGCGGTAAAAGAAGGCATGGCATCAGGTGTTGTTGTTGAATCTCGTCTTGATAAAGGTCGTGGTCCAGTTGCAACTGTACTGGTTCAAGCGGGTACTCTAAACAAAGGCGATATCGTTCTTTGTGGTCAAGAGTATGGCCGTGTTCGTGCAATGCGCGATGAGAACGGTAAAGATGTACTTTCAGCAGGTCCATCTATCCCAGTAGAGATCTTAGGTCTATCTGGTGTACCAGCATCTGGTGACGAAGCGACTGTTGTACGTGATGAGCGTAAAGCACGTGAAGTTGCGAACTACCGTCAAGGTAAATTCCGTGATGTTAAACTTGCTCGTCAGCAAAAAGCTAAACTAGAAAACATGTTCGCAAACATGGAAGCTGGTGAAGTTGCAGAACTAAACGTAGTTCTTAAAGCCGACGTACAAGGTTCTGTTGAAGCGATTGCAGATTCTCTACGTAAACTTTCTACAGAAGAAGTTAAAGTGAACATTGTTGGTTCTGGTGTTGGTGGTATCACTGAAACAGACGCAACACTAGCGGCAGCTTCAAACGCTATCGTTCTTGGCTTTAACGTTCGTGCTGATGCATCAGCTCGTCGTACTGTTGAAAATGAAAACCTAGACCTTCGTTACTACTCAATCATTTACCAACTGATTGACGAAGTTAAACAAGCTATGGGTGGCATGCTAGCTCCTGAGTTCCGTCAAGAAATCATTGGTCTTGCACAAGTTCGTGACGTATTTAAGTCACCTAAACTTGGCGCTATCGCTGGTTGTATGGTTACTGAGGGTACTATCAAGCGTAGCAACCCAATTCGCGTACTACGTGAAAATGTTGTTATCTACGAAGGTGAGCTAGAATCACTACGTCGCTTTAAAGATGATGTACAAGAAGTTAAGAATGGCTACGAATGTGGTATCGGCGTTAAGAACTACAATGATGTTCGCGTTGGTGACCAAATCGAAGTATTCGAAATCGTTGAAATCAAACGTACTCTTGACTAATTGACAAACTATTTGCTTAGCACTAAGCAATAGAGGTTGTTGAATACACCATGGGGGGCTTTTGAGCCCCCCATTCTTTCTATAGTGAGAAAAGAAATGTCAAAAGAATTTAGCCGCACACAGCGTGTGTCGCAACAATTACAAAAAGAACTTGCTCTGATCCTTCAGCGCGAAGTTCGTGATTCTCGCATTGGTATGGTTACCATTTCTGATGTAGAAGTTTCACGCGATCTTGCTTACGCAAAGGTTTTTGTTACTTTCCTATGTATTGGTGAGCAAACGCCAGAGTCTTGCCTAGCGGCTTTAAAAGAGCATGAAGTACCAGTACGTATGGCTCTTGGTAAGCGTATCCGCCACCGTTTAACACCAGAAGTTCGCTTTACTTATGACAATACTTTAGTTGAAGGTATGCGCATGTCGAACTTAGTAAGTGAAGTTCGTAGCGAAGATAAGCGTAAGCAGCAAGAATCTGGTCGTGAAGAAGATACAACTGAACAAAAAGGTGAAGAGTAATGGCACGCCGTCGTAAAGGACGCCCTATTAATGGGGTTATTCTATTAGATAAACCAACGGGCATTTCATCGAATGATGCTTTGCAGAAAGTGAAGCGTATCTATTTTGCTGAAAAAGCAGGGCACACAGGTGCTTTAGATCCTCTTGCGACAGGTATGCTTCCTATTTGTTTAGGTGAAGCAACTAAGTTTTCACAGTTTTTATTAGACTCAGATAAGCGCTATGTCGTAGTAGCCAAGCTTGGTGAACGTACCGATACATCTGATTCTGATGGCGATATTGTAGAAACAAGAGATGTGAACGTTACGCGTGAGCAACTTGAAAAATGCATCGCGACCTTTAAAGGTGAAACCGATCAGATCCCATCAATGTTTTCAGCATTGAAATATCAAGGTCGTCCTTTATATGAATATGCTCGTGAAGGCATTGAAGTACCACGAGAGTCACGCAAAATCACCGTTTACTCAATTGAATTGCTTCGTTTTGAAGGTGATGAAGTTGAGATGGAAGTACATTGCTCTAAAGGCACTTACATCCGTACTATTACAGATGATTTAGGCGAGATGCTAGGCTGTGGTGCTCATGTCACTTATCTACGTCGTACTGGGGTTGCAAAATACCCGTATGAAAAGATGGTAACACTTGAGCAATTAAACGAGCTGTTAGAGCAGGCTCAGCAGCAAGGTGTTGCACCTAAAGAGTTACTCGATCCATTGCTACTACCTATGGATACGGCTGTAGAACACTTGCCAGAAGTGAATATGAACGCACACCTGATGGATCTTGTTCAACACGGTATGCAAGTTCAGATAGCGGGCGCGCCAAGTGAAGGTATCGTACGTATGACTGGTGGTGAAGAACGTCTATTCTTAGGGGTTGCCGAAATTGATAATGACGGTCGAGTTGCACCTAAGCGTTTAGTTGTCTTCAGAGACGAAGAACCTCAAGAGTAATCCCTATTTCTCATTATCAGCATCGTTAATGAGAGGTATTGATGTCTTTATTGAGGTTAGCGCGAGTTAATCAGTATAAATTAGAACCAATTACAGTGAACCGTTATGAGTAATGAAAATAACTGTTGCTTCGTTTTTGTTCTTTATCTATAATTCGCGCTTCGCGTAGCGGCTGAATCAGAGATTGGCGCTACATATTTAAACTTACTCTTATTTAGGAGAGATTTATGTCTCTGAATGCAGAAACTAAAGCAGCAATCGTTGCTGAATACGCACAATCTGAAGGCGATACAGGTTCACCTGAAGTACAAGTAGCACTACTTACTGCTTCTATCAACCACCTTCAAGGTCACTTCAAGACTCACATCCACGACCACCACAGCCGTCGCGGTCTATTACGCATGGTTTCTAGCCGTCGTAAGCTTCTTGATTACCTGAAAGGCAAAAACCTGACTCGTTACCAAGATCTAATCAAGCGTCTAGGTCTACGTCGCTAATAGCGATGTCTTCACAGACAGTTTGAAAGAAAGGGAGCGTTTATCGCTCCTTTTTTTGTGCCTAAAGTTTGCCTTTTTAAGGCCGAAAATACCTCTCCAGCAAAAAATAGTTTATAATACCCATCGTTGAGCTTTCTATTGAGAGTCTTATCAGCATATTTATCTAATTCATCTTAATACTGTCACCGAAGTCGACCAAAAGGTCGCGGCTATTAAAAGTGGATTTATCCGTCTTCTTTTACTAGTCGCGATGAGTATTGAGTTGGATTGTTCATTACTATTTACTGACTCTTTCTGAGTTAGATAAAGGAATAAAAATGTTCGCTAATCCAGTCGTAAAATCATTTCAATACGGTAACCATACCGTAACTCTAGAGACGGGCGTAATTGCTCGCCAAGCAACTGCTGCTGTAATGGCTACAATGGACGATACATCAGTATTCGTATCTGTTGTTGCTAAAAAAGAAGCGGTAGAAGGTCAAGACTTTTTCCCACTAACAGTTAACTACCAAGAGCGTACTTACGCTGCTGGTAAAATCCCTGGTGGTTTCTTCAAGCGTGAAGGTCGTCCTTCAGAAGCTGAAACACTAACAGCTCGTCTTATTGACCGTCCAATCCGTCCGCTTTTCCCAAGTGCTTTTAAAAACGAAGTACAAGTAATTGCAACGGTTGTATCGATCAACCCTGAAGTAAACCCAGACATGATCACTATGATCGCTACGTCTGCAGCACTATCTATTGCTGGTGTTCCATTTAATGGTCCAATCGGTGCGGCTCGTGTTGGTCATATCGATGGTGAGCTAGTACTTAACCCTTCAAATACTGAACTTGAAAGCTCTAAACTAGATCTTGTTGTATCTGGTACTGAAGGCGCAGTATTAATGGTTGAATCTGAAGCAGATAACCTATCTGAAGAAGAGATGCTTGCTGCTGTTGTTTACGGTCACGATCAACAACAAGTTGTAATTAAAGCAATCAATGAATTTGCTGCTGAAGTAGCTACACCATCTTGGAACTGGACTGCACCTGAAGTTAACACTGAGCTAAAAGCACAAGTTGCAGCTCTTGCAGAAACTCGTCTTTCTGATGCATACCAAATCACTGAGAAAATGGCTCGTTACGACCAAGTTGGCGTAATCAAAAATGAAGTTATTGCTCAATTAGTTGCTGCTGATGAAACATTAGATGAACGTGAAATCCGTTCAATGCTAGGTTCTCTAGAGAAAAACGTAGTACGTAGCCGCATTATCGCTGGTAACCCACGTATCGATGGTCGTGAAAAAGATATGGTTCGTGCACTTGATGTACGCACTGGTGTTCTTCCTCGTACACACGGTTCTTCTCTATTTACTCGTGGTGAAACGCAAGCACTTGTTACTGCAACGCTTGGTACACAACGTGATGCTCAAATCATCGATAGCCTAATGGGTGAGAAGAAAGATCATTTCTTACTACACTACAACTTCCCTCCATACTGTGTAGGTGAAACTGGTTTTGTAGGTTCTCCTAAGCGTCGTGAAATCGGTCACGGTAAGCTAGCAAAACGTGGTATTCAAGCAGTAATGCCTTCTATTGAAGAGTTCCCATACACAGTACGTGTAGTATCAGAAATCACAGAATCTAACGGTTCTTCTTCAATGGCTTCTGTATGTGGTACTTCTCTAGCACTTATGGATGCTGGTGTTCCAATTAAAGCGTCTGTTGCAGGTATCGCAATGGGTCTTGTTAAAGAAGGCGACGATTTCGTTGTTCTTTCTGACATCCTTGGCGATGAAGATCACCTAGGCGACATGGACTTTAAAGTAGCAGGTACTAACGCTGGTATCACTGCACTTCAAATGGACATCAAGATCGAAGGTATTACTAAAGAGATCATGCAAATTGCACTTAACCAAGCGCAAGGTGCACGTAAGCACATCCTTACTGTAATGGATGAAGCTATCTCTGGTGCTCGTGAAGATATCTCTCAATTCGCTCCACGCATCCACACAATGAAAATCAACACTGATAAGATCCGTGATGTTATCGGTAAAGGTGGTGCAGTTATTCGTTCTCTTTGTGAAGAAACGGGTACAACTATCGAAATTGAAGATGATGGTACAGTTAAAATTGCTGCAACTTCTGGCGAGCAAGCTGACGATGCAATCAACCGCATTAAAGCACTAACTGCTGAAGTCGAAGTGGGTACTATCTACACGGGTAAAGTTGCTCGTCTAGCTGACTTTGGTGCATTCGTTAACATCTTACCTGGTAAAGATGGTCTAGTTCACATTTCTCAAATCGCAGACAAGCGTATTGAAAAAGTATCTGACTACCTAACTGAAGGCCAAGAAGTTAAAGTTAAAGTACTAGAGATTGACCGCCAAGGCCGTGTTCGTCTGAGCATGAAAGAAGCGGTAGAAACACCAGCTGAAGATGCAGCAGCACCTGAAGCTTAATTAGCTAGATTATGATTTGTGGGTTTATCATAGCCCACACGATCGAAATCATGTTATAAAGGGGGAACGTTTATCGTTCCCCTTTTTTTGTGCCTATACTAAAGAACTGATTTGATAGATCTATTATGCGTGTTAACAGGAGTGATTATTTGTGAAATGGTTTCAAACCGTAAGTCTATTTTTGATGGTATTGCTCACAGGCTGTGCCTCACAATCAAATATTGAGAACCAGTGGGTTTATCCACCAATGTCAGTCCCTTTGCAGCCTAGCGTTCAACAAGAGGTCCAAATTGCACGTTTAAGCCAGTTTTTACAGCGCCCAGATCTAGCCGAAGATGTTCGAGCACAAATGTTTTATGAGCGAGGGAGTTATTACGATAGTGTTGGTTTAAGAAATCTTGCTCGTTTAGATTTTAATCAGTCATTAGCATTAGACCCAGCTCAGCCTGATATTTTTAATATGCTAGGGGTGTTATATACTCAAGAAGCGGAGTTTGATGCTGCCTATGAAGCTTTTGATTCCACTTTAGAGTTAGATCCTACCAATTATTATGCCGAGCGTAATCGAGCGATTGCTTTGCATTTTGGTGAAAGAAACCAGCTCGCATTTGAAGAGATGCAGGCACATTATAATCGCTACTCTGATGATCCATTTAATGCGCTCTGGTTGTATATTATTCAATCGGAAATCGACCCTATTGCCGCTGAAAATGACCTGCTAACGAAATATGAAAATAGAAGTGATGATTGGGGCTGGGTTTTAGTTGCGATCATGCTCGAAGATATTAGTGAGCAGCAGGCTTTTAAAGCTATTTTACAAGGCACAAGAGATAATACTATATTAGCCCAGCGACTAACCGAAACGTACTATTATCTAGGCAAGCGCTACCAAATGGAAGGTGATTTTGCTAACGCGATTTCACTGTATAAACTTGCGATCTCTTTTAATGTTTATGAGTATGTCGAACATCGCTATGCCTTTATTGAGTTAGGGCGTATATACGATGATCTGCAAGAGATGCGCAAAGAGCAGCAACTTAATTAGACAATATATAGAGATACTCTTTTAGTCATGGGCATTTATGCCCATTAATGACTGTGATATTTAATACAGAAGAATCAATTATATAGCCATTATAAATCATTGCTTTTTTGTGATAACAGATTAATATAGTTATCCTTGCTAACTATATTTTGAGGTAAATAGATGAGCTTAGGTTTCACGCTAGAAAAGATAGAGCGATTTGCCGCTAAAATTTGGCGAACACACTGTAAAGATGACCCTTTTTCGCTATTAAGCTTTAATGAATATGACTATTTAAAAGTGGTGCAGAACGCACAACCTTCAATTCGCTTAACCGATCTTGCATCAGAGCTGCAAGTGACAAAACCCTCCGCGACTAATATGACAAAGCGTTTAGAAAAGAAAGGGTTAGTATTACGCAGACCTTGTATGGAAGATGCTCGTTCAAAGCGCATTGAATTAACAGCAATGGCGCAAGAGGCATTAAAGCAAGAAAGTGAAGTTTATATGTTAATGGCAGATGTGTTGAAGAAAAAACTAAACGCGGAAGAAACAAAGCAGTTAGAGGCATTATTAGCGAAAGCCACTGCTTCAGTTTAGCCCATTTATTTTTATAATTTAATTAGCTTGGTTAACTAAATTAGCACTAATTCTATGAAGTGATAGCGATGCATAAATCAATTTATCGACAGTTTTGGCGTTATACCATACCTACCGTTGCTGCCATGTTAGTGAATGGCTTATACCAAGTCGTTGATGGTATTTTCATTGGTCGTTACGTCGGTGCGCAAGGGTTGGCAGCGATTAATGTCGCTTGGCCTGTGCTAGGCGTCATACTCGGCATTGGCATGATGGTTGGTGTCGGTGCTGGTGCGATGACATCGATTCGACTTGGGCGACAAGATAAAAAAGGCGCAAAACAGATCCTAGCGACGGGAATAACGATGCTAGGCATTTTATCTCCAATCGTCGCGGGTATTTTATGGCTTTGCTCTGATGATTTTTTGTTGTGGCAGGGAGCGGAAGGGCGCGTTTATGATCTCGGTATGCAGTATTTAGAGATCTTAATAGTAGCGAGCGTATTCTCATTAGGCTCAATTGCTTTCCCATTTTTATTACGTAATGATAATAGCCCTAATTTCGCGACTGTTTTGATGGTTATCGGCGCGTTAGTGAATATAATTTTAGATTACCTCTTCATTGCGTATTTAGGTTGGGAGTTAAAGGGAGCAGCGATAGCCACCGGTATTGCGCAAATGGTGGTGACATTATGTGGTGTTTTGTACTTCTTTACATCGAAAGCAACGTTACGACTAAAAATTAGCGATTTAAAATTTCACTTTAGGTTTGCATCTAGAATTATCACTATCGGCTTATCTAGTCTTTTTATGTACGCTTATGGCTCGATTATGATAGCCGTGCATAACGGTCTATTTGCTTATTATGGTGATATAGGTTGGGTTGGGGCATACGCTATCGTTGGTTATATTGTCATTATTTATTACCTCATTATTGAAGGGATAGCTAACGGTATGCAGCCGCTTGCTAGCTATAATTATGGCGCAAAGAATATTAGTAACGTGAACCGCTTACTGAAAGTCGCCATGATAAGCGCAGTTGTCGGGGGGATTATTTTTGTTATTGGTTTGAACATCGATCCGAGAGCGATCGTGAGCATTTTTAATTCTGATGATGCAAGCTTAATTCATCAGGCGGCATTAGGTCTTCGTTTACATCTTTTTGCGTTATTTTTGGATGGCTTTCTTGTGGTTTGCGCTGCGTATTATCAGTCTATTGCAATGAGTTCAAAAGCTCTGTTTGTAACGCTAGGTAATGTACTCATCCAAATTCCGTTTTTATATTTATTGCCACAATCGTGGGGAATCGAAGGGATCTGGCTTGCTTATCCATTGTCTAATATCGCACTAACAATCGTGGTTATAGTGATGATGTGGCGGGATGTAAAAGCCTTATCTGCAGATCCTGATGTGAATACCAGTCAATAAAGTGAGTTGTGATCAGTGAGTTCTGATCACAACCTTCCACGATGTGTATTATAGATTTTTAATGTCTAGACCAGCTAATTGATGCCAGTAGCCATTGCATTGGCGATCGGTAATAATTGCAGGAGCTTGACCATTTTGATTGGCTTTAAATTTATCTAATTGATCGAAAGTATCTAGACCAAGTGGGCTTAAACGTACAACGTCAACTAGACCTTTCATATTTACTTGATCATTAATCAGGTTGTAGCAATAACCCGATTGAGTTTGAATGCCATTAAGATTGAAAACAGATTGCCCCTCTTGGCTATCAACTTGTAAGCCGGTTGGGTACTTAATGCAGCATGTCTGGCAGTCATCTTTAGCTTTATTTTCTGCTCTTGCTGTAAAGCAGCGAGCGGAATAGGCAAGAGGAAGGTAGCCATGGCTAAAGACTTCCACATCAAACTTATCACGAATTGCCAGATCATCACACTGAGCTAAAACTTGGCTTAGCCACTCTCTTGATAACTCGACAGGCATACACCAGCGAGTCATGCCTTGCTTTAAGAATAGGTTAAGAGTGTGTGCATTATAGGTATTAACTGCAGGACCTACGATGAAAGGAACCTTACTCTCTGCCGCCAATTGAATTGCTGAAACATCATTTGCTTCAATGGCAAAGTCACCATTATCGATGTACTTTTTCATCACATTGACTTCACTTGGTGCTTCAAGTAATGCCATGGTAGACAATACAACTTGCTTACCGGTAGATGACAAATCTTTGGCAATATCAAGCCATTGTTTTGGCTTAATTTCTCTACGCTTTGAGCAAACAGATTCACCTAAATAGATGATATCGGCAGAGCTAGATTTTGCTTGTTGATAAAAATCTTCAACATCTTGTTGCGGCCAAAAGTAAAGCAAAGGACCTAATGCATATTTCATTGATTTATCCATTTTTAATCCCTTTTATTGCCATTTACGGTGGTAGGCACCGAGTGTTGTTTGTGTGCCTTCTGATACATTTGCAAGGGTGTTATCCCATTTAGGATCAACATGATAGCCTTCAGGGTTAGCTTGGTAACGATCGATAGCTGCGCGCCAGGTTCTTGTTACTTGCTCTACATAAGCTGGGCTACGCTGGCGACCTTCAATTTTTACTGAGGCAACGTTTGCCGCAAAAAGTTCAGGTAGCATGGACAATGTATTGAGGCTAGTTGGCTCTTCTAGTGCATGGTAGCGTTTTTTATCACCATCAACTTCAACATCAAAACGGCCCTTACATAGTGTCGGATAACCGGCATTTTCGCCCATGCCATAACGATCGATCAGGATGTCATTTAAGCGTGACTCCAGACCTGTTTCTGTTTCCTGCCAACGAACATATTTGGCAGGAGAGCAAGCGCCAACAGTATTTGGTGACTCACCCGTCATATATGATGATAGGTAGCAGCGACCTTCCGCCATGATGCATAAGCTACCAAAGGCAAAGACTTCAAGATCAACATCCGAAGTAATGTTACGGGAAAGCTGCTTTACCTGATGAATAGAAAGTACACGAGGTAAGACAACACGTTTTACATTGAAGTTCTTTTTATAAAAATCAATAGCAGCAATGTTAGTCGCTGAGGCTTGAACAGATAAGTGTAGTTCGAGATCTGGGTATTTGCTTGCAGCATACTCAAGTACAGCAATATCAGCCACAATGAGCGCATCCACACCAATATCGGCAGCTTTATCTACAGCATTAGTCCAGCGTTCAAAGCCATCGGGGTGGGCAAAGGTATTGAGGGCAACATGAATCTTTTTATTATGATCGTGAGCATATTGCACGGCACGATCCAATTTTTTACCCGTAAAGTTGAGCCCAGCAAAGTGGCGAGCATTCGTATCATCTTTAAAGCCGATGTATACCGCATCAGCACCGCAGTCAATAGCGGTTTTAAGAGCAGGTAAATTACCTGCAGGGCATAGAAGTTCCATATGCTCAATACCAATAGTTATCAATAATATCCAGTCATTTTATGAAGGATCATGTATAGCAAAATTGATATAAACCATGTTTAGGTGAATAAGTTATGAATTACCCCATAAGGATAATACCTATAACCAGTTAATTTTTATGACGTAAGTTTTGGGCAAATAAGATCTCTACATCACCTTTAGGTTGCGGGCGATGAAAGTGGAAGCCTTGAATAGAATTACAATTGAGGTTTGATAATAATGTCGCTTGCTCGTGTGTCTCTATACCTTCAGCAACAACGGTTAAATTAAGTGATTTACCAAGATTAATAATATTTTCAATCACGGTAATTTGCTTAGGTAATGTATCGATATCTTTAATAAATGCTCTATCAATCTTTAACTCATCAAGCGGAAAGCGCGCAAGATAGGATAGCGAAGAGTAGCCGGTGCCAAAATCATCAATAGAAAGCGCAAAGCCCAGTTTTTTTATGGCATTAAGCATCTGCAAAGTATGGTTATTATCACTCATTACTGCGCTTTCTGTCAGCTCAAAGGTAATGCAACTTGCATCGAGTTCCGTTGAGCGTAGAAGCTTCTCAATGTAGTTAATTAATTGAGGGTTGCCAAATTGTTCTGGAGAAAGGTTGATAGCCACTCGGCCTGGTAAAATACCTTGCACCTTCCAGCGCTTAACCGTTGAAAATACATCGCGCATAACAACACGACCTAAATGCTCAATTAATCCAGCTTTTTCTGCCACAGGAATAAAAGATGCAGGGCTAATATAACCTTCAATTGGGTGCTTCCAACGCACTAATGCCTCCGCGCCATTAATGCTAAAGTCTTTAGCATTGACTTTAGGTTGATACCAAACCTCCAAGCCATTGTTTTGAAGGGCTTTTTGTAACTCTATTTCTAACCAAAGACGCATGCGAGCTTCTTTGTTCATTTGGTCGTTAAATTTTATAAGGCGATTACGACCACGCTCCTTTGCCTCATACATTGCAGTATCGGCATTTTGCAATAAAATACGAGGATCAGAACCATCGGCAGGTGAGGCTACACTACCGATTGAACAGGACAATCTTTTACTGAAGTGCAGTAAATTAAACGGCTGATGTATAATGGCGATAATTCTTTCAGAAAGCACTTCAGCCATTCGATTGTGTTCAGGGTTTGGCAAAATTATTGCAAATGAATCCCCTCCTAAATGACCGAGAACAGCCTCTTTCGGTAGTAATCTTGTCAGTCTATAGGCAACTTCTTGGATCACTTTGTCACCAATATGATGACCAAGAGAGTCATTGATATTTTTAAAATTATCAATATCAAGGTAGAGCATAACGAGCGGTGTTTTTTCTTTGATTAAATGCTCTAAGCGAGCAGTAAAGCCACAGCGGTTATAGAGTTTGGTCAAAGGGTTTCGATGAGGATCACTTTCTACTGGTGGGTTTTTATCTAATATATCTGCCGATATTTCAGCACTTTTAATAACCACAATAAAAGTATTATTTTGCGTAGCATGTTTCTCACAAAGTAATTGTACTCTTCGCTCTATCCCACATCGTGCACCAGTAAGGCATATCAGAGGTGATTGATTAATTAACGATTGAAGGGGTAGGTTGAAAACTGACTTTGTTTTTTCATCAATAAATAATCTATTTAACTCTTCGCCTAATAATTCATCAGGAGAATTGAATCCGAGCAGATGAGTAGCGCTATTATTGGCTGACAATATATAATCATCTTCAATAATAACTACCCCATCAGGTAACATATTTGTTAGTGATGTAAAATTATTCTCAGCGTCTTCTAGTGAGCGAGCTAAGATTTGCTTTTCTGAAATATCGATAGCATGAAAAACAATGTATTCAATAGAATCGTTATTAGTTAAAGGTGATAGGCTAAAATGTAGGCTAGTTTCTAAATCTGTAGCATTCAAAGTCACTTCAGATTCAATGCTCTCGCCATTAAGCGCTCTTAAATAGTAAGGCTGTAACTGAGAAAAAAATTGCTCACCTAATACTTGGCTATCATTCATGCCAACCAGTTCTGCTTGGCTTAATCCTGAAAGCTCGGAGTAAGCATCATTAGCAATGTGGTAATTGTAGTGTTGGTCTAAAATAGCAAATAAAAACGGACTATTTGATGTTAGCTGTGAAAACCAATGTTGTAATTGTGAATAATGCATCAATTTACGACCAATACTATAATTAATAATTTATTTCATTTTGTTAAATATGAAATAGTAAATGTTAGACACTATAACGAGCTTATCATTTTTATACAAAAGAGTATTATCTCAAACTCTACTTTTTTTGACCTATCCCCTAATTACAGTGTCTTTTATATCTATAGAAGAGAAAAGTGAGTGCAATTTCTCCCAGCATCTTTTGCTTTATAGAGGGCTTTGTCGGCAAAACTTATCGCATCAAGTGTTAAAACAGTCGTGTTTTGTGTGTAATAAATACCAGTGGAAATAGTGGTGTTGAGGTTAGATGCTATTTCAAATTGAGATATATCATTACGTAATTTTTCAATGACCTGATAGGCCTCGGACCTATCATTAAACTGTAAAAAAAGTAGGAATTCCTCGCCACCATAGCGAATAAATAGACTGTTTTTAGGGATGTGTTGTTTAATCTTAGCTGCAATGGCTGTGATCACTTTATCACCGACATCATGACCATAGCGATCATTAATTTGCTTAAAATGGTCAATATCTAACATGGCAACGGTATTATATTTTTGAGTTGGTAAAGTGATATATATATCAAGCCAGGTCGTTAAAAAGTGCCGGTTATATGCCTGAGTTAATGCATCCGTTTCACTCATTACTTTTAATTTCTTTGATGTTGCAGCAAGGCGGATAGTTTGCTTACGCAGAATCTGTTTTTGTTCAAAACGGTACTTAGTCTCTAACTCGCGTCGATAACTAGCGATTAAACAAAGAAAAGTCGTGCCGATTAATATAAAGCGTTTATTCATTTCATCAGCAGGATCAATTAGGAGCAACTGAGGGTGTAAAAATAGCATGTAAGGGATAAAAACAAAGAAGGATGCAATGCAAGATGAAATAAATGATAGTCGAGATAAGGTGCCAATATATATTAACAGTAAAAGTATACCATCCTGATAGTGATTATTGTTTTGCATTAAAGCTGTATATCCAGCCCAATGAATTATCCATCCAGAAGCAATAAATAACAATATCTCCGATAACTGCAAGTAACGCCATCGGACAACCGTCGCACGATAAAGTATGCATGAGGCAATCAAAGAGTAAATCAATCGTGCGGTAATGATGGGGATAGCATCAGACTCGAGCGTTACCCAGTCAGGGATAGCAAAACAAGCGAAAATAAAAATCGCAAAAAACATGAATCGTGAATATGGTCGATAAACTTCTACTTCAAGGAAGTGCTGATAGCGCAGTTGTTTAAAGCTACTGGTGGAGAATAAGCTATTCACAATTAATACCTAAGTAGAAGAGTAAGAAAGGGCTTTTGTCATAGATGAAGATCATCTTATGTCATTGTAGTTTGATACTATGCAGCCTTACACTTTGTTGCATAGATAATGTGTTTTTAATCGTACTTTTTGGGCACTACTTTCTAAACAACAGAGAAAGAGACGTATTGCTCAAGAAAGAGGCGGGCATTATACTGGTAATCTACAAAGTATTAAATAATGGATATCTCGCGTGATAAACAAAGTTCGGCACCAACTGGTTAATAATGCAGCTTCTCTATTAAAAACACCACTTCACTTGCTACCACAAACGGTACAAAGAAGGGTATTGCTTGATGGCTTGGAGACGGTATTTAAAGAAGCATTAGACGATGGTGACTTTGAGTTCTTAGAAGATAAGTGGCTAAAAGTGTCCGTAACTGATATCGATTTAAGCTGGTATATAAGTTATAGCAATGAAAGCTTAATTGTCGCAGAGCAACCGGTGAAAGAAGATGTGAGCTTCAGTGGTGCTTTAAATGACTTAGTTTTGATCGTTGGTCGTAAAGAAGATCCTGATACGCTGTTTTTTCAACGTCGCTTAAAAATCGAAGGGGATACTGAGCTTGGTTTAGAAGTGAAAAACTTAATGGATAGCGTTGATCTCGAACTTTTGCCAAAGCCGTTGCAAATATTGATAAATCAACTAGCTGATTTTGTGCAGAAAGGAGTACAATCCTCTCAGACACAAAATGAGGTAATTAATGCTTATTCGAACTGAAGCACCCGTTGATATTCTTGCGATTGACCGCTTAGTAAAAGCCGCTTTTGATACAGAAGCAGAGGCAAACTTGGTAATGAAGTTAAGAGAGAACTCTCAATTAACGTTATCTCTTGTTGCTTGCTCTGATGATGGTGAAGTTATTGGTCATGTGATGTTTAGCCCTGTTACCGTAGAGGGACAGGACATTAACTGGCAAGGACTTGCTCCACTCTCTGTCAAAAAAGAATATCGCCAGCAAGGTGTTGCGTCTAAATTGATCCAAGAAGCATTGATCATGTTGCAAGACTTTAGCTATCCAGCTTGTGTTGTATTAGGTGATCCTGACTTCTATACTCGATTTGGCTTTAAACCCGCGAGTGAGTATAACTTACGTTGCGAATGGGAAGTGCCAAGCGAAGCATTTTTAATTCTTGGTGTTGATAATTATTCACTCGATGAGCATCAAGGCTTGATCAACTATCGCTCTGAGTTTTCAGATTTAGTTTAGTCAACAACATATCAATAATAGAGATAAATGAGAGGCTTTATTCGGCCTCTTTTTTTAGTTTCGATGGGTTCAACAGCATGCCTTCTACGACAGAGCAATACCTACAAGAAATGGGAATCGCGCGTTGGGATCTAATTCATCCTGAGCGTTTATCGGGCTATGTAACGAAGCCGATAGAGTTACCAGCAAGTTGCCAACTTCTATTTATTTCGCCAGTGTCTCCAGAAGGAGAACTTGCTCTCATGTTTGAGCGAGTATTGAAAAGTATGAAACTGACGCTCGAACAGGCTTTATACATTACGCCAGAGCAGCTAGCAAATTGTCAATTGAGTGAAGTTAAATGGCTATGGTTTGCTGGTTGTGAAAATTCGATAGAGACTTCTCACCAATGCCTTAATACACCGTTATTATCTGACATTGAGGGTAATAACCAACAACGCCGCGCCTTGTGGCAGCAGATTTGTGCTTATGATTAATACGTTTAAAAAATTAGAAGCGGAACACTTACCAGAGGTGTGGAGAATTGAGCAGAGTGCTCATAGTCACCCTTGGTCGCAAAATATGATTAATGACTTAGCGAGTCGTGGCGCTTGCCATTACGGCATGTTTCAAAATGAGCAGTTAGTCGGCTACTTTTATGCGCAGAACATCATTGGTGAGGTGACACTGCTTAATATTGCGATCGATCCAGCAAAGCACAGGCAAGGGCTTGGTTTAGCATTAACAGAGTTCTTTTTAGAAACTTGCCAACAAGCGGATGCCGATAGTGCTTGGCTAGAGGTACGAGAGAGTAATTTACCAGCATTCAATCTATATGAATCTCAAGGATTTAATGAGGTTGATCGCCGCAGAAATTATTACCCAACAGAGCGTGGGCAAGAAGATGCGATTATTATGAGCTATATTTTCTTCTGATTAATCTTATTTCTCAAAGCAGGTAAATTTGCTCCTGAGGTAAATATAAGCGAAAATATGCCCAACTTGATTCGTTTCATCGAAGTCACACCTAAAGAAGACCAGATTAATGTCAAATACCCCTTTTATTGGTGAAGTATCTAAACGTAGAACTTTCGCTATTATCTCGCACCCTGATGCGGGTAAAACAACGATTACTGAAAAAGTTCTTTTATTCGGCAACGCAATTCAAAAAGCGGGCACAGTAAAAGGCCGTGGTTCTAACCAGCATGCAAAATCAGACTGGATGGAAATGGAAAAAGAACGTGGTATCTCGGTAACCACTTCGGTAATGCAGTTTCCTTATAATGATTGCTTGGTTAACCTACTAGATACTCCTGGGCACGAAGACTTCTCAGAAGATACTTACCGTACGTTAACGGCTGTTGACTCATGTCTAATGGTTATTGATGCGGCAAAAGGTGTCGAAGACCGTACGCGCAAATTGATGGAAGTTACCCGTTTACGTGATACGCCTATCGTTACCTTTATGAACAAACTTGACCGTGATGTTCGTGATCCAATGGAAGTATTGGATGAAGTAGAAAGTGAACTCGGCATGGCTTGTGCGCCAATTTCATGGCCTATTGGTTGTGGTAAAGAATTTAAGGGTGTTTATCATATTCACCGTGATGAGACGATTTTATATGAATCTGGTCATGGTCATGAGATCCAAGATGTTCGCATCATTAAAGGTCTTGATAACCCAGAATTAGACGTTGCTGTTGGTGAAGACCTGGCAGCGAGCGTGCGTGATGAACTTGAGTTAGTTATGGGTGCTTGCCCTGAGTTTGATCTAGAGCTATTCCTAGCCGGTGAATTAACGCCAGTATACTTTGGTACGGCACTGGGTAACTTTGGTGTTGATCATATGCTTGATGGTCTGACTAAGTGGGCTCCAGCACCTCAAACACGTAAAGCTAATGAGCGTGAAGTTGAAGCAACGGAAGAGAAGTTTTCTGGTTTTGTATTTAAAATCCAAGCAAACATGGATCCAAAGCACCGTGACCGTATTGCCTTTATGCGTATCGTTTCTGGTACTTACACACAAGGCATGAAAATGAACCATGTGCGCACTGGCAAAAACGTTAGTATCTCTGATGCTGTTACGTTTATGGCGGGTGACCGTACGCGTGCTGAGAAAGCGTATGCTGGTGATATTATCGGTTTGCATAACCATGGTACGATTCAAATTGGTGACACCTTTACACAAGGTGAGAACTTGAAATTTGCTGGTATCCCTAACTTTGCTCCTGAATTATTCCGCCGTATTCGCTTACGTGATCCGCTAAAGCAAAAGCAGTTGCTAAAAGGTCTTGTTCAGTTATCAGAAGAAGGTGCTGTACAAGTTTTTCGTCCTCTGCAAAATAACGACTTGATCGTTGGTGCGGTTGGTGTTCTTCAGTTTGATGTTGTTGTTGCGCGTTTAAAAGCAGAATACAACGTAGAAGCGATTTATGAAGGCGTTAATGTCGCAACCGCTCGTTGGGTTGAGTGTGGGGATGCGAAGAAGCTTGAAGAGTTTAAGCGTAAGAGCCAAGCTAACCTAGCACTCGATGGTGGTGATAACTTATCGTACATAGCTCCAACAATGGTGAACTTGAACTTAGCCTCAGAAAGATTCCCTGAAGTTGAATTCCGTGCGACACGCGAGCACTAATTAATGTGATAAAAGCTGGAGTTTTTCATCGTTTGACTAATTTTAGCAGAGGATGATTGGCAGCAGGACATAAAGCGTCTATTGTTTATACAGTAGACGCTTTTTACGTTTCTGAAGCTATTGAAAGTATAAGGATTATTGCTGTGTTGTTTGATACACATTGCCATTTTGATTTTGATGTTTTTGCACCTGATTTTGAACGTGAATATCAAAGTTCTCAGCTAGCAGGGGTACAGAAAATCGTTTTGCCGAGTGTTGATAGCTCAAATTGGCAGCGAGTGATGGATTTATCGAGCAGGTATGTAGGCATTTATTATGCATTGGGCATCCATCCACGCTTTATTGATTCGAATTATCACCAACAAATATCGTCATTGCAGCGCCAATTAGTGAAGAGAGATCCACGATGTGTTGCCATTGGGGAGTGTGGCTTAGATTTTTCTTCTGAGGTTAGCCAAAGTGTTCAAGAAGAGATATTAAGTACGCAAATTTTACTCGCCATTGACTATAAGCTACCTTTAATTCTGCATTGCCGTAAGTCACACAACCGACTTATACAGATAATTAAGCGGCATAAATTTTCATGTGGGGGGATTTTGCATGGCTTTACTGGCAGTTTTGAGCAAGCAATGGAGTGGGTGAAAATGGGCTTTTTCATCGGAGTGGGAGGAAGCATTACTTACCCTAGAGCAGCAAAAACAAGAAAGGCAATAGCGCAACTACCGCTATCGGCTTTAGTACTTGAAACGGATGCTCCTGATATGCCAATTTGTGGTTATCAAGGGTTAAACAATCACCCTAAATATCTCCCATTAGTGCTTAAAGAACTCGTGTTGTTGCGTATGGAGTCAGCGCAAACGGTTTCTTTAGCCTTGTGGAAAAATAGTCACCAAGCATTAAAAATATGTGAAATCACTCCAATCTAAATGTATAAATGATGAATGCACTCGTTTGCTTGTGTGATCTGGATCGCATTTATGACTCAATGTCTGTCGGATGAGGTCATAAAGTGTGAGAGCCCCATTACTTTATTGATGGGGGCATGCGTATAATTGCCACGCTTTATCAGCACCACACTTTGTTACTCGCCAATAAATAACTTAATAAGGAAGTCATAAACCATGAGCATGTTTATGAGCCTAGTCGGCATGGTAGCGTTAATCGCTATCGCTGTCCTACTATCAGACAACCGCAAAGCAATTAATTTAAGAACTGTGGGTGGCGCTTTTGCTATCCAATTCGCACTAGGTGCGTTTGTACTTTACATCCCTTGGGGTCGCGATTTACTTGCTGGCTTCTCTGCTGGTGTTGGTAATGTTATCGATTACGGTAAAGATGGAACAGGTTTCCTATTCGGAAGCTTAGTTAACTTCTCAGTTGACGGTATTGGTTTCATTTTTGCTTTCCAAGTTCTACCTACACTAATCTTCTTCTCTGCACTTATCTCTGTACTTTACTACATTGGTGTAATGCAGTGGGTTATCAAGATTCTTGGTGGCGGTCTTCAAAAAGCACTAGGTACTTCTCGTGCGGAATCAATGTCAGCAGCAGCGAACATTTTCGTTGGTCAAACTGAAGCACCACTAGTGGTTCGTCCGTTTGTACCAAAAATGACTCAATCTGAGCTGTTTGCTGTAATGTGTGGTGGTCTAGCATCTGTTGCTGGTGGTGTACTAGCAGGTTATGCATCAATGGGTGTACCACTAGAGTACCTAGTAGCGGCTTCTTTCATGGCAGCTCCTGGTGGTCTACTTTTTGCTAAAATCATCAAACCAGAAACTGATGAGCCTCTTCAAGACTTCAATGATAACGATATCGCTGAAGATGAAAAACCAGCGAACGTAATTGACGCTGCAGCTGGTGGCGCTTCAGTTGGCCTACAACTTGCTCTAAACGTAGGTGCAATGCTACTAGCATTCATCGGTTTGATTGCTCTAATCAACGGTATCCTAAGCGGTATCGGTGGTTGGGTTGGTATGGAAAACTTAACATTAGAATTGATTCTTGGTTGGGTATTTGCGCCACTTGCATTCATCATTGGTGTTCCTTGGGAAGAGGCAACAATTGCGGGTACTTTCCTAGGTCAAAAGACGGTTGTTAACGAATTCGTTGCTTACCTAAACTTTGTTCCTTACGTTGGTGAGAACGCTCAAGTTGTAGCGGCAACTGGTCAAGTAATGACTGAGAAAACTCAAGCAATCATTGCATTCGCACTTTGTGGTTTCGCTAACCTTTCTTCTGTTGCGATTCTACTTGGTGGTTTAGGTGGTCTTGCTCCTAACCGTCGTTCTGACATCGCTCGCATGGGTGTTAAAGCGGTTATCGCTGGTACTTTATCTAACTTGATGGCAGCGACTATCGCTGGCTTCTTCTTATCTTTCTAATCGAAAGCTGAGTTAGATTATATAGACGTCACTGAATAGAACCCCGTAGCAAGAAATTGCTGCGGGGTTTTTTTGTTTTTTTAGATGTAAACCGTTTGCGTTTTGTATCAGCACTACCGTTTATGAAGAAAGACCTATAATGTATAGATGTAGTTAAAATGACTTAAAGGAGTTAAGTTATTTCTATACAAGTTAGACACCCAGCAATTTACAGTGGTGCATAAAACCAAACAGACTAACTGTGCGGTGACAAGGATAGCAATTAACTCTTTTTCTAGGGGAGTTAAGTCTTCAAGGAACCAAGTCCGTTCATTTGTTGTTACTGTGCTTATTTCACTTACTTAGATGGTGAAAGGCAAAGTAGCTAACTATTGAATATATTGATCGGAGATAGAAATGAGCGATTTAAAAGCAGCAGCTTTACGTGCACTTAAACTTATGGATTTAACGACATTAAATGACGATGATACTAACGAAAAGGTTATCGCACTTTGTCACGATGCTAAGACAGCAGTAGGTAATACAGCAGCGATCTGTATCTACCCTCGCTTTATCCCTATTGCGAAAAAGACACTATGTGAGCAAGGTACGCCAGAAGTACGTATTGCTACTGTAACTAACTTCCCACACGGTAATGACGATGTTGCTATCGCTGTTGCGGAAACTAAAGCAGCAGTTGCTTACGGTGCAGATGAAGTTGATGTTGTATTCCCATACCGAGCGCTAATGTCTGGTAACGAAGAAGTTGGCTTTGAGCTTGTCAAGCAGTGTAAGGCAGCTTGTGGTGATATTACACTTAAAGTGATCATCGAAACTGGCGAATTAAAAGAAGAAGGGTTGATCAAAAAAGCCTCTCAAATTTGTATCGAAGCTGGTGCTGACTTTATCAAAACTTCAACAGGTAAAGTTCCTGTTAACGCAACGCCTGAGTTTGCACGTATGATGCTTGAAGTTATCCGTGATATGGGTGTAGCAAAAACGGTTGGTTTCAAACCAGCTGGTGGCGTACGTACAGCAGAAGATGCAGCGCTTTACCTAGCAATGGCTGATGAGCTACTAGGCGCTGAGTGGGCTGATAACATGCACTACCGTTTTGGTGCTTCCAGCTTACTAACAAACCTACTTAATACATTAGAAGTAACAGATCAAACTGCAGATCCTGCAGCGTACTAATTACAATTAGTCTGTTTAATGGAGTGGTGTATTGCCACTCCACATTACCTCTTTACTTTATCATTATGCTCAAATGAGTTTGGGAGGATCTAATGTATCTACCTCAAGAAATTATCCGTAAAAAACGCGACAATGAAGTACTTAGCACAGAAGAAATTAACTTCTTTATTCAAGGTGTAGCCGATGAGACCGTTTCAGAAGGTCAAATTGCCGCATTTGCAATGGCTATCTTTTTTAATGAAATGACGATGCCTGAACGTATTGCATTAACTTGTGCAATGCGTGATTCAGGCATGGTTATTGATTGGGAACACATGAACTTTGGTGGTCCAATTGTTGATAAGCATTCAACCGGTGGTGTTGGGGATGTAACGTCTTTAATGCTTGGTCCTATGGTCGCAGCATGTGGCGGTTTTGTTCCAATGATTTCTGGTCGTGGTTTAGGCCATACTGGCGGAACACTGGATAAGTTAGAGTCGATTCCAGGTTATAACATTACTCCAACGAACGATGTCTTTGGTCAAGTAACCAAGGATGCTGGTGTGGCTATTATTGGTCAAACAGGTGATCTTGCTCCGGCTGATAAGCGTGTTTATGCCACACGTGATATCACAGCAACAGTGGATAATATTTCACTGATCACAGCTTCAATTCTTTCTAAAAAACTAGCAGCAGGTCTTGGCTCTCTTGTGATGGATGTTAAGGTTGGTTCTGGTGCATTTATGCCTACCTATGAAACTTCAGAAGAGCTAGCTAAATCGATTGTGGCTGTTGCTAATGGCGCAGGTACAAAGACGACAGCGATTCTTACGGATATGAACCAAGTGTTGGCTTCATCAGCAGGTAATGCATTAGAAGTTAGAGAGGCGGTTGACTTTCTAACGGGTCAATACCGTAATCCTCGCTTGCTGGAAATAACACTGGCTTCATGTGCAGAAATGTTAGTGCTGGCCAATCTAGCTAAAGACTCTGTTGAAGCGCGTGAGAAGCTAATGACAGTGCTAGATAACGGTAAAGCAGCCGAGTGTTTTGGCAAGATGGTTGCTGGTCTTGGTGGCCCTGCGGACTTTGTTGAAAACTACGATAGCTACCTAGAAAAAGCAGATATTATTAAGCCAGTATTTGCACAACAAAGTGGCGTAGTATCAGCGATGGATACACGTGCTATTGGCATGGCTGTTGTTGGTATGGGTGGTGGTCGTCGTGTTGCTGCAGATAGCATTGACTATGCCGTTGGTTTCGATAACTTCATTCGCTTAGGTGAGATCGCAAGTGCAGATAAGCCGCTAGCGGTGATCCACGCTCGCAATGAAGAGCAGTGGCAAGAAGCAGCCAAAGCATTACAAAGCGCGATTACAGTGGGTGGAGAGTATCAGGCAACGCCAGATGTTTATCGCCAGATCCGTTCTGAAGACGTGTAGATAAAGCGTGCACAAATAAGCACCGTCATAGCAATTAGTTGGTGAATACGATGAAAAGAGCATTTATTTTAGTTTTAGATTCATTTGGTATTGGCGAGTCTGCGGATGCAGTTAAGTTTGGTGATGTTGGCTCAGATACTATGGGTCATATTGCTGAACATTGTGAAAAGGGATTAGCTGACAACGCCGACCGTAAAGGGCCACTAACATTGCCAAACCTTTCTAAGCTCGGTTTGGCGATGGCTCATAAAGAGTCGACAGGTCACTTTGCTCCAGGTATGGATACACACGTTGAAGTTATCGGTGCTTATGGGCATGCCGCTGAACTGTCATCTGGCAAAGATACACCATCAGGTCACTGGGAAATTGCAGGTGTTCCCGTTTTATTTGATTGGGGCTACTTTACAGAGAAGGAAAATAGCTTCCCTAAAGCGCTGACAGATAGCATTTTAAAGCGTGCTGGTTTATCAGGCTACTTAGGTAACTGCCATGCATCAGGAACACAGGTTCTGGATGAATTAGGCGAGGAGCATATGAAAACGGGCTTGCCAATTTTCTATACCTCTGCTGATTCTGTTTTCCAAATTGCTTGTCATGAAGAAACGTTTGGTCTACAAAATTTACTGGATCTGTGCCAAATCGCTCGTGAAGAATTGGAAAGTTATAATATCGGTCGTGTTATTGCTCGTCCGTTTATTGGTTCTGGTAAAGGTCAGTTTGAACGAACAGGTAATCGTCGTGATTTATCGGTTGAGCCACCTGCAGCAACCGTACTGCAAAAGCTAGTCGACGAGAAGGGTGGTGACGTTCACTCTATTGGTAAAATTTCTGATATTTATGCCGGTTGTGGTATTACTCAGAAAACAAAAGCAACCGGGATTCCTGCGCTGTTTGATGCAACGAAAGAAGCGATCAAAGCCGCTGGTGATAACACGATTGTATTTACTAACTTTGTTGACTTTGATTCGGCCTATGGACACCGTCGTGATGTTGCAGGTTATGCAGCCGCACTAGAGTATTTTGATAGTCGTATTAATGAAATCATTGATATGATGGAAGAAGACGATGTGCTAATTCTTACTGCAGATCATGGTTGTGACCCAACTTGGCCTGGTAGTGACCATACTCGTGAACATATCCCAGTGATTGTTTATGGTCATAACGTGCCAGCAGGCTCTCTAGGTCGTCGCGATACTTTCGCCGACATTGGACAAAGTTTAGCGCACTACTTTGGTGTATCCGCGATGGATTATGGAACGAATTTTCTATAATACTAATCTCAGCTAGTATTTTACAGATAGTTGTTAAGCTAAAAATGAGGCCTCGATAGTCATATCGAGGCCTTTTATCTATGTGTGACTTCTAAGAAGTAAATTTTCTTGAGGTCTTCTTGGCTTATTGTAAGCAACTAATATGAGCATAATACCTGTCAGAAAGCTCATTAAGAGCATGATATACATATTGCGATCACTTTTTCGGTAATGGTGATCGGATATGGCTGTGACCTTACCTGTTTCAAAGGTAAGTCGCACAAAGCCAATAATGGCATGGTTACTAAATACCGGTTCCACTAATTGCTGGCGACCAATACTTGCGGTTGATAAAGGTGTATCTAGCCCTAGCACTTCTCTTGCCGACATAGCCCCGTCACTCGATGCAAGTCGAATGCCTTCTGCATCATAAATTGTTGCATCAAATACCAGTCGATCTTGTGCGAGTTGATTGGTGAGTAGCAGTAAGCGCTCTTGATCTTGCTCTGCGATCATCGTACTAGCTGATAATGCAGCTTGTGAGCTTAATACCTTGGTTAATGTTTCTAGCTGCCTAGCTTGGATTTGCTCATTTCCCTTACTGATCATTGCGCTATTTTTTATGGTGAAGAAAAATAACCCGCCAATTACTATAAGTGTGATCACACGAAGTGCATTTCGAATTGAGAATAGAGAGTCATCTATCATATACGTGTGTCCAATTAAGAGGAAAAATTGAAGAAATTAGCATTTTATACATATTGAGACTTGCGTTTTTAAATTGCAATAGGTTAACGTCTTGTTAGGTTAATAAGGAATTAGAATCATGGATGTTTTACAAGCTTTACCCATAAAAAAGCATACTTCATTACAAAAACGTTTGCCAGAAGTGATAGCGGTAAGCCCATTGGTAAGATCAAAAGGTAGTTGGATTGTTTTTTCTGAATACTTAGATCCTCAATATTTTGATCAAATGGATTTATCTGTAAACAAGAATAGCCAGATTTTAGATGTATGGAAAGTCGGGTATTATGAAGTGGCTTTAATGGCCGGTGAGTTAACTGCAGCACATGAGCAGTTTTTGCAGTCAATCAAGTTAGATTATGCGAGCTTATCAGAGGTTCCTGATTTATCAAGACCTGGCCTTATTGTTATGGATATGGACTCAACGGCCATACAAATTGAGTGTATTGATGAAATCGCAAAATTAGCAGGCGTCGGTGAAATGGTTGCTAATATTACTGAAAAAGCGATGCAAGGTGAGCTCGATTTTGAACAGAGTTTACGTCAAAGAGTTGGCGCTTTAAAAGGTGCAGATGCGAGCATATTAGAGCAAGTTCGTTCAGGACTGCCTTTTATGCCGGACCTAGAAGAATTGGTTAATACGCTTAAATCACTGGGCTGGAAAACGGCAATTGCATCCGGTGGTTTTACCTATTTTTCCGATTACCTTCAAGATACTTTAGATCTCGATTTTGCTCAATCAAACCAATTAGAAATCATTGATGGTAAATTAACCGGTAAGCTTATTGGTGATGTTGTTTCTGCACAAACCAAGGCTGATATTTTAGTTGAGCTGGCTGATAAGTACGAGATTGAAGTTCATAACACACTCGCGGTTGGTGATGGGGCTAATGATCTCGTTATGATGACAACAGCTGGTTTGGGAATCGCTTATCATGCAAAACCAGCAGTGGAGCATGCAGCACAAGCCGCCGTACGTTTTTCTGGTTTAGGTGGGGTTCTTTGTATCTTATCCGGCGTACTTGCTCAGCAGAAAAAAGTTAGTTGGCAGCCAAAACCGTAATCATGGTATGAATGAGCCTAAGGTTGCATCTTAGGCTCACGATTCTACTATATAACTAAGTTAAGTTAGTTCAAGACGAATTAAGACTTCTTCAGTGATATTATCAATTTCACTGTATCCAATCATGGCCAAAATTTCATTTTCTAACTTTCCTGCCTGATACATACTGATTTGCGTTAACTCATTTATATCAGCTTGCAGCAAAGAGGTGAGAGGGTTGAATATTGGAGCTGTTGATATCCGTAAAACGTGGATCTCTCCCAGTTGTTTCGCTTTTTTAATAAAACGAATCCGGTCACTAACCTGTTTAAAATCACTACTGAGATAAGTATGTATTGATTTTATTGTGTCGCCATTTTTTACTGCAGCGAGATAGATTTCATGATGCTGTGGCTCTGCACCTTCAATTCTCTTCATTGGAGCAGCAAGCAAGGTATTTGAACGACCTTTAAAGATCGGCTCTAAAGATAGCCTTTGTTCATGCCCTAGCTTGGATAGCAACATTAGGTGTTTGCGTAGTGGTGGGTTTATCCCAATTGCTTTGGTTCTTATGCTATTTTCAAATTTATCGATAAAAATCGGTGCACTGGTCACTCTCGCTAAAAGTAAGTGATGTAAGATTTCAAGTAGTTCGTAATTGGGCAGTTGCTCTTCTTTTTCAAGTAACTTTTCTTGATTATGCTCAATAAGTGCTTGGAAGAAAGCCGTGATTTTTTGCACTTCAGAGCTATATTCAATCACCAATTGTACCTGTTTACCATCAGGGCTAATTCTGATGACTTCATAAGGTACATTATGCAGAGGTAGCTTATTATTGTAGTTTTGCAGCTCTTTGAAATTAATATCAACCACATCACCATTTTTTAGTGTTAATGGATTATCAAGCGATAAGTAGAGTCCACGCTTAGATAGATCAATGGTCGTTCCTGTACTCTGTTGCGACTTTGATGTCGTAATAACTAAAGGAGAGCTAAATTGATAACGGGGTTCTTTACGTCGAGTTTGTGCGTCGAAATAAAGCCCTTGTGGTTGACCTATGATCTGCCTTGTATGGCGAAATTTATTAAGTTCACTGCTCGCAATACGAGGTTTCTCAGTCAGTAAATAATCTTGTGCTGATTGTTCAGTGCTGATCTCTTGTAAAATGCCACAATGCGTAAGATTGTCAGCATTATTAGCTAAATCGACAGAGTGCTTAGCGAGAGATTCCGTTTCTTTTGGGCTTAACTCAAAAATGGATAAGCGGAAAGCTCGCCAACTTGAGCGCTTTGCACCAATATGCCAGAAAAGTTGGCGCTGTTCTCGTGAGGCCTCAGGTAGCATCATCGAGTAAAATAAGGTTTTATCTTGGTGCTCATGAGTAAAAGAATAAATGACACTACTGCCTTCTTTCATCCCTTGTCGCGTTAGATTGTTTATTCGCTGTGGAGTAAATAGTGAGCCTAAACTTTGCTGATTACGTTCATCGTGCCAATATTGCCAAATAGATTGATTATTGTCGGTTAATAGCGCGAACTTAAACTCATTACCACTAAAGAAAAGGGGTAGGTTACAAGTGTGTTTGAGATAAATATGTTCATAGCTGCGGCTGCGTGTTTGTAAAATCTTATCTTGATTATCGTGGCGTGTTTTTTTTATGTTAGTCGTTAGTGCTTCTTCAATAGCCTGAGCGATAACTTGAGTGTCAGTAAGCCTTAAAGCTCGTAAATACTTTATTGAGTCATTATCACTGGCTTCTTCAATCCCAACAATGCGATATTCAAAGGTGTTGTTGATACCTTCGATGTTCGACTTTTTAGCGAGTGCGACAAAGTTGACCTCTATGACATCACCTAAATTATATTTAAATGCACGGGGTACTTTGAATTTTGCACCAGAGCAAGATAGATCGATACTTAGACCATGGATTTTTTGGTTTCTAGGTAAGGTTATATTGACTTGAGAAACGACTTTTAAGCGATTTTCTTGACGTTTAAATTCATAGCCAAGTGTGATCACTTCAGCTTCATAAGGGCTGTTTGGGTTGGTCAGTTTAATCTGCTTTGTTTTAACTTCATTTTGATGCATTACACGAAAATTATTACGGGTATTTATTAAGGTTTCCCAAACCCCTTCAGTATAGCTACCATAGCGTTTGATACTTTTGTGGTAAGCATTGAAGGCCACATCATCAAGCCAATGAATCTTATCATTTAATTCATACTCACGGCATTCACCTTGTACTCGGCCACGAAGGTCGATACTTTTTGAACAAGGTGCCATGATGCGCTTTAATTCCATTTTAACTAACAGTTTAACTGAAGGAGATTCTCCTGTTGTTAATTGAGATAAAACGTACTCAAAATCTTTCGCATTGTAGACAGGAATGAGGCGTTCAGCTAATGAGAGAATTTCAGATGGCTGCATATTTTTCTGTTAGAGTAAATGGTTAATGTATGTCAGGTTGGTTGCTGTAATACAGTGCAGGAGGCGCGATAAATCAGCATTTTATGACGTGTGGATCGGCTAAGATTTTACCGTAATTCATAGTTTAAGTCTATGTAATGAGATATTTAAGTATAGAGACATTTATAGTCTATTGTTGTGATTATGTTCTTAAGGTAATTGATTATGATCGCACCAATATATTATTTGAAGTCAATTATAGAGTAGGAAGTCAATGAATGGCTAAAGCACCAAAGTTAGCATATGTATGTAATGATTGTGGCATGGACTACCCACGTTGGCAGGGGCAGTGTCGATGCGGTGCATGGAATACTTTAGCAGAAGTTCGTTTGCATACCAGTAATGCTTCATCTGCTAAGGCTTCGGCGCGTTCTTCGATTTCTGGTTATGCTGGAGAAGTGGGCGGTGGGGCAAAAAAACTCAGCGAAGTTAAAGCGGTTGAAGCAGAAAAGAAACTGACTCATATCGGTGAATTAGATCGCGTACTGAGTGGTGGCTTAACGGCTGGCTCGGTTAATATTATTTCAGGCGATCCTGGAGCGGGTAAAACCACTTTACTATCCGATCTGGTTGCACGTTTATCTCACGATGTTGCTTCTTTGTACTGTACCGCTGAGGAGTCACTGTCGCAGTTTAAGAACCGAGTTGATAGGCTAAAGTTATCTTACAATGAGGAGAACTTATTCCTGCTGTCAGAAACAAGTGTTGAATCGATTATTGATGAATTAGATAAAAACAACATCAAATTTGCCGTCATTGACTCGATACAAGCGGTGGTAACAGAAACAGCAAATGGTAGTCCAGGCTCACCATCACAAGTAAAAAGTGCAGCGCAAGCTCTCACCCAATACTGTAAAAAAAATAATGTCACCATGTTTATCATTGCTCATGTTAATAAAAACAATGAGATTGCGGGGCCACAAACCTTAGTTCATATCGTCGATTCTCTGCTTCATATTGATACGAATGATGGTCAGGTTAGAACATTGCGTGCAAATAAAAACCGCTTTGGCGATGTGGATACTGTCGGAATCTTTAGGATGAGTGAGCGAGGAATGCTCAGTGTCGATAACCCGAGTGAAATATTCTTATCGGGATCAACCACAGAATCACCAGGTTCTGCGATTACTTGTATTCGCAAAGGTAACCGAAACTTACTCTTAGAAATTCAATGTTTAACCACGGAAACGGAAACGGAGTATCCACAGCGAGTTTGTGTGGGGTTAAATATGAATCGAATTAAGATGCTGACGGGTATTTTACGTAAGCATACGAAAACCAAAATATACCATGATACTTTTTTTAATATTGTTGGCGGGTTAAAAATTGATGAATCAGAAACCTGTATCGATTTAGCGCTAGTTGCTGCATTATTGAGTAGTTTGAATGAGTTTGTGGTTCCGCGCACAACCTGTATTATGGGTGAACTTAGCTTAAATGGTGATGTTCGACCTATTGATAGTGGTGTTCCTCGTGTAAAAGAGGCCGCTCAACATGGTTTTACCGAGATTTTTATTCCATTTCGTAATTATCATAAGTCAATGGAAGGGTTGGGTGCTAAAGTGACACCAGTAAAAACGGTTCACGAACTAATTGAACTTATTAACTAATTTTATCGCATTGCATGCATGAAAGTAAGGCACTTATTCTATTTTTTAATCGATATAAGCATAATTGAGTAAAGGTTGTGCGATCAATATTGGTATCGATTGAGGCTGACACACTGGATAGGTTTTTTTTTCTAGACTATATTTATCGTGCATTGAAATGCGTTAAGATATCTTTTTTACATCCACACACATACAAAGGTATCAGTCGTGACAGATTGTGATATACTCTGCGCGCAATTTATACCTTATTAATAGAGTAAAACGATGACTGATTTATCTAAATACAGAAATATTGGTATTTTCGCGCACGTTGATGCGGGTAAAACTACCACAACTGAGCGTATCTTAAAACTAACTGGCCAAATCCATAAGACTGGTGAAGTTCATGATGGTGAATCGACTACTGACTTCATGGAACAGGAAGCTGAGCGCGGTATTACTATCCAGTCAGCAGCTGTAAGTTGTTTCTGGAAAGATTACCGTTTTAACGTTATCGATACTCCTGGACACGTTGACTTCACTGTTGAAGTTTACCGTTCTCTTAAAGTACTTGATGGCGGTATCGGTGTATTCTGTGGTAGTGGTGGTGTTGAGCCTCAGTCAGAAACTAACTGGCGCTACGCGAACGAATCTGAAGTTGCACGTATCATCTTCGTTAACAAACTAGACCGTATGGGTGCTGACTTCTACCGCGTTGTTAAGCAAACTGAAGACGTACTAGGTGCTAACCCACTAGTTATGGTTCTACCTATCGGTATCGAAGACGAATTCGTTGGTGTTGTTGACCTTCTAACTCGTAAAGCATTCGTTTGGGATGACACTGGTCTTCCTGAGAACTACGAAATCACTGATGTTCCTGCGGACATGGTTGATCAAGTAGAAGAATACCGTGAAATGCTAATCGAATCTGCTGTAGAGCAAGATGACGATCTAATGATGGCATACATGGATGGCGAAGAACCAACTATTGACCAAATTAAAGCATGTATCCGTAAGGGTACTCGCACAATGGCATTCTTCCCAGCATACTGTGGTTCAGCATTCAAAAACAAAGGCATGCAATTAGTTCTTGATGCAGTTGTTGATTACCTACCTTCACCAACAGAAGTTGATCCACAACCTCTAATGGATGAAGAAGGCGAAGAAACAGGCGCTCACGCTATCGTTTCTGCTGACGAAACATTTAAAGCGCTAGCATTCAAAATCATGGATGACCGTTTTGGTGCACTAACATTCGTACGTATTTACTCTGGTAAACTAAACAAGGGTGACACTATCCTTAACTCGTTTACAGGTAAAACTGAGCGTGTTGGCCGTATGGTTGAGATGCAAGCAGATGACCGTAACGAACTTACTTCAGCTCAAGCTGGTGATATCATCGCTATCGTTGGTATGAAGAACGTACAGACTGGTCACACTCTTTGTGATCCAAAAGATCAAGTAACTCTTGAGCCAATGGTATTCCCAACTCCAGTAATCTCAATTGCTGTAACGCCAAAAGATAAAGGCGGTTCTGAGAAAATGGGTATCGCTATCGGTAAGATGGTTGCAGAAGATCCATCTTTCCAAGTTGAGACTGATGAAGATTCAGGCGAAACTATCCTTAAAGGTATGGGTGAACTTCACCTAGACATTAAGGTAGATATCCTTAAGCGTACATACGGCGTAGACCTAATTGTTGGTCAACCACAAGTTGCTTACCGTGAAACTATTACTCAAGCAATTGAAGATAGCTACACGCATAAGAAACAATCTGGTGGTTCTGGTCAATTCGGTAAGATCGATTACCGTATCAAACCAGGTGAGCCAAACTCTGGTTTCACGTTCAAATCAGTAGTTGTTGGTGGTAACGTACCAAAAGAATTCTGGCCTGCAGTTGAAAAAGGCTTCGGTTCTATGATGGAAAACGGTGTTCTTGCTGGCTTCCCAACTCTAGACGTTGAAGTTGAACTGTTTGATGGTGGTTTCCACGCAGTCGATTCATCTGCAATCGCATTTGAAATCGCAGCGAAAGGCGCATTCCGTCAATCTATGCCTAAAGCTGGTGCACAACTTCTTGAGCCAATCATGGCTGTTGACGTGTTCACTCCAGAAGATCACGTTGGTGATGTTATCGGTGACCTTAACCGTCGTCGTGGCATGATCAAAGATCAACAAGCTGGCGTTACTGGCGTACGTATCAAAGCTGACGTTCCTCTTTCAGAGATGTTCGGTTACATCGGTTCACTACGTACAATGACTTCTGGTCGTGGCCAATTCTCTATGGAATTCGCACACTACTCAGCTTGTCCAGCGAACGTTGCTGAAGCAGTAATCGCTAAAGTTAAAGAAGAGAAAGCAGCTAAGTAATTAGCAACTTCTTGATTTAATATTTAGTAAAAAACCCCGATAGTCTGACTATCGGGGTTTTTTTATGTCTATTTATTCTGGTGAATTAGGTCAATATAAATGTTCTCGACCTTTGTTCTTGCCCAGTCTGTTTTACGCAAAAACTTTAAACTTGATTTAATGCTCGGGTCTTTTTTAAAACAATTAATATTGACCATACCGCTTAACGTTTCCCATCCATAGTGATCGACTAACTTAGTTAAAAGTTGCTGCAATGTAATACCATGTAGAGGATTGTTTTCTTGTGTCATGACTGAATATTCCGCCTATTTAATGTATGCCTTAGTATAAGGCATACAGACAAGCGTAGTGACCTTGATTTTTCCCTTTAGCGCTATTCCCAAACAATAAGGCTATCTTTAGGCCAGTTATGCCCTATTTCATGGTACTTCTGCTCTAGGATATGGCGCTTGATTTTTAAGGTCGGTGTAAGTACACCATTATCAATACTCCAGGGTTCTTTTATCATCAGCACCCCTTTGATTTTTTCATGTGAACCAAGTTGATTGTTGACGCGAGCAATAATTTTTTTGGTGGTGCGCTCATAGCGCTTACGATCAAAATTAGTAAACTCATGTGGGACAACAAGTAAAATAGGTCCAGGCAAACCAAGGCCAATTAAGCACATCATTTCCACTCGGCTATATTCAAATAATTTTTTCTCAATCGGAACTGGAGCAACAAATTTCCCTTTAGCGGTCTTAAAGGTATCTTTTTTGCGCCCCTGAATCATTAGGTAGCCATCTTCATCAATAGAGCCAATATCACCAGTATGTAGCCAACCCTCTGAGTCAAAAGTCTCTTTCGTTGCTTCATCATTAAGATAGTAGCCACTAAATAAGCCTTTACTGCGCACCATGATCTCTTGATCTTCTGAAGAGATTTTTAATTCAATCCCTGGTCCAGCATTCCCCACGCTACCAATTTTATCTGCTCTAAAAGGGTGGTTGATCGTGCTGTAAGCAAAGGTTTCTGTCATTCCCCACGCTTCTGTAATATGGATACCAATACTTTCGTACCATTGAAGTAGAGAAGGAGGGACAGGTGCCGAGCCACAACCCACAACACGAGCCTGATCAAGACCAAGGTTATCAGCTAGTTTCTTTTTAATCAGCGTATTAATGAAAGGGATTTTAAGTAATATATTAAGCCTTTTCTGTGGCAACTTATCTTGAATGCGCTGTTGGAAGAGTGTCCATAGTCGTGGCACTGAAATAAACAGCGTTGGGCGCTGCATTTTAACATCTTCAATAAAGGTATCTAAGGACTCAGGAAAAGCGGTTTCTACTCCACCTGTAATTGATGAGCCAAAGATATACACTCGCTCAGTAATATGCGCTAAAGGTAAGTAAGAAAATAAGCGGTCACTTTCTTCAATACCAATATGTTCGGTCAGTTGTGATACTGACCATGAAAAAGCGCCATAGGTTAGCATTGCTCCCTTAGGAGGACCTGAAGTACCCGAAGTGTAGACAAGTGACATTAATTTCTCGTCATAGTGTACAGGGCGCTCAGTACTCGGTGTTGCAGATTTAATGAGAGCAGTGAAGTCATGTTGGCATTTAGGAGCAGAGTCATAAGGCAGTGCAATAGTAATGAGATCGTGCTGAGATGCGATGACTTGTTCGGTAAATACTTTATTATCGAGTTTACCTGCAATTAATGCCTTACATTCACTGTGAGTTAGACAGTATTCAATGGTATCAGCCCCTGCAGTTGGGAAGATAGGCACGCTAATATAATCACCAAGCATCATTGCAAGATCACAAATAAACCATTCAGCACAGTTCTTTGAAATAAGCCCGACTTTATCTCCTGGCTTGATGCCTAAATCACGCAGAGCAGAAACCAGCTTTAGAGCCATATCTGCAACATCAGCAAAGGTATACTCAACAAACTCACGATTAATAATTTGCTTTAAATAGACACTATTAGGTTTTTCTTCTGCCCAACGAAGAATGAGTTCATTGGGAGGTGCGATTGAGCACGTTTTCTCTAGGCTAGGATTAGGCTGGTTCATCGTTAGAAATACCTTTTATTTTTTTATATAGGGGTGTTATTGTTAATTATTTGTAAACTTTAGCAGGTAATTTCTATTTTGTTGAAGTGGTCGGACTACTTTTCTTTAAATTCTTATCTTTTAAACGAAGAAAAGGTGCTTATTTAATAGTAATAAGCACCGAGTAGGAGCGAAAGCATAGTTGCGAATTTGGCTTAATTATCTGAAATTAAATTATTTTTAATAAGCTAACATCAATAATTACGGCGCTAAGAGCAAAAAAGAGGACTAAATAAACAATAGGTAACTTTATTTGCTTAAGAAGATAGAAGCCACAAATAACCAATGCCATATCGGATGCACTGACCACTGCATGGCTATAAATGGGTGAATACAGCGCAGCGAGCAGTAGACCAACAACTGCTGCGTTTACTCCGCGTAGTGATGCTGATATCGCAGGAATAGCAGCGATTTTCTGCCAGTTTTTAAGTACTGCAAGCATCAATAAAAAACCGGGTGTAAAAATAGCAATGGTGGCAATCAGAGCTCCCGTTATTGGGCTATTAGGTAGTAATTCATAACCAATATAGGTTGCCAAAGTAAACATTGGACCAGGTACTGCTTGTGCAAATGCATAGCCAGCTAAAAAGCTATCTGGAGATAATTGCGTACCAATATTATTCTGTAATAGTGGTAATACGACATGGCCACCACCAAAAACAAAGCTCCCCGCCTGGAAAAAGTGAGAGAAGAGGTTAATAAAAGTGTGTTGTGAGCTTAGTAATGGTAAGGCTAATAGACCGATGAGAAAGATAATCAGCGGTGGCCAAGAGACAATGTTCTTACTCGCAATATTCTGGTTATCTAGTCGTTGAGCTTGTTGATCAGAGGGGGTATTTAGAAAGTAATACCCAATGATAGCGGCAAATATAAGCACGGCTATTTGGCTGGTAACACTGGGTATAATGAGTAGGGCTATTGCCGTTAATGCACATAAACCTATCGTAATTTTATCTTGGCAAAAATTCTTATACATCCCCCAACAAGCATCGACGACTACCACAACAGCCAGCAGCTTTAGTCCGTGAATAATACTAGTAAAAAGAGTGGAGTCTATGAACTGATGACTCAATATTGCCAGCATAACCATCAGCAGCACAGAAGGCAGGGTAAAGCCGAGGAAAGCCATGACCCCTCCCAAACAGCCGCCTTTTTTATATCCGATAGCAAATCCGACTTGGCTCGAACCAGGACCTGGTAGAAACTGACTTAAAGCGACAATCTGCGCGTACTCTTCATCACTTAACCACTTATATTTTTCGACAAAAGACTGTCGGAAGTAGCCTAAATGAGCAGCAGGGCCACCAAAGCTCACAAAGCCAAGTAGTAAAAAGGTTTTAAAAATAGAGAACATTGATATTTCGTTATTGAGTGAAGTGATGGTAGGAGAGTAAAAAAAATAGTCTCATGACTCAAATTGATAGTTTTGATTTATACTATGAATAATATGGGATGTAGTGGGGTTGTCGTCACTTTCTCTATTCACTATTTGATAACACAATGAATATAAGCGCTATGATGAACTGGAAAAATATAGATTTAAACTTATTGGTTTCATTTCGATCTTTATATGAACTCAATAGTGTCAGTGCTGCAGCAGAAAAAAATCATGTTAGCCAATCGGCAATGAGTCACAGCCTTTCTCGTTTGCGTGTGTGGTTTAATGATCCTTTGTTTGAGCGAAAAGGGCATCAAATGCAAGCCACAGAGCGAGCTCACCACTTAGCTCCGAGTGTCATGCTAATTCTTGAGCATATTGAAAGAGATTTGTTATCGAGTGAAGTCTTTGAGCCAAAAACCTACAGTGGTGTTTGTCGTATTGGGCTGACAGATTATGCTGAATTGATTTTTGCTCCAATTATTTATGACGCTATTCGACGTTCTGCGCCCAAGGTGCAAATCAGTTTTATCAACGTTAATCGACATAATTATGTCTCTATGTTTGCAGAAGAAAAGCTCGATGTCGTTATTGGTAGTATCCCTCAATTACAGTCGCAGTATTCAAGTTTAAAGCTCTATACCGAAGAGCATGTCTGCCTATTTGATCCAAAGGTGCTAACACTGAGCGATCCTTTTACGGTCAGTGACTTTTGCAATATCGAGCAAGCGTTAATTAGTCCTGATGGTGATCTATCCACCCATGTCGATCAACAGCTTGCTGACTTAGGTTTAAAGCGGACAGTAACAGTGGCTTCGCGCAGTTTCTTAACGATTAGGCGCTTGTTAAATGAAAGACCATTGATCGCTATCGTCCCTAAACGCATGGCGGAAGCAGAGATGATGAATGATAACTTAGAGATGATTGTGCCACCGCTACCAGTAGCAGACTTTGATATTTCATTAGTTTGGCAAACCAATCAAACGACTCAAGATAAACAGCAGTGGTTGTCAGGGGTCATACAGAACTGTTTGTCTAATTAAGGTATGGCTATAGGCTTACCAATAGCAGCTTGAGTCTATTGGTAAGCGAATGGATGGGGCTTGATAGGTTAAATAGTGAGGTTAAACCTTACCCACTCTTTTTTACGCCAGCGTCTCGCCATGATCAATCCTCGTAGCCACTCATCGGCAGCGATAGCAAGCCAAACCCCGATCAGTCCATAGCCCCAATGGATTCCCCATAAATAACTAAAAGTAACACCAATTCCCCACATGCTAAGGATACCTATTTGGATAGGGAATTTAATATCACCTGTCGCTTTAAGAGCAGAAATAAAGATAAGATTAAAGACACGACCCGCTTCTAATAGTATTGAACCTGTGATGAGCAGTGCAACTAAAGAGACAATCTCTGGTTCTTGAGTAAATAAGTTAATAATAGGAAAACGGAAAAAGTAGATAAGGCATGTTAGTGAAGTTGAGGCGATAAATCCGATCACAAAATACCATTGTACCTTACGTAAAATCTGTTCACTCCAGCCTTTACCAATATAGTAAGCGGTCTGAATTTGACTTGCTTGACCTAGAGATAACGCAAAGGCAAAAGAGAGTCGAGCAATATTCTGAGCATAAGTAAAGGCAGCGAGAGAAGCTGTGCCCATTTTGACCACAAAGAAAGTGATCGCTATTTGCGCCAAGTTATAAAATAAAACCTCACCAGCATTCATCACGCCAATTTGCATTATTTTTTTGTATATTAAACGGGGAATTTGACGAAACTGTTTAAAAGGTAATTCAACATTATGGCTACGAAGCGTTATCCATAGCAGTAAGGTTGCCACAATTTGGCTAAATACAGTGGCAATCGCAACGCCTGGGACACCATAAACAGGAAGTCCGAAAGGTTGATATAAAGCACAGTAGTTACCAAATAAATTAATAACACCCGCAATTAAATTGATTACCATTGGCGAACGAGAATAGCCATGGCTGCGTAATATTGTTGAGAAAACAATCCCCAGCGTTAGGTTAAAAGTAAACGCCCCACTAATGAACAGGTACGAGTAACCAAATGCCTCAACTTCAGGCTCTAAGCCATATAACGGTAGGAAATAGTTGGCAGCAATAATGGCAAGCAAGCTTAATAGTAAGCCGATGCCTAGTGCTAAAAAGGTACTGGCAATACCGACATGAGAGGCTTCACGGTAGCGCTCGGCACCATTATACTGCGAAATTAAAATGCCAGTACCGCTACTCACCATGGTTGACATGATGATCAGAAAGAAGGAAAGCTGAGAAATAACACCAACGGCAGAAACGGCTGCATCAGAGTAGCCGCTTAGCATAAATACATCACTGGTATTTAAAGCGGTACGAAGGAGTATTTCAATAAATATCGGCCACGTTAGTGCCACGATATTCATACGCTTATTAAGGCTCGAGTTGGAGTTAGGCATAGTAATCAGCAATATCTCAATAGGAAGTTAATCTTAAGAGGCGTCAAATTTTTCCATAAATAATGAGATCTCGATCAAGGTTGGTCATTATATGCACTTTTTGTTATAAACCAAGTCTTTATTATTTCGAGCACTTGTCAACCGAACCTCGCTTGACTATCGTCGGTGAAAAAATAAGATTTTCAGATTCATTTTTCTCACCTTTAGATAGGGAAAGTGCCAAAATCGCAGCTTTTTCTGCCATCAGTTGGATAGGATAGCGAATCGTAGTGAGTTTTGGAGAGACATAGCGAGCGATCAAACCATCATCAAAACCAACCATAGATATTTGTTGCGGGACACTAAAGTCATTATCTTCTAAAATCGATAGCGCACCGACAGCCATATAATCATTATACGCAACGATACCTGTGATAGGTTGCGAGCGAGCCAGTAGGTTGGTCATTGCACTTTCCCCCCCTTCGCTATTTGGTTCACCAAACTCAATTAAGTTTTCATGTGGCGTCATACCATAGTGTTTCAATGCATCATGGTAGCCATCAATACGTTCACTAACATCTTCAATTTGATGCGAAGAGGCAATACATGCAATATGGTGGTGACCTTCACGAATTAATAATTCAGTGGCAAGAAAAGCTCCTTTACGGTTATCTAAAGAGATGCATCGATGCGCTATTTCAGGAATAAGACGGTTGATAAGAACCAGTCCTTTTACCTCTTTTGCATAGTTAATTAATTCTTCATCAGACAGTGCTTTTGAATGTATAACCAGAGATTCACAACGGTTATTAATCAATAGCTCCAGAGCATGTTTTTCTTCTTTTGCATCGTGATAGCCATTACCAACTAAGATATGTTTGCCATTCTTACGCGCAATGTTATCGACAGCTTTGACTAGCGTTCCAAAGAAAGGATCGGAGACGTCACCAACAAGAACACCTATGGTATTCGTGCTTTGGCTAACGAGTGCGCGAGCATTTGCATTAGGTCGATAACCTAACTCAGTCATGACTTTAGTGACAATTTTTATTGAGGCTGCGCTGGCTTTCGGTGATTTATTGATGACTCGAGATACCGTAGCGACAGAGACTCCTGCCTCACGTGCGACATCTTTGATAGTAGCCATATTTTAGCCTCTTTCCTTGAACGTAATGAATAGGAATTAATAATGTTAATAACGCATAGCTGTTTAATGCTTTGACAAAACTATGTCGATAACTCTCTGTATTAATGTCAGTAATATTACTGTAAACGTTACACTTATTATAGTTTGATATGATCAAATAATCTTATTAGCCCTGTTTTATTTATAGATTTCATATTTGTAGTGCTCAAAAAGGAATGATAATTATTAAATAAGTAAATGTCAGATTGTCAAAGAGATAACCTGTTGTCATTTTGATAAGTGCGATCTGTTGTCTTAATGACATCTTTTGTTTGTTATTTAATTTAAGTTATTGATTTTAAGTGCATTATATTCTGGCTTGTATTTTGCTCTAGTAAATAACATGCGATAACTGATTTTTTGTTGAACATGATACTTTATGCCCTTTTGGCAACTATAGTGATGTACAGCACGTGAATATAAATAAGGACTAACTTTGTTAAATATTACCGATAAAAGTGTAGAGGAGCAGATACCGGCTTATCTTCGTCTAGGTTTTCGACCTTTCTTCTTGTTAGGTAGCTTATACGCCATTATTGCCGTTGTTATTTGGGTGGTTATGTTCCAAAAAGGTCAGCCGGATGCTTTGTCAGTTCCCGCTCTGTGGTGGCATGTGCATGAAATGCTATTTGGATTCTCGATGGCGATTGTCGTCGGATTTGTTTTGACCGCAGTGCAAACTTGGACAGGGGTTAATGGCACTAAGCATTATCGTTTAGCCTTGTTAGTCCTCTTATGGTTATTACCGAGGATCTTATTTTGGACGCCGACACCACTGTGGCTCATTTCTAGTGTAGAAGCGCTATTTTTAGCCCTAGCTGCCTATGAAATTGGCTTTCGAGTGTTTTATTCAAAAGGCTGGAAGAACTTATTTTTTATTCCCCTGTTTGTATTGGCGATTGCAGCTAACTTTGCCAGTTATGCAACAATTAAAGGATTACCACCTTTCTCATCGTCTGCGGTATGGCAAGCTATGTTGTGGTGGTTTACTTTATTACTCTCAATTATGGGCGGAAGAGTCATTCCATTTTTCACTGCGAAAAGGTTTAATTTTGAAAAAGCACAACCACTTCTTTGGTTGGAATGGTTGGCAACTTTACCTCTGCTGATGCTATTTATTTTAAGCTTTTTTCCATTAGTATTTAATCAAATAGGTCAGCCAATTATGCTCTTTGCCGGAGTGGTGCAATTTATTCGATTTATGCGTTGGAAGCCATATTTAACCTTAAGTGAGCCGTTAGTCTGGTCACTGCACTTAGCGTATTTATGTATCCCACTTAGTTTATTATTACGTGGATTATTAGCGAACCCATTTGCCAGTCATAGCATGATCCATCTTTTTGCTATTGGCGCACTCGGTGGTCTGATCCTAGCAATGATCGCACGAGTCACTATGGGTCATACGGGTCGAGCAATCTATAAAGGTCCAAGTATGTGGTTAGCCTTTGCTGCTATCTTCATTGCGGCTCTGCTACGTAGTGTTGGTGTGAGCTTTTTCCCAGCACAAATGATCAATTTATTAAATATCAGTGCGGCTTTATGGGTATTGGCTTTTGGTTTGTATGTGTGGAAGTTTGGCAGAATGTTAGTGACACCAAGAGTTGATGGTCACCCTGGCTAATTTAGTCTCGATGAAATAAAAAGGCAATAGCTCGTATCGTGAATGATTTAAGCTATTGCCTCTTTTTATATCGCTTATATCGACCTTAAATAGGTGAGTATAAGAGAAAGTAAATTAGTTATTGCTGTGTAGCATGCTGTTTAGTTCAACTGCTGATTTGTTTGCTAGACACTCAATTTGACCTGTGATTGAGTTACGACGGAAAAGCAGATCCGATACACCAGCAAGATCGCGAGCTTTAATGATTTCAACTTCTTGACCAGCATTATCCAACATACGAACTTTTGTACCAGCAGTAACATACAAACCTGACTCAATCGTACAACGATCGCCCATTGGGAAACCAAGACCAGCATTTGCACCTAGTAAGCTATTCTCACCAATAGAGATCACCATTTTACCGCCGCCAGATAGTGTGCCCATAATCGAAGCACCACCACCGATATCAGAGCCATTACCAACGACAACACCCGCTGAAATACGACCTTCAACCATGCTTACACCTGTAGTACCTGCGTTAAAGTTGATGAAACCTTCATGCATGACTGTAGTGCCTTCGCCGACATGAGCACCAAGACGCACACGAGAAGTATCAGCAATACGAACACCGGTTGGAACAATGTAATCAACCATTTTCGGGAATTTATCGACACAATCAACCGTAATGGTTTCACCCGCTAGGCGCGCTTCAATTTGACGATCTGCTAATTCTGGTAGATCGATAGGACCTTTATTTGTCCAAGCAATATTGTGCAGTAGACCAAAGATACCATCAAGAACCGTACCATGTGGTTGGATAAGGCGAGATGAGATAAGTTGTAATTTTAGGAAGCCTTCAGCAACAGATTGCGGCTGTTCATCAGAAGCAAGAACAACAATAACCAGTGGTTGCTGTGAGTTTGCTGCTTGTTGAGCAAAATCAGCATTACGTTGTTGATCATGATTAGAAAAGATACCTGCTAGCTCAGCACTTTGTGAAGCAGATACTTCAATGGTTTGATTCCCTTCGCTATATCCTGTGATTTTTGCAATGTCAGCAATTAAAGCTTCACTTGGGTTTAGTAGCGGGTTAGGGAAGAAAGCTTCAATAATTTTACCATCACGGTTTTTTGTTGCTGTACCAAAAGCAAATGCGAAGTGAGTCATAGTGTATCTCCATATCTTTAAATTATTATGCATCGACTCATTAATTCTGCCTAATGAGCCGATATTAAATCTGACTATGTTTTTATCATAAAGAGAGGCAAAGGGATATGAAAGCGTCAAAGTGCTAAAAGTCTCTAAGACGATACCCTTTGTCTTTTTAGCGATATTTATCGATAAAGAGATTTTCCTAATGCCTTGTTATTTCTTAATACATTGCTTTATCAACACTTGCTTCAATGGAAGGAGTTGCATAACGATATAGCCTTGTAACCTTATATCATTCTGTAAATGTCAGTGGAGTATCAATAAAATGTCATTTTGTAAAAGTTTGTGATTCTGCTGCAACTCGGAACAAGAATATAAAAAACAATGGAACCATTTGATTAATATAGCTTCATTAGCTTGTTGTAAATTTCAAAGGGTGACACATGCACAATAAAAAAACCTATCTAAGCCTACTCATTGCGATGGGGTGTGCTTTTTCAGTTCAAGCAAAACCGATGATTAATCAAGACGGTGGCGTTGTTGTTGGTTATTGGCATAACTGGTGTGGTGGTGCAGGTTATCAAGGTGGTATTGCGCCTTGCATGAAGCTATCGGACATTAATCCAAAATATAATGTTGTCGATGTCTCCTTTATGAAAGTTTATAACACAGCTGATGGGCGCATTCCTACGTTTTATCTCGATCCTGAAGTGGGGTTATCAGAAACACAGTTTATCAATGAAATTGCAGAACTGAATGCACAAGGTCGTTCGGTATTATTGGCACTTGGTGGCGCAGATGCTCACGTCGAGATGAAATCAGGTGATGAACAAGCGTTTGCTGATGAAGTGATTCGCTTAACCGATTTATATGGTTTTGATGGTCTTGATATCGATTTAGAGCAGGCGGCGATCACTGCAGCAGATAACCAAACCGTGATTCCTGCCGCGCTTAAATTGGTCAAAGATCATTACCGTCAAGAGGGCAAAAACTTCTTGATTACCATGGCACCGGAGTTTCCTTATTTGAAGCCAGGTGGTGCATACGAACCTTACATTAGCGGTTTAGAGGGTTATTACGATTGGATTAACCCTCAATTTTATAACCAAGGTGGCGATGGAGTATGGATTGATGGTATCGGTTGGATCTCGGCGAGCAGTGATGAGCTAAAAGAAGAGTTTATTTATCACATGTCAGACTCTTTGATTAATGGAACTAATGGCTACTTAAAAATTCCACATGATAAGCTCGTATTTGGTATTCCAGCCAATAATGATGCAGCAGCAAGTGGCTTCGTACAAGAACCGCAAGATCTATACAGTGCATTTGAAGCACTTGAAGCGCAAGGTCAACCGTTACGTGGTGTGATGACTTGGTCGGTTAACTGGGATATTGGTCAAGATTCAGCAGGAAACTCATACAATAGTCAGTTTATTAAAGATTACGGCGATTTTATTCATGATCAAGATCGCCCACCTGTTGAAGGCGATAAGCCTACCTTAAGTGGTATTAATGATGCTCGAGTATTACATCGTAGCCAGTTTGATGCGCTAGAGGGGGTAACAGCACGTGATTATGAAGGGAATGATCTAACCTACTCAATTGTGGTTGATGGTTATGCTGATACCAATCAAATTGGCTTATACGCTTTAACTTACACAGTAACAGACGCCAGTGACCAAACGACAAGCGAATTACGAGCGGTTGAAGTTTATAGTCAAAAACCTTTCTTCAAAGGCGTAGAAAACACCAAAGTGCAGCAGGGTGAACGATTTGATCCTTTAGCCGGAGTCACGGCAACCGATCCTGAAGATGGCGACCTCACTAGCCAAATAGTGGTGATTGGAGAGGTCGACACTGATCGATTAGGTCAATACGAACTGTCTTATCAAGTAACTGATTCTGCAAATCAAACAGTGTCTACTCAACGTACTGTATCCGTTGTTAATGGTGAAGTATGTGATGATGAGTGGAATGCTCAAACGGTTTATGTTGGTGGCGATGTTGTTGCTTTCAATGGCTTTGATTGGAAAGCGGGTTGGTGGACACAAGGTGATGAACCCGGCTCAACAGGCGAGTGGGGTGTATGGGCAAAGGGCGACTCAAGTGATTGCTCTGGTGGTGGAACGCCGCCAACTGAGCCAGAAAAAGGTGTACAAGTTGAGGGCTTACAATCTGAATATACATTAATTGGTGGCGAAGCGGCGATTACTGTAACCGTGAGTGCAGAATCTGAATACAGCGTTAATTTACACCTTATCAATGATAATGGTCAGATTTTAGATAGTGATACCGTTGTTCTGAATAACGCATCAAATATCGATCAAGCGCAGTTATCGGTTTATAGCTATGAGGTGGGTAATCATACTGTAGAAGTGGTGGCTACAGAAAAAGGTGGCATACAAGAAGTTATCTTAAGTCAGCGTGTTACAGTGAAAGCTCCGAATGATAATGGCGAGTATGATTACCAATACCCAGCTGGAATTGGTCACTATGTTGCGGGTGAAACCGTGGTGCTAGGTCAAGATGGCAATACTTATCAGTGTAAAGCGTTACCTGAAGGTGGTTGGTGCAATGTGAACTCTGCAGCGCACTACGCACCAGGTGAAGGCGCGGTATGGCAAGATGCATGGAATCGATTTTAATTGATGGCATAGCTTAAAAACTAAAAAGGAGAGCTCTAAGTAATAGATGGCTCTCCTTTTTTAATATCAGCGACATCGAACAGCGCTATCTAATTAAGCGGCATCTTCTTGGTTATCTTCGACAGCTTCAATTTTTGCTTTTTTTGGTGTTGGCTTGCGCTTAGCACCTAAAGCATAAAGAACTTTTTCTTTATTTTTAGCAAGGTACATTGCTAGTTCTTCTTGCTTACTTTCTTCTTCAAACAGCTCGCTACCGCCTAGCAGGGTAAACAGCTCATCTGCCATATCTAACATTTTGTCATAAGCGTCAGCTTCAGCTTTAGAGGTAAAAGTCATCTTTTCTTCTCCGTTGCGCTCGACCACGTACTTTACGATTACAGCCATGGTTTATCCTCAAGTTATCAAATTAATATTTACTGGCTTTTTATACAGTTTTTGCTAGCTTAAGTCTAGACGAGAGAGAAAAGTTGAGAGGTAGGTGGTTACTCTTTAAGCTATAAAGTTCAATGTGTTATTTATTGATATTTCGTTATAAAACAAGATTTTCTTAGAATCCTTATGCTAACCTAATTAGCTAACAATACGATTAAACTGTGTGAGTGCATTGTGTTTACTGTCTACCATTCCAATCAAATAGATATTCTAAAGTCACTGCTGGTGGAGTTAATTCGTTTAAATCCACTGGATAACCCATTTGAAAAAGAGCAGATCTTGGTACAAAGCCCTGGTATGTCGCAATGGCTAAAAATGGAGCTTGCGAAGGAGTTAGGGGTTGCGGCAAACATCGACTTTCCTCTGCCAGCGACGTTTATTTGGGATATGTTTACGCATGTTTTACCGGACGTCCCTAAGCGCAGTGCATTTAACAAAGAGTCGATGACTTGGAAAATTATGCACATCTTGCCTTCCTTGCTTAAGCTGGATGATTTTTCACCGCTACAGCAGTACCTCGATAACGATACTGATGATACTAAGCTTTATCAGCTATCTGAAAAAATTGCCGATATATTCGATGGTTATCTCGTTTACCGCCCTGAGTGGATTGCAAGTTGGGAAGCGGGTGAAGTGGTCAGTGAACTTGAGGGCGAGCACAGCTGGCAGCCGATTTTATGGCAAGCACTCTATGACTACACCGTTGCACAAGATCAGTCCCCTTATCATCGTGCCAACTTATATGAGCACTTTATTGAGACGATAGGGCATTTTATTGAAGGGCATTTTGAGCACTTACCCGAGCGTTTATTTGTGTTTGGTATTACCTCACTGCCGCCTCGCTACATGGATGCACTGAAATCGATGGGCGATCATATTGATGTCCACCTTATGTTCACTAACCCTTGTCGTTATTACTGGGGAGAGGTGCGTGATAAACGTTATTTAGCCCGTTTGGCTGCTAAGCATCGTCAGCATTTGGTTTGGCAAGAAGGGCACTCCGAACTACAAGGTGAAACTGAGCAGCTGAAAGGCAATTTAGTTGAGCACTTACAGGCAATGCCTGAGCAAGAGAGTGAACTTCATACTGATGTTGTCGGCAATAGTTTATTAGCATCAATGGGTAAGTTAGGGCGTGATAATCTATTTTTGCTTTCACAATTAGAAAGTCATGAAATAGAAGCCTTTGTTGATATTTCCACTGATAATTTATTGCATCAATTACAAGCTGATATCTTAAATTTAGAAGAACATCAAGATGATAGTGTATTAGCAACGAGTGAACATAAGCCAGTGATCACACCTGCAGATGGTTCTTTATCATTGCACGCTTGCCACAGTCCGATGCGGGAGGTGGAGGTTTTACACGATCGCTTACTGGCGATGTTTGATGCTGATCCTAGTTTAAAACCTCGTGATGTCATTGTCATGGTGGCGGATATCAATGCTTATAGTCCAGCGATTCAAGCCGTCTTTGGTAATGCTCCTGGTGAGCGCTACATTCCTTACTCGATTTCTGACCGTAGTGCCGATCAAGAAAGTCCAATTTTAGCCGCGTTTATGCAGTTAGTGAATTTGCCGAACTTACGTTGTCTAGCGACTGAATTATTGGAACTGCTTGAAACGCCAGCGATGATGGCAAAGTTTGAGCTTGATGATCGTCAGTTTGAACAAGTTAAACAGTGGGTCGAGGAGTCTGGAGTTCGTTGGGGTGTGAACGCAAGTACAGCCACAGAGTTCGATCTGCCTGCCACCGAGCAAAATACTTGGCTATTTGGTATCCAGCGTATGCTACTTGGTTATGCTATGCCTGATAGTGCGGGGCTATTTTCAAATCAAGATTCTACTATTGCGCCGTATAATGAAGTGCAAGGTATGGGGGCTGAATTAGCGGGTAAGTTAGCGCACTTTATTGAGCGAATTGATTATTACCGCCAAGCTCTGAACCGAACTCAGTCAATTGATGAGTGGCGTGAAGTGTTGCAAGGTGTGCTTGATGACTTCTTTAGTGTTGATCTTGATGGCGAATTAGTTCTGAAGTCTATTCGTGATGGGTTAACGCAGTTAAAAGAGCAGTTAATTGATGCTGGATTTAAACAAGATTTATCACCAAGTATTGTTCGTCAGTATTTACAAAATCGATTATCAGGGACACGAATTAGCCAGCGATTCTTAGCCGGGCAAGTGAACTTCTGTACCTTGATGCCAATGCGTTCGATTCCCTTTAAAACCGTTTGTTTGCTTGGGATGAATGATGGTGTTTATCCGCGTTCCATGCCGCCAGAAGGGTTTGACCTAATGAACGGGCGCACTAAGCCTGGCGATCGTTCACGCCGCGATGATGATAGATACCTATTTTTAGAAGCGCTTTTATCGGCGCAGCAAAGTTTATACATCAGTTATGTCGGTCGCTCGATTCAAGATAATACCGAGCGAGGTCCATCGGTGTTAGTTGCTGAGCTATTAGAGTATTGCCATCAAAATTATCGCCTTGCTGGTGATGAGTTGCTTCCCGTTGATGCATCTGGCGATCGTGTGATTGAGGCATTAGTGCAGCATCACCCGATGGTGCCTTTTAGTGCGAGTGCATTTTCAACACAACCTGATGCAGGGAAGAGCAGCTACGCCAAAGAGTGGTTACCAGCCGTCAATCGCTTAGGTCAATGTAGCCCTAATTTTTACCATCAATTAAGTGATTATCTGTTGGATGTGACTTATCCGCTGTCATTGGATCTAGTGGAGCTGCAACGTTTCTGGCGCTTACCGGTGCAGTATTTCTTTAACCGCCGTTTAAAAGTCGATTTTGATCCTCTTCTATCTAGCGCAGAAAATGATGAACCTTTTGCATTGAATGGTCTTGAGGGGTATACGCTGCGTAATCAGTTACTTGATAAGTTGCTAGCCTCCGCTGTAGATAGCCAGAATTCATCACAACAAGTGGTAGAAACGTTTATTCAGCAGCAAAGAGCACAAGGTAAATTACCCGTTGGAGCATTTGGTGAAATAGAGTTTGCCACCAACCGTACTCAAGCCGAGCAACTTGTCGAAAAGTTAGTCTTTATTTGTAGCTCAGAGCTGGAAGATGTTGAGGTCAATATCACGATTGATGCTCTGGGCGAAGGTAAGCCAATTGTACTCACCGGCTGGTTAACCCACCACTATCAATCAGGGCTTGTGCGTTATCGTAGTGGTAAGTTGCGCTCACAAGATTACCTTGCTGCTTGGATTGACCATCTATGTTTGGCAGTTATGGGGCAGGGGAAAATCACCCATATGGTTGGTTATGATAAGAAAGAAGGCGTTCAGCATATTATTTATCCCGTCATTGAGGATGTGGATCTAGCCAAACAGCAACTATCAGATTTAGCGACTTTGTTTTATCAAGGAATGAGTCAGCCACTCGCTTATTTTCCTAAAACAGCTTTAGCGGGAGTAGAAGCTGGCTTTAGTCGTGGCAAATGGGTCGATGATGAAGAAAAAGCACTGAAGAAAATGGAAGCAACCTTTAATGATGGTTATCAATTTGCAGGTGAAGGCAGCAATAGCTATATCGCGCGTATTTGGCCGCAGTGGAATGAAGAATTGGCAGCACAGGCACGTCAGTTATCAACTCTGATCATGCAAGCACCGCGCTTGCAGTCGTTAGATAGTGAAGATCGTTAATATAAACGAGAGAAATAAGTGGCCGCCAGTAAATCATTATAGTGTAGGGCGTTCGCTGTACGGCCACATGGTCAGAGGGACCATTGTTGTTCGTCGTTAGACTAGTATTGTTATTCGTTGCATGAATGCATGACAAGAATAGTAAGACTAGATGATTAAATGTTCCGTGAGAGAAGTCTCACATATATATAAATATATAATTTAAATATATATATTCTAGAAAACTCTGTGTTTGATCACAGGGCTAGGCTTAATAATAAAGGCAGCAATTTATGACCACTCAACCGGTTCCAACGCCAATACCGCTAATCACGATGGATTTTCCATTGCATGGTACTCGACTGATTGAAGCTTCAGCAGGGACAGGAAAAACCTTTACTATCGCAGGGCTTTATTTACGCTTGCTGCTCGGGCATGGCGACGCAAACAGCAAGCATCAAGCACCATTGACGGTTGATCAAATTCTCGTTGTTACTTTTACTGAAGCTGCAACGGCTGAATTGCGCGAGCGTATTCGTGCTCGTATCCATGCCGCGCGTTTAGCGTTTTCTCGTGGTGAAAGTAATGACCCTGTTATTAAGCCTTTACTTGATGCGGTAGCTGATCATGTTCAAGCTGCCGCGATTTTATTACAAGCTGAAAGGCAGATGGATGAAGCGGCTATCTTCACCATTCATGGTTTTTGTCAGCGCATGTTAACGCAAAATGCCTTTGAATCGGGTAGTCGCTTTGATAATGAGTTTGTTACCGATGAAAGCCAATTAAAAGCACAAGTGGTCGCCGATTACTGGCGTCGTCAGTTCTATCCTTTATCGCTAAACTTAGCCACTGAAGTACGTAATATTTGGAGCTCTCCGCAAAGCTTACTTAATGATGTGTCGCGCTATTTAACGGGAGTGCCTTTGACGTTGACGGTATCGCCTATGGCAGGGGATATGGACGATCTTCATCAGGATAACTTGAAGCAAATAAAAGATTTTAAGAGTTTATGGTTGCAGCACAGCGATGATTTTTTGCCGATTATTGCTGGCTCTGATGTGAATAAACGCAGTTACTCAAAAAAATCGTTACCGGCATGGTTAGACGAGGTAACGGCATGGGCAAGCAGTGAAACCCTTGATTATCGAACGCCAGATAAACTGGAGAAATTTGCTCAACAAACCCTGTCAGAGAAAACACCGAAAGGCGAGGCACCAACCCATGAGGTTTTTGTTGCCATTGATGAGATGCTCGCTCAACCTATTGAGATGAAAACACCCCTGTTAGCCCATGCTATTGAGCAGTGTCGTATCCTGCTTGCTGCGGCTAAGCAAAAGAAACAGTGGCTCTCTTTTGATGATCTACTAACGCAACTTTCTGCTGCGATTGATACCGATGAGCAGTCGCTATTGGTTGAGCGTATTCGTACTCTTTATCCAGTGGCTATGATCGATGAATTCCAAGATACCGATCCACTTCAATACAGTATTTTCAGTCGTATTTATTTAGATAATCCACACTGTGGCTTATTTATGATTGGCGACCCTAAGCAGGCTATCTATGGTTTTCGTGGTGCTGATATTTTTACCTATATCAAAGCACGTAACCAAGTGGAAGCGCATTACACCTTAGGCACTAACTGGCGCTCAACGGCTGATATGGTCAAGGCGGTAAACGGTGTGTTTCAACATGCGACTAGTCCGTTTATTTATAACGATGACATTCCCTTTCTACCGGTTAACGCGAGTCCAAATGCAGAACAACGCTTTTGGTCTATCGATGGTCAAAAGCAAAAGGCGCTCACTTACTGGTTGCCTCCACTGCCAGAAAAACCGTGCACAAAGGGTGAATATCAGACCATCATGGCGCAATCAACCGCAGGTCAGATTCAAACTATTTTGATGGCATCGGATGAAGATAAAGCTCACTTAGAAGATGGTAAAAAGAAGCAAGCGATTAAGGCAGGGAATATTGCCGTTTTAGTACGTACCGGTACTGAAGGACGATTGATTAAAGACTGTCTGGCTAAGCAGGGGATCGCCAGTGTTTACCTGTCTAACCGCGACAGTGTTTTTACCAGTTCTATCGCTCAAGATATTCAACGTTTAGTTCAAGCGGTACTGACTCCAGAAAATGATCGCCACTTACGAGCAAGCCTTGCATCGGAGTTGTTTGCATTGGATGCCGGGCGCTTAGATGAACTGAACAACGATGAATTGGCATGGGAAAGTGCCATTAATGAGTTCAAAGAGTACCGCACATTATGGCAATTACGTGGGGTCTTACCGATGCTACGTAGCGTAATGAGCAAAAGGCATATTGCCGAGCGTTTATTGGAAGAAGAACAAGGCGAGCGCTACTTAACCGATCTGCTACATATTGGTGAGTTACTGCAGCAGGCGAGTCAGGAAATTGATAGTGACTACGGGCTCGTGCGCTGGCTATCGGAGGCGATATCAGATGCGAAAGAGGGGAATGGTGCCAGTGATGATCATATTCAACGCTTAGAGTCTGAACGTAACTTAGTGCAAATTGTCACTATTCATAAGTCGAAAGGTCTAGAGTATGACGTGGTCTTTTTACCTTTCGTCAACAGCTATAAAGAGGCAACGGAAGCCAAGTATTACGATGCCAAAAGCGATCAAACCGTTCTTGATATTAGCGGTAATGAAAAAGCACTAAAACAAGCGGATACGGAACGTCTAGCCGAAGATTTACGCTTAATTTATGTTGCCTTGACTCGTGCTGTATATGGCTGTTTTGTTGGTATAGCACCAATAAGAAAAGGGCGTTCGAGCAAGGAACCAACAGGGGTTCACCTCAGTGCCATGGGCTATTTGATCCAACAGGGTGAAGAGTTAGCTATTGCCGGTTTGAGTCAAAAAGTGGATGAGTTGATTAAGGCGGTATCAGAAATTGAGCGTCTTGAACCTGTTAACGTACACGATGATGTTTATCAATTGGAACAAGAAGATTCAGAGCCTTTGTATGCCAATCAACTGCAAGCCAAAATTGATCGCTCATGGCGTATCACCAGTTATTCAGGTTTAGTTAAGCAAGGAAGTCATGGTGCTTCTCATGATGCGGTTGATGAAATTGCTGGCTTTGATATCGATTCTGCTGATGAAGCGAATGACGATGAATTAATCGAGCCAGAGCGTTCTATCTTCACATTCCCTCGCGGGGCAAGACCGGGTACATTTTTGCACACCTTATTTGAAGAAATTGCCTTTACTGAACCGAGTGATAGTGAGCGTAATACACACGTGATTACTCAGTTACTAGAAAGTGAGCAATATGAACTTGAATGGCTGCCGGTACTGCAAGATTTAGTTACGCGAGTATTAACCACCGCATTAGATGGTAAGTCTCTGCACCTGAATCAAAAAACACAGCAACAATTGCTGGTGGAAATGGAGTTTTTACTGCCAATTAAACTATTAACCGCCCCCTCTTTAAATCGAGTGATCCAATATCATGATCCATTATCGGCTAAAGCGGGTGACTTAGGGTTTTACAATGTTCAAGGCATGCTAAAAGGTTTTATTGATTTAGTCTTTGAGCATAAAGGAAAATATTATGTTCTCGATTGGAAGTCGAACCATTTAGGTGATGATCCGTCAGCTTATCATCAAGACAACTTAAAAGCAGCGATGGCAGATCACCGTTACGATCTGCAATATCAAATCTATGCGTTAGCCTTACATCGCTTCTTGCGCAGTCGCCTCGCCAATTATGACTACAATACGCACTTTGGTGGGGTTTATTATCTCTTTTTGCGTGGCATTGATGGTCAATCAGATAACGGTATCTTTTCAGCTAAACCAAGCGTAGAGCTGTTAGAGGAGTTAGATAAATTAATCGATGGTATTAAGCCTGAAAATCGCACTACAGATGCAGGTCAAATGGAGTTAGGGCTATGATGGCAGAAAAGATAACAGAGCAAAAAAGTCTAATGGCGCAGTTAGAGTTGCTCAGTAAAAAAGGCGCAATTCGTCAGCTGGATTATCAATTTGCTCGTTTTAATGCTAGCCAAGCCTTGGCATACTCAGATGAAATTGGCTTTCTTGCTGGTGTATTAAGTCACGAATTAGGTAAAGGGAATATCTGTATTAACTTTACTTCTATGCCTGATCTTGTTGCACGTCTCGGTGTGTTTGGTGAAGCGGCTGTCACGCTCAATCAACAAGTTATGGCAGTGAATTGGCAGAGTATTATTGCTCAATCAAACCTTATCGGTAGCCAAGGGGAAGCTGTGCCGATGATGTTTGATAGTCAGCGTTTATACCTACATCGTTATTGGCACTATGAAGTAAACTTAGCCGATAAACTCAAGCGTTTAAGCCAACCGGTGATTTTAGACCGAAAACAGACTCAGGTTTTATCCAATGCTTTGGCGCATTTATTTAAGCGTCAGTACTCATTTTTGTTTAAAGCTTTAATCGCAGATAAAGAGAGCGCAGCATGGACTGCAGAGTACCGTCAGCAGCTTGTTTGCGATCATTTAGACATTGTGAACCGCCAAGCTATTGATTGGTCTACGGTAGACCAATTGCTAATAAAGGTGCGAAAGGTCACTGATCTTAATGAGTTAGATGAGCTTATTCCTTTATCAGCATGCCTTAATTGGCAAAAAGTAGCAGCCGCGGTGGCGCTGACTCGTCGCTTTGCGGTTATTTCTGGTGGTCCTGGAACGGGTAAAACCACGACAGTGACAAAACTGCTATCCGCTTTGGTTGAGCAGGCGCAAGATAGTGGTGAGACCCCAACGATCAAGTTAGTGGCACCGACAGGAAAGGCAGCCGCTCGCTTGACAGAATCGATTGGTGGCGCAATTGATGAACTCGCGTTATCGCCGGAAGTGAAAGCATTAATTCCGACAGAATCGAGCACGCTGCATCGCTTGCTTGGTGCGATTCCACAGCGAGCTGAATTTCGTCATCATAGTGGTAACCGCTTGCATGTTGATATCTTAGTGGTTGATGAAGCCTCTATGGTGGATCTACCTATGATGTTTAAATTGGTTGATGCATTACCTGATCATGCCCGTTTAATCTTGCTCGGTGACAAAGATCAGTTAGCGTCGGTTGAGGCAGGCGCGGTACTAGGCGATATTTGTTCTTTTAATCAGTTTGGTTTTAGTCATGAGCAAGCCTCGCAATTGGCAACAATGACGCAATTCGATCACTTGATGCAACTTGGTGCCCTATCATCAAGCCGTGAAGTTATGATGATGGCAGATAGCTTATGCGTTTTACAAAAAAGTTACCGTTTTGATGCTCGCTCTGGCATTGGGCAACTTGCCAAGGCGATAAACTCTGGCAATACCAATGTGGTGGAAAGGGTCCTTGCTCAGCCTTTTAGCGATATCGAGCGTTTGGATGTTTCAAGTGACAGTTACAATCGCATCTTACATACGCTAGTCGAGCAATACGGATACTATTTAAAGCGTATCAAAACGGATGGATTGTCAGCAGCAACCGGCGAGTCAGAAACGCAAGAAGAGAAGGTCAAGGCGGTGTTAAGTGCATTTAGTCAATGCCGATTGCTATGTGGTATCCGAGAAGGGGACTTTGGCGTTGCAGGGCTTAATATGCGAGTTGAGCGAGCACTGACAGCAAAAGGTTTCATTAGCGCGATAAATGATGAGCTTTGGTATTCTGGTCGCCCTGTCATGGTGACGCAAAATGATCATGCACTGGGTTTATATAATGGTGATATTGGCATTTGTATGCGCGATCCGGAAAGTGACAAACTCAAAGTGTATTTTGAATTACCCGATGGCAGTGTTAAAGCCGTTTTACCTAGTCGAGTTCCGGAGCATGAAACCGCTTATGCGATGACGATTCATAAATCTCAAGGTAGTGAGTTTAATTTTACCATTATGGTATTACCGCCTGAGTTTAGCCCGATTTTAAGTCGAGAGTTAATTTATACCGGCATTACTCGAGCGAAAAAGACCTTAATGCTGCTGTGTGATTTAGGTGTACTAAAGCGCGGAGTTAAGGTGAAAACTCAACGTGAAAGTGGGTTGATTGAGCGCTTAAGTTAAGCATCTTTACTTGGACTAAGGTTGTCATTGGTGTCCATACCGATGACAACCTGCACCTTCAGCCAAGGTATCGTTATTTGCTAGAACTGATATTAAGAGCAAGAATTTTAGAATTGCGTTGGTAGTTATATAAGCCTTGTTTTGCCATTGGCAGCGCATCAACCGTGACTTCATAAAAACCCTGTTCACGAAACCAATGCAAGCTATGTGTTGTTAATACAAATATCCGTTTTATGCCCTGAGCCTTTGATTGCTTTTTCATGAACTTGAGCAACATTAATCCGCGGTTTCCATCTCGATAATCATTATGGATAGCCATACAAGCCATTTCAGCCATTCCATCATCTTGATAAGGGTATAAAGCCGCACAGCCAATGATGAGCCCATCTTTTTCTATGATAGTAAAACGGTGGATCTCTTGCTCAAGTTGCTCTCGTGAACGGCGAACTAAAATCCCTTCTTCTTCTAAAGGGTGAATTAAATCCAATAAACCACCAATATCATCAATGCGCGCTTCACGGACTTGCTCAGCACTCGCCATGACAATTTGTGTACCGATACCATCGACAGAGAATAGCTCTTGAATCAAAGCCCCATCATCTTTATAGCTGATCAGGTGACAACGCGGTACACCCGCTCGACAGGCTGATAACGCGGCTTTTAAGAAACGTAATGTGCCAGAGCTAAAATCTGGACTCTTATTGACGCTTTCCGCTTCGAGATCGCGCAAAATGGCTTCAGCATCTTGAGGAAATAGTTCAGCGATAGCATTACCCGTTTCACAAATGACCCCTTGCTGAGCACAAAACCCGATCAATTTATCAGCGTGCAGGCGAATAGAAACTTGAGTTGCGACTTCTTCGGAGAGCAAATTAAACGACTCGCCGGTAACCGAGCTGGCAATCGGACCAAGTAGCACGATTGAACCTTGGTCTAGTGTGCGGTTAATACCATCAATATCGATGCGACGAACGCGACCTGTATGGCAATAATCTATGCCATCATCGACCCCAAGTGGTTGAGCTATCACAAAATTGCCACTAACTACGTTTAATTGAGTGCCAGCCATGGGAGTATTATTTAAACTCATGGATAGACGGGCAGTAATGCTAAGTTGTAATTGCCCAGCTGCTTGCATGGCTAAGCCTAAAGCGTCTTCATCTGTGATGCGGATATTTTTGTGGTATGGTGTTTCTTTATTCTGTGTCGATAAAATATGATTGATTTGCGGTCTAGCACCATGAATGAGAACTATCTTCACACCTAAGCTGTGTAAAAGAGCGATATCACTGACAATGTTGCTGAAATTTTTATCAGCGACAGCTTCACCACCAAGCATGATAACGATGGTTTTTCCACGGTGAGCGTTGACGTAAGGTGTGGATTGGCGAAATCCTTTAACTAATGCAGTACTGCGTATTTTCACTTTAATGACATCCTTGTGTTTTATGCTTAAATATTGACTTTTTATTCTTTTTTGAGCAAGATTTTTTTTACTTTTACTGAGATATCATGGAACAGATAGAATCAGAGATTATTCCCAAGTCGCGTAAATCGCTCGAGCACCTATTATTATTTTTTGCATTGATTGGCTCTGTGGTTGTCATTGCTGTGTATGCGAATTTATATACGCGCTATACCAGTACCCATACTCCTAATAGTTTAATTTATGGCGTTTGGATTGAGCAAAAAGTAGCGAGTTATAATAAAGATGAATTACATATCAATGAGGAGGGGATATCACGCAGAGGGGCAACTATCACCACTCAATTTGATTTTGATGGTAAATCGATCCGCTACCGTGTGGGGGATCAAGATTACGTTTTAAAAGTAACGGGTACGGACTACTCAGAATTAACGTTAGAGTTAGGGTCTTATTATAATCCAACTTTTATGCGTAAAGATCATGTGAAAACTCCGCTTCGTTAAGGTATAGACATTGAGATTTTGGCATGAGAGTGCCATGATTCTTAGTAATCTATTTTAAGGATGACCTACGTGATAAAAAAACTCACTCCACTGCTTTCTATGGTAGTGCTATTTGGTTGTGTGCAGCCAACGGATCGTGCTCAGCAGTATTCGAACGATACATTTTCAACGATATTAAATGAAGTTGAAATGATAGACTCTCAAACCCCTCGTGATTACCAAAATTTTTCTGAGCAAGCGGCAGAAGTATTAAAGCGATCCCCTTCTATGGCTAAAATCTATCAATCGCTTTACCAGCAGTTAGAGGCTTGGGCGTTAACTAGTGGCGATCCGAGTGAATTGAGTGATTTTGGTATTCAATCTGCTCAATATGGCGGGGGAGATGGCAAAGGAAACGTATTATTTACTGGCTACTTTTCACCTGTAATCGAGTTGCGCCATGAGCCCGATGCCGAGTTTACTTTCCCTGTTTATGGCATGCCAAATTGCGATACACATTGTCCTACTCGTAGTGAAATTTATGCGGGAGCATTGGAAGGTGAAGGTCTAGAGCTAGGTTATGCCGCGAACTGGATCGACCCTTTTATCATGGAAGTTCAAGGCAGTGGTTTTGTTCATTTCGGTGACGATGATTCTTTAGAATATTTTGCGTATGCGGGAAAAAATAACCGACCTTATGTCAGTATTGGTCGCGTGTTGATAGAACGTGGTGAGGTGGCTCGTGAAGATATGTCACTCAAAGCGATTAAAGAATGGGTGATGGCGAATGAACCGAGTGTTGTGCGTGAGTTACTTGAGCAAAACCCATCCTACGTTTTCTTTGCTCCTAAAGATGCAGCGCCAGTAACTGGTTCGGCTGGCATTCCACTATTGCCAATGGCATCGGTGGCTGGAGATCGATCTCTTGCGCCAATGGGTACCCCGATTCTCGCGGAAGTACCATTACTTAATCCTGATGGTTCATGGAGTGGTGTTCACCAACTGCGTTTATTATTGGTACTCGATACTGGTGGTGCGGTTAAGCAAAATCATTTTGATCTATACCATGGTATGGGTTCAAGGGCTGGAACAGAGGCCGGTCACTATAAGCACTTTGGTCGCGTATGGAAGTTAGGTTTACAAGACTCTCCAACACAGGCTCCATGGTCAATACCAGAAAAGAAGTAATGCCATGAGACAAGCGGCTGAATTGATATAATCAAGTGCAGTAAAAGGCTTATATCTAGACTTTTCCATCAAGAGTGCGTATAAAACGCACTCTTCTTTTTTCTATTGAATTGTATGGGTTTTAGCATGCGAGAATTGACCGAACCAGCTTCAGAAAACTACGAACAACGCTTTGGCGGTACACGTCGTCTTTATGGGCGTAGTGAAGTTGAAATTTTACGAGCGGCACATGTGTGTGTGATCGGGATTGGTGGCGTTGGTTCATGGGCTGTTGAAGCGCTGGCTCGTACTGGTGTTGGTGAGTTAACCTTAATTGATATGGATGATGTTTGTGTCACCAATATTAATCGTCAGATCCATGCAATGTCAGGCACCGTTGGTCAAAGTAAAATTGAAGTCATGGCTGAGCGAGTGAAGCTGATTAATCCAGAATGTAAAATTAACTTGATCGATGATTTTATTGGACCAGATAATCAAGGCGAATATCTTACCAAAGAGTACGATTATGTGCTTGATGCGATTGATAGCGTTAAAGCTAAGGCTTCGTTATTAGCGTACTGTCGTAGCAATAAAATTAAAGTGATCACGATTGGTGGTGCTGGTGGGCAAACCGATCCAACACAGATTACCGTGGCTGATTTGACCAAGACGATTCAAGATCCATTGGCGAAAAAAATCAAAGATACATTGCGACGTCATCATAACTTTACGAAAAATCCAGCGCGTAAATTTGGTATCGATTGTGTTTTTTCAACGGAGCAACTGAAGTACCCACAAGCTGATGGTTCGGTATGCGGCGTGAAGGCGACGGCTGATGGTCCAAAGCGTATGGATTGTGCCAGTGGTTTTGGCGCAGCAACGGTGGTGACGGCGACTTTTGGCTTTGTTGCTGTATCGCGAATTGTTGAAAAACTGATTCAAAAATACCGATAGATTGACGGGAACTTCTCTTATGACACCTTTTTTAGCTTCACCATTTGGCTCCGATATTACGCCTGACAACATTGTCTCTATAATGAGTGGTTTTTCGGGGTGGGAAGACCGCTATCGTCAAGTTATTCAATGGGGTAAGCAACTGCCTAAAATGCCAGATGACTTAAAAAGTGATCAAGTGACGGTATCAGGTTGTGAAAGCTTAGTCTGGCTAGTGAGTGATAAAGTTGATGATCGTTGGTACTTTTTTATTGATTCAGATGCGCGCATTGTACGAGGCTTGATAGCGTTAGTATTAGCTGCGTTTGATGGTAAAACGGCACAGCAAATCCAGTCATTTGATATTGATCAGTATTTTGCAAGCATTGGTCTTATTGATCATTTAAGTGCTTCGCGTGGTAATGGCTTAAAAGCGATTGTTGAACAAATACAAACCATCACTCAGTAGCTTTTACTGTCAAATTTTCAACTTAGCGACTTAATCACTTAGTTATTTAACTAAGTGATTAAGTAGGCGTGATTCAGCACGGTTTCCCTACAGTATATCCACCGCTTTTTTAATCGCACTGATCAACATATTCACTTCTTCAACCGTGTTATAAAGCGCAAATGACACACGTACTGTCCCTTTTACTCCTAATGCATCCATCAACGGGTGTGCACAGTGATGTCCAGCACGAACGGCAATGGCTTGCTGGTCGAGTAGCGTTGCAATATCTTGGTGGTGAACCTCATCAATAACAAAAGTAATCACGCTCGCCTTAGCTTGGTAACCAAGGATGCGAATATCCTCAATCGCTGATAACGCTTGATACGCTGACTGTTGTAAGTGATGTATATGTTGTTCAACTTGCTGCTTTGGGTACTGCTCAAGCCAAGTGATCGCAGTCGCTAAGGCGATCGCACCAGCGACATTAGGGGTTCCAGCTTCAAATTTCCCTGGCAATTCAGAGTAAGTCGTACCAGAGAAAGAGACATTTTTAACCATCTTGCCTCCGCCATGCCACGGGGGCATCGCTTCTAGCAGTGCTAACTTACCATATAGCACTCCAATGCCTGCTGGGGCATAAAGCTTATGACCTGAGAAAACATAAAAATCAGCACCTAATTCACAAACATCCACCGTCTCATGCACGATACCCTGCGCACCATCAACCACTACAATGGCATCAACAGCATGTGATAGTTTAATAATATCTTCGATCGGCTGTCGAGTTCCAGTGACATTGGTAATATGGGCAATAGCGACAATTTTTGTTTTTTCTGACAACAGCGCTTTAAAGGCATCATTATCAAATTGGCAGGTTGCCGTCATCGGAATTTTTACAACCTTAGCGCCTGTTTGCTCTGCGACTATTTGCCATGGAACAATATTGGCGTGGTGCTCCATTTCACTAACTAATATCTCATCACCAGGCTGTAAGTGACTGCGCGCATAGGTTTGAGCAATTAAATTGAGAGCTTCAGTCGCTCCACGAGTCCAGATAATCTCTTTCGGCGAATTCGCACCAATAAATTCTGCTACTGTTGTTCGAGCAGCTTCAAATTGATTGGTTGCACGAGCAGTCAGGCTGTGACTGCCGCGATGAACATTGGCATTTTGAGTTGAATAATACTGACTGATGGCATCGATAACGGCTTGTGGCTTTTGACTTGTCGCTGCACTGTCTAAGTAGATTAAAGGTTCATCATTAATGCTTTGTTGTAAAGCAGGAAATTGAGCTCGAATAGCATCAATATTAAAGTTATCAAGCATGCTATGACCTTGGTTCTTTTTGTTTAATCAAAGAAAATAAATGTGCATTTTCAGGTGTTTGAATATTATGCTGTATGGCTTTTTTGAGTAGGTAGCCAGTAATAAAATCAATTTCAGTTTGACGTTGATGGTGGACATCTTGTTGCATCGATGAGTAATTTTTTGTTGTCGCTGCAATAACGCTATCAATGGTCTCTTTTAGTTGAGAGGCGGTACAATTTATCCCTTCAGCCTGCATCACCTGTGCCACTTCTTCTGTAATACTTTGTAGCTGCTTCTGATATTGCTCTTGTGCAAGATGACCATTATTACATTGTAGTAAAGCCGTTAATGGGTTGATAGCACAGTTAATCGCTAACTTTTGCCACAGGGCAGTCTCAATGCTGTTATTCCACTTCGTTGTCGCTAAAGCATGGTTAAACACATCTTGTAGAAATTGGCACTGCGATCCAGCGAGATTAGCGCCACCTAATTGTGTTTGTCCGTGACCAGTATGCAAAACTTGATTCGCTGATGGCTTAAAAGCGGCTTGAGTTGTCGTGGCTAAGACCAGTGGGTGGTGATTTATCTGCGCTTTTATGTCATCAATCGCCCCCATACCGTTGTGCATTAAAACAAGAATACAATCTGGGTGTAGGTGAGGCAGTAACGGGGTGAGTGCTTGTTCTACTTGCCAGGCTTTAACGGTGACAAGCAATAGATCGCAATGAGCAAGTTGGTTAACGTCATTGCTAGCAAACTGGATGCTTGGCTGTTGATCATATTGCAATGAGGTAGTGGTTTGGTTATGACGCGTCCAGGCATGAACATTATGCCCAGCCTGATTTAAATGATATGCCCATAATGAGCCAATGGCACCAAGACCAAGAACCGTAATATTCACATTGCAACCTAATAAAAAATGATGGGCAGAAGGATACCGCTAGCAAAATGGAAAGCAATAAAAAAAACATCCGATGATGATCTTTCATAATGATAGTGCGTATATGGGTAGAGTAGATTGGCTTTCGGTGCGCTTTTTTAAGCTGAATATTTCTGTTATTGACTTTTTCTTCACATATTACTTCTCGCAGTCGGTTTGTTTTACTTAAACATCAAATGTTTGACTAAGCTTAAAACTAAGTCGTGATAGTGAATAAAAGGCGCAGCAATGACATCTGATAGTTCGCAGACCTTTAGTAAGCAAGAGTGGTCTGATTGCATGGAAAAAGTAAAACAGAAAGATAAGCGAGCATTTGCATTGATCTTTCATTACTTTTCGCCACGTTTAAAGCCTTTTACGTTTAAGTATATGGGCAATGAGCAAGTTGCATTAGAGATGGTACAAGAGACATTAGCGATAGTGTGGCAAAAAGCGCCGCTCTTCGATGGCAGTAAAAGTGCATTGTCGACATGGATTTATACCATAGCACGAAATCTATGTTTTGATACTTTGCGTAAGCAGCGTGGTCAAGAGTTGCACCTCCATGCTGAAGATATTTGGCCAGAGGGTAATTATCCAGCGGAATTTGTGGAATCAGATAATGCCGAGAATGACCTGCTAAAAGCGCAAGTGTTAAGTTATTTAGATGCATTGCCAGAAAAGCAAAAGCTGGTTGTGAAAGCAATATATGTTGATGATTTACCTCAGCATCAAGTAGCGGAGATCTATAGCATTCCACTTGGAACGGTTAAATCTCGCTTGCGGCTAGGTGTCGAAAAGTTAAAAGATTTAATTAATATGGAGCAGAGATAATGCATCATCCACAACACGATTTATTAATTAATTATGCCAATGGGGAGATCGAAGCGGTTGATGGTATTGCTATTGCGGTGCATATCAATGCTTGTTCTCATTGTCACGCCATAGTGACAGAGCATGAAATTCATCAAGCCGAGTTGTTAGAGCAAGCCACGGTTGAGGATAGTACGCTTTTTGCCCAGAACAATATGATGGATGAAAGTGCTTTAGATCATATTCTAGAGCTTGAAATGAAAACGCTAGATGAGCTTAAAGTTGAAAAAACGGCTTCAGAGGCTTTTGTTTATGTAAATGATAAACAGTTTGCATTGCCCAAACCATTACATTCAATCGCACATTTGATTGGGAGTTGGACAAGTTACGGTGGCAAAGTCTTTAGTGCTGAAGTGGCGCTAGGGGAGGATCAGCGCGTTAACTTATTATATATGAATGAAGGTGTTAAAGTCCCTCAGCATACGCATAAAGGGCTTGAGTCGACGTTAGTTTTGCATGGCCGCTTTAGTGATGACTTTGCTCAATATGAGGTAGGCGATTTTATCCAAACTGATGGCTCAATTAAGCACTCACCGTACACCAAAGAAGGAGAAGACTGCCTTTGTTTGACCATATTGACTCAACCTATGATGTTTACTCAAGGTGTTGCTCGAGTATTTAACTTGTTTGGTCGCGGTATGTATCCGTAACAGGCATCCATGCTTCTGTCATGTAAGATGTTCAGTTATATAGAGCGAATTGAAGCGACTTAAAGCGTATTTAAACTGTATATAAGTCGCAGGCATCCGCTATTTTCACGGAGATGTTTACTTATCTTCCTGAGCGCTTTTACGAGCTTTATCTAAAATAGCATTAAAATAATGGCGCAATGAATACAGCATAAGTAGGCTAGGAATAACCATTAGTGCGGTAATTAAGAAAAACTGCGACCAGTTATCTAAGTAGTCAACGAGTTCGCCACTAAATGATGCTAGCGTAGTTCGACCAAGATTACCGAGTGAAGCTAATAATGCATATTGTGTAGCAGAAAAAGCTTGCCCAGTTAATATGGTTAAGAAAGAAACAAAGGCGACGGTTGAAAATGCGGTAGTAAAGTTATCAACAATAATAGTGGCTAAAAATAGGTGCTCGTTAGGGCCAACTTTAGCGATCCAAGCAAACATAATGTTACTTGCCGACATTGCAATTCCGCCGATCATCAAGCCTTTCACAATACCAAATCGAACATTAAAGGCACTGCCGACTAATGTGAATAGGACCGTTGCACTCCAGCCAATAAGCTTTGAATAATAACCAATTTGTTCATTACTAAATCCGACATCTTTGTAGAAAGGAATCGACATTCGACCTAAGAATGCTTCACCAATTTTGAACAAAAAGACGAACAATAGCAGGGTAATGGCAACTTGAACGCCATTGCGCTTAAAAAAGTCATAAAAAGGTTCAAGTACTGTCACACTGATCCAAGCCATGACTTTTGAGCCGACGACCTTACCGTGGCGCGCTTCAGCTTCTGCTTGCAACTGCTCGCGGTGCGTTTGAGGTTCACCAACGAGTAGAGTAAAAAACATGAGAATGACCATAATGATAGCCATGCCATAATAAACACCATTCCAGCCAATTGAATCTGCATTTACAAAGGCTAGATAGCCAGGTAATGAATATCCTGTCCACCAACCAATCACAGCCATTGCGGAGGCTTGTGGGAGCTTATGCGCTTCCGACTTTGGAAATGTATCGATACGGAATGCATCGATGGCAATATCATGCGTAGCGGCTGAAATAGCAATACCAAGCGCTAATAGCGAGGTTAACATCAAATCATTAGCAGGATTTGTACCAGCGATCAGTAATGTACAAACCAGGATCATCGCCTGACAAAGCAATATCCAACTACGGCGTTGACCAAGCGAAGCATGCAGTAAGGGAAGTTTTACGCGATCAATCAGTGGAGCCCAGAGAAAGTTGATGGCAAAAACAACAAATACCGAACCAAAATAACCAATGGCAGCCCGAGTTAACCCAGCATCGGATAACCAGCCTGACATGTTAGAACCAATTAAAACCCATGGAAAACCACTAGAGCAGCCAAGCATAAACACCCAAAGTAGACGTTTATCAGCATAGCTACGAAATGTTTCTAGCCAAGTTAATGGGGCCTGTGAAGACATAACCAGTCCTTGTGTTACTCAATAGGAAATCCTCCTATCACAACAATAGGAGGAGGTAGAAAGATTACTTAATTAGTGTCACTTTAGTAATAATAATGGGTTCAACAGGCACATCAGCCATGCCATTTTTTCTACCTGTTGGTTTAGTCGCCATACTTTGAACCACTTCAAACCCTTGCGTGACTTTACCAAACACAGCGTAACCAGGTGGGCGCTGATCAGCATCTAAGAAGTTATTATTATTAAAGTTAATAAAGAATTGATTGGTTGCTGAGTCAGGGTTATTTGTACGAGCCATAGCAACAGTAGCTTGATTGTTTTTTAAGCCGTTGTACGCTTCATTTTTAATGGGAGCGTAAGTTTTTAAGCGGTTAAGATCCGCATCAAATCCGCCACCCTGTGCCATGAAATTTGGGATGACACGGTGAAATTGACTACCAACATACGTGCCATCTTCAACGTATTTTAAGAAGTTAGCGACAGTAATCGGAGCCTGCTCTTGATTCAGTTCAATAGTAAATGAACCGAGTGTTGTTTCAACATTCACACTTGGTGCAGCCCAAGTTGTAACACTAAAAAATAAGCTAAATAAAACGAATAGGCGAGACATTAAAAGCGTTCCTTCATGTAGTTTTGTAATTCAGTATCGTTAGCAATTTCAGCTAACACAAGAGTGAGTACATCGTTCAATACTAGCTGTATATCATCATTTGAAGCACTCATCATACCGGTACGCTTGGCAACACCATGGTATGTTTTTGTCAACTTGCCTTGAGGATTTTCAGCGGTGATCTCTAGAGTTACTTTACCATCGATTTCATTTTCCATAACGCTATGCTGCACATTGACGAGTGCCTCTTGGATTTCAAGATTAATACTATTGTTGCTGTCTAATGTGATATTAAAACCTTGAGAGTTAAACTGTTTTGTCAGGATGCTTTCAAGTGCAATGCGCATGTTTTCTTTGGCGTGAATAGGCTGGATATTTTCGCGACCATTATCAAGCAGAGCAACATATTGTGCAGCGCGAATATCCTTACTGGTTAAAGTAAAGTTAGTGCCTCGAACAATATCACTTTGGCTTAATGTTGCTTGTGGCATTAAACTAATTTGTTCTTTTTGAGGCGCAGCACAAGCACTTAGTAAAGCAATAGAAACCGCTATAACCAGTTTTTTCATTGTTTATTTCCTTTAAATCAAATTGAAAATGAGAGCCATTAATTGACTCTCAAGGTCGATGGTGATGTTACTTATTAAAATTTGCTGGTTCACGAGTCGCTTGAAGAATTTCAAACTTTTGATTTAGCTCTAATGTTTCTACATTGGCTTCACCAAATAAACGCGCTAATTTTATATCGTAACCTAAGTGACGGTTACCAATAACAATAAGTTTACCGCCATTGCTCAGTGCATGCTTAGCATCACAAAACATCTGCCAAGCGATATGGTCAGTAATCGCTTGCTGTTGATGAAATGGTGGGTTACATAAAATTAAGTAAGCGCTATTTTTTTTAAATCCATCCAGACAGTTGTTGGCAATAAATTGCACGTTACGCTCAGAGCCTAAATTATCTAAAACGTTCTGCTTTGCTGACTCTAGTGCCATAAAGCTTTCATCGACACAGGTAATACGCGCTTGAGGGTTAAGTTGACCCGCTTTTACGGATAACACACCATTACCACAACCTAAATCAATAATATGACGTAGCTCAGGGTCTTGTGGGATGTGCTCTAGTAAATAACGAGCGCCTTGATCTAACCCTTCACCAGAGTAAACGTTAGGCAGGTTTTTTAGGTGGATATTTTCACCATCAACATCCCATTCAGTGACTGGCTCTACATCGTGAATAGGTTGGCAATTAGGACTAGAAAAAACCAAACGGTGCTTTTTATAAGCCAGTGATGTTGTTGTCGTACCAAGGTATTTTTCAAACAGGTTTAGGGTTGAAGTATGGATGTCTTTAACCTTATTTACCCCAATAATACGGCAGTTTTCTGGTAGAGATTTACGTAACTGACTTAATTGCCATACTAGGTGGCGATTACTCTTAGGTAATTGAAATAAAACCAAATCAATACCATGAGGAATCGCATCCATCGTGTTTAAAAACGTAACGCGATTTGACTGATTACGTTGTAGGTTTTTCAAAGCACCACGATGAGAAATAAATGAGTCACTCATCATGGTTACATCGTGCTTCTCTGACATCCAACATGATAGTGCACCAAAGTTATCATTGAGGATTAAAATATGTTTTCCATCCTCAAGTCCTAACTCTTCTACATGGTTAATTAGGTACTCATCACCTGCGTCCCATGCTTGTAATAACTCATTTGAGCGTTTAGGGAAGCGGTGTAAAGAGAGGGTTCGATCATGGAGTGTCAGTTCAGTCTTCATAGTTTCAGCACTTTATAAATAAATAACGTTAAGTATTGTCGCAAAAGACACGAAAACAAGATACTAAAACCTGTTGCTTGGCTTAAATTGCAAAAGAAACAAATAGTATGATCATGAAGGGTGATGCAGATAACAGTGTCACGAGCAGAGTTAGGGGTACTATGAGAATATAGTTTACTCTATTTAGATAACTCTTAAGAAGACAAAACAAGGATAACAAATGCTCCAGACGACGATTGAAGACAAGCTCAATAAAGCATTTTCTCCAACGTATTTGAACGTTATCAATGAAAGCTATATGCACAATGTACCTGAAGGGTCTGAAAGTCACTTTAAGGTTGTGATTGTCAGTGATAGCTTTGAAGCGACACGTTTAATCGCTCGTCATCGCCAAGTGAATTTGGCGCTAGCGCACGAATTGAAGAACCATATCCATGCACTTTCTATTCATGTCTATACTTGTTTAGAGTGGCAGGATAAGCAAAATACGGTAGCTGACAGTCCGCCTTGTATGGGGGGAGGGCAGTAGCAGAACGGTTAAGGTGCACCTTGACTCTCTGCAACAGAGTGCTAACAATTAGCAGATGTGAACTGAAATTTTAAAGTTATTTAAATATATTAACAGGAAAAATACTCCTAAAGTTGTATTGACGTTCCGCTCAGTTATTTAACATATGACTTTTTTGTTATTTATCCTATATATACCAGTTATTTAAGGGTTTAATTGCAATTCAAGAGGTACATCGTGGCATACTTTTCTAAAAAAGTGTTAAACTACACTCTTGATAAATTGCATTGAGGCGATGCGATTCGCTCGTTAAAAATATGTTGCGTTTCAGTGCTTCTTTATGGCTGAAATCAAACACCTATCGGTGTTTGTATTTTGTGCAATTTAAACGATTCTTTTTCCTGATAAAGTAGTGCAAGTGCGTATGATTACAATAAAGAAGGGTTTGGACCTTCCTATCGCAGGAACTCCTACCCAGGTGATTAATGATGGTAAGTCCATCACTAAAGTCGCCTTGCTTGGCGAAGAGTACGTTGGTATGCGTCCTACGATGTATACTCGCGTTGGTGATGAAGTGAAGAAAGGTCAAGTTCTTTTTGAAGACAAAAAGAATGTTGGCGTTAAATTTACTTCACCGGCAAGTGGTAAAGTTATCGAAGTTAACCGTGGTGCTAAGCGTGTGCTTCAATCTGTTGTGATTGAAGTATCAGGTAATGAGCAAATCACATTCGATAGCTTTGAAGCTGAACAATTAGCGAGTTTGAGCCGCGATGTGGTCAAAACTCAGTTGGTTGAATCAGGTTCATGGACCGCTTTGCGTACTCGTCCGTTTAGCAAGGTTCCAGCGATTGAGTCTTCAACTCAGGCAATCTTTGTAACTGCAATGGATACCAATCCATTAGCGGCTGATCCTGATGTGATTATTAATGAACAAGCTAAAGCGTTTGTAGCGGGCTTAGATTTACTTTCTGTTTTAACAGAAGGAAAAGTCTTTGTTTGTAAAAAAGGAACGAGTTTACCTCGCTCTAAGCAAGCAAATGTAGAAGAGCATGTTTTCAACGGTCCACACCCCGCCGGTCTTGCTGGTACACATATGCATCACTTGTATCCAGTGGCTGCAGACAGTGTTGCGTGGAGCATTAATTATCAAGATGTGATTGCTTTTGGTCAGCTGTTCCTTACTGGTGAAATTAATACCGATCGTGTTATTTCTCTTGCGGGTCCTGTTGTCAATAACCCTCGTTTGGTGCGAACTCAACTGGGTGCAAGTCTTGATGAATTAACTAACGCTGAGTTGATGCCAGGCGAAGTTCGTGTCATTTCTGGTTCCGTATTGTTAGGTACTCACGCTACAGGTCCACACGCTTACCTTGGTCGCTATCATCAGCAAGTTTCTGTTCTACGTGAAGGGCGAGAAAAAGAGCTGTTTGGTTGGGCTATGCCAGGTAAGAATAAGTTCTCTGTTACACGTACATTCCTTGGTCATTTATTTAAAGGTCAAATCTTTAATATGACAACAACACTGAATGGTAGTGATCGTGCCATGGTTCCAATTGGTAATTATGAAAAAGTAATGCCACTTGATATGGAACCGACGCTACTTCTTCGTGATTTATGTGCAGGCGATACTGATAACGCTCAGCGTTTAGGAGCACTTGAACTTGATGAAGAAGATTTAGCATTGTGCACCTATGTATGTCCAGGTAAGTACGAATATGGCGAATTACTTCGTGACTGCCTAGATAAAATAGAGAAGGAAGGGTAATCCATGGGCCTTAAAAGTTTTATTGAGGGCATTGAGCATCATTTTGAACCAGGTGGCAAACATGAAAGATGGTTTGCATTGTATGAAGCAACAGCAACACTTTTATACACGCCAGGTACAGTGACGAAAGGTGGCTCACATGTTCGTGATAGTGTTGATTTAAAACGTATCATGATTATGGTTTGGCTAGCGGTATTCCCAGCAATGTTTTGGGGTATGTATAACGCTGGTGGACAAGCAATCACAGCACTTAATCACCTCTACTCTGGTGCTGAACTTGCTAATGTCGTTGCTGGGAATTGGCATTATTGGCTAACTGAAATGCTTGGTGGGACCATGTCCCCTGAAGCCGGTTGGGCAAGTAAAATGCTGCTTGGTGCGACGTATTTCTTACCTATCTACGCGACAGTCTTTATTGTCGGTGGTTTCTGGGAAGTACTGTTCTGTATGGTGCGAAAACATGAAGTGAATGAAGGTTTCTTTGTTACTTCTATTCTTTTCGCATTGATTGTTCCACCAACGCTTCCATTATGGCAAGCCGCTTTAGGTATTACCTTCGGTGTTGTTGTTGCTAAAGAGATCTTTGGTGGTACGGGTCGTAACTTCTTAAACCCAGCACTTGCCGGTCGCGCATTCCTATTCTTTGCATACCCTGCACAGATTTCTGGTGATGTGGTTTGGACTGCGGTTGATGGATTTTCTGGTGCAACGGCGTTAAGCCAGTGGAGCCAAGGTGGCTTAGGTCAACTTACTCATGTTGTGACAGGTGAAGCCATCACTTGGATGGATGCCTTTATTGGTAATATTCCAGGTTCAATTGGTGAAGTATCAACGCTTGCTCTTATGATTGGTGCAGCAATGATCGTCTACATGGGCGTTGCTTCATGGCGTATCATTTCTGGTGTGATGATCGGTATGATTGCCGTTTCTACCCTGTTCAATCTTATCGGTTCAGATACGAATGCAATGTTTAGCATGCCTTGGCACTGGCACCTTGTTCTTGGTGGTTTTGCATTTGGTATGTTCTTTATGGCGACTGATCCAGTGTCAGCATCATTTACGGATAAAGGTAAGTGGGCTTACGGCATCTTAATCGGTGCAATGTGTATCTTAATTCGTGTTGTGAACCCAGCATATCCAGAAGGTATGATGCTTGCGATTTTATTCGCAAACCTATTTGCACCTCTGTTCGACCACGTTGTGGTAGAGAAGAACATCAAACGGAGACTAGCGCGCTATGGCAAGTAATAACGATAGCATTAAAAAAACGCTGTTTGTTGTTATCGCATTGAGCTTAGTGTGCTCAATCATAGTATCAACAGCGGCTGTAGGCTTGCGTGATAAGCAAAAAGCAAACGCAGTTCTAGATAAGCAAAGTAAGATTGTTGAAGTCGCAGGTATTGAAGCAGAAGGTAAAATACCTGAAATTTTTGCTCAATATATTGAACCTCGCTTAGTGGATTTTTCAACGGGTGAATTTGTCGATGGTGATGCGGCGACGTACGATCAACGTCAAGCAGCGAAAGATCCAAAAACATCAATCAGACTGACATCTGAACAAGACAAAGCTAAGATCATACGCCGTGCTAACACAGGTGTTGTATACCTAGTTAAAGATGGCAATGACACATCAAAAGTGATCATTCCTGTGCATGGTACGGGTCTTTGGTCAATGATGTATGCTTTTGTGGCAGTTGAAACCGATGGTAATACTGTGTCGGGCATTACTTACTACGAGCAAGGTGAAACACCAGGGCTTGGTGGTGAAATTGAAAACCCTAACTGGCGTGGTCAATTTGTTGGTAAGAAACTGTTCGATGAAAGCCATAAGCCAGCCATTAAAATTGTTAAAGGCGGCGCTCCACAAGGTTCAGAGCATGGTGTTGATGGTCTTTCTGGTGCAACTTTGACTGCTAATGGTGTTCAAGGCACTTTTGACTTTTGGCTAGGTGATATGGGCTTTGGTCCTTTCCTTGCTAAAGTGCGTGATGGAGAATTGAACTAATGGACGCAAAAGAAGTGAAAAAGAGTGTTTTAGCGCCTGTATTGGACAATAACCCAATCGCGCTACAAGTTCTTGGTGTGTGTTCTGCTCTTGCGGTTACAACAAAGCTCGAAACAGCTTTTGTTATGACGCTTGCGGTTATTTTTGTAACCGCATTGTCTAACTTTTTTGTTTCAGTTATTCGTAACCACATTCCAAACAGTGTACGTATTATTGTTCAAATGGCGATCATTGCTTCACTGGTTATCGTTGTTGACCAAGTACTAAAAGCGTACCTTTACGATATTTCTAAACAGCTTTCTGTTTTTGTTGGTTTGATAATCACTAACTGTATCGTTATGGGTCGTGCAGAAGCTTTCGCAATGAAATCATCGCCTATTCCATCGCTGATTGATGGTATTGGTAATGGTCTTGGCTATGGCTTCGTATTGATCACTGTTGGTTTTTTCCGTGAACTTTTTGGTTCTGGCAAACTATTCGGTATGGAGGTTTTCCCTCTAGTGAGCGATGGTGGTTGGTATCAGCCTAACGGTATGATGTTACTTGCACCTTCAGCGTTCTTCCTAATCGGTTTTATGATTTGGGTGATTCGTGTGTTCAAGCCTGAACAAGTAGAAGCGAAGGAGTAGAGTCGTCATGGAACATTATATTAGTTTGCTTGTTAAATCGATCTTCATCGAAAACTTAGCACTTTCGTTTTTCTTGGGTATGTGTACTTTCTTAGCAGTATCAAAGAAAGTAAAGACATCGTTTGGTTTAGGTGTTGCAGTTGTTGTGGTATTGACAATTGCCGTGCCGGTCAACAACCTGCTTTACACATACATTTTAAAAGATAGTGCATTAGTTAGTGGTGTTGATCTTAGTTTCTTAAACTTCATTACTTTCATTGGTGTTATTGCAGCACTTGTACAAATTCTAGAAATGGTTTTAGACCGCTTCTTTCCACCTTTGTACAACGCACTTGGCATCTTCTTACCATTGATTACCGTTAACTGTGCCATCTTTGGTGGTGTATCGTTCATGGTTCAGCGTGATTACAACTTTGCAGAGTCAGTTGTTTACGGCTTTGGTTCTGGTATCGGTTGGCTGCTTGCGATTGTTGCGCTTGCTGGTATTCGCGAGAAGATGAAGTACTCAGATGTACCCCCAGGTCTACGTGGTTTAGGTATTACCTTTATCACGGTTGGTTTAATGGCGTTAGGCTTTATGTCTTTCTCTGGTGTTCAACTGTAGGGTAAGCACCCAATAATAAGGAATAGCAAATGCAAAGCATTATTCTTGGTGTAGCGATGTTTACCATTATCCTACTAGCGTTGGTTTTAGTGATCTTATTTGCTAAATCAAAACTAGTACCATCAGGTGACGTTGTTATATCAATTAACGGTGACCCAGAGAAGGCATTTACAACTTCTCCAGGTGACAAACTACTGAGCGCAATGGCAGGTAGTGGTATTTTTGTTTCTTCTGCATGTGGTGGCGGTGGCTCTTGTGGTCAGTGTCGTGTGAAAGTGAAATCGGGTGGTGGCGACATTCTACCAACTGAGCTTGATCACATTACCAAAGGTGAAGCGCGTGAAGGCGAGCGTCTTGCTTGTCAGGTCGCAGTGAAAACCGACATGGAAATTGAACTACCAGAAGAAATCTTTGGTGTGAAGAAGTGGGAATGTGAAGTTCTTTCGAATGATAACGAAGCGACTTTCATCAAAGAATTAGTACTTAAAATCCCTGATGGCGAAGAAGTACCATTTAGAGCGGGTGGCTACATTCAGATTGAAGCAGAACCACATCATATTAAGTACGCTGATTTTGATGTCCCTGAAGAGTATCGTGGTGATTGGGATAAGTTTAATTTATTCCGCTATGAATCAATCGTTAAAGAACACTCGATTCGTGCTTATTCTATGGCGTCATACCCAGAAGAAGAAGGTCTTATCAAGCTTAACGTGCGTATCGCAACTCCGCCGCCAAATGCTCCAGATGCGCCTCCAGGCGTAATGTCATCGTACATCTGGTCATTAAAAGAAGGCGACACTTGTACTATTTCTGGTCCATTTGGTGAGTTCTTTGCCAAAGAGACTGATAACGAGATGGTATTTATCGGTGGTGGTGCTGGTATGGCTCCAATGCGTTCTCATATCTTTGATCAGTTGTTACGTTTGAAATCTAAGCGTAAAATGACTTACTGGTATGGTGCACGTTCTAAGCGTGAAATGTTCTATATTGAAGATTTCGATAAGCTTCAAGCTGAGAATGATAACTTCACTTGGCATGTTGCACTGTCAGATCCTTCACCAGAAGATAACTGGGATGGTTACACTGGCTTTATTCACAATGTGATTTATGAAAACTATCTAAAAGATCATGATGCACCTGAAGATTGTGAATACTACATGTGTGGTCCACCAATGATGAATGCCGCTGTTATTGGCATGCTAAAAGATCTTGGTGTAGAAGATGAGAATATTCTACTTGATGACTTTGGTGGTTAACCACTGATTCATTATCATAATAATGGCTGGCTCTTTTGAGTCAGCCATTTGTTTTTAAGGATTACCCGTTGCTCGTCTTTTAAGTTTGTTGAGAGACCAGCAACAGGTTATTTAGCCATTATAATTAAGGGGTCTATAGGTGATGCTTAACCTTGCTGAAAAAGTAAAAATCGGTGTTATGTTGTGCGTTACTGTTCTGCTTTGTGCATGTTCACCAACTCGTGAGCAGGTACATTTAAGTGGACCAACGATGGGGACGAGCTATAACGTAAAATATATTGCGATGGATGCTCTACCTACTCCCCAAGTTGTTCAGGTGGAAATTGACCGATTATTAGAGCAAGTTAACGATCAGATGTCGACGTACAGAACAGACTCTGAACTTAGCCGTTTTAACCAGCATCAAGAGGCGAGCAGCTTTACCTTGTCTCCACAAACAGCAACGGTAGTGAAAGAAGCGATGCGTTTGAACGGTCTCACTTTAGGGGCGCTGGATGTAACGGTTGGTCCTTTAGTTAACCTATGGGGCTTTGGACCAGAAGGACGACCTGATAAAGTTCCGAGCGATGAAGAGTTACAAGCTCGCAGAGCCAAAGTTGGTATTCAGCACTTAAGCTTAAAGGGGTTAGAACTAACGAAAGATCGATCAGACGTGTATGTTGATCTTTCTACGATAGCCAAAGGTTGGGGCGTTGATGTTATTGCTGAGTATTTAAATGAACTAGGCTTGCAAGATTTCATGGTTGAAGTTGGCGGAGAGATGCGCTTGAAAGGTAAAAACCGTGATGAGATCCCTTGGCGTATTGCGATTGAAAAGCCGACAGTCGACTCTCGCTCAGTGCAAGAGATCATTGAGCCTGGTGATATGGCGATCGCGACCTCGGGTGATTACCGTAACTATTTTGAGCAAGATGGTATTCGTTACTCTCATATCATCGATCCAAAAACAGGTAAGCCAATTAATAATAAAGTCGTTTCAGTGACCGTGTTAGATAAGTCTTCAATGACCGCTGACGGTTTAGCGACCGGTTTAATGGTATTAGGTGATGATATTGGCATGCAAGTCGCTGAGCAAAATAGTATTCCAACGCTGATGATTGTAAAAACAGACGATGGCTTTATTGAGTTATCAACAGAAGCATTTAAGCCCTATTTAAATCAGAAAAACTGATAAGAGAGATGATGTTATGAATACATTCTTAATAACGTTTGCGGTATTTCTAGCCGTTATTGGCGCAATGTCGATTGGTTACATTGTGCAGCGTAAAGTTGTTAAAGGTAGCTGTGGTGGATTAGGCGCCGTTGGTATTGATAAAGTATGTAACTGCCCAGAGCCTTGTGATGCACGCAAAAAACGAGAAGCGCGTGAAGAAGCAAGAGTTGCGAAGCTGGCTGCCCGCGAAGAGCAAGTTGCTGCTTGGGATAAAGATCGCATTATGTAAGATCAATCGTGAAACGGTTCGATTATGATTAACACAAAAAACAGTCATTGATTTTTCATCATGACTGTTTTTTCTTTTGTAGAGATAACCATTAAAGTTATACTGTATACATTGACAGTAATTACTGGTTGTTTATGGTCAAAAAAATCATCCATGTCGATCTTGATTGCTACTACGCAGCTGTTGAGGCTCGAGATAACCCTTCTTTGCGAGGGATCCCACTAGCGATTGGTGGGTCACAATATGGTCGTGGTGTACTTTCAACGTGCAGTTATGAAGCGAGGAAGTTTGGCGTTCGATCTGCGATGCCGACAGGGCAGGCGTTAAAATTATGTCCACATCTAACCGTTATTCCAGGGGATATGGAAAAATACAAAGCCGTGTCTAAGCAAATACGGGCTATATTTTCTCGTTATACCGATATTATAGAGCCACTGTCTTTAGATGAAGCTTACTTAGATGTGACAGACTCGATTCACTGTCATGGATCTGCTACCTTGATTGCGCAAGAGATAAGAAAGGCGATTGAGACGGAGTTGAACTTAACAGCTAGTGCTGGCGTTGCCCCAATCAAGTTTGTCGCTAAAGTCGCTTCTGATATCAATAAACCCAATGGTATCTGCGTGATTACTCCCGATCAAATAGAACACTTTGTTGAGGAGTTAGACTTAGGCAAGATCCCAGGGGTAGGGAAAGTGACACTCGAAAAACTTAATAAATTAGGTTTGTATAAAGGCAAAGACATCAAAGCCTACGAGCAAGGTTTGCTACTCAAGCAGTTTGGTAAATTTGGTCAGTCATTATGGGAAAAATCTCATGGTATTGATCTGCGTAACGTTGAAACATCACGGGTTAGAAAGTCCGTCGGTATCGAAAACACTTTTAAGGTCGATATATTTACTGAGCAAGAGTGTCATCGCGCCATTGAGCATTTATATCCTTCGCTGGTCACTCGTATTCAAAAAGCATCGGCGGAGAATAAAATAATCAAGCAAGGTGTTAAGTTAAGGTTCGATGATTTCAAACAGACAACAGTAGAGCACAAGATCCATGCTTTAGATGAGGCATTCTTCTATGAGTTGATGCAAGAGGCACTATTGAGACAGAAGGGACGCGGAATTCGTCTTATTGGTTTATCTGTCGGTCTCGATGGTGAGGCAAAAGATAAAGAGCAAATGAGCTTTGATTGGTAGTTTATCCACCTGGAAAGCTCACTCTGCCTAGTTATCGTTGATATAGGATGCATCAATCATTAAGAGCGAACGGTTTTCACCATGCTTTTTACTTGCTCAAATGGGAAGACTTCTAGCTGACCAAATCCGGTTATTTTACCGGCTTTCAACTTGGTGGATAGAGGCGTTGTAATACCACATAAAAAGCGTGTAATGGCTTGGTCACTCAAAGGCTCTGGGCTAGCAGCAATAAAACTTCTCACCCATTGATTAAGTTCATCCATATTAATATCAAAGCCACTATTTTTCGGTAGCTGTGCCGGTTTTCCACGGCATACCGAGCAGTGGTTGCAGCTTGTTGGTGCAGCAGTATCAGCAAAGTAGTCTGCAAGTTGATGGCTCAAACAAGAGGTGCTCTCAAAAAAGTTCAGCATTGAGGTTAATCGCTTCATCTCACTGAGTTCTTTTTGGTTAAAGAGTTGATAAAGGTGCTCAGTCAGTTCATCTTTAGGCGCCAAGTTTGGGTTAATGTTGTAGACATCCGTCACTTGTTTGCTTTCAAGCTCAATCCACCCTTGCTCATGAAAATAATCAATAGCAGCAATAACGCGTTGCCTATCGGCATGATGCTCAGACCACAGCATATCAAAGTCTAATGTTGACCATGTTTTCGCCTTATGAGAGCAGCGGAAGATAGCTTGTACAAAGGAGAGTCTTTCACCTTGAAAGTGCTGCATAATTTGCTGTTCAGTTTGAATACATTTAAATCGATATTCAGCAAAGTAGCTAAATAATGGCTCAATAATTCCTTCAAGCTCTAAATAAACCAGCAGTGTTTTGAGCGGCAATTGGCGAATATTAGAATCACGAGATAGGCGATTGAGCATAATTTCCCAGCGTTCATTTTGGGCATAAATTTGCTCAACAACATATTGGATAGAAGACTTATCCGGTGTGTCACCATAAACAAAGTTTTCCAGAACATTCATACCCGTTGCATTGGCTAATAGTGTACAAGTTGATGGATTGCCATCTCGTCCTGCTCGCCCTATTTCTTGTGAATAATTTTCAATCGATTTAGGTAAATCAAAATGGATAACACGGCGAATATTGGCTTTATCTACCCCCATACCAAAAGCAATGGTCGCGACAATACAATTGATTTTTCCAGACATAAAATCATGCTGAATTTGCTCTTTTTGCTCTGTTTTTAATCCGGCATGATAAGGCATTGCAGGGATACTAAACCCTTGCAGCAATTGAGCCACTTGTTCTGCAGTATGCTGGAGTGTCACGTAAACAATCGTCGGTAGCTCTGGATTATCTTTAAGTAAATGGATCAGCCCATCGATTTTATCTTCTTCATCATGAGGCGTTATTGTCAGATCAAGATTAGGGCGATAAAAGCCAGTCACCGTAATATGCTGTTTTTCAATGCCAAATTTTTTCTGCATGTCATTAATAACATTAGGTGTCGCCGTTGCCGTTAGCAGTAACACTTGTTTGATATTTAGAGCTTGTTTATATTGTGGCAGCTTCAAATAGTCGGGTCGAAAATTATGTCCCCACTCAGAGATACAGTGAGCTTCATCAACCACGAGTAATGAGATTGGTACCTGGGAAATGAATTGACGAAAGCGTTCGTTTTTTAAGCGCTCAACGGAGATCATCAGGATCTTTATGTCCCCATTTCTAACTGATTGCATCACTTGCTGGGTTTGGATGCGATCTTGGCTTGAGTCAATGGAAGCAGCGGCAATTCCTTTTTCATGTAAAAAGGCTAATTGATCCTTCATCAACGCTAATAGTGGCGAAATTACTAAGGTTAAGTGAGGGAGCATCAATGCAGGTAGTTGGTAGCAAAGTGATTTTCCAGACCCTGTAGGGAAGATCGCAGCAGCAGAGTGACCATCAATAATGTTGTGAATGACTTCGTGCTGTCCATGTCTTAAGGAATCAAACCCAAAATATTGCTTTAGTGTTTGCTCTACCATCTTCTGCCCCAGAATATTGTGTTGAGTGAATAGTAATAATAATCAAAGTGAATTGAGTATAATACCTTAATTTTAATTCCTTTTATCTTTCAATTAGGGAGTATATTCGTGTGAATAAAAGCGACTTACGTCAAATAATTTTGCAAAAATTAACAGAAAAGCACCGTATTGCATTAGCGGCAACGCAAACGGCGATTGATGATGCAACCGATGACGAAACCATTCCAGACAACAAGTATGATACTTTGGCTTTAGAAGCAGCATACTTGGCTCATGGTCAAGGTCAGCGTGTACTAGACTGTGAGCAAGATATCCGTCATTTTAATGATCTCGTTTTACGCGACTTTTCTAATGATGAGCCAATAGCAATGAGCGCTTTGGTTGAGTTGATTGATAATAATGATGTTGAACATTGGTTTTTTATGGGACCAAGTTCCGGTGGGATCGCTGTTGAATTTATGCAAAATAGAGTGTCGATATTAACCTTCCAGTCACCACTAGGGCAGGCATTACGCGGTAAGTGTGTCGGTGATGAAGTGGAAATAATGATTGGCACTAATCAGAAATATTATGAAGTGATTAGTATTAACTAATACCAAGCATAGTCAATAACTTGCTTGGTATTACCAACAATAATGAGTTGAACAATGACAGTAAAAAAACTATTGATTGCAGCCACAATACTATCGAGTGCTAATGCTTATGCCATGCCAACACAGTGCCAGGTTGATATTGAAAACGAAGTTCATCTTGATGGTGAGCAAGTTGAAATTTATCAAGAAAATGGTGCAAAAGTTTTAATTGATGAAAATAATCAGCTTTTCATCAATGGTAAGCAGGTTCAGCTTGATGAATTGCAGCAACAGGCGATTGAAGCTTATCGATACTCTATGAACACCTATGTACCTAAAGCAAAAGAGCTGGCGCAAGATGGTATGGAATTAGCCAATAGTGTGATAGATGATGTCGCTGATAGCTTTAATGATTCACAATCGTTTGAGAATGTTAAAGTCGCATTAGGTGAGTTTTTTACTGATATTGAATCTCGCTATTACCAGAATGATGAGTTGGTTTTGAAGAAAGATGCTTTTGGTTCATTCTTTGATAATTGGCAAGATGATTTAGCAAAAGCGCAGCAGGTATTTAATAGCGAGTTTTTCTCTAGTGCTTTTAATGCAATGTCAGAGAAAATGAATGAAGAGGGTAGTTTTAACTTTTCTGAACTCGCCGATAATATGGCAAAGCTAAAAGAGAGTGTGACAGAAAAGGCTGCAGAACAATCAAAACAAATTCAGCAGGATGCGAAAGATTATTGTGACTCTTTAGATAAGGTCGCTGAGCAAGAGCAGCAGTTACACCAAGCTATCCCTCAGTTAAAAGACTATCAGGTATTTACTATTTAGTCATTTATCAGGCTTTTATCACTAGTTCTTAGATGTAAGGACTAGTTTCTTGTCTTTTGATCTCATTTTATGCTGTATATGTTGAATATATTGCTTTTTATCTATAATGTACTAGCAAACTAGTTTAATGATATTTGGCAATAGGTATGACACAACAATTTTCCACCTCTTCTTCTGGTCAACAGCAATCAGGTACACGTGAACATTTTAGTTCGCGATTAGGTTTCATTCTTGCCGCTGCAGGTGCCGCAGTTGGTCTTGGCAATATTTGGGGTTTTCCAACTCAAGTTGCGAGTAACGGTGGTGGCGCATTTCTATTAGTCTATCTAGGCATGATTCTAGTGGTTGCCTTCCCAATGCTGATTGTTGAGCTAGCGATAGGTCGAGCAGGGCAAGCGAACCCAGTTGATAGTATGCGTTCACTAACGACAAACCCTCTTGGAAAAAAAGCGGGTTCAGCGATTGGTTGGTTAGGACTGAGTGTACCTATTGCCGTATTGGCTTTTTATAGCATTGTTGGTGGCTGGCTAATTTGCTTTATGTTTGGTGCTATTGCTGAATTGGTTGGCTTAGAGACCATAGCACAGTGGTTAAAAGGGTTTAGTGTTGAACGAAATGTATTAGGCACGTTAAGCTTTTACTTGCTAACGATCCTTATTGTACAAAGGGGAGTTAAGCAAGGTATTGAAAAATGGTCAGTAAGACTAATGCCTGCACTATTTATTCTCTTTGGCGTACTTTTTATTTATATCATGATGCAAACTGGTGCCGTTGAGGGACTGAAGCATTACTTAGTACCTGATTTTGAGAAAGTATGGGACCGTAAGCTATTTCTAGCAGCAATGGGACAGGCTTTTTTCTCATTGACGATTGGTGGTTGTTCAATGCTGATTTATGGTTCTTATTTAAGTAAAAAAGAGAACCTACCTAAAATCGCGATGAATGTGACCTTAGTTGATACCGCTGTTGCTTTTATTGCTGGTTTAGTTGTAATGCCTGCGATGTTTGTAGCGATGCAAAAAGGGGTGGCGATCTATGCTGAAGATGGTTCATTACTAAGTTCGGATACGCTTGTCTTTACGGTATTACCTATGATGTTTGATAGCCTAGGTTTTCTTGGCTTGATCTTCTCGATTATTTTCTTCTTATTGCTAACTATTGCCGCGTTGACTTCTTCAATCTCAATGTTGGAATGTCCAGTATCACTCGTGAGTGAGCGATTTAATACGCAAAGAACGTTAACAACTTGGGTGTTAGGTGGTCTTATTGCTTTAGGTAGTGTCATTATCGTATTTAACTTCGGTACACTATTTGGCTTAGTTGCTATGATTGCGACTCAGTACCTACAGCCTATTGCTGCACTTTTCTTCTGCCTATTTGGTGGTTGGGTATGGAATCGCAATGCAAGAATGAAAGAGCTATCTCAAGGCGATGCTAATTTTCAGTCAGGCTGGTTTGGTAAAGTATGGACAATGTACGTTAAGGTTGTTTGTCCTTTATTAGTGATTGCTGTGATTTGGGCTTCTTTTGGTTAAGGCATAATATCGATATCGAGATCAGTAAAGCTGACAAATATACTTTCAGTGTGAAATTTAGCAGCAATTTATTGTTAAGTGTGGTCTAATACCGCGCTTACCAAGGGATGGTGTTAAACATACTCAGCTTATACTTATTATATTAAGTAGTGCTAGGGTTGAAAGTTGACTGATCCCTTAATTATCCCTAGGAATAAAACATGTCTAAAAACAAAAAATTTGATATTCGAATCACAGAAAAGCGCACTGGCTGGACTGCTGAAATTACTCGCCAAGTAACGTCTCGTCGTGTAACTGTTTCAAAACGCGAAATGGGCTTTGAAACAGAAGCACTAGCGATGGAATGGGCTGAAAAAGAGCTAGCTGGATTCATTGCATCACAAGTTGAGCGTAATGAGCGTAAAGGCGAACAGCGCCGTGATCGCGAAGAGTTGCAACAGAAAAAGGCAGCAGAAAAAGCAGCAGCAAAAGAAGCTGCAATCCAATCTGAAGATGATGAGTTTTAATTACAGCTCACCATGTTAATGATTAGAGCCTCTACTATAAAGTAGGGGCTTTTTATTACCCTCTATATAGCAGACAATCGCCCCTTTTACCGCCATTCTGTATTAAAACCTTAAGTACTATTACTACTTTAGAGTGCCTGATTGATAACTTTTAGATATAAATAATAGTCAGTAATGGGACTGTGTTATTTGTATGCAAATTCTTACCATTTTACATCAATCAAAGTTAGATTATTTTCTCTTATCCTTTATACTGCGCGCCGCAAAATTATATTATTCTTTGAGGCTATAATGAAAAAAAACATGGTTAAAATTGTCGCACTACTTTCTGTTGTTATCTCTCTTTCTGGTTGTGTTGGCAGTATGGCAGTTACAGGTAAGCTAATGGAGCTAAATGTAAAGGCTGTAGATAACCGTTACGCTCGTGGTGGATTGAACTTCTTACTAGCACCTGTTTATGCATTAACAACGGCAGGTGACTACATCATCTTTAACTCGATTGAGTTTTGGAGTGGCAAGAACCCAATTAATGGATCTTCTCATATCTTTGATACTGATACCGAGACATTTATCGATATCAATCATAAGTTAGATGAGAATTTAAAAACAGCACCAATTGCGCCGCTAACTAACATGAAAAACATCGAAACAGGTGTGATGCAGCAAGTTGATGAGAACACTATCCAAATGGATATTACTTACAACACTGGTGAAAAAGCATTATTGGTGGGTATTAAAGATGGTGAGGTCGTTCAGTACTTCATTGATGGTGAGCTTGTAACCACAACAACGATGAGCCAACTAAAAGAGTTCTCAGCTCAACGAGCTTAATATCGGTAATCTGATAATCACGACAATAAGCTAAAGTCTGTTCGTATTACGATAGAATTAGTGGAACTAAAGCCCTTTTAACTTTAATGAGTCATTGTCATTAAGTTCTAAGGGCTTTATTTTTATTCTCTTATTTTGCTGGAATTGCTTCTAAAATTGCGATCATTTGTTGCCAGAAAAGATCAACAGTATCAATTTTCACTTTCTCATCTGGAGAGTGCGGGAACTTGATCGTTGGACCAAATGAAAGCATATCCATGTTAGGGTAAGGTTCTTTAAATAAACCACACTCTAAGCCTGCGTGAATAACCATAATGTTTGGTTTATTGCCATAAATACCTTCGTACATATCGCGGAAAATATGCATGATTTCTGAGTCAGCATCTGGCTTCCAACCTGGGTAAGCACCAGAGAAGCTAATCTCTGCACCTGAAAGTTGTGCGATAGATTTCAGCATCCCTTCCACTTGAATGCGCCCTGAGTCGATCAGTGAACGAATTAAGCATTGAACCGTTACTGTATCTTCTGTTGTTGTGATGACACCAACGTTCAATGAGGTTTCAACCACGCCTTCAATATCATCGCTCATGCGGATCACGCCATTTGGACATGCGTTTAAAGCAGCAATGAAGTTGTTCTGATCCACAGTAGTGAAAATACCTTGGTCAGTATCAATTGCTTGATTAAATGTCACAATATCCGTTTCAATTCGGCTTAGCTCTGAGCGAAGTAGTTCAGTGTATGCTGCGTAATCATCAGCAAGTTTAGTTTCATTTTCAGTTGGTAGTGCAACTGTAATGAATCCTTCACGTGGTATCGCATTACGTAAACTACCGCCATTGAATTCGATTAATTTAAGATCAAGAGCTTCAGCATGGTCTGCTAAAAAGCGCGCTAGTAGTTTATTCGCGTTTGCTCTGCCTGTATGGATATCACAACCTGAGTGACCCCCTTTTAAGCCTTTTAAAACCAGCTTACGAGTCGTGTAGTTTTGAGGTTGCGCTTCACGGTTAGTATTGAAAGTAAAAGCACCATCAATGCCGCCAGCACAGCCCATGTAGACTTCACCTTCTTGCTCTGAGTCAGTGTTAAGGAGAATATCCCCTTCTAACCAACCGGCTTCAAGACCAAATGCACCGGTCATTCCTGCTTCTTCATCAATTGTTAGCAGTACTTCAAGTGGACCGTGTTTGATCTCATCAGATGCGAGTACAGCAAGACAAGCTGCCATGCCCATACCATTATCAGCACCTAAAGTTGTTCCTTTTGCTGTTACCCACTCACCGTCAACATAAGGCAGAATAGGATCAAGCGTAAAATCGTGGTCAGTATCTTCGTTTTTTTGTGGCACCATATCAATATGAGCTTGTAGCACCACACCTTTCTTATGTTCCATACCCGCGGTCGGTGCTTTTTTGATAAAGACATTACCAGTAGGGTCACGTTTAACCTCTAAACCTTGCTCCGTTGCCCAAGAAACAATGTATTGAGCGAGAGCTTCTTCATGCTTTGATGGGTGAGGAATAGCACAAATTTGGTCGAAGAATTGCCAAATAGATGTTGGTGATAATTGGCTGATCTCAGATTGGAATTCAGACATAGAAAGCTCCTTTATGGTTCAATTGCCATATTTTGATTGGACTTAAACTTAAAATGCAGAGTGACTTGCTAAGTAAGCTATATTTAGATGGAGTTAGCATATCACTTGTCACCAAAAGCGAGTAGGGCTAACAGTGAGAAACTCATTTCCATAATAGATCGGCTCAACTTAGCGTGAGATTTTTCAGTTGGTTGTAAAAGATACGATATCAGCCCTTTTTGTAATTTTATTACGGAAAGAGCTGGTTTTATCTCGTCTATGTCATGTTTTTTAGCGTTCGATTATTTTTTATTGTAATTTTATTTCTCTGTGGTATATTTTAATCAACTTCAAAGAGAAGAGAAAATGCTCAAAGGATGAGTCCGTTTATCGCCTCCATGGAACCGAGAAATCATATTTTTTTTATTGATTGATTAAGGTGATAGTTATGAAAGGTTTACCATCTGCAATGTTCTGGATTAATAGTTCTGTTTATACTGGCAACTTTGCATACCCAACAAGTTTTGGCTACTAATAACTAGTAGTCGGTACATGTGAAATGAACAGATTTGTTCACCCCTATATTTAGAATTCAAATGCGATTGATTTATTGTTGTAATCGCAAAAAATGATGATATTCTGCCGCCACTCTTTTTAGGGTGGCGTTTTTTTATCATCTTCATAATTCAAATTAGCCTTTTATAAGACAGTTTTTTTCCTAAGCATAAAAAGCACACAAATATGTGTTAGAAGATATTTATATTATATATATGATTAATAAGAACTTTTATTATTCACCTTGCCGTTACTAAGGGCTTCGTATCATATGGTATGTAATATTTATTAGTTAGAGTCTTAATTCTATCTGGAATTTGTGATTTTATAACTTTATAATCGCAGCCAATCGTTTACGCAACCGTTTACCGGGTAGGGATATATTATGCTTGAAAGACTATTTAAACTCACTGAAAATGGAACGAATGCTCGCACTGAAATCATTGCTGGTATGACAACATTTTTAACCATGGCGTACATCATTTTTGTTAATCCACAAATGTTAGCGAGTACTGGTATGGATCATGGGGCTGTTTTTGTTGCCACATGTATTGCTGCTGCCATTGGTTGTTTTATCATGGGTCTTGTTGCTAATTACCCAATCGCACAAGCTCCAGGCATGGGGTTAAACGCCTTCTTTACTTATGCTGTTGTTTTAGGCATGGGTTATACATGGCAAGTTGCACTCGCTGCTGTTTTTGTTTCAGGTGTTTTATTTATCCTCTTAAGCATTTTCAGAATTCGTGAGTGGATAATCAACTCTATTCCTATGTCTTTACGTACTGGGATATCAGCGGGTATTGGTCTTTTCTTAGCGCTTATTGCACTGAAAAATGCTGGCATTGTTGTCGGTAGCCCTGCAACATTAGTGTCGATGGGGAACATCACCTCACTTCCTGCTGTTTTAGCGGCAGTTGGCTTTTTCTTAACGATTGCAATGGTATACCGTGGCGTGAAAGGCGGTGTTATGATCGCTATTTTAGCCGTTACTGTTTTAGGTTGGGCATTAGGCGATGTTCAATATCAAGGCATAATGTCAATGCCACCAAGTATTGCACCAACATTTTTACAGTTAGACTTTTCTGCAATATTTGAAGTGGGTATGATCTCAATTGTTTTTGCTTTCTTATTTGTCGATCTATTTGATACGGCAGGTACACTTGTTGGTGTAGCGCAAAAAGCAAATTTAATTGGCAAAGATGGTAAAATCCCTCGCTTGAATCGAGCGTTACTGGCTGACTCGACAGCGACTTCAGTTGGTGCTCTACTCGGCACTTCAAATACGACATCTTATGTAGAAAGTGTTTCTGGTGTAACGGTTGGCGGTCGTACCGGTCTAACTGCAGTTGTTGTTGGTATTTTATTTTTACTTGCACTATTCTTTGCACCATTAGCTGGAATGATCCCAGCATACGCAACAACAGGCGCTCTGTTTTATGTTGCTATCTTGATGTTATCAGGCTTAGTCGGCATCGATTGGTCTGATTTAACAGAAGCAGCACCTGTTGTCGTAACTTGTTTATTGATGCCATTTACCTTCTCTATTGCTGAAGGTATCTCTCTTGGCTTTATTACTTATGCAGCGGTTAAGTTATGCAGTGGTAAGGGGCGAGATGTATCAATAAGCGTTTGGGTTATGACGATCATCTTTATTTTAAAATACGTGTTAACTGCTGTTTAATACGTAAAAACAAGTAAGCAATACAACTATTAGGTTAATTATTATGACTACTAAATTCATTATCACTTGGGACAATATGCAAGCGTACTGTCGTCAACTTGCTGAAAAACAAATGCCAGCAGAGCAATGGAAAGGCATTCTTGCTGTGAGCCGTGGTGGTCTTGTTCCTGCCGCTATTTTGGCACGTGAATTAGGTATTCGTTACGTAGATACTGTATGTATTTCAAGCTATGATCATGATCACCAGCGTGATATGTCTATCATCAAGGCACCTGAGCATGATGGTACTGGCTTCCTTGTTATCGATGATCTAGTCGATAGCGGTGATACTGCTCGTAAAATTCGTGAAATGTACCCAAATGCTAAATTTGTAACGGTATGTGCAAAACCTGCAGGTGCAGATCTTGTTGATGAATACATTGTTGATATTGCACAAGATACTTGGATTGAGCAACCGTGGGATACAGCTGTATCTTTCGTAGAGCCAATTAATCGTAAGTCTAAATAATTTTATTTTTTAGATATTTTAAAAATGACCCTATCTTGGGTCATTTTTTTTATTACAATTATGCTCTCTCTCCTAAATGGATTTGATGTATGTCAGAAGAAACGAGCAAAAACCTCTCGGAAGTTTTATTTGTAAAGCATAAGCAAGCTAAAGAAACGTCAATGCTAACGCGCTACATTCCTAGCTCTCAAGCTGTGATTGATAAAAATCAGAGTGAAAATCCAAGTTCTTGGTATCGAAATGTTCGTCGTATGCAATGGATGTGGCAGGGGATAGATCCAATTGAACTAGAAGAAGTATTATCATGTATTGCCTCATCTTCTCACTCTAGAACGAATGATAATTGGTTAGATACGGTGATGGGATATCATAATGGTAACTGGGCATACGAATGGACTAAGTTGGGGATGCGTCACCAAAGTAGAGCTAGTGAGCTAGATTCAGAGCAGGGAGCAAATGAGTTATTTTCTGCATCATTATGTTTTAGTATTGCCGGATATCCGCATTTAAAAAACGATAACCTTGCATTACAAGCACAGCTACTTGCCAATAAAGCCTATGATGAAGCCGTTAAAAAAACTAAGTTTGTGGTTAAGAAAATAGAAGTTCCATACAAGAATAAAAAAATCACCGCTCATCTACATTTATCGAGCACTGAAAAACCTCAGCCTGTTGTTATCGTTAGTGCTGGTTTAGACAGTCTACAAACCGATATGTGGCGTTTATTCCGAGATTACCTAGCCCCTAAAAATATCGCTATGTTAACGGTTGATATGCCTTCAATCGGTCATAGCTCACATTGGGATCTAAGTGAAGATTCATCTTGTTTACATCAAGCTGTACTTAATGAGCTGCGCACTTTACCTTGGGTTGATCACTTTAAAGTCGGTCTGCTAGGTTTTCGCTTTGGCGGCAATGCTATGGTTAGGCTCTCTTTCCTTGAGCAAGATAAAATTAAGGCGTGTGTGAGTTTAGGCGCTCCAATTCACGATCTTTTTGTTAATCATGACAAACTGCAAAAAATGCCAAAAATGCATCTAGATGTTTTGGCATCTCGTCTTGGCAAAAATGCGGTTGATGTGCAAAGTTTATCTCGTCAAATGATGGCTTGGTCATTAAAGGTTCAAGGGATTTTAGCTAGTCGTCGTACAAAAGTTTCCATGCTAGCGATAGGGTTGGAAGGCGATCCGATCTCTTCATTTTCCGATAATCAAATGGTGGCAACCTTTAGTGAATATGGTAGAGCAAAAAATATCAGCTCTAAATCCATTAGTGAAGGTTATGAGCAATCTCTCAATTTTGCAATGAAATGGCTAGAAGATGAACTATTTCGTTAAGGATATCAACACAGCAGTATAGTTTATGATATACAGGGCATATTGGTTGGTTATTATTTAATTTAATATATTCATGCGGCATTTGGGTTGTGTGTAGTTATTAACATTGAAATGGAGATTCAATATGCCAGATACAGTAAAGAAAAGTGCGACTCATAATCGATTGATGTTTGCTTTTAAAGCCGTAGGTCCCTATCTACGCGAGGCTCAATCCGCTGACGGATGCTACTATTTTGATTGTTTATCAGTTTGTGTTGATGATAAGAAATCCCCTGAAATGCGTGAGTTTTGGGGTTGGTGGTTGGAGCTAAACAAAGAAGCGTCATCCGATGTTTTCTCAGCGAATTATCATATTGGTAAATATAATTCTGAAGGCGAGTGGACATCAGCGAAATTACCAGAGGAAGCTATTGAAGAGGTAACTCGAACTCAAGTAAGTTTCCATAAAAAATTATTAGATATGTTAGCTAAGCGATTTGAATTGAGTGCGGATTTGCATATTGATTCCGCAGAATTTGTCTAAATTTCTTTTTATCCCTTCATTATCATTGAAAAAGGTGCTTCTGAGCACCTTTTCTTCTTGTGCATTGGTGTGTTGATTGTTAAAACATGACTCATAGTTTTATTTTAATTTTTTAGAAAATAATATGACAAGCAATCAGCAGCAAGGTAATGCAAATCAACGACAAACCATCGTTGTGAAATTAGGCACCAGTGTGCTAACTGGTGGTACATTAGCGCTCGACCGTGCTCATATGGTAGAGCTAGTTCGCCAATGCGCGGAGCTAAAAGCACAAGGTCACTCTGTTGTTATGGTCTCATCTGGCGCTATTGCCGCTGGTCGAGAGCACCTTCAATATCCCGCATTACCAAATTCAATGGCTAGTAAGCAATTATTAGCGGCTGTTGGGCAGACGCAACTTATTCAAGTGTGGGAATCTTTATTTTCATTATATGGCTTAAAAATAGGTCAAATGCTACTGACTCGTGCCGACTTAGATGATCGAGAACGTTTTTTGAATGCTCGCGATACCATTAATGCACTGGTTGAAAACGACATTATTCCAATAGTTAATGAAAATGATGCGGTTGCAACCAACGAGATTAAAGTGGGTGATAACGATAACTTATCTGCTTTAGTCGGTATTTTGTGCGGCGCAGATAAGCTCCTTTTATTGACCGATCAATCTGGTTTATTTACTGCCGACCCGCGCAATAATCCGGATGCTAAATTAATCAGAGAAGTCACCACGATTGATGAAACATTAAGAAAAATAGCCGGCGGTAGTGGTTCAACATTAGGCACAGGTGGCATGGCTACGAAGCTAGAAGCTGCTGATATTGCACGACGAGCTGGGATTGAAGTTATTATTGCAGCCGGTCGTGCAAAGAATGTTATTTTTGACTCTTTAAGCTCTGAGCCGCAGGGCACTCGCTTTTTAGCACTACCAGAAGCATTAGAAAACCGTAAGCGTTGGATCTTAGCGGGTCCAGCTGCCGTTGGTCATATTTATATTGATGATGGTGCAGCACAAGCCGTTATTGATAAGGGCAGTAGTCTATTAGCAAAGGGCGTTGTAAAGCTTGATGGTGAGTTTGCACGAGGTGACGTTGTTCGCGTTATGACGAATAAGGGGCGTTTAGTCGCACGAGGTATTTCTCAATACCCAAGTGAAGACTTAATACAAATTATTGGCAAGCACAGTAAAGATTTTAGCGCTATTTTAGGACATGATTACGGTTCTGAGGTTATTCACCGTGATGATCTTGTTGTTATTCAGGATTGATGATTGAATTGCTATCATTGTTTAAATGAGTGAATAAACTCGAAGTTAATTTAAGGGAGCATAAACGTGGATTTAACTAACATGGGTATAGCAGCTAAAGATGCTGCTTTTCATTTAGCAACCGCTTCTACAGCGCAAAAGAATAAAGCACTTGCCATTATTGCTGATGAATTACAAGCGAACGCAGCCGCTATTTTAGCCGCGAATGCCAAGGATATTGCTTTAGGGCGTGAAGCGGGTCTAACAGAAGCCTTACTTGACCGTTTATTTCTTAATGAAGAGCGCCTTGCTGGAATTGCCAATGATGTCCGCAATGTGATTAATTTGAATGATCCTGTTGGTAGTGAAATCGATAGTAAAGTATTAGAAAATGGTATGTCACTTGCTCGTCGCCGTGTTCCGTTAGGTGTCGTTGGCGTGATATACGAAGCTCGCCCTAATGTTACCATTGATATTGCAGCTTTATGTTTAAAAACGGGTAACGCTAGTATTTTACGTGGTGGTAAAGAGACGTTTTTCTCTAATATGGAATTGGTCAACGTTATTCAAGTTGCACTAGAGAAAGCAGAACTGCCAGCGTCTTCAGTGCAGTACATAGAAAAACCGGATCGTGAATTAGTGTCTCAGCTACTTAAGCTTGATGATTATGTGGATATGATCATCCCACGAGGTGGTGCTGGATTGCATAAAATGTGCAAAGAGAATAGTACGATTCCCGTGATCATTGGTGGTTTTGGTATAAGTCATATCTTTGTTGATGAGAGCGCTGATCTTGAAAAATCACTCAATGTTGTTGAAAACTCAAAAGTTCAACGTCCTTCAGCTTGTAACTCATTAGATACCTTACTTGTTCACCAAGCGGTAGCGGAGACTTTCTTACCGATGCTATCTGCACGTTTGGCTGATAAAGTGACTTTGGTTACCGAGCCCAAAGCACAGGCTTTATTGGCAGGCTATCCGCAGTTACGAGCAGCCGAAAGTGGTGACTTTGATACAGAGTGGTTAAGCTATACTTTAGGCGTTAAGATCGTTGCAGACATCGAAGAAGCGGTCAATCATATGCGTGTACATAACGCGAGCCACTCTGATGCCATCATGACAAACAGTTTAGTCAATGCTGAGCGATTTATTAATTCAGTAGGCTCTGCTGCTGTTTATGTTAATGCATCCACTCGATTTACGGATGGTGCACAATTTGGCTTAGGTGCAGAGGTTGCTGTATCAACGCAAAAATTACATGCACGAGGCCCTATGGGGTTAGAAGAGTTAACTAGCTACAAATGGGTCGGTAAAGCTGACTACTTAATACGCGGTTAATTCCTGGTGCCCTATGCTCTGAGTGAAATGGGCATCAATTAAACAGAATGATACGACGTAATCTATGTAAGGGCTTTAAAAGGCCCTTTTTCTTTCCTTCCAAGGTGCTATTCCGTTACACTGTTTACAATTAATTGGAGGCATTATGCATTGTCCTTTCTGTTCTGAAAATGAGACTAAAGTTATTGACTCTCGATTGGTTGCCGATGGGCACCAAGTCCGTCGTCGACGTCAATGCTTAGCTTGTAGTGAGCGCTTCACCACATTTGAAAGCGCTGAATTAGTGATGCCGAAAGTCATTAAATCAAATGGTAATAGAGAACCATTTAATGAAGATAAAATGGCCGATGGCTTTCAAAGAGCACTAGAAAAGCGTCCGGTTAGTGCCGACGCTATTGAATTGGCTATTAGCACAATTAAATCAAAATTGAGAGCAACGGGTGAAAGAGAAATCCCAAGTGAAATGATCGGTAACTTTGTTATGGATCAGCTAAAAGTCTTGGATAAAGTCGCTTATATTCGTTTTGCCTCGGTTTACCGTAGTTTTGAAGATATTCGAGAGTTTGGCGAGGAGATTGCCAAGCTAGAAGATTGATCTCTAATTAGCTGTCCATCAAAATTATGTCAGAATTTACTTCTATTGATCAGCAAATGATGTCTCGCGCTATTCAATTAGCAAAGCGAGGGATCTATACGACTGCACCTAACCCCAATGTTGGTTGTGTTATCACTAAACATGGGCAAATCATTGGTGAAGGTTTTCATTTTAAAGCCGGTGAGCCTCATGCTGAGGTTCACGCTTTACGTATGGCAGGTGATGACGCTCAAGGGGCAACGGCTTATGTCACGCTTGAACCTTGTTCCCACTATGGTCGCACGCCACCTTGTGCTGAAGGTTTAATTAAAGCCAACGTGACCAAAGTCATTTGTGCTATGACCGATCCTAATCCTCAAGTATCTGGTCGAGGCATTCAAATGTTACGTGAGGCTGGTATAGAGGTTCAGGTTGGATTACTTGAATCAGAAGCTATAGCGCTTAACCCTGCATTTATTAAGCGCATGAAAACTGGTATGCCATTTGTTCAATTAAAAATGGCAGCAAGCTTAGATGGCCAAACTGCGCTAAACAATGGACAAAGTAAATGGATTACTGCTTCAGCCGCAAGACAAGATGTACAAGCATTTCGAGCTCAAGCAGGTGCTATACTCTCTAGTAGCCAAACGGTTATCGAAGATAATGCATCACTCAATGTTCGGGCTAGCGACTTCCCTGATTGGCTATCAACGCAACTTGAGCAAGATACATATCATAATACCTCACAGGCGCTAAGGCAGCCGGTACGTATTATCTTAGATCGTCAACATAAGCTATCGGAAGGCTTAGCTCTATTCAACAGTGAAGGCGAAGTTTTAACGGTGGCTGAAAGTGATGCTGATCTTTTAGTCGCTTGTAGTGATGAAGGGCAGTTGGATCTTAGCCAGCTCTTATCTCAGCTAGCAACAGAGCAGAATATCAATCATATCTGGGTTGAGGCTGGGGCGACTTTAGCCAGCAGTCTTATTAAACACAATCTTGTTGATGAACTTATTGTTTATTTAGCGCCTAAGTTAATGGGCAGTGATGGACGAGGTTTAATTGGTGCTCTTGGGCTGACTGATATGACGCAGTGTATTGATCTTAACATTACTGATATTCGCCTGCTTGGCCAGGACGTACGTATTCGCGCTGTGCCTGCCACCCACTCTAATTTTTAAAAAAGAATCATATTATGTTTACAGGAATCATTGAATCAGTTGGATCTTTAGCGGCAATAACCCCAAAAGGCGAAGATATTAGTATCACTGTCAATGTGGGTAAGCTTGATATGGCCGACGTTAAATTAGGCGACAGTATTGCCACTAATGGTGTTTGCTTAACCGTTGTTAAATTTGATGCTATTAGCTATACAGCCGATTTATCGCTTGAGACATTAAAGAAGACTGGCTTTGCCGATTACCAAGCGGGTGATAAAGTGAACTTAGAAAAAGCGATGCTACCTACGACTCGTTTTGGTGGTCACATCGTTTCTGGTCATGTTGATGGTGTCGGTGAAATTGTTGAGCGCAATCATGTAGGACGTTCTATTGAGTTTTGGGTTAGCATGCCAGCGGATATCAGTAAGTATGTTGCTCAAAAAGGCTCGATTACAGTAGATGGAATTAGCTTAACCGTTAATGATTTACGTAAGAATGCATTTAAGCTGACAATTGTGCCTCATACATCAGAAGAGACCACAATTGATAACTTTCAAGTTGGGCGTAAAGTGAACTTGGAAGTGGATGTTTTAGCTCGTTATATGGAGCGCTTGATTCAAGGTTCGCAAGAATCAAAAGAGCCAGAGTCCCGTTTAACAATGGAATTCTTACAACAAAATGGGTTTGCATAACTTAATTTTAAAATATTATTGAAAGTAAAGCTCATTATTACCTAGACTTTGATTGCTAGGAAGCTGAATTGATAGGAAAAAAACATGCCAATTAGTACCCCACAAGAAATTATTGAAGATATTCGTTTAGGTAAAATGGTCATTCTTATGGATGATGAAGATCGCGAAAATGAAGGTGATCTGATCATGGCAGCAGAGCACATCACTCCTGAAGCGATCAATTTTATGGCAACACACGGTCGTGGCTTGATTTGTTTAACCATGACAAAAGAGCGCTGTGAACGCTTAGGTTTACCACCTATGGTTCAAGACAATAATGCTCAATATACAACAAACTTTACGGTCTCTATTGAAGCCGCTGAAGGGGTAACAACCGGAATTTCAGCTTCTGATCGTGCTGTGACGGTACAAGCTGCTGTTGCGAAAAATGCACGAGCGGCAGATTTGGTTCAGCCAGGGCATATTTTCCCTCTAACGGCACAAGAAGGTGGAGTTTTAACACGTGCTGGCCATACAGAAGCGGGGTGTGATTTAGCGCGCTTAGCGGGTTTGGAGCCGGCTTCAGTTATTGTCGAAATCTTGAATGAAGATGGCACGATGGCTCGCCGTCCTGACTTAGAAATTTTTGCGGAAAAGCATGACGTTAAATTAGGAACCATTGCGGACCTTATTGAGTACCGTAATAACACTGAAACGACCATCGAACGCGTTGCACAATGTCACTTACCAACAGATTTTGGTGATTTTGAGCTGGTTACTTTCCGTGACACGATCGACAACCAAATTCATTATGCGATGACAAAAGGGGAACTGGCGACTGGTGCTCCTTTAGTACGTGTACATTTACATGATACATTTACCGATTTATTGCATTCTGACCGCGGTACTGAGCGCAGTTGGACGCTGGATAAAGCGATGGCTCGAATTGGCGAAGAGGGTGGTGTACTGATTATTTTAGGTAACGAAGAATCGGTTGATTCTATTACCCATAAAGTGAAAGTATTTGAAGCTCAAGATAAGGGCGAAGCGCCAACAATGGCTAAGAAACAAGGCACTTCACGTCGTGTTGGTGTTGGCTCTCAAATTCTGGCTGATCTTGGTGTTAGTGATATGCGCCTGCTTTCTTCAAGCGATAAACGCTACCATGCTCTGGGTGGTTTTGGTCTTAATGTCGTTGAATATGTGTGTAAATAAGCAGTCAACGAATATAGGCATTAGCCAGTAGTCAGCGAATTAATTTATTCACAGACAAGGTCGCCGGTATGATAAAGCTAAATATCCATTAGATATTGCTCACAGTTTTATGGTAGAATCCGGCGATTCTCACTTGATAGACATAGTTAAAGGAAGGCTTATGAAAGTGATAGAAGGTAGCTTCGCAGCTCCAAACGCAAAAATCGCTATCGTTATTTCTCGTTTCAACAGTTTTATTAACGAAAGTTTACTTTCTGCTGCCATTGACACATTAAAGCGTCATGGTCAAGTTAGCGAAGACAACATTACAGTTGTGCGTTGCCCTGGTGCTGTAGAATTACCATTAGTTGCTCAGCGTGTAGCCAAAACAGGTAAGTTTGACGCGATTGTATCGCTAGGTACAGTAATTCGTGGTGGTACTCCACACTTTGACTATGTTTGTAGTGAATGTAATAAAGGTTTAGCTCAAGTGTCATTGGAGTTTAGTCTTCCAGTCGCATTTGGTGTATTAACCGTTGATACTATCGATCAAGCTATTGAACGCGCAGGAACCAAGGCTGGTAATAAAGGTGCAGAAGCTGCACTTAGCGCACTTGAGATGATAAATGTTCTTTCTGAAATCGATTCCTAATGGGGGCCAGTGTGAAACCAGCCGCACGTCGTAATGCACGTCAATTTGCTCTACAAGCTATATACTCTTGGCAAATTACTAAAGAAAATGTTGCCACAGTAGAAGAACAGTTCTTAACTGGTGGTAAGTATGATGAAGAAGCAAATCATGCATCAGAACCTGCTCTAAGCGCGCCAGAAACAGACGTGGTTTACTTCCGTGACCTGCTTACAGGTGTGGTTTTGAGTCACATGGAACTGGATAGCAAACTTCGTCCATACCTATCTCGTCCAATGCAAGATTTGGATATGATGGAGCTAGCGTTACTACGTTTAGCGATGTACGAAATGACTCGTCGTGATGATGTACCATACAAAGTGGTTATCAATGAAGCGATTGAGTTAGCGAAAGTATTTGCAGCAGAAGATAGTCATAAATTTATTAATGGTGTGCTTGATAAAGCAGCACCCCATGTACGTAAAAAATAATAGTCTATCGAAATACATGATAAAAGGTCAGCATTATGCTGGCCTTTTTTGTACACTATAAGCCTCATTATTGCCTCTAAATGGATGGTTTATGCCTGGTGAATTTAATCTAATTGATAAGTACTTTTGTCAACGTCAGCAGCAGAGAAAGGATGTAATTTTAGCGGCAGGTGATGATTGTGCACTCGTCACTGCACCTGAAAATGTACATATCGCGATTAGTACGGATACATTAGTAGCCGGTACTCACTTCTTATTGGACGCTAACCCTGCTTGGGTTGCTCATAAAGCGTTAGCCTCTAACCTCAGTGACTTAGCCGCAATGGGAGCAACACCAGCTTGGGTATCGCTCGCTTTGACAATGCCAACGCCTGATGAAGCATGGTTAGCGCCTTTTTGTGATGCTTTTTTTGCATTAGCGGATACATTTGGTATTCAGCTTATTGGCGGTGATACCACTAAAGGACCGTTAAGCATTACCTTAACTGTGCAGGGTTTTGTTCCTAAAGATCAAGCGCTACGTCGCAATGGTGCTCAGGTTGGCGATCTAATCTATGTATCAGGTAATCTTGGTGATAGTAAAGCTGGGCTTGAAGTGATCCTTGATTCTGAAAATAGCCAAAAAGTGGGGGCTTTAGAGTTAGAGCAACGCCATTACCAGTCAACACCGAGAATTCATTTAGGTGAGGCGTTACGCACAATGGCATCTTCGGCCATTGATATTTCTGATGGGGTTATTTCAGATTTAACTCATATTTTAAAGTGTTCTAATGTCGGGGCTCGGTTGGATGTCAGTCAACTCCCTCTTTCAGAAGCTTTATTGAGCTATAGTGACGATCTCATCACAGCACAACAATTTGCATTAACCAGCGGTGAAGAGTATGAATTGTGTTTTACTGTACCGAGTCAGTGCCAAGCTAAAATAGAGCAATGGAGTCGTGAGGGGAAAACCCATAACGTCACTTGTATTGGCATCATTACTTCATCTAACCAATTAGAACTGCATAACAAAGGCGCAGCGATTAACTGGGACTTAACCGGTTATGATCATTTTAAGGAACCTGCATAATGGCAAACCCACTTTCACTTATTTCATTAAAAAACCCATGGCATTTACTCGCCACTGGATTTGGTAGCGGCTTATCTCCAGTGATCCCAGGAACGATGGGCACTTTAATGGCGATCCCATTTTATTTGTTGCTGGTGCAGTTACCTCTATATCTCTATGTGATTTTAGTGATTCTATCTTGTATTGTTGGTGTGAAAATTTGCCAAGTGACTTCCGATGATATGGGGGTGCATGATCACGGTTCGATAGTATGGGATGAGTTCTCTGGTCTTTGGATCACTATGGCGATCGTGCCTATGCTCAATTTACCAGTAACGGATTGGAAATGGTTAGTGGCAGGTTTTGTGCTATTTCGCTTCTTTGATATGGTAAAGCCTTGGCCAATTAGCTGGCTAGATAAGCGAGTTCATGGTGGTTTAGGTATCATGATTGATGATATCGTCGCGGGTGTTATCGCAGGCTTTGCTCTTTGGGGTGTTGGTCATTATGCCGGTTGGTTATTGTAGCGGCTAAGAATAACAAGCGTTGATTAGAATAAATAAGAGCAGATTGGCTAAACCGCCATCTGCTCTTTTTGTTTATTCATTAGGATTAACAGCGATTAGAATGCTAACCGTTAGCGAAACTGCTTTGCTTCAGGTAAAAAATCAAACCCAGCATCCGCCAGCTTTTTGATGAGTGCTGCTTGATCAATTTCAAAGTAATTCACTAACTTTGTTAAATCACCATTGAATTCATCTCGTAGCTTCATATTGATAATGCTCATCAACATGACAGGGTCCATACTTTCAAAATTGCTTAAGTTCATATTAATCTTCGAAATCAGAGATTAATAAATTAGCGGCTGCGAAAGCAGCTCTTTCTCGTGTCTCTTTTGGCAGAGAAGCATCTGAAGCGATGTCGTTCAGAGTTTTTAAAACACAAGTAATCGCTTGTGGGATGTAACCTTGATCGCCGCTACCTATTTGCGAATAGAGTTCACGGATCAAATCACAGCAATCGTATATTTTCATTTTTATTCCTTTAATCATTAGGAGTAAGATTGCCATCGAATATACACAAGCGCTTTTAAAATGAAAAGAACAGTGAATAAAGAGTAATAAAAAAGGCTGCCATATTTGGCAACCTTTGAGGGCTCAATCACGAAATTAACGGTGTTTAGCTAATTTATATGACTAATTATTGTAGCTGTGATTTTAAGTGGTCAAGCACAGTATCAATAGCGATAACTTCTTTGTCACCAGTACGACGGTTCTTATATTCAAAGTTACCTTCGTCCATGCTGCGATCACCAATCACGATAGTGTGAGGGATACCCACAAGCTCGATATCTTTAAACATAACACCTGGGCGCTCTTTACGGTCATCAAAGAGTACTTCGATGCCCATAGCCGTTAGTTCAGCGTACAGTTTTTCAGCTGCTTGCTTAACACGATCAGATTTGTGCATGTTCATAGGAACGATAGCGACTTGGAATGGTGCAAGAGCATCAGGCCAAACAATACCAAACTTATCATTGTTTTGTTCGATAGCGGCAGCAACAACACGTGATACACCGATACCGTAACAACCCATCTCTAGGATAGCGCTCTTACCATCAGGACCAAGTACGTTACAGTTCATTGCTTCTGAGTACTTTTTACCCAGTTGGAAGATGTGACCTACTTCGATACCACGTTTTAGTTGAATTGTACCTTGACCACATGGGCTTAGGTCACCTTCTACGACATTACGTAAGTCTTCAACTTGAGCAAGTTCAACGTCACGACCCCAGTTGATACCGAAGTAGTGCTTACCATCTACGTTTGCGCCAGCGCCAAAGTCACTCATGACAGCAACCGAGCGATCAACGATAAATGGCAGCTCAAGGCCTACAGGACCAAGAGAGCCAGGACCAGCACCAACTAGAGCGCGGATCTCAGCTTCTTCAGCCATTTCTAGTGGAGAAGCGACCTGTGGAAGGTTCTCAGCTTTCACTTCGTTAAGCTCGTGATCACCACGGATGATCAATGCAATGATATCGTCTTCAATTTCATCTGAAGCTTTAACAAACAATGTTTTCACTGTTTTTTCGATAGCCATATCGTGTTGCTCAACAAGCTCAGCGATAGTTTTAGCGTTTGGCGTATCAACCAGTTCCATTGCTTGAGTAGGCGCTGCAAGCTCAGTCGTTGGAGCGAGTGCTTCTGCTTTCTCGATGTTCGCAGCGTAATCAGATTCAGAAGAGAATGCGATTAAGTCTTCACCGCTTTCAGCTAGAACGTGGAACTCTTGTGAACCACTGCCACCGATAGCGCCAGAGTCTGCCAATACTGGACGGTATACAAGACCCATACGATCGAATGCTTTACAGTAAGCATCGTGCATTGCTTGGTAAGATTTTTCTAGACCTTCTTTATCGATATCAAAGCTGTATGAATCCATCATCGAAAATTCACGAGCACGCATAACACCAAAACGAGGGCGACGCTCATCGCGGAATTTAGTTTGGATTTGGTACAGGTTAAGCGGAAGCTGTTTGTATGAGTTAACTTCATTGCGAACAAGGCTAGTGATAACTTCTTCTGCCGTTGGGCTTAATACAAACGGACGCTCGTGGCGATCGGTAAAGCGAAGCAGTTCTGCGCCCATTGTCTCAGAGCGACCAGTCTCTTCCCAAAGCTCAAAAGGCTGAACAACGGGCATCAGTGTTTCCACTGCACCTGCGTTGTCGATCTCTTGACGAACGATGTTTTCAACTTTACGCAACACACGTAGACCAGTCGGTAGCCAAGTATATAGACCTGAAGCCAGTTTACGGACCATACCCGCGCGTAGCATTAGCTGGTGGCTGATTACTTCAGCGTCGTTTGGAGTCTCCTTCAGGGTAGAAAGAAGATAGTTACTGGTGCGCATTATTTTATCCGTTCATCATTAAGAAAAAGAAAATTTATTGTAGACTGCTGTCAGCAATAAATCGAATGTAGCTGTGAATAATATCAGTCTAAGAGCAAACTCAAAAGCGTTCAATTGCAGTTACATTAATGAAAAGAGGGGTAACTGTGAACTTTACATTTAAATCGAACAAATTTACCGCATATTCACGATCATCAGGCTTACCTTTCTTATAAGCAGGGCGAGGGTCTTGAGCTAATACTTCTTTTATTACTTGTATTATATGCTGCCCGTCAGAGTGTGTCTGTAAGCTCTCGATTGCCTGTGGGGTAAAGTTTACTTCTAGCGTTGTCGGCTCTACATCAGCAAAACCGCCGCATGCATCCGGTATTGAATCAGAATAAGGGATGTATGGCTTAATATCGATAATAGGGGTTTTATCAACTAAATCGACACTGCCGAGTTCCAAAAATATTTGGCTACCTTGCTGGGAAACCCCTTTTAGTTCTACTGCAGACATTCCAATTCCATTGGGGCGAAAGGTCGCTCTTGATGCAAACACACCAACTCTTTCATTGCCACCAAGCCTTGGAGGGCGCACGGTTGGTTTCCAGCCAGCAGATAAATTTTGGTCGAATAAAAATAGAATCCATAAGTGACTAAATTGCTCAATACCACGCACTGCTTCTGGTGAGTTAGCTTCATTACATAGTTGTATGCGAGCACGAGCACTTGGCGTTAATCTTGGTTGCCTTGGCACGGCGAATTTTTCTTTATATGGGCTTTGAATTATACCAACCGGTTCAATTGAGTGCATATCTGTTCATTAATCAATAAGACTGAATGCAAAATAGCATAAAATGAAGATTCATCGTAATAATATGATTCAATGCGCGTGTTGCATATTATTGTGGCTTGTATGTGTCATTAATTATATGATGTGTTTATGTAATCTATGTAGATGAATTATCTGAATAAAAGTGTATTTCTGGTTAAAAAGCACTCTTGGGGTAATATTTAGTAACATTTTTGACTTTTAATTATTCGACTCCTCACGTAACCTCTGCCGGCATTTTGACATTTGTATCAAAATTGCTCAGGAATAACTACAAGGAGGGAACAGATGAGTTCATCTGCTTCAAATACACAATATTCACCTAAAACGCCACTATTTACCCGTTTTCTAAATAGTGTTGAATATTTGGGGAACCTTTTACCCCACCCAATCACTTTATTCGCTATCTTCTGTGTCGCTCTTCTTGCGATGTCAGGCATTGCTGGCTACTTTGAAGTCGCGGTTATGGACCCTCGTCCAGAAGGCGCAGCTGGTCGCTCTGCTGATGGCATGATTCATGTTGTCAGTCTTCTTAACGCAGAAGGCTTACAGCGCATAGTTACTAACCTTGTGACTAACTTTACTGGTTTTGCGCCTCTTGGCACAGTATTGGTTGCTTTACTTGGTGTTGCGATTGCAGAACACTCTGGTCTTCTTTCTGCTGCAATGCGCGGTTTGGTAATGGGCGCATCTCAGCGCATGGTTACTTTTACGGTTGTTTTTGCTGGTATCATTTCTAACACAGCTTCTGAGCTAGGTTATGTTGTACTGATCCCACTTTCAGCAATGTTATTCCACTCTTTAGGGCGCCATCCTTTAGCCGGTTTAGCCGCTGCATTTGCTGGTGTATCTGGTGGTTACTCAGCAAACCTACTTATCGGTACCGTTGATCCGCTTTTATCAGGTATTACTGAAACTGCTGCTCAAATGCTCGATCCAACTTATACCGTTGGTCCTGAATCAAACTGGTATTTCATGTTTGTTTCTACTTTCTTTATCTCAATTGCTGGTGCTTTGGTAACAGAGAAAATTGTTGAGCCTAAACTAGGTAAATACAATATTGAAGAAGCTGCAGAAGATCTGTCAAATGACACGATGGGTGGCTTGACAGACCAAGAGAAGAAAGGCTTAAAACTAGCAGGTCTATCAATTTTAGTCGTTGCTGGTGTATTAGCGTCTACGATTGTTCCTGAAAGTGGCATCTTGCGTCATCCAGAAACTGGTCTTGTTGCCGGCTCACCATTTTTGAAAAGTATCGTTGCTTTCATCTTTGTTTCTTTTGCTGTCCCTGGTTTTGTTTACGGTAAAACTGTTGGCACAATGAAGACTGATCGCGATGTGATTAATGCGATGGCGAAATCAATGTCATCAATGGGTCTGTACATTGTATTAGTATTCTTCGCTGCACAATTCGTTGCTTTCTTTAACTGGACTAACTTTGGTCAAGTGATCGCAGTTGGTGGTGCTGATTTCCTACAAACGATTGGTTTAACAGGCCCTGCATTATTCTTTGCTTTCATCCTCATGTGTGGCTTTATTAACTTGATGGTTGGTTCTGCATCAGCACAATGGGCTGTAACTGCACCAATTTTTGTACCAATGTTAATGCTGGTTGGCTACGCGCCAGAAACGATTCAAGCGGCATACCGTATTGGTGATTCAGTAACGAATATTATTACCCCAATGATGAGCTACTTCGGTCTTATCTTAGCGGTAGCGAGTCGTTACATGAAGAACTTAGGTATTGGTACTCTGATCGCAACTATGCTGCCATACTCAATGGTATTCATGGTTGGTTGGAGCATTCTTTTCTATGTTTGGGTATTCCTATTTGGTTTCCCTGTAGGTCCAGGTGCGGCAACGTACTACACGCCTTAATTAGAGAAGTCTCGCTGTACAAAGACAAAAAACCTGCGCATGTTGCAGGTTTTTTTATATCTATAAAACGTTGGTTAAAATGACTAACGTTTCGCTAAAATACGATCTAGGTGGTTGGCAAACTCTCTTCTATCCGTTTGAGATAAACTGCTTGGTCCACCAGTTTGTATACCGCTTGAGCGCATTGTATCCATAAAGTCACGAATATTGAGGCGAGCCTTAATGGTTTCCTTGGTATAAAGTTCACCGCGAGAGCTAAGAGCAAGCCCTCCTTTAGTGATTATTTCATCGGCTAGGGGGATGTCAGATGTAATGACTAGATCGCCCGCTTCAGTACGACGAACGATTTCATTATCAGCCACATCAAATCCGCTTTCGACTTGTAGTGAATGAATATTAGTTCTTTGTGGTACAGGTACCATATGGTTGGCAATAAAAGTACATTCAACCCCAGTGCGTTCAGCCGCTCGGCATATTGTTTCACGGATTACTTTTGGACACGCATCCGCATCGACCCAAATTTTCATTATGATGATTTTTCCATTAGTTGAGACTCTAGTGCTATCACACGAGAAGTTAATGCTGCTATTTGCTGTTCTAACTGTTTCAATTTATCGTCGTTATCTGTCGATGACACCGCGATTTCAACTTTTGGTACTCGGTTAAGTGCCTTCCAGCTTTTGATTGTTGAAATCAAGGCGGGCATAGGGACAGGAGTACTCAAACGTGCTTTAACTAGGGCTAGGGTTGGTTCTTTTCCTTGTGCTTGTAGGCTTTTCAGGACTTGCTCTAATTCATCAGAAATATCTTTTGTTAACATCTTTTTACCTCCGCACTTTGATTACTATTATCGTACCTTGTCTTCTCTCATTAGGCTAATGTGTTTTAGATCACACTATCTATTTGTTCGAGTTAATATGAAGTGAGTAAAAAGGGCAATGTCTTGTGCGAGATCGCTTACATGGCCTGTAAGAAAAGTAAGTTTAATCAATAGGAAATATGGCAAGGTTTTGCTTAACTGGTTGATAATAATGTTATTTGTGTTTTTTGAACTTTCCCAGAGTTAAATGATCACCTAAAGCACCTTGTTCATTTCTTTTAAATGCGTAAATTAAACCTTGTCGGCAGGAAGCGGACATGAATAGGATAGCTTTAGGATTGAAGCTTTGGTAACTCAGGAGTGAGTTATCCGCATGGAGTAGTGGAAAGGATATGGATGTTAGGGTTGATAGGATATTAACCTTAAGGAAGATAGGAACCCTTTTGGATAAAGGTTGGATTCACATCAGGACGATGTCAGGGACACCGCTCAGGGAATAAGTGAAGAGAGTTAACCAGAATGGTTAGCATTTAGGATATAAAGGACACCGCTAGGACGGCGATGATAAGGATAAGCTGAAGTAATCAGCAACTATTATGGATGATGCATGGAGCATTATTTGGTAGCCGGACTGCTGCAAGTAAGATATAACCCCAACACTTCGGTGTTGGGGTTTTCTTTTTTGTATTAAAGCATACGATGAGGTGGGAGATTAAAATGAGCAGGGCGAAAGCCTAGCATGGTCATTTCCCCTTGGTAGCAATCGTCTCCTAAGGCTGAAAACTCAAAATGATATTGAGTATGCCAACGCCATTTTCCACTTTTCGTTTTAAATTTATGGCCGCTAAATGCGATACTAACGAGTTGTAACTCTAATTGCTCACATTTACGAGTAATCGCCATTTTCGCTAGCTCAGACTGCCTGCGTTGTTGCCAGAATGCAAAGCAGACTAAGCTCAGTAATAAAATCGCGAGTAGATCGCTGATCATGAGTTAATAATCCTTATAACTTAGTTGAATACCGGTTCCACTCATAACTGAAGTGGTACAACTTACGATTTTGTTGCCTTTTGAAGCTCATTCAATGCGTTCGTGAGTTCTACTGATGGATTTGCATGCAATATCGGCAGCAATACCATGCGCAAACTTGGCAACATGACTAAGTCAGCAAAAAGTTGGTTAAAGAGTGTTTGATTGCGCGTTTGAGCGAGTCGTAATAAAAATTGTTCCGCCACGCTTGAATCACATAATGTTTGCCAAGCTCTACCAGCTATTCCGATCAAGATTTCTTGATGACTGAGGGTTGGGCTCGCTAGTATTTGTTTCACTATTGAGTTTATATCGGCCTCTTTTCCTCCTGACAGCGCACGAACAAGTGCTGAAATTAGGAATAAATCACGTTCATCACTGTTAATCTCTTGTTCGATTAACTCAACTAAGCGCTCACTGAGTTTATCGTTCAAATTAACGTGCTCTAAAGCACCTAATAGGGCATACAGTGGTTCATTGCTAAGATGAGGTAAAGCTTTACGAACGGTTACGGTATTTTGGTTTTCATCTAAGCGAGCTGCAATATCAGTAATACCTTGTAGGCCGACTGTTTGCCAATTATCCCAGCCTAGGTCGCCTTTAAAATACGCTAAGGCATGTGGGTAATACTGACTGGTTGGTAGCTTTAGCTGCGCGCGAATTTGGCTATGAAACAATGCCATTTTATCTTCCGAAGGCTTAAAGGTGTAAGGGTTATTAGCCAGCTTTTCCTGTTGCTCTTCACTCATGGTTTGATTTAAGCGTGAGCCCATTGCTTCAAGTACGTACTTTAGAAAGTTGCCAATGTCAGCGTGCTTGAATAACCCACGTTCATCAAGGCTAAATTTTAAAAACCAAATCCATGGTTGTTGATCACTATTCCAATAAGCAATCGCAAGGTTTGCATGACGTTGTAGAGGGTAAGGGTAAGGCTGCATTCCTTGCTCTACACTTTCAAATACATCACTGGTGATTGGCTGAATACGACGCCCAAGATCGAAAATCTTATATTGGCAGCCGCTTTGCTGTAGCAGTTGAGTTAACGAATTAATGGTATCCATGGATAAATAGGTCCTAACTTTCTTTATTCAATAAATGGTACTCTATGACCTAATTTCAAGGTTAAACATAAAATTCCGGGTGAAGAATGACAACTTCCACACTAATATCACAACAAATTACCCCATTATTGCGGGAACTTGAAGAAAAACTGCAGCAACTTGGTTTATGGGATAATGTCCCACCATCGGATGCTCAATTATCGAGCTGCGAACCTTTCTCTATTGATACACTAGAGCCTGAGCAATGGATTCAGTGGGTATTTATCGCGAAACTAAACCAAATGCTTTTGGAGAATCAAGCTCTACCAAGAGGTTTTTCTGTCTTGCCTTATTTTGCTCAAGTTTGGCAAGCGTCACCGGAGTTTCACCCTATTTTAAGTCTATTAGAAAAGATAGATAAGGTATGCGCTTAGATGTTAGAGATTATTTTTCAAGATGAGTATTTTGTCGCGGTGAATAAGCCTGCGGGTATGCTAGTTCATCGCTCATGGTTAGATAAGCATGAGACTCAATTTGTCATGCAGACATTGCGTGATCAAATTGGCCAGCATGTGTTTCCACTACATCGCTTAGATCGACCGACATCCGGTGTTTTGGTTTTTGCTCTTTCAAGTGAAGTTGCCGCACAGGTGATGCCGATGTTTGCGAATCATGAAATGCAAAAAACGTATCATGCTATTGTTAGGGGTTGGATAGAAGAAGGGGCAACGCTCGATTACCCTTTGAAAGTCGAGCTCGATAAAATAGCGGATAAGTTTGCTCGTGCAGATAAAGAAGCCCAAGAGGCGATCACTGACTATCAGCCTCTGGGTAAGGTAGAAGTACCACTATCGACAGGGCGCTTCCCAACCAGTCGTTATGGTCTGGTTGAAATGAAACCAAAGACGGGTCGTAAACACCAACTTCGTCGCCATATGGCCCATTTAAGACACCCTATTGTCGGTGATACTTCACATGGTGATGGTAAGCACAATAAGTTATTTAGAGATCACTATGACTCGCACCGCTTATTATTACATGCTTCAGAACTCAGTTTTATCCACCCATTTACTGGCAAAGAGTTGGTTATGAAGGCGGCATTTGATCCAACATGGCAACAACTCCTCACGCAATTTGAGTGGTTAGATATTTTTGAGTCGTCTGACTTATTAGCGACTTCAATCCCAATGGATGGTATGCCGTTATCCTAGTAGGTAGCAATCATAGATAGGCAGGGATGCCTTTTATTGACAACTTACTGTAATTTAGCGAGATCAGCCTCTATTTCATCAATTTTACTCGCAACCACTTTTTCTAAATGCCTTAAATCTTTCAAAATTTTATTCTTTATATCTTGGTCGGTCACTTTTTGCGGTTTGGTTATCGTATTAAGCTCTTCAATCACTAAAGTTAAACTGCGATTGATTTCAGTCACTTCCCGATATTGACCTTGCCCACCATTTGGTAAGACACTTTTAACTCTACGTGGGTATTTGAATTTAATGCTCTTGGCAAAAAGTTCCCCTTTCTGTTTATGGAAATAGATTTTTAGAATATCTTTTTGAGCCTCTTGGCGTAAAGAAAAGCGTTCAATTTGAGTTGGCTCTTGGATACCGAGGGCTGTGAGCTGTGTGTACATAATCACCCTTATTTATCTATAGGTTAGATAAATTACTGTAGCAGTCAGGATGGGAGTTAGGTAGATAGAATAGGACTTGATTGATTAACTGTGGTTGAGATCGCGGAAAAGAGACAATCCAGTCGCTTCAGATACGAAACGACTGGAGGGCGGTCTGGTTACTCTTTTGGTTCAGATAAGTTGTTCATTAAGCATTGATAGAGGCTTTGTTGTTCTTCAGGGCTTAAGCGACCACCGTGTTCACTCGTCAGAATAAATAAATCTTCTGCTCTTTCACCTATGGTAGTTATTTTTGCGCCATGTAAATGCATACCTAGTTCAGTAAATGTCGCACCGACTTTAGCCAGCAAGCCCGGTTTATCAAGTGCAACCAACTCCATTAACGTACGTTTTTTACTTTTAGTCGGTAGGAACTCAATACGAGTCTTTACTTTAAAGTGCTGTAAATTGCGTGGTGTTTTACGGACTTTAATTTTGGTCGGTCTTCCGTCCGCAATCACATGCATTAGATGCTTTGTCACGGCTTTGTGGCGGCTTTCATCGATAGCTTCGCCATGTTGGTCGAGCACCATAAATGTATCAATAATGAAGCCATCCTTACTCATCATCACTTGCGCATCATGAACGTTAAAATTACGTCTATCTAGCTCAGCAACAACAGTAGCAAAAAGGGCGGGTTGATCTTTGCAGTAAACAAAGACCTCAGTGCCACCACGTGTTGGTTTTTTACTGATTAAAATTAACGGCTGTTGAGGATCGGATTGGCTGAGTAAATTCTCACAATGCCATGCAATTTGTGTATGCGTATGACGTAAGAAATAATCAGCTTTAAAGCGCTGCCAAAGCACCTCAATGTTACGTGCGCTAAATCCTTCTTTGCGCAATAGGGCAGATGCAAGTTGCTGGTTATGGCGAATACGATCCCTTACATCGACAGGGTTCTCTAAGCCTCGACGTAGTGCTCTTTGAGTCGAATGGTAAAGCTCTGCAAGTAAAGTGCGCTTCCAGCTATTCCAAATCTCAGGGTTTGTTGCACAGATATCAGCCACAGTTAAACAGACTAAGTAGTCGAGCGACTCTTCATCACGAACCTTTTCTGCAAACTCGGTGATAACCTCAGGGTCGTAAATATCACGGCGCTGGGCTGTGACAGACATAAGCAGGTGGCTTTGTACGAGCCAAGCAACTAACTTAGCCTCTGATTTTGCTAACCCATGCTCGATGCAGAAATGATAGGCTTCGATTGCCCCTATCTCTGAGTGATCACCATTACGACCTTTACCGATATCATGGAATATAGCGGCAAGGATGAGCAGCTCTTTCTTTTGAATTCGAGGATAAACCTCACAGCAAATAGGGTGCTTAGTATGATTTTCCGGTTCACTAAAACGATTGATGTGTTTGAGCAGTCGAATACTGTGCTCATCGACAGTATAAACATGGAAAAGATCAAACTGCATCTGACCTACAATTTGGCTCCACTGAGGCAGGTACGCCGCTAATACGCCCAAGCGGTGCATGAGGCTAAACGCTTTATGTAATGCATTGGGGTGGCGAGCCAACTCCATAAACTTCTCACGAGCCGCCGGAATAGTATGCAGAAACTTATTTAATCGTCGGCGCGCTGTACGTAACTGGCGTAAGGTTGGTGGGCTTACCCCTTCAATGGTTGAGTCGTTAGCGATGTGTAGGAACATATCTAGGATAGTTTCTGGTCTAGCTTGAAACAGAGCCGGTTTTCTTGCCTCAATTAATGAACCACGGCGTTGAAAATCATCACTGAGAATAACGGCTTGTTCGTTTGTGCCATGATTCAAAATCGCTTGGTCAAACAGCTTTAATAGCATCTTGTTTAATTCAGAAACACGACGAAGGGTACGATAAAACTCCTTCATCATCATTTCCACAGCACGGTTACCCTCACCAATAAAACCTAAATTTTCGGCAACTTGTGCTTGATGGCCAAAGGTGAGGCGGTTGTCATAGCGTCTTAATTCAATATGCAGAGCAAAGCGTACACGCCACAGGAAGTCTTGGCACTCAACCAATTCACGATATTCTGCATCAGTTAAGAAACCATAACGGCTCATCTCAAGTAATGACGTTGCACCAAAATGGCGGCGCGCCACCCAGCTTAAAGTATGAATATCACGTAATCCACCAGGCGTTGATTTGATATCCGGTTCTAGGTTATAAGTCGTATCATGGTAGCGAGCGTGGCGATCTTTTTGCTCTTGTAACTTGGCCGTATAAAAAACATCACTTGGCCAAAATGATTCGGAATGTATCAACATTTTTAATGCTTGGAAGGTATCTTCACTGCCACACAGTAACCGAGATTCTTGCAAGTTAGTTGCGACAGTGAGGTCCTCTGAGCCTATAGTCTGGCATTCATTTATAGTGCGAACAGCATGGCCTACTTCAAGTTTTAGATCCCAAAGAAAGGTAATAAACTCGCTAACTTTAGCCCCAATATTGTCAGGCAGTTTTTTATTGGAAACAACGAGAATATCGATATCAGAGAGTGGGTGCAATTCACCACGACCGTAACCACCAACAGCGACAAGGCTAATATTATGTAAATCAGCTAAACCTAAAAAGCGCCAAAGCCTTATCAGTAACTGGTCCATATAATCAGAACGCATTAATACCAAATCAGTCACAGAGTGGTGATTGAGAAACTGTTCTTTTTGATAATCGGTAAATTGGTCTAGCTGAGGCTTGAGACCTAGAACGGTGAGCTGGTCATCTTTAAAAGTGGTTGGTGATAGAAAAGGCATACATCGCGTTCCATGCAAATAAAAGTAAGAGACTTTAATTTACCAGAATAATCGCGAGAGATAAAAAATATCCCTACGATTGATAATCATAGGGATATATTGGTCAGAAAAGTTATTGAAGCTCAGTTAAATTAACCCTTGCAGCTTCGCGACTTTTTAGCCGGTTTAGTTTACAAGATGACGTGGGATCGTTTCATCTTTACGCAGTGTTAGCACTTCACAGCCAGTTTCAGTCACGAGTAGTGTGTGTTCCCATTGAGCCGAGTTTTTATGGTCGCCTGTGTAAACGGTCCAGTTATCTTCTTCATCTAGACGACAACCGAATTTACCTGCATTGATCATAGGTTCAATAGTAAAGACCATGCCAGCTTTTAAAACAGTGCGATCGTTGTTTTTGTAGTGCACAACTTGTGGATCTTCATGGAACTCAGCGCCAATGCCGTGACCACAGTAATCTTTTACAATTGAAAATTTAGCACGAGGGTTATTTTTATTATTTGTTTTGATGTACTTCTCGATGGCAGTACCAATCTCACCAAGTTTTACACCTGGCTTAACTTTTTTCATACCGATGTACAGGCTTTCTTGAGCAACCATAGCTAAACGGCGGTTAGCTGGAGATACATCACCAATTAGGAACATTTTCGATGTGTCACCGTGGTAGCCATCTTTAATAACCGTGATGTCAATGTTGACAATGTCACCATCTTTTAAAATACCTGGGCGAGATATTGAACCAAACATTTCATCACTTTGGCTTGGGATGCCGTGACAAACAACATGGTTAATTGAGGTACAAATAGATTTAGGGAAGCCATGGTAGTTTAGTGGTGCAGGAATGGCTTGTTGTACTTCAGTAATATACTTATGACAAATTTGGTCTAACTCTTCAGTGCTAACGCCAGCCTTTACATGAGGTTCGATCATTTCAAGTACATTAGCGGCAAGTTGACCAGCAGTGCGCATTTTTTCAATTTCTTCTGCGTTTTTAATTTTTACAGACATGGGCTTTCTCTATTGCTATGGAGCTGACTCGAAATATGGTCCACTCTCGTCTCTTTATAGTTATTCTAACAGTGCAGAACGTAATCGCAATTGAAATCCTTTTTAAGGTCACTAGATTCTTTCATCGCGCAGTGTTGTTTTTTTCACTATCAAAAGCCCTTTTTACTGGAAAAAGACCAGTAAAGTATGATATAAAGCGCGCCAGATTAACGGATTGTTGTCTCTTTTTAGCGATGCGATTCGGGAATCTATACTTAATTATCTTTAAATCACACACATTTCGACACATGTTCCGGGGTGCTTCAACGATTAGGTTTATGCCTGATAGGTTAGGGGTCGGATTCATGGGAAGTGTGGAGGCCTAACCCCATAGAGGATTTTAAAATGGCAACTGTATCAATGCGCGATATGCTTAAAGCTGGTGTTCACTTCGGTCACCAAACTCGTTACTGGAACCCAAAAATGAAGCCATTCATCTTTGGCGCTCGTAACCGTGTTCATATCATCAACCTAGAAAAAACTGTACCAATGTTCAACGAAGCTCTAGCTGAACTAGCTAAAGTTGGCGAGAAAAAAGGTAAAGTTCTTTTCGTTGGTACTAAGCGCGCTGCATCTGAAGCTGTTAAAGAAGCTGCTATCAACAGCAACCAGTACTACGTTAACAACCGCTGGTTAGGCGGTATGCTAACAAACTACAAAACTGTTCGTCAGTCTATCAAGCGTCTAAAAGAACTTGAAGCGCAAGCTCAAGACGGTACTTTTGACAAACTAACTAAGAAAGAAGCTCTTATGCGCACTCGCGAAATGGAGAAGCTTGAGAAATCTCTTGGTGGTATCAAAAACATGGGCGGCCTACCTGACGCTCTATTCGTAATCGACGCTGATCACGAGCACATCGCAGTTAAAGAAGCAAACAACCTAGGTATCCCAGTTTACGCTGTAGTTGATACTAACTCTAACCCAGACGGCGTTGACTTCATCATTCCTGGTAACGATGACGCAATCCGTGCAGTACAGCTTTACCTAAACGCTGCTGCAGACGCGGTTAAAGAAGGTCGTAACAAAGACGCTGCTGTTGCTGCTGAAAAAGACGGTTTCGTAGAAGCTGAATAATAGCGGCTCTGAGCCATATTTAGTTCATATTAAGCTGTCATAATTGATGACTTAAGCACACTAAATACAGTCAATATCAGGGGCCAACTAATGAGGCCCCTGTTTTTTATCTTTTTTAGAATTAACTGAGGAATAGAGAATGGCAACTGTAACTGCAGCTCTAGTTAAAGAACTTCGTGAACGCACAGCTGCGGGCATGATGGAATGTAAAAAAGCTCTTGTTGCTGCTGAAGGCGATATCGAGCTAGCAATTGAAAACATGCGTAAATCTGGCGCAGCGAAAGCAGCTAAAAAAGCTGGTAACGTTGCAGCTGAAGGCGCAATCATCATTAAAGAAGACGCTGGCGTTGCAGCGCTTCTAGAAGTTAACTGTCAAACTGACTTCGTAGCAAAAGATGCTGGTTTCCTAGCATTCGCTAACGAAGTTGCTGAAGTTGCTCTAGCAGAACGTCTAGACATCGAAGCTCTTCAAGCTAAATTCGAAGAAGCTCGTATCGCACTAGTAACTAAAATCGGTGAGAACATCAGCATCCGTCGTGTTCAAATCGTTGAAGGTGTAGCTCTTGCTTCTTACCGTCACGGTGAGAAAATCGGTGTTGTTGTCGCTGGTGAAGGCGAAGGCGAAACTCTTAAGCATATCGCTATGCACGTTGCTGCTTCTAAGCCTGAGTACGTTAACCCATCTGACGTACCTGCTGACGTAGTAGAAAAAGAGAAAGCTGTTCAAGTTGAAATCGCTATGAACGAAGGCAAGCCTCAAGAGATCGCTGAGAAAATGGTTATCGGCCGTATGAAGAAATTCACGGGCGAAGTTTCTCTAACTGGTCAAGCTTTCATCATGGAACCTAAGAAAACTGTTGCTGAAATTCTTAAAGAGAAAGGCGCATCAGTATCTACCTTCGTTCGTTTAGAAGTTGGTGAAGGTATCGAGAAAGCGGCTGAAATGAGCTTCGCAGACGAAGTTGCAGCGGTACAAAAAGGTTAATCCCTAGCGTACTAATGAAAGAAAAGACCGTGGCCATTGCTGCGGTCTTTTTATGACTAGCTAATGAAGATTAGCTGTGATGAATCTAAATTATATATGATGCAATATTGCAATCGGTTGCTCTATTGTGGTGAAAATAGTTTATATTCATGACTGTTAATCAACAACTCTCTTGAAAGGTATACTTCATGACAACGAATCCTAAACCTGCGTACCAACGTATTCTACTTAAACTAAGTGGTGAAGCACTTCAAGGCGAAGAAGGCTTTGGTATCGATCCAACCATACTTGACCGTATGGCTCAAGAAGTAAAAGAGTTAGTAGAACTTGGCGTGCAAGTGGGTGTAGTTATTGGTGGTGGTAACTTATTCCGTGGTGCTGGTCTTGCAGAAGCAGGAATGAACCGCGTAGTCGGTGACCACATGGGTATGCTTGCAACGGTAATGAATGGTTTAGCAATGCGTGACGCACTTCACCGCGCATACGTTAATGCTCGTGTAATGTCAGCTATTCCTTTAAAAGGTGTATGTGACGATTACAACTGGGCTGATGCGATTAGCCAATTACGTCAAGGCCGTGTTGTTATCTTCTCTGCAGGTACAGGTAACCCATTCTTCACGACGGATTCAGCAGCTTGTCTACGTGGCATTGAAATTGAAGCTGACATTGTTTTAAAAGCAACAAAAGTTGATGGTGTATTTACCGCTGATCCAGTAGCAAACCCAGACGCAGAGTTGTATGATAAGCTTTCTTATAACTCAATTCTTGAAAAAGAGTTGAAAGTTATGGATTTGGCTGCGTTTACGCTTGCACGTGATCACAAAATGCCAATTCGCGTATTTAATATGAATAAGCCTGGCGCATTACGTCGCGTGGTAATGGGTGAGACTGAAGGTACTTTAATCAGCGATGTAGAGTAATACTCTTATTTCTACTGTACTGTTTAAATTAACTTAGCAATGACTCAAGAGTGCTTTAGTACGATAAAGTGCTCTCTAAGAATAAATCATTAAGGTGATATTGTGATTAACGAAATTAAAAAAGACGCGCAAGAGCGCATGGACAAAAGTGTAGATTCTCTAAAGAATAACCTACTTAAGATCCGTACTGGTCGTGCACACCCAAGTTTATTGTCTGGTATTTCTGTTGAATACTACGGCGCTCAATCGCCACTAAATCAAGTTGCTAACGTTGTTGCTGAAGATGCACGTACACTAGCAATCACAGTATTTGACCGCGAACTGACGCCTTTAATCGAAAAAGCGATTATGATGTCAGACTTAGGCCTAAACCCAATGTCTGCTGGTACTGTTATTCGCGTACCACTTCCACCACTAACAGAAGAGCGTCGTAAAGACCTTGTTAAGATTGTTCGTGGCGAAGCTGAAGGTGGTCGTGTTGCTATCCGTAACATTCGTCGTGATGCTAACGGTGATCTAAAAGCGTTATTAAAAGACAAAGAAATTTCTGAAGATGAAGATCGTAAAGCACAAGACGAGATTCAAAAACTGACTGATGCAGCAGTTAAGAAAGTTGATGACGTTTTAGCAACAAAAGAAAAAGAGTTAATGGAAGTTTAATCCACTCTCACTTTTGTTCTGCAAAAAAGCGCTGCACTAACGGTTCAGCGCTTTTTTATGTTATCCTTTTAAGCTGATTGATCATAACTTACTCTTATGCCTAATTCTCAAATCTTTTCAGACTCCCTTCCAAAACATATTGCCATCATTATGGATGGTAATGGTCGCTGGGCTAAATCCCATGGTAAACCTCGTGTATTTGGACATAAAAAAGGGGTAAGTGCTGTACGAAAAACAATTTCAGCCGCCGCTAAGCTCAAAATCCAAGCTATCACTTTATTCGCTTTTAGCAGTGAAAACTGGCGTCGTCCAGAAGAAGAAGTTGGTTTGCTGATGGAGCTTTTTATTACGGTTTTGTCGAGTGAACTAAAAAAGTTACACAAAAATAATTTACGTTTAAGAATTATTGGCGACAAAAGCCGTTTTAGTGAGCGTTTACAAATAAAAATAGCTGAAGCGGAAGCACTCACTGCATCAAACACCGGTATGGTCATCAATGTTGCTGCCAATTATGGCGGTAAGTGGGATATAACCGAGGCGATGAAAGCTATTGCGCTAAAAGTTGAATCTGGTCAACTCTTCCCGAATGATATTGATGAAGCTTTAATCACCAAGCATCTAACCATGTCTGACATTCCAGAGGTGGATTTATTGATACGAACAAGTGGTGAGTGTCGCATTAGTAACTTTATGCTTTGGCAATTAGCTTATGCTGAAATGTATTTTACCGAGCAACATTGGCCAGACTTTGGTCAAGAAAGTTTGATTGAAGCGGTTACTTGGTTTGTTGACCGAGAAAGACGTTTTGGCTGTACTGGTGAGCAAATTAAAGCTCTCATGATGGAATCTGAATAAGGATTAATTAGTTTGAAACAACGAATTATTACGGCGTTGATTTTAGCCCCTTTAGTGATATTGGGCATCTTTAAGTTATCTCTTCCTCTGTTTATGCTTGCTTTGGCGGTCATTACACTGCTTGGCTTTTGGGAGTGGACTCAGTTTGTTGAGCACAAATCACGTTATTTAGCCTTGATTCCAACCGTTGTTATTAGTTTAGGCAGCTACTTTGTTATTGCGTCTGATGCGGCAAGTTTAAATGCGCTGTCAGCGAGCCATTACGCTATCTTAATGATAGGTAGTTTTTGGTGGGTAGTCGCTAGCGGTCTTGCTATTACTTACCCGAAATCGACAGCAACTTGGCAAGAGTCAACCCTACTGCGTCATGCGTTTGGTGTACTCACTTTACTACCTTTCTTTTGGAGTATCTTGATCTTAAGAGCAACCAACATTGAAGTTGACACTTACCATGGTGCTAAGCTTGTAATGTTTGTGTGCTTTATTGTATGGGCTGCCGATAGTGGTGCGTACTTTACAGGTCGAGCATTTGGTAAACGTAAGATGGCACCAGCAGTGAGCCCGAATAAAACCATCGAAGGTTTAGTTGGCGGTGTTATTGCTGCAATGATCGTTGCTTGGTTCTGTGCTGATTGGTTTAATATTGAGTTTTCCAGTCCTTTGCATATGCTTATCATTACGTTAGTTACTGTTATTATTTCAGTGCTTGGCGATTTGGTAGAAAGTATGTTTAAACGAGTATCAGGCATCAAAGACAGCAGTAATATCATTCCCGGTCACGGTGGTATCTTAGACCGAGTCGATAGCCTAACAGCGGCATTCCCTGTATTTACTCTTCTATACTTTATTTTTTAGTTAATAGAGGTAGGGCTATACCTTACCTCTGTTATTAACGACTGGTCATTATTGATGCGAAAGTTAACAATTCTTGGAGCAACAGGCTCAATTGGTACAAGTACTTTAAAAGTCGTAGAGCAAAATCCAGAGAGTTTTACCGTCATCGCTTTAGCGGCAGGCTCGAATGTAGAAAAAATGGTTGCACTGTGTAAGACATGGCAACCTGTTTACGCTGTGATGGCCTCTGAGAGTGCTGCACAGTTGCTAACGGAGCAATTGCAAGCCTTAGGTTTAACAACACAGGTACTCTGTGGAACAGAAGGCATGTGTCATGTTGCTTCGTTAGATGAAGTGGATACGGTCATGGCAGCCATTGTTGGTGCCGCTGGTCTTATTCCTACCATGGCTGCAGTTAAAGCAGGTAAACGTATATTACTCGCCAATAAAGAAGCCTTAGTTATGTCAGGGCAGCTTTTTATTGATGCAGTCGAAAAGCATGGCGCTGAGCTACTTCCTGTAGACAGTGAGCACAACGCAATTTTTCAATGCTTACCAACCACTATCCAAGAGAACTTGGGTCGTTGTGATTTAACCAGTCATGGTATCAATCATATTTTACTAACCGGTTCAGGTGGTCCTTTTCGTTATACCGATGTCAAAGAGCTGGCAAGCGTAACACCAGAGCAAGCTGTTAACCACCCGAACTGGTCCATGGGACCAAAGATCTCTGTTGACTCTGCGACCATGATGAATAAGGGGTTAGAGTACATTGAAGCTAAGTGGTTATTTAATGCATCACGTGAGCAATTAAAAGTCATTATCCATCCGCAGTCGGTTATCCACTCGATGGTTCAATACCAAGATGGGTCAGTACTTGCTCAAATGGGTGAGCCTGATATGGCAACCCCTATCGCATGCACAATGGCTTATCCTGCCCGTGTTGATGCTGGTGTTAAACCACTAGATTTTACTCAGGTGGGCGAGTTAACCTTCTTAGAGCCTGATTTTGCTCGTTACCCATGTTTAAAACTAGCCATTGATGCGTGTTATGAAGGGCAATATGCGACAACAGCGTTAAATGCAGCCAATGAAATTGCCGTGGATGCCTTTTTAACTCACAAGATTCGCTTTACCGATATAGCTATTGTTAATGAAGTGGTATTATCTCGTATCTGTGCAACACATAAAGACTCGCAAGTCGATGATTTAGATAGCTTGATAAAGCTTGATGCTATTGCGAGATCCCTTGCCCTTGATGTGATTCGTGAGCGTATATTATGACCGGTATCCTGTGGAACTTTGCTTCATTTGTTATTGCATTAGGTATTTTAGTTGCCGTGCATGAGTTTGGTCACTTTTGGGTGGCACGTCGCTGTGGAGTGAGGGTTGAAAAATTCTCCATCGGTTTTGGTAAATCGATTTGGAGCCGCATCGGTAAAGATGGTACGGAATATAGTCTATCGATGATCCCTTTAGGCGGGTACGTGAAAATGCTCGATAGCCGTGTTGAAGAGGTTGATGAAACCGAGCACCATTTAGCTTTTGATAAACAAGCTCTCTGGAAACGAACATCCATAGTTGCAGCTGGTCCTATATTTAATTTCCTCTTTGCAATTTTTGCTTATTGGTTAGTTTTCTTAATTGGTATTCCTGCTGTTAAGCCTGTAATTGGTGATGTAACTCCCAATTCAATTATGGCTCAAGCAGGAATTGAACCAGGTATGGAACTAAAGTCCATTTCAGGAATCAAAACCGCAGATTGGGAATCGGTTAATATGGGCTTAATCTCTCATATTGGTGACGATAAAATGGTTATCACGGTGAGTGCTGCCGATGAAATAGGCCAAGAAAAAACCAAAGTTTTAGATATTCGTGACTGGCGTTATAACCCAGAAACAGAATCAGCCATGACAACATTAGGTTTTACACCGTACCGTCCTGAAATTTCCATGTTGTTGGTTAACATCAGTGAAGGTAGTGCTGGTGAAAAAGCAGGTTTGAAGGTTGGTGATACCATCACTGCAGTTAATGGTGTCGCTGTGACAAAGTGGCAGCAAGTTGTCGAAGGCATTCAAGCTAGCCCTGAAACGGCGATGCTAATTGATGTTAATCGTAACGGGCAAACGACTCAATTAACCCTAGTACCAGATAGCCGCAAAGTTTCAAGTGCTAAAACGATAGGCTTTGCAGGTATTGCACCTCAGGTCGCAGAATGGCCAGAAAGTTATCGATTTGACCTCCAATATGGTGTATTTGAATCCATAGAGAAAGCTTTTGATAAGACGGGTCAAGTTATCGGTCTAACTATTAGTATGTTGAAAAAACTTATTGTAGGAGATGTGGGCTTAAATAACTTAAGTGGGCCAATTTCAATTGCGAAAGGGGCTGGTGCTACTGCGGATTATGGCATTGCTTACTTCTTAGGCTTCTTGGCGCTAATTAGTATTAACTTAGGTATTATTAATTTAGTTCCACTTCCTATGCTTGATGGTGGACATTTATTGTTCTTTGCCATTGAAGCTGTGATCCGCCGTCCAGTTCCTGAAAAAGTACAGGAGATAGGTTACCGTTTAGGTAGTGCAATTCTCTTTTCTTTAATGGCTTTAGCAATATTTAACGATTTTAGTCGTCTATGATTTTTCCAATGGTAGACCAAGCAGTAGCAAGGAATAATTAGAATATATATGGCAATTAAGCAGATTTTGTTGGCGACAGCGCTCGCAACTAGTGTGGCCGCAAACGGTGCAGAAGATTTCGTCGTTCAAGACATTCAGATTGAAGGTTTACAGAGGGTTGCCTTAGGTGCTGCATTGCTAAAAATGCCAGTACGTATTGGTGATTCTGTTGATCAGCAAGATATCTCTCAGATCATCAAAGCACTTTATGCGTCTGGCAACTTCGAAAATATTGAAGTGAAACGCGATGGTGATGTACTGATCGTGCAAGTCACTGAGCGTCCGACTATTGCTAGTATTTCATTTTCAGGCAATAAAGCGATTAAAGAAGAGCAGTTACAGCAGAACTTAGATGCGTCAGGTTTACGAGAAGGTGAAGCCTTAGATCGCACTAAGTTAAGTAATATCGAGAAGGGGCTCGAAGATTTTTACTACAGTGTTGGTAAATATAATGCCACCGTTCAAGCGGTTGTAACGCCTCTTCCACGTAATCGCTCAGATTTGAAATTCGTTTTTACTGAAGGTGTTTCGGCAAAGATTAAGCAGATCAACTTTATTGGTAACACACAGTTTACCGACAGTGAGTTATTGTCACGCTTCAATCTTAATGTTGATGTAGCGTGGTGGAATTTCTTATCTGATGATAAATATCAGAAGCAAGTCTTAGCTGGTGATATTGAAGCATTAAAATCTTATTATCTTGATCGTGGTTACTTAAAGTTTCAAGTCGACTCAACTCAGGTTGCTATCTCACCAGATAAGAAAGGGGTGTATATCACGCTTGGTCTTAATGAAGGTGAAGCCTACAGTGTTGAGGATGTGAACTTTCGCGGTACTTTAATTGGTAAAGAAGTCGAGTTTGAGCAAATGGTGCCGTTTGAGACTGGTGATACTTACAGCGGATCTCAAGTAACGGCGTTAGAAGAAAACGTCAAACGTGTACTTGGTGAGGCGGGTTATGCTTACCCTCAAGTTCGTACTATTCCTGAATTTGATGATGAAAATAAAACCGTTTCTTTAAGCGTTAATATTGAATCAGGTAGTCGTATTTATGTGCGCGATATTCGTTTTACTGGTAATAACTCAACCAAAGATGAAGTACTTCGCCGTGAAATGCGCCAAATGGAAGGTAGCTGGTTAAACTCGAAATCCATTGAAACGGGTAAAGGTCGATTAAATCGTCTTGGCTTCTTTGAGACTGTTGATGTGCAAACCGTACGAGTTCCTGGTAGTGAAGATCAGGTTGATCTTGTTTATAACGTAAAAGAAGCCAACTCGGGCAGCATTAACTTTGGTGTCGGTTATGGTACTGAATCTGGTGTTAGCTTCCAGGTTGGTCTACAGCAAGATAACTTTGTTGGTTCTGGTAATCGTGTTGGTGTGAATGCGATGATGAACGACTATCAAAAAAATATTAGCTTAGACTACCGTGATCCGTACTGGAACTTGGATGGTGTCAGCCTTGGTGGTAAAGTTTTCTACAATGAGTTTGAAGCATCAGAAGCCGATATTGTCGACTATACCAACGAAAGTTATGGTACAAGTTTAACGTGGGGCTTCCCGTTTGATGAATTAAACCGCCTAGAATTTGGGGTTGGTTTTACACATAACAAGATTTCAAACTTAGATCCAAACGTTCAAATTGAAAACTTTTTATGTAGCTTAGGTGACTGTGATGCAACGCAGATCAAAACTAATGATTTTGATGTTAACATCTCATGGACACGTAACAACTTAAACCGAGGCTACTTCCCAACGGCGGGCAACCACCAACGCGCGTTCTATAAAATGACAACGCCAGGTTCGGATGTTCAGTACTTTAAAGTTCAGTATGATATTCGTCAGTATTTCCCTATTACCAAAAATCATGACTTCTCACTCTTATTACGTGGGCGATTAGGTTATGGTAATGGTTATGGGCAAACGGATGGCAATGATAACTTGTTCCCATTCTATGAAAACTACTATGCGGGTGGTTTTACAACATTACGTGGCTTTGGCTCTAATACAGCAGGCCCTAAAGCGGTTTACGATAGTTCATCAACAGGTAATAACCCTGACTTGCAAGCCACAGAAGATTCAATCGGTGGTAACGCTGTCGCACTAGCAAGTATTGAACTTATCGTGCCAACACCATTTACTTCTGATGAATTTCGCAACCAAATTCGCACCAGTATCTTCTTTGATATGGCGAGTGTGTGGGATACCGAATTTATTTATCGTCCAGATAACATAAACTCGGGTAACCAATATTATTACGATTATTCAGATCCATCAAACTACCGTGCCTCTTACGGTGCGGCATTACAGTGGATGTCGCCAATGGGACCTCTAGTATTCTCATTAGCAAAACCGGTGAAAAAATACGAAGGTGATGATGAAGAAGTCTTTACATTTACCATCGGTCAAACTTTCTAATCTTTAAAGGAATTATATTTTGAACAAAATGATTAAAGCAGCGGGTCTTGGTTTAGTAGTATTAAGCACTTCTTTATTTGCTAATGCTGCAGATGCTGCACAAAAAATTGGTTATGTGAATACCGCTCAAGTTTTTCAGGCATTGCCACAGCGTGAAGTTGTATTACAAAAACTACAAAATGAATTTAAAGATAAGGCTGCAGAGTTACAAGCCATTCAATCACAAGCAGAAACGAAAATTCAAAAACTGAAGCGTGATGGCGAGCTACTAAGCCCTAGTGAAGTCGAAAAGCTACGTATTGAAATTGGTCAATTAGACAGCAACTTTAAGATTAAAGGTCAAGCTTTAGAGCAACAAAGTCAGCAGCGTGAAGCTCAAGAGAAACAGAAACTGTTTCAACAAATTCAAGCCGCTGTTGATAACGTAGCGAAAAAAGAAGGCTACGATATCATTCTTGAAATTCAAGCAGTGCCTTATGCAAAACCAGAATTTAACATTTCTGAAGCTGTAATTAAGCAATTAAAATAAGAATACTATGCTAGATATGACACTGGCCAAGTTGGCTGAAATTGTTGGTGGTGAACTGTACGGTGATGGTGACATAGCCATCACTTCTGTTGCACCAATGGATAAAGCAGGTAAGGGAGATATTACCTTCCTTTCAAATGCTAAGTACGTGAAGCATTTAGCTGAATGTAAAGCAACGGCTGTAATGGTTAAAGAATCTGAGCGCACGCTTTGTACATCTAATGTTATTGTGGTTAGTGACCCGTATATTGCTTTTGCTAAAGTTGCTCAAGCGCTTGATACTACACCACAGCCTGCTGATGAGATTGCTCCATCGGCAGTAATCGCAGCAGATGTTACAGTAGGCGAAAATGTGTCTATTGGCGCAAATGCGGTTATCGATTCAGGTGTTACTCTTGGTGATAATGTCGTTGTCGGCGCAGGGTGCTTTATTGGTAAAAATGCCAAATTAGGTGCAAATACTCGTTTATGGGCTAATGTCTCTATCTATCATGATGTGAAGCTCGGTGACTCTTGCCTAGTTCAGTCAAATACCGTCATTGGTGCAGATGGCTTTGGTTATGCTAACGAGAAAGGAGAGTGGATCAAAATCCCTCAAGTTGGCTCAGTTAGTATTGGTGATCGCGTTGAGATCGGTGCTTGTACAACGATCGACCGTGGCGCTTTAGATGATACTGTTATTGAAAGTAACGTTATCATTGATAACCAACTACAAATTGCTCATAACGTTCATATTGGTTACGGCACAGCCTTAGCGGGTGGGACGATTATTGCTGGTAGCACGACTATTGGTAAGTATTGCATTATTGGTGGTGGTAGCGTTATTAATGGTCATATCGAAATCACTGATGGTGTCACCCTAACAGGGATGAGCATGGTGGTTCGTAGTATCAAAGAAAAAGGCATGTACTCATCGGGCATACCATTGCAAACCAATAAAGATTGGCGCAAAACGGCTGCTCGAGTACACCGTATCGATGATATGAATAAGCGACTTAGAGCATTAGAAAAAAACATTGAGAAAAAAGTCGAATCCTAGGGGTCGACTTAATTCAAACAAGACTCGCGATAGGCGGGTCTTGTTTGTCTATAATTTCCATATATTAAAAGTTTACAAATAGGAATATGACTTTGACTACTGAAAATAAAACGATGGATATTACTGAAATTCAGTCGCTTTTGCCTCATCGCTACCCATTCTTGCTAGTTGATCGCGTGACTAATTTTGAAGAAGGTAAGCATCTTTCGGCTATAAAAAATGTGTCAGTAAATGAGCCCCAGTTCACAGGTCACTTTCCTCAAATGCCGGTTTTTCCTGGCGTGCTTATCCTTGAAGCGATGGCGCAAGCAACGGGTCTACTTGCATTTAAATCATTTGGTGCACCGGCTGAAAATGAGCTTTATTACTTTGCTAGTGTTGATAAAGCGAAGTTCCGCAAGCCGGTCGTACCGGGTGACCAATTAATTATTGAAGTTGAGTTCCTTAAAGAGCGTCGTGGTATTGCTCAATTTAATGGCGTAGCAAAAGTCGATGGTACGGTTGTTTGTTCCGCTGAACTTAAGTGTGCACGCAGAGAGTTTTAATATGATACATCAAACCGCTCAGATCCACCCATCAGCTGTTGTTGAAGATGGCGCTAAAATTGGTGCTAATGTAACGGTTGGTCCATTTACTTACATTACGAGTAATGTTGAGATTGGCGATGGAACCGAAGTTATGTCGCATGTCGTCATTAAAGGTCCCACTGTCATCGGTCAGGACAACCGTATTTTCCCATTTGCGATTATCGGTGAAGAATGCCAAGACAAGAAATTCCAAGGTGAAGATACTCGCCTTGTGGTTGGCGATCGAAATGTTATTCGTGAAAGCGTTCAGATGCACCGTGGTACAGTACAAGACAAAGGCATTACAACAGTAGGTAGTGATAACCTTTTCTGTGTCAACGTTCATATTGCTCACGATTGTATTGTTGGTGACAATATCATTATGGGTAACAATGCGACTTTAGCCGGGCATGTAACGGTTGAAGACTACGCTATTGTTTCAGCATTATCGCCAGTGCATCAGTTCTGTACTGTGGGAGCGCATAGCTTCATTGGCGGTGCATCAGTTGTTGTGCAAGATGTTCCTCCTTACGTTATGGCGCAAGGAAACCACTGCAAACCATTTGGTATTAATATCGAAGGGTTAAAACGTCGTGGTTTTGAGAAAAAAGAAATTCATGCAATACGCCGAGCTTATAAAGCTATTTATCGTAACGGTAATACGCTGCAAGAAGCTAAAGTTGAAATTGAAAAAGAGCTAACGGAATTCCCAGTGTTAAAAGGGTTCCTAGACTTATTTGAGAATTCAACGCGCGGTATTATTCGTTAGTTACCCCAGGTATCCAACGATGAATAAAGATCGCTGTACGTACAGCGGTCTTTTTGTGTTTTTGTACCATCATTTTAGGAAGAACTATGTTGGAAAAGAATAGACCATTACGTATAGGTATCGTGGCTGGCGAACTATCTGGTGATACATTGGGTGAGGGGTTTATCAAGGCGATTAAAGCTCAGTATCCTGATGCAGAGTTTATCGGTATTGGTGGTCCTAAAATGATGGCTCAAGGCTGCCAATCACTGTTTGATATGGAAGAGCTTGCCGTTATGGGGTTAGTCGAAGTATTAGGCCGCTTAAGACGATTATTGAAAGTCAAAGCGGATTTAGTGCGTTATTTTACTGATAACCCACCTGATGTCTTTGTTGGTATTGATGCACCTGATTTTAACTTACGTTTAGAGTTGGATCTAAAAAAGGCAGGTATTAAAACCGTACACTACGTCAGTCCATCCGTTTGGGCTTGGCGACCAAAGCGTATTTTCAAAATTGACGCAGCCACCGATTTAGTTTTAGCATTTTTGCCTTTTGAAAAAGATTTTTATGATAAATATAACGTTGCTTGCGAATTTATTGGACATACTTTAGCCGATAGTATTCCATTACAGCCCGATAAAGCACAAGCACAAGAATTATTAGATTTAAATCCAGATAAGCAGTGGTTAGCGGTACTACCAGGTAGTCGCGGTGGTGAAATGAGCCTTATTGCTAAGCCGTTTATTGAAACTTGTCAGCGTCTCAATGCCAAATACCCTGAGTTAGGCTTTGTAGTTGCTGCCGTGAATGATAAACGCCAGCAGCAATTTGAACAAATCTGGCAAGCCGTTGCGCCTGAACTCGAATTTACTATTATTCAAGATACAGCAAAAAATGTTATCACAGCTTCAGATGCCGTGTTATTAGCCTCGGGAACGGTTGCCTTAGAGTGCATGCTACTCAAGCGCCCAATGGTGGTTGGTTATAAAGTTAACCGTTTAACGGGGTGGATCGTTCAGAAGCTTATGCTGACAGATCATGTGTCATTGCCTAATATTTTAGCAGGTGAGGAATTAGTGAAAGAGTATGTACTTGATGAATGTCATCCTGATAACCTCTTCCCTGCAACGGAGAAAATACTGACACAAGATAACCAGCCATTAATTGACCGGTTTACAGAAATGCATCACTGGATAAAAAAAGATGCCGATCAACAAGCGGCTCAAGCTGTTTTACATTTAATTGCACAACAATAACGATCATTGAGACCAAGTATGGCGACAGTAAAAGATAAAAAAGAATGGCCTCCGTTTGAGTACCCACAAGGTTTTCAGCTATTTGCAGGTGTGGATGAGGTAGGTAGAGGTCCCTTAGTTGGAGATGTGGTTACCGCTGCGGTTATTTTAGATCCCAATAATCCGATTGAAGGGCTTAATGACTCTAAAAAGTTGTCAGAGAAAAAACGTCTTGCTCTTTTTCCAGAAATCCAACAAAAGGCGCTCGCTTGGGCTGTAGGTCGTTGTTCGCCAGAAGAAATTGATCAACTCAATATTTTACAAGCCACTATGGTCGCAATGCAGCGAGCTATTGCAGGGCTTAATGTCGTGCCAGACTTTGCATTAATCGATGGTAACCGCGTTCCTCAACTGCCAATGGAAGGGCTTGCTGTCGTGAAAGGGGATATGCGCGTGGCAGAAATTAGTGCCGCTTCAATTATTGCTAAAGTTGTGCGTGATCAGGAGATGGAAGCATTGGATAAATTACATCCTGAATTTGGTTTTGCCAAGCATAAAGGCTACCCAACCAAAGCGCATTTTGAAGCGATAGAAAAGCATGGCGTGATCGCAGAACATCGTAAAAGTTTTAAACCCGTTAAACGTGCGCTAGGGATTTAATTGATGTCAGATCCTAAATTTGTCCATTTACGCGTTCACAGTGATTTCTCTATGGTGGATGGCTTATCTAAAGTGCCACCGTTAGTTAAAAAAGTCGCAGCATTAGGTATGCCAGCAATGGCTTTAACCGATTTTACCAACCTATGCGGGCTGGTTAAGTTTTATGAAAATGCCCATCGTAGTGGTATTAAGCCGATTATTGGCGCTGATTTTATGATGCAGTCAGCAGAGTTAGGTGATGAACTCTGCAAAGTGACCGTCATTTCAATGAACAATAAAGGCTATAACAACTTAACGCTATTAATTTCAGAGGCTTACTTACGTGGGCATGTGCAGCATCAACCTGTTATTGATAAAGAGTGGTTAGCGAAACATAACGAAGGGCTAATTATACTGTCTGGCGGTAAAAGTGGTGATGTCGGTAAATTACTGTTAAAAGGCAACGCACCACTGGTTGACTCATGCGTTGAGTTTTATAAAACTCACTTCCCAGATCGATTCTATTTAGAGTTGACTAGAACGGGTCGAGTTGATGAAGAGACGTACTTACACTTTGCACTAGAGTTAGCTGAAAATTCAGACTTACCGGTTGTTGCAACGAATGAGGTTGTTTTCTTAGCTGAAGAGGATTTCGAACCGCATGAAATCCGTGTAGCGATACATGATGGCTATACGATGGCTGATCCTAGGCGTCCAAAAAATTACAGCTCACAACAGTATTTACGTACTGAAGAGGAGATGTGTGAGCTATTTTCTGATATCCCAGAAGCACTACAAAACAGTGTTGAGATAGCGAAACGTTGTAATACCACCGTGCGTTTAGGTGAGTACTTTCTACCTAACTTCCCCACTGAAGGGCTGAAAATTGAAGACTTTCTGATTAAGAAGTCTGAAGAAGGCTTAGAGCGTCGTTTAGCCTTTTTATTCCCTGATGAGAAAGAGAGAGAAGCACGTAGACCAGAGTATGATGATCGCTTAAAGATCGAGCTTGAAGTTATCAACAATATGGGGTTCCCAGGCTATTTCTTGATCGTAATGGAATTCATCCAATGGTCAAAAGATAACGATGTTCCAGTTGGTCCTGGGCGAGGGTCAGGTGCTGGTTCATTGGTTGCTTATGCACTAGATATTACCGATCTTGACCCACTAGAATATGATCTGCTTTTTGAACGATTCTTGAACCCTGAACGTGTATCGATGCCCGATTTTGATATCGATTTTTGCATGGACAAACGCGATTTGGTTATTGATCACGTGGCTGAGATGTATGGTCGAGATGCGGTATCACAGATCATCACCTTCGGTACAATGGCGGCTAAAGCGGTAATTCGCGATGTAGGTCGTGTTCTAGGTCACCCATTTGGTTTTGTTGATCGCATTTCAAAAATGATCCCACCGGATCCGGGCATGACATTAGACAAAGCATTCTTAGCAGAGCCTGCTTTGCCGAGCCTGTATGAATCCGATGAAGAAGTGCGTGAGTTAATTGATAAGTGTCGCATTTTGGAAGGCTGTACTCGTAATGCCGGTAAGCATGCTGGTGGCGTTGTTATCTCGCCAACAACCATTACCGACTTTGCGCCACTTTATTGTGATGCAGATGGTCACTTTCCTGTTACTCAGTTTGATAAAAATGATGTAGAAACGGCTGGCTTAGTTAAGTTTGACTTCTTAGGTCTACGCACACTGACTATCATTGACTGGGCACTTGGCTTAGTCAATGCGCGATTTAAGAAAGAAGGTAAGGCGTCGATCAATATTGAGTCGATCCCTTTAGATGATCCAGCTTCATTTCGCCTGTTACAAAACTCTGAAACTACAGCGGTATTCCAATTAGAATCCCGTGGTATGAAGGACTTGATCAAACGTCTACAACCAGACTGTTTTGAAGACATTATCGCTTTGGTAGCTTTGTTCCGTCCTGGTCCATTGCAATCAGGGATGGTAGATAACTTTATCGACCGTAAACATGGTCGCGAAGAGGTTTCTTATCCCGACGCTACTTGGCAGCATGATTCATTGCAAGAGACGCTTGAGCCAACCTACGGCATTATCTTGTATCAAGAACAAGTTATGCAAATTGCCCAAATCTTGGCAGGTTATACCCTAGGCGGAGCTGATATGCTACGTCGTGCTATGGGTAAGAAAAAACCAGAAGAGATGGCAAAGCAGCGTTCTATCTTTAAAGAAGGCTCAGAGAAAAATGGTGTTGATGGCGAGTTGGCGATGAAAATCTTCGACTTGGTAGAAAAGTTTGCTGGCTATGGGTTTAACAAATCCCACTCAGCGGCTTATGCACTGGTTTCTTACCAAACGCTTTGGCTTAAAACCCATTATCCTGCGGAATTTATGGCAGCGGTAATGACAGCCGATATGGATAACACTGAAAAAGTTATTGGCTTGGTTGATGAATGCTTACGTATGAAAATTAAGCTATTACCACCAGATATTAACTCTGGTCTTTATCGCTTTAATGTTGATGAAAATGGTGCCATTGTTTATGGTATTGGTGCGATAAAAGGCGTTGGTGAAGGCCCTATCGATATCATTATCGAAGCACGCAATAAGGGTGGACACTTTAAAGATCTTTTTGATTTTTGTGCACGAGTTGATATTAAGAAAGTCAATAAACGTGTTATTGAAAAACTGATTTATTCTGGAGCGCTAGATAGACTCGGTCCGCATCGTGCTGCCATGATGGCATCTTTAAACGATGCAGTGAAAGCGGCAAGCCAGCACCATCATGCAGAATCATTTGGTCAGTCGGATATGTTTGGTGTGTTAACGGATGCACCAGAAGAGGTCGAGAAAAAGTACACTCAAGTTGAACCTTGGCCAGAAAAAGTATGGTTGGAAGGTGAACGTGATACATTGGGTTTATACTTAACGGGGCACCCAGTTAATGCGTATCTCAAAGAGTTATCAAAATATACCAGTTGTCGCTTAGTTGATGCTGTTCCAACAAGACGTGACCAGTCAGTGACTATTGCTGGTTTGGTTATTGCTGCTCGTGTCATGACAACGAAGCGAGGAAATCGCATTGGCTTGATGACGATCGATGACCGTTCAGGGCGTATGGAAGTCATGTTATTTACAGATGCGCTTGATCGTTACGCTGAATTGTTAGAAAAAGACAAAATAGTGGTTATTTCTGGACAGGTCAGCTTTGATGACTTTAACGGTGGCCTTAAAATGTCAGCACGTGAAGTCATGGATCTAGGGTCAGCCCGAGAAAAATATGTACGAGGGGTGTCTATCTCCCTCAAAAGCAGCCTCGTTGATGGTGCCTTTTTTGAACGTTTCACTCAAATATTAGAGCCTTATAGAGCTGGTACTGTTCCAGTCAATATATACTACCAACGAGAAGATGCTCGCGCACGGTTGGCTTTGGGTACAGAGTGGCGAGTGACGCCAAGTGACGTATTACTAGACGAATTAAAACAGCTACTTGGTAATAACCAGGTAGAACTCGAATTTAACTAAAAATTTAATGATTATTTATCTTCGCAAGATTGATGATAATAAGATTAAATCAATAAGGATTCATTGATGAGCCCAAACTTTCTGGAATTTGAAAAACCTATCGCAGAGCTTGAAGCTAAAATTGAAGCGCTTCGTGATGTTTCACGTAATAGTGGTGATGCATCCGTTGATTTGGATAAAGAGCTTGTTCAGTTAGAGAAAAAAAGCTTAGAGCTTAAAAAGAAAGTATTTAGTGATCTAGGTGCTTGGCAGGTTGCTCAACTAGCTCGCCATCCACAACGTCCTTATACATTGGATTATTTAGAGCACGCTTTTACCGAGTTTGATGAACTTGCTGGTGATAGAGCATTTGCTGATGATAAAGCGATTGTTGGTGGTATGGCTCGTTTAGATGGTCGTCCTGTTATGGTTATCGGTCATCAAAAAGGTCGTGAGACGAAAGAAAAAGTACGCCGCAACTTCGGTATGCCAAAACCTGAAGGTTACCGTAAAGCTTTGCGCTTAATGGAAATGGCAGAGCGTTTTAAAATGCCGATCATTACTTTTATCGATACTGCAGGAGCTTACCCAGGTGTTGGTGCTGAAGAGCGTGGTCAATCAGAAGCGATTGCTAAAAACCTAAAGGTAATGTCAGGCTTAACAGTACCTGTTATCTGTAATGTGATTGGTGAAGGTGGTTCTGGTGGTGCTTTAGCGATTGGTGTTGGTGATTATGTCAACATGCTGCAGTACTCAACTTATTCGGTGATTTCACCTGAAGGTTGTGCATCGATTTTATGGCGTGACTCAGATAAAGCACCACAAGCAGCAGAAGCGATGGGACTTGTGGCTCCGCGCTTAAAGGAGCTTGAACTCATTGATGAGATTATCGAAGAGCCATTAGGTGGCGCTCATCGCGATCCAATTATCATGGCAGAAAACATTAAGGCAACGCTATTAAAGCAGCTTGATGAATTAGAAAGCTTTGATCAAGAAGCATTACTTGCTCGTCGCTACCAGCGTCTAATGAGTTATGGTTACTGTTGATTAATCGGTCAATGGTTTTGAAAGGTTGGACTTTGTTCCAGCCTTTTTTCTTATATATAGGTTTTTTATGTCCTCTCTTTTATCTCAATTTCAGCAGAAAATGAACCATCACCGTCAGCCTCAATCTCGATTAATTTTGGCATTAAGTGGTGGTGTTGATTCGCGTGTTCTATTAGATTTACTTGCTCAATACCGTGCTATACATCCTCAAGTAGAGTGTTTTGCTGTTCATGTTCACCATGGCTTAAGTGGCAATGCCGATGATTGGGCAATGCAGTGTCAGACTTGGGGGAAGGAGAACAATATTCCGGTCTTTATTGAGCGTGTAAAGCTCGATATGGCTTCTGGCGATAGTATTGAGCAGATGGCAAGGGATGCGCGTTATCAATCACTCGCTAAGCATATAGCCCACGGTGACCTATTGCTGACTGGGCAACATAGTGATGATCAATTAGAGACCTTCTTACTGGCGCTAAAGCGCGGTAGTGGGCCAAAAGGCTTATCTTCAATGCCTGAGATCATGCCTCTTGCTCAAGGGTCTATGCTGCGACCTCTGTTACATGTTTCACGCCATGATATTGAATCATACGCAAGTGAACATAACCTTGACTGGGTTGAAGACGAAAGTAATCAAGATAAACGTTTTGACCGCAATTTTATTCGCCATGATATATCGCCGGCATTAATTCATCGTTGGCCAAATATAAAACAAGCGGTACAACGTAGTGCAAGCTTGTGTGCTGAGCAAGAGTCATTATTAGATGAGCTATTAACGCCAATCTTTAATGGTATGTTAGGGCCGGAAGGGCAACTGTCGATTGAAAAACTCACGACTCAAAGTGAATTATCTAGAAATCGATTAATTAGAATGTGGTTTTCTCATGCGGGGCAACCTATGCCAAGTCGAGATCAACTAACCTCTATTTGGCAACAAGTTGCGCTTGCTCAAAGTGATGCTGCGCCACAATTTATTTGTAGTCATAAAATTATCCGTCGTTTCCAACAGCATCTATACTTTATTGATGATTATCAAGATTTATCAAATTTTTCACAGTCACTTTCTTGTGATAAAGCCTGTCATTTGCCTGATGGTTTAGGAACAATAACGTTAGCAATGAATGCCTCTGATCCTTTAACGTGCTGGTCTGGGAAAATAGATAGGAAAGCATTAAATCACCCACTGGAGATACATTTTAATCCAGAGGGTTTAGTTGCTCATCCCAACGGTCGGGGTCATAGCCGTAAGGTTAAAAAACTTTTTCAAGAGTATTCGATCCCACCTTGGCAAAGAAAGCGATTGCCGGTTGTGATGTGTGGAGATCAAGTTGTCGCTATCGTTGGTCTGTTTATTGATAAACAGTATGCGGGGCAAGATCTAGAAATTCAGTGGTATAAATAAACTTTATTTATACCACAACCGTATAGTAGAAAAGAGATACACTCAGAGAGGAAGGAATCGTATGTTAAAGAAAATAGCGATAGGGTTGGTCGTTACTTGTAGTAGTATCGTTAGCGGTGGGGCTTTGGCTGCCGGTGACGCTGCAGCAGGGCAGGCAAAAGCGGCAATTTGTGCAGCTTGTCATGGAGCAAATGGTATGGCCGTTATTCCTGGGTATCCGCATTTAAAGGGGCAAAATGAGCAATACATTGTATCCTCACTTAATGCTTATAAAACTAAGCAGCGTAATGGTGGCTTAGCCGCTGTAATGCAGGCGCAGGCTTCAATGCTAAGTGACGCTGATATTGCTAATCTTGCTGCTTATTATTCCAACTTGAAGTAAGGTTTATCAGCCTTTCATTTAAGTTTTAAAACCATTTTTATAATGAGTAGCACATATTCTAAGGCCAGAGTGAATGCTCTGGCTTTTTCGATTGAATGTTTGTATGTGGTATTCGATAATGACGCTATAAATTAAAGTTTAAAGGATGAACATGAAAAAAATTGAAGCAATCATCAAACCATTTAAGTTAGATGATGTTCGTGAAGCGCTGGCTGAGGTTGGTATTACGGGTATGACAGTATCTGAAGTTAAAGGCTTTGGTCGTCAAAAGGGTCATACGGAACTGTACCGCGGTGCAGAATATATGGTCGACTTTTTGCCAAAAGTAAAATTAGAGATCGTAGTCGTTGATGAAGTTGCTGATCAATGCGTTGATACTATTATTGAAACGGCTCAAACGGGTAAAATTGGTGACGGTAAAATTTTCATCACTGAAGTCGAGCGTGTTGTACGCATTCGCACCGGTGAAGAAGATGAAGACGCAGTATAAATAAATGATAAAAGAGTCCAGAAGGGCTCTTTTTTATTAGTAAGAAAGAGGATTTTATGCCCAAAAGCTATACTAGGTTAATGTGTTATACTGCTGGGGTAGGCTTAGGCGTTGTCGTTGCTTTATTGCTTACTTTTCATCTGATTTTTAAAATTCCAGCATCACCCCAACTCTTAACCATTAATCATGGGCAAGTTGAAACAGAAAAAGAAGTTCGCTGTTTTGATAATCCTCAACCTCTAGCAATCGATAATCAAGGTCGCCTTGACCTATTAGTTTGGAATATTTATAAACAAAATAGAGCTACATGGGCGCAAGAACTCACTCAATTTAGCCAGCATACTCAATTAGCTTTACTGCAAGAAGCGAGTATGACCGATGAGCTCAAACAGTGGGTGAGTGATGGGTTGTGGAATAGTAATCAAGTGAAAGCTTTTGACGCACTTGATACTACCTCAGGTGTCTTAAACTTAGCCAGTGAACTACCTATGACGGCTTGTGCTTATACCGCAATGGAACCATGGCTCAAGTTACCTAAGTCTGCTTTATTTGCTCGCTATGCCTTATCATCAAATGAAATTTTGGCTGTTGTTAATATTCATGCTGTTAATTTTACGCTTGGCACGCAGGAGTACCATACTCAATTATTGCATTTATCTGATGCATTGAAGGATCATCAAGGGCCGATTATCGTCGCCGGTGACTTTAATAGTTGGAGCTCTGAGAGGGTTGCGGTGATGAAGCAGAGTTTAGCCAGTTTAGGTTTGTTGGAAGTGGCATTTAACCCTGATAATCGCATTCAACCTTTTGATGGTATTCCCTTAGATCATATATTTTATCGAGGGTTAATATTAGAAAGTGCTGAAGCGCCCATGACAGACGCTTCAGATCATACTCCACTAGTCGCTCGTTTTTCACTAGGTAACGATAATGTAGATCGCCCATAGTAGATAATAAGTTAGCCATGGAAGCGCTGAAATAACCAGTGCTTGACCGCGTTCAAACTCCGTCCAAGTTAAAACAGCACCATAGCCAAGAACGATATACCAAGGTAAAAGTAAAGGCATAGAGCGAGCAAATCCAACCCAGTCACTGGTTAATGGTAGCTTTAGTAGTCCATTTAGTGAGTTTAGATCGGCAGCGTACACCATCACTTTTGCATGTTGCAGCAATAAGCTTGTATAGCTGGCAATATCACCGAGTACCGCAGGGAAGTTAATCACTGTTGCAGCAGCAAACCACTTCCAAAAGCCATGTTGGTGCTGGCTTGTTTTAGTTGCAAGATGAAACCAGAGAGCAAGCAAGAAAATAGTGGCTGTTCGACCAAAAACATCACTAATAATGTTACTTGCCATTAAGGTATTGCTATCGAGTAGTTCCAACTGCTGTGGATTGACGATAGCTAATTGCGGAGCTAACTCACTAGATAGCCACTGAAAATCCACATTAGCAAAATAAGCACCCCAAAATAAAAACGGGCTAACTATCAGTATGATATAAGGTTGCCAGCCCCAAGCCCCTTTTTGATAAAGGGCAAGAAAGCACTTAGTCGGAGAGTGAAAAATATCCAACAGCATTGTTAACGGGTTACGAGAAGGGGTCATACACTTACCTTAGTGACATCGACATACAATTTTAATTGCTGGCCTGGTTTTAAGTACTTTTGCTGCTGCAAAGTATTCCATTTAATTACGTCATTACTTTTCACTTTAAACTTACTAGCAATGCCACTGATCGTGTCGCCTGAACGTACTTTATAAAAAACAGTACGGATGATCGCGCCGTCATCACCACTTTTCCAAATCACAAGCTTTTGCCCAATACGCAACGTATCACGTGGTCCCATACCATTCCATTTCGCTAGGTTTTGGTGGGAAACTTTATTGGCTCGTGCAATGGTCCATAAGCTATCACCAGATTTAACCGTGTGCTCAACTTTATACTGACCACGGCTTTGTGACTGCGTTTTAGCAAGACGATTGGTTGCGCTCAAAGCGTAAGTTTGATCATCTTTCGTTGATGTTGGGATCATAATGTACTGACCGGCACGCAAATTATTATTGGTCATATTATTCGCATTACGAATTACCGACGAAGTTGTCGCATATTTCTCTGCTAGTACACTTACTGTATCACCTGAAGCCACTTTATAGCGAATAAGCTTCATGCCTTTGCCACGATTCTTAGCGACTTCTTGCTTAAATTGTTCTGCTTTATCAACTGGAATTAATAGCTGATGAGGACCTTCTGGTGAGGTTGCCCATTGGTTATAGGCGGGGTTATAGCCTTGTAATTCTTTTACACTGATCCCTGCATATTTTGCCGCAATCGCTAAATCTAATTGCTCTTTTGGATCGATAAGAGTTAGTGCTGGTTTGTTGGCAATGCTTGGAATAGTAATGCCATATTTTTCTTGGTTTGCCACAATATCAGCAAGCGCTAAGAGTTTAGGTACATAGCCAACGGTTTCTTTTGGTAGTGACAGAGAGAAAAAATCGACAGGTTTACCCACATTTCGGTTTTTACGCATAGCACTTGATACGCGACCACCGCCACTATTGTAAGCTGCTATAGCCAATTGCCAGTCACCATCAAAACGCTTGTTTAATGAAGTTAAGAACTCTAAAGCTGCATCTGTAGACGCTGAAACATCGCGGCGTCCGTCATACCAAAAGTTCTGAGTTAACCCATACATTTCACCAGTTGCAGGCACAAATTGCCACAAACCAGCAGCGCTGCCATGTGAATAGGCAAACGCATCGAAAGAACTTTCAACAACAGGAAGTAATGCAAGCTCAAGAGGTAAACCTTGCTCTTCTATTTTAGTCGTAATTAGGTATAGAAAAGGTTCAGCTCGTTTTGCTACGGTTCTTAGGTGGCTAGGGTGCTTAAGGTACCATGTGCGGTAGTAGTCGACAGTTTTATTATCTGGGATCTCGAGTTCTAACTGCATTGCAATGCGTTGCCACACATCTTCTTGGCTTTCTGGTGTGATGATTGGTGCTGGTTCAGCCACAACTTCAATCGGTTCGCTGACGGTTGCAGTAATGCTCTCTTCTGGTGTTGAAAGTTCTTCTACTGCGACGGATTCAGAGTCGATATTACTCGTAGCATTATCATCAGATGATGTGGGTTGGGCTAATTGACAGCCTGATAGCAATAATGCCAAAACCCAACTGTATTTAACGTGCATTGGTGCAGCCTTTTTAGTGAACGGCCGCAGATAATACTTGTCATGATGCGTAGCTGACAAGTATCAAATTGTCAAAATTCGTTTTTCCACTCACGTAGCGCAGTGAAAATTGACAAGGAGTCAGAAACATGACAACGCTTTGATACTGAGCGCATAACACTCGGTTGCTCATAGCGTAAAAAGGGATTAATTTGCTTTTCGTGGCTTAAAGTCGTTGGAAGTGTGGGCTTATTTTGTACTCTTAAGCGATTAACTTGCTCTCTATAGCGATGTAGTGACGCATTTTCTGGTTCAACCGCTAATGCAAAAGCAAGGTTTCCTGCCGTATATTCATGAGCACAATAAATTTCAGTTTCTTCTGGCAGAGATAATATTTTGTTTAAAGAGTTGAACATTTGCTCTGGCGTTCCTTCAAAGATACGCCCACAACCGGCAGAAAAAAGTACATCACCGCAAAACAGCTTACCATCACCAATGTAGCCGATGTGACCTTTTGTATGGCCTGGTAATTCAGTCACTAAAAAAATCTCACCAAATAACTGTAATTGGTCACCATCATCCATTGGGTGAGTCAGGGTAGGGATAGGCTCGCTGCGAGGGCCGACCACGTCGATATTAGGAAACTGTCTCACTAAGTCGGGGACGCCACCAATGTGATCATTATGGTGGTGAGTAACTAAAATAGCATCTAAAGTTAAACCGTGCTGTTCTAGGTATTTAAGTACTGGAGTGGCATCACCTGGGTCAACAACAGCACAACGTTGATCGCTATTTTCAATCAACCAGATGTAATTGTCGTTAAATGCAGGTATGCTTTTGATCTGTAACATTATTAATTCTCCAGCCATTTTCAATTGAGGCCAATAATTGATGAAGCCCGCTCATAGTCAAAAAAAGATAGCAGCCCCTTATACTTGGGTACAGCTTAGCAATGGTGAGCGGATAAGTGAATCTATTCAAATGCGTTTAGACGAATGGAGCCCAAAATTATTTGGCTATCACATGTTAAAGCTAGGAGGGTTAAGCTGTGAACTTGCCACTCATATGTGCAACATTCAACATCAAGTGAGAGTCGATGACAGTAATCCTTTACACAATGTTATTGCCAATAGCTACCAACTCCCTTTCCTTGAGAAAAGTTTTGATGCCGTTATCTTAGCGCATCAACTTGATTATTGTGATGATCCTCATCGTCTTTTAAGAGAAGTTGATAGAGTAATGATGGATGATGGCTACTTAGTGATCAGTGGGTTCAATCCGATAAGCTTATTAGGTCTATCAAGCTTCCTTCCATGGCGAAAAAAAAATCTTCCTTGGAGTGGACGGATGTTTACACCGAGTCGAGTAAAAGATTGGCTGGGGGTATTGAACTATGAAATCGTCGATTGTGACTGTTATGGATTATTTCCAATGACACGCTATTTAACACTAGGTATGTGGGTCGAAAACTTATTTGGTCATTGGGGAAGTTCGTTTGGTAGCACCTACTTCATTGTCGCTCGCAAACGAACTTACCCTTTAAAGCCGATTAAACCACATTGGAAATTGAAGCGTTCTCTTTCACCAATGAGTGTTAATTATCGCGTTAGTAAATCAACACCATTTAAAGCATTGAAGAAGTGATATCGAGCTAAAGCCCAAAGACTAATGACCAATAGTCAATTGGTGATGAGAAGTTAATTAGCTTGATAGCCTTCATCTTTATGAGTTGGGTTTTCTGCTGCAGTTCGTGCTAACTCATCACACATTTCATTTTCTCGATGGCCAGCGTGACCTTTAACCCAACGCCAATCAACGGTGTGCTTTTGCGTCTCTTTATCAAGCGCTTGCCATAAATCGGCATTTTTTACTGGTTGCTTATTGCTGGTTTGCCACTGACGCTTTTTCCAACCATGGATCCATTGAGTTATCCCTTGGCGAACATATTGGCTATCAGTGGTTAAAATAACTGAGCACGGCTCTTTTAGCGCTTGAAGTGCAACAACCGCCGCGAGCATTTCCATTCGGTTGTTGGTGGTGAGATCATATCCTTGAGATAATGTCTTTTCAGTTTGCTTATAACGTAAAACGATACCATAGCCACCTGGGCCAGGATTACCTAAACAAGATCCATCAGTGAAAATCTCAACTTGTTTTGCCATGATTTGATACTATTACCTTAAGCATATAATTGGCATAGTCTGACATAGATATCATTATGAATACCAGTAACAATACAGAAAACAGACGTATCGTTGTTCTCGATACAGAAACCACAGGTATGAATACCGAAGGTGGTCCGCATTATTTAGGGCATCGTATCGTTGAGATCGGTGCGGTAGAGATCATTAACCGCAAATTAACTGGGCGACACTTTCATGCTTATATTAAGCCCGATCGTGATATTCAAGAAGAAGCGATAGGTGTCCATGGTATTACCGATGAGTTCTTGGTCGATAAGCCGGAATATAAGCAGGTACACCAAGAGTTTCTCGATTTTATTGATGGTGCAGAATTAGTCGCTCATAACGCGCCCTTCGATACCGGCTTTATGGATCATGAATTTGCTTTGCTTGATCCTAAAATTGGTAAAACCGAACAGTACTGTAAGGTCACCGATACGCTAGCAATGGCAAAAGGGATGGCAGGGTTACCTAGCCGTAAAAATCTAGATTCACTAGCTCGACACTACCTGATTGATATTTCCGCGCGTGTTCTTCACGGCGCTTTGCTCGATGCTGAAATATTAGCAGATGTATACCTCTTAATGACGGGTGGACAAACGGACTTACAGTTCAGTGCCGGTCATAAAGAAGGGGAAGCGGAAGAAATAAAACGGGTTTTAGGAAGAAAAGCATTAAAGGTTTTAAGTGCTACTGCCGATGAATTACAAGAGCACGAATCTCGTTTGGATATCGTTGAAAAAAGTGGCGCTTGCCTTTGGCGTAGTTAGGAGATGTTATGTTGAGGATCATTGTTGTCTGTTTATTGTTTCTTTCAAGTTTTAGTTTATATGCGACAACAGAGTCCTCAGTCTCTTTGTTGGATAACCGTTTTCGAGTTGATCCGACAATTAAGAGCATTAGTTTCTTAATACATCGAGAGGAAGGTTCGCCTTCGGTGGTGTTAGTTCGTCCTGATGGAAAAAAATACTACGCCTATAAAAAAGAAGATAATGTTCGTTGGTATCGAGAATCGAGCATCGACATTATCTCAATCGATCAGCCTATGCCTGGACCTTGGCAAGCCATTGGTAAAGTGACGCCAAGGAATAAAGTCACGTTAATTTCACATTTAAATTTATCAATAGATTCCTTACCTAATCGCTTATATCAACACGAAGTTCTCAAATTCACAGCTAAATTAACCTCGGATGGAAAGCCCTTACAGTTAAAAGAGTTTCTTGACCGCGTCAAACTTCAGGTTACATTGACAGAATTTATTGAAAATGAAGATGAGTTGGATGATAGTGAAAAGCCCATCCCACAGGTACTTGGCGAGTTTTTGGATAATGGAAAGCTATTAGATGAATACTCTGGCGATGGCGTTTTTACCGTTGGTTTACCAATAGATGTTGAACCGGGTAAATACCGCATGAAAGTCGTGTCTGGCAATGGCGTCTTTATGCGAGCAAAAGAGCAAGAGGTACTGGTTTACCCACCCCCCATCACTACCACGTTTATTCAATCTCGTGATAGTAGTGTCGATCATCAAGTGGTGATTGCCGGTGAGTTAGGGATGATAGCGCCAGGTTCTCTTGCGGCTCATATAGAGCATAAAGGGCCAGGTGAGTATATTCGATATGTTCAAGGGCAGGCGCTAACCGATGATCTGCAAGTTTCATTACCATTAAAATATAATCAGGATACTGGGCGCTATTTCTTGTTTGGAAAGGCATATGCCAGTGATTCTTCAACTCAGCGTGAGCTTATATTTCCAGTGACAGAGCGAAGCTACAGTGTCGTTAATAATATAAAACTGATGGAAAGTAAGAAAGCATTAGCACTCACAGAAGCGAAACAACGCCAACTATTAGAGCGCCAACGCCTTATTGAACAAAGAGAGCATCTGCGTTTAAGAAATATTATAATTATAGCGGTTGGTAATGTTGTGATTGTTTTACTTGCCTTCGTTGCTTGGTTTGCATGGCGTAAATATAGAGCTAAAGCGGTAACTAAGCCAAATGGTAAATTGGAAGTGCCATTAGGCTAACAAAAATGCACAAAGAAAAGCCCTTATAGAGAATACTTACGAATTCAATATAAGGGCTTTTTTATGAGTCTAATCTAAGCGACTTCATCAACATTAATTTTTTGAGGTTGCTGACTTGCACTTAACTGTTCTGGCTCAAAATCATCAACATTGATGACATAAAGACGGTGCTCTTCAGCATCACGCAGTAATTGTGCCTGCTCAAGTGTAATGATCTCTTTTTCTAAGCCTATATCAGCGATAAGATCTAAGCGTAAAAATGGGCGGCGTTGTTGCAACTCTTGGCAGACTTTATTAAAAATTGGCTCTGCATCTAAAATAATCGTCAGAGCTTGCTCTATTCTACCTGCAGGGTTGTTCTCTGTTGGCTCTAAGTACTGACCTTGACCAATACGAGATCGCGTAGCAGATGGCGTTTGCAATATCTTGGCTAGTTGGCTATCTAGTTTATCGCTTGGTCCTTTTCTTACTTTTCCATAAGGCATCAAGACCAGGCGCAGTAGGCGAGCAATAACGGGGTTGGAAAAGTTAGCAAGAAACTCATCAATGGCTAGTTCTGTTTGCTTTAAGCTGTCTTTTAGCCCCCAGTGTACTAAAGGTAAATCTTCACTTTGGCGCCCTTCATCATCAAAACGTTTTAATGTGGCGGAGCTTAAGTAAAGTTGACTTAAAATATCGCCTAAACGTGCCGATAAGCGCTCTTTTCGTTTCAGCGATCCACCAAGCGTTGCCATTGAAATGTCAGAAAGCAGAGCAAGGCTAGTACTGTAACGATTCAGTTGTTGGTAGTAGCGAGCCGTTTCATCTTTATAAGGTGTACTTGAGCCATAACCATCGGTATAGCTAAGCCAGACGCTACGAAAGAAGTTACTCATCCCAAAGCTAATATGACCAATTAAAGCATGGTCAAATAAATCAAGCGCATTCTCTTCTTTAGAGTGGGCAGCATTCATTTCTGCAAGCACATAAGGGTGGCAGCGAATAGCACCTTGACCATAGATAATCATTGAACGAGTAAGAATATTGGCACCTTCAACCGTGATTGCAATTGGAGCACCTTGGTAACTGCGAGCTAAAAAGTTTGATGGGCCTAAACATACCCCTTTACCTCCCACAATATCCATCGCATCGATCATTGAACGCTGACCTCGGTGGGTACAGTGATATTTAACAATAGCGGAAATAACGGCAGGCTTTTGGCCTAAATCAATCCCCGTCACCGTCAGATCACTGGCTGCACCCATGACATAAGCATTACCAGCAATGCGCGCAAGAGGCTCTTCAATACCTTCCATTCGTCCTATTGGCTGCTTAAATTGACGGCGAATACGCGCATAAGCTCCAGTCGCTAAAGCTGCTGTTTTTATTCCTCCTGTCGAACTTGATGGCAAGGTTATTCCTCGTCCAACCGATAAACACTCGACCAACATCCGCCAGCCTTGACCCGCCATTGTTGGCCCACCAATAATAAAATCAAGGGGTACAAAAAGGTCGTTTGCTCTAGTCGGTCCATTTTGAAACGGTACATTAAGAGGGAAGTGGCGATTACCTATCTCAACACCCGGTAGGTTCGTTGGGATCAAAGCGCAGGTGATACCTAATTCCACTTTCTCACCGAGCAGACTATCAGGATCGCGTAACTTAAAGGCAAGACCGAGCACGGTAGCGACAGGCGCTAGCGTTATATAGCGTTTATTCCAAGTTAAACGCATGCCAAGAACTTGCTCACCTTGCCACTGACCTTGACACACCACGCCAAAATCAGGAATAGAACCTGCATCTGATCCCGCTTCAGGGCTAGTCAGTGCGAAACATGGGATCTCAGTGCCTTGCGCTAGCCTTGGCAGGTAATGTTGCTTTTGCTTTTCAGTCCCGTAATGCTGTAGCAACTCTCCAGGTCCAAGTGAGTTAGGTACGCCAACGGTAGAAGAGAGCACTGATGATACTCCGGTTAGCTTTTGCAGAACCAGAGATTGTGCATAGGCAGAGAACTCAAGGCCGCCATACTCTTTTTTTATAATCATGGCGAAAAATTTATTATCTTTTAAGTACTGCCACACTTCTTGAGGCAAGTCAGCCAACTCATGAGTGATTTGATAATCACTGACCATGGCACAAACTTCATTAACAGGACCATTTAGAAACTCCACCTCTTCCTGTGACAGCTTTGGGGGTTCAATCGTATGTAGCTTTTTCCAATCTGGCTTCCCTTGAAAAAGATCCGATTCCCACCATACGGTACCAGCATCCAGTGCTTCTTTTTCAGTCTGAGACATTTCAGGCAGTACTTTTTTAAAGATTGTCAGTACTTTTTGACTGATCATTTGCTTTCGGATGGTTGTGGTACAGAAAAGTGCGATAGCGAGAAGGTATATAACCCAAGCGAAAGAGCCAATGTTGCCCATCACGGTCAGTAAAACCATTACGCTAGATAGGGCTGTCAAAGAGAGAGTTAAATTAACCCTATGATAAGAGCAGATGCCAATAGTAATAAGCATACAGAGAAGAGAGAGCAAGATGTCCATATATTGTTCCTTTTGTTGGGCTGTTTTTTATGATTGTTATAGGTTGCTTATAGCTGAACAGGTCAAACCAGTTTAATTGTAATGGAGTTATTAAGTAAATGTAAAATTAAATGTTATTTTAAATGAGCGTTGAGCCGTGAAAAAGTTTTGAATTCAGCGGTAAGTGGTGATGAATTAAGCAGAAGAATGAAATGGATGTTATCAAGGCTCAATTCTTTGTGGTTAATAGTCGACACTTTGAAATATTTACAGGTAAACTCATAAGTAATCATAGCTCTTGGTGTAAAAGGGCTTTAGCTCGTAGGACAAAGAGAATCGTATTTATGTATCAAGACTTAATTAAAAGTGAACTGACAGAAGCTGCCGATGTATTGACGGCTTTTTTAAATGATGACAATAACCTTGTTCAAATCGAGGCCGCGGCACGACTGATTGCAGACTCTTTTAAGCAAGATGGTAAAGTTTTATCGTGTGGGAACGGTGGCTCTCATTGTGATGCGATGCATTTTGCAGAAGAGTTAACGGGCCGATATCGTGAAGATCGACCAGGTTATGCGGGTATTGCGATTTCAGATCCAAGTCACTTATCTTGTGTGAGTAATGACTTTGGTTATGACCATGTTTTCTCTCGTTATGTGCAAGCAGTAGGCCGTAAAGGTGATGTTCTGTTTGGTTTATCAACATCGGGTAATTCTGCGAATATTTTGAAAGCGATTGAAGCTGCGCAACAAAAAGGTATGAAAACCATTGCTCTGACGGGTAAAGATGGCGGCAAAATGGCGGGTTGTGCTGATATTGAAATTCGCGTGCCTCATTTTGGCTATGCTGATCGTATTCAAGAAATACATATTAAAATTATTCATATCATTATCCAATTAGTTGAAAAAGAGATGGAAAAAGCTTAGTTAGCAATTGATAACCGTAGAGTAATCGTTAACTTTGAATCTGCTCAATGAGCGAAAAAAGGAGTATAAGTAGCCATGTGTGAATTGCTTGGTATGAGTGCCAATGTACCAACGGATATCTGTTTTAGTTTTACCGGCTTAATTCAGCGCGGGGGCAATACAGGTCCACATCGTGATGGGTGGGGGATTACTTTTTATGAAGGAAAAGGCTTTCGTACCTTTAAAGATCCTAACCCTAGCTGTGAGTCTAAAATCGCTCAGCTAGTACAAGATTACCCGATAAAAAGTTGTGCTGTTATTAGTCATATTCGTCAAGCAAATCGTGGTGGTGTTAATCTTGAAAATACTCACCCCTTTACACGAGAGTTGTGGGGGCGCTATTGGACATTTGCTCATAATGGACAGTTAACGGATTATCAAAGCTTAGAAACACAACGCTTTAGACCAGTGGGGGAGACAGACAGTGAGCGTGCATTCTGTTGGCTGTTAAATCAATTAGAACATCGTTACCCAGAGCCTCCTCAGGATATGGAAGCGGCTTTTCGCTTTATTGCTCAATGCTGTGACGTGTTAAAAGAGCGTGGGGTTTTTAATATGCTGCTCAGCGATGGTGAGTATGTGATGACCTATTGTACGAACCATTTATATTGGATCACACGTCGTGCCCCTTTTGGTAAAGCGAGCTTGCTTGATGAAGATGTTGAGATTAACTTTCAAGAAGAGACAACACCAAATGATGTTGTTTCTGTCGTTGCGACTCAGCCATTAACGGGTAATGAGACTTGGCACAGAATGAAACCAACGGAATATAACCTGTTTCATTTTGGTGAACTGGTGGATAGCAATGTTGATCAACTTGATGATATTGCCTTTGCTCCAGCAAAAGTGGCGAGTCAAGCCCCAACTGAGCCACTTTCTTAATACTTAGCAATGGGCATTTAAGTTCATTGCTGAGCTAACGCTCGTTGATAGGCTATACTCTATAGCCTATCAATAAGTTGTACGAGCACTACTCTTCAGCATAACCTTGTTCACCTAGCACTTTGCCATCTAATAAAGCATCACCGCTTTCTGACATCCGCAGCCTTCCCTCAATAAACCATTTTGCTACTAGTGGGTAAATTTGATGTTCCTGAACTTGGATTCGCTCGATGAGTGAGTCGCAATCATCATCATTAAAAACAGGAATTTTAGCTTGGAGGATCACTGGACCGCCATCTAACTGTTCCGTCACAAAATGAATGCTTGTACCATGCTCTTTATCTTGCGCTTCGAGGACTTTTTGGTGTGTATGCAATCCAGGATATTTAGGCAGTAATGAGGGGTGAATATTGATCATCTTCCCTCGGTAATGGCCAACAAAATCACTACTCAAAATTCGCATATAACCGGCTAGAATAATAAGGTCAGGTTGATAGGTATCCATTTCTGCCATCAGGTGGGCATCAAACTCACCACGTGAAGCAAAAGCTTGTGGGTCAATAAAATGAGCATCGATCCCAGCTTGTTTTGCTCGCTCGAGGCCATAAGCGGATTCTTGATTAGAAAAGACGGCTTTGATAGAGCCTGTTGGTAGACTGACCCCACAGGCATTGACGATAGCCTGTAAGTTACTTCCATTACCAGAAATTAAGACGACAATATTTTTCATACTCGAAGGTGAACCTTTATGAAGTAGAATGGAGAACGAATTAATGTACTTACTATTGTTATGGTTTTCAGTGTTCCAGATAGCAGAATGAGGACATCAAGTCCTCATTCTTAGTATTATTTTTATAGCAAAGCTTAGTTTATTTCAACTTGCTCTTCATTTTCTTGCGCTGTGGCTATTTCACCAATAACCCAAGCATTTTCGCCTTCCGCTTTAAGTAACTCAACAGCAGCATCTGCTTGTTCTTTTGGTAATGCGACAACAAGCCCAACGCCACAGTTAAAGGTGCGATACATTTCAAATGTATCAACATTGCCTTTCTCTTGTAGCCAACTAAAAATAGCAGGCCATTGCCAGCTGTTACCATCGATAACTGCTTTTGTACCTTCTGGAAGTACGCGAGGGATATTTTCCCAGAAGCCACCACCAGTAATATGAGAGATCGCATGGATATCATGTTCTGCAATCATTTTCAGCGCTGACTTAATGTAAATTTTTGTCGGTTCAAGAAGGTGTTCGCCAATAGTGCGACCATTCAACTCTTCGTTCTTATCAGCACCAGACACTTCTAGTATTTTACGAACAAGAGAGTAGCCATTAGAGTGAGGACCGCTAGAGCCAACGGCAATTAAAGCATCGCCAGCAGCAACTTTAGTACCATCAATGATATCCGCTTTTTCTACGACACCAACACAGAATCCAGCGACATCGTAATCTTCGCCTTCATACATACCAGGCATTTCAGCCGTTTCACCACCGATAAGTGAACAGCCAGACTGTACACAACCTTCAGCAATGCCAGACACGACATCAGCAGCGGTATCAATATCAAGCTTACCTGTTGCATAGTAATCTAGGAAAAAGAGAGGTTCAGCCCCTTGAACAATAAGATCGTTCACACACATAGCAACAAGGTCAATACCTATGGTGTCATGTTTTTTCATATCCAAAGCAAGGCGAAGTTTTGTACCAACACCATCTGTACCTGAAACTAAAACAGGTTGCTTGTATTTTGTTGGCAGTTCGCAAAGGGCGCCAAAGCCACCAATACCACCCATTACTTCAGGGCGACGAGTGCGTTTTACAGCACCTTTAATACGATCTACTAGTGCGTTACCTGCATCAATATCGACACCAGCGTCTTTGTAGCTTAAAGAAGGGTTATTACCGCTCACGGGATAGTCCTCGGTCTTAAGATGGATGTGAAATCGCCGCTATTCTAACAGGGGTTAAAAGCAAAAGGCAAACGTTTGCGCTACTTTTTTACATTCATAAACAATCTGAAATACCAATTATAATGGTGTATAATTGACGGGTTTAATAAAAAATTTCTGGAGTTTAAAATGAAAGTTGTTGAAGTAAAGCACCCATTAGTAAAACATAAAATTGGCTTAATGCGTGAAGGGGACATTAGTACTAAACGCTTTCGCGAACTTGCTACGGAAGTGGGTAGCTTATTAACATACGAAGCAACCGCTGATTTTGAAACAGAAAAAGTGACCATTGAAGGTTGGAATGGTCCTGTAGAAGTGGACCAAATTAAAGGTAAAAAAGTCACAGTAGTGCCAATTCTGCGTGCTGGTCTAGGTATGATGGATGGTGTACTTGAGCATATGCCAAGTGCACGTATTAGTGTTGTTGGTATCTATCGTGACGAAGAAACATTAGAGCCAGTACCATACTTCAATAAGCTAGCATCAAATATCGATGAGCGTATTGCGCTCGTTGTTGATCCAATGCTAGCTACTGGTGGCTCAATGATTGCTACTCTGGATCTTTTAAAAGAGCAAGGCTGTAAAGTATTTAAAGTGCTTGTATTAGTAGCCGCTCCAGAAGGCATCGAAGCACTTAAGAAAGCACACCCTGATGTTGAGCTTTACACGGGAGCTATCGACGAGAAACTGAATGACAAAGGTTATATTGTTCCAGGTCTTGGTGATGCTGGTGATAAGATCTTTGGTACAAAATAATAGAGTAATGAGTTAAACGAAAAAGCGCGATAATTTTCATTATCGCGCTTTTTTATTAAGTGAGCGATGAGCTAATCAACTCAGCCCATTGACTTAATTTGATGGGGATTATTTATCTTCTTCCATCTGTGCATTATCAACAATGTGATTATCACCGATATCTTGTGGAAGGATCAGGTTAAGCATAATTGCGACAATACCACACAGGCTGATGCCTTGTAGGCTGAACTCACCAATACCAAATGCCATACCACCGATACCAAATACCAGTGTAATTGCCACAATGACTAAATTGCGTGATTTGTGTAAATCGACATTATTTTTAATTAAAGTATTAAGACCTACCGTAGCAATAGAACCAAACAGTAAGATCATAATTCCGCCCATTACTGGCACTGGAATCGTTTGTAGAATCGCACCTAATTTACCCACAAGAGCAAGAACAATCGCGGTGATCGCAGCCCAAGTCATGATCACAGGGTTAAATGCACGCGTTAGCATTACAGCACCTGTTACTTCGCTGTAAGTAGTATTAGGTGGCGCACCCAGCATAGAGGCAGCAATTGTAGCGACACCATCACCAGCCATTGTGCGATGTAGACCTGGTTTTTTAAGGTAATCTTTTCCTGTTACGTTTGAGATAGCAAGCATGTCGCCCACGTGCTCAACGGCAGGGGCAATAGCAACAAACACCATAAAGAAGATGGCATTAATATTAAACTCAGGGAAAGTAAAGTTTGGTAGAGCAAGCCAAGATGCGTTTGCTACAGGGGTAAAATCGACAACGCCAAAAAATAGGCTGAGTAGATAGCCAACAACGATACCGCCAAAAATAGGGATGAGCTTCATGATGCCTTTAGCGTAAGTACTAATTGCAATCGTGGTTAATAGGGAAGCAATTGAAATCCACAGCGCAGCATCACCATCAACAAGTTGTACTGCACCATCACCTGATTTCCCTAATGCCATATTAACGGCAACGGGAGCAAGACCTAAGCCAATCACCATGATGACAGGACCAACAACGACAGGTGGCAATAGCTTATGGATAAACGCCACACCACGAACTTTGATTAAGCCACCGAGTGCAACATAAACACAACCGGCACTCATTAGGCCGCCCATTGTTGCAGGGATACCCCAAGCTTGCACACTGAACATGATAGGGGCAATGAAAGCAAATGAAGAGGCAACAAAAATAGGAACAGAGCGCTTGGTAACGACTTGGAATAATAAAGTACCAATACCCGCACCAAATAATGCGACGTTAGGATCTAAACCTGTGAGCAGTGGAACAAGTACTAATGACCCAAAGGCGACAAATAGCATTTGAGCCCCTTGAAGTGCATTTTTCATGGCGGCATACCTATTTAATTAAAAAAGTGAGTAGAGATAAAATTCAAACGGGCAAGAGTGTACCATTTTGTAATCGTTTGCTTTAGTTATTTATCAAAAAATTGACTTGAAAACAGTCAAAAAATAGTAAGATGCGTTAACTTATAAAGCAAAGAGGGTGAGTTCATCACTTTCGGTAAATAATCTCTTTGTCACTTGTTGTTATCTTGCTCCAGTCAAGATAGTTGCTTATCATTCGGCTACTAGCATTTATATTTAGGTTTTATATGCGTTATTTAGTTCTATTATGTCTTAGTTGGTGTGCATTACCCGTTCACGCTGTAACTAAAGTGGATTTGTATAATGCCAATGTGGTGTTAAGTGATACAGAAAACGGTGCAGAAGCCGCAGCTCGAGTGACAGGATTAAAAGAGGTTATTGTTCGTGCATCGGGCAGTAAAGAGGCACTAGATAACGAGGTTATTCGTAAGGCAATGCAAAATAGTGCCCGTTATATGACTCAGATGAGCTTTAGCCAAAATGAACAAGGCAGAGTGATGAACCTTGGTTTTGATGCTTCACAAGTCAGAGGTTTATTGACTCAAGCTCAAGTGCCATTTTGGCCAGAAGCTCGTGCCAATATCTTAGTATGGATTGTCGATGAGCAAGGTTATGACCGAAATATTGTTTGGGAACATACCAACTCAGAGCTCGCAAAGTCACTTCAATTAGCAGCGAAAAAGCGAGGCTTGCCAGTGACGATTCCAGTTGGTGATTTTGATGATATTACTGGTATTGCCGTTTCCGATCTTTGGGGTAACTTTACTAAACCAATTAGCGAAGCGAGTCGTCGCTATCCTGTTGATGCGGTACTAGTGATTAAAGCTCAAGAGCAGCGCTTACGTTGGGTACTTTATGATATGGCGCCAAGCGCGATCTTAACGGAGCAAAAAGCACCACTAACGGGAAGTTTTTCTGATGGTGATAATGAGGTGATGACCGCTTCTTTAGTGGATCAACTAAGCCAATATTATGCTGAGAAGAGTGCTGTGACCATTGCTAGCCAGTCGACAGAATCGATGCAAGTTAAATTCAGTCAAGTGGGTGGCGCATTAGATTTTTTTACTTTAGAAAATCGTTTAAAAAGCCTTAACTCAGTCGCCTCGCTTGATATTTTAAGCGTTCAGGGGCACGACGTTACTTTTCAGGTCCACCTGCTAGTGACTCCAACTGAATTTGAGCAGCAACTTTTGTCTCTCGATTATTTGGCTAAAGTAGATGCCTTCACAGGTCAAGTAAAGCAGCAAGAGCAGACTATTGATGAGTCATCAGCTCAATTTAACTTAAATGCTTTTGATGGTGAAGTGGTAGAGAACCCGTTCATTGAGCCATTGATCTATAATACGAACTCTGTGCAGCATAGCAGTGAAACATCAGTGACAACGTTTGAGTGGCTTGGTGTGCAGTAACGGATTAACTGCTCATTAGTTATTTTGAAAAAGAGTTATCATTTTCGTGATAACTCTTTTTTTATCAAGAGCTTTAGAAATCTAGAATCCCCCATTATTTACTGATATTAGCTTTGCGGAGGAGAGAATTGAGCTTTCTCGTGCTTTTCTACTTCAGAAAGTCGTTTAAGGTGTAGACCTAACTCTTTTCCTCGCAGGCGGGCAAATAAAATATTGCCAATAAAAGCACCACTCGTTAGTAATAACTCGATGGCAGCGATTAAGCGTTCACCACCATTAATATAAATAATGGTTAATGCGTGAAGAAAGTAAAGCATCAGTACGAAGTTACCCCAAGCATGGGTATAAGGTTTACCTTGCACTATCCCTGGTAAGGGTAGCAATAGTGGGATAGACCAAGCGATAGTTACTATCCATTGATCGAGGTGAGGGTGTGGCGATAACATGCTTTGCCATAAAATGACCCATACAAGTAAACATAAATGACTTGAGAGAGCGAATATACGCCATCGCTTAGTACCTGCTGCCATTGCATGATAGTCTGATTTTTGCTTTAACATTCCAATCCCTTATTGCCACTTGCTCGATATCCATATCTCTTTCTCTTTACGCAGACTACACCATGCCTACCTTTCAACACTGATGAGACGGTGTAGGCACGATGGTTTATAGCTTAGATAATCTCCAGCACTTGCTCTGGCGGGCGACCCACTTTAGCTTGGTTATTCGCCACAACAATAGGGCGTTCAAGTAGGGCTGAATTATTGGCGATAGCTGTAAATAATTGCGCTTCTGTTACCGTTGCTGCATCTAATTCTAACTCTTTATAAAGCGTATCTTTGATTCGCATCATCTCGCGAACTGACTCAAAGCCTAATTTTGAAAATAAATCTTTCAGTTCTAGCAAGCTTAAAGGTTGCTTTAGATAAAGATGAACTTCAGGCTTTACCCCATTTTCTTCGAGTAAAGCTAGGGTCTGACGGCTTTTTGAACACTTAGGGTTGTGATAAATAGTAACGGACATCATGTCTCCTTTTTATATCTGCTGACAAAAACGTATATTTATTATTGTAGTGCTAGGAAGCGATTTCTTTGCAGCATAAGCTGATCGATCCTAGCGTCATAACGTGCTTGTTTTAGGCTGCCGAGCTCTGCTATTTGACTCGCTTGAGTATAGTATTGAATCGCTTTGTTCCAATTGGCGCTCAGAGCAAGCAACTCTGCTCGAGCGGCGAGATCTTCATCACTGACACCTAAACGAATATTGGCTTGAGAGAGTAAATACCAACCATTGGTATCATTAGGGTTATCGTGAGTGTAGCGCTGTAGTATGCGTACCGCTTCTTCTATTTTCTCACCCTCGATTAAGCTATTGGCATAATTGATGGTTAATACGGAATTATGCGGTGCTCTCTTTAGTGCATCTTTTAGCAATTTAGTGGCGATCTCTGGTGTGCCTTGGGCGATATAAACATCCGAGATGGCATCTAAATAAAAATGGTTATAAGGGTCATTACTAACAAGGGTCTCTAAAATCCCTTGAGCTTTATCTAGCTGGTTAGTATCTAGATAAACTAGCGCTTTACCATATTCAAAGGAAGGTAAAATCGTTGTCGAGGCTCTTTTAGCAGTACGCTCAAACCAATCTAGTGCAGCTGCGCTATCGATACCGGTAAAACGGGCGACAATTTTTGCTCTTGCGAGATGGTAATCGATAGAAGGCATGATGCGCAGTGGTGGATAATGGCGTGCACGCTCACGACTGTCAGTAATACGGTCTTCTGGCAAAGGGTGAGTTAATAACATTGGAGGCGGCGTGCTGGCGTAACGATACTCATCGGCTAAACGGCTAAAAAATGTTGGCATAGCTTGAACATCAAAGCCTGATTTTGCCAAGGTATTTATACCAAATCGATCGGCTTCTTTTTCATTGCTGCGAGTGTAGTTTATCTGACCTTGCATTGAACCAGCCGTTGCCGCTGTAATTGCCGCAATCCCCGCTTCAGGTGAAGCAATCGCTAGGAGTAACCCTCCAACAAGTGCAGCTAGCGTTGCGGGTGATCGGCGTGCTTGAGATTCCATACTGCGAGCTAAGTGACGTTGCGTTACGTGAGCGATCTCATGAGCTACGACAGAGGCTAATTCACTTTCAGTACGGGCATGTAAAAAAAGACCTGAATGTAAGGCAACATAGCCACCAAAAAAAGCAAAGGCATTAATATTGCGATCTTGGATCATAAAAAAGGTAAAAGGGGTTTTAACATCATCAGCATTCGCCACTAATCGATGACCTAGAGTATCAATATACTCATTTAATACAGGGTCGCTGATGATAGGTGAGCTACTGCGGATCATTCGCATATAAGCATCACCATAAACTAGCTCTTGGTCAATAGTGAGCGTGGCACCAGCCGCTGTTCCAATATCTGGAAGATCAATTTGATTATTGGCGAAGCTTGGTAGTGGTATAGCGATTGATGTTGCTACACAAAGGGCAATCAGAGAGCGAGTGCGTTTAAACATAATAAATCAGTGATACTCCATGTTCTTCTGATTAGTAAGACAAACTAATAAACAGTTGGTTCGAGTTAATATTTATTTACAATCTAAGGTGTGATCTTACGACTTTTAATCTCTTGGTGTAATGAACGATAAAACTATGGCTTTAGTGAGTTATAAAACTATAGAAAAGCTGGCTCAGTAGTTAAAAAGCATTACAATGGATCATCACTTTTATATTGAGCTTAAAATGACGATAAAAGTTATTGATTTACGCCAAGAACGTTGTCCGATGGCTCTGCTGTTAGCAAAGCGTCATAGTGTACAGCTAGAACCTGGCGAGTGTCTTTATATTCATATCGTTGATGTTGTCTCAATGCAAGATATTATCACGTTTTTGCGCTCTAACTCTTTTCTAGTCGAGAGTCAAAAGCACTTAGATTTTTACGTACTCCATATTATTAAATAGGGATTTCAGTCATATGCTTGACATGATGAATAGTTGGTACAAACGACGTTTTTCAGATCCACATGCAGTCAGCTTAGTTGCCACATTATTTATTGGTTTTATTACCATTTACTTTTTTGGTCACCTAATTGCCCCTTTGCTAGTGGCTATAGTGCTTGCTTATTTACTCGAATGGCCTGTGTTGCAAATCCAGCGTCTAGGAGTGCCAAGGACGTTGGCAGTTATGTTGGTTATTATCGTTTTTCTCAGTTTGGCTTTTTTTGCTTTATTTGGATTAGTCCCTACGATATGGACTCAAGTCGGTAACCTTATCAACGATATACCTAATATGTATGCCGGCTTGCAAACATTCATGATATCAATTCCTGAGCGTTACCCTGAATTGGCTAACTTACAAATCGTTGAAACTCTCGCCTCTAATGCTAAAAATAAAGTGGTTGGTATGGGGGAGAGTGTCGTGAAAGGCTCGCTGGCTTCATTAGTCAGTCTGGCTACTTTAGGTGTTTATCTTATTTTAGTACCGATGCTTATCTTCTTTTTGTTAAAAGATAAAGAAGAGATGCTTGATATGGCAAGTGGTGTTTTGCCGAAAAACCGCCGACTTTCTACTCAGGTTTGGCGTGAAATGAATCAACAAATTTCAAACTATATTCGCGGTAAGGTACTGGAGATACTGATTGTCGGTTCAGTCAGTTATGCGACGTTTGCAATCTTTGACTTACGCTACTCTGCACTTCTTGCTGTAGCGGTTGGGCTTTCTGTTTTAATCCCTTACATTGGTGCTGCAGCGGTAACGGTCCCCATTGCTATTGTTGCGCTTTTTCAATGGGGATTGACTCCACAATTCTATTCACTATTAATTGCTTATGGGATTATCCAAGCGCTTGATGGTAATCTTTTAGTACCGATACTTTTTTCTGAAGCGGTTAATCTACACCCTGTAGCGATTATTGTTTCAGTGTTAGTCTTTGGTGGTTTATGGGGCTTCTGGGGCGTATTTTTTGCTATCCCTCTTGCGACACTAGTTAAAGCGGTATGGAATGCTTTGCCGAGCAGTGAATCGCTCGAAAAGTCAAAAGCTTGTGATTGATACATTGAATAAAAAGGATAATGTTATGTTAGAGATTGGCAGTCATGCACCGACGTTTACACGACTTGATCAAAATAGTGTAGAAGTGACATTAAGTGATTACTTAGGGAAAAAAGTTTTGTTGTATTTTTACCCACGAGCTTCAACACCCGGTTGTACCGTACAAGCATGCGCATTAAGAGACAGTAAAGCTGAGCTTGAAAAACTCAATGTGGTCGTGATGGGGGTAAGCCCTGATACGCCTAAAAAGCTAACAAATTTCACCAATAAACAAGAACTGAACTTTACGTTGCTGGCTGATGAAGAGCATAGCCTTTGCGAGTCTTACGGTGTTTGGCAACTGAAGAAGTTTATGGGACGTGAGAGCATGGGTGTGGTTAGAACGTCTTTTTTGATTGATGAAGAAGGCAAACTTGAGCATGTGTTTAACAAGTTCAAAACGAAGGACCACCATGAAGTGGTTCTTGATTATTTAACCGCTAAGTCATAATTCATCGATCAGCAACTCAATCAAATATCATGAGTTGCTAAGTAATTAAAGTGAGGCTGCTTTAGAGTGTGCTTGGCAGGCTCTTGAGTATCCCTTTAACGCCTAAATGACAGCAAAGTGCATCAAATTCATTGTGCAGTTGTTGCATGTCACAGTCACTTGAGGCCATTGCGGTTAAGTGAATATGAAATTGGTCGTGAGATTGTTGAATTTTTAATTTATCAATCGTCTGGGCACTGAGTGATGAAATACCAATTTTACGATCAGCGAAGAAGTGGCTAAATTTCTCCGTTAGCCCCACTTTATCATCCGATTCAACGATAACTTCAATCGTATAATGATGACTAAGAGACTCGTGCTTTGAAGTACGTTTCATCATAGTGATGAGTTCGTGCTCCTGCCCAAGTAAGGGTAATGTTGTTTCGACTCGGGTTATGCTATTGGTATTGCCAGATAACAGCATAATGATCGTGAATTCATTGCCGAAGATGGCGATACGACTGTCGACAATATTGCAGCCAGATTGAGTAACAAGGCGAATGATCTGGTTACCAATACCGGGTCTATCCGAACCTACAGCTGTGATTACTAGATGTTGAGTCATAATATCACTTAATTTATCCATAATTGATGTCTATCGTAGCACAGTTCATGCAATGAATAGGCGCTTGGTTATTGGTTTTTACAGTGATAATTGCTATTTTGGTTCAATGTATCTATGACTTGCATATCGCAGGGAATAGTTTTTATTATCAACAATTGACACAAACTTTAAGTGTGAAGAATAAGTGACTATCACTACAGGGTAAGTGGTGATATATCTTGTGTTCATTGAGTGCATTACAGTACCATGCAAGAAGAATTAAATTACGGAGATAGACATGTTTTCAGGAAGTATTGTTGCGTTGTTAACCCCATTTACATTAGATGGTGAAGTCGACTTTGATAGCTTGAAAAAGTTAGTTGAATATCATATTAAGTCAGGTACCGATGGTATTGTTGCGGTAGGTACGACGGGTGAATCTGCAACGCTAACGATTGAAGAGCATGTAAAAGTCGTTCATAAAGTGGTTGAATTTGCTGCTGGGCGTATCCCTGTAATTGCAGGCACAGGAGCGAATGCAACTCATGAGTCAGTGACGTTTAGTCGTTTGCTGAATAACTCAGGTATTGTCGCTTGTTTAAGTGTGACGCCATATTATAACAAACCAACGCAAGAAGGCTTATATCAGCATTACAAAGCCATTGCTGAAGTGAGTGATGTACCACAAATTCTATACAATGTTCCTGGTCGTACAGGTGTTGATCTATTGCCAGAAACCGTTGCTCGTTTAGCGAAAATTGATAATATCGTTGCGTTGAAAGATGCGACGGGTGATTTAAGCCGTGTTGCTATTCATCGTGAACTTTGTGGCGAAGATTTTATCTTACTAAGTGGTGATGATGGTACAGGTCTAGAGTTTGTTAAGCGTGGTGGTCAGGGCGTTATTTCTGTTACCAACAATATTGCTGCCGCTGATATGGCAACGATGTTCCGCCTAGCAAGTGAAGGGCAGTTCGAAGAAGCTGAAATTATTAACCAGCGTCTGATGACATTGCACAAAAATCTATTTATTGAGTCAAGCCCTATTCCTGTCAAGTGGGCAGCTCACAAATTAGGTTTAATTGCTCACGGTAATCTACGCCTTCCATTAACTGAGCTATCAGAGTCAGCGTGCCCGATTGTTGCTCAAGCAATAACTGAAGCGTGTATTGATTAGATCTATAATTTATAGTACCGGAAGATAATACTTTCGGTACGTTAGGAGTTGAAATGAAATTTTCTCATCAGCTAGTAGTTAGTTCGCTAGCTGTTTTTATGCTTGCAGCTTGTTCAGGGGATCCGTCACAGCGTCGTCAAGCAAAGGATGATTTTGAATATTTAAATACCCCAGAGTTTGAAGCTTGGAGCTTTCCACAAGGCGCAGAGCCAGAGCTTTATCCTAATTATGACATTCCTCAAGGTAACTTTGCTGGTGGTGTAGGCAAAACAGTCGATATTCGTCCTCCTCAACAGGTATTAGACTTGATTCCAGGTGCTCGTTCTGAAGTGAAAAATGGCGAAGTGACGCTATGGTTACTGCAAGAAAGTGAAGTTGATAGTGTTTGGCAAACGGCAATGGATATGTTGGAAAACATTGATGTCGGCTTGGTTGAGCAAAGCACAGACCATGTCGCAACAGATTGGGTGCTATGGAAAGCAGAGGATGAAGATGTCACGATTGGAAGTCGCTATGATATTTCACGTTTCAGCGCTAACAACCGTTATGGTTTTAAAATTAACTTAATTGATTGGCGAGAAGGTAGTGAAGTTAAAGAGGTTTCTTTTACCAATAAAGAACGCTATAACGCACTGATGACCAATCTTGTTACAGCAAAATACGATCAAAATTTACGTGATGAAGCAAGGTTACGTGCACAAGAGTTAGTTAAGCAGATCCCAATTAGCATGGGACGAGATCGTAGTGGTTTCCCTGTGATTATTGCTCGTACTCAATATGATCTATTGTGGCAACGCCTACCGGATTTATTGCCGAATATGGGCTTTACTATCGACGAGCGCAACCAATCACAAGGGACACTAAAAGCGACATATGCTACGCCTGATGATGAGTTTTGGGATTCAGTTGGTGTTAAACCAATGGACTTAGCGAGTGGGACTTACACCTTCCTATTTGGTGATCTGGGTAACCGCACATCAATTAATGTTACCGACTCAAACGGAAAGCCGGTTGAAGAAGCATTACTAAAATCAATGGTTCCGGTTTTATCCGCCGTGGTTGAACAGTAATAAACCATAGCGTTCAGTCATGAGTGACAGTATTGAAATAGGGAACCTTTAATTGGTTCCTTATTTTTTTTGTATCTTGTTTTGCTTATCTAGCGCAGTTAACTTTGCTAGGTCATCTTTTCTTTTATGAGGGGTCTTACCCTGACCAAAGTTCATATTTGCCGTGTATTTTAAAGCAGCAATATTACCCACAATGACACTGACGACGATAAAGCAAATAACCCATGGATTGGTGAGGAAAGCCATACAAACTCCTAAAGGGAAATATTAGTTACATAACGAGTATAGATGGTGTCTAAATGTTTTAATACAGTAGCCTGACCGATAAAAGATTTTTTCAGTAGCTGTTGATATAAAATGTCTAGGCTAAGTGCTTGCATACATTGAGTTGCTATCGCCTTATGACTGATATGCCAAGGTTCAATGGCAACACCACCACGGTCTTGGTCATAAGGAAAGTAGAAGCCAAAATCCGGTGCATTTTTTACTAGCCAGCGATAGAAAGTGTGCTGGTGACCAGATAAATACTCCCAAGGCTCCAGTTGCAATGATTGTCCACTTGGTAAATGGTTGGCAGCATAAAGGTCAAAATCGGTTCCCCAGTGATGACGACTCCCACCAGGCAAAGCCGACCAGCGTAAAATTGCCCACATTTTTTCTTCTGAGGATAATAAGTGGCTCTCTAAGGGCTGACTTTGGCTATCTAACAAACGGCTTTGACCTGAGAACTTCCGCTCCCAAATTATTTGTTGACGATCAAAATCACGAAAGCCACTGGCAATATAACATTCAAATCCAGCGAGATGAGCAGCTTCGATTAAACGGATTAAGTCAGTATGTACCTCACTATGAATATCAAACCACTTTTGTCCAATACGCAAAGGGGATAGATGCTGGTTATTTTGTCCAGTAAGCTGCTCAGGGGTCATGATGTTCCTATTGAGTAAGAAGTTCAACGAGTGTTTGTTGGTACATATCGGTTAATTTTTCTAGGTCATCAACATTAACGCACTCATTCACTTTATGGATAGTGGCATTGATAGGTCCGAGCTCGACGACTTGACCTTGCATACGGGCAATAAAGCGACCATCAGATGTACCACCTGTGGTTAATAAAGCGGGTTTTTGTTGGGTAACGCTAGAGACACCTTTCACCACAGCATCAAGCAAAGAGCCTTCAGCCGTTAAGAATGGGTCGCCATTGAATGTCCAATTCAGTTCGTAATTTAGCTGGTGTGAATCTAAAATTTTCGACACGCGCTGCATAATGCTTTCATTGTTTAGCTCAGTACTAAAACGCATATTGAACTGAACATTAAACTCTCCAGGGATCACGTTAGATGCACCAGTACCCGCACTCAAGTTTGGAATTTGGAAGCTTGTTGGTGGGAAGAAATCATTTCCTTCATCCCATACTGTTGTGGTGAGTTCATGGATAGCAAGCAGTGAGTGGTGAATAGGATTGCTCGCTAAATGTGGATACGCCACATGACCTTGAATCCCTTTAATACATAAATCACCGGTAATTGAGCCACGGCGACCATTTTTTACGATATCGCCAACAAACTCAGTACTTGATGGCTCACCGACAATACACATATCGATCATCTCATTGCGAGCCATCAGCGTTTCAACGACGCGAACCGTACCATTGATAAATGGACCTTCTTCATCGGATGTGATTAAGAAGCCAATTGAACCTTCATGATCAGGGTGTTGTGCAACAAAGCGTTCAACAGCAACAAGCATTGAAGCTAGCGAACCTTTCATGTCCGCGGCCCCTCGACCGTATAACACGCCATCAATAACAGTTGGCTCAAAAGGAGGGGTATGCCACTGCTCTACTGGTCCAGATGGTACTACATCAGTATGACCTGCAAACGTAAACAATGGTGCTTGAGTGCCGCGACGAGCCCAAAAGTTAGTCGTATCTTCAAATACCATTACTTCAACAGTAAATCCGATCGCTTCTAAACGACGAATCATCATTTCTTGGCATCCCGCGTCTTCTGGTGTCACTGATTGGCGGCGAATTAAATCTTTCGCTAACGCTAATACTGGGCTATCTGTTGCCATCCTTGAGTGTCCTTTATTTATATAAAATTGAAAAATAGATCAAACTATTGAGCGAAATAATCTTGGTATAGATCAGCTTTAAAACCAATGATGTAGCGATCATTAGAAAGCAGAATAGGGCGCTTTATCATTGCCGGTTGCTCGACGAGCAGTGCGATAGCCGTTGCTTCATCAAGGCTATCTTTTTGTTCTTGGCTTAGTTTACGGTAAGTGGTGCCGCGTTTATTAAGCACTTGCTCCCAACCTAATTGATGACAAAAGGTGCGCACCATCTCTTCACTGATACCCTGCTTACGATAATCATGAAATTCAAAGTCAATTTCATTATCTTGTAACCATTTTTTCGCTTTTTTTATCGTATCGCAATTTGGAATTCCGTACATGATGATAGGCATTTTACCTTCCTTTATTGAGTGATAATGATGACTCTTTTTTTTTTGATCATCTATCAATGAATCCTATCAGGAAGCTGGGCACAAACAAAATCAGAACGTAAATTAATTTTAATAGCTAAAAACGAGCATAAATCCTTGAGATAAAGCGACTTATTGATCCTCCTCAACATATCAAAGGCAAAAAAAGAAATAATGGATAAAGTTTATTTAAGGAGAGATATCAATGGAATTGAGTCCAGTTTTCGCCAGGCGTTTATATTTAGCTTTATTGGTCGAGAGTCTTGAGCGACCAAATGTGCCTAAACTAATTGAAAAAACGGGATGGCCACGTCGTACGATTCAAGATGTTTTGAAGGCTTTGCCAGGCATTGGTATTGAATTGATGTTTGTTCAAGATGGTCGTCGTCATAATGATGGTTATTACCAGTTATCTGATTGGGGACCATTTGATAGCCAATGGGTTATTGAACGAGAAGGTGATATTGCTATTAGCTTAGGTTTTTAGTTCTCTCATTTTTTATGCCCTCATCGCGTGGCGAAAGATCCTGAACACCCATTCAGATGTGATGAGAAAAATAGCAATGGACAGCGTTGCCCATTGCTAGCTCTAGTTCAAAGTAATATAAGCAACAAATCCTACCCAACTCGCGACTAACAAACCCCACGGTAAGTACGCTTTAGAAGGTGAACTCTCTGATGCAGTATAGTTGTGCTCATCAACATCGATTGACGGTTCTTTTTCACGCTGCTTGATATTCTTTTTACGTACCTTATCCGCTTGGCGCTGTTTCTCTTTATGTTGCTTTTTATATAGAGCAATCCCTTTTTCAATCCCTTGGGCAATAAGGCGAGTTTGCTCCTTAGTTTGACCTGGTTTTTGCGTAGCTTTCGCAACTTTCATCGCTTCTTGTTGACTCTCTATTGATGGAACTAATTTTGCAGATTTCATGGTGATTTTGTTACCGTACTCATTTTACAAAGGCTAGTAAAACAAGGTAAGTTAAAGCGCTAAAATAGACAATAACTAAAGTGATAAATTGTGCGTTACTCATTTGAACAGTATAACCAAGATGGTTTTTTGAAAATTCCATACCTTATATGGGCAGGATGGTTATTGCTTGCTAAGGCTTGGGTGGTATTTATCGTCGCTGGAGCGAGTCGAGATAGTGGCACACAGATCTTATCAATAGTGTATCCAGATCATAAGATGCTCTATTTAGGATTAATTATTGGTACACCGAGTTTACTTCTCATGTGGATCTCAGGGTTGCGTAACCCAGATCGAAAATGGATCAATCAAATTTGCAGTTGGGCACGTGGTATTACTTTAAGTTTAATTGCCTTAGAGGTTATGCAAACTTGTTATTTTATTTATCTAGATAACGGTGCCTTTCGTTGGTCCAATGCGCTGTCATTAGTGTTAATGTTGTGGTTTATTCTTTACCTAACCAATAGTCGCTTAGCGCAAGATTGTTTTAAAATCCCAGTAGAAGTATCAGCAAAATCATGACTATTTAAGTCTGTTAGATTTTATACATTTATCTAAACAGTTAATGAGATGAATGGGTATAATGTTTTTAATAGTAGATTTTCATTACAGTGAATAAAAACAGATAAAGGATTTATAAGTTATGTTCTCTCCTCAATCGGCGATTCTTCCAGAAGCAGGTCCTTTCGCCCTTTATACTCAAATTAAAGTAACAAAAAATGTTCAACAGGTATTAACAGAGTTACAGGTACTTCCTGAGCTGGTTAACTCGTTGAACGAGTCGCAACCTGAAGCCAACTTAACCTTATCCATCGCATTGACTAAATCATTTTGGGCACACTTAGCTCAACCTATGCCAAGCGAGTTGATCGACTTCCCTGAATTAGCTACCGGTGATGTTCGCGCCCCTGCTAGTGATGTTGATGTTTTAATCCACTGCCACTCGACACGTCATGATCTGCACTTTTATGTATTAAGAAAGTTATTAAGTGAACTCTCTGACTCAATTGAAGTCGTCGATGAAACTTACGGTTACCGATACCTTGATTCTCGTGATATGACGGACTTTATTGATGGTACAGAGAACCCGAAAGAGGTGCAGCGTCAAGAAGTTGCCCTTATCCCAGGTGGCGACTACGCAGGTGGTAGTTATGTGATGGTGCAGCGTTTCATACATGATTTACCGGCATGGAATCGACTTGGTGTTAAGGCTCAAGAGAAGGTTATTGGTAGAACAAAGCCTGACTCGATAGAGCTAGACGATGTACCAGCAGCATCGCATGTTGGACGTGTGGACTTAAAAGAAAATGGCAAAGGTCTGAAAATTGTTCGACATAGCTTACCGTATGGAAGTGCAAGCGGTGAACACGGGCTATTATTCATTGCTTACTGCCAAACTCTGCATAACTTTACTGCTATGTTGGAGAGTATGTATGGTATCAGTGATGGTAAAACCGATCAGATGCTGCGTTTTACTCATGCTGTAACAGGGGCGTACTTCTTTGCTCCATCAACCCAGTTATTAGCAGCGCTAAGTGTGAAGTAATTTATTTACACTTGCTCATTTGCCTCATTTTGTAGAGGCGAGAATATTAAAGGTGCCCAATGAGGCGCCTTTTTTATTGCTAGTAAAGTTATTCTGCCCATTGCCGATAATAAATAGCCCCTCTATTTTAGGAATACACGTGCATGGCTATTACAGTGAATACGAATGTTTCAGCCCTGATTGCTCAACGCAACTTAAGCAATGCGACAGGAATGCTTAATCAATCTTTAGAAAGGTTGGCGTCGGGAAGTCGTATCAATAGTGCGAAAGATGATGCTGCTGGGTTGCAGATATCAAACCGCTTGGAAGCGCAAATGCGTGGTTTGGATGTGGCAGTACGTAATGCTAATGACGGTATCTCTATTCTACAGACCGCTGAAGGTGCCATGAATGAATCGACGAATATCATGCAGCGTATGCGTGATTTGTCTTTGCAGTCAGCCAATGGCTCTAATAGCTCAGCAGAACGGATAGCTTTACAGGAAGAAGTGACAGCATTGAATGACGAGCTGAATCGCATTGCTGAAACGACCTCTTTTGGTGGGCGTAAATTACTCAATGGCAGTTTTGGACAATCTGCTTTTCAAATTGGTGCCAGTTCTGGTGAAGCTGTACAAGTTGAGTTGAAAAATTTACGTACTGACAGCTTAGCGATGGGCGGCTTTAGTTATACCGCTGGTTACTCAGCCGATAATAATTGGTCGGTCGCGAATAATACACAACTATCCATGTCGTATACCGATCAGTTTGGTCAAGCTCAAAGCATTAATATTGAAGCTAAAGCTGGCGATGATATTGAGCAATTAGCGACCTATATTAACGGTCAAACAGAGGCCGTTTCAGCATCGGTAAATGAGCATGGTCAGTTGCAGGTCTTTATGGCGGGCAATGAAACTTCAGGAACGATTAGCTTTCATGGCAGCCTTGCTGATGAGTTATCGATGAGTGGAGGGCAATATGAGTCAGTAAATCAAATTGATATTACTCAAGCCGGTGGTGCGCAAAGAGCCGTTGCTATCTTAGATACTGCAATGAAATATGTTGATAGCCACCGTTCTGAATTAGGTGCCTATCAAAATAGATTTAATCATGCGATTAATAATCTCGATAATGTCCATGAAAATTTAGCCACATCGAAAAGTCGTATCTCCGATACCGATTATGCTAAAGAAACGGCTCAAATGGTTAAGCAGCAAATTTTACAGCAGGTGAGTACCTCAATTTTAGCTCAGGCAAAGCAAGCGCCTAACCTTGCGTTAACCTTGTTAGGTTAGAGCTAATCGCAGGCTTTATTCGCGATTTTATACACTTTAACTGAGGGTTATCGACGGCATAGATTAAATCTTTAGGCTAAATCGTGCTTATTTTCGTTTTTTTATTCTATTTAATCAAAATAAGGTTTTTAGGAAATTTTTTTAGAAAAAAGCGAAAAAAAGCTAAAGGATTTAAATTATGAGCCGTTAATAGAAATAACTTTGAGAGAACTACTTGGTTTTTCGAGACGTCGAAAACCGCACCAACGAAAAATCAATTGGAGAAATCACCATGGCTGTAAATGTAAATACTAATGTATCCGCGATGACTGCTCAGCGTTACCTAAACAACGCGAACAACGCACAACAAACATCGATGGAACGTCTATCTTCTGGCTCTAAAATTAACAGTGCTAAAGATGATGCGGCAGGCTTACAAATTTCAAATCGTTTGAATGTTCAAAGTCGAGGCTTAGATGTTGCTGTACGTAATGCGAATGACGGTATTTCTATTGCACAAACAGCTGAAGGTGCAATGAATGAAACAACAAACATACTACAACGTATGCGTGACCTTTCATTACAATCAGCTAATGGTTCAAACTCCAAATCAGAACGTGTTGCGATTCAAGAAGAAGTAACAGCACTAAACAATGAATTAAACCGAATTGCTGAAACAACATCATTTGGTGGTAATAAATTACTAAATGGTACATACGGTACTCAATCTTTCCAAATCGGTGCTGACGCTGGTGAAGCAGTTATCATGGAGTTGAAAAACATCCGTTCTGATACTGAAGAAATGGGTGGTAGCTCTTACTTAGCTGGTTCTGAAAAAGATGCTAATTGGGCAGTTGAAGCTGGTACTCAAGAAATTACCATGGCTTTTGATGATGCTGATGGCGTGGCACAATCGATTACTATCACCGCAAAAGAAGGTGACGATATTGAGCAATTAGCCACTTACATTAATGGTCAAACGGATGATATTCAGGCATCAGTTAATGAAAACGGTGCTCTGCAAATTTATGCGGGTGAGAATAAAGCTTCTTCAGATATTGCTTTCTCTGGCTCTCTAGCTAGTGACCTAAATATGGGGCCAGCACAAGCGGTTACAGTGAATAACATCGATGTAACTTCTGCAGGTGGTGCTCAAGAATCGGTAGCGATTATCGATACAGCATTAAAATATGTCGACAGTCATCGTGCTGAGCTTGGTGCGATTCAAAACCGTTTTGATCACACGATTAATAACTTAGACAACATCAACGAAAATGTAAGTGCATCTAAGAGTCGTATTAAAGATACCGACTTCGCTAAAGAAACAACAGCGATGACTAAATCACAGATTCTATCTCAAGCATCAAGCTCTATCTTAGCGCAAGCTAAGCAAGCGCCAAATGCAGCATTAAGCTTACTAGGTTAATTAGTAGCTAGATAGCCAGAATATAAACTCATGGTGAGAGATGAGTGAGACCAACCCAGCCTAGGCTGGGTTTTTTTATGCCTGTTAGTAGAGGGGAGCGCAATAAAAAACAAGATTTATCTTTTATAAAAAAAATCATTAAATATCTAATTTTTATCTAAAGATTCTTTATTGTTAGCCGTTAAAGGGATTGAGAGAAATGAAATGTGCCAAAGTGAGGTGAGAGACACGTTGGCCATTTAAACAATGCCTTAAGGAGATTAACTATGGCTATAAATGTAAATACTAACGTATCGGCGATGACTGCCCAGCGTTACCTGAACAATGCAGCGAACGACACTCAAAAGTCGATGGAGCGTTTATCTTCTGGCTATAAAATCAATAGTGCAAAAGATGATGCAGCAGGCCTACAAATTGCTAACCGTTTAACCTCGCAAAGTCGTGGTCTAGACATGGCAGTAAAAAATGCAAATGATGGTATTTCAATTGCTCAGACCGCTGAAGGCGCGATGACTGAAAGTACGAACATTTTGCAACGTATGCGTGATCTATCGCTACAATCTGCTAATGGTTCAAACTCAAAGGGTGAGCGTGTTGCTTTGCAAGAAGAAGTAACAGCGTTGAACAATGAGTTAAACCGTATTGCTGAGACAACATCATTCGGTGGTAATAAACTATTGAATGGTACTTACGGTCAGCAATCTTTCCAGATTGGTGCTGATTCAGGTGAAGCAGTGATTATGAGCATGGGTAACATGCGTTCAGATACTGCTGAAATGGGTGGTAAGGCTTACACAGCAGCAGCACAAGCTGATGACTGGGTAGCGACAGCTGGTGACACTGATCTTACTTTAGATTACACCGATAGAAGTGGAGTAGCTCAATCTTTAGCTATTGACGTTAAAGAAGGGGATGATCTAGAACAGGTTGCAACTTATATTAACGGTCAAAGCAATGATGTGAAAGCATCGGTTGGTGAAGATAATACACTACAGCTTTTTGCTGCCAACACAGCCGTTGATGGTGGTTCTGTTACTATTGGTGGTAACTTAGCAAGCTCATTGAGCATCGGTACAGGTACTGATAAAACGGTTAATGATATCGATATTACTTCGGTAGCAGGTTCTCAAGAAGCTGTAGCTATCATTGATGGCGCGCTGAAGAATGTAGATAGCCAACGTGCAGGTTTAGGTGCGATTCAAAACCGTTTGGATCACACCATTAATAACCTTGATAACATTAATGAAAATGTTAACGCGTCACGTAGCCGCATTCAAGATACTGATTACGCTAAAGAAACGACAGCAATGACGAAGTCTCAAATTTTACAGCAAGCGAGTACTTCTATCTTAGCTCAAGCAAAGCAGACACCATCTGCTGCGCTTAGTTTACTTGGTTAATCAAAAAGTTAGTTTTACACTTGTTCGAGGAAGATAAGGTTAACTTATCTGAAACTCTATAAGGTAGGAGGACTTTGCTATGGATATTTCGTCCTACGCATCGAATACCCAGCCTTACGGCTCGCCAAGTGGCATAAAAATTGCTAAAGAAAACAGTAGTGACGCAACGAATATTTCTTTATCAAAAGGCTATGCTCCACCTTCAGAGGTGAAAAAAGCTCATGAATCTTCGCTTGATTCGGTGATGGCATTTGCTCAACATCGTGATGAGATGAATGAAGATGAAAGGGTGAAATTGATCGATAAAATGAATGATTTTATTAGCTCAATGAGTAAGGGAGTAGCCTTTAAGCTTGATGATGACTCTGGGCGCAATGTTGTGACAGTTTATGAAACAACAACCGGAGAGATCATTAGGCAGATCCCTGATGAAGAGATGCTTGAAATTTTAAGGCGTCTAGCGACTTTGACTTCAAATACAGGATTAATTGAAGAAAAGGTATAAATTGTTTTTGAGGTGATTCAATGAGTTTAGGCCCTATGGGTATGTCGTCTGGCATGGATATTAATTCCATGGTCAGCAAAATTGTCAATGCAGAACGTGTGCCTAAACAGCAACGTATTGATAATCAGCGCATGCAGATAGATACCAACATTAGTGCTTATGGTAGGCTCAGAGAGTCACTTGATACAATGAAAAGTCTGATGGCAAACTTTCGTCATGAAAAAGCCTTTGCCGTGCGCAAGGTGGATACGAGTGACGATGAGATTGTTTCAGCAACAGCAACTACTGATGCGATAGCAGGGAAATATGCCATCGATGTGTTGCAGCTTGCTCAGAGCCATAAGGTTGCATCGGATATTATTCCAGATGATGCAATCTTTGGTCCTGGCAAGCTGCAGGTTTCACTTGGTGACAAGAGTTTTGATATAGATGTCGGATCTCGCTCTAAACTCGTTGATGTTGTTAGAGGAATTAATGGTGCTAAGGATAATCTTGGTGTCCGTGCCTCTATCATCAACGACGTTCAGGGCCCGCGCCTTATCCTCGCCTCTAACTTATCCGGTAAGGATAACAATATTACCATTAAGGCGGATTCTGAATCAGATAATGCGCTGAAACTATTCGAATTTAAATCACTTGAAGATCGTGTCAAAGATCTTGAAGCCGCACAAAAAGTAGCTCGATCTATTTTGCCTCCCAGCTTTGATGAGCAGGCGGCAGTAAATGCTGCCGGTGGGATAAATATTGCCGCAGGAGCTAGCGAGATGGCAATGGCTGCCGATCAGTTTGATGATCAACTGCAGAACAAGCAAAATGCTTTAGATCAAACTCATTCCGAACAAGTCAACTCAGATCAAGAAAATCATGCTGATGAGAATCCTGAAAGACAGCAAGCAAATGATAGCCCATCATCTTTGCCGCTTCCGCCTCGCTCACTTTTACCTCAAGATAATATTCCGGGGTGGACGAATACCGCTTCTGGAACACTATTAGACTCTTACCGTACTCCCGAGCCAGAACTCGATGCAATCGCATTAGAAAAGTCACAAGATGTTCCTGGTTGGTCTAACACCGCATCGGGTACCTTAACAGCTTCTTATGTCACGGTAAAAGAAGCGCGAGAGCAACTTGAGCAAGAGTTAGCGGAAGAGAAAAAAGCAATCGAGCAAGCCGTTGCTGAAAATAAAATCACTCCAGAAGAAGCGAAAGTGCAACAGCGAGCAAAGTTAACCGTTGAAGAGCGTGAGCATTTAGAGGAAATGGACAAGGTTGAAGTCCAACTCAAGCAGGCACAAGAATCATTTGAAACTTACCAAGGCATGTCAGAAGTACAAGCCGCACAAGACTCTATTGTATTACTCGATGGTATCGCAGAGTTAGCTAGCCATAATAATATCATTGAAGATGCTATAGAAGGTGTTGATTTAACATTAAAGAGAACATCCGATGCCAATAAACCACCCGCTGAAATTGGGGTGGAATATGACAGGCGCAGTGTGCGTAGTGATATTGAACAGTTTGTTGCCTCTTATAATCAATTTCATCAAATTTCTAAAGAGCTAGCGAGTGTTGATCCTTTAACTGGTCAGAAAGGACCTTTAGCAGGTGATAGCGTTGTACGTACAGCAGACTCTCGCCTAAAAAGTGTTTTTTCCAGTGCGGTTGAGCAAGCACCTGAAGATTTAAAGTCTTTGACAGAGTTTGGTGTCACGACCACAATGCAGGGTAAATTAGAAATTAATTATGCAATGCTCGATCGTCAGTTAAACAATAACTTTAACAAGCTAGAAGATTTCTTTGGCGGTAATCAAGGTTTTGCTAAAAAAGTGGAAGATGCCATTCATAGTATGACGGGGGTTACAGGGACGATCCGTACACGAGAGCAGAGCTTAGTTGAACAAAACTATCGCCTATTTGATGATCAATCTTCTTTAGATCGCCGCATGGATGGTTTAGAAAAAAGAACTCATGCTCGATTTAGTGCAATGCAAGAAGCGACGGGTAAAATGCGCTCACAATTAGGTGGCATGATGAATGCGATGGGGTAGTGATTGATGGATGAGTTAAATCAATTGCGTGATCTAGATCACCAATTAATGACAAAGTTACACCAATCAGAAATTAATTCTGAAGAAATTTCTGTATTGGTCGATACAAGAGAACAAAGGTTAAACTCTATCTTATCTAAATTGGCTCAAGACCCCAGTTTAAAGAGTTGCCCGCAATGGCATGAGGCTGTTGTGCGAACCAAAACATTGCTTGAATTGATGGAATCAGAAACACAACGTGCCGGCCAGGCGTTAGTCAAATATCGCCATGGCAATAAATCAGTTCAACAATATAAAAAGTTTTTATAACGAGGGTTACTATGCGCGGTTCTTTACAAGCTTACAAAAAGGTATCAGTAGATAGCCAGCTAACAGCGGCTTCACCACATAAAATAGTACAAATGCTAATGGCTGGTGCTATTGAGAGACTAATCCAAGGAAAAGCTGCGATGCAGCAGGGTAATGTTTCAGTTAAAGGTGAGCGTTTAGGTAAAGCTTTAGATATCATTATTAGTTTACGAAGCTGCTTGTCTATGGATGATGGTGGCGATATTGCGAAGAACCTCGATCAACTTTATGAATTTATGATTATGCAAGTGTCGGCTGCAAACCATCAAAATAACCCAGAGCCGATCGATGATGTGATTGATATTATCCGAGAAATTAAATCAGCTTGGGATCAAATTCCGAATGAATACCATAATTTAACCGCTGCTGATGTTGGTATTTAAAGGATAATCACCTGTAAACTAATGCTAAATTTATCATTTTAAAGGCTATTTTGTGAGTTAAAATTTTTAATCTAGCTCACTACCTGCTCATTGCTTAGTTGCCTTATTTTTATTATTAAATAAAATAGAAGCCATTGGACAGCCTAATGGCTTTTTTTGTTGCTGTTTTCTCGTAATTATTGGTTTTAAAGCGACATACCCCAGAATAAAGGCAAGAGTTCTATTTATGCAAGGCTTGGCAAAACTACTCGTCATTGAAGATGATCAATCTCATCGTCTTAATTTATGTAACATTTTAGAGTTCGTAGGAGAAATCTGCGAAGTCATTAGTTCGGATCAAATTGACCAGATTAATTGGTCTGGTATGTGGGCTGGCTGCATTATCGGTTATACAGATAGCTCTGATGCAAGTGAAAAACTGCAGCAATACCTGATCAAATCGAATCATATCCCTTTACTATGTATCGGTAGCCCTTCTTTTTCTTTCGATGAATTGACTAATTTTGTTGGTGAACTTGAACGCCCACTAAACTACCCACAACTTAGTGATGCATTAAGGCATTGCAAAGAGTTCTTAGGTCGTAAAGGTGTACAAGTCCCATCAGTATCACGAAAAAATACATTATTCCGTAGCTTAGTTGGTCAAAGTCGAGGCATTCAAGATGTACGCCACCTGATTGATCAAGTTTCTCATACTGAAGCTAACGTTTTAATTTTAGGTGAATCAGGTACAGGAAAGGAAGTTGTCGCACGTAATATCCATTACCATTCTGCACGTCGTGGTGGTGCTTTTGTCCCGATTAACTGTGGAGCTATACCTCCAGAGCTATTAGAAAGTGAACTTTTTGGTCATGAAAAAGGTTCGTTTACCGGCGCTATTACGGCTAGGAAAGGTCGCTTTGAATTGGCTGAAGGTGGTACGATCTTTTTGGATGAAATCGGTGATATGCCGATGTCAATGCAAGTGAAATTACTAAGAGTGTTACAAGAGCGCTGCTTTGAGCGTGTTGGTGGCAATGTTACGATTAATATTGACGTGAGAGTAATAGCAGCAACGCATCGAAACTTAGAAGATATGATCGTAAACGAGCTGTTTCGAGAGGATCTTTATTACCGACTCAATGTTTTCCCGATTGAAATGCCAGCGCTAAAAGATCGCATTGAAGATATTCCGTTATTGCTACAAGAGCTAATGACTCGAATGGAAGCAGAAGGTAGTCAGCCGATTTACTTTACTCCAAGAGCGATCAATTCGCTAACGGAGCACCATTGGCCGGGCAATGTGCGAGAGTTAGCCAATTTAGTCGAAAGAATGGTAATCTTGTACCCTCATAGCCTTGTTGATGTGAATCATTTACCGACTAAGTATCGCTATAGTGATATTCCAGAGTTCCAGCCAGAGAATGTCGCTTCAGTTGGTGAGGAAGAGCTTGAGCGCGATGCACTATCTGATATTTTCTCGGAAGATTTCAACTTTGATGATCTACATGAGTCCGATCTTAACGATGGTTCTTTACAGTCTTTACCAGCTGAAGGGCTCAATTTGAAAGAAGTGCTTGCAGAGCTTGAAATCAATATGATAAGTCAGGCACTTGAAGCTCAAAATGGTGTGGTTGCAAGAGCTGCAGATATGCTGGGCATGCGTCGTACAACTTTGGTAGAAAAAATGCGCAAATATAACCTACAGCGCTAACCTCTATTATTAGGGGGCTATTGATAGCCATTTCCCTTATTGTTATATGATGAATGAATAGTCTGACATGCAAAAGCGTGGCAGACTATTCTTGCTTTAGAGGTGGAGAACTCACATGACATCTTTTCAAGATCCCGAAAACCAATCCCATTTAGACTCCGTTGAACAGCAAGTAGAGCGCTATAAGCAAGTACTTGATGTCATGCCCGCTGGTGTTATTTTGCTTGATACTCAAGGTGAAATTCGTGAGGCAAACCCAGAGGCCCAACGAATTTTAGCGGTGCCTTTAGTTGGCCTGAAGTGGTTTTCTATCATTCAAACGGCTTTTGATCCAAAAGAAGATGATGGCCATGAAATATCATTGAAAAATGGGCGTAAAGTACGTTTAGCGATTTCAGCATCAACAACAGGACAACTGATTTTAATTACCGACCTGACAGAAACACGCTTATTACAGTCACGGATCAGTGATTTACAACGGTTGTCGTCATTAGGTCGGATGGTGGCATCTTTAGCACACCAAGTAAGAACGCCGCTTTCTAGTGCCATGCTTTATGCGTCTAATTTATCCGCTTCCAATTTGACACCGGCAACCAAGGAACGCTTTCAATCAAAGCTTATGGATCGATTACACGATTTGGAGAAGCAAGTGAATGATATGCTGCTATTTGCCAAAGGTGGCGATAATAAAGTCATTACGCCTTTCGTTTTGGCTGATTTAGTCAGTGAATATCAGCCAATGGTTGAGGCAGCATTAAAAAATAGCCAAATCGATTATTGCCAAGAAGTCGAGCAGCCAGAGGTTCAGCTATTAGGAAATGTGAATGCATTAGCTTCGGCATTAAGTAATCTGGTATTAAATGCCATTCAAATGTCGGATAAAAATGCCCAAATCGATGTTTTCTTCCGCCCAGTTAATAATGAATTGAAGATCTCAGTACAAGATAGTGGTCCAGGCGTAGCTAAAGAGTTACAAGATAAGATCATGGAGCCCTTTTTTACTACGCGTTCACAAGGAACTGGGCTTGGTTTAGCGGTTGTGCAAATGGTATGCCGAGCGCATGAAGGGCGTCTAGAGCTACTATCAGAAGAAGGCGATGGTGCATGTTTTACTATATGCTTGCCTTTGATAGAAAGCAATAATAATGCAGCTGATTAAATAGAAACGAAGAATAAAAATCATGCCATAGAACATGGTGAAAAAGTGTACGGAGAGTAAGCATGGGACAAAGCAAAGTATTAATTGTCGAAGACGATGAAGGTTTACGTGAAGCGCTGGTTGATACTTTAGCCTTAGCTGGTTATGAGTGGTTAGAAGCGGATAGTGCAGAGGCAGCATTACTTAAATTAAAGTCAAATCAAGTTGATATAGTTATCTCTGATGTGCAAATGGCAGGTATGGGTGGCTTAGCTTTACTGCGTAATATCAAACAACATTGGCCGAATTTACCCGTTTTACTGATGACAGCTTATGCCAATATAGAAGATGCGGTTTCGGCAATGAAAGAAGGTGCCATTGATTATATGGCTAAACCTTTTGCGCCAGAAGTTTTACTCAATATGGTCAGCCGTTATGCTCCAATAAAATCGGATGATAATAATGCGATTGTTGCAGATGAAAAAAGTTTAAAGCTGTTAGCACTGGCTGAAAAAGTAGCGAAAACAGATGCGAATGTGATGGTATTAGGGCCAAGTGGCTCAGGTAAAGAGGTCATGTCTCGTTATATTCACAATGCTTCTAACCGTCATTCAGGTCCATTTGTGGCCATTAACTGTGCGGCTATTCCCGATAATATGCTTGAGGCTACTCTCTTCGGTTATGAGAAAGGTGCATTTACGGGGGCTGTTCAAGCCTGTCCTGGTAAATTTGAGCAAGCGCAAGGTGGTACCATTTTACTGGATGAAATTAGTGAAATGGATATGAACCTGCAAGCCAAGTTATTACGCGTTTTACAAGAAAGAGAAGTAGAGCGTCTAGGTAGTCGTAAAAGCATCCAACTTGATGTTCGAGTATTAGCAACCAGTAACCGAGACTTAAAGCAGTACGTAGCAGAAGGTAATTTCCGAGAAGATTTATATTATCGTTTGAATGTATTTCCAATTACTTGGCCAGCACTTTGCCAGCGTCCAGGTGATATACAACCGTTAGCTGCTCATTTAATTGAGCGCCACTGTGCAAAGTTAGGTTTGCCTATCCCGACTATTTCGGCAACAGCAGTGGAGAAACTATTAGCTTATCCATGGCCTGGTAATGTACGAGAGTTAGATAATGTTATTCAACGCGCACTGATTCTTAGCAATCAATCCAATATCGACTCAGAGCATATACTATTGGAAGGTCTTGATTGGCAAGATGCAGCCAGCCTACAGCAAGTTGTTGAAAATCAAGATATCGCAATGCCGGCAATTAAAGTCGTTGCAGAAACCAATAGTGATTTAGTAAAAGGCAGTTTGACGATCAGTGAAGGTTTAGGCGGAGAATTGCGCGATCAAGAGTATGCGATTATTTTGGAAACTCTCATTGAGTGTAACGGTCGTCGTAAAGATATGGCTGAAAAACTAGGCATTAGCCCACGAACATTGCGTTATAAGTTAGCGAAAATGCGCGATGCGGGTATAGAACTGCCACATTAAGTGATAGTGCTGCAGGATACGCATTTTTGTCAGTGACGGAATGTAGTACTATGGTATAAAATTTGCTATGTAGTGAAAAGATGGCTGTGTAGTTTAAAGATAATAGTCAATATATTGGCGTGAGAGGTAAATGTGAGAATTGATGGCGTACAGGGTGAAATGCAAGCAATGATGCTAGAAGCTGCCAATGCAAGACCTGCAATAAGTAGTCATAACGCTGGTGCTGATTTTAGCAATATGCTGACTCAGGCAATGAACAGTGTCAATTCTTTACAACAATCATCAAGCGATTTACAGATGCGGTTTGATCGAGGCGATGAAAATGTCTCACTGTCCGATGTTATGATTGCACGTAATAAATCCAGTGTTGCGTTTGATGCGACTATTCAAATTAGAAACAAATTAGTCGACTCTTACAAAGAGTTAATGAACATGCCGGTATAAATTGAGTAGTAAGTAGTGGCTGATAATAATAGAGCAACAGATTTAGCAGTAGCCGGAGATGGTTCGGAACATGGCTTAACAACCAGTTCGGGTCTAGATTCTGACGGGCAAAATCCAGATTTAAATGAACGAAGCTCCTCCAAGTTTGATATGGCAATTGGCGATCTTGATTTGTTGCGCCAAGTGGTTTTAGTACTGTCTATCTCTATCTGTGTTGCTTTAATTGTTATGCTGTTTTTTTGGGTAAAAGAGCCAGAAATGCGCCCTTTAGGTGCCTATGAAACGACAGAGCTTATCTCAGTTTTAGATTACCTTGATCAACAAAAAATTGACTATAAGCTTGATGGAAACACCATCCATGTTGATGCCAATGAGTATAATTCGTTGAAATTGGATATGGTGAGAGCCGGCGTTAATACCGAAAAAAGCGCGGGTGATGATATTCTCCTGCAAGATATGGGCTTTGGGGTTTCTCAACGTTTAGAGCAAGAGCGATTGAAACTAAGTCGTGAACGCCAATTAGCAAAAGCCATTGAGCAGATACGTCAAGTGCGACGCGCAAAAATATTACTTGCTCTCCCTAAGCAAAGTGTTTTTGTTCGTCATAATCAAGAAGCATCAGCCTCGGTATTTTTAACTTTAAGTACAGGAACAACCTTAAAACAGGAAGAGGTTGATTCTGTGGTTGATATGGTTGCGAGTGCTGTACCTGGAATGAATACTTCGCGCGTAACCGTAACCGATCAGCATGGACGTTTATTAAGTTCAGGTTCTCAAGATCCTTTATCGACAGCGAGACGCAAAGAACACGAATTAGAACGCAAACAAGAGCAAGTATTAAGAGATAAAATTGACTCTGTTTTGATCCCTATTTTGGGCTTTGGAAACTATACCGCGCAAGTTGATATTCAAATGAACTTCAATGCGATAGAGCAAACTCGTAAGCAGTTCGACCCACAAACAGCAGCGACTCGAAGTGAATACACATTAGAAGATTACAACAATGGTAGCGTCGTAGCTGGTGTTCCAGGGGCTTTAAGCAACCAGCCGCCTGCCGATGCATCCATTCCTCAAGACGTCGCTCAAATGAAAGACGGTTCCGTGTTAGGGCAAGGTTCTGTTCATAAAGAGGCGACACGTAACTTTGAATTGGATACGACTATTAGCCATGAACGCAAACAAAGCGGTATTGTCGATAGACAAACGGTTTCTGTTGCCATTAAAGATCAGCGTTCAGTGGATCCGAGTACTGGCGAAGTTACCTATACTGCATTGAGTGATGCAAAAATAAATGCTATCCGCCAAGTGCTAATCGGTACTATTGGTTTTAGCGAAAATCGTGGTGATTTACTCAATGTATTAAGTGTTAAGTTCGCGGAACCAGAAACAGAATTATTAGCGGATGTGCCGATCTGGGAACACCCTAACTTTAATGATTGGGTTCGTTGGCTAGCAAGTGCATTGGTTATTATCGTTGTTGTGCTTGTTCTTGTACGACCAGCAATGAAAAAACTATTGAACCCTATTGCAGAAGATAACGATGATAAAATGTATGGACCTGATGGGTTGCCGATTGGCTCTGATGGTGAAACGAGCTTAATTGCTGGTGATATTGATGGTGGAGAGCTATTTGAGTTTGGTTCAAGTATCGATTTACCAAACCTACATAAAGATGAAGATGTCTTAAAAGCCGTGCGAGCATTAGTTGCAAATGAGCCAGAGTTGGCAGCACAAGTAGTTAAAAATTGGATGACAGATGCCTAATGAAATAGTAAAGCAGGATGATGAACTAGAGCCTGTAGATATTGATATCTCTAGCATTAGTGGTGATGAAAAAGCCGCCATTTTATTACTAAGCTTAAATGAGCAAGATGCTGCTGGTATCATTCGTCACTTAGAGCCAAAACAGGTTCAACGTGTAGGTAGTGCAATGGCACAAGCGAAAGATCTTAGCCAAGGCAAGGTCGGCGCTGTTCATCGTGCATTTTTAGAGGATATTCAAAAATACACCAACATTGGTATGGGTAGTGAAGACTTTATGCGTAATGCTTTAGTCGCAGCCTTAGGTGAAGATAAAGCGAATAACTTAGCCGATCAAATCTTACTAGGCACAGGCTCTAAAGGGCTTGATTCATTGAAGTGGATGGACCCTCGCCAAGTAGCGAGCATTATTATTAATGAACACCCACAGATCCAAACCATTGTACTTTCTTATCTTGATGCCGATCAGTCGGCAGAAATACTGTCTCAATTCCCTGAACGAGTACGTTTGGACTTGATGATGCGTATTGCTAACTTAGAAGAAGTACAACCTTCTGCATTAGCCGAATTAAATGAGATCATGGAGAAGCAGTTCGCAGGTCAGGCGGGTGCACAAGCTGCCAAAATTGGTGGTCTAAAAGCAGCAGCTGAAATCATGAACTACATGGATAATAATGTTGAAGGCATCTTGATGGATCAAATTCGTGATCAAGATGAAGATATGGCAACGCAGATTCAAGATCTGATGTTTGTCTTTGAAAACTTGATTGAAGTCGATGATCAAGGCGTACAAAAATTACTGCGAGATGTTCCACAAGATGTACTGCAGCGAGCACTAAAAGGTGCCGATGAAGATCTTCGTGAGAAAATCTACAAAAATATGTCAAAACGTGCAGCGGATATGATGAAAGATGACATCGAAGCTATGCCGCCAGTACGTGTTGCTGATGTTGAATCATCACAAAAAGAAATTCTTGCCATAGCGCGTCGTTTAGCCGATAGCGGTGACCTTATGCTTTCTGGTGGCGCAGAAGAGTTCTTATAGCGTATCCTTGACTCTTAAAGCGTTAAATTAAGCTTTGAGAGTCACTAATCACAAATTCCCCTCCATTTTTTAATAGGTAATGCTATGTCCGTTGACAGAAAACGTGGTTTTTTACGTCCTGATGATGAGCAGTCGATAGCCCAACCAGAGAAGTGGGGGTTGCCAGACTATAGCTCTGAAGTGCAGAAAAGCGCACGTGAGACAGCTTTTAATTATGATCCTAGCTGGGTGCCTCAAGAAGAGGTTATCGAGGAAGAAGCGTTCGTTTTAACCGATGAGCAAATCGAGATTATAAAAAAAGGCGCTTATCAAGAAGGTCTCTATGAAGGTCAAGAAGCGGGCTTTAAGCAAGGTTATGACAAAGGCAAAGAAGAAGGCTTTCAAGCAGGGCATAGCGAAGGATTACAAGCTGGTCAGCTAGAAGGCGTCACTGCTGGGCAGGAATACATTAAACAGCAAGTCGATATTTTTATGGGACTTGCTGATCAATTCTCTCAACCTCTAGCATTAATGACTAATCAAGTTGAAAAGCAATTAGTCGATATGGTTTTAACGCTAGTGAAAGAAGTTGTCCATATTGAAGCGCAAACTAACCCACAAATTATCTTAGATACGGTAAAAGAGTCAGTGGAGTCATTACCAGTGACGGGTCATGCTATTACTGTAAAGCTAAACCCTGATGATGCTGAGATCATTCGTTCATCCTATGGTGAAAATGAATTAGAGCAGCGTCAATGGAGCTTGATTGGCGAGCCAGCATTAAATCGTGGTGATTTACAAATTGAAGCTGGAGACTCCAGTGTCAATTATCGTATCGAGGATCGTATTCGCTCGGTTATTCAGGGCTTTTGTCGTGCTAACCGCCATCAGCCAGGTACCGAATAATGTCAGTACTTGCTGAACGCTTGAATCAATACAAAGTGGAAGGTTTAACATCACGACCAATTACTTCTGGTAAGTTAGTGCGAGTTGTTGGTTTGACGTTAGAAGCTACTGGGTGTCGAGCGCCAATTGGTAGCCTATGCCATATTGAAACGATGTCGGGACAGATGGAAGCAGAGGTTGTCGGCTTTTCTGGTGACAACTTATTTCTTATGCCTAGTGAGCAAATTAATGGCATTTTTCCTGGAGCGAAAGTGACCCCTCTTACTGGTGAAACTGGGCTTGCCGTTGGTATGGAACTGTTAGGTCGTGTGATTGATGGGGTGGGGAAACCACTTGATGGCTTAGGGGATATTTATACCGACCACTTTGTGCCTTTTAATGCCGAACCCATTAACCCGCTCGCCCGAAAACCGATTTCAGAGCCACTGGATGTCGGCTTGAAAGCGATCAATGGTTTATTAACGGTTGGTAAAGGTCAGCGTATTGGTTTGTTTGCTGGCTCAGGTGTTGGTAAATCGGTTACGCTTGGCATGATGACAAGAGGAACCACCGCACAAGTGGTTGTCGTTGGTCTCATTGGTGAGCGTGGGCGAGAAGTTAAAGAGTTTATTGAAGAGAGCTTAGGTGAAGAGGGACGCAGGCGCTCTGTTGTCGTTGCAGCACCAGCCGACGCGTCGCCATTGATGCGACTTAAAGGATGCCAAACCGCTTTAACCATTGCTGAATACTTTCGCGATCAAGGGCTCGATGTTCTGCTGCTAATGGATTCATTAACTCGTTTTGCTCAAGCTCAGCGTGAAATTGCCCTCTCTGTTGGTGAGCCGCCAGCAACCAAAGGTTATCCACCTTCCGTCTTTGCTAAGCTTCCTGCTCTTGTTGAGCGCGCTGGTAATGGTAGTGAAGATCAAGGCTCAATTACCGCTTTCTTTACGGTGTTAACGGAAGGCGATGATCTGCAAGATCCCATCGCGGATGCGTCGCGAGCTATTTTAGATGGTCATATTGTCTTATCGCGTGAAATGGCAGACGCAGGGCATTATCCAGCGATTGATGTTGAAAAGTCGGTCAGTCGCGTAATGCCTCAAATCACCACGGATGAGCATTTATTAATGTCTAAAGCGGTGCGCCAAGTGCTGTCCATTTGTCGTAAAAATCAAGATTTGGTCTCTATTGGCGCTTATAAGCCTGGCAGTGATCAAGCGATTGATAGTGCCTTTACATTAAAACCAAGATTGGATGTTTACTTGCAGCAAGGCATGAAAGAGAGCGTACCTTATGATATGTGCGTGAATATGCTTAAGCACGTGCTTGGTGGCTAAGCTGTATTTAGTGGATAAATAGATAATGAATAGTGCACTGGATTTTTTACTCGAACAGTCAAAAGATAAAGAGAGCCAAGCTCAAATGGCTTTAACCAAAGCCAATGCTGAACTTGCTGATTATTATCGACAAGTGGAGCAAATTGAGCAATATCGCATGGATTATTGCCAGCAGTTGATTGATAGAGGAAAAAACGGCTTAACAGCAAGTGAGTACGGACACTTAAACCGTTTTTTAACCCAACTTGATGCAACACTCGCTAAGCAAAAAGAAGCCGAGCAGCACTTTAAGAGTCAAGTCGACAACTGCCAAGAGTATTGGCTAAACACTCGTAAGCAATGTAAGTCTTATGAGTGGTTAATTGATAAAAAACAGCAAGAAAAGAAACGAGCAGAAGATAAGCGTGAGCAAAAGCAAATGGATGAGTTTTCAACGTTATTATTTAGCCGTAAAAATCGAACGCTATAAACGCGGGAGAAGAAAAAGCCCTCATGGTGGCGTGCTTATTGCATTTTTTAGCTACCGCTTGGTTAGTTCTGGATAATAAATATTGGATATGAATGTGAATTTGCACTCAACAGTAAGCAGCACAAATAGTGTAGCAGCTTTAAATAAAGAAACTCCGCTGTTACCAAGCTTAGAACACTCTGCAGATGAACAGACGTTTGTTACCCATTTATCATCAGCATTACAGCAAGACACTCATCCGTTTTCGCCAGTTCTAAACACTGAAAAAGATGAAACGAACCTTGATGTTACATCAATAGAAGGCGAGCTAGAACAATCGCCTACAGTTGTTTTGGAAGGTGAAGAGCAAGTTGGTAGCAAGGCAGATACAGAAGCTCAAGTAAGCAAAGAGCCGACATCCGATGCTTTAATGGATGAGGGTAGCCAGCTTTTAGAGCGGTTAGTATTAGCCAATAAAACACTAGCAGCGACGGATAAAGCGAATGCGCCGACAGAACTTTCTGCATCCGATGAACTTTCTATACCCTATGAGCTTGACTCAATCGATTCGTTAGGCGGCAAAGACTTGCCTCACCAGTATGCCGAGCATGAAGTTGAGCGGCATGGCAAGCCTGAAATTGAACAGCACGTAGAGCTTGAAGTTGAGCAGCATGTTAATACTATCCCTTGGGGAGTGACAGATAGCGATCAGCTAGCCAAAGTGAGTCATCATAATGGGAATGTGCTGGCAAGTATTGATAATAGTAGCGATGAGCAAGCTATTGAAAAACAATCAGTGGCTTTACCTAGGGCAGAAGAAGAATTACTCAGTGATGAAACTATTACTGATGAAAATGCTGCTGATAAAAGTACAGTTGATGAAGCGATTGCTGACGATAAGTTACATACGATCAGCGCCTCTGTAAGCCAATTAGCAACAAGTAATAGCACGTTAAGTAATAGCACGTTGGCTGCTCATCAACCTAATGCTAATACAGCAGAGGGAAGCGCTCCAGTTTCACAGACCAATAATATTCAGCGTACGGGGAGTGATCCCCTTGGCAATGCAACCTCGAACACAGCGCAGACTTTCGTTGCATCAGCAGCATCTTCAGAGTCAGCTCCTGCAGCCTTAATAGCCAACGGCGCTAAAGCTGAACTAATAGAAAATGGTATACTGACGACAACAGCGGCAACGATCAAGCCAACCGAACAAGGTGTGTTAGCTTTACAAGGTAGTGAGGGTGAAGAGTCATTATCGCAGCTATCAGCAGCCACGAGCCAACAACTCGCTCCCGCTACTCAACAGCAAGCGACACGTGCTGAAATACAAGCAGCTCAACAAGTTCCTTTACAGCTAACAAAAGAGCTAGCTAACGAGCAAGTCGCTGAAAAAGTACAGATAATGATGTCGAAAAATCTGAAAAATTTAGATATTCGTTTAGATCCGCCAGAATTAGGGCGCATGAGTATTCGTTTAAATATGAATAACGATAGCGCAAGCCTACATATTACGGTGAGTAATTCACAAGCGAGAGATATCATTGAGCAAACGCTACCAAGGCTACGCGATATGTTAGCCCAGCAAGGCGTTCAATTAAGTGATTCATCAGTATCCCAGCAAAATAGTGGTCAGCAAGGGCAGGCTAGTGATACAGGCAGTGATCATCATAATGAAGGTAATCACACTTCTCAAACTGATGATAATGAGGCTGAAACTCAGATAGAACTGAGTGTAGACTCAAAGCAAGATGGAATTAGTTATTACGCTTAATAGATTATTAAGCGGTATTTTTTAAAGTGAAATGAGTAGAGAACACTATGGCTGATGAACAAGAAGGTAATGCTTCTAAAAAGAAACTACTAATGATCATAGCGGTTATTGCTGTATTATTAATTAGTGGGGCGGTTGCTTTTTTTGTATTAAATTCAAGCGATAATAATAAAGTGGGTGACGATAAATCAACCCAAGTGGTGAGTCCAAAAAATCGTATTCAATATGTGAATATTCCTCAGCCATTCTTATTTAATGTGACGGGTGACCAACGTGACAGGCTAGTACAGATAAAAGTACAAGTGATGGTTAGGGGAGAAAGTAACGAAAATTTAGCTCGTCATCATTCACCACTGATTGAAAGCGCTTTATTATCCACATTTGCTTCCGTTACTGTCGAGCAACTGCGTTCACCAGATGGGCGCGCAGAGTTACGAGATAAAGCAACAGAAGATATTCAAGCTCAACTGGTGATTGCGATAGGGCAGTCTGTGATAGATAAAGTTCTTTTCACCGATTTTGTAATTCAGTAGGTAACGTGTGACCGATTTATTAAGCCAAGATGAAATTGATGCACTCTTACATGGTGTTGATGATGTCGATGATGTCGATGACGAACTAGACGAAGATATCGATGGTGCCATTAGCTTCGACTTCTCCTCTCAAGATCGCATTGTACGTGGTCGAATGCCGACGCTTGAACTTATTAACGAGCGTTTTGCACGTCATATGAGGATCAGTCTGTTCAACATGCTCCGCAAAACGGCAGAAGTATCGATCAATGGCGTACAGATGATGAAGTTTGGTGAATATCAAAACACACTATATGTCCCAACCAGTTTAAATATGGTGCGCTTTCGTCCATTAAAAGGCACATCATTAATTACGATGGAAGCACGATTAGTTTTTATCTTAGTAGAGAATTTTTTTGGAGGCGATGGTCGTTTTCATGCCAAAATTGAAGGCAGAGAGTTCACCCCTACAGAGCGTCGCATCATTCAGTTATTACTGAAAATTGTCTTTGAAGACTACAAAGAAGCATGGTCACCCGTCATGGGGGTTGAATTTGAGTACTTAGATTCAGAAGTTAACCCAAGCATGGCAAATATTGTTAGTCCAACGGAAGTGATTGTGGTGAGTTCATTCCATATTGAAGTCGATGGCGGCGGTGGCGACTTTCATATGGTGATGCCTTATTCGATGGTTGAACCGATTCGAGAGTTGCTCGATGCCGGTGTTCAGTCGGATAAAATGGAAACGGATGTACGTTGGAGTTCAGCCTTACGTGATGAAATCATGGATGTACCCGTTAATTTCCGCGTCAACTTGCTAGAACAAAAACTCTCTTTACGCGACTTAATGGATTTACAAGCTGGAGATATTATCCCTATTGATATGCCAGAGCACGCGACAATGTTTGTCGAAGAGTTACCCACTTATCGAGTCAAAATGGGGCGCTCAGGTGAAAAAATAGCGGTGCAAGTTTCTGAAAAAATAGAAAGGCCACATGTGGTCAAAACTGACTTAGCATTTTTAGGCAAAGACATTATGTCTGAGCTTGATAGTGACGATTAATATCAAGATAACTAGGAATTGATTAATGGAACCAAGTGACGATCAAAAGCTAGCTGACGAATGGGCAGCAGCATTAGGTGAAGACCCATTAGCACCTAAAATGGATGTCAACGACATAATGGCAGCACCGCTGGATGAACTGACGGATTCCTCTAGCCCAATCTCTGAAGATGAGCGCCGCAAGCTTGATACTATCATGGATATACCGGTGACCATTTCCATGGAAGTTGGGCGTTCACAAATTAGCATCCGTAACTTATTACAGTTAAACCAAGGCTCTGTTGTTGAGTTAGATCGTGTGGCTGGTGAGTCGTTGGATGTCATGGTGAATGGTACTTTAATTGCTCACGGTGAAGTTGTCGTCGTGAATGATAAATTCGGTATTCGACTAACCGATGTCATTAGCCAGACAGAACGAATTAAGAAGCTGAGATAGAAATGCAAAAAAAAATTTGCGCAATAGCCGCCACTATTGGTAGCTTATATGCCCCATGGAGTTTGGCGACAGAATCAGGAGCGCAATCGAATCAATTGGATTTGTTTGCAACACTTAGTTCTTTAGTTTTTGTTATTGCGCTGATTTTATTTTTAGCTTGGTTATTAAAACGTATGCAGATCCCGGCGTTTTCTCAACAGGCTGATTTGTCGGTTGTGCGTCAGATAGTGGTTGGCGGCAAAGAAAGAATTGCCATAGTGCAGGCTGGCGAAGAGCAGTTCTTGGTAGGTGTGACTCCGCACTCTATACAGCTCATTTCAAAGTTGGAGCAGCCAGTCTCTACTTCTACCACAGCTAAAACACCGTTTTCAGCTCAACTGAACCAACTCCTCCAAAAAGATCATAACAAGCAGAAAAATCATGAGTAAGCGTATTTCATTTTCTTCTTTCCTTACTTTATTTATCAGCTGCTGTTTATTGTGGTCGCCATTGAGTGCCGCCCAGCAAGATGAAGCTCAGGCTTTATCACCAGCAAGCAGTGAGAGCGTGACAGTGCGAGCTATGGATGCAGAGTTAGGGGCATCGAGCACGCTAACTTCCAGTCGTAACGGCAGCGGTATCCCAGCTTTTACTATGACCACCAATGCCAATGGTGGTGAAGATTACTCGATTAATTTACAGATTTTAGCCTTGATGACCATGCTAGGTTTTTTACCGGCAATGGTTATCTTGATGACATCCTTTACTCGTATCGTTGTTGTTATGTCAATATTGAGGCAGGCGATGGGTTTGCAACAAACCCCGTCTAATCAGGTTATTATTGGTATTGCGATGTTTTTAACGTTCTTTATTATGTCGCCAGTGCTTAATCAGATAAATCAGCAAGCTATTCAGCCTTATATGGATGAGCAGATAAGCGCACGTCAAGCATTTGACTCGGCTCAAGGGCCAATCCGTGCCTTTATGTTAAAGCAGACTCGTATTAAAGACTTAGAAACCTTTGTTAATATCTCGGGAGAAGAGGTGACGTCGCCAGAAGAGGTGTCAATGGCGGTTTTAATCCCTGCCTTTATTACTTCTGAATTAAAGACCGCTTTCCAAATTGGTTTTATGTTATTTTTACCCTTTTTGATCATCGACTTAGTGGTGGCATCAGTATTAATGGCGATGGGTATGATGATGTTATCACCTATGATTGTGTCACTGCCGTTTAAGCTTATGCTGTTTGTTTTAGTCGACGGATGGAATTTGATTTTATCGACTTTAGCCAGCAGTTTTGCCTTGTGATAAGTCAACGTGATCGAATGAGGAAGTCATGACACCAGAAGTCTTTGTTGAGTTATTTAGAGGCGCACTTTCAATGGTTTTGATTATGGTGTGTGCCATTATCATTCCTAGCCTTTTGATTGGTTTGGTTGTGGCTATTTTCCAAGCGGCAACCTCAATTAATGAACAAACGTTGAGTTTTTTGCCTCGTTTAATTGTAACGCTGCTTGCACTAATGATGTTCGCGCACTGGATGACTCAAATGCTGATGGAGTACTTTTTCAGCATTATTGAGCGCCTGCCTCAAGTGTTGTACTAAAAGAGCGCTTATGGAATACCCGACGAGTGTTGTTCTTGATTGGTTAGCGAACTATTTTTGGCCTTATACCCGTATTTCAGCCATGTTGATGGTGATGACGGTGACTGGAGCGCGCTTTGTATCCTCACGTATTCGCCTCTATTTAGGGTTAGCCGTCACTTTAGCGGTAACACCGGCGATACCTGCTGTGCCCACGGATATCGAATTGCTTTCTATGCGAGGTTTTTTAATTCTATTTGAGCAACTTGTTATCGGGGTTGCCATGGGAATGGTTACGCAATTCATTATTCAAACCTTTGTTATGTTAGGGCAAATCATCGGTATGCAATCTAGCTTAGGCTTTGCTTCTATGGTTGACCCTGCCAATGGACAAAGTGCGCCAGTACTCGGGCAGCTCTTTATGTTTTTAGCGACGATGTTTTTTCTGGCAACTGACGGGCATTTAAAGATGATCCAGCTAGTTGTCATGAGCTTTGAAACCTTGCCAATAGGTACTGGCGCGTTGACCGCCGTTGATTTTCGTGAAATGGCATTATGGCTAGGTACTATTTTTCAAGTGGCACTTAATATGTCGTTATCAGCCATTATTGCTCTATTAACGATCAACCTCTCTTTTGGTGTAATGACACGAGCTGCGCCTCAGTTGAATATCTTCTCATTAGGCTTTTCCTTTGCGCTTCTTATTGGCCTCTTACTCTGTTGGTATATCCTTGGAGGGCTATATGGTCATTATGATCTTTACTGGATGCAAGGTGAGCAGCAAATATGTCGCTTGATCCGCTTAACGTGTTAGGAGGCTGATATGGCAGAGTCAGACGGTCAAGAAAGAACAGAAGACGCCACGCCCAAACGCTTGCAACAGGCTAAAGAGAAAGGGCAGGTTGCAAGGTCGAAAGAGTTAGCCTCGGCGTCAGTGCTTATTGTCGGAGCGGTTTCACTGATGCTATTTGGTGAGCCGTTAGCGCAAGCGTTATTTAATATCATGTCGCGGCTTTTTACATTAAGCCGAGAAGAAATATTCGATGTGTCAGCTCTTTTTGAAGTGATTGGGCGGGCACTTATCGGGCTAATCATCCCTTTATTTACCATACTTATTATTCTTTTCTGTGCTGCTATTTTAGGGGCGGGAGGTATCGGTGGTGTCAATTTTTCACCACAAGCCGCGATGCCAAAATTATCAAAAATGAACCCGCTTAGTGGTTTAAAGCGCATGGTTGGCATGCAAAGTTGGGTTGAGCTGATCAAATCGATTTTAAAAATATCCTTAGTTTCAGGGGTCGCTATTTATTTGATTCAATCTTCTCAAGCCGACTTATTGATGCTGAGCACCAGTATTTTTCCGCAAAATATATTTAAAGCGCTCGATTTGCTATTAAATTTCATCTTACTGATTAGCTGCTCATTATTGATTGTGGTTGCCATCGATATACCGTTCCAAATTTGGCAGCATGCAGACAAGCTAAAAATGACCAAGCAAGAAATAAAAGATGAGTATAAAGATACTGAAGGTAAGCCGGAGGTTAAAGGTCGAATTCGAATGCTGCAAAGGGAAGCGGCTCAACGCCGTATGATGGCGGATGTACCTGAGGCGGATGTTATTGTCACGAACCCAGAGCACTTTTCGGTAGCTCTACGCTATAAGCAAGACAAAGATAAAGCACCTGTTGTGGTAGCGAAAGGGGTTGACCATATGGCAATGAAGATCCGTGAAGTGGCTCGAGAGCATGACATTTATATTATTCCAGCTCCACCATTAGCACGTGCTCTTTATCATACTACGGAGCTAGAGCAAGAGATCCCAGACGGTCTATTTACCGCTGTAGCACAAATATTAGCTTATGTTTTTCAGTTGAAGCATTATCGAAAACGGGGTGGAGAAAGACCTAAACTACAACGAGAGGCGTTAATCGTTCCACCTGAGTTGCGCCATTAGCCGTATTGTTGGAGGTTTTTGTACTCTATTGCTGCTAAATTGGAGCATAAGTCAATAATCCAGTATACTGCGCATAGCTGAAAGGTCTAAGGTCTTGTATCCTGTAGGCTTATTATTACTCTTGAGCCACATTACCTAAAATGAACAAAGCAGTATGTAATGAAATTTAATCTCCCATTTTTAGATAAATTACCACCAATTCCACAGCGAGCGTTCCCTGCAATTGGCGCTCCGGTTATGGTACTCGCGACATTGGCTATGGTCGTTTTACCTATCCCTGCTTTTTTATTGGATATGGCCTTCACATTCAATATTGCGTTGTCATTAGTTGTTCTTCTCGTCTCTATTTACACCCGTAGACCGCTTGATTTTGCTGCCTTTCCTACGGTACTGCTGATCGCAACCTTGCTACGACTCGCTCTAAATGTGGCTTCAACCCGTGTGGTTTTACTTAATGGGCATGAAGGCGCAGGTGCTGCTGGTAACGTGATTGAAGCGTTTGGTAATGTTGTTATCGGTGGTAATTACGCGGTTGGTTTAGTGGTATTTATGATCTTAATGATCATAAACTTTATGGTTGTAACGAAAGGTGCAGGGCGTATATCCGAAGTCAGCGCTCGTTTTACCTTAGATGCTTTACCGGGTAAGCAGATGGCCATTGATGCGGATTTAAACTCTGGTTTGATCGATCAAGATCAAGCTCGAATACGCCGCTTTGAAGTGACTAAAGAAGCGGACTTTTACGGCTCAATGGATGGTGCCTCAAAGTTTGTTAAAGGGGATGCCATTGCAGGTATTCTGATTCTTTTTATCAACATCATTGGTGGCTTGACCATTAGTATGGTGCAATATGGCCTAGGGTTTAGTGAAGCCATTGAGCTATATACTCTACTAACCATTGGTGATGGGCTCGTTGCTCAGATCCCTTCTTTATTGCTGTCTATTGCAGCGGCAATGATGGTAACTCGTCAAAATACCGATGAAGATATGGGGCAGCAACTGGCATTCCAGATGTTTGATAACCCGAAGGCATTGAATATTACCGCGTGCATCTTAGGTGTTATGGGCATTGTACCGGGAATGCCGCATTTCTCATTCTTATCCTTAGCAGCAGCAGCTGGTACATGGGGATACTTCATTGATAAGAAGAATAAACGTTTAGCTGAGTCACCGCCAGCGCCTGTTATTCCGGAAGGTGAGTCGACAGCAGAAAAAGAGCTTTCTTGGGATGATGTTCATCCGGTTGATATTATAGGTCTTGAGGTTGGTTATCGTTTAATTCCCTTAGTTGATAGAGAGCAAGGTGGAGAGCTTTTAGAGCGAGTGAAAGGGGTACGTAAAAAGTTATCGCAAGACTTTGGCTTTTTGATTCCACCGGTTCATATTCGAGATAACTTAGAACTGACTCCGAATAGCTATCGAATTACTTTGATGGGGGTGGCGGTTGGCGAAGCAGAAATTCGTCCGGATCAAGAATTAGCCATCAATCCTGGTCAAGTTTATGGCATTATAGATGGTCAAGCGACAATTGACCCTGCATTTGGTCTTGAAGCTGTCTGGATTCGAGAAGATCAACAAGAGCATGCACAGGCATTAGGCTATACGGTTGTTGACTCCTCAACGGTATTAGCAACGCACTTGAGCCAATTACTGACGAATAATGCCTCACAGCTATTAGGGCATGAAGAAGTTCAAAACTTATTGGATATGCTTGGTCGTTCAGCCCCAAGATTAGTTGAAAATTTTGTACCAGAGCAGCTGCCATTAGGTACCTTGGTTAAAGTGTTACAAAATCTTCTTAATGAAGCTATTCCTATTCGTGATATTCGTAGTATTGTACAAACCTTGTCAGAGTATGCGGCAAAGAGTCAAGAATCTGACATCCTTACTGCTGCCGTACGAATTGCATTAAAACGCCTGATTGTGCAAGAAATCAATGGCATAGAGCCAGAGCTGCCAGTTATTACGTTAATACCTGAATTGGAACAAATTTTGCATCAAACACTGCAAGCATCTGGCGGAGAGTCTTCAGGTATTGAGCCTGGCTTAGCGGAGCGTTTGCAGATGTCATTAAGCCAAGCGACACAAGAGCAAGAGTTAAAAGGTGAACCTGCCGTTTTATTGACGTCTGGAGTTTTACGCTCAACACTTGCCAAGTTTGTAAAAAATACTATCCCGAATTTACGGGTACTGTCTTATCAAGAGATACCGGATGAAAAACAAATCCGAATCGTACAGGCAGTTGGAAATTAATAACCCCTTTTTTAATGACAATGGACTCTTAATTGAAAATTAAACGATTTTTTGCCAAAGATATGCGTTCTGCTCTGCTTCAAGTTAAAGAAGAACTTGGGGCGGATGCAGTGATCATGTCAAATAAAAAAGTCGCTGGTGGGGTTGAAATTGTGGCTGCTGTCGACGGTGAGCCAACAAAAGCACTTCCCTCACGAGCTCCAACGAGTCCTGTGCGTAATGAGTACACTCAAATGTCGAGCTCTACGACGGCAAGTACTCGCTCAGCACATCGCTCGCTTGATGATGACAAGGTTAGCTTGCAGAGAGGAGAGCAAGGTTCTCACTCAATGACCAAGCGCTTTGCCAATATGCTTAAGCAGTACAGTAGTGACCAGGAACAAGAAGAAGATACGCCAGGCAAAAATGATTCTTTATCGGCACTACTTAACCGTCAGGCAGCATCAAGGAAACAAAACAGCCAAACTTCGCTCACTCCTCATCAAGAGAAGCAAGCTGGGTTAGCTAAGTTGATTGCAGAAGATCGCCGAGTTGATAGACCTAGCCCTAAGTTAGATCCTACTCGTTATGACCGTTATCGAGAGCCTGAGCCCAAAGCGCTACCAAACCAAGATATGGAATTGATGCGTGAAGAGATGAATTCGATTCGTCGCTTACTAGAGCATCAGGTATCTGGGTTAATGTGGCAAGAGGTCGAACGTAGAGAGCCGCTAAGAGCCATGCTTATCAAACGTCTTGAGCGCATGGGGTTTTCGCCTGAATTTGCCGATCAAATGGCTTGCTATATTCCAGAAGATACGCAACCAGCGAAGGCCTGGAAAGCACTGTTAGCTTTAGTTTCTGATCAAATCAGCATTACGCAAAAAGATATTCTTAAGCGTGGTGGAGTTGTTGCGTTACTTGGCCCTACAGGCGTTGGAAAAACGACGACGGTTGCTAAGCTTGCGGCACGTGCAGCGATGGAATATGGCGCAGATAATGTCGCTTTGGTTACCACTGACAGTTATAGAATTGGTGCGCATGAGCAACTCTCTATTTATGGTCGAATTATGGGTTGCCCTGTGCGAGTCGCTAAAGATTCAGAGGAACTCGCCGATGTATTATACCAGTTGCGTAATAGGCGTTTGGTTTTAGTTGATACTGCTGGTATGGGACAAAGAGATGTTCGCTTATCCGAACAGCTCGACACTTTGATGCAAGATAGCGGTGAAGTTATCCATAGCTACCTAGTTTTACCTGCGACCGCTCAGCGACAAGTACTGCAAGAAACCATAGAACACTTTAGACGTATTCCTTTATCAGGCTGTATTTTAACTAAGCTCGATGAGTCATTAAGTCTTGGTGAGTTTATCAGTGTTGTTGTGCAAAATGCCTTACCCGTTGCTTATATAGCGAATGGACAACGTGTACCTGAAGACATCGTGATTGCTCAGCCAAAGTATTTGATAGCTAAGGCTAATGAGTTGTTGGAAAAGTCGACAGAAAATGAACCTCATTATTGGAACAGTGATTCCGAAGGACTTTAGGCGACGATAAATATGATTGATAATACAATATATGATCAAGCAAGCGGTCTACGCCGTTTAACTCAACCATCGTTAACCAAAGTTATTGCTGTAACGGGAGGTAAAGGTGGTGTTGGCAAGTCGAACGTCACACTTGGCTTAGCAATTAGCATGGCTCGTCAAGGTAAGAAAGTGATGGTTCTCGATGCCGATCTTGGCTTAGCCAATATTGATATCATGCTGGGTATTCGTTCAAAGCGTAACCTAGGGCATGTCTTAGCGGGTGAGTGTGAATTAAAAGACGCGATTGTTGAAGGTCCACACGGTATTAAAATTATACCAGCCACGTCAGGCACGCAAAGTATGACGGAGCTTTCGCACGCGCAGCATGCAGGGTTAATTCGTGCTTTTGGTAGCCTAGAAGATGAGATGGATATTCTTCTTATTGATACTGCTGCTGGTATTTCTGATATGGTTATCAGCTTTTCTCGTGCAGCCCAAGATGTGGTTGTGGTCGTGTGTGATGAACCAACATCTATTACAGATGCTTATGCTTTGATTAAATTATTAAGCCGTCAACACCAAGTGCAACGTTTTAAAATTGTTGCAAATATGGTCAGAAGCTATCGCGAAGGGCGAGAATTGTTCGCAAAGTTGACCTTAGTCACAGAGCGATTTCTAAATGTTAGCCTTGAGCTCGTCGCGTGCATCCCATTAGATGATAAAGTGCGTCAAGCAGTAAAAAGACAAAAAATTGTAGTTGATGCTTTTCCACGTTCACCAGCAGCATTAGCGATTAACTCATTAGCAAATAAGGCATTGACTTGGCCAATACCAAAAACACCAACAGGGCACTTAGAGTTTTTTGTTGAGCGATTAGTGAATCGACCAACGTTTGTAGAGGAACCATTCGGTGAATAAGCCGCTTACATATAATCAGCATGCTCGGCTCAATAGCCAGACCGCATTTATTGAAAAGTATTCAGTGCTGGTTAAGCGTATCGCTCATCATTTGCTTGGGCGACTGCCTCCGAGTGTACTTGTCGATGATTTGATCCAAGCTGGAATGATCGGTTTGATTGAAGCACAACAAAACTATGATGGTAGTAAAGGCGCAAGTTTTGAAACATATGCAGGTATCCGAATCCGTGGTGCCATGTTAGATGAAATTAGACGAGGAGACTGGGTTCCTCGTTCAGTGCATAAGAATAATAGAGAGATTAATGTAGCAATCAGCGAATTAGAAAATCAACTAAATCGCGATCCAACAGACGCTGAGGTTGCTCAGCATATGGGGATGAGTTTAGCGCAATATCACAGCGCACTTACTGATATTAATAGCTCAAGACTGGTTGGTATAGAAGATCTCGGTATCTCGGATGACTCTATTGCCCCTGATGATAATGAAGATGAGAATATCCCTTTTAAAGGGGTCGCAGATGAAGCTTTTCGTCAAGCTTTGGTTGCTTCGATTAAACAACTGCCGGAACGTGAAGCATTAGTTTTATCGCTTTATTATGACGAAGAATTAAATTTGAAGGAAATTGGTGAAGTATTAGGTGTAAGCGAATCTCGTGTTAGCCAAATATTAAGCCAATCAATGCAGCGTCTTCGCACTAAATTAAGTGCTTGGACACAAAACGACTAATACACTGATTTTGAATTTCAGTGGAGGCCATTTTGAACAAAAATATGAAAATCCTTATTGTTGATGACTTTTCAACAATGCGACGCATCGTAAAAAACTTACTTCGAGATTTAGGTTTTAATAATACTCAAGAAGCCGACGATGGGTTAACAGCACTTCCTATGCTTAAAAAAGGCGAGTTTGATTTCGTTGTGACTGACTGGAATATGCCAGGAATGCAAGGTATTGATTTATTAAAACATATACGTTCAGATGCGAATTTAAAGCACCTACCCGTTCTGATGATCACAGCGGAAGCAAAGCGTGAGCAAATTATAGAAGCCGCTCAAGCTGGAGTGAATGGTTATATTGTGAAACCATTTACTGCTGCGACCTTAAAAGAAAAGCTTGAGAAGATATTTGAGCGTTTATAAGTTTTTATTTGAGGTTAAATAATCCGCGAATAATATATTTGGCGTGGATAAAGGTCTATTTGTCATGATTTCATTAGAGCAAGCCAAAGAACTCGTTGAACTACTCGAGAATAATAAGCAACAGGAAGCCAATGCCCTTGTAACTGCGGTGTATGAGGGACCTAAAAATCCAATGATACAAGAAATTGGTGCTTTAACCCGTGATATACACGACTCGTTAGTGCAATTTAATTTAGATCAACGAATGATCGAAATTACGAATGATGATATTCCTGAAGCAAAAGACCGCCTTCAATATGTGATTGATAAAACAGAAATTGCTGCAAATAAGACAATGGATGCCGTTGATTATTGCTTACCAATCGCTGATAACCTCAATAATGGGTTGCAGCAGGTTAGACCGCAATGGAATGAACTGATGCATGGCCGCATTGAATTGAGTGAATTTAAAGCTCTGTGCCATCGCATTGATCACTTATTAACGCAAGTTGAAGGTGATAGCACTCAGCTAAAAAGTCAGCTTACGGATATTTTGATGGCTCAAGACTTTCAAGATTTAACAGGGCAGATTATTCGTCGAGTTATCACTTTAGTGAGTGAAGTTGAAGGACGTTTAGTTGAGATATTAACCGTATTTAGTGGTGAGCAGCCAATCAGTAATATCGTCGAAGATAAAAAAGTGCCAATTGCTGCCGAGGGACCAATAATGCACCCTGAGTTGCGTGAGGATGCTGTTTCATCGCAGGACGAAGTCGATGATTTATTATCCAGTCTTGGATTTTAAGGATGATGTATGAGCTATGAATTAGATGAAGATATTCTGCAGGATTTTTTAGTCGAAGCTGGAGAGATCTTAGAGCTGTTATCTGAACAGTTAGTTGAGCTGGAAAATAACCCAGGCGATAAAGAGTTACTTAATGCTATTTTCCGTGGTTTCCATACGGTAAAAGGTGGTGCAGGGTTTTTATCTTTATCAGAGCTTGTCGATACCTGTCATGGTGCTGAAAATGTCTTTGATATTCTTCGCACAGGTAAGCGAAGCGTAACGCCAGCGTTGATGGATACCATGCTACGTGCGTTAGATACTGTAAATATGCAGTTTCAAGCAGTCCAAGACGGTACTCAGCCGCAACCCGCTGAGCAATACTTACTCGATGAGTTACATCGCTTATGTCAGCCTGAGTCACAAGATATCCCAGCGGTGGTACCGACCCCAGCGGCAGCCGTTGTGCCTATTATTGAGCCTGTGACAACTAATGTCGTGAATAGCTCAATTGATGACATTTCTCAAGATGAGTTTGAAAAGCTACTTGATGAATTGCATGGTAAAGGCGGCGCACCAAGCGCAATCTCTAATCAAACTCGCGCAGTCAAGCCTTCTCCAGAGGTTTGCACGGAAAACGCAGATATTACTGATGATGAGTTTGAAAAGTTACTTGATGAGCTACATGGTAAGGGAAGTGCCCCTGGTTCTGCGCCGGGTAGCTCCCCTGTGGTCGCGCCAAGTGTGGCAAGCGCTTCAAACAGTGGTGATATAACCGATGATGAATTTGAAAAGTTGTTAGATGAGTTGCATGGTGTCGGTAATAGCCCTGCCTCTTCAACATCTTCGGTTACGCCACCACCACTGCCAGCAATACCTGCGGTATCATCAGATAGTAATGATGATCTGATGACAGACGAAGAATTTGAGCGTCTGCTTGATCAGCTACATGGTGCTGGCAATGGCCCAAGCCCTGAAGAGTTGGACGTTGCAACAAAACCTGCGGCGCAAAACTTTACTCCAGCTTCAGTTCCAGCTGTGGCCTCCGCAAAATCTGTGACACCTGAGCCTGTTACTGCTCTTGAACCCTTAGCGCCTGCTGTTGTAGAAACGGCAAAAGCAACACCTGTGGTTAAAAAGCAGGCGGAAGCGAGTGTTCGTGTTGATACCTCAACACTTGACACGATCATGAATATGGTTGGTGAGCTTGTTCTCGTGCGTAACCGTTTGGTGAGTTTAGGACTTAATAGTAACGATGAAGAGATGGAAAAAGCGGTCTCAAATTTAGATGTCGTTACTGCCGATCTGCAAGGTGCGGTAATGAAAACCCGCATGCAGCCGATCAAAAAAGTATTTGGCCGTTTCCCGCGAGTTGTTCGTGATCTTGCTCGTAGCCTCAATAAAGATATTTTGTTAGAGATGCGTGGTGAAGATACTGATTTAGATAAAAACTTGGTTGAAGCATTAGCCGATCCCCTTATTCACTTAGTACGTAACTCCGTTGACCATGGTATTGAGATGCCAGAGGTGCGCGTTGAAAATGGTAAGCCTAGAACCGGTAAAGTAATTTTATCGGCATCTCAAGAAGGTGATCATATCTTACTTGCTATTGTTGATGATGGCGGTGGAATGGACCCTGATGTATTACGTGGTATTGCCGTTAAACGCGGTATTATGGATGAAGATGCCGCATCACGTTTAACCGATAAAGAATGCTTTAACCTAATTTTTGCCCCTGGTTTTTCAAGTAAAGAGAAGATATCCGACATCTCTGGTCGTGGCGTAGGTATGGACGTTGTTAATACCGCGATTAATGGTTTGAATGGTTCAATTGATATTGATTCAGAGCTTGGTAAAGGGACCAAAATCACCATTAAAGTCCCTTTGACATTAGCGATCTTGCCAACGTTAATGGTTGGTGTTGCAGATCACCCCTTTGCTTTACCTTTAGCATCAGTGAATGAAATTTTCCACCTTGACTTAAGCCGAACTAATGTTGTCGATGGGCAACTGACGATTATTGTTAGAGATAAGTCGATACCACTGTTTTATTTGCAAAATTGGTTAGCACCAAAAGCTGAGCAAGTCGCCTCTCGTCAAGGTCATGGGCATGTGGTTATTGTTCAAATTGGTAGCCAGCGTGTTGGTTTTGTTGTGGATACCTTAATTGGTCAAGAAGAAGTGGTGATTAAGCCACTAGATAAGCTTCTGCAAGGTACGCCAGGTATGGCTGGGGCAACCATTACCAGTGATGGTCATATAGCGCTAATACTTGATGTGCCAGACTTATTGAAACAGTATGCTGCAGGTTCGCGTATTTAACTAAAGGGCTTATATGACAGTTAAAGTTTTAGTCGTTGATGATTCAAGTTTTTTTCGTCGCCGAGTTAGTGAAATAATTAATGCAGAAGCTCGACTTGAAGTTATCGATGTTGCAATTAATGGTAAAGATGCGCTAGAGAAGGTTCAACGACTGAAGCCTGACGTTATTACTATGGATATAGAGATGCCTGTTATGGATGGGATCTCTGCTGTGCGTGAAATCATGCGCAGCAATCCAACGCCTATTTTAATGTTTTCATCGCTAACTAGTGATGGAGCAAAAGCAACGCTTGAAGCACTTGATGCCGGAGCACTCGATTTTTTACCGAAAAAATTTGAAGATATTGCCCGTAATCGAGAAGAGGCGATAAATTTACTTCAGCAGAGGGTGCTACAAATCGCCACGCGTCGCCTTTTTATGCGTCGACGTAGCGTACCTGTTAAACCGATAGCCACAAATAAAACGACATCTCGCTTTGAGCAAAAATCACTTGCAAGTGAGAAGTCTACCATTCAGGCGCCTTCAATCAGTCGCATTGCAAAATTTAAAGCTAGTGGCAAAAGGTATCAATTAACTGCGATTGGCACTTCGACGGGGGGGCCGGTTGCACTGCAGAAAATTCTAACGCAGCTACCGGCTAATTATCCCCATCCAATATTGTTAATTCAGCACATGCCCGCGACTTTTACGGCGGCATTTGCTAGTCGCTTAAACTCACTGTGTCGAATTCAGGTGAAAGAGGCAAGTGATGGTGACGTACTGCGTCCTGGTGTGGCTTATTTAGCCCCTGGCGGTATGCAAATGATGGTTGAAGGGCGTTCAAGCTTAAGTAAGCTGCGCATTATTGATGGCGGAGAGCGGATGAATTATAAACCTTGTGTTGATGTGACATTTGGTTCAGCAGCGAAGGTTTATCAAGATAAAGTATTATCAATGGTTTTGACCGGTATGGGCGCAGATGGTCGAGAAGGTGCGCGTATGTTAAAAGCGGCTGGTTCCACCGTTTGGGCGCAAAATGAAGAGAGTTGCGTTGTTTATGGTATGCCACAAGCAGTAGCGAAAGTTGGCATTTCATCAGAAAGTTTACCACTAGAGCGTATAGCTGAGCGTATTTTGGTTGAAGTTAGTTTGGCTAAGGGTTTATAAAAATGATCGTGTGGAGTGTAGCAAATCAAAAAGGCGGTGTTGGTAAAACAACAAGCACAGTAACATTAGCCGGTTTACTTAGCCAAAAAGGGCATAAAGTTTTATTGGTAGATACCGATCCTCATGGCTCACTGACCACCTATCTTGGTTTAGATTCAGACAGCGTTCCTGCGAGCTTATTTGATTTGTTCCAACTAAATGAATTTACGACTCAGACCGTAGCCCCTCTTGTTATTGAAACGGATGTCGAAGGTATCGATATTATTCCAGCTCACATGTCCTTGGCGACCCTTGATCGTGTTATGGGGAATCGCAGTGGCATGGGGCTGATTTTAAAGCGTGCACTCAAAGCGCTACAAAATCATTATGACTATGTTCTTATTGACTGCCCTCCTATTTTAGGAGTGATGATGGTTAATGCCCTAGCAGCAAGCGATCGCATTCTTATCCCTGTTCAAACAGAATTTCTAGCAATGAAAGGTTTAGAGCGTATGATCCGTACATTATCGATTATGCAAAAATCTCGTCAAAAGCCTTTTAGCGTAACGATTGTGCCTACGATGTACGATAAGCGAACTCGCGCTTCACTCGAAACGCTAACGCAACTAAAGCAAGATTATCCCGGTCAAGTTTGGAATTCTGCCGTTCCGATTGATACTAAGTTTCGAGATGCCAGTTTAAAGCGTTTACCCGTTTCTCATTTTGCAGCAGGTAGTCGAGGCGTTTTTGCCTATAAGCAATTGTTAATTCATCTTGAAAGGTTGGCCATCAATGAACAATAGCCATCATGTACTGTCGAGTGAACAGGCATTAGATGATTACTTTACCGATTTACTTGATGATAGTGCACTTGAACCCCAAATAGAGCTAGCGCAAGATATGGCAGATGTTTTAGCCTCCTTGCCAGAGCCAGAGCCAGAGCC
>NZ_MCUV01000035.1:0-40331 GCF_002873395.1 Vibrio sp. 10N.286.49.B3 | reverse complement strand
AGAGCCAGAGCCAGAGCCAGAACTTGTATGGTTTGATGAACCAATAGAACCCGATTTTGGTGATGTTGAACGGTTGCTGAGTCAAGTTTCCTTAACAGTTCCCGCTGCTCCGGTTGATGAATTACAAGAGTGGGATATATATCCTATTACTGAAAATGCCTGTCAAAATATGGAGGATTTCAGTCATACGAATGAATATAATACCGAATCGAGTGTTGAGGTTGTGGGCGATACTCAACCGTTAGATGTCTCATTGCCAAAGCAATCGAAACCAGAACCTGTCTGGGAAAGTAGTGCTCGAGAGCAAGAGTTTCAAGTACTGTACTTTGAAGTCAATGGTGTCATTTTTGCAGTACCTCTTGATGAACTTGGCGGTATTCATCAGCTGAGTGATGTTAACCACTTAATTGGTCGCCCTGAATGGTATTTAGGTTTACAAACTACACACTCAGGTCAACTTGATGTCGTCGATACAGCATGTTGGGTAATGGCAGATAAGTTAGACAATCAAGATTATCAAGAGAGTTATCAATATATCGTTTTGCTTGGTGAAAGCCGTTGGGGCTTGGCTTGTTCCGAGCTTAAGGGGACAGAACTTGTACAAAAACACCAGATTCGTTGGCGAGAAAAGGCGGGTAAACGGCCTTGGTTAGCGGGAATGGTGACGAATAAAATGTGCGCTTTAATTCATGTTGAAGCCATGATTACAATGCTTAACTCAGGGCTAGATGTAAAAGCATTAAATTAATAGTTGTTGTCGATATCGACATAAAGAGGAAAAATATGTCTCAAGCTTTTGGTGTAGAAGTTAGAAAAGATCAAGGCAATAATGATGAAATATTGCAATGGGTGACTTTTCAATTAGAAGAAGAAACTTATGGCATAAATGTAATGCAGGTTCGCGAAGTATTAAGATATACCGAGATTGCTCCGGTTCCTGGTGCTCCTGACTATGTCTTAGGTATCATTAACCTTCGTGGTAATGTTGTGACAGTTATTGATACTCGTTCACGCTTTGGTCTAATGCCTGGTGATATCACCGATAACACGCGTATCATTGTTATCGAATCAGAGCGTCAAGTGATTGGTATTTTAGTAGATAGTGTTGCTGAAGTGGTTTATTTACGCTCTTCAGAAATCGACACTACACCAAGTGTTGGCACTGATGAAGGTTCGAAATTTATTCAGGGTGTCAGCAATCGTGAGGGTAAGTTACTTATTCTTGTCGATTTGAATAAATTACTAACTGAAGACGAATGGGATGATATGGACCACATCTAATGGTTGATAGTTTATTTGCATTGATGCCTTGGCTAGTGTCCGGCGCTGTTTTTGGTGTTGTTATTATCTTTATTTTAATGTTAAAGATTAATAGTGCATTAAAAAAACAGCAAGCACAGCTACGCCAGCAACTTCGTCACGCTGAAAAAGAGTGGCAAAAAGGGAACCAGCAATTACTCGAAGTGCGCTCTGTTGTTGTCGGTTTAGGGCAAAGAATAAATGATCAACAAGGTGTCATGAATCACCTGACTGAACGAATTGTTGAACTTGAGAATAGTGACAATGATGGTCGACTTTATACTCGAGCAACGAAAATGGTTCAGTTAGGCGCTGGCTTAAATGAGCTTATTGAAGAGTGTGAGCTACCGAAAGCAGAAGCTGAATTAATGATGTCCTTACAAAATAAGATCGCAGGAAAAGAAACAGTCCCGCCATTAAGTGGTCATTTTGATGCGCAGCGTAATGAGGCTCGATCTAGGTATCGACCAACTCGAGCCAGAAAAGAATAATAAAAAAAGAGACTACGGTCTCTTTTTTATTACCTATCATTTAAAAGTATGAAAGTTTTATACCTCTTTAGGGTAAAAAAGGTAAAAGTGTGATGAAAGATGAATGTATTTATCTCTAGATTAGTGACTCGTAAAGCGCTTATCCTATTTTGTCCTAGCAAGGGTATGCTAATATAGATCTCTTAATTTTTAGTATTGATTAAAACTATGCTCGAAGTATCTAATTTAACCGCAATACGTGATGAAAGGGTGTTATTTGAATCTCTTTCGTTTGCGATTCAGCCAGGTGAACTCGTACAAGTTGAAGGCCGTAATGGTACAGGTAAAACCACATTACTACGTATTTTAACAGGCCTTGGCGATAGCGATGAGGGTGAGATCCACTGGAAGGGACTTGCTGTGTCATCAAATCGGGAAGAGTTTCATCAAGACCTGCTCTTTCTTGGTCATCAGGCGGGTGTAAAGCGCGAGCTAACAGCATTTGAAAATTTACGTTTTTACCAATCAATACATAATCCAACGTACTCAAAAAACGATATTTTAGCAGCGTTAACACAGGTTGGTTTAGCTGGTCGAGAAGATGTACCTGTTGGGCAACTATCAGCAGGTCAGCAGCGTCGTGTAGCGCTCGCTCGCCTTTGGTTAAGTCGGCAGATGCTTTGGATTTTAGATGAACCACTGACGGCCATTGATAAGCAGGGCGTTAAAGTTCTCGAAAATTTATTTTTAGAGCATGCCCAATCAGGTGGGATCGTTATTTTAACCACTCATCAAGATATGTTTGCTGACTCAACGATTAGAAAAATTAAGTTAGGGGAGTGATCGATGTTCACTACAATGCAAACTATTGTTCACCGTGAGTTGTTGATCGCTTTTCGACGCCAAGCTGATATTTTTAATCCGTTATGGTTTTTCATTATAGTGATCACGCTATTTCCTTTGAGTATCGGGCCAGAGCCTAATTTACTCGCTCGAATTGCAGCCGGCATTATTTGGGTGGCTGCTTTATTATCGGCATTACTTTCATTAGAACGTCTGTTTAGCGCAGATTTTTTAGATGGCTCTCTCGAGCAAATGATGCTGATGCCGACGCCATTATCAATCGTAGTGATTTCTAAAGTAATTGCTCATTGGTTGCTGACAGGTTTGCCATTATTGTTGATTAGTCCACTACTAGCCGTATTGTTGTCGCTTGATTTCAACACTTGGCTCTCGGTCGTGCTAACCTTGTTATTGGGTACGCCAACGTTAAGCTTTATTGGTGCCATTGGCGTAGCATTAACGGTTGGGTTACAAAAAGGTGGGGTGTTATTAAGCCTACTTATTTTGCCTTTATATATACCAATTTTAATTTTTGCGACTTCAGCGATTGATGCAGCGTCGCTGGGGATGAGTTATAACGGCCAACTTGCCATTTTAGGGGCAATGTTAATGGCAGCGATTACAGCAACACCTTTTGCTATCAGTGCAGCATTACGTATCAGTGTTAATTGAACACCGATCTGATGGCATTCATTATTTATATTGAAGTTTAAGAGAGAATCAACATGTGGAAATGGCTCCATCCTTATGCCAAACCAGAGAAAGCTTATCAATTAAGTAGTCAATTACTGCCTTGGTTTTCGGTTTTAGCCCTAGCCTGTCTTGTTGTCGGTACTGTTTGGGGGCTTGCTTTTGCTCCTTCAGATTATCAGCAAGGTAACAGTTTTCGAATTATCTATATCCATGTGCCATCTGCTATTTGGTCTATGGGGGCTTATATGTCGATGGCCATTGCTGCTTTTATTGGATTGGTTTGGCAAGTTAGACTTTCTAATATGGCAGCTTTAGCTATGGCGCCAATTGGGGCTGTCTTTACCTTCATTGCTCTGCTAACTGGTGCGGTATGGGGCAAGCCTATGTGGGGAGCCTGGTGGGTTTGGGATGCTCGCTTAACCTCTGAATTAATCTTATTATTTTTATATCTTGGAGTGATTGCGCTTTATCACGCATTTGACGATCAAAAGACCGCGGCTAAAGCAGCGGGTATCTTGGCGATTGTAGGTGTGATTAATTTGCCTATTATTCATTTTTCTGTTGAATGGTGGAACACCCTGCATCAAGGTGCAACCATTACCAAATTTGATAAGCCCTCTATGTCTAGCGATATGCTATGGCCATTATTATTAAATATGGTGGGTTTTGGCTTTTTCTTTGCTGCAGTCACTATGATTCGTTTTCGTAATGAAATTATCAGAAAAGAGAGTCACCGTCCTTGGGTGCAGAAATTAGCTGCAACGATGAATAATCGTCAGACTGAAAGTGAACAGTAGACAGGTAATCGACTATGTATTTTGAATCTTTAACTGATTTTTGGGCTATGGGTGGCTATGCCACGTATGTATGGGGTGCGTTTGGTATTACTTTCTTATCGATGTTGATACTACTCGCTTCAAGTCTACGTGATAGCAAGTCGCTACTCATTGAAGTTCAAGCAAAAATTGATCGTCAGGCACGTATTGATGCCGCTAAAAAAATGGAGAACACACTATGACACCAAGACGTAAAAAAAGGCTGGGTATTATCCTTGCCATTTTTATTGGTATCAGTGCGACTGTAGGTTTACTGCTTTATGCTCTAAATCAAAATATGGACTTGTTCTACACCCCAACGGAATTGGTAAACGGTAAGCCAGATGGTTCAAAGCCCCACGTTGGGCAGCGACTTCGAATTGGTGGCATGGTTGTCGAAGGCAGCGTTAAACGCGATCAGCAATCTTTGCAGGTTAGCTTTGATCTTGCCGATATCGGCCCAAAAGTGACTATTTTATATGATGGTATTTTGCCGGATTTATTCCGCGAAGGGCAAGGTATTGTCGCGCAGGGTGAACTTATCGATGAGCGAACCATTCAGGCCTTTGAAGTACTTGCCAAGCACGATGAAGAGTATATGCCATCTGAAGTTGCAAAAGCGATGGAAAAAACCCATGAGCCTTTGCAATATTCAACAGAACAGACAAAAGGAAGTAATTAATGATTGCTGAAATAGGTCATTTTGCTCTAATTCTTTCTTTAGGGCTGGCTATTTTATTAAGTGCGTTACCGCTTTACGGTGCGTCACGCAATAATACAATGCTAATGAATACCGCAAGGCCTTTGTCTTGGGGAATGTTTTTACTGCTGTTTATCTCTTTTGTGATTTTATGTTGGTCATTTTACGTTAATGACTTTACCGTGGAGTATGTGGCAAATAATTCAAATAGCTTACTCCCTTGGTACTACCGTATTACTGCTGTATGGGGTGGACATGAAGGGTCATTACTATTATGGGTTTTAATTCAAGCGGGTTGGACTGTTGCTGTAGCAAGCTTTAGTCGTGGTATGCCTCAAGAGTCTGTCGCGCGAGTGCTTGCTATTATGGGCTTAATCACAGTCGGGTTCTTACTGTTTGTGATTTTGACTTCAAACCCTTTTACCCGCACATTGCCTTTTTTCCCTATTGATGGACGAGATTTAAACCCACTTTTACAAGATCCTGGTTTGATCGTTCACCCACCAATGCTTTATATGGGCTATGTTGGTTTTTCTGTAGCGTTCTCATTTGCTATCGCCTCTTTACTTGCTGGGCGTTTAGATACCGCTTGGGCGCGTTGGTCACGTCCTTGGACTATTGCTGCTTGGTCTTTCTTAACCGTTGGTATCGCTCTGGGTTCATGGTGGGCATATTATGAACTTGGCTGGGGTGGCTGGTGGTTCTGGGATCCGGTAGAAAATGCGTCTTTCATGCCTTGGCTTGCTGGTACGGCTTTGATGCACTCATTAGCTGTGACGGAAAAACGTGGCACTTTTAAGGCGTGGACAGTATTACTGGCCATCTCTGCATTTTCGTTAAGCCTTTTAGGTACTTTCTTAGTGCGTTCTGGCGTGCTTGTGTCAGTGCATGCTTTTGCTTCTGATCCTGCTCGTGGCATGTTTATTTTAGGCTTCTTAGTCTTTGTTATCGGTGGCTCTTTACTTCTGTTTGCATTTAAAGGCGCCGCAGTCCGAGTGCGAGGTAACTTTTCGTTATTTTCACGAGAGAACGCACTGTTATCGAATAATATCCTACTCATGGCCGCTTTAATGATTGTGCTGGTTGGCACACTTTTACCGTTAGTGCATAAGCAGATTGGGTTAGGGTCTGTTTCGATTGGTGAACCGTTCTTTAATATGCTGTTTTCATGGTTGATGATCCCTTTTTCCTTTATTTTGGGCATAGGACCTTTAGTGCGTTGGAAGCGTGACAGTTTATCGTCGCTGATTAAGCCTATGCTTGTTTCAGGTATCGCCTCTTTAGTTTTAGCTTATGCTTTTGTGATTCTTTTAGCCGATCGCTTTACTGGTTTGGCTTTCATGGGATGGGTAATGGCATTGTGGATTATTTTGATGCATAGCTATGAGCTTTATGTTCGTGCAACTCATCGTTATCCATTCATGCAAGGTATTACCAAATTACAGCGTAGTCATTGGGCGATGATGTTTGCTCATATTGGTTTAGCAGTCACGGTTATTGGTATCACTATGGTGCAAAACTACGATATCGAGAGAGATGTTCGCTTAGCGCCAGGTGAGTACTTCCAGTTACAAGGCTATGATTTTTATTTCTCGGGTGTAAGAGATAAAGATGGACCAAACTACGATGGTTATATTGCCGATTTTGAGATCACTCGAGATGGTAAATATGTGAATACTCTGCATGCAGAAAAACGTTTTTATACCACAGCAAGATCAATGATGACCGAAGCAGCGATCGATCGTGGCTTTACACGTGATTTATATATTGCGATGGGTGAGCGTTTAGATGATAACCACTCATGGGCGGTACGTATCTATTACAAGCCTTTTGTTCGTTGGATTTGGGCTGGTTCGCTCTTTATGGCACTAGGTGGTGCAATTGCTATCAGCGATAAACGCTATCGTTTTCGTCGTAAAGAACAGGAAGCATAAATGATGAAGAAAACTTTATTTATTCCATTTATCCTTTTTATTTTATTGGCGCTATTTTTTGCTAAGCAATTAAAGCTCAACCAAGGCGGCGATGATCCAACTAAGCTTGAGTCTGTCCTGATTGGCAAAGAAGTGCCGAGTTTTCGCTTAGAAGATTTGAATCAAGCAGATAAAATCTATGATCAATCGGTTTTTAAAGGTGAGCCGATGCTGTTTAATGTGTGGGCGACATGGTGTCCAACATGTTATGCAGAGCATCATTACCTAAATGAACTGAAAGAGAATGGCGTTAAAATTATGGGCCTCAACTATAAAGATGACCGTGCTAAAGCGATCAAGTGGTTAGAGGAACTTGGTAACCCTTATCTGCATACCTTTTATGATGGCAATGGCATGCTGGGCTTAGACATGGGCGTTTATGGCGCACCAGAGACATTTTTAATTGATAAAGATGGCATCATTCGTTACCGACATGTCGGTGATGTTAATGAGCGCAACTGGGAGCAGACGTTAAAACCTATGTATGACCAATTATTAGCAGAGGCAAACTGATGAAAAAGTGGTTATTGGCTCTTTTATGTTGTAGTGCGTTTTCTTTGGCTACTCATGCAGCAATTGAAATACATACTTTTGATAACACTGAGCAGGAGCTTCAATTTCAAGAATTGAACAAGACGCTTCGCTGCCCTAAGTGTCAAAATAATACCATTGGCGATTCTAATGCTGAACTCGCTCAAGATCTGCGTCAAAAAGTGTATGAAATGACAAAGGAAGGAAAGTCTAAGAGTGAGATCATTGATTATATGATTGCACGCTATGGCAACTTTGTTACTTATAATCCACCTTTGACGCCAGCAACCGCTATTTTATGGTTTGGCCCTATTGGTGTGATTGTCTTTGGTTTTTCATTGATCATTTTACGCAGTCGAAGAGGTAAATCCCAGCAAGAAGACGCTAAACAAGATGATGATTGGAATGAAGAAAAAGAATCACGTCTTAATGCCTTATTAGATGAACAGAAAAGCGGAGATAAATCATAATGACGTTCTTTTGGATATCGACAGCGTTACTGACTTTATTTACATGTGCACTAGTTGCCATCCCATTTATAAAGCAGAAAGCTAACCAGGATGCTGAGTTACGAGATGAGTTAAATAAGGCGTTATATAAAGACCGCTTATCTGAACTTGAGGTCGAAACAGAAGAGGGCTTAGTTGAAGATCAGCAAGCGTTAATAGCAGATTTAAAGCAATCCCTACTTGATGATGTACCCCAGGAAGAAATGCACGATAAAACGTCAATATCGCCAATGGCTGTGTTTATACCATCATGCGTATTTGTCGTGGTATTAAGTTACTTTATGTATGCTCAGTTTGGTGCTTCAAAAGAGGTGGCAGAGTGGCAACAAGTTAATGCAAACCTTCCAGGTTTATCTCAAAAGTTGATGTCGCCTGAAGGGGCTTCGTTAACGGATGATGAAATGAGTGACTTGACATTGGCGCTACGTACGCGCTTGTACCACAATCCTAGTGATTCAACAGGTTGGTTACTTTTAGGTCGCATAGGTCTAGCAAACCGTGATGTGACTACGGCGATAGATGCAATGAAAAAAGCGTATCGCTTAGAGCCTGATAATGATGATGTTGCTTTAGGCTATGCGCAAGCGCTAATGTTATCACAAGATGAAAGTGAGCAAAATGAAGCACGCATAATGCTAACTCGTTTAGTGCAGCAAGATTATGTCGATTTGCGCGTTTTTTCTTTACTCGCTTTTGATGCATTTGAGCGCCAAGATTATATGGGTGCAACAAAGTACTGGAGCATTATGCAGCAGATGATAGGGCCTGATGATAGCCGCTATGAAATGCTACAAAGAAGTATTGAAAGTGCTCGCTCTAAAATGGGTGATACCTTTACGCCAAGTAAAAGTGTTTCGGTAACGATTTCTATTACTGATGCGGTGCAAGCACCAGCCGATGCAAGTTTAATTGTCTCGGTTCATCCTGCTGATGGGTCACCTATGCCAATTGCTGCAGCTCGTTACCCACTAGGCACCTTTCCTAGGACGGTGGTACTAGATGATGGTAACAGCATGCTTCAAGGGCAAAAGCTGTCTGATCTTGAAGCTGTTATTGTTAAAGCGAGAATTGATAGCGATGGTAGTGTTTCTACTCGTGATAATGATTGGTATGGTGAAAGTGAAGTAGTAGAGCTTGGCCATCCAGTTAGTTTGGAGATTAGCCAACAATACTAATACTATTATACATTTAGCATAATATTTGCTATGTATTATAGAAGGCTAGCGATTGCTAGCCTTTTTTATCAAGGATGATATAACTGATTATGCCGAAATCTTATTTACGCTATACGATCATGAGTACACCATTAATTCTTCTATTAGGGTGTAGTAGTGCCCCTGATACTGAACAAACCTCTCTAGATGAGCCTAGATTAGAGACATCCCTAGTTTATGAGGAAAACCTGCCAGATTCTTCCGAGGGCATGTTTGAAGGCTTTAACCGAGCCATGTGGGATCTCAACTCTGATTACCTTGATCCTTATTTTGTACGACCAGTCTCCGTCGCTTATGTTGGCTACACTCCCACGCCGTTAAGACGCGCTATTGCCAATTTCTTAGCTAACTTAGATGAACCTTCGAGTGTTATTAATAATGCGATTATGGGTAATGGAGAGAAGGCGGTAACGCACTTCAACCGCTTTTGGATTAACAGTACTTTTGGTCTGCTTGGCTTAATTGATATAGCAGGGGCCGCAGGTATTACAAAGTTAGATGATAAAGCGTTCGGAGATGCGATAGGTCATTACGGTGTCGGTATGGGACCCTATTTAATGCTACCTGGCTACGGTCCAGTCACTGTACGTGAAGCCGCTGATACTGTTGATGGGATGTATTTACCGCTCTCGTATCTTAATTTCTGGTCCAGCGTTGGTAAGTGGGCATTTGAGGGCATGGAAAAACGAGCGTTATTGATACCTCAAGAAGCGCAGTTGGAGAACTCTCCTGACCCTTACGTATTAACTCGAGATATCTATATTCAGCGTCAAAACTTTAAAGCTGAAGTGGATATCGACACTTACGATGAAGAAGAAGAAGCGTATTTTGATGACTATTTAGATGAAGACTTCTAAATTTAATCGTTGTGGTCAGAGCAGTTTTGCTTGTAACTCTTGATTACCTTGGTTTTTAATTTGGTCTTTAGTGTTTGATATTTTTATGTTTTCTTCTTTTTCTTTTATTTTATTTTCAAAAGGACTATACATTTAATTTAAACACTGTAATATTGCCCTCGCTCTGTTGTTCGGGGTTATTAAATGTAACATCAAGTGAAAGTAAAATCTTAGATACATCTGCGTAAACCGTTTTTGTTTCCTTAGTTTCCTTAGTTTCATCGTCATTAAATAATTCGATTCTTAGCACACTCCGCGTTTAACGCGATATTTTCAAGAATTTTTTATAGGAGACATACTATGTCTGCAAAAACTACTGGTTCAGTAAAATGGTTTAACGAAGAGAAAGGTTTCGGTTTCATTACTCAAGACAACGGCGGTGCTGACGTATTCGTTCACTTCCGTGCTATCGCTTCTGAAGGTTTCAAAACTCTTGCTGAAGGCCAAAAAGTGTCTTTTGAAGTAGAGCAAGGCCAAAAAGGTCTTCAAGCTGCAAACGTTGTAGCTCTTTAATCAGAAGTTTAACTCTTCTTTGAAAAAGTCGACCTTAGTGTCGGCTTTTTTTTGTTTAAAATTTACGATCAAAAATAGTTACTCTCACCACAACACATATTCTGATGTATTGATGCGTGCTTAGCTGTACTCACAGTAAATACTATTCTACGAACTGCTAAGACACATGACAGTGCCTAAGATAGCAAGTAGGCTATCAAGTCTAAAAATTGGCCTCCATGCCAATTCAATTCATATACGTTACACCCAATAGACTCATTATTGCTGACAGCCATGACTATCAGCACCGTTATATCTATTCCTTAGTCATCACATCACCAATTTGAATACTAGAAGCTAAGTTAGCTTGGTCGACAAGCAACTCTGCTTCTTGCTCATAGACTCTTGCGACAGTTAATGTTATTTCGCTTTGTGAGACCTTATTGCGCGGTAGACCATTTTGATCAATAAAGGCACCTGTATGCCAAAGCTGTAATTTATCACCTTCTTTTACACCGTGTAAGCGGCCTAAATCCATCATGACTTTATTATTATAAGTGGCTGAAACCGCGGGTAAGGTGATTTTACATGACAGTTCTGATTCTAGATCAAGCATTAAGTTTCGACTTACTCGCAGCATCATTTCGCCATAAGTTGAAGCCCAAAAACGCGCACTTCGCGTATCAACTTGACTGGTTTTAGCAAACGGCCATTTCGCAACTTGACGATATTGTTGAGCGTGTATTTGATGACCCGTTTTACCATCAAGTACTTGGATTTCTAGAGCAAACTGACGATTTATAACATCATCAAGTAATATTTTTGATTCAATGGTTGCCGTTAAATCGGTAATTACACCAGAAAGGATATACTGCGCCCCTGTATCTTGAGCGATCATTTTAATCGTTTCAGGTTGGCGCTTATCAAGTGCGTAATCGGTTGTACCAACAGAGATAAAACTGTGAGACTCTTGGTTCAATTGTCGGTTGAGAACTTGACTAAAATCATCACCAATCTTATACACTTGGCCCATAACGGCTTGTTGTGGTGAGGCGATATCAATATGACCAACTAGGAATGTTTTTTTGTATTGATTTACGTGGCAACCATTTGCCGATGGGTAAATATCAATTCGAATAGTGACAGCCATTTGGTTGCCACGTTTTTTCTTAGAATCAACTTCTATATAGCGCACTTCATGGTTGGTAAATTGGTATTCATTACGATCTTCAGCTAAATAGGTACGCAAGTTACTAATGCTACCAATATCGGCTCCTGAGAAGCTGACCGCTTTGTATACGGCATCCTCTAACGCGTTGATTCTTGCTTCATCGTCAGAAGCGACAATGGTTGCAACTCCAGTGACCTCATACCAAGAGGCATGCACAGAGCAGGAAAAAAGTAGAGTAAAAGCGATGGATGTGAAGCATGAAAATAATTTATTCATTCATTTCTTACCAATTGGGTATAAATTTTGCTTTATGTTTACAAGCGGGTTTTGATTAGTACCGTTTTATAGGCGTAATTAGAAAAGCAAAGACTGTTCCACAATTGTACATACAATGAAATTTAACTTATGTGACATGCCGTGGGGATCAATAAGTGTATTTGGAGAGCTACATAATGAAAAAATGGCTGATAGTTATGTCGATAGTATTGTTGACATCTTGTGCCTATTCACCAATTTATAATGGCAAAGAACCCTATACAGGTAGCCATTTTATGTTAGTTGATAGCCCTCGCCATACACTAGACTTCTTTATTGAAAGTTTAACTGATGAGCTACTGGTTTCGAATACTAGCGTATCAGCGTTAACACCAGTCGCGATCACTTCTTTTGTTGATCTACAGCATTTAGATGCAACGAACTGGTTAGGCAACTCTGTAGCCGAAGGTTTTATTTATCAACTTCAGCGCCGAGGTTTTAAGATAGTCGACTATAAAACAACAGGTTCAATTCAAATTACTCACCAAGGTGACTTTGCTTTAAGTCGTGATTGGAAAGAGTTATCTGAAAAGCAAGAAGTACAATATGTACTTACTGGTACTATGTTGCGTCAAGATGGCGGCGTACTAATTAATGCGCGTGTGATTGGCATACAAACTCGTATTGTTGTCGCTTCTGCTCAGGGTTTCTTACCTGCAGACCGAATAGGGCGAGATCTTGATACATTAAATACCATACGTACAGAGGATGGCGTGATCATTCGTTCTAACCCAACAATCAAGCAACCAAGTACTGTTATTTTACGCCCATAGGAATTAGTGATGAAACATCTGTTTTTGTGTATCGTGGTATTTATGCTTGTTGGCTGCCAACCGCTGCAAGTAATACGTTCGGAAGATCACTTATTGGCCGTTGGTTATGCAACCATCAGTGAGCAAAGCGGTAGAACAGAAGAAGAGCAACGAATTCGTGCAATGAGAGCGTCGAAGATAGATGCCTATCGTGAATTAGCAGAGCAGGTTTATGGGCTGCGCATAAGTGGTCACGCTCAGCTTAGCGATCAACGTCTGGGTGTTGAGTCGACAACAGGGGCGGTTGATGGTGTTATACGTGGTGCTGAAGTTCTAAGAAGTTATCCTGTAGGGGATAGTTACGTAACCGAATTACAGCTTGATATCCAGAAAATGGATCGATTAAAGTCATATGGTGAAGTGCAAACTATTCCAGAAAAGCGTCAACAAACACTATTTTAAGATTTAACTAGATAAGCGTAAATACAAGGAAACGTTACGCTTTTAAGTTGGTGCCTAACGTTGAAATTGTATGAGTCTGGCCGCCTGCATTATAAGTCATGCCTATCTTTCCATGACTTTGCTGCATTAAATTATTAAGCTTGTTAAAACTTAGCTGAGCTCTAGCCAAAGCTTGACCATTAATCATATTCGCTTGCTGGCAGTCATGGATAATAGACTGGATACGCTCAACAGATAGCTTTAAGTTTTCATCGTTGGTGAGTTGTGTAAGGTGAGGATGCGCAGATATACGTTGATCGGTCTGTTTTAATTGAGTAATCAAAGTGACCTTTTGTTTGGCTAGCTGCTCAATTTCACTGGAGATACGGCGAGTAATGGCCTTTTTTTCATCCACTAATAGCTCAGACAACTGCTGAGCACTCTGTAATTGAAAGTCGACAAGATCCTTCAGTACAGCCATATCTATTTATACCTTTTATTGTGGTGGCTAGTAATTATAAGCCAGACAGTTCTTGTTCAAATCGCATAATATTGCCCGCAAGTTTTTCTGCATCAACAGTATAAGAGCCATTTGCTATTGCTTCTTTAATTGCTGCAACTTTAGCGCTGTCAAAACTTGGCTCATTAGCCATATTTTGTTGCAGTTGGCCCATTGCTTTACTTTGGGAGCTGATCGAAACCGCATCCTGAGTATTTGCTGCTGGCTTTGCTGCATTCTGAGATGTTGTTGTCTCTGCTGCTTGATTTCGCCCTTGTGTGCGATTGTTCGTTGCATAGGCTTGCGCTTGTGCTGAACGAAGTTGATCAATGTTTGCCATATGAGAGCCTTATTTCATCAGTGTGGTGTCAGTATTACTATTATCGACTTTAGTGGCTAAAACTTTAATCTTTTTTGAATTTTTTTATTTAAAGTTGAATCGTTATTTGACCAATTCCAGTCACTTGCCCTTCAATTATACGCTGAGATTTGTCATTTTTCACTCTAACTTGATCGCCTGCTGAACCGTCAGATAGCGCCGTACCACGAGTCGTTATCGTCATTGTGCCTTTTACTGCTTGTATCACGACTTTTTCATTACGGCATACAATACAAATGTCATTTCTTTCAATGGCATTTCCAGGGCGAATGTTCCTTTTTACTTTAGCGCCAACTACATGTGAACTGTCAGTAAATCCTTGACGTCTAAATCTATGTAAATCAATCATTTCAATTGCAATGTCTGCTTGATCTATTAATTCACCACGGGCTAAATTTCTTGTTGCTGTAATCAAAGGCATCGCAGTGGACACTCGTACAGGTACGTACATACGCCAATTATCAGCTTGGCATTGAACCAGAACGGTGACATTAGAGCTTGATGATCCAATGTTCGATGAACTGGTTTCTAACGTATCTGGGCAATCAGAAGCCTTTACCCGAGTATCGATACTGGCTGCTCGTGCGGAGAGTTGCCCACCACGTGGAGGCTCTAAATGGTCAATAACATACTGCTCCGCTGCCGTTTGGATTTGAGCTATTTGCTCTGGTGTTGCGCTATATGAGAAAAAGCTAAACAAAACGAGTAGAATACCGATAGAGTATGTAATACTTCTATGGAACGCCCAGCACGAATTGAGAAAAAATCGATGTAAACCAGTTGATGGATGTGTCATTGTTTGTCTCTAGTGTTAAGTCGCCTGTAGTAGACTATCACTTTTTGCATTAATTGTTTTAAATGGAGAGCAACTTATGACGGGGATCCTTGATTCAGTGAATCAAAGAACGCAACTTGTGGGACAAAATCGATTAGAGCTACTCACATTTCGGCTAATGGGTCGTCAGCGTTATGGTATTAACGTGTTTAAAGTGAAGGAAGTCCTCCAGTGCCCGAAATTAACATCAATGCCCAATATGCACCCTTTAGTTAAAGGCTTAGCACACATTCGCGGGCAAACGATCTCTGTTATTGACCTGAGTCTAGCTATTGGTGGTCGACCAACAACTGATGTAGATAAATGCTTTGTGGTAATTTCTGAATTTAATCGTACCATTCAAGGCTTCTTAGTCAGCTCTGTCGAACGAATCATTAATATGCATTGGGAAGCAATTTTACCGCCGCCTTCAGGTGCAGGTAAAGCAAACTACTTAACGGCTGTTACCCATATTGATGATGAAATGGTAGAAATTCTTGATGTTGAAAAAGTATTGATGGAATTAGCACCAAGTGATGAAACTATGGATAGCTCAATTGCTGAAGATATCACGAAAGCAGAAGAGAAAAATCCAATAGTTCGTCGTATTTTAATTGCCGATGATTCGACGGTAGCACGTAAGCAAGTACAGCGAGCAATCACATCGATAGGTTTTGAGGCAATTGCTGTGAAAGATGGCAAAGAAGCCTATAATACACTGATAGAAATGGCTAAAGAAGGCAGTATTTATGAGCAGATTTCTTTAGTTATTTCGGATATAGAAATGCCAGAAATGGATGGCTACACTTTAACGGCAGAAATTCGCCGTCATCCTCAATTAAAAGATTTACATGTTATTTTGCACACCTCATTGAGTGGGGTTTTTAACCAAGCAATGGTTGAACGAGTTGGTGCTAATGAGTTTATTGCTAAATTTAATCCTGATGAGCTCGGTTCTGCTGTTAAAGTAGCAGTGACGAAAGAATAAAAGAGATATCCATGACAGCAATAACAATCAATGAACAACAGTATCGAGACTTCAGTCGATTTTTAGAGGCTCGATGTGGCATTGTTCTTGGTGATAGTAAGCAATATTTAGTTCGCAGTCGATTAAGCCCATTGGTTACAGCTTTTAAATTCATTACATTAGCCGATTTACTAAAAGAAGTGGTTACTGGGCATAATCGAGAGTTACAAGTTGCTGCAGTGGATGCAATGACAACCAACGAGACATTGTGGTTTAGAGATAATTATCCTTTTACGGTATTAGCAGATAAGTTATTACCAGAATTAGCTGAGAAAAATAAGCGACCTTTAAAAATTTGGTCTGCTGCAAGCTCGTCAGGTCAAGAGGCTTACTCTATGGCGATGACCGTTTTAGAAACCCAAGCGCGTAAACCTGGTTTAATACCGAATGTCTCAATTGTTGGTACCGATATATCACCAAGCATGCTTGATATGTGTCGAGCCGGTGTTTATGACCAGCTTGCTCTTGGTAGAGGACTGTCACCTGAGCGTCGTCGATTCTTTTTTGAAAATGCGCCAGATGATAAAATGAAGGTAAAAGATAATGTCCAACGGCTAGTGAGTTTTCGCCCACAAAATTTGTTGGATAGTTATGCTTTATTAGGTAAGTTTGACATTATTTTTTGTCGCAATGTATTGATCTATTTTTCTCCAGAAATGAAGAGTAGGATTTTGAATCAAATGGCGAATAGTTTAACACCTGGAGGTTACTTGTTGTTAGGCGCTTCAGAGTCACTGACAGGTTTAACCGATCGTTTTGATATGGTGCGTTGTAATCCTGGTATTATTTATAAACTGAAGTAAAAACAGTCAATACTTTTATACTAACCCAGCCTTTGTTCTGGGTTTTTTTTCGCTTATTGTTACCTAATTAAAAACTGGTATGTATATTGCTAGTGTTTATATAGATGAATTCATGCTGATTTGATTATCGGTGTTTTATAGTTGAGGTAAACATGGCTATTTCTTTTGATAAAGCACTTGGAATACACCAACATACTGTCGGTGTACGCGAGCGAAATGCTGAGGTTGTATCCTCAAACATAGCTCAAGCGAACACGCCAGGCTATAAAGCAAAGGGCATGGATTTCAATAAAGCATTACAAGCGGCAAGCTCAGGGGCAAGCATTGGCCTTAATCGGACTAATGGACGGCATATTCCTGCCTCTAGTGTTGTCGTTGGTGAGCAGATGTATCGCATTCCAACTCAACCGGATACTGGGGATGGTAACACCGTTGATGTTGATTTAGAGCGTAACATTTTCATGCAAAACCAAATTAGACACCAGGCCTCTTTAGATTTCTTAGGTGGCAAGTTTAAAAACTTAACAAAAGCAATTAAAGGAGAGTAACTAGATGAGTTTATTTAACGTATTCAATGTGACGGGTTCAGCAATGAGCGCGGAATCTATTCGTCTAAATACCACTTCTAGTAACTTAGCGAATGCCGACAGTGTCAGTAGCTCAGCGAAAGACACATATAAAGCTCGCCATGCCGTATTTGGTGCAGAATTAAGTAAGGCGCGTTATAACAAAGATCATAACGTACCGGTAAAAGTCTTAGGTATTGTTGAAAGCAATAAACCATTGAATGCTGAATATAACCCAGATCATCCATTAGCTAATGATGAAGGGTATATTTATAAGCCGAATGTGAATGTGATGGAAGAGATGGCAAATATGATCTCTGCGTCACGTGCATATCAAACCAACGTACAGGTAGCAGATTCGAGTAAGCAAATGCTGCTACGTACGCTGCAGATGGGTCAATAAGGTTCTAGGGGTAGCGTATGGCTGGAATAAATAATATTAATCAAGGTGGCTTATCTTACGCTGATCAGCTTAAAAGGCTACAAGGTGAAAAGAAAGCTGATGAGTCAACGGGTAAGCAAGATTTAAAGCAAGAAGATTTCTTGTCTTTATTGACCAAGCAATTAGCACAGCAAGATCCATTTAAACCCGTGGGTAACGATCAAATGATTGCTCAAATGGCTTCATTTGCAACGGTAGATGGTATTGGCAAAATGAATTCACAGTTTGAAAACTTGAACTCATCTATGACCTCTAACCAAGCACTGCAAGCTTCTTCGCTAGTTGGCCGTGATGTGTTAGTTCCAGGTGCTGCTGGATTAAAAGCCGATGAACAAGGCATGGGTGCGATGGTAAAACTTCCACAAGCGATGGATCAAGTCCTAGTGCGTGTTGAAAATGAAGTCGGTCAACTTATTCGTACCTTTAATGTTGGTGCTCAGCCAGCGGGTGATACACGCGTTGACTGGGATGGTAATGACGAAAGTGGTAACCCTCTACCTGCTGGTAAATATAACATTAAAGCCTCAGGCCTTTTAGATGGTGATAATACAGAATTTCCGGTATCAACTTACGCCAATGTAAATAGCGTATTGCTTGGTAAAGGGGATGGCAATGTACTCCTCAATCTTGCTGGTTTTGAATCCCCAGTTCGACTTGCAGAAGTACTCGAAGTTGGTCAGGCGTAAGAGTCGGTAAGCTAGATTAGGAGTTTTAAGTATGTCACATGTTGCATTAAGTGGTTTATCGGCCGCTCAGTTAGATCTAAACACAACCAGTAATAACATTGCCAATGCGAATACCTTTGGTTTTAAAGAGTCGCGCGCAGAATTTGGCGATGTTTATTCGAGTTCTTTATTCACCAACGCTAAAACGACCCCAGGTGGCGGTGCACAGGCGAATAAGGTTGCTCAACAGTTCCATGAAGGCTCTAATATTTATACGAGCAACCCAATGGACCTACGAGTAAGTGGTACTGGTTTTTTTGCTGTTGCGAAAGACCGCCTAGCTCCTGAGCAAAACGAGCTAACACGTAATGGTGCTTTTCATTTAAACAAAGATAATTACATGGTGACCTCTAATGAACAATTTGTTCTCGGTTACGATGTGAATGCTGATACAGGTGAAGTGACTTCTTACGAACCAAAACCGCTTAATATTCCAGCTGAGTTTGGTAAGCCAAAACAAACAGAGAATATAGAAATCGGGGTTAACTTACCTGCAAATGCAGAGCTAAAAGATCCTCTCCAGTTCGATTTTAATGATTCAGATTCGTACAACCGTTCGACGTCATCAACGATTTATGACTCAATGGGTCAATCTTATAAATTAACGACTTACTACCTTAAAGATCAAGGTGATCAGAATACGTGGCAATCGTACTACACGGTGACTGACTCTGAAGGGGAAAAAGCCGTTAATATTGATGGTGGCGATGCGATAGCTGGTTCGGGTCATGTTGGTCATACGATGAAGTTCAACAATGATGGTACGCTAGCAAGTCTAAATAACGGTTTACCGATCAATAGTGTAGCCTTTGACCAAGCGACACCACCACTAGAGATGAACGGTGCTGACGCTACGCAAACGTTGAAGATGGATTTAAATTCGGCGACTCAGTTTGCCGCGCCTTTTGAACTGACAAAATTTAATGAAGATGGTGCGACTACTGGCTTCTTAACTAAAATTGACTTTGATGAGCATGGTAGCGTGTTAGGTACTTACTCTAATGGGCAAAACGTGACATTAGGGCGTGTTGGTTTAGTTCGTGTTCCCAATGAGCAAGGGCTAGACAAAAAAGGCGGTACTCAATGGGACTCGACTCAGTACTCAGGCGCTAAAATTTGGGGTGAATCGAATAAAGGTTCTTTTGGTACGATCAGTAATGGTGCTCTAGAGCAATCGAATATCGATATGACCCAAGAGCTCGTTGATTTGATTTCAGCTCAACGTAACTTCCAAGCTAACTCTCGTTCATTAGAAGTACATAACCAACTACAACAGAATATTTTACAAATCCGCTAGTTGTTCATAGCGTGAAAGTGTCGCGATTATTGATCGTGACACTTTTTGCCACCCTCATTGCCGGTTGCCTTCTTGTGGCAACGAAACTATTTACTTCCTTTCTATGATAGCAATTGATTAAATTGTATCCTTCTGAAAAATAAAGATATTACCCTTGTGGCATATATTTTGCTTATTTAAATCTGAATGATGATTTTTGGAGCAAAATATGGATCGCGCATTGTTTCTAGCCATGAGTGGCGCCAAGCAAAATATGCAAGCATTACAGTTAAGATCAAATAACTTAGCAAACGTAAGTACGACAGGTTTTCGTGCCGATTTAGCACAAGCTCGATCGATGCAAGCATATGGTGATGGTTTACCGACTCGTGTATTCAGTATGACAGAGCGCCCAGGTCAAAACTTTGCTCAAGGCAGCGTGATTACCACTGGACGTGATTTAGATATCACCATAGAGGGTGATGGTTGGCTTGCCGTTCTTGATCAAACCGGTCAAGAAGGCCTAACAAGAAATGGTAACCTTAATATTGATCCAAATGGCATGTTAATGAATGCCAGTGGCCATTTAGTACTAGGTAATAATGACGCTCCAATCACATTGCCTATTCCATTAAGCAAAGTTGAAATTGGTCGTGACGGTACGATTTCGGTACTTCCTCAAGGGGCACCAGCGAATGCCATGGAAGTGATTGATCGTATCAAGCTTACTCGTACTAATAATCAAACGTTATTTAAAGATACTAATGGTTTATTTCGTTCCAAAACACCCAATACACCTTATGAAGCCGACGCTAATGTGCAAGTTCAAACGGGCGCAATAGAGGGAAGTAACGTTAATGCGGTTGGGGAAATGACTAGCTTAATTGATCTTCAACGCCAATTTGAAATGCAAGTAAAAATGATGAGTACGGCTGAAGAAATGGACAGATCGTCCGATTCATTATTACGTATGAGCTAATAGATTTTTTAAGGAGGTAATCATGCATCCAGCACTATGGGTAAGTAAGACAGGTTTAGACGCACAACAAACTAATATTTCGACAATTTCTAATAACTTAGCCAATGCTTCAACCATTGGTTATAAAAAAAGTCGTGCGGTATTCGAAGATCTTTTTTATCAAAATATCAACCAACCGGGTGGTCAATCATCACAAAATACAGAACTACCGAGTGGCTTAATGCTTGGTGCCGGTTCAAAAGTTGTTGCCACTCAAAAAGTGCATACGCATGGTAACGCTCAAACCACATCTAATAGCTTAGATATGATGGTAGAAGGCGATGGTTTTTTCCAAATTATGATGCCTGATGGCAATATTGGTTATTCGCGTAATGGTCAATTTACTCTAAATGGCGAAGGTACCATAGTAACATCGGGTTCAGGTTATCCACTCGAGCCTGAAATTGCTATCCCAGATGAAGCTATCTCAGTGACTGTTGGCACCGATGGTGAAGTTTCCGTTCGCATGCGTGGTGAACAAGATAATGTCGTGGTTGGGCAGATAACGGTAACTGATTTTGTTAACCCTGGTGGTCTTGAACCTATTGGGCAAAACTTGTACTTACCAACCGGAGCGAGTGGGGATCCGCAAGAAGGTATTCCTGGTCTAGATGGTCTTGGTCAACTGCGTCAATCGATGCTAGAAACATCAAATGTTAATGTGACCGAAGAATTGGTTAACATGATCGAAGCACAACGTGTTTATGAAATGAACTCTAAAGTAATTTCTGCCGTTGATAATATGATGAGCTTTGTCAATCAACAGCTATAAGTACTTTTCTGTTTAAGGTTTTATTACAAGGTTCTAGCATGAGATATTTGTTCAGTTTTATTTTGCTCTTTTTACTATCCGGTTGTGTTGCATTAACACCGCCAATTGAAAATGATATTGAGCAAGTAACGACAGTCGTTGATGCCGTTGAAGGTGATCGCTCCCAAGATGAGAGTTCAGGCATTATCGATACTTTACGTGGTCGTAATGATCCTGTGCAGGGCGATCCAGCATGGGCGCCGATTCATCCTCAGCAAAAACCAGAGCATTATGCAGCAGCAACTGGTTCGTTGTTTAATGCCGATCATATGAATAGCCTTTATAACGATTACAAACCGCGAGGCATTGGTGACATTATCACGGTTACGCTGGATGAAAAGACTAAAGCGGCAAAAAGTGCTAATGCTGATTTATCAAAAAAGAACGATTCAAGCATGGATCCTTTAATGGTTGGTGGTCAAGAGTTAACGATTGATAGATATAACTTTTCTTATGGTTTGAAAAATGACAACTCGTTTAAAGGTGACTCATCGGCTAACCAAAGTAACAGTCTTAGCGGCTCGATTACCGTGGAAGTTATTGAAGTACTAGCCAATGGTAACTTGATTATACGCGGTGAAAAATGGCTAACCCTGAATACTGGTGATGAGTACGTACGTTTAAGCGGTACGATTCGACCTGATGATATTGATTTTGATAATACCATTGCATCAAACCGAGTTTCGAATGCACGAATTCAATATTCAGGAACCGGCGTGCAGCAAGATATGCAAGAGCCAGGATTCTTGGCACGATTCTTTAATGTATCTTTGTAAAGCGGCAACAAAACAATTAGCGGCTTACTAAATTAATTACGTTTTTACAGTGCAATGATAAGGCAATAACCATGAAAAAGCTGACTCTTTTATTTTTAAGTATGATGTTCCTCGCGAACAGTGTACAAGCAGCACGTATAAAAGATGTCGCTAAAGTTGCAGGAGTACGTAGTAACCAACTTATCGGTTATGGTCTTGTGACAGGTCTTCCGGGCACTGGTGAGTCGACACCATTTACTGATCAAAGCTTCAATGCCATGCTGCAAAACTTCGGCATTCAATTGCCACCTGGTACGAAGCCAAGAACCAAAAATGTTGCCGCTGTCATGGTAACGGCAGAGCTTCCAGCCTTTAGTAAACAAGGTCAGCAAGTGGATGTTACCGTCTCTTCAATCGGTTCGGCAAAAAGCCTGCGTGGTGGTACATTAATTCAAACTTCCCTAAAAGGTTTAGATGGCGAAGTGTACGCTATCGCTCAAGGTAATCTAGTGGTGAGTGGCTTCAGTGCTGAAGGTGCTGATGGCTCTAAAATTGTCGGTAATAACCCAACCGTTGGCTTAATTTCAAGTGGCGCTATGGTAGAGCGAGAAATCCCGAGCCCATTTGGACGTGGCGACTATATTACTTTCAACTTGATCCAATCTGATTTTACGACTGCACAGCGTATGGCTGATGCTGTAAATAACTTCCTTGGTCCGCAAATGGCCTCGGCTATTGATGCCACTTCTGTACGTGTTCGAGCACCTCGAGAAATAAGTCAGCGTGTTGCTTTCTTATCTGCAGTCGAAAATGTCGAATTTAATCCAGCTGATGGTGCGGCAAAAATAATTGTTAACTCAAGAACGGGCACGATTGTTGTTGGTAAGCATGTGCGTTTAAGAGCGGCTGCAGTAACACATGGTGGTATGACCGTTGCGATTAAAGAGAACTTGAGCGTTAGCCAACCAGATCCATTTGCTGGTGGTCAAACCGTTGTTGTTCCTGACTCTGATATTAGTATTACAGAGCAAGAAGGGAAGATGTTTAAGTTTGAGCCAGGATTAACGTTAGATGATCTTGTTCGTGCTGTTAATGAAGTGGGTGCTGCACCTTCTGATCTTATGGCTATTTTACAAGCACTGAAACAAGCTGGCGCAATCGAAGGCCAGTTGATCGTCATTTAACGGAAGTTAGCATTATGATAAATAACTCAACAGACCTAGGTTTTATACACGATATATCGAGCTTAGATAAACTACGTCAGCAGGCCGTTAGTGGTGAAAGTGAAGATGAAAAACAAGCACTAACTGCTGCAGCAAAACAGTTTGAATCGATTTTTACTAATATGCTATTTAAATCGATGCGTGATGCTAACACTGCGTTTAAGTCCGATATGTTTGATAGTCAAAATGAGCAGTTTTATCGCCAAATGCTTGATGAACAAATGTCGAGTGAGCTAAGTGCTTCAGGCTCTTTAGGCCTCGCTGATATGATTGTTGCTCAGTTAACCGCTGGTCAAGGCAGTGATGAGAGTGAAGTAACGTTACGTAATGAAGCATTTAATACATCACTGAAAGTTCCTGTTAATGAAGAAAAAGCGCGTGAAGCGCAAAATCGCTTATTGGACTCAAAAGCAGAACATCGCAAATCTTTAGATGTCGCAAACACAACCTTAGAAGGTCCTGCTGCATCGAAAAGCCACCAAGCAGCAGTCCCAGTGACCTTCGACTCACCGCAAAGCTTTGTGCAATCGATGAGACCTTATGCAAATAAAGCCGCACAAGCGTTAGGCGTTGATCCCTCACTGTTACTTGCACAAGCGGCATTAGAGACAGGTTGGGGCAGTAAGATAGTTAAGAACTCGCAACAGCAAACAAATAACTTATTTAATATTAAAGCGGATAGAAGTTGGCGCGGGGATAAAGTCGCGACCCAAACCTTAGAATTTTACGATAACACGCCAGTTAAAGAGACAGCAGCATTTCGTTCTTATGGCTCGTTCCAAGAGAGTTTCAATGATTATGTTCAGTTCTTAAATGCCAATCCACGCTATGAAACAGCACTAAACGACTCGGCAGGCTCAGAGCAATTTATTCATGCTATTCATGAGGCAGGTTATGCGACAGACCCTAACTACGCTGATAAAATTTTGAATATTAAAAAGCAGATAGATAATATGAACTAATAGAATGGCTTACCTTCATGGTAAGCCTTTTTTATCACTAATTTTATGTTGGTATAGATATTGCTTTGGTTATATTAAGTGGTCATTGACGATATAAGTTAATTTGTTTTTGGGGGGATTATGGCATCAGATCTGCTGAATTTAGGCGCACAAAGTGTTCTGACGGCTCAAAGACAGCTAAATACAACCGGGCACAATATATCCAATGCCAATACTGAAGGTTATAGCCGACAATCTGTGGTTCAAGGTGCCAGTTCACCACGGCAATTAGGCGGCCAAACTTATGGCATGGGTGTACATGTGGAAAATGTTCGCCGCTCATGGGATCAGTTTGCCGTTAATGAATTAAACCTTTCGACCACCAATGCCGCTAATAAAGCCGATTCAGAGGGCAACCTCGACATGCTGCAAGGCTTACTGTCATCGGCGACATCGAGAAAAATCCCAGAGAATCTTAATGAATGGTTTAATTCTGTCTCGACACTAGCTAATAGCCCTAACGATCTTGGTGCGCGTAAAGTCGTACTTGAAAAAGCGGGCTTAATTAGTCAAAACCTAAACAATTTCCATGAAACCGTGCGTAAGCAGTCTGATGTTACTAATAAAACATTAGAGGTGGGTGTGGAAAGGATGAACCAAATAGGTTTAGAGATTCGTGATGTGCATAGGCAAATGATAAAAACGCCAGGGCCACATAATGATTTACGCGATCAACATGAAAAGCTTATTAATGAACTTGCACAATATACGAAAGTAACCGTTACACCACGTAGCCACTCTGAAGGCTACAACGTACATATTGGTAATGGTCACACTTTAGTTTCAGGCAGTGAAGCGAGCCAATTAAAGTGGATTGATGGTGATCCTGATGTTCATCAGCATCGTCTTGCTATCGTAGAAGGCAAGGGGATTAAAGCAATAAAAGTCGATGAGATTGATGGAAAGATCGGCGCTTTATTAGACTATCGTGATAAGCATATTCCGCAAGTTATGGATGAATTAGGTCGATTATCTGCTTCTTTTTCGGATCAAGTTAACCGTTTACAGTCGCAAGGTATCGATATGAACGGGCAAGTTGGTCGTGATCTGTACCGAGATATCAATTCGGAAGATATGGCAAAATCACGCGTCGTCACCAATGCTAATTCACCAGCGGATGTTGCTGTTTATATTTCAGATACTAACCAACTTGAAAGTGGTGAGTATTCACTTAAATATGACGGCACGAAATACAATATCATGAAACCAAATGGTGAAGTTATGACGGTTCAGCCTGATGCTGCGAGCTCATCATTCTCTCTTGATGGTTTACGTGTAGAGATCCGCAGCGAACCTGCCATTGGGGAAAAGGTGTTATTACGACCGACGCGAAATTCAGCAGCACAAATCCAATTGGCGATTAATGATCCAAGAGAGCTAGCCGCACAAAGTTTTGCCGCATCAACGACTCAAGCTCAAGGTAGTGCCGAGTTTTCTATTATAAAGGCTGGCGATCTAAAAGAATTTGAAGTGATAGTGTCACCACAGGGCGATCAGTTTGCCGTGACGGATACTTCAGGAAAAATGCTATTGCCACCAGAAACTTACCCACCAACCAAACCTATTACCGTTTTAGGTACAACGTTTGAATTAACACCTGGAGCGCTGGGTAACGATAAATTTACGGCTAATTTAACCGCTTCTGAAGGGGATAATGGCAATTTATTAAAAATGCTATCTATTCAGACGGATAAAAATTCCAATGATGGGGATAGCACCCTTATTGATATTTATCATAACTTAAATACAGATGTCGGCCTTAAAACATCAACCGCTATTCGTTTAAATGAAGTTGCAACATTGGAAAAAGAGTCAGCACAAGAACGTGTTGCCGCTATTTCTGGGGTGAATTTAGATGAAGAAGCGGCAAATATGATGAAGTTTCAACAAGCTTACATGGCGTCCTCTCGAGTGATGCAAGCAGCGAATGATACTTTCAACACTATCTTACAGTTAAGGTAGAGGAGAGGATAAATGTTAACACGAGTTTCAAGTTTTCATAATTATCAATCGGTGCAAAATGATCTTCGTCGCCAAGAAGGAAAGGTACATCATAACCAAGCGCAATTAGCCTCTGGTAAGCAACTGCAGTCACCAAGTGATAACCCTCTGGCAACGCATTATTTGCAAAACATTGGCCAGCAAGCGCAAGAGATCAATCAGTATATTGATACGATAACATTAACGCGCAATCGCCTAGAGCACCATGAAGTGATGATCGATAACAGCGAAAACTTTATCGATGAAGCTAAGCGTGGTGTGATGGAGATGATAAATGGTGCACTCTCTCCAGAAGACCGCTTAGCAAAGGCTAGAGAGATTAATGAGATAGAGAATAATCTTTTAAATATGGTTAATTCTCGAGATGAAAGTGGTAATTACACATTTGCCGGCACAAAATCCAAGACACAGCCATTTTTTAGAGATAGCACTGGCTCTGTGGCTTATAGCGGTGATAATTATCAACGAAAAATGAGAATTGCGAATCATGTTGATATGCCGATTAATGATCCAGGTAATCGCTTATTCATGGAGATACCGAATCCATTAGGTGACTACGCGCCTAGCTATGATTTACAACCGGCATCGGAATTATTAGTTGAACAAGCGACAAATCAAAATAGCGATGATATTTCAACTTACAAAGTTACTTTTGTGGATATGGCTAATGGTCAGTTTGGCTATCAGTTAGAGAGAAACGATATTATTGTTCAAGCTGAGGAGTTTGATCCTCAAAGTGGGATTGAATATCAAGGCTTGAATATCCAATTGAAAGGGCCGATTACCAAAGGGGATGCAATTACCCTTGAACCGAGTAACACTTTTAGTTTATTTGATAGCATGAAAAATGCACAAGAGTGGGCAGGTTATTCTGTCTCTGATAGCTCTGCAACGGCACATCTTCATCAAGTGACAGAAGAATTACATGCCGCTTATATTCATTTAAACCAAGCAAGAACAGAAACCGGTGTGCGTTTAAAGTCGCTCGATACACATGAAGATCAACATGAAGATTTTAAATTCTCGTTAGAAAAATCAAAAAGCAGCTTTGAAGATTTAGATTATTCTAAAGCGATTATCGATTTTAATGAAAACTCACGTGCGTTACAGGCTTCACAGCAAGCATTTGGGAAAACCAAAGATTTGACCTTATTTAACTATATTTAATCATAGGAAAATGAAGGGGAAAGTAGCACTCATTGGCAGTTATAAAAGCGGAATAACCTTGCCACATTGTTTTTTAAATCCAACGTATCAAGTTAAGCTATTGATAATAATTGGTTTTTATTTAAATGATGTAGGTATTAATGTGGCATGGTAATTGCTTTATAATTTATATAATAGATATTACGGTCAGTGCTTTTCTGAATAAGAGTAAAGCTGACCACTTCGCATATAGATTGTGTGGACTCGACAGGAGAGCAAGCAATGGCTGTAAATGTTAATACCAATGTCTCAGCAATGACGGCGCAACGTTACTTAAATAAAGCATCGAATGACTTAACTACATCAATGGAACGTTTGTCTTCTGGGCATAAAATTAACAGTGCAAAAGATGATGCTGCAGGTTTGCAGATATCCAATCGCTTAACGACTCAGTCACGTGGTCTTGACGTTGCTATGCGCAATGCCAATGATGGTATTTCGATTGCTCAAACGGCTGAAGGGGCAATGAATGAGTCAACTAACATCTTGCAAAGGGTCCGTGATTTAGCCATTCAATCGTCTAATGGTAGTAATACAGATGCTGAACGTAATGCGATTAATGAAGAATCAACAGCACTGCAGGCTGAACTAAACCGTATCGCTGAAACTACATCATTTGGTGGCCGTCGTTTATTGAATGGATCATTTGGTGAGGCTTCTTTCCAAATTGGCTCAAACTCTGGTGAAGCGATGATTATGGCATTAACAAGTATTCGTGCCGATGATAGCCGTATGGGTGGGACAACATTTACTGGCTCTCAAGGTAAAGACATAAACTGGCAGGTGCCAGAGTCAGGTAATGACCTAAAGTTTGACTTTCAAACTCAAGATGGTGAACTCGTTAGTATCGATCTCACGCTTAAATCAGGTGATGATATTGAACAAGTAGCGACATACCTCAATGGGCAATCAGACATGATTAGCGCTTCAGTCGGTGATAACGGTGAACTACAAGTATTTGTATCAGATAAAGATTTGTCTGGTTCAATGTCAATTACTGGCAACATGGCAACAGAATTAGGATTAACCAATACAGGTGTACTGACCACAGTTCAAGATATTGATTTAACCTCAGTAGCTGGCTCGCAAAATGCAATAAGTATAGTGGATTCAGCATTGAAATATGTCGATTCACAACGTGCAGATTTAGGGGCGAAACAGAACCGTTTAAGCCATAGTATTAATAACTTAGCAAACATCCAAGAGAATGTTGAGGCATCAAATAGCCGCATTAGAGATACCGATTTTGCTAAAGAAACAACACAAATGACAAAAGCACAAATTTTACAGCAGGCAGGGACATCAATTCTTGCTCAAGCTAAACAGTTGCCGAACTCTGCATTAACGTTATTGCAGTAGTCGCTAGGATTTCTTATTTACTATGTTCAGACGTGAGCGCGTGAATAAGAATGACTTGGCAATGCATAATTTTTATTGAATGAAAAGCTCTCTCATCTCTCACCTGCTGCTCATTTTTACAAAAATTATGTATGGTTCATCAGTAATGTGATCATTTCTCTTGATCTCCACATAGGCGCTGATGACCAAAAAATGAGCCCCAGTTCTCTCAAAGGAAAAGGGGCTTTTTCTTTTCTGTTACTTTCATATCAATGATTATTCCAATTATTTGTAAGCTGATACCAGTCATAACCCATTACATCAAAATTCAGGCATAAAAAAACGCCACCTATAAAGGCAGCGTCATTTTGTAGCTAATAATCGAGGTGATTATTTAGTTACTTTGATTACTGGGTTTTCACCAACAACAACAGAACCAGAAAGCTTATTAAGCTCTTTGATTTCATCCATGTTAGAGATAACAACAGGTGTTAGTGTTGATTTAGCTTTCTCTTCTAGAAGTGCTAGATCAAAAGTAATCACAGTCTCACCAGCTTTTACAGTTTGACCTTCTTCAGCTACACGAGTAAAGCCTTCACCTTTCAGCTCTACAGTATCAATACCGAAGTGAACGAAAAGCTCAATACCATCGTCAGACTCGATAGAGAAAGCGTGATTAGTTTCGAAGATTTTACCGATTGTACCATTTACCGGTGCAACCATTTTATTGCCAGTTGGCTTGATCGCGACACCATCACCAACAATTTTTTCAGCAAATACGACATCTGGCACATCTTCAATGTTCACAATCTCGCCTGAAAGAGGTGCGATGATCTCAATAGCACCAGCTTTAGTGCTGTCATCAGATACTAATTTCTTTAATTTATCAAACAAACCCATGTTGCTCTCCTAAGAATATTTTGAAATCAACTAATTATATTAGTTATTAGTCTTTTCTGCGATGAATTTCTCTACACAAGCTTCAATTTCTGCAGCCGTTGGTAAAGATAGTGCTTCAGTCGCCATTGCTTGTACTTCAGCGAAGTTAGAGTTACGAATAACTTTCTTCACTGTTGGGATTGAGATGCCACTCATTGAGAATTCATCTAAGCCCATACCAAGTAGGAGTAGGGTAGCACGTTCGTCGCCTGCAAGCTCACCACACATACCAGTCCATTTGCCTTCTTTGTGAGATGCGTCAATGACTTGCTTAATAACAGTCAATACAGCTGGTGAAAGTGGGTTGTAAAGATGAGAAATCATCTCATTACCACGATCTACTGCTAATGTGTATTGAGTTAAATCATTTGTGCCGATAGAGAAGAAGCTCACTTCTTTAGCTAAATGATGAGCAATCGCTGCTGCAGCTGGTGTTTCAACCATCACACCGATTTCGATGTTTTCATCGAATGCTAAACCTTCAGCGCGCAATTCAACTTTATATTCTTCGATCGCTTTTTTCAGTTCGCGAATTTCTTCTACTGAAATGATCATTGGGAACATGATACGCAGTTTGCCATGTGCAGATGCACGTAAAATACCACGTAATTGGTCACGTAGAATTTCACGACGATCTAAACTGATACGTACAGCACGCCAGCCCAAGAATGGATTCATTTCTTGTGGCAGATCCATGTAAGGAAGATCTTTATCACCACCGATATCCATAGTACGGATAATGACAGATTGACCTTGCATCGCCTCTGCGACTTCTTTATAAGCTACATACTGCTCTTCTTCAGTAGGTAGTGCAGTACGGTCCATGAATAGGAATTCAGTACGGTAAAGTCCGACGCCTTCACCACCGTTGCGGATAATGCCATCACAATCTTTTACTGTACCGATATTACCGCATACTTCGATGTGGTGACCATCTAGCGTTACTGCTGGTAAATCTTTTAATTTTGCTAGCTCTTCTTTATCTGCTAGGAATTTAGCTTGAGTCGCTTTTGCTTCGCTTAGTTCAGATTCAGAAGGGTTGATGATGATTTTGTTATTCATAGCATCAAGAATTAACATGTCACCATTTTTAACTTGCTTAGTGATGTCATTTGTACCAACGATCGCTGGCAATTCAAGTGAACGAGCCATGATAGAAGTATGAGAAGTACGACCGCCAATATCACAAGCAAAACCTAGCACGTAATCTAAGTTGATTTGTGCAGTTTCAGATGGTGTTAAATCGTAAGCGACAAGGATCACTTCATCAGAAATGTCAGCTAACGATACAATATTGATGCCTAATGCATTTTTTACAAAGCGCGTGCCAATATCACGGATATCAGTTGCACGCTCTTTTAGGTATTCATCATCAAGAGATTCTAGTGCACAAGCTTGCTCTTCAATAACAGTATGAATAGCCGTTGCACAGTGCATTTTGTCATCTTTGATAAGCGTTAAGATTTCTTCTTCTAGCTCTTCATCTTCCAGCAACATGATGTGGCCTTCAAAGATAGCTTCTTTCTCTTCACCAAAGGTTTCAAGTGCTTTCTGTTTAACAATTTCAAGTTGCTTAGATGACTTATTACGAGCGTCAAAGAAACATTGAATTTCACTTTCAATTTGCTCATCAGTGATAGATTGAGTATTTAGAACGATATCATCTTCTTGAAGTAGTAGTGCTTTACCGATAGCAATACCAGGAGATGCTAGGATGCCTGAAATCATAGCTTTACCTTAAGGTTGGTCAACTGTAACGAAATAGATATAAGTTGAATAATGAATTGAATTCGCGTCACTATGGAATAGTTGAAATAAAGCCACTTTAAATTACTAAAGTGGCTCTCATTCAGAGAAGCGAGATTAGTGTAGCTCATCCATTAGAGCAACTAAGTGGTCAACAGCTTGTTGAGCTTGAGGACCTTCAGCTGAAATAGTTACAAGAGTCCCTTTAACTAAGCCAAGAGTTTGTAGTTTGAAAAGGCTTTTCGCGCTAGCGCTTTTACCGTTAGAAGTTACTTTGATGTCTGCATCAAATGATTTAGCTTCTTTAACAAACTGTGCCGCTGGGCGAGTGTGAAGACCGTTTTCTGCTGTGATTTCTACTTGCTTCTCGAACATGTGATATACCCCGATAAATTTTTATTAGTAAGATTATTAATCAATTCAGCCTAACGACTTTGAGCATAGTACGTGAATACCGTATTACTCAAGTGCTAATCCTTACCTTGATTTGAACTTTTCCAACTGCATGACTTTACGTTTAATCATGCAATTTCGAGAAAGTCGGTTTTATTGCTTCTTTATTTTGAAGCTAAAAATAAAACAATAGTGATATTACCAAAGGTGAAGCTCGGGTCAACAAAAAAGCCCCTATAAGGAGCTTTTTTTGAACTAAATATTGATTTGATCACATATTACTGCAGGTTTTCTTTCTCAGTGAACAGCCCTGCAAATAGTGCAGTACTTAAGTAACGCTCACCAGAGCTAGGCAATATGGTAACTATTGTTTTTCCTTTAAATTCAGGTAGTTGTGATATTCTATTGGCTGCTACAACTGCTGCTCCAGATGATATACCAGCTAAAATACCTTCTTCTGCCATTAGACGCTGTGCCATTTCAATCGCTTCTTCAGAAGTAACGGCTTCAACACGATCTATAAGTGATAAATCTAAGTTACCAGGAATGAAACCAGCACCAATGCCTTGGATCTTGTGTGGAGCAGGCTGAATTTCATCACCAGCAAGAGCTTGTGCAATGACTGGTGACTCAGCAGGTTCTACTGCTACAGAGGTAATGGCTTTGCCTTTTTCTGTTTTAATAAATCGGCTTGTACCTGTTAATGTACCGCCTGTACCGACACCAGCAATGAAGACATCAATTTCGCCATCTGTTGCTTCCCAAATTTCAGGTCCAGTCGTTTTTTCATGGATCTGAGGGTTTGCAGGGTTGTTAAACTGTTGAAGAAGTAGAAATTTCTCAGGGTCACTGGCGACAATTTCTTCTGCTTTATTGATTGCGCCTTTCATTCCCTTAGCTGCTTCAGTTAATACTAGGTTGGCACCAAGAGCTTTAAGCAGCTTACGACGCTCAAGACTCATTGACTCAGGCATTGTTAAAGTGAGTTTGTAGCCACGAGCTGCAGCAACAAAGGCCAAAGCAACACCCGTATTACCACTTGTTGGCTCTACGAGTTCAATTTCTTTATGTAGCGTGCCTGCTTTTTCTGCTTCCCATATCATGTTTGCACCAATACGGCATTTAACGCTAAAGCTAGGGTTACGGGCTTCAACTTTCGCTAATACATTACCGTTACTTACTTTATTGAGTCTAACTAGGGGAGTGTTGCCAATCGTTAGTGAGTTATCTTCGTAAATCTTGCTCATAATGTTCGTTCCTTCATGACACATGTCTGGGTGCTGATTGCACTATTAATGAATACACAAAAATAATAAATGCTAATGAATGAGAGGAAAAGGATTAAAAAGTTATAACTTATAGAGTTAGTTATCTTTTTAGTTTTAAGTATCATTGGTTTTGGCTTTTAAACTCGAAGACCCACATTGCTGTAGCGCCACATACTGCAATAGGCATTACAAATAAGTTAACAATAGGGATGCTGGTAAAAAAGGTCACTAAAGCACCGAATCCATAAGCTTTGCGCTGTTTTTGTTTTAACTGCACTCTCATATCATTAAATGCGATCTTATGGTTATCAAATGGGTAATCACAATATTGAATCGCCAAAATCCATGCGGTAAATACAAACCATAAAATAGGTCCGATGGTTTGCCCAAGAGCAGGAATAAGAAGTAAAAGAAAGAGACCAAATGCTTTTGGTAAGATATAGACAAGTTTGCGCCACTCTCTCGCTAAGATCCTTGGTGTATCTTTGACTAAAGCGAAGATGTTCTCATCATTAATGGGCTGACCAGAAAGCTTCACTTCGACTTTTTCTGCCAGTAATCCATTTAAGGGTGCGGCGATAAAGTTTGCTAGCGTACTAAAGAAATAGGAAAAAGTGGCCAAAATGGTAATAGCAAGTAATGGCCACAAAAGGTAACTTAGCCAGGTTAGAAAGTCAGGTAGGTAACCCATCCAACCAGTAATCCAAGCATCCAAGTGTGAAAACAAATAAAAAAGGGCCCCACCAACAAGAATTATATTCAATAAAAGGGGTAATAATACGTACTTTCTTATCCCAGGTTGCATGGCTAATTCAAGCCCATAAAAAAAATATCCAAAGCCACTTCTTTGTTTATCTAATATATTCATATGTCTATATCGCCTTGTTGGAGGTACGTTCTCGTGTATTTTACCTAGTTGAGATGAAAATCGTGGTGAAAATCACAGCATATAAGGAACTTATCACATTAAGTTGTTCTAAAATGGCATAGAGATTTGCTACAGTAGTAAAATAAGCCGAATTAACCCACCTTGGTTGTATTCGTTGTAAGCATAATTGTCCCAACGAGACGAGACAATATTTTTAAATGGTTATATCAAGAAGCTGAGAGTAAAAAATGCCGGAATTGCGAATAATACTCATTGTTGTTGGCGCTTTAGCGATCGCCGCATTGTTATTTCATGGTCTATGGACGAGTAAAAAAGACGGGAAAGCGAAGTTTGCTGATAAGCCATTTAGTAAATTAAGTACAGATGAAGGTGAGCCTGATCCTCAATTCGCATCTAATGCCGCTTCAGTAGAAAGTACAGAACCGGTAAAGAAGCAGCGTAAAGAACCCGATTTTGGCGTACAAGATCGCTCTTTTTCCGATCCATTAGTTGATGGGATGGATAAAGATCCCCTATTGGATCCGTCTAATGATGATTTACCTTCATTTAGTGTCAATGACAGTATAGTGACAGAAAATCACCAGTCTTCTGAATCTTCAAACTCAGTTAAGAGTGAAGATCACCTTCAAAGTGATCCTTTTGATGCGGCAAAAGTGGATTCAATAGTGGCAGAAGCAACTTTACCTGAGATGGAGGTTCAAGCAACAGAATCCATCGAACCGTTATCTGCCGAGCCTTTAGTCACTGAACCAGAGATGCAAGTGCTAGTGCTAAACGTGCACTGTTCAGGTCATGATGAATTTATTGGTAGTCAGTTATTTGCTAGTATGACACGCAATGGTTTAACTTATGGTGATATGGATATTTTCCATTGTCATGTTGGTCCTGAAGGAACCGGTAAGATAGTCTTTAGTGTGGCTAATATGATGCAGCCAGGTACATTAGCTCATACCGATCCAGCTCAGTTTTCAACAAAAGGTATTTCATTCTTTATGACATTACCTTGCTATGGTGATGCTGAGCAAAACTTCAACCTAATGTTGACGACGGCGCAACAGATTGCCGATGATATGAGTGGTAATGTTCTCGATGATGCGCGTAATTTACTAACGCCCGATCGCCTGGCTGCTTATCGTCGTCAAGTTCAAGACTTTAATCAAGTAAATCAATAACAACGCTTCTAACAAGTGACATTGATGGCAAAAAGGCTCCTACAGGGGGCCTTTTTTCGTATCGAGTAGAGTGCGGTAAACAAAAATAATGTATATGGTATGAATAATGAGCAAATTTGAGTTTAACAATGACCAACTATCTATCATCAATGAGTTAGACGTTGATATTGATGCAAATAAACTAGAAACGATAATTATCGATAACACTTTTAATCAAGTAAGTACCAATGAGCAGTTGTCTTTCTTAATTGCAGTTAACGCTTGTTATCGTTCGGGCTTTCCTGTTATCGATGATTCTCAATATGATGAATACAGCAAAGTATTCGCCACAAATAATCCAGATCATGATTTTGTGACTTCTGTTGAATCAGAGGTAATGAATTTAGGTAAAACCGTCTCTTTACCGCAAAAAATGCTGTCGACAGATAAAGCCTATTCGAAAGAAGAGATTAAAAAATGGTTAGATAGAATTCTTAAAGCAGCTCGCGAGTTAAGTTTAGAAAGCAAAGATATTGATATTCGAGTGACTCCAAAGCTAGATGGCTATGCTGCTTTTGATGATGGTACTAAGCTTTACACGCGCGGTGATGGTGTGAAGGGGCAGGATGTATCGAGAGCCTTTGAGCGTGGTCTTAGTGTAGCTAATGGCGGTGAGCGTGGCTTAGGTGCTGGTGAGATTGTTATTGAGAAAGCCTATTTCGAAGAAAAATTAAGTCAGCAGTTTGAAAACTCACGCAACATACAAGCGGCGATTATTGCAGAAAAAAATGTTGATCCTCAAGTACAACAGGCAATTGATGACGGCGCTTGTGTTTTCTACCCATTTAGCCTAATTGAGAACTGGACAGGTCATCATGAGACTCTAATGGCGAGTTTTGAGAGTATTATTGATAAAATCTGGAATGCCGTTGGCTATGATGTCGATGGTGTGATTTTAGAAGTCACCGATTCGCGTATCAAAGAGTATATGGGGGCGACAAGAAAGTTCCATCGCTGGCAAATTGCATTCAAAATCAATGAAGAAGCGGCGGAAGTTGAAGTATTAAGTGTTACGCCACAAACTTCAAGAACGGGAAGAGTCTCTCCTGTTGCGGAATTAGTGCCAACCAAGATAAGCGGTGCAACAATCAGTCGAGTGACCGTACATCATTATAATATGGTGAAAACGAATGGGGTTGGTAAAGGGGCGATTGTGCAGATCGTTCGCAGTGGTTTAGTGATACCTAAAATTGAAAAAGTCACTAAAGCGGTTGAGCCACAATTACCAAGCTGCTGCCCTAGTTGCCAGTCAGAGTTGATTTGGGAATCGGATCACTTAATTTGTCCAAATAAGAGTGACTGCCCTGCTCAAACAGAAAATACTTTAATTCATTTTTTTAAAACTTTAGGCAATAACGATGGTTTTGGCCCTAAGGTGATTGAGAAACTGAGTAACTACGGCATTAAACATATCCATGAAATATATGCATTGAAAGTACATCAATTTGCCGGTCATGGCTTTGGAGAAAAAACCTCTAAAAACCTGTCCGATCAACTGCAGGCTAGTCGTGAAGTTGCTGTTGAAGACTGGCGTTTCTTATCCGCATTTGGTGTGAGCCGCTTAGGTGGCGGTAATTGTGAAAAGCTTTTACAGCACTACGCTTTAACGGAATTATTTGCACTTTCAGCTGAAGAGATTGTGAAGCTAGACGGTTTTGCTCAATTAAGTGCAGAAGCGGTAGTGAAAGGGCTAGCCAATATAAAAGATGAGTTCTTTAAAGTTTATGAGCTTGGCTTTAACTTAAATGTCACTCCTAAAGCGTCTGAGCAAGAGGAAGGTTCTTCGCCTATCGCTGGAACCATCATTGTCTTTACCGGCACTATGTTGCAAGGCTCTCGCGGTGATATGGAGAAGCAAGCGAAATATTTGGGTGCAAAAGTAGCAAAATCAGTAACGGGCAAAACGACTTATCTGGTTGCTGGGGCTAAAGTAGGTGCAACCAAAATTAAAAGCGCACAAGAGAAGGGCGTAAGTGTGCTATCAGAGCAAGAGTATTTAGATTTAATCTCATAATAATTGGGTTAAATTTAGGGTTAGAAATTAACAAAGAGTCCGAAAGGGCTCTTTTTTTTAGGTTTTTTCAGGTAGAAAAACAACAGACAGTTGATTCTGATGTAAATGAGCTATTACAAAGAAGACTTTATTTTATGAGATAATTTAAATAGCGTATTAAGTCGTTGGTTATCGATTTTTGTCACAAATGTGCTGGTGAATATGTGGATTGCTATTTTTTAGCTATTTTTATAATGCTGAGTTAAAGTTTTGATTTTAATAGTTTTTATTTTTACTTTCACTTGTAATCATAAAAGTTTGACTTAAATCACTGTGTTGATAAAAGTTTGTACTAGATCATATTTTTTTAGATGAAAATTAACTTATGTTTGATTTTTTTCGTCACGAAGTTAGTCTGTTGTTAACGGATGCTTTGGGTGTGTACTGGAAATGTTAACCCATGCTCTGGTTAAGTTTAGGTTAGAGGCATAACTTAACTTTATTTAGGACTATGTGCTTTGCTTTCGGCGGCCACTTGAAGCGAAGTACATAAATAAAAAGCAGCTATTTAATTTTTATTTTTAGGAGTTTTATCCATGGAAAAAATGATCAAACGTACACTTCTTGGTGCTTCAATTGCACTAGCATCAGCAGGTGTAATGGCACAAGGTGCAGAATCTTCTCAAGTTGGTATTGTCTCTGACTTTAATGTCCAAGCCTATGGTGTTGCAGCTATTTCTATCTTCAATCAAGAAGATGGTAATGGTTATGATTACGAAAATGAATCGCGTATTGGTTTTCGTGCAAGCAAAGATATGTTTGATAATTTTAATGTATTTATGCAGATCGAATCTGGCTATGTTGGGGAAGATGGTAGCGGTTCAACATTAGGTGCCCGTGATACTTTCGTTGGCATGCAGGGTGACTGGGGTAAAGTACGTTTTGGTCGCATGCTGACACCACTATATGAAATTGTTGATTGGCCATATTCAAACCCAGGTCTAGGTCGTGTGTTTGACTGGGGTGGCGATGTTCTAGCTAATTATGATCGTAAGGGAGATATGGCTCGTTATGATTCACCAGTATTTAGCGGTTTCTCATTTAACCTATCAGTAGGTCGTGGCGACACTGGTACTAAAGGTTCAAATCACATCGGCGCAGCTGCTCACTATAACCTAAATGATATTGTGACTTTCCATGCTGGTTATGAGCTAAATGATAAAATAAATGGTAATGATGTAGATGCATCAGCCTATATTGTTGGTTTTGAATTACCATTGCCAGCAGGATTTGGCTTAGCTGGTGCTTATAAGTATGCTGATGGAATGGATAAAGCAACAGATAGCGATAACGCTGAACAAGGTTCATATTCAATTATTGCTCAATACTGGAACGGTCCTTGGGGTGTGAAAGTTGGTTATGCAACGAATGAAGACTCTGAGGTTGCCGGTGTTAAGCAAGATAACAGCGATGAAGTTATCTCAGGTCAGCTAATGTACGTTTACAATGGTTTTGTACCTTATATCCGTATTGGTCAGCATGATGCTTACAATGCAGATGATAAACTAATGTTTACTCGTGTTGGTATCGAATACGGCTTCTAATTTAAAGTTTTAATTGCCTTTCTTTGTTATGTGCGCCAGCCTATGTGCTGGCGTTTTTTCTAAAGGGATCAAGAAAATGAATGTAGTAAAAAGTTTATTCATAGCATCGACAGTTCTTACCGCTGTTGGTTGTAGTACCTTGGATAGCTCAAGTGATTTTTCAGATGCTGTGCAGAGTATAAAAGAGAGAAGTAATTATGTAGAAGTGAAAGCGAAACCCATTACACCAATGATGAAGGCAAGAGTGGGAGCTGATCTTGTTCGTTCAGAGCTTAGCTATGTTGCTATGCAAGCCAAAAATGAAACCCAGCTATCTAAGTCTTCCCATATTGATATGTCAGTCAGTTTTTTTAAGAGCTATGACTTATTCCACTCAGTGATTATTCATGGCGAAACTGTCAAGATACAGAGCTTACGTCCAACCTCTGAAACTTGTACTGAGCATTGCACTGTCACTCAGTGGTTTACTTTCCCATTTTCAGCATCTTCGCTTGATCAGTTTCAAGGAAGTAATGTCCAATTGTTACTTACTTCGGGCAAGAAAAACATAATAGAAGTTGAAGTGCCTAAAGCTTATTTTTCGGCAATTGAAAATGAAGCAAGCAGTTTAGTGGCTAAAAATGACACAGTGAAACAACAGGGTTATGGCTTCATTCATAACAGTGTTGATAGTACGTTAGATGCAACAAAAAATATTGAAATGACCCAGTACTGGTATAACCAATCGTCAGTCCAAGAAAAAGAGCAATTCACACAATATGTCTTTGATAATCGTAAAGGTGTGACTTCTGATCTGACAAGTGACTCACAAGCGTTAACTATGATGAGTTACTGGTATTTAGAGGCATCGGCTGATGAGCGAACGGCTATTTTACAATGGCTGATTAAACAGTAATTGAGCTCTGCCCCGTGTCAATAACATCACATGGGGCGACTACTTAGCTCTCGTTTTTAATGACTCACGTGACCATTACTGTGTTTACAAATCAGTGCTGGAATATATTTTTTACTTCCATCTGGCAGCATACACTCGACATTCGGTCCAGTCGCTGAACTGCCCGCACCACTTCCATTCATTGTAGATGCATAAACACCACTAGAAAATAAAATAACCGTTAACAAGCTTATTAATAGTTTCATGATTTACCCTCTTACCTTATAAAAAATAAGCATGTTAATTAACATACTTGTCATTAAGTATGTATTGAGACCTTAAAAGATCAAAAAAACATTCAAAATAAGTTTATTTTTTTAATTAATTTAGAGGTAAAAATAACGCATTGAATTTAC
>NZ_MCUV01000034.1 GCF_002873395.1 Vibrio sp. 10N.286.49.B3 | reverse complement strand
TGCTGAGTAATGAGCGCTTACACTATCTGCAATCATTAGTCCATGAATCAACAAGTTATTCTTTACTTTGCAAATTATCAGCTATTTTTAAAGGCTGGAATAAGTATTTAAATATTCCAATTTCAGGCAATCGGGTTAGTGTAAGGCGTGTAGCTAGATATCGTATAGACGTGGATGGTAACAGAATTCCAATGACTTCAGCAGGAAACATTAATGAGGCTTTTACGATTCCGTGTGTTGAAAAAGGATCTATTCCCAAGAAGATTTTAAAACAAGCTAATGTACAAATTTGTGAGAAATAAATTTAGACATGATGTCATCGTTTTTCAACTACCTACAACAACCTAAAACGACATTAATGCGTTAAGGCTTTGGGCTTAATGGTAAATACATCAATAATGGGATAGCTATGGATCTTAGAACCAATACTGAATTCAGTCTTCTTGTAGCAACAAAATACCGCTATCAGCAGTTCAAAATAATATGTCTAGTGTTATTTTCTGCAAATGTCATATTCAAAATTTAACTCTTGGATATATCATCTTGATTATGAAGTAATTAGTTAACTTATGATGATACTTCTTTGAGATAGTTTAGGTAACACAATGCAGGTGGTAACAGGAGATATAGGGGGCTATATTCTCCTGTTAGAAAATTTATTTTCTTCGTCTCTTCAGGTTAGTAAAGTACTCATCAAGATCTACTACGTCTTTTTCTAATTCATCAATATCTGGAAATGCACCAGCAACTTCCTCTGCCATATCATGTCCGTGCATATACGTACTGCACTTGCTCATAGCAGTACTAATGGTTTCAACATCTAGGTTGGTTATATCAGTCAGGTATCTGCAATTCTGGGTTTTTACTTCCCTATTGAAACGTTCTACAACACCACGAATTAGCCATTCTTCGACAAGCCTTTCCCAAGTTTCTCGCATTTTCCCATAGATAAAACCAGCTTGGTGCTGATAGTCTTCTATTGATTCGTTGGTTGTTTTTCTAGCTCTTACTAACCTATTTTTGAGAAAGCCTATTCTGCTTTGTGTTTTTAAAGCGTCCCAAGGTGGAGTATCAAGAGGAATACCTGTAACACTCTTATTTCTAGTAACAGCTTTAATAGTCACGTCGTCAGCTGTTTCTTGAATCATTTTCATGAAAGGTAAATCATGAGTAAATACAATTACTTGTCTTGATTTTGCTTCCTCTACGATTCTCGTTGCGAATCTCACTCTCCAAATGTGGTCAAGAGAATTTACGGGATCGTCAAAGATGATTGCAGACTTTCTGCTATCAGTAGCTAACTCCGCGAAGAAGCTTGCTAAAGATATACATTTTTGCTCGCCTTCACTTGCAATATCGATAATGTTTGTCTTGTTCTCTGAGAGCTGAATGCTGAACTTTTGGTTACCTTTAACACCTTTCGTGAGAGCATTAATTTTGAAGTGGCTGAATCCTAATTTTTTTAACTCACGATTAAAAAATTCTTGCATCCTTCCGATCGATCCAGAACTACATATTTCGTTATTTAATTTTGTGATTGTAGCTGTAGAGGTGGAGCGTTTAATTTTCTCATAGGCTTCTCTTTTTTTAGCTTTCGCAATTTCAGCTTTAATTTGCTCTTTGACTGCTAGGATTTTCTCCTTGTCTTCAATTTCAAGGATTCTCTGTTGTTTAATCATAATTGCAGCTGCTTTTGCTTCGTCATTCAGCACCGCCTTCTCTGCTTCCTCCAATTTAGCTATGTGGGAATTTAACCGTATAAGTGCTACTGAATTTATTTCATCTTGTTTAAATAAAGGGGTGTTTTGTGACAAGTTATCAGATCTAGCTTTGAGTGTTTGAATTAGCGTATCGAACTGCGTACCTAACTCTCCATCCTTCTCTTTAATTTCATTGAGAATAGCGTCATATGGAACAGTACAAAAACTTAAATCCTTAATTTTTTTAAGTTCTATATTCCAGTTTTTCGACGCAGTATCCGCTTCTTTTTGCAACTCACTACGAAGATAAGTGTCGAAAGAAGCTAACCTTGATGCAGTTGTATTGTCAATTTCCTGTAGACAGGTTGGGCAGTAGTCTCCTTCCTGTAGAGTAAATGTCTTCTTTTGTTCTGTATTTTCAATGAATATTTTGGCTGCGTTCCACATCGTGAGCCATTGTTCGGAACCTATATTCGATACTGGTAGTTGAGAAAATGTCACTGAGCTTAATTTAGCCGCGGCTAACTTAGTTTGTTCTTTTTTGTCGTATAAAGCCTTGTAGTGTTGCACAGATTTTAGACTCAGCTTATTAACGAGATTTTGTAAAAACTTCTGGAGCGGCACTGCTCGAAGTCTTCTTCTTTTATATCTGTCTTTAAGTGTTTGAGGTGAGTTATTAGTCAGTTCAATGATTTCTTTTCTCAACTCTTGCAGTTCAGAGAGTTCTTTTTGAGTAGCACACAATAAATCTACGTTCTCAGGTTTTAACTGTGAACTTATGACTAGTTTGCTTGGTGTGGTGCCTATGTTCATTTGTGGAAGAACATGAACGGCTAGATAAGAGGTCTCTTCCTCTTTCGCCTTGTTCATGATAAAGCTACTCACTTTGAGCAACTCATCCAATAGCTTCAAAGCCGCAGGTTTAAAGTCCAAAGTATCCGTTTTAGACAGATAGTGAATAGATGATTGTGAGTCAAATACTCGAATAGACTTAAGACGAGGATCTGGCTCTAATTGGTTGTTCCATGCCACCAGTTCAGGCTGCCCATTTGACTCTATTTGAATTTCTGCCGATGGTATTCCAACTTTGTCAGTAAAGACATTATGTTTTAGATCAGGCGTTTCTCCCCTTGTTAAGCAGGCATTCTTCAATATTTTGGCATAACTCGACTTTCCAGCTCCGTTGTTACCATAAATAACGGTTAACCCTTTCGTAGAAAACTCTATTTTTTTCTCCGCAGCAAGTGCTGATATGTTTAAAGCATTACCAACAGAAATAAGTTTGTTTTCTTCAGCTTCTACATGGTACCCAGTTGCTTTAGCTTGCTGAGTTAATACTTCGTAATCTACACTTTTGTTTTCGAAACCGAACTCCATCTTTGCAAGTGAGTAAGCTGTCTCGAGCTCCCTATGTGATAGTTCGCCTAAACCTAATGCTTGGTTTAGAGTATATCTCCACCAATCAGGCTTTCCTTTACTATTTATTAGGTCACATATTTTTGTTGCAATCGGCATAGACAACTCCTTCGCTGACGTAAGTGTCCATAATATGGCATACGCTTTATAGAAACTTGTTATTGCTAAAAAAACATACTCAACTGAGAGTGCCTTCGCAAATATCGAACAATCAATAGGTCATCTTTTCACACAAAAGATAGAATAAATACTTAAGATTGTATTTCTATAGGTGCTTGTGTTTTACCTCGAATAATCAAGTACTCGCTTTAACCAGTTTCGTGGCAAAAATTAGTTAGATGATATCGATCTAGCACCTTTGGACGGAAATGAGTCAGGGTTATGACTCTCAGATTAAGCTAAAATCATTATATTTTTAGCAATGCTTTAAAATTACTTTTAAGTTGAAATTGAACTGAATTTTTCGATGTATCCCATTGCTTAGATAAATAATTAACAACTTCACTAACATCAGAAGGAAACAAAAGCCTCCCTTTAACCTTCGCAAATGGTCCATCTGTTTCCAGCAAAACTCTATCTTTAGGTAACCATGAAATGACTTTCTTGGCTCTTTCAGAATGAAGCATCGCAGGACCAACGGAGAAGTAACATCCTAATTCAATGGCCTTGTTAACTTGTTTTTTAGTTGCTAAGAACCAATGCAGAATTGGTATTCCAGCTTTTGGGTAGACACTTAATAGCTCTAAGACTTTATCGACAGCGTTGAGGCTGTGAATTGTTAGGATCTTATCGTTAAACTCACAGCACTTATGTAGTATATGTTCAAACACAACTTGCTGAACTTCCATGTGATCCGCATAGCTTTTTGAACCGTCTAATCCAATTTCGCCAATATACCTTGTTTCTTCACATAATGAGTCAAATAAAGCCAGCTCGTTATGTCTTTGATGTGCTAACTGAGGGTGTAATCCTAGAGCTGTTCTGCAATTACTTAACTTGTTTGTAAGTTCAACAGTACCTTTGAAAGCAGAAGGTACTGTTGTTACAGATAAAACATAAATGCCTGAACTTTTGATGTCTTTTAGGACTTTGTCATGATTAGGGTAGAGATCCACATGGCAGTGTAAATCCATCATTATACATTTTCCGACTTGAGGAAGGTTGCAACCTCTTTTAGACCTCGTTGAATCGTCGACTCAAGTTTTTTCCTAACATCAGCATCAGAAGGTAGTGAGCCGCTTTGTCGTAGCCAAGAGCGATAATCACCTGATTTGTTCAGCCGGATAATCGCGGTTTGAACTGCTTGCAAATCGTCTCTCTTTTTCGATTCTTTTAGAACAAACTTTAGATTCTGACTATCATAATCAGCGTCTTTATTCAGTGCTGCATGATGTACAGATGAGCGCCTTATCAGACAAGGGACACAATAACCACATTGAATATGCTTTCTATGCCAATGGCTACAAGAAACACTCAATGGAACTGCTTTCGTTATTGCTGCTTGATCTTTACACTCAGCAAGCATTTCACCCTTGGTCTTGAATTGATATGGGTTTACAAACTTCACATTAAAACCAGCATCCGCCAAAAGATCTTCCAACCGACTTAAAAAATATGGGTGGGTTGTTCGTGTACTATGGCTTCCAATTCTACGTCTTGTAAGTGGTGGGTTTATCGAAATGTACCCATTCTCAGGCACTATTATTGTTGATATTTCAGGATCGTCATTAGCATTACGTAATGCAACTATCCCCAGTACCGCCATCGCTAAGAAATTAAAACTTCTTCCTCGCATGGATACATCTGTTTTTCCTTTTAACCTATCCATTAAAGCAGGTGAGATACTGTAGGACAGTTCTCCAAAGCGCGAATGTAATAGAGATTTGATATTTTCTTGCTTAACGCCATCACCTCGATAAGCGTGACTTACTAGAAGAGGTTTATAGTCAGATTTATCATTAAGGATATCTATAGCGCCAACAGCACTATCTAGTCCTCCAGAAAATAAACAAACAGAGTTTAATCCTTTTAACGTTTTATGTTTTGCATTAGCTTTGTCGGTCGACTTTGGTTTTGGCATTATCATCGACGTTTTAAAGAAAGTGAACTGCCATTGGTCGCCTGTAAGAAAGTTCAAAATAGAACTCAAGCGTCCAGACAAGCTACTCCAGATATGTTCATTTGCGACGGGAACATAAAGATGCATCTCTCTTGACCAAGCATCTGCGGCAGTTTCTCTTTGCTCAAAAGTATCAGCAGCAGTAACAGCAGTGGCAATAGTAATAAGATCTATCGCACTGGTATCAATGCTAACTCCTAAATCTCTTACTAGATCTAGCAGGGCGAATGATGCTTTACTATGTTTTGTTTCGTCATGCTTGTGAATGTTATAAATCTGTACTGGATGATTATTCTCTGAATATTCAGGAAGCTCAGACGGGTCACTATGAAAGTAAAAATTAGTCATTGTAACTCTCCCAAACTTCAACTGTTTGCGTGATAGCATCAATCTGCAATTGAGTAATGTTGTTTTTTGTTATATTCCCCGCATTGCCATGCGTCACTTTTTCTACTTGTTCTTGTGTGACCACTTTTACTAATTCCCGTAGTTCTTCTTCCATGCGATGGTGCTTGCTTGCATGCTCAGTATGAAACCATGCTCTTCCCATTCCTGTAACGATGTCTTGAAAAATTAGATCTGTTAAATAGCAAGATAGTGCTTCATGCATTACATCTTCGGTAACCGCATTAGCATTAAAATCTTCATCATCTGGTAATGCTTCGGCAAGTGCGTAATCCAAAGCGATCCTAACAGCATCGGCATCACCGTTGTCTGGCGTTAGGTGTTCTGTAATCCGGTCGATTACCTGATCTTTTGTTAAGCCATTTAATTCAGATAGAGACAGCGTATTATTATTTATTGTTACACTGTCACCGGTCATCATTCTTAAGAGACCAGTACCAGCACTGATACCGCTAGCTAAACGCCTACTCGTTCCAGAACCCCCTCCTGAACCTTTTGCATACTTCCTAAGTGAGCTTCTTAAATTTGAAGCGTTTCCACCACCGCTAGCGTACTCGCCGAATGATCTTCGTGCACCGACTAAACGATTTGGTCGTGCGGTAACATCTAAAGATCCGGGGATTTGATCTTGAACTTTACCGTTATCTATTTCTTGGTTGGGAGCATTACTTGAGTCTTGACTGTCGTCGGCTCCATCACCTGAACCGAATTGAATTGGATCGCTCTGGTCTGCCCATGGCGGTACTAATGGACTTTGATTATTTGGCCCGGTTGAGGATGCTGACGTTCCCACTACTTATCTCCCTTTAATTCTGTCACAATCGGTTTTTTCCAAGGTTTATCAGGTACAGTATTTATATACGCTAAAAAGACTGACTTACATTTACCATCTTTAAGTGCAAGTAGCCTTGCTCCATAGATACCTAAAGGCATTTGGCTCCAATCTTCTACTAACTTAAATTTGTCGATTAAGCTGTCCATCACCGACAAATATTCTTCTGTCGAAGCCAACTCAATAAGCTTAGTGTTAGTTGCACTAAACCTATTTTTTTGCTTTAGAAGGCCGTCTAAGAGTTTTTGAGCTGCCCCTGACATTACCGAATTAATCGCTCCCATTGGAATGCTTTGTCTGCTCAAATAAGCAGCAGCAGTAAGGTTTAGGTCTGCAAAGGACGGTTGAATTTTTGACCATTTATCTAGAAACTCTAAGTCTTGCTTCCATTCTTCTGGTATCTTCTTAGGGTCAATCTCTACATTAACGTTTTCCATGTCAGCGATAATTTTAGGCAGGCCACTTTCTTTATCAATAAGCTCATAAAGTTTATTTGTCGCTTGAGTCCCCATGCATCGTTCAAAAATAACCAGCTTAGTTATCGTTTTTTCATCGAGTTGCATCCCTCGTCGTTTAGCCGTTTTTAGCCTCATTCGAACTTGGTTTAGCAATCTTTTGACGATTCTTGGGTTACCATTGATATTTGATGATTCAGCTAAAATCGGGGCCAATTGCTCAGCGACTTTGAACTCGCCTCTTACTTCATCAACATTATCTATATTGCAACCCGATAATAGTTCATCGACTGATATTTGGTCCTGCTGCCAAGAAAGCCGTAGTGAACTCTCAAGTTTTGATCTAATTTTCTCAAGTTCAGATTTTTCTACTTTTTTGTCCGAAGCTATCAACATCATCAAATATGCTCTAACTTCAGCAACTCCGGGCTTAGGTACATGAACAGGGATTTGAATCAATTTGTCTAAGTAGTCTGTTTGATGTCTTTGAGAAGCGCCTTTATGGAAGTGTGGAACAGCCAAGCGGATCATGTCTTCGTCTGCCGCTATAACAAACGCTGTATTTGGCAAAAATAAGAACAGTCGAATTGCTTCTAATGTAGAAATAGCATTAACTGGGGAGCACCTATCCAAGTTATCGACGTATACGATAAGTGGTTTATTGAAGCTGTCCAACAATGATGAATACGCACTTCTAAATTTTCTTATTTCGGTAGGTGGTGACAGCTTTTTCTTAGTCTTTAAGATTCCCTTACTTTTTTTGGTAACCTTACTTACTTTATCCGTAATAGTTTTAACATCACCAATTTCAAAAGTATCTTCTTCTGTTTGAGTTTCAGATTCCTCATCTTCCTCGCCAAACCAACCTATTAGCTTCTGACTAAGCCCAAATGTTGGAAATCCAGATAGCGCAGCACCTCCTTCAGCCAACATTCCTAAAAGCCGTATTTTGTCTACACGCTCTGAAAAATCAGTTGCTTTTTCAATTAGCCCTTTATCGTTTTCCGTTTTTTTAGCTTCTTTAAGTAGTTCAGAGGCAATTGTTTCAAGCAGTGCTGCTTTAGCGTCATCAAACCCTTCAAACATCCATGCATCGAAGTGTATTTGAATGTACTCTTTACTATCTTTTTCAAGGGAATTTTTGGTTAATTCTAGTATTGTTGACTTACCAGCACCCCAATTACCAAAAACCCCAACACTAATTGGCATTAGTTCTTTTTCAGTAATTAGGTCTTTGATTGATTCTGCTGTTTCATTAAAATTAAGAAAATCAATTGAAGATTCCTTATCTGACCACATCAGCCTTCCTTATTAGGTTTTATATATTGGGTTATAGCGTATAAATTTATTTTTAAATCCATTTATTGGGAATGTAAAATAAGTATAAATTACTTACTAAATAATAGTTCTAACGTTCAAAACGTGTATAGCTGCAACTTGTTAGATTTTTTCACTATTTCATTTTGAGAGCTTATCAACAAGTTTTTGAGCCGATTTCGTTGCTTTGGAAAATTTCACTTTTCCATCAGCAGAAATTCCAATAATTTTATCTTTAGCATGATCAGGTAGGCGCTTCATATCTAGAATTTTATATCCCAACCCTTTTTTTTCAAGGATCCCTTCTGCAACCAAAACGTCAAAATCAATTGGAGTAGCAAGGCTTTTCGCTTTTTTCAAAATTTCTTCTTTAGAAATTACATCACTCTTTCGGTCATTACTCATCTTTTGCTCCAAAGTCCAACTATCAAGTGTTTATCTACTCTCTAAAAGTATGAAAGTGACAAATACACTACTACCAAACGAGACCAGTCACATACACTTTTAATAGAATTTATCCTTTGAGAATTAATCAAGCACCGCTCATTGCTCAGTAAATCCCACTTGCCATCCTAGTTATAACTTAGTGTCTACGATTTCACATGTATTTTTTACCAAGTTACAAGAAAAAAACTATTATAGACAAAGATTTGTCACTTAAATGTATTGAGCGTCACAATAGCCTTTAAAAAGCTAAACAAAGACACTTTCCCGTGATATTCGTTTCAACGAATTCCTCAAAATCGTCAAACGAGTTGTTCTGATGATAAGAAATTTTTCCAGAACCATTACCCACCTACTTGCTTCGAGCAGCAGATCGATACGACCGCGATCATAGTCAGGTTTCTACTTGTCACGGGAAAAATATTCAGCAGTTCTTAAAGTACAAGGAGCCCCAAGTTATGATGACCGTTGGTTTAACAGGAACTGCCTTGAGGAGCATTTTTATTGAAGTTGTGGAGTGTCCATAGGCGATTAATGTTTTCAGGCTGTGCTTAGATTTTCCCATAATCTATACCAAATTGTTGGGCTGATGGCTTACTTGGTCGCACTATTGTGCTAGAAAGCACAACAGGTAAAGCTTCAGCCTATCAAACCTCTGAACAATAGCGCGTTAGAGTTTACGCTCCAAGCCAACTACTTCGGATAAGCTGATGTATTGGAAAAGTAAAGCCGCGCTAAGCGGGCTAAAATGTGGTTCAAAGCGTAATCCACTGGTTTAGTCCCGTTTAAGCGCCTTGTGGGCTTATGTTGCTTAGAAGTCGATTTCTTCCAACACTTCATCTCTTTGTTGTACATTATTCTGTGGTGATAGATTACTTAAATAAGCAATAAATGTTGTATTCTCAATAATTCCCGTATAGAGAGCAGTTTTCCAATCTTTATGTCTATCTTCAACTGCACGTTCATTAATTCTTTGTGTAAGAGCATCTTTTATATTAAAACGCCGTGAAAGAAGCATACTCTTCCATTTATTTATTTCTCTATTGGAATATACTTGAATACGCATATTCAGTTTTAAAGAACGAAAATGTAATACAACTTTCTGAACTTCAGCGTCACTAAGTGATGCTGGTTTTATTAACTTTAATTTGAAAGTGACTTTTTCTGTGGCGGGATCAAAATTAACAATAATCTTAAATCTAAACTTAGAAAGTAAATCTGAATACATAGGATGTAAAAATAAAGAACTTTCATTTTCATCACAATAGTAATTTGAACCTTTAGTTGGAGCACACCCTCTACACTGAGGTACTAAGTTGTTTGGATTAATAGAAAACTCAGGCCAATCATCTTTTGGTATAAAGTGGTCTAAAGTATCGGGTTCTTTAGGATTACCACAAAAAGGGCAATCTGATAATCCATGATCATTTCGTCTCGATAAAAGTCGTCTATTCAGGTCAGCGGGTGCTTTTTCATAATAGTTAACTAGTAAATCCTTATGGTCATGAAATTCACTAACATTGGGTTCATCATAATAGTTAGAAATTATGTTATTGTAACTTTCAAGTTCACTTTTAAGAGAGTCCTCTATGGCTATTAAATCTGCTACATTATGCTTTCTGCAAGCTAATGCTAAATCTAGCCAAATTTCAGTATCAGCTATTATGAAGGATTCCAAATACTTCATTTATTCATTCTCTACTATGTATTCAGAATCATCTGAAGTTTTAGATATTATATAGGCAAGTGCTTCATCCCCAACAGTAGGGCCTACTTCATCAAGTATGTCTTTAATGTTATCAGCTTTCTCAATAAAGTGATCAAGATTTGACTGAAAAGGCTTTTCTGTAACATAGTCGTCAAACACTTCACCTATAATCGTATCCAACGTTTCCCCGTATGTTTCAAAACTAGGGCTATCTACTATTGTCTTAGTTCCATCTTTACGGAGGATTTTCACCCCACGTCTTTCAACTTCTCTTGTCAAAATAGCAGAATGAGTTGCAATTATAGAATATGAAGATGTTTCTTCCAGAAGATACTTCATCATATTTATTAACCCTACTTCCAAATGTGGATGTAAATATAATTCAGGCTCATCAAGTATAATCAAGCTTTCATTTTCAATCTCCGCAACAATAGCAGGGATCATATAAGAGTATATTTTCTGACCTGAACTAAGGCTTAAAGCTTTTTTGTTTTTTATGAAGTAAAGACCTTCTTCTTTGGAGGCTTCATTTAGTAAAATATCTATACTTTTAGTCGATACCGACTCTATTGGTATTAACTCTCCGCTATTTTTCGATTTTATAGCAATACTTTCAAAATCAACGCATAGATTCAAAGTTTCTTTAAGTACTTCGAATCGCCCTCGTTCTTCCCACCAATTATTTTCCTTATCAAACTTCAATATTTTTATAAGTGATTCTACACTATGAAATTTAGGCCAATTAATATTGAAATTACCATTTATATTTCTAAATCCCACATAAGCATATTCGTTAACATTCAACCGTCTTCTTGCTGGTGTATTAGATTTTCTTCTCTTTTTTTTATTTGAGTATTTCTTATCTAACTTATCAAGTAATTCATCTTTAGTTAAAAAATCTTCAAAAGGAGAATATGCAACCATGATGAGTTTGTGAAAATATGGCCACTTGTCGCCTATCTCCTGAAGCCCTGTGACAATTTCACTGATTTCATTTAAAAGAAAAGATTTCCCAACCCCATTTTTACCAGTTAATAAATTTATATTCGTTTTTCCAACATCTCTATTATTGTCAAAGTAGAACTGAATTGGATCAATTGATTCTGAAGAAACATTAATATCAATTGTGAAAGATTCTTGCGGAGAGTAACGACCGATTGCTATTTGATGACCCTTTCTCAGTATAGCTTCGGAGCTACTTCCTTCTCTCATTAAGCAACCACTAAAGCCATCCCATTCTCTAAATGTATCAATTTCACTATAAAAATAACTAGCATCACAAACTAATGATAATATTAGTTCTATCTGTACATTAGTCGATAGCAACTTATTAAGTTTATGGTAAAAGTCAATATCCAATGGAAGTGAGACTGCTTTTGTCGAATCAAAAGTATCGTTTATTCGATAAATGTTTTTTTCTTTTTCCTCACCATTATTGACGAAAAATTTAGAAGTATCTTTATTTCCGTTAACCAGTAATCTCAAAAAGCCTAAATTTTGCCTTTCGCCCTTATTAACATAATATAACTTAAATTTAACAGTGAAATCCCAATCATCCCATGGAGCACTATGATTGGTGCCTACGTGATCTTGAATTAAATGAAAGCCATCGTAGGAATCGATTTTGAGTGTTTTTGAAAAATATAAATCCATTTCAACCTATTGAATAATTATGAGTAGAAGCTAACAGCTTATTAGTGCAAGCACGCACATATCTGATAACAGGTTAACCTAAATCCTTTTTCTAATCACCTAATAAACTAAGCAAATGTGAACAGTTACATCAGCCTTCAATTGAAAATACATGCGCTTCCGAATCCCCAGATAAGCGGCTTTCTTTTATTACTCGCAGATCTCGATATAAGAAACTGTAATATAAGTGTTTTTATAATAAATGGGTTGAGTAAGTATGCATCGAAGGTGCTCTTTTGGCCATTTGCCATCTCAGATAAACCTAAGTAGCGACTAACTGGGCTTCTGTATTTATCGTTAGTGTTGGCTGGCTTTGTTGATCAAATCAGCATTGAGAGCAACGATGCCATATATGACTAGCTGTTAGTTTCTAACTGGCATATCTAATTCTATGACTTTGTTTATAATTTGCATGCTTTTTCACTTTGCACTCCCCTCACCACAGGCTTTAAGGCCTGTCGAATCAATAGCTATATGACTATTAGTCCTCTAGATTTATGACCTGAATCGTTGCGCTTGTTCCTCCAAGAGCAGGCACAGCCTTCTGGGAGCGTGATCACCTTCGATATAGCCAACAGTTATACGGCTGGAATAACTATTGGAAAGAGCGACGTATCGAGTTAAGTTGTTGCTTGAGCGTCATTTAGGTTTAAGAAATAAAAATGGACAGGTGGGTAGAACTTACGCGGTGACAAAAGAATTCCAGAAACTTACTGGGTTAGGTATGCCAGAAACTTGTTGTATTGGGAGAAAAACACAAAACAAGGCGACTATCTCTAACTAAATTACGCAATAAAGTCCCTTGCTAACTACAATGAACAGTAGTGTCTTTTGTCAGTTCATGAAGTAATACTTCACCGAAAGGTAGAAAAGTAGACTAAGTTATCGTATCTAGACTACATTTTCTGAACTTCATGAAGTGATACATCAATAAGAAGTAGGTAACTATCTAAAAAACAATAACTTGATAGAGTTTTCTCTACATGAAGTGATTCTTATCGTTTAGAAGTTAAATACGGTTGAGTGTTAGTAGGAAATAGGTGCTTAATTCCTAATGTAGCCAACACTGCTCTTCTCTCTCTGGTGTATGTTCGCAAAATTCATACCTGTCACAGTGTCACTTAATAATGCATTAAACATAATTGTATTTACCATAAAATAGCTAATAACTATAAACCTAATCTTTGTCATTATTCATTCCAGTCGATTAAGTTTATAATCATTAGCGTTACTAACAGCAATTACTGCAATAGATCAACCGCCAGCCAGTTTTACGGTATGACCTTTCTTTTCTAAGTGAGCCTTGATCTTATCACGAGCATCACCTTGAATTTCAATATTGCCATCTTTAACTGCACCGCCACAGCCACATACTTTTTTAAGCTCAGCCGCTAATAACTTTAACGGTGCATCATCAAGATCCAGACCTTTTACAACAGAAACACCTTTACCTTTACGGCCTTTGGTTTCACGTTGAATGCGAACAATACCGTCGCCTTTAGGACGCTCAACTTTAACTTCTTCTTGTTTGATACGACCGATATCTGTTGAATAGACAAGACTCATAATTATTTTTTCACCTGTTCTGCTTTTTTCTTCGCAATTAAGTATGCTTCAATGTGTTTCTGGATTGCACCTTTGCCGCCTTTAATTAAACGACCATTGAACATACAATACCAGCTATTTACTTCACCAGTGTCATTTTTAAGTGTAAAACCGTTAAAGATTTCTGTTGTACCTGGACCTTGAGTTTTTGGGCTTAAGGTCGAAAATTCTTTTGGGTGCACTAATGATGCAGTATCGCACCACCAATCAATGCTTTTTTTCACAGCGGCTAAATTTCCCTGTAAGACTTGCTCCTTTATTCGAACTTGCCATACTGAGCTTGTACTACCCACTGTCTTGAGGTTAAAACCTCGATAATTTGCTAAGGACATGATAGATATTCTTATTATTTTGTTTATAGTAATAATAAATATACTTTGTGATCTATCAAGTATAATATAAGGTATCCATTAAGTTATAGTGCATTAGAATGAGAAAGAAGATCCCAATTATTACCGATCCTGAACATATATCGAGATTTAAGGCGTTATTAGTTAAAGAGCCATCACTTGATATATTTCAATCGCTTACACAAAACCAATATTCGAAAAATAGCTTACTTGCCATAAGAACTGATTGGTTAAGATATCTATCTTTCTGCCAAACTGCGCATATTACTGTACTGCCAGCATCTATTATTGGGGTTCGCCGCTTTCTAGAAACAGAAGCGAAACAACGTAAGTTTGCGAGCATAAAACGCTACAGTGTAACGATTGGTCTAATGCACACCTTGCTATCTCTACCTAACCCTGTAGCACATAGACAAATCAAACAAGTACTGATCAGCCTGCGATTTGAAAAAAATGGTGATGCTAAACAAGCTATCCCACTAACAACTTCGCACCTCAAGTCACTGCAAGAGATCATGACAACCACCAATGAACTCGCTGATATTCGCGATCTCGCCATTTATTATGTGATGTTTGAATGTGCGCTTAAACGTTCAGAGTTAAAAATGCTGACTATCAATGATGTCTATTCCGCTTCGAATCAAGGCGTACAAATTCAAGTAGGTCATAATAAATACCGTCTCAGCACTGAAGCAACAGCATGTCTGAATGTTTGGTTGGGAATATATATGAACCTATCGAAAGAAGGGCTTTGTCCCCTATTTTGCTCTATTGATCGACACCAAAATTTATCTCACCAACCGCTTGATGATTCATCCATTTATCGTATTTTAAGGCGTGCAAGTGATCGCTTGAACTTATCAGATAGCTTTAGATTTTCTGGGCAATCGACACGAGTGGGTGCTGTGCAAGAATTGAAAAACCAAGGCTTGAAGATAAAAGAGATCCAAGAGTTTGGGCGTTGGCTAAGCCCTGCAATGCCAGCTCAATATATGGGAAATACAGACACTGCAGAAAAAGAAAAGATTAAGTTTATTCGAATTAAGAACTGGGAGTAAGCAACAAGCTTATTTTAACTCTTGCTTAATACAGCACTCTAAGAAAGCACTAAATGTATGCCCATTATGCTCTAACATTTTAGGAAACATAGAAATAGGTGTCATGCCTGGGAATGTATTAACTTCATTCAAGTAAATGTCATTCGTATCAGTTAAGAAGAAGTCGATTCGAGAAAGGTGACGTAACTTCATTTGCGTAAATACTTTGCGCGCATACGATTGAATTTTATCTTGCTGCTCATCAGTCAAGTCACTCGCTTCAATTTTTGTTAACGAATGACTATCTGTGCTGTATTTTTCTTCATAGGTATAAAAAACACCATCTGGCGCAATAACTTCACCAGGTTTAGTGATATAGAGCTCGCCATTAAGCTCATAAGCTGCAACCTCAAGCTCTCTGGGTTTAACTGATTGCTCAATAAGCACTTGATCTGAAAAGGTGAATGCTTTTTTAATCGAATCAACCAGTTCCGATTTATTAGTGACACTGTAACAACCAACTGAAGACCCTTGTCTTGCCGCTTTGATAAAGAGACTTCCCCACTCATCAAATGCTTGACCAGCTTGCTGATATTCCTGTTCATTATTAGACGATAGAAATAGATAAGGTGTATTCGGAATACCAAGCGCATCATACCAAAGCTTTGAAGTAATTTTATTAAAGCTATTACTACTTGCTTCTGGTCCACAACCTAAATAAGGAATATTGGCTAGCTCAAACATGGACTGGATATCGCCCGTTTCACCAGGAAAACCATGAATACAAGGAACAATAAAATCTATTTTCTCTGCTTTTTCTAGACCACATAGTGAAGCATTATGAATATCAAGATAAACACTCGTGCCATTTTCTGTAAACCAGCCATCTTTTTGCATCTCAACACGAATAACTGAGAAGTCAGCCGTTTTTTCAAGTTGCAACTGTAAGTAATTGGCGGATACAAGAGACACTTCGTGTTCTGATGAGCCACCTCCACATAGTAGAAGAATGGTTGTATTTGTCATGAAAGGTCAATCCATAAAGCATATTAAGTAGTAATGTACATAATAACAATTGCTTGCTTGTTTAGCAGTAATTTAACGATAAAAAGAAACGACCACGTCACTACTTGCTGAGTTATTACCCAATAGTAGAGCTAAAACTAGACAAGAGTTAACCAGTCTATTTGGATAACTCCACTCTAAATTAATTTAACTTTTTTAATGACGGAAACTCTGACTTTTTAATGCTATCAATACTTTTAACGAATGGTTTCAGTGCTTGGAAATTAGCTGGTAAAGTCGCAATAGCTCTTTTAGCTTCTTCATGTGTTGCATAATCACCGTATAAAATTGTATACCATTTAGTCCCATTGACCATTTTATAGTTTTCCCAGATAGGTTGACCTTGCTGAGGTAACATTTGATTAAATTGATTGGCTTTACTCTCTGTTCCTACCGCGACCACTTGCAATGTATAGCCATAACGCTGCTGTGAATTTTGCTTTTCAGTTGATGCAGCAATGCTGGCTTTCGGCTTTGTTTCTTTTACTGATGACGACTGAGCAACAGGCTCTAATTGGGCAACTTTTGTATTAGTATCTTCTTGGACCTTATTATTAACTGGAGCAGAAACCACAGAAGGTGTTGACTGATATTCCTCCCTATGACTCTCAGAAGTAATATCTGTTGTGTATGTTTTCGAAACACATGCTGATAACAACATAGATAAACTAACTATCGCTATTTTTTTCATGGAGTATACAAATGCCTTATAAATTAATTACTTCAAATGATGCCGTTCACTGAACAGATAATCAAGTTTCAATCAAACAAATATAGTCTAATAATGTGAACTCATACACATTGTCATTTCATAAACGAGATCCATCGTTCATAGTATTGCCTTGCCAACCATCACTATCAACCTTTTAAGCTACTATTGTTGCAGAATGATGATGAGGAGGCGTAAACATGGATCGATTAAACCTTTTATTAAAACCGAAATCGGTTGCTGTTATTGGTGCGTCGACCCGAGATGATCGGGCCGGATATGTGGTAATGAAGAATCTGCTGCAAGCAGGGTTCAATGGTGCCATCATGCCTGTCACTCCAAAGTATGCCGCGGTTTGTGGTGTATTGGCGTATCCTAGTATTGAAAGTTTACCTTTGGTGCCTGACATCGCGGTGTTATGCACCCACTCATCACGCAATCTTGATGTTTTTAAATCGATCGCAGCGAAAGGGATAAAGATGGTCGTTATCTTATCTTCAGACATGGGGGTAATAGATGACGAAGGAACTTCAATCATTGAACATTGCTCTAAAATTGCAAAAGAACATTCGATCAGAATACTTGGTCCTAATAGCTTAGGTATCATTCTACCTTGGATAAACTTTAACGCTTCATTTTCACCCATTAATGCGTTAAAAGGAAAAATTGCCTTTATCTCTCAATCCGCTGCTGTGTGTACAACCATTCTTGATTGGGCCAATGATAAAAATATAGGCTTCTCAGCATTTATTTCTATCGGTAATTCCTATGATATCGATTTTGCAGAGCTACTTGATACGCTTTGTACTGATAGGCATACCGATGCCATTTTACTCTATGTGGATAGTATTAAAAATGCTCGCCGGTTTATGTCGGCAGCACGTGCCGCTTCAAGAAATAGGCGAATACTGGTATTAAAAGCTGGGACAACATCTGCCGGCAAAGAAGTCATAAAAAACCATACTGGTAGCGATGACACCTTAGATATCATTTACGACTCTGCGATTCGTCGTACCGGTATGCTACGAGTTAAGAATAGTCATGAACTCTTTGCAGCTGTTGAAACGCTTACCCATTCACAACCTTTACGCGGTGAACGCCTTGCTATTATAACTAATGGCGGTGGTCCTGCGATTATGGCTGTTGATACTCTACTAAAGCAAAATGGCAAATTAGCAACACTTAGCCAAAAGACAATCAATAAGCTCGATCACGTCTTACCTATGAGTTGGTCAAAAACCAATCCTATCGATCTGGTTGGCGATGCTGACCAAACGCGCTACATCAAAGCATTAAATATTCTGCTTGATAGTGATGATACCGATGCTATTTTAATTATGCATAGCCCTTCAGCTATTGCTCACTCTAAGCAAACAGCTAAAGCCATTATTGAAACGATAACAAAGCACCCTCGCCGGCAACGATTTAACTTATTAACGAACTGGAGCGGAGAATTAACGGCTAAGCCAGCAAGAGACCTATTTACTCATGCAGGAATACCAACCTATAGAACCCCTGAAAGTGCTGTTATTGCCTTCATGCATCTTGTCGAGTACAGGCGTAATCAAAAACAGTTGATGGAAACACCAACAACTTATGAACAAATTGATAAATCTTGTCTAGAAAAAGCACAAAAGTGGACAAAAACGCAGACACTGTACAAAAACACAGTGCTACTAGATATACATCAAATCAGTCACTTCCTAGGCTATTTTCACTTTGATGTTCTCCCTACTTGGATAGCCATCGATCAAAGTGAAGCCATTCATATTGCAAAAAAAATTGGTTACCCTGTTGCTGTGAAATTACGCTCTACAGATATCGAGCACAAATCTGATATCCAAGGTGTTATGCTCAACTTACGCAATAGCGATGAAGTGGCCAGTGCTGCACAATCTATTTTAGATCGAGTTCAGCTCACCTACCCTCAAGCTCATATTGATGGCTTATTGGTACAAGGCATGGCAAAGCTTGCAGGTAGCGTTGAAATTCGAATTAAAGTGAAAAATGATCTAGTTTTTGGTCCTGTGATCTTGATTGGTCAAGGAGGATCTGAGTGGGACGAAGCGCAAGATGCGGTCGCTGCTTTACCGCCATTAAATATGACGTTAGCACGCTATCTCATCACTAATGCAATAAAAAATAATAAGATTCGCTTACAAAAGTCACCGAGTCTTATGAATGTTAAAGGGCTCTCGGAACTTTTAGTTAAAATATCTCACATGGTGATCAGCTGCCCAGAGATTGACGAGTTTGATATCCACCCACTACTTATTAACGGTGATACATTCACTGTACTTGATGCAAGTCTTACACTCAAAGCTTATAGCAAAGATCCTCAATCTCGTTTAGCGATTCGGCCTTACCCAGCTGAATTAGAACAGGTCATTCAATTGAGAAATGACATCACTTGCTTATTAAGGCCAATACTTCCAGAAGATGAGCCTCTACATGCTGATTTCATTAACAATATTTCTAAAGACGATCTCTATAAGCGGTTCTTTAGTGATGTGGGTGAGTTCAATCATGAGGCATTAGCCAACTTTACGCAGATTGATTACGATCGAGAGATGGCTTTTGTTGCGGTAGAAATGATCGCCAGTAAGCCACGAATAATTGGCGTATCTCGCGCTTTGATCAATCATGATAACAGCGATGCTGAGTTTGCTATTTTGATCAGTTCCGATCTTAAGGGGATCGGGCTTGGTCAAATCCTTATGGGTAAGATTATCGATTACTGTAAGCAAAAAGGAACAGGTAAAATATCTGGTATGACAATGCCCACGAATCGCGGCATGCTTATGCTCGCACAAAAAATGGGTTTTGAATTAACTATTGATTTTGAAGATGGTACCGCTGATATGGTACTTGATCTTTCCCAAGGCAGAGAATCACTCTAACTCAATAGCCACTGCTATCAACACAATTTACTGATATAAAAAAACCAGCCAGTGCTGGTTTTTTTATATCTCAATACAAAAATTTTCTAAAAAATAGTGGACTATTGAAATATTAATCCTTAGTCATTTCCTTTTTTACCATAATAACAGATACCACGATAAACATAATTACTAAACCAAGCTCCATACTGGTGCCTCCAACAATTTTCAAATACAGGTTAAAAAAATAAAAAGCACTTTAATTGTAACAGAACATTTCAAGATTTGTGTTTGGTAATTTAATATTTACATTTTAGAGTAAAAAAATAGGGAAAAAGGCGTTATTCCTCTTTCCCTATTAAATATATTTATCAATAAGTGTACAAATGATTAATCTGGGAAACCATCTGGATTATTTGACTGCCAGCGCCACGTATCCACTGTCATCTCTTCCAGTGTTTTTTGTGCTTTCCAGCCAAGTTCCGATTCTGCCTTTGATGGATCAGCCCAACACTCGGCAATATCACCTGCTCGGCGATCAACCAGTTTATAAGGTACTGGTTTACCTGAAGCGGCTTCAAACGCTTTAACCATATCAAGTACACTGTATCCATTACCTGTGCCTAGGTTATAGATATGCAGACCATCTTTACCGCCTACTTTTTCTAGCGCAGCAATATGACCATCCGCTAGATCCATAACGTGGATATAGTCTCGGATGCCTGTTCCATCTTTGGTTGGGTAGTCATTTCCGAATACTGAAAGGTACTCACGACGACCCACTGCTACTTGAGAAACAAACGGCATCAAATTATTTGGAATACCTTGTGGATCTTCGCCTAACTCGCCTGATGGATGTGAACCAACAGGATTAAAGTAACGCAATAATGTAATACTCCAATCAGGGTTCGCTTTTTGGAAATCAGTCAAACACTCTTCAACCATCAACTTGCTGCGACCGTATGGATTGGTCGCTGATGTTGGAAAGTTTTCAAGAATCGGCACAGAAGCAGGATCGCCATATACAGTTGCTGATGAGCTAAAGACTAAGGTTTTCACATTCGCTTCACGCATTGCTTCAACCAGAACAAGTGAACCATTTAAGTTGTTATCATAATACTCAAGCGGCTTTTGTACTGATTCACCAACAGCTTTTAGACCCGCAAAATGAATAACAGATTGAATATCATAAGCTTTCATTGTCTCAATAAGTAATGCTTTATCGCGAATATCACCTTGAATAAAGGTTGGCGTTACACCTGTCACTTTATTGATACGCTCTAAAACACTGCTCTTACTATTATATAAATTATCTAAGATAACTGGTGTCATTCCAGCTTGTAGCATTTGAATACAGGTATGACTACCAATGTATCCCATTCCACCTGTGACGAGTACGTTCATCTTATTTTCTCTAACCTTATGACTTGTTTATATTTTATATTAAATGATATCAGGCTTACTGACCGTTAATCATGACTCTGAGCCTCACCTGATACTTTAGCCAAAGCGACAGGGTAACAACGCTCATGAGCAAGATTGATTGCGGTTTGCTCGACCTCTTTTAACTGTAGATTTTTAGTATTTTTATGCTGACTTTCAATATTTTGAGATAAAGGAAGTTCAAACCATTGCTGCGCTATTTTTCGTGCAGCGTGTAAGGTTGATGATGCTTTTACTACTTCAATACGAGCGTAATTATTACTTTCAAACGAGACATCCGCGGCTCTTAAACTACCATCATTTCCTGGGATCTGCTGAGCACCAAATAGAGGTAACCCACCAGCAATCGCCGTATCATATTCAGGGATAAATTGACTCATATGCTCAATGGCGTTGCGGGTACGCTGCTCTAAAACGGCTTTATCCCAGCCTGAGTGAATCTTTTTTAATAGTCTTTCTGGTAAATCTGGCTGAGATGATGGTGTTTCAGATTCAATCGAGGAAGAGACTAACCCCCCTTCAAATAGAGTGATCTCTTTTGTCATTCCATGCAGTTGAAAGTAGCCATCAGCGTATGGTGTTAATTGTGCCATTCCCTGCGGAGTCCCTCGCGGACCATGGAAAATAACCTCTGGCCACTGCTGATTACATTGATGCCATTGGGTTACATAAGCGGCTTTAAACTCCACTAAACGCTGACGTATCGCACCAATAGAGTCATCAATATTACCCGTTTCAAAACCTGTTGAGTTAATAAGGTAATCCGCTGTTATCGTTTGACGGTTATGTTGCGAGTCTTGGTAAGTCAATTGCCATTGCTGATTATTCCAATTCGACTCCATCAATGTTGAGTGCGTTAACACCTGGCAATGTGGCATGGTATCGAGTGATAGTTTCGCGGTCGCCGCCATTCGAAAGACACTCAAGCCAAACTCTTGAACAACAACAACTGGAAATTTTAACGTCTCCAAATTGGCATGTTGTGCAAATGGAATAATCCAATCATCAAGAGACACTGGTGCTTCTGGTTGCACTTTATTTGCCAACTCTAGCAATTGCTGTTTTTCATACAACTTAAAATAGTCACTCGGTTTGCCCAAAACTTCATTACGACCGTCTTGCTCAACCAATGCTTGATAGGATGCTTGTAATGCATCTAAACGAGGTAATAGAGCGTTAGGCTCACCCCCATCAGAATATGGCACAGCAATGACGGTAGGACGTATATTTAAGCAATGCGGAAAAAGGCGTACGGTTTCTATAGATTGTTGTAAAAGTTCAATACATTGCTGCTCAGAGATATCAGGGTAAAGATTACCACCAGCATGCAGATGACAAATTGGAGGGCCATTTACTAAACTCGGTCCTTTTTCTAATAAAGTGACATTGAAGCCAAGTTCACCAAAGTGAATAGCTGCGGTCGAGCCTGCAATACCACCACCAATGATCGCAATATGCTTGGCTTTCGGGTCAAAGTCTGCAGAGGAACAATTATAACTTAAATGAGATCGATGCATTGTTATCCGTCACTTTAAAAAAACAGTTTACATTCTACTGAGTTATCTAATTAAATAAAATCACATTTTTATCAAGGGATTAGTTTCTCTGCCTGACGACCTCTATTTTTGAGCAAAAACAGCTTGACTCACTTTGTCATTAAACCTGAAAACAAGTCCATGTGAATAACAAAAAATCACTACCTCACGTATTATATAGCCTTACGTAAAGTCGGTGTTTTCATTTCTAAAGTTATCCAAAATGTTATCCACTGTTTTTGTGGATAACTAACAACAAGGACTAACCCAAACTATTTTTTATTGGGATTAACAAGTGTTTAATCATGCTCATTAATACAGCAGATAGCGTTATAAAAGTCATTATTGGCAATATTATCCACAAAATAGGATGGAACTTAGCAGCAAGGTCAAAGCCATAGCTCATAATAGCAGCAACGGATAGCTCAGCACCTGCACAAGCAACAAGCCCTGCGACCAAGGCAATTAGACCGTATTCACACCACAATGTTTGAATGATCCGCTTACGACTTGAACCAAGCGTTCGGTATAAGCGAATTTCTTGCTGCCTTTGCGATAGACTTAATCGTAACAAAGTAAAAATGAGCAAGAGACCAGCCACAACACCAAGCCCAGCTAAGGTCGTTATCGCCCAGACAATGTTAGCCAGTAAACTCTGAATTTTATCTCCCATCATACGAATATCCATTAGACTCACAGTCGGGAAATTTCGAGACAATTGATTAAGCATTGAATCTTGCCCATCGATTCTAAAGCTCACCATCCAGGTCGCAGGAATTGAACTTAAAACATCAGGCGAGAATATAAAATAGAAGTTCGGCTTCATTTCTCGCCATTCCACCAAGCGAATACTATTTACTTTGGCTTGAATTTGTTGACTATTCACCATAAAAGTAAGCTCATCGCCAAGTGAAAGCTCTAAATCCTTTGCCACTTCTGATTCAACCGAAACACCATAGCTATTGCTCCACTTCCCCGCAAGTACTTCATTGTGTTCAGGAATACCCTCTCCCCAAGTAAAGTTTAATTCTCGACTTAATACATCCGTTTGTTGTTTATCATTAATGCTCACATTCGCATCTTGACCATTAATCTGCGTTAAACGACCACGAACAATTGGATAAGCTTCTGAGCGAGTAATCGCATTATCATCAAGCTGTTTTAAATATTGATCTTTTTCGTATGGCGCAATATTTAAAGCAAAGGCATTAGGCGCATCCGCTGGTAAGGTTCTTTGCCAATCTGACAGTAGATCAACCCGAACAAGCCAAATGGTTGACAGTAGCATGAGAGATAAAGATAACGCGCCAACTTGAATACCCGAGTGCTGACTAGAGCGCTTGATACGACTCACCGCTAAACGCATCGCTGGCGATAAAGGCAGTCGGGAAAAAAGAGAAATAAGCCCAAGACAAACCATCGCGAGTAATAAGAAAAGAGCGACAATCCCAGCACATATCATCCATATCAAGGCATTATCTTTATACGCCCAACCCATTGCCAAAATAGGTACAATAACCAACCACCAGCGATGTGAAGCTTGATTATCTTGATGACTCGATTGCATTGAGTGAATCGCCGAAGTGTTCAGTAAGCGAATTAAAGGAATCCCTAAGGCAGGGATAACAATCAATCCACTCGAAATAATAGCGACCAGTGCTGGTTTAAAACCAAAGGAAGGCAGCGGATCGGGTAAAAGCTCCGTTAGAGGGATGCGCAGCAGCATTTCTAAGCCACTACCGATAAATAACCCAAGTAAAACCGCACTTAAAAAGAGTATTGCGACTTGGATAACCAACCAACGCCTAACCCAATGACGACTTGCCCCCATACTTTTTAACATGGCGACGGTTTTGCTACGACTTGCCACATAATGCTGACATGTAAGCACTAAGGTAGCCGCTGCCATAATGATAACGATAGCAACGGTGAGCGATAAATATTGAGTGGTACGTTCAAAGACATCATTAGCACGACTACTCCCCGCTTGATCTTTCCAGCGATCACTGGCTGTTAGCGCTATTGTCTGTTGTAACTCCTCTAATACAGGTGTCTCACCAAGCAGAAATAATTGATATCGAACTCGACTACCGACTTGAATTGCACCCGTTTGATCTATATCTGCTGCATTGATCAATACGGTGGGCATTTGTTGAAAAGGATTAAAACTCAAACCAGGCTCTGAAACGATTGTCCCTGATACCGTAAGATCAGCATCGCCAATCGTGACAATGTCACCTTCACTAATATCAAGTAGTGCTAATACTCGTTCATCTAACCATAATTGACCTGGCATCACTTGAGAGGTGTAACCCGTTTGATTAGATAAAACTAACTCACCGCGTAATGGATAATGACTCTCTACTGCCTTTACGCTGACCAGTTGCATACCTGTATCACTAAATGCCATGGTTGAAAATCGAGTCAGTTGAGCGCTCACTAATTCTTTTTGCTGAACTTGCTCTAATAACTCTTCAGGTAGTGGATTCGATGAGATAAAAACAGTATCTGCGGTTAAACTCTCTTTTCCCTGGGTGACAACCACTTGCTCCATACGATCGGCAAGGGCTGCAAAGGCAAAAATACAGGCGATGATTAACGTTAACGCCATAGTGATAGGCCAGAGTTGACCATGACGGATCTCATCAACACTCCAGCGCAACAAGCGTAAATTTGGAATGGCTTTACTTATAGTCAAACCTGTTGTCATTAGACCATTTCCTCTAAGCGTCCTGCTTGCATTTGAAAGCAGCGGTTACAGCGTTTTGCTAGCTCTAAATCATGAGTGACTAATACTAATGTTGTGCCATGCATACGGTTTAGGTCAAATAGCAATTCAATCACCTTTTCTGCTGTATGTTGATCTAAGTTCCCTGTAGGTTCATCAGCAAACAAAATTTTCGGCTCAATCATAAAGGCACGCGCTAATGCGACACGTTGTTGCTCGCCCCCTGATAACTGAGTCGGCATATGATGAATTCGATGTGCCAACCCTACAGAGTCTAAGAGCTCAATCGCACGTGCTTTATCTTCCTTATCTCCTTTGATCAAGCAAGGCAAAGTCACATTATCTAACGCACTTAAACTTGGGATCAGCAAGAAACTTTGAAAAACAAACCCTATTGATTCACTACGTATCTCTGCTCTTTGTTCATCATCTAATTGAGAAAGTGACTGGCCTAGTAGTTCAACGTCTCCTGTCGTGCCAGTATCTAAGCCAGCGAGCAATGTCATTAGTGTCGACTTACCAGCCCCTGATGTACCAACAATCGCAACCGTTTCTGCTGATTTAATATCAAGATTTACTTCGCTAAGGATTGTTAAATCTTCCTGATTAGTAGACACTTGTTTTGATACAGACTTCGCTTTTATTACGGATTTATTCATGATTAGACTACTTTCTCTATTAATTATTTTATGTACTTCCATGTCAGTGTCTGCTGCCGAACAAAAGCCAACACTACTTATACTTGGTGATAGCCTTAGTGCTGGCTATCAGATGAAAACGGAGCAAAGCTGGCCTTGGCTCTTACCTTCAGAGTTAGCAAGACTCGAAAAAGACGTTCACGTGGTCAATGCCAGTGTTTCTGGCGATACCACGGGTAATGGTTTATCACGCTTACCACAACTCCTTACACAGCATGCTCCTGATTGGGTGTTGATTGAATTAGGCGCGAATGATGGGTTAAGAGGTTTTAATCCTAATATTATTACCAATAACTTAATTCAAATTATCGCTCTTAGCCAACAGAGTGATGCTCAAGTTTTATTGATGCAAATTCAAGTCCCACCCAATTACGGCAAACGTTACAGTCAATCCTTTGCTCAGATCTACCCTATTATTGCTGAAACCTATAACATTCCATTATTGCCTTTTTTCCTTGAACCTATCATTACCAGAGATGACTGGATCATGGCAGATGGCTTACACCCAAAACCAGAAGCTCAGCCTTGGATCGCACACTTTATGTCCGAGCAACTTGTTACACATTTATAACAAGTAATCATAATTTAAATCTATTCGTCTGTTTCATCAATGAATTAATGGTTTAGCTCAATAAAAACACATCTCGTTTGCGTTAATGTAGTTCTATGAAACCCAATGATTAATATCCTGTAGGACTTTTTATGCGAATCGAACCCATGATTAAGGGCGTGGTTGCCCGCTCAGCTCACCCATTTGGTTGTCAAGCGGCTGTTGACCAACAAATACAGTACGTACAATCAGCGAAACCGATCAAAGATGGCCCGAAAAGAGTACTTGTCATTGGTGCATCATCTGGGTTTGGTTTAGCATCGCGCATCGCATTAACCTTTGGTGGCGCACAAGCCGATACTATCGGGGTTTCTTTTGAGCGTGCTCCTTCTGAAAAAAATGTTGGTACTGCAGGTTGGTATAACAATGTCTTTTTTAAGCAGCGTGCTGAAGAAAATGGCTCGATTGCGATCAACATCTTGGGTGATGCCTTTGCTAAAGAGACACGTGCCAAGGTTATTGAAGCAATAGAAACCTATTTTGAAGGTGAAGTTGATCTCATCATTTATAGTCTTGCCGCTGGTTTTCGCCCTAAAAATCCTGAAAACATCCAAAAGGAAGGCGATGAGTTTTGGCGCTCAGCCATCAAGCCAATTGGTGACAGCGTCACTGGTGCAACCATTTTACTGGAAAACGATGAATGGCTCGATACCACCATTGAGGCTGCAACAGAAGAAGAAGCGATGGCAACCCTCAAAGTGATGGGCGGAGAAGATTGGGAGCATTGGGTTGATGACCTGATTAACGCTGAGTCTATAGCTCCTGGCTGTAAAACCATTGCCTTTTCTTATCTTGGACCAGAATGCACTCACTCTATTTACCTCGATGGCACATTAGGTCGCGCAAAAATTGATTTACACCAAACCAGTCATGCATTAAACCTTAAACTCGCTAATTATGATGGAGCGGCTTATGCGTCTGTCTGTAAAGCGCTTGTCACTAAAGCGAGTGTGTTTATTCCAGCGATGAGCCCTTACCTACTCGCTTTATTCAAAGTGATGAAAAAGCGTGGTAGCCATGAAGGTTGTATTGAACAAATGCAACGCCTGTTTTCTGACAAGCTTTATAACCAAGACCAAATCCATGTCGATGGTGAGCGATTAGTTCGTATGGACGATTGGGAACTTGATCCTCAGGTACAAAAAGAGGTCAATGAATTACTGCTTGTGATGAATAAAGATAACTTCAAGCAACTGGGTGATTATGCCGGTTTCAAGCAAGCCTTTATGCAATTAAATGGTTTTGATTTTGATGATGTCGACTACTCGCAAGAGATAACCTTAGATGAGCTAAAAAAACTCACCCCTTAAATTGATTACTTACAACTAGTTAAATATTTCAAAATCAAAAAGTCTCGTTTTTAATACGGGACTTTTTGTTACCTCTCTAATAGCTTCTATACTTTATCTATAAAAACCACTCTGCCATCATTTTATTAATATGAAACGTGGTAAACCAAGGATTGGTTGGACTATTCTGTAAAGGAAGAGGGGGATTCATTATGACGAGAGTAAATACCCAGCAATTAAAAATCCCCGAAGATATGCAAACTGGGTGGCAAACGGTTGTTAATTTACTCGCTGAAATCGTCATGGTTCCAAGTGCCATGATTATGCGTATCCATCCACAGCACCTCGAAGTTTTTACAAGTAGTCAATCTGAAGACAATCCCTATCAGGTGGGTGATCAAGCGCAGTTAGGCAAAGGGCTCTATTGTGAAGAAGTCATTAAGGCACAAGCTCCGATTTTAATCCCCAACGCCCTCAAAGACTCGAAATGGCTAGATACTATTGCTATAGAGCGAGGGATGATTTCCTATTGTGGTCTGCCAATAACGTGGCCAAATGGAGAGGTATTTGGCACTATCTGTATTCTCGATTTTAAAGAAAACCACTACACACTACTCTATCGTCAACTTTTAGATAGTTTCCGCCTTTCAGTACAATCCCAGTTAACGACACTCTATCAATCTGCACACCTAGCAGCTGTGAACAGAGAATTAAAATGCCGTGTTGATAATCGCGCTAAGGATTTAGCTAATCTTAATTTTTCCCTCAATCAAGAGATCAATAAGAGAAAGGCCGCTGAGGAGCAAGTTTACTATCAAGTTACCCACGATATCGACACTGGGTTTCTTAATCGTAAAGCTTTAGAGAGCGAGCTACAAAATCTACTCTCTGAAAAAGCGAAGGATGTGGTTGTTTTCCATATCGGTTTTACCAACGGCAGGCAAGTTCAGACTAAATATGGCTATAGCGCATTTGATGAGTTGTTACTTCGCTACCACGACTCAATTAAAGGACTCAAGGTATTAAACACCATTACAGCAAGACCGACCTCGATTGATCTCATTATTGCGCTTAGCACAACCAACATTAACGCTACTATCGATGAACTGTGCCATCAATTTATTGAAGCGGGTCATTTAGAGTTTGATATTGAGGAGCATAAAGCGCATCTGCACACGTTTATTGGCATTGCGACGAGTAAAGATCACCAATCACCCACCACACTGTTGCAGTATGCACGAGAAGCGATGATGGCCTGCAAAGATTCTGGTCAAGAGTACAGCCTTTTTTCTCAATCTCTTGCTGATAATCAAACGCAGTTAAACCAAATGGAAAGTTATTTATTACAAGCCGTACGTAATGATGAACTGATGCTTTACTATCAGCCGAAAGTCTGCCCAATCACTCAGCGTTGGATCGGTGCTGAAGCGCTGTTACGCTGGAAGCATCCTATTTTAGGTCATATTTCCGATGAAACCTTAATCCACCTCGCGGAACAAAATGGGTTAATTTTTGAAGTAGGAAACTTCGTTTTACGCACTGCGATTGAAAAAGCACGTGAATGGGCTGATATTAATGAAGATTTTAGGATGGCGATTAATATTTCCGGGGTACAGTTACAAAATCCATATTTAGTAGAACAGATCCAGCACCTACTAGAGACCTACCATTTACCTGCTTATCTACTCGAAATCGAAGTCACTGAAAGCAGTATTATCGTGGATGAAACATTAGCAGAAAAAACCTTAACCGCTTTGCATGATCTTGGCGTCACCCTGTCACTGGATGACTTCGGGACTGGGTATGCCTCTTTTAGTTATTTAAAAAAATACCCTTTTGATTATATTAAGATTGATAAAAGCTTTATTCAGCACATGCACATAAACCCTAAAGACCGCGAAATTATCCACTCAATTGTGCAAATGGCGAAAAAACTGAATATAAAGATCATCGCAGAAGGTGTTGAGAATAAAAAACATGCTGATTTTATATTAGAAGAGAATTGTGATGTAAGCCAAGGATATTTCTACGGAAAACCAATGCCATGCTATCAGTTTGAGCTGTTTCTTATTCAACAAAAACCGCAAAGTAACGTTTCATATACTTATCAATGTTAAAATCAATAGAGTTTCGCTTTACTCTACCGGTGGTGATTCCTATAATCGCCGCCTTTCTACATATTATCAGGCAAATTACGTTATGGATCAGTTGACAGCAAAGCTTAAAAAGCTAGAAAAACAAAACTACCGTGCTTATCAACAAATTAAAGGTCAATATGACTTTACCGATTTCGATTTACACATCGATTATGTTCAAGGTGATCCATACGCTTCTGCTTCGCGTTTTCGCGCTTTGCGCCCTTGGTCATTAACAGGACTGGCTTGGCTACAAGAAAAGTCTCCAGCTTATCAAGTTGCTGCGCGTGACTTCCTAGCGCGTAGCTTTGCTGAATTTGCAAAACAAGAAGCCAGTGTTTCTATTGCATTAACAGGACAAACCGTTCTTGATAATACCGCAGTGGTCTTCACACAAGAAGGCATTGAATTACGTTTTCGCATTAATCTTCCTGCTGATGGTCGTAATATCCTAGCGAAAAAAGCACTCAACATCATTACCTTCTACTTACCTAAGTTTATCCGTAAAACCACCTTAGAAAGAGAGTTGAACCTTGATGCGTTAACAGAGCATTGCCAAACGATTGAAGATCAACACGCCCTTCGTGAGCAACTGGCTGAGAAAAACTTAACCGCATTCGTTGCCAATGGCAGTATTTTACCTCGTATAGCGGGTAACTGTGATTTACCAATGAAAGGCGCAGTACCATTCTCAGCACCTGAGTCATTATCAGTCACGCTATCTACACCGAATCGCGGTGAGATCACAGGCTTAGGGATACCTAAAGGTGTTACATTGATTGTCGGTGGTGGCTTCCATGGTAAATCAACACTATTAACGGCTGTTGAACGCTCTATCTACAACCATATTCCTGGCGATGGTCGTGAGTACATTGTGACAGATACACAAGCAATGAAGATCCGAGCAGAAGACGGTCGCTGTGTTCATCACCTTGATCTATCTAACTATATTAACCATTTACCGATGGGACGTGATACGAAAGATTTCACGACTCAAGATGCTTCTGGTTCAACCTCTCAAGCCGCATGGTTACAAGAGTCTATTGAAGCAGGTGCGAAATCTTTATTGATTGATGAAGATACCTCAGCGACTAACTTCATGATCCGTGATGAACGTATGCAGGCTTTAGTGAGTAAAGGTGCTGAGCCTATCACGCCGCTCGTTGACCGTATTGGTCAGTTACGAGATGAAATGGATATATCTTCACTGATTGTTATGGGTGGCTCGGGTGACTACCTCGATGTTGCTGATACCGTGATTCAGATGCATGATTACCAAGCTATCGATGTGACCGCTAAAGCTAAGCAAGTTATTGAGCAACATCCAACACAGCGCCACAATGAATGTGAAACTGAACTGGCCGCATTTGCTCCACGTGCGTTAAATCGCGCCGCGCTAATGACCTTACTAACTGATGGTAAATTCCGAGTATCAGCAAAAGGGAAAGATGCCTTACGTTTTGGTAAAGAGTTTGCTGATTTAAGTGCCTTAGAACAACTTGAATCAAGCTCAGAGATCAATGCGATAGGTTGGACTTGGTTCCAATTAGCACAGCTCCCTGGTTGGGCTGAGAACCCAACACAATCGATCATCGAAATTCTTAATGACAATTGGCATGATGCAATGCCAAATCAAGGCGACCTTGCTAAGCCACGTACATTAGATGTTATGGCCGCTTTAAACCGTATGAGAAAAGTTCAATTTAAACCTTCTCTATAAGCGTCGTCAATTTTTACGCTCTCTACTCTATAAGCCGATATGAGTAGAGAGCGTATTTAAAACGCTGAGTATCACTTCTAACGCAATACATGCCACGCTGCACATAACTGCTGAAAACGTTCACTATCCCCATTTGAACGGTCTGGATGCCACTGTAGAGCCAGACGTCGCCACTGTTTACGTATTTCCACTTCACTTGCGTCCTTATCTAACTCAAACAAACGCAATGCACAACTGCGCTCTAAGCGATGTTCATTCGAGTCCTGTCCAACATGACGGCGGTAACGGCTCCAAAACTCATCCAATAGACGCTTAACCTCACCAACACTGGCTTCATAATGCTGCCAATCCGTATAGTAGGTCCGCAACGGATCTTGTGGGTCTATCGCATGAGCTCCTGTTGAGCCTGTAAAAAGGACAATATCCATAGCCTCAACTTGCAACCACTGATCGGGATACAGCATATCTTGTAGCTGATAAAGCGCATTCATTAATAAGAAGTTGCGTTTAAACACATCCTTTTCTGGAGTTTCATCTAATGTTGGAACAAAACCTAAATGGGTTAGTTGGCCAATTAGTGTGTGTACTTTCCAATTGGACGGTTGGTGAGTGAGTACTTGAAGTACTGGCCATAACAAGGGATTCTCTATCTCATTATACTGGCAAAAATGCAAAGGCTGGGATTCTAACATTGGCGACTCTTTTCAAAATGCTCTCTTCATTCAAAGTGATAACCTGCTATTTGTCAAACCCATGAAGAATGGCTTATAACTCGAGACGTCTGAAATTTTGTTGGTTGTTATTTATACCGCTGTCAAATTTCGATCTATACTAATAAAAATGTTGCAAAGGATATGCAACTGGTTTAATTGTTTTGGAAGGAATCATGATGTCTATTATTAGATTAACGGATAACCTAATTTTAATCTCTCTTACTACCGTTTATCTTTTTGTTCTTATCTTTAGCGCTATCGATCCACACTCTTGGGATATTTGGATTGCAGAAATACTGCCCGTCTTGTTCATACTCATAGGTATATGGTTCGCATCGAGTCACTATACCTTTTCTAAAACCGCCTATTTTTTAATGTTCATTTGGATAATAATGCATAGTATTGGGGCAAAATATACCTTTGCTGAGGTTCCATTTGATTGGTTCAATACGCTTATTCAATCCCCACGTAACAATTATGACCGGGTTGCTCACTTTTCAATTGGTTTCTATGCCTACCCAATTGCCGAGTACCTCATTGCAAAATCGAAGTACCCTATCAAATTCGCTCAATGTTTTGCGCTTTTTACCATTATGAGTGTTGCCTCTGGTTACGAAATCATAGAATGGTGGTATGCCGATATCGCTGGTGGTGAAGCGGGTATTGCGTTTCTAGGCTCTCAAGGTGATATGTGGGATGCACAGAAAGACATGCTCTGCGATACATTAGGAGCCATCACTGTGCTGCTATTACTTACACTACAGTTAGCGAGAAATCCATTACGCTTCAAAATAGACAATGATCTTAACGAACCGAATCATTGAATTCAGGCTTAACCCAAACTTGGCTGAAATCAAACCAGCCAAGTGCATTACATTTGGCATTCTGCAACGATCCACAATGATCTTTATTGACACCTAACCAACAGTGGAACATGGGTATAATCTGATAGTTAACGACTAGCTGTTTCCCTAACTCACGCGCGGGAAAGGATTGATCGTTTCCACTTCGCCATTGATCCACCAGCAACATCCACTTTGAAAAATCATCGCTACTGCTGCACGACTCTATATCACTATAATCGAGTAACCAACCTGCTAATGCATCATCACGATAATTGGCAATCCCCATGGGTTTGATCCAAATATCGATCTCTTCACTACTTGGCGGTGTTAAATCATAGCCAACCAGACGAGTACTAATACCTTGCTCACTTAAAATATTGCTGATCACATCAGTAATAACGGGAAACATCGGATGTAATGTTTGGTAGGCTATTGCGAGTGTGACACCTGGTTCTGGAGGTTGCATCGGTAATAATGCTGGTGGTTTATCATACCAACCTGGCTTGATTCCATAGGCTTGCAGTAAACCAAGTTCAACGATCTTGTCTTCAGGTAAATGCTTAAATAGCTCAAAGCCACTTAAACGTTGGCTAAGGTAGCTTGCCCAGTGAGGATTTTTTGCAATTCCGTTACGACGGTTAAGTAACAAATACATGCAGCCAGGATCGAGTTTTACTTCATCACTACTGCTTCTTTCGGAAGTGATTGGATTGGAGATACTTGGAAATACCATGGAAGAATAAGCCTTATCAATTACCCAAACCTCAACGGTATCGATCAAAGGTCTAAAGCCAAAGTAGCCATCATAAGCACGTAGCACTAACTTCTTATCATCATTACGCTCAACTCGATAAGGTCCTGTTCCCACGGGCAATAAATCATAATCATCATTACGTCTCGATCGTGGTAGTAATATTTTCGCTCTCGACTCTGTCAAAGCGAGCGGTAAATAACGATCAGGTTTAGCTAAATCTATATCAATCACCCACTCACTCGGCGAGGTTACCTTGTTAATATGAGAAAACAGATTAAAGCTACGAATGGAGAGAAGGCTTTGTACAACATGACGGGTTAATAAAGGCTGACCATTATGAAAGCGCACGCCTGGACGAAGGTAAAAACGCCAATGCGTATCACTTAAGGCTTGCCAAGAGTGAGCTAAGTCGGCTTGAATCTGTTCGTGTTCATCCAAACGAGTTAGACCACTAAAGATTTGCCTTGTTATATGCTGCTCAGAACGGCGCATTGATTTTAATGGGTTTAATATCGATAACGGACGATAATAGGGCAAGCGAATAACCTGCTCACCCGCTTGATGTTGAATGCCTAGATAATTTTGAATCACCTGACCCAATTTAGCGGTATCATTGCCTAAAACATCTAAAGCTTGACCAATTTTCCCATCATCAAGATACCGCTTGGCAAGATTCTCACTCACATCATTGCGGTTACGCTTAAAAATCAGCTGAGATAATTTGCCACGACCCGCTGCAGGGTGCCACTCTATCCAACCTTCTTCTGCTAACTTATTGAGGACAATACGCGCATTTCGACGAGTACAAAATAGCACTTCGGTTACATCATCGAGTTGTATACCGGCATCTTGACCATTGAAGTGCTCAAAAAGCGTCTCAAATTGTACTCTAAGTCTCGGGCTGCTCATAAAGAGGAAATCTCAATCATATATCGTTATCTTGATTTTCCTCATTTTATTCAGGTTAGCAAGCCCCTTCTTTCTACTCTATTATTGCAATACTCAATTCTTGGGCTATCTCACGTAATTGCTGTTCTGAATCAAGCTTAAAAGACCACTTACACTCGGCACCGTTCACAGAAATGACATTAGCCCCTTTGCCTATCAGTTGAACAGCATCAACCTGAGCTTGCATAGTGATACGCTGATCACCATTTAATCGCACCACAATTTCGTGCATGGTGAGAATGATTTTTCCACTTGTAAAATTAATGACCATGAAGACCCTATGATTTTTTTCTTTTGACTGCCATGGTTAAACGGCTCATACATACTAAGCGTTGGCGCTCATCGCTAATAGTAATCTGCCACACCTGCGTTGTCGCCCCTAAATGAAGAGCAGTCGCAGTACCGGTCACCGTTCCTTCACGCATGGCACGAATATGATTGGCATTGATATCTAACCCTACACAGTAATAATCATCATCGACACAAAAGTTAGCGGCGAGTGAACCGAGTGTTTCAGCCAGTACAACTGAAGCCCCGCCATGCAGCATACCTAATGGCTGGTGAGTAAAAGAACACACGGGCATCGTGCCACTTAAACTGTTCTCTGTTACCTCGCTATAAACAATACCAAGGTGTTCAATCAATGTATTTTTAGATGTGGCATTTAAAATACTTAACTCTATGTTTTTTTTCCAAATACTCATTGAAAAGTCCTAAGTCGTAAATCACTTACTATAATGTATTGAGATGTTGGGTTTAGCAAATACTCTTTCCCTATGTCAATTAATAGGCTTTCATTATAAATCCACAACACGGTTCAAATGAGGATATGTTGCATGAGTTGGAATCAAATAACCTTACTACTTATGACTATTGGTATTGCTAGTTGCAGTTCATCGCCAACAGGACGTAGCCAACTTTTACTTTTTTCCGATCAAGATATGTCTCAACTTGGTGCTAATTCTTTTGATCAAATGAAGCAAGAGATACCGATCAGTAAAAATACTAAAATCAATGCCTACGTACAGTGCGTCTCGACTGCTATAACAAATACCATTCCTAAGCAAGATGACTTTTCACAATGGGAAGTGGTGGTTTTTGATAGTGAACAAGTGAATGCTTTTGCTCTGCCAGGCGGGAAAATTGGCGTGTATACGGGGCTGTTAGATGTTGCCGTCAATCAAGACCAACTCGCCAGTGTTATTGGTCATGAAATTGCACACGTACTTGCAGAACACAGTAATGAACGCTTATCTCAGTCCCAATTGGCAAATACCGGCTTACAAATCACCAGTATTGCCCTTGGAGGAAGTGACTATCAGCAAATGACCATGGCAGCATTAGGGGTTGGCGTTCAATATGGTCTCATTTTACCCTATGGACGCACTCAAGAATCTGAAGCTGATATCGTTGGGCTTGCTTATATGGCACAAGCAGGTTTTGACCCCTATCAATCGGTTGAATTATGGAAAAATATGGCGAAGGCATCAGGTGGAAGCCAACCACCTGAACTATTATCAACCCACCCATCACACGATACTAGAATTGGTGACTTAACTGACGCGATCAAGGCACTACCAAGCTACAATGTTAAACGTCCAAACTGTGGCTAGCTGCTTTTCTGGTCGCTCATCGCATAGCGTGGATAAATTGACCTGGTAACCGTTTATGTACCCAAAATCAACAGCGGCAGACTCAGTAACTCATCACCTGTCGATGCAAAATACCAAATGATTCCAATTAAGCTGCTTACAAGACCGATATACCAAGCAAAAGAAAAAATTTGTCCATATCGGTCAAGCGGTAACAAGTGGCTATGGTGACGCTGCTTCCATTCAAAAAATATCTCAACGCTTCCCATAATCAATAAAAAACCAAACAGAGTAAGGTTTAATTGATAACTTAGCACGACACCACCGATTGCCGCTGCCGCACATAAGGCGATTCCCAACTTACTATTCATTGAAAAACTAATGCTTTTTAGAACGTGACCACCATCAAGTGGTAAAATGGGTAATAAGTTAAATAAGTTGAGTAATGCATTAAATACCGCGAGCCCAGCGAAGAACATTTCCCCAGTGACCCAATAAGCAAGGGTAAAAATTAGCGATAGGATCAAACCAAAAAAAGGTCCCATTATCGAAATCACCACATCTTGCCAGCGAGTATTTATTTTTTCATCGCTGAGTGCTAACCCTCCTAAAAAGGGAATTAAATAGATACCTTTCGTTTGCATATTAAAGTACTTCATCGCACGAATATGACCATACTCATGAAAAACTAAGCAAGCAATTAAGGCAAGCGCGAACTCAATCGAAAAAAGCCAAGAATAAGCAGCAAGACTTGCCGACGCTAATACCACTTTAATCAACTTGGCACTTTTTAGCCCTTTCATTGCTAAAGACAGTAAACCTATCAAGCTAAAACGACGCTCTACTTTAGGGGCAACCTGAGGCGTTTGTTGTTCTATATCCTTCGCGTTACGCTGTCCCTTTGATATGACCTCGTCATTGACAGTGGTTTGATATTCAATAGAAAAAGGTTGCCATACTAGGTTCACCTCTATCTTACAGTGTAACGTTTCTTCTCCGCGAGACAGTGAAAAATGATGCACTCTAGTACCATCGCTTTCCACTTCAGCATTCAGTTGTGAAACTAACGTATTATTCCAAAAAAGTTGCTGCCAACCTGCCATAGAGCCTTCTAAGCGTAGTGGTTTACCCAGAAAGTCGATTAAAAGTAGTTCCAAGATCGTTCCAAATTATTTTTTATCCTAAAAAGTAGCTTAATTATGCCCACTCCTCTTTATAAGGTAAAGAATAGCTGTATTTGTTAAAAAAAATAACACTTTCACTTTGATATCAAACTCAAGTTATCACTACAAGTCTGGTCTAACCTCAATAAAATCATAAGACATTGATATTTTGATATTTGCTGTCATTAATAATAAATGGCAGAAAAAATAGTTAGATTATTTTAATGTCAAACTTTGACAAAACCACACACAGACTATTAACATTCTATTTACACATAATAAGGTCACTACTCCGTGATACTAGAATAATTAAAATCATGCCCTAGGAGGGTCAAGGATGAATGTTAAACACCGCTCTCTGCTTACAATGTCTATATTGTTTGCGTGTAATGTTAATGCTGCTGGCTTTCAGGTTGCTGAACACTCTGCATCTGGATTAGGTCGCGCTTTTTCTGGTGAAGGTGCTGTTGCTGATAATGCTAGCGTGCTTTCTCGTAACCCTGCAGCCATGACACGATTTAAACAGGCAGAGTTTTCAGGTGCACTTTCTATTGTTGATCCCGAAGTCGATATTTATGATGTTAGCAATGACCAGCACTCTAGTGACGTTGCCCCTATGCAGTTTGTCCCTGCTGCCTATTACATCAGCCCTATTAATGACCAGTGGTCGTGGGGGATAGGAATGTTTACCAACTACGGAGTTGCAACGGATTACCCTGATGATATCTACGCTGGTGATCTTGCTGGTGATACTGCCCTTGTCTCTGTCAATCTAAACCCAAATATCGCCTATAAAATCAATAACCAATGGAGTGTGGGTGCAGGGCTGAACCTTGTTTATGCAAAAGCTGAATTAACTCGCCATCAAGGGGGGTTAGCTGTTGTATTAGGGGGATCGCCTTCTGATGACTTAATCAAATTAACCGGTGATACTTTTGCATTTGGTTGGAATGTCGGCGCCTTATATGAATATAACCAAAATAATCGCTTTTCCATCGGCTACCGCTCTGCGATCGATTTAGATTTTGATGAGGGTGAATTTACGAGCTATAACTCAGGTAAAGCCAGTGAACCTACCGTAGATGGTCGCTTGAAAGTCACCCTACCTTCTATTCTTGAGCTCTCCGCTTTTCATCAACTAACGGACAAATGGGCGATTCACTACGGCTGGCAACGTACTGATTGGAGTACCTTTACTGAACTAAAATCCACCAGCGATCAATGTAATGATAATGGTGTCGCGGGTCAATGTTTATACAAGCCTGAGCACTATGAAGATAATAATCGTTACTCATTTGGGGCAACCTATCAAATCAACAGTTCATGGATTATTCGAGCCGGTATTGCTTACGATGAACAAGCCGGTGAAGCGACATTAAGTATTCCTGACAGTGACCGTTACTGGTACAGCGCTGGCTTTACTTACCTAATTAACCCGCAACTCTCCTTAGACGCAGGTTTCTCACTTGTGCAAAGTAAAGATGGTTCATTTACCGAAGGGAATGCCCTTGATGAAACTTTAGAGTTTAAATCTGAAGCCGTTGCCTACCTTTCTGCTATTCAAATTAACTACAGCTTTAAATAATAGGAGCGATTTACCATGGAAAAAACATTTAAACTGTCGTTAGTTTTTAGCGCTATTCTACTAGCAGGTTGTGGCGATGATACTGAAAGTTCAGGGGCACCAACCACGCCTGTTTATGAAGATTTTATTCAGGAGTCTTTAGAGCAACCGACAACGATCCAATTTACTTTAAGTGGTCAAAATGCTGCGGTACCATTACCAAGTTTTGCCTTGCTTGATACCTCAGATGGCACATTAGGACTTCCAACGGGTGGTGATGATGCGCTAAGTAACCCAATCGCTGCGATGAATACTGCTGATGGGTTTTCTACCACAATGCCTATTTCTCTCACTTTTGAAGGTGGTGATTTTGGTGAAACACAAAATATCCTCACCAGTGGCATCTACGTGGTTGAGCTTAGTGATGGACTAACTGGATCGCCAACGCCACAAGCTATACTGAGCGCTCCCACCGATTTTGTGACTCTTGCTCAAGGTAGTAACCTGACCATTATCTTTAATGAACCTTTAAACCCGAAAAGTAATTATATTTTTGCTGTCACCAATGAAGTACTCGACAGTGATGGTGAAGCTGTTGGTATGTCATCGAGCTACGCTGCTGCGAAATCAGAAGAAAAGATCTACACTGAAGGGTCGTTAGCGCAAGTTCAGCAGGTCACACAAGGCGTTGAAGCTCTTTTTGCCGCAACTGGCGTTGATAAAGAAACGATTATTTATTCAAGTTGGTTTATCACTCAGTCCGTAGGTGATAGCTTGTATGCGACTAAAGGGGCAACGGCAACAGGATTAGCTTCTGGTGGCTTAAATAACGTATGGGCACTTGATAGCCAAGCTAACCCAAATAATGTCGATTTAACTTATGCATATATAATGTCGTTTGAGGAAACTGCGACCTTTAACGATGCCTTAGATAATGATAGTGATTTTGACGACTATATTGGTAGCGATGCTAAAGCAGGGATAAAGGCACTGTATGAAGCTTCAGACGCTGAAGTTAATGTCACACAAGGCACAGTAAACCTACCACACTACTTAGAACAAGATCTTGCGACCTGGAACTCGCAACCTTTCCAATCAGCAATGCCAAGTCTTGCTAAAATATCCGCAGCGTTATCTGATGAAAACGAGCAAGCGCATGTGGCAGGTCAACTTATGGCGGCAGGTATCACCCCGAGTTTACTTGCCACGTCACCAGAAGAGCAACTAAAGCTCGTTGGGCAGTCGTTAACACTCAGTGATGGTTCAGCACTTGATAGCGAACGAGTCATCACACAATACTCACCTGTGCCTCAAGTAAAATCTCTAGAAGCGGTAGAATTTATTCTCTTTACCCCAACCAACTCGACGGCAACAGAAATCGCTATCTATCAGCACGGTATCACCTCTGCTAAAGAAAATGCTTATGCCTTTGCTTTTAATCAAGCGCAACAAGGTATTGCAGTATTAGCGATTGATTTACCTCTCCACGGTACACGTAGCTTAGATGAAGATCGCTCTGCCAATGTTGATACCCTAGCCTACTTAAATCTGACCTATTTGCCGGTTGCACGTGATAACTTGCGTCAAAGTGCCTTAGATGTCATGGGGTTAAGAGCAGCACTGGCAGTTTCATCTCAAGCTGGATTGCTAACAACGACACCTTTATCAGCAATTAACCCTGTCACCAGTAGCCACTTCATCGGTCACTCATTAGGGGGAATTGTTGGTGTTAGTGCTGTTGCTGCAGCCAATGAAAGTTTGGGCTCTGACACAGCCGATGCGTTGTATAACTTCTCATCGATGTCAATCCAAAACTCTGGCGGACAAATAGCGAACCTACTATTAGGTTCAACCAACTTTGGACCGCTTATCATGCATAACATCGCGTTAAGCTTATCTATTGGCTACGATAGTTACGTTGCAGAAAATTGTACTGATGTCATTGAACAAATCTGTTTTGCTCAGTTCTCAGCACAAGCAACAGAAGAGCAGCAAGCTGTGATGAGCGCTGGCTTTCAACAGTTCTCTTACGCTGCACAAACAGTGCTAGATACGATTGACCCTTTCACTAATGCAAGCCATCTAGTCGATAACGCAACTTTAATACCAGTGTTAATGTCGCAAGTTGCCGATGACGATACGGTTCCAAATAGTGTCGATTTTGCACCCTTTGCTGGTACAGAACCACTTGCAGCTCAACTCTCTTTAGATGAGACTTCTACACCAGGAACAACGGGGGGCTTTGTTAAGTTTACCGATAGTGCTGCAGGGCACAGTACTTTTGTTGCACCAAAATCAGATTTGAGTGATATCGTGACTCACGCAACAATGCAAAGTCAACAAACTCAATTTATTGCTCCAACGACAACACCTTAGCTCAATATATACGTTAACTGCTCGATATATTAACGATGCCAGCCTTGTGCTGGCATTTTTCGGTCTATAATTTCCTGATTAGCTTTCCTTCTTAGGGATAAAGTGGATAATAGCCCGGTAATAACTATTTATAATATATGTGAGATCAACTATGTCTATTGAAGCTACTATGCTTGCACGCTGCGGTTCAAAATGTGAATTATGTTCTGCTGATACTCCTCTTACTGCTTTTGCTGTACCGCCTCATAGCCATGTTACGGTTGATCACGGCATTATGGTTTGTGAAAAATGTCTAAGCGAAATTGACGATCCACAAGATATCAACCACTGGCGTTGCCTAAACGACAGCATGTGGAGCCAAGAAGCACCAGTACAAGTCATGGCTTGGCGTCAACTGACTCGCCTATCTGCTGAAAGCTGGGCTCAAGATTTACTAGACATGATGTACCTTGAAGAAGAAACATCAGTTTGGGCACAAATCGGGATGTCTGCAGATGACAAACCTTTCGATGTGAACGGCGTTGAACTGAAAAAAGGTGACGACGTAACTGTCATTAAAGATTTGCCAGTGAAAGGTACAAACCAAGTAATCAAGCAAGGTACTGTGATCCGTGGTATTAGCCTAGGTGATGACCCTAAACTTGTCTCTGGTAAAACAAACGGCGGTCAATCTATGTACGTGATTGCTGAGTTCTGCCGTAAGAAGTAAGACCAATAGGTCACTCTCTTTAATAAAAAAGCCCCTTTCGGGGCTTTTTTGCATTCTAATACTTCCTATCAACTAAAGCATACCTTCTGCTTCACGATAGTAATCTTCCGCTCGTGACCAAACACCTTGAGGATCGATCTCTTGGCACAGCGTTAATAAGTGTGGCAACAGTTGCCCTGCAAAATCTTCACTACTCTCTTTCGGTAGAACCGTTGGCAGATGATCAACAGCTTGAACATATAACCCTTTAACATCAGATTCAATAATCGGCTTCACAAGCTTTGTCGATTGATTATAAATTCGGATTGGATTATCAGGATTATTTGGATCACAGCTTACATCACTCACAATACTCAATCGAGGTGACGTACCTAAGCTCTCTTTGGTGATAAATGGTGGGGTGCCTTCTGCAAGGTAAGCGCAATTTACCACAATATCGTAATCATTGATGGCTTTGAATGGTCCACCACCTTTCGTTTCAGCGATATCCCAACCGTCAGCCTGAATACCAAGTTCAGTAAATAGATCCATTGCACCTTGACCACAACGTCCATATTGACCAATCACTAACACACGAGGTAATTCAGATAAGCCTGCCATTTCAGCGCGTAAAACCTGCAAATATTCAGAGCGATCTGGATAACTACTTACTGCTGGGTAAGTTTCGTTGCTGCGACTATGGTGAACAAACCCGGAAAAACCAATGGCAGCGCCAACATAACCCGCCCAGTAACCAAATGCACAAACTCGTTTACCTTGCTCGTCTCGCAAGAACTCAAGATCAAGTACATTACCGCCACCTTGCTGAAAGCGAGAGAGAATTTGCGGTGCTTCGTCTTGTCCTTTAAAGGCATGAGCAAAATAAATATGTTGATGTTTTAAGGCAAAACTCTCTTCAGCTAGCTCTTTTAGCCCAAGAACATAGGCATGCGCTGGAGCTTCAACCCAACTATGAGCATCAACCAGTTTACAACCAACGTCTTGATAAGCACTATCAGCGAATATACGCGTCGTACTGCGTTCAACAACCAAGCTTGCCCCTGCATCAATTAATGCTTTCGCGCCAGCAGGTGTTAGTGCTGTACGGTGCTCACCTACTTTTACTTCATCACGCAGCCAAAATAATGTTTTCATCATTTCATCCTTTTATCTATTAAGCCGTTACTGCTGAACGAATTGCAGCCTGACGACGTACCATGAATACAATAAGAGCAACTTGTAATAAGCCTGCAAATAAAATCGTGTATGGACTGCGAGTGATCTCCGCAACCATGAAACCAACACTTGCCGTTATACCTGTCAAGATGGCATAAGGAAATTGCGTTCGAACATGTGATACATGATCACAGCCTGTCGACATTGAACTTAAAATTGTTGTATCAGAGATAGGAGAAGTGTGATCTCCTAGCATGCCACCACTTAATGCCGCACCAATACAAATTAAAGGATCGGCGCCTAGTGCACTGGCTACTGGGACAGCAATAGGGATAAGAATAGCGAATGTTCCCCAAGATGAACCTGTTGCCACTGAGATAAAGCTACCAATGATAAAAATTAATGCTGGTAGTAAAAAGATTGGCAAACGATCATTCATTACCTGACTAATATAGGTGCCAGTTCCTAACGATTTACAAATATCACCTAAGGTCCATGCCAGTAATAAAATAACTAAAATTAACATGATACGCTGCATACCTGCGACAAACGTATTGAAGCCTGCCGAAGCGGTCATCGTTTTTGTGTAGGTATAATATAAAATGGCTGTAATCGAAGCAATTAAGTAACTCGTTCCTAACGTCGCACGGATCACAGGTCCATTAATTTGCCCATGCAGTTGGTAGTTATAAGTAAATAAAACGATCAATGAAGCAAAAAGGACACCGAGAGGAAGTAAGATAAGTGAGATCGATGCCGATGATTTACTTTCAGTACCATCATTAATTTCAGTGGTTAGATCAACCTGTTGACGAGCTTTTGCTTCGGCTTGAGCCATCGGTCCCCAATCTTTATTCAATGCGGCGTATACTGGCACACTAAATAAAGCAAGTAGCGCATATAACTGATAAGGAATGACTTGTAAAAAGGTGGTAAAGCCATCTACAGGTTGCCCCATATTAGCGAATGCATTTTCAATAAGACCTTGTGAATAGACTCCCCAGCTAATAATTGGGATTAATACACAAATTGGTGATGATGTAGAGTCGATGATAAAAGCAAGTTTCTCTTTACTCAATTTAAGCTTACGGTAAATTGGAGCAAACATTGGTCCTAAGATTAATGAGTTACCAGAATCAGTAAAGAAGATACCAACACCTGTCGCCCATGTTGCTAGTTGCGCTTTAAGTGGTGATGAGACATAACGAGTCGCCATTGATGAGAAAGCAGCCATACCACCACTTTGCTCAACAAGATAAATAAAGCCCGATATTATCGTAATAACAATAATAATTTGTGCATTACTCGTTTGTGCTAATTGAGCAAACGGACCATCCGTTAAAAACATCAAAGCAGTATCGACTGGGTTTCCCTGCGTTAATATCAACATGCCACTTAAAACAGCAACGCCTAATGCTAAAACAACGTGTCGGGTGGTAAAAGCGAGTATTAGGGCTAATACTGCGGGAATAATGGATAACAGTCCATAATCAGCCATCAATCTACATCTCCTGTAAAATAATACGAAATCAATTTAGAGGGAGGTATTCTGTAAAGAAAGCAGACAAAAAGAAGTATAAAAAGGGAAATGCGAACTTACCTGTTCATAGCAAAATTGTTGTAGCTCCCCATTCCGACAAGATCAGAATGACAGTGCTGCTCCTATTAAGAACAACCCCAGTAGTAAAGCGGACAACTATTACTACTTCGGCCCTAACTCCTTTCCCTTAGCGTCAAAGATTGTCCATCTCAACTAAGATACTCATAGGCAGAGCGCCTCTACTTATTTTATTAGCGCAAACGTTATCGTTTACGCTTGGACATGAATAAAACATACAATTTCATCGCATAAATATTATTGGTGAATAAATGTGACACAGATCACTAAAAATAAACTAAAAACAAAACTGTTAACATTACTTATAACTACAAAGTAACAAATATTTGGTTTTTTATTTTGTCTGTTTTTTGAGCTTACCACTAGACATTATCTTTCTATTTGGTTTTTATACCACTAAGTGCAGAAGCAACAATATCATCCAGAGCCAACTCATGAGTAACGGCTCCTACTTTTACTGCCTCTCTTGGCATACCATAAACTAGGCTAGTTGCTTCATTTTGTGACAACGTTTTAGCACCGGCTTGTTTCATTTTCAGTAAACCAAGCGCTCCATCTTTACCCATACCAGTTAAAATAATACCAATACTGAGTTTTTTAATATTATCGGCGACAGATTCAAACAAAATATCAATAGAAGGTTTATGTAAGTTCACAGGATCACTATCACTCAACATGGTGTAATAAGCCCCCGAACGTTTTTGGACTTGAAGATGCAGTCCTCCAGGTGCGATATAAGCATGTCCAGATTGGATAGGAGTATCATGTTTTGCTTCACTCACATTGATTGCACATAAACTTTGTAGACGTTCTGCAAAAGAAGCGGTAAAACCTTTAGGCATATGCTGAGCAATAACAATTCCTGGGCAATTTACTGGCATCTGCGTTAATAAGTGGGTAATGGCTTCAGTTCCACCGGTTGATGCACCGATGGCTATAAGGTAATGAGAAAGATCTACCTTTTTGACTTGTGATAATTGTTTAGCAACGGTGATATTTCGCTCAAATACATAACTTGCATCCCGAATAGACTTAATTATATCGCGCGCGATCAACTCAATATTCATATTTTTAGGTTTAGTCACACAAGCCGTTGCACCTATTTTTAGTGCCTGCTGGGAAATTAACGAACCCCTTTGCGCTAATTTAGAGATAATGACCACAGGCATAGGACGTAAACTCATGATTTTATCTAAGAAATCTAAACCGTTCATGTGTGAAAACTCAATAGATAGAGTTAATACATCCGGATTTAAATCTTTAATCATTTGCCTTGCTTGAAAAGGACTATGCGCAATACCGACAACAGACATATTACTTTGGCTACTAATCACCTTTTCTATCGATTCACAGACAGTTAGAGATGAATCAGTGACTAATACTTTAAGCTGCATAACTAAATCCTTTTATACATAGTTTTACAGAGCAATTTGAAGTCAGTTTGTTGATGAGAAAATGTTTCTGAATGACCAAGAAAGAGTAGCGATCCTTTGTCTTCATACCTAGCAAATTTACTAAGAAGTTTTTCTTGTGTGATTTTATCAAAATAGATCAAAACATTACGGCAAAATATAACATCAAACTTCTTTTTCATTGGCCATTTTTGATCAATGAGGTTCAATGGTTTAAAACTAATTAACGCTTTAACTTCTGGTTTTACTTCAAAAGTACCATTGTTCGTTTTTTTTAAGAAGAACCTATGAAGTTGTTCATTACTGACACTTCCTAATTGCCCAGTGCTATAACAGCCCTCTTTTGCAGTCCTTAACACATCGCTATTGATATCGGTCGCCAATATTTTAACTGGGGGGCTCATCGTGCCAAATGCCTCTATCATTGTCATCGCTATACTGTAGGCTTCTTCTCCTGTTGAGCAAGCTGAACACCAAATTTTTAACGGTTTTGATCGGCTGCGCGTTAAAAAATTCGTTTTCATGTGATCAGCCAGTAAATCAAAATGATAAGATTCACGAAAAAAATAGGTCAAATTAGTCGTTAAGGCATTAATAAAACAAGCCCACTCTGGTGAATCTCGATCTTGTAATTGCTCTAAATACGCCTCAAAGCTATCGAGTTTTTTTGCCCTCAAACGACCAATTAATCTATTATAAACAAGATTTTTCTTATTCTCATGCAATGACACCCCTATTTCGCTATAGATTAAATTAGCAATCATTTTGAAGTCTTGCTCTGTAAACAGAAAAGGTGTATTTAGCTCCATTAGAACTCAGACCAATCATGATCATCAGCAGAATGACTCGCTGGCTTGGTCGATGTCGTGGTTACTTTACTCTCATTAACACGCTTCTCAGCAGTATTAAAGTCCTCTTCACCAGTATCAAACGCTGCAACATAAATGGCTAGATTCGCCACTTGCTCTTCGAGAGAACTTGCCGCAGCAGAGCTTTCTTCAACTAAGGCTGAATTTTGTTGAGTGACATCATCGACCTCTAAAACCGCACGACTGACTTGATCAAGGCCAACACTTTGTTCTACTGAAGCTAATGTTATCTCTTCAATTAACTGCGCAACCTCTTGGATGGAGTCCACCACACCATCAATGGACTCGCCAGCTTGATCTGCAAGCTTAGATCCCAATTCAATTTTATGTACAGAGGAATTAATTAACGTTTTAACTTCTTTTGCCGCAGCAGCAGAGCGTTGTGCTAAGTTTCTCACCTCCGTAGCCACGACAGCAAACCCACGCCCTTGCTCCCCGGCTCTTGCCGCTTCTACTGCCGCATTGAGTGCAAGAATATTCGTTTGGAATGCAATACTATCAATAACGGAAATAATACTCATCACTTCTTGCGAACTGGTATTGATCTCATTCATATTATCAACAACTTGCTTCACTATCTCCCCACCTTTAAGAGCATTTTTTGACGTATCTTTGGCTAAACTGTTGGCTTGTTTAGAGTGCTCGGAATTCTGTTTAACCGTAATGGTTAGCTCTTCCATACTTGAAGATGTGACTTCTAAACTCCGTGCCTGCTTTTCCGTTCGCTGTGCTAAGTCTACATTCCCAATGGCAATCTCTTTCGCTGCGGTATTTATCGTGTCGGCAGAAATTTTAATATGCAGAATCATCTCTTTGAGTTTTTCCACCGTCATATTAGAGCTATCTTTTAACTCACCAAACGCACCTGTGTAATCGGCTGTAATTTGCGAGGTAAGATCGCCTTCAGCCAGAGAAGAGAGGACTTTAACAATTTCGGCTAAGCTCACTTCATTGATTTCGAGTAGACGATTCATGTTTTCACAAAGCATAGTGAAGAACGCATTCTTACCATCTAAGCCCATACGTTGAGTAAAGTCGCCACTCACTGCAGCATGAATGACATTTTCAATCTCTTTCTCCACCGCAATTTCTGATGTACGATCAGACCACTCCGTTACATAGCCTATCTGTTGGTGATTCTCATCAATAACTGGGTTAGCAACAATATTAAAAATTCGCCCATTAACTTCAACTTCTTGAATGTTTCTTCCTGCATTATCAGCCGTTAAATCAAGATTACTCAGTGAACTCAGTTGCAAATCTTGGGTATTCTGACCTATAAGTTTATCGGCATCAAAAGTATCAGAAAGCACCTGAAACTCTTGCTCTGAATGTTTAAACATTGCCATGATCGCAGGGTTTGCATAGATAATTTCTCTCGTATTATCTTCAATCATCACATTGGTACTGACACTGTCTAAAGCGATTTTAATGCGCGTCGTTTCAATTGCTTTTTGCTTCATATTTTCCATGTTAAAAGCTAATTGTACTTTCATGACTTTAAGGGCATTAAATACTTTACCTATTTCATCATTATTCTCGATATCGATATCAAATAAGTAATCTTGTTTCACTAACCTCATGAAACAACGTCGCATGTTTTTTAATCTATACGCTATATCGCGATTAAAGAAATAAGCAAAACTTAAATATACAGCTATAAAAAAAGCCGTTACGCCCGTGGCGAAAGTAGCCTCAAGCCAAAAAACCCTTTGGCTATTTTTATAAATATCGAGCGATTGCTGTCTATTTATTGTGGCTAATTCTTCCATTTTCACTTGATAGTCACTAATTTCAGAGATAATCATAACGATCATAGAGTCAAATTTAGTATCACTTCTCTCATCTTGCTTACCCAATAAGATCGTATTGTAAGTATCTGACAAGAATGTATCTGACATGAGATCACTTTGTTTAGCTATCTCTCTATAATACTCAACATTAACGTTACTCTTGAGTTCTAAGTCAAACTCCTCAACTAAATCAGTTGTTATCTCTTTTATATCAGATGAATTTTTCTTTAGCTTACTTGCTATTTCCAGATGTTTATCATATTGTTCTGTCAATAATAACAACTCTAATAGATGCTTATTCTCCCCCCAGGCTTTATCTATTTCTAATAGGCGTCCATAAGACTCTATATGGGTATTATATAAATGAGAAACCGACTCTTTTTCTTGATAAGAACTATAAATTCCTAAGCACAATACAATAAGCAATGAGACAGTAGCCACGAGTACTTGACCAAATAAGCGCTGTTTTATCGATAGGTGGGAGAAGCGCGTTCTTTTCTGTTTTTTTACTATCTTGCCACGCATAAAAATTCGATTACCTTGTTCGCCTTCTTTAAATTGAGCGTAAAGGATCTTGGCTTTTTCTAATTCCGTTTTATTGGGCATTGAGCGAACTGACATAAAGCCAATCTGAGTGCCATCTTCATAAAGTGGTGTGACATCCGATTTAACCCAATAAAAGCCACCGTCTTTTTGTCTGTTCTTGATAATTCCTGACCAACAATGCCCTGCTGATATTTCATTCCAAAAATCTTCGAATGCTTCTTTTGGCATATCCGGATGGCGTATTATGCTGTGCGGTTGCCCCATCAGTTCTTCATTTGAAAAGCCACTGACACGAATGAAATTTTTATCAGCAAAGGTAATATTTCCTACTAAATCCGTCGTCGATACAAGAAGTTCATTTTCAGATACAAAATACTCTTTATTTTCATTGCTCATTTTAAATGCCTTTTATTCATCAATCCGTTGTTCTGAGTTGCTGCTTAACTGTTCAAACAATGCCATATCATCACTATTCATCAGTTTTTGAATATTCATCAACACCAGCATTAATTCATTCTGAGATGCTAAACCCTTAATATATTTTGTATCTAATGCACTTGCAAAATTAGGCGGTGGCTGAACATCGGTTTGCTCTAGTAAAACAACATCAGCAACGCTATCAACAACAATGCCAACAATTCTATGCCCAATATTCAAGATAATAACCACTGTCATTTCATGATAGGTAATATCGGTTAAGCTAAATTTCACTCTCATATCAACAATAGGGATCACAACTCCACGTAAATTCATCACACCTTTTATATAGGCTGGCATATTCGGTATTGATGTCACTTGATCGTACGTTCTAATCTCTTGAACTGTTAATATATCGATACCATAATATTCCTTACCTAGCCAAAATGTTAAGTATTCATTTGTTGCGCTTTTTGTTTCATTATCCAAAACATCACCTTCCATTTGACTTAACACTGCCTAACCAAATCAGCCACATCAAGAATTAAAGAGACTCGACCATCACCCATAATCGTCGCACCCGATATGCAGGGAACTTTACGAAAGTTATTTTCTATTTTTTTCAATACCACTTGCTGCTGACCAATAAGACTATCCACAAATAAAGCGATCACTTTATTATCATGCTCTAAAATAACCACAATGCCTTCACTTGGGTGTTTTAGTTCGGTTTCTATATTAAAAAACTTATACAAGCAAATAACCGTAATATATTCGCCATGAACTTTAATCATCATTTCACCACTATTCAGAATTTTTAAGTGTTCTCGTTTTGGCTGTAGTGACTCAACAATATAAGTAAGTGGAATAATATAAACATGCTCGCCAACAGAAATAGACATACCTTCTACAATCGCTAACGTCAAAGGTAATTGAATTGACATTCTTGAGCCCAAGCCAAGCTGAGAACTAATGGCAACTTTGCCCCCCATACTGGCAATATTTCTTTTCACGACATCTAAGCCAACCCCACGACCTGACACATCGGTAACCACTTCTGCTGTAGAAAACCCTGCCGAAAAGAGTAATTGAAATATCTCGCTTTCTGCCATTTTTGCGGGCAGTTTCATTCCTTTTGCTCGCGCCTTTGCCAGTATTTTTTCAGGATCAATCCCCGCGCCATCATCATCAACATGAACAATGACATCTCCTCCTCGATACACCGCTGATAATCTAATTGTCCCTTCTTCACTTTTATTGTTTATTTTTCTAATTTCCGGCAATTCAATGCCATGATCCATGCTATTCCGGATCAAATGAGTAAGGGGATCGACTAACATCTCAAGCAAACCTTTATCGAGCTCTGTTTGCTCTCCTTCTATCACTAGTTTTATTTTTTTATTTAATACCGCCGATAAGTCACGAATGATACGAGGAAATCGACCAAAGACTGTGCCAATGGGCATCATTCTCACCGACATGGCAGATGCTTGTAAGTCACGTGTATTACTCTCAAGTTGATTGAGCCGTGTCGCCAATAGTTCGTTGCTACTTAGCCCTAGATCAGCGGTCAACTTTTGCAACATCGACTGAGTAATAATTAACTCGCCCACTTGGTTTATTAATTGATCAACTTTGGCTGTACTGACGCGTATAGATGAGGCTTCTTTAGGCTTGGTCACCGCAAGCTTGGCAACCTTCTTCACTAAGGGCTTACTTTCTACAACTTTATTGGCAACGACTTCAACCTGGCTCTGTGCGCGATCGATTTTTTTTCGAAACCACAGCTTAATTTTTTCATCCACCAGCACCGCTTTGATAGGCTTAACTAAATAGTCATCCATCCCGACTTGTAAGCATCTGTCTTTTTCTTTATCTCCAGTCATTGCGGTCATCGCAATAATAATAATATCTTGATGTACCTTGCCAGCATCACCATTTCTTATCGCTTGGGTCGCGAGATAACCATCCATCACTGGCATTTGGCAATCTAACAGCACTAAATTAAATGGCTCTTCAATAGAACTATTTAATTTATCAATCGCTTGCTGTCCATCTTCGGCAATATCTAACCAGGTAAAGCCTATTTTTTTTAAATTATGGGCTGCCATTTTTTGGTTAACTTTACTGTCTTCGACTAATAAGATTTTAACTATCGATTTTTCATCGATGGATAGTTCACTCATTGCGTCTTGCTGCGGAGCGCTCTTAACCATTGAAGGCGAAGGTTCAATATCAATGAGGTGCTGTTTACATAGGCTATCTAACTGACGACAAATCTCCTTAACGCGAGCGGGATCGACAGGGGCATGATCATCGAACTGGTGTGCATTTTGAAGTGACTCAAGCAAATCTCTCGCTTGGAGGAAAACACTGACCATCTGCTTGGTTAATGCAATGTCATTATTTCTAAGCTTATCGAGGAGGTTTTCTAAAATATGAGTAACGGAAGAAATATCATCAAAGTCGAAAATCCCTGCTCCACCTTTGATAGAGTGTGCGGCTCTAAAAATGGCATCGAGAGCTTCTGAGTTATCCTGACTTTCATTAATATCGAGCAACAGTGACTCCATTTCTTGAAGATGCTCTGTCATCTCTTCAAAAAATATCAATTCAAACTGCTGAGTACTATCTGGCATATCAATCCTTTAGCGCATATTATACCTATTCGACCGTGAACAGATATGCAACAATATGCTATAAAGTATAGCCACTTTACTGATGATTTCTTAGAATTTAGCTTAGAAATAAAAAAGCACTGAGTCATTTTCAGGCTCAGTGCTATATAAACTATTGTTTTTTCAAATAATGTTAGCGGTGTAAACCAATATCTTTTTGCATATGACTTGATAAGTCACTGGCATAATAGGTTTTTTCTGTGTTGCTTCTAACAAAAAGAATGTCAAATAAGTGTGCAATCAGTCCTTTGAAATTAACCGAATAGGTCTTCTTATCCATAGAGATTGGTGATGCAATAGTATTAATATTCACTGCTTGGTCCATGATTGCCTCTCTAGAATGTGTTGTTACTCAATGCTCAAAATTATCCTTTGTAGCAAAAAGTCAAAATAGGTTTTGTTGGTTGAATAATAAGCCATTTAAAGGTGGTTAAAAAATGACAAATACTCTTCATTCGGATTAGTTTTTCTAATCAAACAAACCATTAACACGAGGCAACAAGCACTGAGTATGAAATATTCAAACATCCTTCATAAATACTCACTAAAGAGCCAGATAAGTAAATAAACAAGCATAAAAATAATGCCGAGATCTTAGATGTTAAGATCTCGGCATTGATAGCTATACATTTTTAATTAAGCACTTATTTTACGCATGCATATTTTTGTAGTGCATGACGGTTTTGTTGGTTTAAGCGCTGTGGATTTTGCGTTAATAAAGCCACCATACATTCAGACATAGAACTTGTTGTCACAACCCCCTCACCTTGCATATTGAGTAAAGCATCATAGCCTTCTTTGCCCTTCATGGTATAAGCCGATGAGGTACCTCGATAAATAGCAGCAGGGTCAACCGGACACCAACCTAAAGTGGGGTGATTGATCTTTAAATCTGTAATGCGCTCACCCTGTGGACGATCGGCATGATACTCAAACTGTAAATTATGCGTATAAGGGTAACTGCCAGAGCCCGTACCTTTGATACCATTATTCGTGGCATTATTAATCGCCCCTTCCAATGCGTCTGCAATGGCTTGACCATCAATATCATAAATACCAATAGGCACGGCAAACGGAAGCAGTTTCCCTGCAATATCAGCCACAGACACTGCACCTTCATTCAAAGAGTTACGTACACCACCAGCATTGTGGATAGCAAATTCGACATCGTAACCCAACTGATTCATTTGAAAATAAAACGATTCTGCCACTATCGGGGCTAACTGGCTCTCACCACCCGCATCAGGAATACGCACATGTCGTAATGGGCTATCTGCATAGGCAATAATATGTTGCTGTAACTCTCTCACTTTTGGCATATAGGTATCAGTAAGAATACTTTGTAAAGCGGGATCTTTTTTACATACAACCACATGAGGGTGTTGTGCTAAGAACTCACAGGCTAAACGATGATCTTCATTTTCTTCACGGCTACGGCTTAACATGGAATCGATAAATAACCGTCGCCCTAGTAGCAGTTCATTACGACCAGTAAAATGTGTCACCTCACCTTGCGCTGAAAAAGTGATCTCACAGTGACCAAGAGTTAAAGCGTGTAACCCAGCCTGAACAATATACGTTTGATTGACCTTGACCCCGTACGGATCATCTTTAGTTAGCCCTAATGCTGAGAAATCGCCCTGTAAACGATGGCTATGTCCACCCACAATTAAACCAATACCCTCAACTTGCTCAGCAAGCGCTAAATCCGCTTCATAGCCTAAGTGACTTAATAAGATTATCTTATTCACACCCTGTTGATTGATTTGCTTGATCGTCGCTTTTGCCGTTGCGATGGAATCAATAAATGGCGTATCAGGATCGGGATTGGCAATATCACTCATTTTATCGATGGATAGACCAAATATAGCGACCTGTTCATCTTGGATGTTTTTAATGATATACGCAGCCGATTGAGTGTCTGGCTGATAGGATTTAACCTGTGGCTGCCCATCTAATGTGTATGCTTTATCTTGATTTTCTTGGCTTAAATCCCAGTTACCAGCAAGCAAAGGAAAATTAATATGTTGTGTAAATTGCGCGACCGGTTCATTGCCCATATCCAATTCATGGTTTCCCAACACCATAGCATCGAGATCTAACCCATTGAGCATGTCGACATTTGCTTGACCTTTAAACAGGGAAAAATAGAGCGTGCCTTGAAAGCAGTCCCCAGCATGTAGAAATAAAAAGTCTTGCCCTTTCTCTTGAGCGATTTGTTTTAATTGCTTAGCTCTTGTTGCAATACGAGCAAATCCACCAGCACTCACATAAGGATTTATCGTTGAACCTGCCACCTCAAGAGAGAGTTGTAAAGAGGTTGGTTCAAAGTAGGAATGAGTGTCGTTGATGTGTGCCAGCGTTATCGTCACGGCTTTATTGTATTTATTCATCATTTATATTCTCTTCTAATTCCTAGCCATACTAAGCAGGGAATAATGACAGATTCATGAATATTGTGAAACTGGTTTAGATCATTGTGTACCGTTACGATTACACATGGTCATAAGTGTGATAGCCGAAAAAATAGATTCTGTCTAAATAAGCTATAGTAAAAGAAAGGAAACGAATACATTTTTACGCCCAATCATGCTAGAGAGGAAGATGCCAATGTTACTCGATCGTATTGATATTGCAGGATTTCGTGGCATTAAACGCTTATCCCTCTCTTTTGATCAGCTCACAAGCTTAATTGGAGAGAATACCTGGGGCAAGTCGTCACTGCTGGATGCCCTATCGGTTGTCTTGCCTGCTGACGGGATTCTTTATCTGTTTGAGGTGCAAGATTTTCATGTCGATTACTCAGTGTCACACCCACAAACGCAGCATTTGCAAATCGTGCTGCGTTTTAAAGCCAATGATAGAAGTGAAGTTCGCTCTGGTCGCTACCGCAAGTTAAAGCCAGTATGGGTCTATGATGAAGATCGCTGTCCTTATATCTATTATCGTATTAGTGCTTCACGTACTGATACCCATGTCACCACTCGCTACTCTTTCTTAGCGATGGATGGAGAGCCGTTGCAAATTCACCACCCTGAAAAACTGGCTCAGGAATTAATGACACTAAACCCAGTGTTGAGGTTAAAAGATTCAAGACGCTTTCAACGTTCTATTCAACCCTCAACGGCACATAAGGAGAGTCAAGCTCACCACGCTCTTTCAGTGCCAACAGCAAGTACAACGGCAAAAGATAATCAGCAAAAGCGTATAGAGAAAAGAATTGATAATACTTGCCGACGTTTATTAGCCACGCCGGGGCACGTTAATAAAGGGGAAATGCGCAGTAGCTTAAATGCGATGCAAGATTTAGTTGATCACTACTTTTCTTTTAAAGACCACACGCGCAAGAACCCTCGTGAGCCACATGATGGGCTCTTTTATTCACACTCTGCCAATGACCCGACGCTAAGCCAACTAATTAAAGAAACCAACAACAAACAAACTCGGCTATTGCTCATGGGGCTATTGAATGCTTACCTACAAGCAAAAGGACCGACGGATCTGTGCCGCTATGCAAGACCTATCCTCATTATTGAAGATCCAGAAGGACGCTTACACCCTACGCACTTAGCCCGAGCATGGAGCCTGTTACAACTACTGCCAATGCAAAAAATATTAACAACCAACAGTGGTGCGATGCTAGGTAGCGTGCCTTTGCCTTCCATTCGCCGCTTAGTCCGACAATCGGATAAAACCATAGCCACTCAGTTAAACAGTGATGCGTTCACTAGCGATGAATTAAGACGTATTGGCTTTCATATCCGTTTCCATCGCTCCGATGCTCTATTTGCTCGCTGTTGGTTACTGGTCGAGGGCGAGACCGAAGTATGGCTCTTCAATGAACTGGCTAATCAATGTGGATATAACCTTGCTGCCGAAGGAGTACAGATTATAGAGTTTGCCCAATCTGGCTTAAAAGGGTTGATCAAAGCAGCCAAGGCATTTGGAATTGACTGGCATGTGGTCACAGATGGCGACATGGCAGGAAAAAAGTATGCACAGACAGCAAAAAATCAATTATATGGCGATCAAGAAAAACATCGTTTAACAGAGCTTCCGAGCAAAGATGTCGAACTCTACTTATACACCCATGGTTTTGAGCGCTTCTTTCGTGACTTAGTGAGTATTCCTTACGACCAACCTATTCCAGCTAAAAAGGTTATTATTCGGGTACTTAAGAAATATGCAAAACCAGATCTGGCGCTAGCGATTATGAATCATTGCCAACAAGAGGGAAATGAGTCCATCCCTTTACTCCTTAGATGGACTCTTAAGCGTGTTATTACTATGGCAAACGGAAATACTTAATCATTAGCTGAAGATATCGATTGCATCATATGTAAGCCCTGCTGCTTAATACACTCAACTAAGGGGTTATCAGCCATATCAGCACGCCATATAAAAGAGATGGTTCGGTTCATCTCTAGTTGTGGCACATTCAAAGCAACAAGTTGTCCTTGCTTGATATATTGCTCAACGTCTAAATAGGGTAAACAACTTAAGTACTCATTTTTAATCACTAAATGACGAAGCACAGGGACTTGCTCGTACTCTCTGTAAACCTCTAAGTCGCGTATAAAATGATGCACCGCACTATCAAAGGTTGTTCTTGTGCCTGAACCTTGCTCGCGTAGTACCCATTTCGCTTCAGCTAATTGTGCTATTGTTACGGACTCTGGTTGCGTCAATGGGTGATTCGGTGAAGCGACAATCATTAGGTGGTCATGACACCACATCTCTTGTTGAATACGACTATCATCACAGCGCCCTTCTATTATGCCAATATCATAGCGATAATTGACTACTCCATCGATTAAGGCTTGCGTACTCTGCACGCCTAAAGACACTCTAACTTCAGGGTATGCTTGGTCAATTCGGCTAATGAGATCAGGAATTAAGTGTTCAGCAGGAGTTTGACTTGCTCCTAAGCGTACTTCGCCACTTAAGCTATCTTGTTCATAAAACCCTAACTCGATCTGCTCTGCATCTTGTATTAAGCGTTTGACGCGAGGCTGTAGCCAGTATCCCCAATGTGTTAGTGCCATTTGTTTGCCCTGACGCTCAAATAATGGTCTGCCGAGCACTTTTTCTAGCTGAGCAAGTGACATACTCGTTGCTGACTGGCTAAGTGATAGCTTTTCTGCAGCAACACTAACACTTCCTGTCATTGCAATCGCATCAAACACCATTAACTGTTTTAATGAATAGCGCATCACTCATCCCTTACTTTGATTGGTTAGTCACAAAAAATTAACGTTAACTCGTGCTGCAAGTCACAGTAATCTAGTTATATTTTTTAATTATACCTCATCAGTATCAGTTTTATTGATACTGTGATTAAGAATAATCAATTTTACCTACTCTCTATTGTGGCTTACTCTACGCGCTATATAATTTTTTGATCCACTAACCAGTTTTACGAGGAATCCTTATGTCGGGTGCAACTCCAGCAAACCCTCAATTTTTTTCACCAGCGGAAATGATGGTTGAAGCAGAAAAATTTGCTTTAGCGAAAACCAAAAAAGATACCAGTACTGTTATTGGCTTGGCTATCATGGCTGGTATTTTCATTGGTCTTGCTTTTGTATTCTACGTAACAGTGACAACGGGTAGTACCGCTGGCTGGGGAATGACAAAACTGGTTGGTGGCGTTGTCTTTAGCATGGGTTTAATTCTTACCGTTATTTGTGGTGGTGAACTGTTCACAAGTACAGTATTAACCGCTATCGCTTGGGCGAATAAGCAGGTTTCAGCATCAAAAATGTTTAGCCTTTGGGGTAAAGTATATCTTGGTAACTTGGTTGGCTCACTATTTTTAGTCATGCTGATTTTTATCGCAGGCATGCACCAGTTAGATGCGGGTCAATGGGGTTTGAATGCAATGAAAATTGCTCAACACAAACTGCATCATGATCCAATGCAAGCATTCGTACTAGGCATCCTATGTAATATGATGGTTTGTTTAGCGGTTTGGCTCTCTTTTAGCTCGGCAAGTGCAATGACAAAAGCGGCAATGACTATTTTGCCAGTTGCTATGTTTGTTAGCAGCGGGTTTGAGCACTGTGTGGCAAATATGTTCATGGTTCCAATGGGTATTGCTATTCAGACTTTTGCTTCAGATGCTTTCTGGGTACAAATCGGAGTTGATGCTAGCCAGTTTGCTGACCTAAACGTATACCAATTCATCACTGCAAACCTAATTCCAGTGACTTTAGGTAATATTGTTGGTGGCGCAGGCTTTATCGGTCTATCTAACTGGTGGATCTTTAGCCGCCCAAAGCAAAAAGCGGCAACTCAACAACTAAAAGCAGCAAATAAAGCTTAATTCCAATCCTTATTAGGTCTTATCCTGCTCTATAAAAAATGCCTTAGCGTGCTCGTTAAGGCATTTTTTTATGCTTTGAAATAGAGCCATCAATGTTTCTTTATCGATAAAATTTAATGCTTTTGATCTCTATCTATAAAAATGATGAATTAGTTTCAGAAACAAAAGTAATATACGCTATACTAAAAACTTATAAATCAATCAGTTAATAACAAGGTATGGCATTGTTACAGCAAATTATTACGCAAAGTATTATAGAGTTTCAAAACGACTGCTCAATGCTTTCCCAACGCCACTACCCGACAATTCATAACCAAGGTATGAAGGAGTATCACCTTTCTGTTACTTTTGCTCGTCGATTACAGCGTGCATTGCTAGAGTTACAGTTAGAACTAGAGCCTAGTGTGATTAATTATCCTTTACAGGGGGCGTCTGGAAATGAGCCTGACTATCTATTAAAAATTAGTTGTTGTATGGGGAATGTTTGGGTGATCAGTCATCACTTCGCACATGCTGGAACATCTTGTCGAAGCCAGCTAATAAACAAAATAAAGGCGTGGCAATTAGATTATCAGACTGCTATTGAGGCTGATGATTTACTCTTCATTATTAGTGATCACTGGATAAGTCGACATAAGAGTAGCCAGGAACTTTTATATTGGTGGATGGGAGCGATTCCGGAGTCTATTGAACAGTATACTCAACAAGGTGTGAAACTCTGTAAAAGTGCTTCATTATTGATCGATGATTTACAACATCACTTTAATCGTCAGCCAAGCTTTATGCAATTGGGACACCCATTAAAGCGAATATCCGATCAAGTCGATATCAAAAAATACATTCACTTTTATGCTTTAATTTCCTACCCTATGTTAACCACTAGCTTTGATTAAAGAACAGAACAATACTGCCACCACATATCCACCATAATTAAAGCTTTGTCACAAATCTATCCATTGCTCTCAAAAACAACATAAGTATTACGACCCGATGATTTAGCATCATAAAGTGCACTATCTGCCATTTTATAAATATCATTTGGGGTTTCTGTTCCTGTCGGTATTATTGACACGATACCCTGTGAAACGGTGACCTGAGGGGCGACTTTAGAAAATAGATGTGGGTAAGCAAGCTTATCTAATGACTGTTTAATTCGTTCGGCTTGCAGCTTTGCCACATCAGTACCAGCATTAGCCATTAAGATAACGAACTCTTCACCGCCATAACGACCAACATACTCACTTGACCGAGTAAAACAGCTTTGGAGTGTCGTTGCTATTTGCTGTAAACAATGATCGCCTTCAATATGACCATAGTTATCATTGAATGGTTTAAAGAAATCTACATCCAATAAAATCAAACTCAACGTTTGTTGGTGTCGACCATGCCCTGTGATCATTTCTTCAAGTTGGGTATCAATATAACGGCGATTAAAGAGTTTTGTTAAACCATCTTCGTTTGCTTGGTGATGTAAAAGCATATTGAGTTCTTCAAGCTTAGCGGTGGTTTGCTTGAGCTCACGTCTCATATTGGCAATTCTCTGCATTGCAGTGAGTTTTGAGCTTAAAACTAATTTATCGACAGGCTTAATAAGATAATCATCACCACCCGCTTGAATCGCCTTCGCGATCATTTCTGGTTCGTCATGACCACTTAAGAAGATAATCGGTATCCAATCAGGAAAATATTCACGTACCTTTCTCGACACTTCAAAACCATCCATATCTGGCATTGAAATATCGAGCAGCACTAACTCAGGATCAAAGGTTGGATACACATCAAGCGCCTCAGCACCACTTGCAGCAGAGGTAACAATATGCCCTAACTGCTTGAGACGTATCTCTAATTGCATTCGATCTAGTTTTACATCATCCACTAATAGAATCCGCATTGGCGCCTCTATAACACTCATATCATACTCCAACCTATATTCCTTTACATAATAGTAGATATATCATGCACATTCTTGCGTTACACCAAATTTTTACTTTAATTCATTGACTTTCTCTCAGATCTTTTTAGCATGAGCTTTTTTGATACGCGAGAAAATGTCATGTCAGATGCTACAAATACAGAAGTAGAAAAGGTAGACCTTACTACCATTTCACAAGAACTACGCCAAGTTATTGAATTTGATGAAGTGCCAGAAGCAATGCAATTTATGATTGTTTCTATCCATGAAGTATCTGAAGAGACTGTACGTGAAGCTTGGGAAACACTACCAGCTAGCGCGCAAAATGTACTCGATAACTTTGAGCAATTTCACGCTTTAATTTCAGTAAGCCAAGGTTTTGCAGGCATCAGTGTGATGGAAGAATTCCCGACTCTTAAACTGCCAGAAGGCATGACGGATGAAGAGAAGTCAGAATATCAAGCTCAACTGCTTGACCAAGTTCTACACAACTGTGTAAAAGATATGGTTAAACAGATTAAAAAAGCACGTCGCGATGCTATTTTAAAGCGTGATTTTACTGAAGTTTTTACAAAGTAATTATCTTTTAAACGATATACCACTTTGCTTTAGTAAAATGTAGAAGCCCTAATAGCGCAAGTTTTAGGGCTTTTGTATCGGCTTAGTCCACCAATAGAGTGATATCTTTTTGAGTCACACTCACCCCTTTTATCTGCACATAAACCGCTTGCCCCACGGCTAAATCCAGTTCATCACATGCCCATTGAGTAACGGTTACCCATAAACTTGGTAAAACATTGGCTTCTGCTTCCTTACTAGGCGTTGCTTGCAAACAAACCCGAATGCCAACACTTTGTTTATCATCTGAAGCTTTTTGCTGTTTAATCTGCTGAATCACCGCTGGCAGTATATTACGAATAGAAGTGTTAACTGGCTTATCCAATGTTATAGATACATCATTTGCACGCACCTGTAAGCGCACTAGAGAGCCTGTAGCACCATTGACACCCTGCACCCATAAATCACAGTCTTTCGCTAACTGAACCCTAGTTAAAGCGTATCTAGGGTGATGTTCTGCAATAACGCCGGCAAACAAACTGCTTTGCTCTGAAAAAGATTGCCAAGGTCGCATGGCTTTTGATCCCCACACCGCTTCAATAGAACCAGATAATTCTATTTTACCTTGATTGATAATGACGAGATGATTAGCAAGCCGTAAGATCTCATTCAGGCTATGTGTGACATAAATAATGGGAGTATTGACTTCTAAAGCTAACTTTTCTAAAAATGGCATGACCTCCCTTTTACGAGGTAAATCCAATGAGGCGAGTGGTTCATCCATCAATAATATATCGGGTTTACTTAATAACGCTCGACCAATCGCAACACGTTGTTTTTCGCCTCCAGATAACGCACTCGGATAACGTTCAAGTAAGTCCCCTAACGATAGAAGATTAATAATTCGATCAAAGTAATCATTATCTTGCTGTTTAACTCCATAGAGTAAATTACTGCGCACTTTGTAGTGTGGAAACAGGCGTGCATCTTGAAAAACATAGCCTACATTGCGCTTTTCAATGGCTAAATTAGTGGTTGGAGTTGCATCTTTATCGGATTTTTGAAAAAGAACCTTATCACCAAGCGTAATCAAACCACAATCAGGGGTGATCAAACCACTGATTGCATTGATCACGGTAGTTTTCCCTGCCCCTGAACGACCAAAAATAGCCGTGATGCCTTTACTCGGTATCGCTAAATTAATGTCAAAAAGGATATCTGGAAGCTGTTTTTTAAACTCGATATGAATATGTTTCGGATCGCATGACATCATTTCTGCTCACCAAGTCGCTGGTTTGCTTTTTTCGATAACCACTCAGAGAGCAATAAAGAAAGCAAAGCAATTATAATGGACACAATACACAAACGAGCAGCTTGCATTTCAGCGCCCGGTGTTTCTATAAAATTAAACATGGCTAATGGAATAGTCTGAGTTTCACCTGGAATATTCGATACAAAACTGATGGTTGCGCCAAACTCACCTAAACTGCGAGCAAAAGAAAGCATGGTTCCAGTAATGATACCTGGTAACATCATTGGCAGGGTAATAGTGAAAAAGACTTTAACTGGTGACGCCCCTAACGTTCGAGCTGCTTGCTCTAATTTTACATCGATACTCTCTAGGCTAAGACGAATAGATCGCACCATCAAAGGTAAGGCGACAACAATACAAGCTAAAACAGCCCCTCGCCAACTGAAACTAAAGACAATGCCAAAGTGCTTTGCTAACCAACTGCCAACAACGCCTTGCTGCCCCATAACCACCAGCAATAGGTAGCCGACAACGACCGGAGGTAACACTAAGGGAAGGTGAATAATGCTGTCGACTAATGTTTTACCTATAAATGTTTTGCGAGCTAATAACCAAGCAATGATAATACCCAATGGGATCAGCCATAAAATAGACACTGCTGCAATTTTCAAACTTAAATAGATAGCTTGCTGCTCGAAAGGAGTAAGTTCAACCATCATGCTTTATATCCATAACTTCTAATATCACTTTATTCATCTGATTTAAGTGTCGGCTCAATAAAACCAAATGAAGCTAAAATCTCAGCGGCTTTGACTGATGCTAAATACTCTGCAAACAACATAGCCTCAGCCGACGTACTGAGCATCGCAACAGGATACACTATTGGTGTGTGCATATTTTCGTTCAATACAGAGACGACCTTCACTTTCGATGAAAGTATAGCATCGGTGCGATATACCATTCCAAGTGGTGCTTCTGCTCTTTCAACTAGGGTCAATGCTACGCGCACATTATTGGTTGGTGCTAACAAACGGTTGATGCTCTTCCATACCCCTAATGACTCTAGTGCTTGCTTACTATAAATACCCACAGGAACACTGGTTGGGTTACCAATAGCTAAGCGCCCGCCCGCCAAGTTCGATTGCCATTGCGTTTTGTCACCTAAATCAAATGTATTAATTGATGATGACTCAGGAGCAATAACCACCAGTTGATTTGCTGCCAGTAGGCTCACCTTGCTCTGGTCTACTTTGCCAACCTTAACTAAATGTTGCATCCAGAGTTGATTTGCTGAAATAAACAGATCTGCTGGAGCGCCACGCTCAATCTGCCGTGCTAATGACGAAGATCCTGCATAAACGGGGATCACTTTTATACTGTGTTGTTGAGTAAAATCGTCTATTAAAGCATCCATTACATTTGTCATCGAAGACGCCGCATAAACCGTCACTTTCGCTTCGCTAAACACTGAAAAGGTTAGCGTGAGAATAAGCAACAAGCTTATCGTTATTTTATGCGATAAAGTCGCCATTATTATCCCTTTTTAATTCACTGAAGGTTTTATATACATACTATTTAGTAGAGTGCAGGCCATAGTTTGTCTAAAGCTAAATGCTCTTCTATTGCATCGGCAATCGTATTGATCGCTGTTTCTTTTACTTGCTGATAATCCAATGCAACAACCTCTGAGCCATTAACCCATTGACTTACGAGTTGTACAACTTCATCAGATTCAAATAAGCCGTGTAAATAAGTACCAAACACCTGATCACATTTACTCAGTGCACCATCATGTTGATTAGACGAGCAAAGAATAGGCTGATTGAATGCCACATTCGAACCATCAACAGAATCAACGCTCTGACTTTCACCAACATGAATTTCATAGCCCGAAATTGGGACGGTTTGATTATTCAATGTCAAATGACCACAAATATTGGTAAGCTGCTTAGTCTTTGTTAGCTCAGTGGTGATATCCAGTAGCCCTAAGCCTTGAGATGTTCCAGACACACCTTCAACACCATGTGGATCAGAAACAAAGTGACCGAGCATTTGGTAACCGCCACAAATTCCCATTACTTTACCGCCAAGACGTAAATGGCGTTTGATATCATTATCCCAACCTTGAGAGTATAAGTATTGCAAATCTGCACGAACCGATTTCGTACCTGGGATAATAATCAGATCGGCCTTATCTAGCTTTTCACCTTTTCCTACATAGCGTAAATCAATATCAGGGTTTAAGCGTAATGCATCAAAGTCGGTGTGATTACTGGTGCGAGTTAACACAGGAACTACAACTTTTAACTTAGCCTCACCTTGTGAATCTTGAGATGAATGAATGGCATCTTCAGCTTCTAGATTTAAACCATGAATAAAAGGTAAAACGCCAATAACGGGTTTTTGTGTTCTTTCTTCTAACCAATCAAGACCTGATTGTAATAATGAAATATCACCACGAAAGCGGTTAATCACAAAACCAACGACGCGATTTTGCTCAGACGGTGATAACAAAGCTAACGTGCCCACTAGATGTGCAAAAACGCCACCACGATCAATATCTGCCACAATAATGACCGGAACATCCGCTTCTTCAGCAAACCCCATATTCGCGATGTCATTTTCTCTTAAATTAATTTCTGCCGGACTGCCAGCACCTTCAATTATAATACTTTCATATTCTGACTGCAGACGCTCAAATGACTCCATAACATAAGGCATAGCGACTTTCTTATAGTCATTAAAACCCTGAGCCTCTAAATTCATGAACGCCTGACCCTGAACAATAACTTGCGCCCCCGTATCTGAATTTGGCTTTAATAAAATCGGGTTCATGTGCACACTCGGCTCAACATTGGCCGCAAAAGCTTGCACGGCTTGTGCTCGACCAATCTCACCACCATCAGGAGTGACAATGCTATTTAATGCCATATTTTGAGATTTAAAGGGAGAGACTTTGACGCCTTTACGAGCAAGTACACGGCATAAACCTGCCACTAATACTGTTTTACCAGCATCTGACGTTGTCCCTTGGACCATTAAACTCATTTTATCCAACATAGTAAACTTAACACCTTTAAGAGCAATCCCTTATAATAAATCATCCTAGAATAAACACCTATCAATTGTTCATCACAACCTTGAAGCATATGAATATGCTATAGAATATGTCTTTATTAATAACGCTATACCTGTAAATTTTCTTATTTTTCGATACAATAAGGGAAATTATTCTTTTTGGAGTTTTCATGTCACGATCTCACTGTTATGGTGCGTTATTAGGTATCCTTGCTTGCTTGCCTCTTACCTCTTTTGCTAACAACTTTAACTACAATAAAGTTGAAGTACGCATGGGGACAAGTCCTGGAACATTTGGTGGTGAAGTCACGACATACATGACAGAAAACTCACATTTAGTTGGTCGAATTGATTCAGGCTTAAGTGGAGACTGGGATGCTGCAGTCGGTATTGGATTTAATGGTCCAATTAACCAATTTGGTGATATTTTTGGTCAAATGCTGATTCACAACATTAATTCTGATAACGATAAAAATAAATTCAAAACTGAAATTAATATTGGCTCTCGCTTTTGGTTAATGCAAGGTATTGAATTTCATGCTCGACTCGGTCAATTAATCTATGACGATAAAACAAATAGTACCTATGGTATCGGACTTCGCTTCCACTCTACAGAACAACTTTCTGTCGGAAGCGAATTTATTAACAACGGCACCTATGGCACACAATTGTTAATGTCTGCCCGCTTTCATTACTAACCATTTTACGAACACAATACATACCAAAAAGGGGATTGAATCAATCCCCTTTTTACTGCATCAAAAAACACAGTGTAGCTGCTACTTATACCAATCAAAGGAAGTCAATGATCTGTTATTGACTGTTCGTGGTATTAACCTTAGGCTGAATAAATGTTTTACTCACATCAACAATAGCGATATCTCTGAAAAAGCTTCGCCCGAGTAGCACCGGATAGGTTAAATGACTTCTATCCGTTAAAGTAAACTCTACCTTCTCTTTAAGATCGCCAAGTTGGACGGGGATCACAATGACGGGTCTTTTTACTGACTCATCACTATTAGCCTGACTAATTTTCACCCAACGCTCCACAGGCAAGCTAAATTCATCACTTTTTACCCCTGAATGCTGAATTCGAAAAGTAATCCATGTCTTACTATCTCGTTCAAACTCTTGTATCTCCGAAGCACTGATTGAAGACGTCGTGGCACCAGTATCAACCCGTGCCTTAAACGACTTTTTCAAACTAGGAATATAAAGCCACTCTTGCTCACCTAACAATAAAAGACCATCATCCGTTTTCGTTGGTTGTGGCTTTGCTACTGGTGGCTTGTCTGGTTTAATTTCAGGCTCAGGTTTGATTTCCGGCTTCGGTTCAACTTCGACAGGAACCTCTGGTGTAGGCTCTGGCTTAATTTCGGGAGTCACCTCTGGTATAGGCTCTGCTACTTCAGGTTCCACCACCTCTTCAATGGGTGCTTGAGGCGGTGTTGAGGAACAAGCAGCTAACATGCCACAAAATAAAAGAGGTGTAATGTGTTTCAATGCTTTCATTTCATCACCTAACAGTAAGCAACGATTCTATTTCGCTACTTTCATTATCGCACTGGCAACATAACTAATATCAGATTCTGATAGACCGGCAATGTTAATACGGCCATCACCAACAGCATAAATACCAAAATCTTCTCTTAGTTGAGCCATTTGTGTTTGATTAAAGCCTAGCACAGTAAACATACCTTTGTGCTGCTCAATAAAGTCAAATGCGTCTGTTTGATGCTCATGCCTCAATTCCTCACACAACTTATGTCGCAAGCCAATTAAACGCTGCTGCATTTGATCAAGTTCTTGTTTCCATACAGAAGTCAGGTTATCGCTTTGCAAAATTGTTTTTACTAGCGCTGCACCGTGATCTGGCGGCATAGTGTAAGTGGCACGGGCAAGTTGTAACAATTTGCCTTTTGCGTTACTTACATGGTGAGCATTTTTACCAATGACAATAGCTGCGCCTGTACGTTCACGATATAGACCAAAATTTTTGGAGCAAGAAGTCGCGATCAGCATCTCTTCAACATTATCGGCCATAAAACGCAAACCTTGTGCATCTTGCTCAAGTCCATCACCAAAACCTTGGTAAGCAATATCAACAAATGGCGTGAAACCATTTTTTTGCGCCAGTTCAGTGATCACTTGCCATGTCGAGAAATCAATATCAGCACCCGTTGGGTTATGGCAGCAACCATGAAGTAAAACCACATCTTTAGGGCCTGCTTGAGCTAACTCTTCAAGCATACGAGCTGTATCAACTTGTTTGGTTACTGGACAGAAGTAATGGTACTGCTTGACTTTCAATCCCGCCGCTTCCATCACTGGTTGGTGGTTAATATAACTTGGATTAGAAATCCAAACAGTGGTTCCCGGTTGGGCAACATGCATCAGATCACCAAGCATACGTAGCGCACCACTAGCACCAGGCGTCTGAATCGCAGCAACACGACCGATAGCAGATGTGTCAGATAAAAGTAAGTCAACCATGCTTTGGTTAAACTCTTCACAACCAGCCAGCCCTACGTAAGCTTTTGATTTTTGCGATTCCACAACAATGTCTTGGGCCATCTGCACCGCTTGCATAATCGGTGTTTCACCTTGGCTGTTGCGGTAGACGCCGATGCCTAGATCCACTTTATTTGGACGCTTATCATTACGATATGCCACTGAAAGCGACAAAATCGGGTCTAATGTTGGTGTTGATAAATGTGCAAACATATAAAGCACAATCCTTTGAAGTTTAAATGATGCTTCAACTTATCATTAGATAGGATAAAAACGAAAGAATTTTGTTAGAATTAACAATAATCTCTACTTTTTAATCAACAAGTTCTACCCCTAAGCTTTCAAGCAAATGCAAAGCTTCAAAGCGATTAATCTTAGCCTTGGTCACATTGTTATCGAGTACATTTAAACTGAAGTGGTGAGATTCACTTAAATCAGCAGCGTGTAAATTGGTGCGCATAAAGACACTATTAGTAAAATCATTAAAAGTTAACGTTGAGTGTGAAAAGTCGCCCTCTCTAAAATCAACGTCGTGTAACTTACATTCAATTAAGGTCAAATGGTTAAGTGTAAGCCCAAAAAATGAAGCATCAGTCAAAATACAACGCTTGAAAGTCAACTCAAAATCATTATGAAAGTTTGCCCAATAGGCACGAGTCCAATCAATCCCAACGAGCTTACATTCAATAAAAACCAACTCAAATAAACGGCTATTTGGGAACGTGGCTAAGCTAAAATTACAACGATTAAACTGACAATTGAGAAATTTACAATCAGATAGCTCCAATTGAGAAAAGTCACAATCATTGAATTCACACTCTTCAAAATCAGCACTCAACAGCCTTGTATTCGACAAAATTTGTTTATCAAATACTTGATCGTAGTAGCTTTCATTGTTTGATAGTTTCATTTTTGGCTTTTCCATTCGTTATGTATTAATGAAGCAGATTAGCATATATAGCCTTATTATCATCTTTCTTTTCACTTCAGTTAACACCTTGAATAATAACTAACTATAAACAATACTTAGGTTCTCTTTCACCTAATATAACACTTCCTTTTGAGGTATTTAATGACTTTAAATCTTCCCTCATATTCATCGGTTCTACTCATTCTACCCCTCCTAATCAGCAACTCTTTATTTGCTAACACTGGTACTGCCATCATTCTGCCGAGTCAACACGAACTGAGTCAGGATATGCAAGGAAACCAAATGACGGCAAAGCAAGTTATTGACTGGGAAGTTAAGCATAGTGATATCATTTTTGGTGCCTATACCAATAGAAAAACTAACCAGCAGACAAACACTACTGGTTACATGTATAACCAAAAATTAGACGTCAATAATGGCGAACTAGAGAATGATATTAGAAATTTTGCACAATTAAACGAGGTTGATTTTGAAGACTTTTTCCTACACTTTTCAGAAGATACGATACTGGCAGAAGTCAATAAGGCACATGGTGAAAACACATTATTAAATCGTAAGCCTATGATTGCAGGTTATACCACAGATATAAATCATGCTGGCTTTCGACTTTACAAACCCACGCCGTGGAAAGCGGATGTTTTTGCTCACTCAAAACAAGGTGGCGCACTTTATATCTACCACTCAGAAATGTTTGATCAGGTAGAGCTGCAATTTTCACACGCTAGCCCAAATGGGACGTTATCCATTGAGTACCCTGCTGCTATCGATTCAAAAGGTAGAGTCTCACAATGGCGTCGCTTCAATATTCAAGATCAAACCACAGGCATAACGAAAAGACACTCGCTGACATGGCAACTCCCCTCAGATTGGAAAAGAGCATCGACGCACGATGGTAGCGGAAGAAGTTATGGAGGTGGGCAATATTTTGGATCAACATTTTTACGTGATGGCGCTCGCTTATATGTCATCAAAATACATTGGAATAACGCCAATACAACCCATCGCCCACAACTCAATAATATCCTGCTTCACCATAATTTCCCCGTCATTAAAGACAGTGATTTACCTAACCTAGTGACGAGTAAAGCAGATACCGCTGATGGAAAAGAGATTCAGCAGTGGCGCAAAATACGCGGTTTCGATCGCTCAGCCGATCGTAACCACGATAACTACTTATCAGAGAGTGAGTTTAAAAATAGAACGAATAAAAAAGCAACGGCTAGGTTTCGTTGGCAGTCACGTGTTATTCCTTTTGGTGCTATGTGGAGCAAAAATTCATCATGGGCTTTGACCAATCTAGCTAACCCAACACTACTGCTAACTTTGCAGGCTTATTATCAAAAACAGTGGCAACAACAAGGGTTAAATGGTGCCTATAACGATGATACCAATAAACTCATCGGAGCAAATCAATTCACAGTGTATTCCGGTGGCATGATCGATGAACTCGGTTTAGTGGTCGGTAGCGTAGGAGCAAATCAACGCTATAATGAGCTATTTTCTGACTTTCTAACAAATTTAACCCGCTTAGATGAAAATTCTACTATCGGACTTAACATCAGCACAGCAAATCTCTATGGTCGCAATGGTCAGTCACATTTGATTGAAGCTGGTACACTCTATTTACGTGAACACTATCTATTCCCATCCACAGGTTTTAGTGGTTATGCTGGCATTGCGAAATTTTGGGATAACTCTGCTCTAGCACATGCAGAAAAAAGCGTTATTTATCAAGCAACAACCCGTTATGGCAGGGTTGAATACTTTGGAAATACTCAGGAAAACTGGCTACAAGATCAATACTCTACTCTCGCAATTTACTATCTTAACAATCACCCCAGTATGAGCTTTTTTAACCAATGGAATAGCAGTTATCTCTATGGCAGTAATAACACAACCAATGATAACTTTTGGAAAAGTGGTATAGCCAAAAACCTTGCTTATCAACCTAGCCACTTGCTTGCAATTGACCTAGGCACACCTCCCACCCGTACACCTAGCCATGCCAAGCCTATTCCTTTAATGTTATCCACCACGACACCAGAGCCTGCTGACTACACTGTTATTGGTGATGCATCAATGCATACACTTCTTCACAATGACCTCCCCAATGGAAAAGTACGCCTATTCCCGACCTATACCTATTTTCTCTATCGCTCCGAGCATAGCATCGTCAAAAATGGACCAGACGATATGGTACTAGCAAGAGATTTCAGTCAAGGTCGTGTGTTATATCGAACCGATTTTCATGGTAAGAATCGCAAATTTTATCATGCGGATAAACTAACGATTCCACTCGATCCTCCGATGAAACCAGTAAATGCAAAGGGAGAAATCGGAGATTATGTCGATGAGATTCAGATCGGTGGCTACCAAGGACTGTTTCTACTCTATTAAAACAAAATTGTGCTATCTCTCTGACTCAACTAAGCTATTGTAAGAGTTTTGCACTGAGCTCATTAAAGGATTAAAGCATGGACTATAACGAAGTATTGTATGAAAGCTATCAGAGGTGTATCGAGAAACCATTATTCTTAAAGCAATTTCTCGAGATTTTTTCCGGTTGTAACCCTAAATTTTCGATGATGTTTGAAAATGTCGATCTTGAAAGACAGGAAAGAATGATCAAAGCGGCATTAATTCTACTATTCAATGCCTCTGGAGTTGATGGTATTCGCATGCTCGTTAAACGTCTTGTTCAGCGCCATCGAGATATGGGTATTCATATTCAAGCTGAAGAGCTTGATATTTGGTTTGATGCTTTACTGCATACTGTTGAACAGCATGATCCTCACTATAATGATGAAATAAAAGAAGCTTGGATCAAAGTATTTAGTATCGGTCTTAATGCTATGAAAGAAGAGTGCACGGCTTCTTAAGCTAAGCCGTTTCTATAATTTAAATCGATGAATAACCTGATTGCTCGAACCACGCCAAAATAATTCTGGATCATAGAGATCTTGTTCAAACTTACCATCAATCAGAACATCAACATGTTCAATAATTTCACGTTGCTCTTGATTTAATTCAGCCAGTAAGTATCCCGTCCACAGCCAGATATCTTTACCTGGGCATTCTGTTTTAACTCGCTGCACTAACTTTAAAATTGCTGAACAGTTTAGTGGATGCAAAGGATCACCACCAGACAAGGATAGACCTCGGCGTTTAATTCGTTGATCTTGCAGATCAGCGATGATCTTATCTTCAAGCTCTTGAGTAAATAAGTGTCCAGCATCTGGTCGCCAAGTACTTTGGTTATAGCAACCTTTACATTGGTGAATACAACCCGATACAAACAAAGTGCATCGTGTGCCTTCCCCATTAACAACATCAATGGAGTGATAAGTATGATAGTTCATGATTAAGTTATAGCTCAATAAGAAAAGGTTGGACAGGTATCAACAAAAAAGCGGCATTAGCTCAGGCTGTTAACCAAGCTAATGCCGCTACTAAACTAATTGTTTTTATTACATGTGCTTAACGCGGCGAATAACTTCTTCTTGCTTACCACTGTTAAATGGACGAGCATCTGGAGAGCCTAAGTAACCACATACACGACGAGTAACCGACACCTTCTTAGGATCGTGGTTACCACATTTAGGACAAGTAAAGCCTTTACTTGTACAGTCAAACTCACCCGTGAAGCCACACTCGTAACATTCATCAATTGGCGTGTTCGTGCCGTAGTAAGGAACACGTGAGTATGAGTAATCCCATACGTTTTCCAGTGCTTCAATATTACGCTGCATATTCGGGTATTCACCGTAACAGATAAAGCCACCACTTGCTAATTCTGGGTAAGGCATTTCAAAATCAATTTTATCGTATGGATTTACTGATTTCTCAACATCTAGGTGGAAACTGTTAGTGTAGTAACCTTTTTCCGTTACATGCTCAATAACACCAAACTCTTTGGTATCTAGTGAACAAAAACGAGTACAAAGGTTTTCTGATGGTGTGCTGTATAAGCTATAGCCCCAACCAGACTCTTTTTTCCAATCATCGACACGATCTTTTAAGAACTTAACGATGTCGATGCCTTTCTGACGCAGCACTTCACTATCATAGATATGCTCGCCATCATTAGCGTACAGCGCGTTAATTGTCTCATGGATACCGATGTAGCCCATTGAAATCGATGCACGACCATTTTTGAAGATGTCTAATACTTCATCATCTGGGTTTAAACGTACACCAAGTGCACCTTCTGTATACAGAATTGGTGCAACTCGTGCTTTCACACCGCGTAGACGATCAATACGAGTATCAAGCGCTTGCTTAACTAACTTAGTACGTTCATCTAGGATTTCGAAGAATTTTGCTTCATCACCATCCGCTTCAATGGCGATACGAGGTAAGTTTAAGCTTACAACACCAAGGTTATTACGACCTTCATGTACTTCTTTACCACTTTCATCTGTCCACTTACCTAGGAAGCTACGGCAACCCATTGGCGCTTTAAATGAACCCGTCACTTCAACCACTTTATCGTAGTTAAGAATATCTGGGTACATACGCTTAGTCGCACACTCTAAAGCTAATTGCTTAAGATCGTAGTTAGGATCGGATGGCTTGTGGTTCAGACCATCTTTAATAGCAAACAGGAGTTTAGGGAATACTGCTGTTTTCTTATTCTTACCTAAACCTTTGATTCTATTTTGAAAAATAGATTTCTGGATCAGTTTAGATTCCCAAGAAGTACCTAAACCGATACCAATAGATAAGAACGGTGTCTGACCATTAGAGCTGAAAAGTGTATTGATCTCGTACTCAAGAGATTGAAATGCATCATACACTTCTTTTTCTGTTAATTTTTTAGCGTAAGCTTCTGGATTTGGGATATCCCACTCTTCAGCTGTAGCTAAGTGCTTGTTATGACTTGCTGTTACATATGGTGCCAATACTTCATCTAAACGGTTTAGTGTTGTACCACCATACGTATGGCTTGCTACTTGCGCGACGATTTGAGCAGTAACGGCTGTCGCTGTTTGAATTGATTTTGGAGTGTCAATTTCTGCATTACCCATGCGAAAACCGTTGGTCAGCATGTTCTCTAAATCAACAATCATACAGTTGAACATAGGGAAAAATGGCGAGTAATCTAAATCATGGTAGTGAATTTGACCACTTTCATGAGCATGAACAATTTCACGCGGTAACATATGATTTTTTGCATAGTGCTTACTCACGATACCCGCAAGTAAATCACGCTGAGTAGGAATAACCTTGCTGTCTTTATTCGCGTTCTCATTAAGTAGTGATGCATTGCTTTGCTCAACAAGACCGGTGATTTCAGCACTTAGTGCACTGGCTTTTTCACGTTCAACATCACGGTCATGGCGATATTCGATGTATGCACGTGCGACATTGTCATCATTATGCATTAGTTCAGATTCAACTAGGTTTTGAATTTCACCAATGTTAATTTCACGACGGCCAATAAGCTTTTCACGCACATTAGCAGCAATGATATCGCCTAGATCTTCTCGGCTAGACTTAATATCAACGGCAGCAGCTTGTACCGCGGCTTTGATAAGTTTTGGATTAAAGACGGCTTTAGCTCCGTCGCGTTTAACAACAACAGATTCGGTTACTTGCTTCATAATCATAATTCAATAGCTTTAATTTTAGTTTTAATTTTGGTTTTTAATAGATAGCTGAAAGGTTAGTTTTTCATGCTCTGCAGGTTGAGTTTTGGGTAGGATTTGTCACGCAAAAAATGCGTAATTCAGCTATCTGTATTGAATTGTAATTTGCTTTCACCTGCTCTCCTTACCCTTGACATATCCACAGATTAATCCACAAATACACCATATAGGGTGACTTAATTATTTACTGACACTACATCTTGTGGCGTATTAAACGAAAACCACACCACAAGAGCATTGATCTAGATCAATAAAGTGCATGTAGTGAGTAAGAAGAGTTCGATCTGAGTGCACTATCATGAAGTTAGAAAAGAAAGAAAAAAAATCAAAAAAATGTGATGTTTTTAGTTGATCTTTTCGCAAGCCTGTTAGGATACAGCTTCAGCCTACATCGTTAAGGAAATGAATGTGAAAATTACTTTTGGTATCCCGTTCTTACTCTCTGTGTCAATCTTTTTTAGTCTTTTTAATTCAGCTGTCGCAAAAGAGATAAAAGTGACGAGTTGGAACATTGAATGGCTAACTACGACACCCGATCCGCGTTTTCCAGCGAGTGCACGTACAGAAAAAGACTTTGAAAAGTTAGCGCGCTATTTTCAAAAAATAAATCCAGATGTATTAGCCTTTCAAGAAGTCGATAGTATTACAGCGATTCAAAAAGTGATCGGCAATGACTATCAAATCTTTATGTCAACGCGTTCCCAACCTAGCCACCGCAACCAACAGTTTAATGGCATAAATCAATATACCGGCTTTGCTGTACATAAAAGCTGGCAAGTCTCTAACTTAAGTGACCTGCCTTTATTAGCCAATAGCAGAAGTAAATTACGTTTTGCAACTCAAATCCAACTACATCGTGATAATCAGCAACGTATTCAGCTACTCTCTGTCCATTTAAAAGCTGGCTGTAGTGGTCGATATAATAGTAGCCATGCGTCGTGTAAGACCCTTAAGCAACAAGGACAGGTGATTGGAAATTGGCTACGCGATAAAGAACAAGCTCAAGAGAGCTACATCCTATTAGGCGACTTTAATCATAACCTAGCCTTCTCAAGTAAGAATCAACGCTCAAGAGATTGGTTATGGCAAGATATGACCGATAAAGTAAATAAAATGCCAGAACTGGTAACACAGAAGACTCAAGCAAATTGTAAGGTTCGCTCTAATCGTGACCCGAATAAGACCCATAAGTTTCGTAGCTTGATTGATCATATTATCGTAAGCCCTGATCTCACCGCGACAGCAACGACACAGAACGTCTATGAAGGAGATGACATGCTGCGCTACCAACTCAGTGACCATTGCCCTGTCAGTAGCACAGTGAAGTAAACAAGAAGCCTCTCGCTTACGACTAAATGAAAGATTGATTAGTTCAAGCGAGAGGAGATCCCAGCAGCAAGCTTAAAGCCCACAAACATCGCCAGCATAAATAGCCAAGCGTCGCCATTCGCTAAACCAAGTGAAGCAACAACGGGTCCAGGACAAAGACCAGCTATCCCCCAGCCTAAACCAAACATCGCACTACCTATTAATAGCGGCTTATCCAGTGTCACTTTGCTTGAGATATTAAAAGTCTCATTGTTGACAGGCTGCTTTCTTGGCTTGATGATAAAAAAGTAAGCGGGAGCAAACACGGCTAATGCACCACCCATAACAAACGCCAAGCTTGGATCCCAATTGCCAGCAACATCTAAAAAGCCCACGACTTTACTTGGGTCAGCCATACCAGATATCACCATACCCAGACCAAACAATACACCAGAGAGTAAAGCGACTAATTTAAACAACAAAGAATTCATAAAACCCTCCTACCCTACAAAATGTGTAAACGAAGAAAAACAACGATTGCGGCTGTCAGCATAAAGGTCATCGTGGCGACAATAGAACGCTTAGAGCCTCTACCTATACCACAAATACCATGCCCACTCGTACAACCATTACCGATGCGAGTGCCTAAACCAACGAGCAAACCCGCGATAACTAAACCAATAGGGCTAGTGGCATAACTTGTCGGTACATCAAGACCGAATAGATAGACGCCAGTCGTACCACCAGCAACCAGACCTAATATAAAAATCAGTTGCCAAGAGAAGTTTTGGCTTTTAGGGGTTAATAAACCGGATAAAATCCCACTAATTCCTGCTATTTTGCCATTAAATAGCAAGAGAATTGTTGCTGAAATTCCGAGTAATACACCACCAAATAATGAATCCCATGGTATTGCCATTTTAATCTCCAACGTTCTTTTCATTAGAAAATGCTAATATTAATTAGATTAACATTAGACAAAGCTAATTTAAAGTATTATGTTATTAAACAGACCTAAAAATTCATTCGTAAATGATAAGCTTTTGGAGTAAAGAATGACAAAAATCTTAATAGTTGGTGGCGTTGCAGGTGGTGCATCAGCAGCAGCCCGAGCTCGTCGGTTAAGCGAAGATGCTGAAATTATTATGTTTGAGCGTGGTAGCTTCGTTTCGTTTGCTAACTGTGGTTTACCCTACCACATCGGTGGAGATATCACTGATCGTAGTAAACTCTTGCTCCAAACCCCGGAAAGCTTTCTTGCACGTTTTAATGTTGATGTCCGTGTCATGAACGAAGTGATCAGTATTGATCGACAAGCTAAAACGGTCAGTGTTAAGAATCTGCTTGATGGAAGCTCTTATGTTGAAACTTATGACTTCCTGCTATTAAGTCCTGGTGCTGGTCCTATTGTTCCACCTATTCCAGGCATTCAAAATCCACTAACCCATTCGTTGCGTAACATTCCGGATATGGATCGAATTCTAAATACCATCGCCACCAACAATGTTGAGCATGCAACCGTAGTCGGTGGAGGTTTTATTGGCCTTGAAATGATGGAAGCTTTCCACCAGCGAGGTATTAAAACCACCCTTCTTGAGCTTGCCGATCAAGTCATGACCCCGGTTGATAAAGAGATGGCTGGCTTTGCCCATGCTGAAATTCGCAATCATGGTATTGATTTAAGATTGGGCACAGCGCTCTCTGGTGTTGAATATGTTTCAGAAGCACACATTGCCCATGCCGACTCTGGTGAGCAAGCTGAACATCAACACATCAATGGTCATCTAAATCTTGCATTAAGCACAGGTGAAACATTAAAAACCGATCTGCTTATTATGGCGATTGGTGTGCGCCCTGAAACATCATTAGCCGTTAATGCCGATCTAAAAATTGGTGAGCTAGGTGGTATCTGGACAACACCAACCATGCAAACCAGCGATCCTGCTATTTACGCTGTGGGCGATGCCATTGAAGAAGCCGATTTTGTTACTGGCAATCAAACCTTAGTCCCGCTTGCAGGCCCTGCAAACCGTCAAGGTCGCATGGCAGCTGATAACATGTTTGGTCGCAACGAAAGCTACCAAGGAACACAAGGTACGGCTATTTGTAAGATTTTCGATTTAGCGGTCGCCTCAACGGGTAAAAATGAGAAACAATTGATCCGTGATGGGGTGACTTTTGAAAAAGTGTACGTCCATACCGCCAGTCATGCGAGTTATTACCCTGGTGCGGAAATCGTTTCATTCAAAATGCTATTTGATCCGCAAACTGGCAAGATATTTGGCGCGCAGGCTGCTGGTAAAGATGGCGTTGATAAGCGAATTGATATTATGGCTGTCGCTCAACGTGCTGGCATGACGGTTGAACAGCTTCAACACTTAGAGCTTACTTATGCGCCACCGTATGGCAGTGCAAAAGATGTCATTAACCAAGCTGCTTTCGTTGCTAACAATATAATCAAAGGCGATGCGACCCCTATCCACTTTGATGAAGTGGATGATTTGAATGAAGACCAACTGTTACTGGATGTTCGTAATCCAGGTGAATTAGAAAACGTTGGTTTCATAGAAGGTGCAATCAATATCCCTGTGGATGAGTTGCGTCATAGAATGGATGAACTGCCAAAAGACAAGGAAATCGTTATTTATTGCCAAGTTGGGTTACGTGGTAACGTAGCTTACCGTCAATTAGTCAACAATGGCTTTAAAGCCCGCAACCTAATTGGTGGCTATCGTACTTATCAGTTTGCCAAGGCTTAAAGTATAAGTAAAAGTTTACGAAATTAATATTAACCCTCAGCCATTACGGTTGAGGGTTAATCTGGTTAAAAATAACCCATCATATTGAAGCTAGCTGGTGAAGGGGATAGTCGTTTTAAAAATGTTCAGCTTAAAAGGGCTCTAGACTCGAGTTACTTTTTTTCGGATTCTTTAACAAGTCGAATAGGATTAGACAAGTACATATCTTCTTCTCCGATGTAGCCGACTGAAAAATCAACATAACCATAGTAAGAATAATCGGCAGTGCTACTCCAATACCATGAACTTAGCGTGTTGGGAAACGCCTTAATATCAATGGCTGGTGCGACACAGTCATTTTTAACTAAAGTAGCTAACTCTTCAATCGTTGGTAATCTCCATTTATGCTGTGATTGATTATTAATTTGTACAATTTTATTAAAGGCTGTTTCTTGAGAAAACGTTTGGATATTGCCGCCTTTACAATCAGGTCCAGTAAAACCCACAGTGCACTTCTGCCATTCCAGATTGGTTCTTTGATCCAAAATAATACCAGGCTCTATTTCTAAAAAATGCGTGTCTGCTTTGGTGTCTTCAGATTTACACATTTGAGCCTGAGCTGCAAAAGGAATTAAAAAGATGATAATAGAGCTTAGGTATTTTAATTTCATAGCTTATTCCATAATAAATAGGAAAGAGTCTCCCCTTTCCTATCAAATTTAGCAATTACTCAATGATGGCTTTGATAGCATCAAAAATATGAGTGTTATCAATGTACGCACCATCGCTATTATGACCAATGAATTTAGCAAAGTTCTCATCTTTGTCTACGATGTGGTTATTAAGCTCTTTTGAAGGTGAACCCTTTGCCCAAAGGCGAACCAGTTCATTAGTGTGTTGAGTTGACCAAAATTTCACATTAACACCATCAAGAGCTGGATTACCCAAACCAAAGTTTTCGACCGTATCATAAGCATATTCAGGTAGATCTGAAAGCATACTTAGCGGCATCGCATTACCGTGGTCTGTCGTAACGATAAGTAATGTCTCTTCCCAAGAGCTGTTTTCCTCAACCCACTCTTTTACCGCAGCCACTGATTGATTGAAGTCATGCGTTTCTTCAATCAGGTAGTTTACTTTATGATGACCTTGCTGATGATCATGAGCTGCCCAGTCTGTTGCCCCACCTTCTACCATGAGGAATATTCCTGTATCTTTTGCTCCAAGGTAGTTTAGGGCTGCTTTGGTCATAGTTTCTAAGCTAGGAACGCTTTGCAGTTGAGCAACGCCACTTGGCATGTTTGGATCGAATCCCATTTCAACTGGTCGTGATGCCTGTAAGGTATTACGTACTTTAGGAATACCGATGAGAGGTTGAGAAGGATCGAAATCCAAGTTGTTTTCCGCAAGAAGTTCAAACTGAGTCTTATCGGTGATTAAACGGTTAGGCTTATCGTAACCTTCACGAGTTTGCTCGCCCTTATTCAGTGCTATCCATATCTCTTTGTCAATGTTGTTGTATCGAGTGTTACATGCCCAATAAGCGCTACAGCCATCAGGGTCGTTAGCTTCCATAAATGCCATATTTTGACCAACATCATCGTAGTCGGGATGGCCTACACCCATTAACAGATCCACATAGTTATTAGTAAATTGATCTATCGAAATAGCTTCTTGATCCCTGCGAGATAGATTATGTGCAGAGAATGTTGCTGGTGTCGCATGAGACACTTGAACAGAGGAAACGACACCAGTGGCGAAACCATTTTGCTTCGCTATTTGAGTGATATTCGGTAACTGCTTCTCATAGTTGTCAAAACCAATAGAGTTATTATATGTTTTCGTTCCGGTGGCAATAGCCGTTCCAGAGGCGGCTGAATCAGTGTAATTATCTCTTAGATATTGATAGCCCTTAATATACGCTTCATATCCATCTTTATCTTGGACTTCATCAGACAATATCGTCTCCCAAGCTTTATTTTTATCGTAATTTACTGTTGAAATATCATCGAAAGTGGCATCACTTGCTGTATTCAGTGGATAAGTTGACATACCCAAAAATACATCCATGTCTGAGTACAAATTGGTGTCATTCGTTTTCTTACCATCACTCCAATAAGTCGCCATATCCCAAGTGAATGCACTAGCACCATCGTTAATCATAACGATAATGTTCTTAACTTGTGTACCTTGCTCAACGTCCGAATCATTACTTGAATTACACCCAACTAAAGCGCTCGCAATTGCAATAGAGATTAATCCAAATTTTAGGTTATTATTTATCACTGTTTTTTCCTTATTGGTGATTTATTTCGAGTGGGGAAATAATGCCCCTGAAATATGTCACAATTATTTCAGAAATAATAAACATCAACCTTTAAAATAAACTTAATTAAATGACGCCAATATAATAAACCTTAGGGATTAAACAATAATTACTGAGGAGTAGATATATAAATATTAGGCGTAGATTACATATACACTCATCACACATTATTATCTCCCTTCTATTCCCTTTCTAGTTAGCAGAATAATTCCCAGCCCCGAACCCGAACCCGAACAAAATAATTTAAAATCAACAAGTTAAGAAAAGTAAGATCGTATTTACAGTTTATGAATCATGGTGAGTATCACAAAGAGATAATACTCATACCCTTATCGTAATTATATTCATACTTATTTTTTCAACTTAGCCGCTTACATTCGCTAACGAGTAACAAATCTAAGCCTTCCTTTATGCACTTATACGCCCAATAGATGAAAAGTAAGCCTATGAAATAATTTTTCTACGCCTCAATTAATTAATACTAATCCTATAACTTAGTGAATATTAAAAGTTAATACATTCAACTAGGTAATGATAATTATATTCATAATATCGATTAGAATTAAAAAACTGTTCGTTATTTGGTCTACAAGCCCGCTTTTGCTTAACATCATAAAAGCGGGCTTATCTTTACTTCTCAGGAGAGAGCAAGGTAAGTGATTTGTGTTTTGTGATATTTAAGATCAACGAACCAATGAGAATGGCAATAACAATTGAAATTAGACGCAAGAACTCGGCCGATAATGAATCAGCGGCTTGGTGCTTAATGATTTGATACGTCAATACGACAAAGTTTGTAAACAATAACTGGTAAATCGTTGAACGACATTGCTTCCTAATGGCGTAACATGCTAGTTGCAGTCCACAAAATAGTGATACGCCAATCAAAAACCATGTTGCTACGCCGACAGTAAATAGCATCATGACAGGAAGTGTAAATAAAATGCCTACCGAAGTCGTTACAATCTTATTTTGACTAAATATTCGATAATCGGTGGGGCTTGGCAGCTTGATCATACTACTAATGGTCATAGCTATAAGCATTGTTTGAGAGCTTCCAAAACCCATTAAAGCGATCAAGGCAACCCCCATCATTGTCGCTTTAAAGGCAATAATACCAATATGGGTTTGTGCTCCTTCCTTAACTCGTGTTTCAGGTAAAATATCTTGCTCATCACCCGGAAAGATTAAAAAGCTAAGATAAGTCACCACAAGGGCTGTAATGAACCCCTCAAACATCAACCAAGGAAGACCATTTAGCGGAGCTCCGAATTGTATGCTCATCACGACCATAATGATCACAACCATTAATAACAACGTTGCAAAAAAGTCTTTTGGATCATGATGACTTCGATAAAAGCCCAGAAACAATAACGCCCAACAAAAAAGACCAAACCCCGTTGGCGAATCAATCAATAACCCTGCAAAAAAGACCACCCCAAAGCTGATAAAAACTAATATCAATAGTAGCTTTAACAGCATATTTAATGGTGGTCTAGATGGCATAATCGTTAGAAATATCACGACAAACATCGGGGCCAAAATAGGCATCGCAGCCGCTGAATATTGTAAGTAATACAACAACAATATAGGAAAAAAGACGACTCTTATAACTGAGTTAGCAGGGCTACGAAACATAAGTCCACACACTTAGAATACGCATCCAAATATTGGCAAGCCACTCTCCAAAACGACTCTCTTCTGTAAAAAATGCAACCGTCGCCTGAGAACCGTAACGAACATTGTGTGGAATATCTTCAGCATCAAAGACAATGTTTACAGGGTAACGCTGGGCGCTAAGCGAAGTGGTATCTGCTGTCAAAAAACCGGTCGATTGATCAATATTATTACTTCCCCCTGTCCCCCAACCAATACTCTCTACCTTTCCTCTTAATACTCGACCAGGTAGCGCATCTAAAACAATCTCAACAGTATTCCCAACTCGAATATGTTCTAGTGAGTTTTCGCGTACCAATGCAGAGATCCAAACTTCACGAGGATCGATAAAGGTCAGCATCGGTGATCCAGCTGTTGCTTTCTGCCCAACCGTTAATTGTAAATTTGTCACTATCCCCTTTGAAGGAGCTGTAACCGCAGTTTTTTGCAAATCCAAGCGTGCTTTTTCTAAGTTAGCCATCGCCGCTAAAATTTGAGGGTTATTTTCACCCGCAGGTCCTAAATTTTGTTTGGCTTGCGCTAACGATGCTTCAGCGACTTTAAGACTGGCTTGTGTACGATCACGAGACTCAATGGCATTATCTAAATCCGATTGACTTAATACTCCTTTACCCGCTAATTCTGTAATCCGCGCGGCTTGCTCTTTGGCATTATTACGTGCAGCCAAGGCATCAACCACTTTAGCTTGAGCAACTTCAACAGCGGCGGTATTCGCACCAATACTTTGCCCTGCCATCGCTAAATTAGCTTGAGCGGTTTGCAAGCTTATCTGGTAGTTTCTTGGATCAATACTGAAGAGTACATCACCGGCTTCAACCACTTGATTATTAATAATATCTACCTCAGTAATATTACCAGAAACCTCAGAGGCAACTCTGACCAAATAAGAATGTACACGTGCTTCACCCGTCATTGGCGTGACACGATCAGCCCAAAGGCTATATAACCAAACCGCTAGAATCAAACCAATAATATAAAAGCTTAATTTTCTAGATGATTTTTCTGCTGCAGACATGATTTTTCTCTTTATTTATAATCAATACATAATAATAGCCAAGTACGTCACTCGCAAGTTGACGCCTTAAACACTTTCTCTTTCAATATCTACTCTAACTTCTTGCTCACTCAAAAGTTTGCGATAACGACTTGGAGAGCAGCCAAAGTGTTTACGAAAACGGTGAGTGAAGTTGTAAGGGTCTTTATAACCGAGTCGATGGGAAATCATTGTTATATTCCATTCACGATACTGGAGAAGATCGGCTGCTTTCTCCATACGTAACTGAATGAGCTTACTGCGCGGCGATAAAGCAAAAAGCTGTTTTGAGATTCGATTCAACTGCTCTTCACTAATAAAACACAGTTTAGCCATTTTCTTAACCGTCCAATTAAGATGCAACTGCCCTTCAATGTCATTAAATAGTGCATGAACCCGAGAGACAGAACTGACTGCAGGTTGCTCAAAGCCCATCAGTAAACGACTAAATTCACTGACTAATAATCGTCTAAAGCTCGCTCTTGCTCCTATTTCAGTATGAATAAGGTGAAGCAGTGACCATAGCCGTTCAACATCATGATAAGGGATCACTTTAATGCTAAGTTTACTAGGGACAGGTTTACTAGGAACGGGTTTATTAGAAGCGGATTTATTAGAAACCTGTTTATTAAGGCTCGATTTATTGAAGCTGGATTTGGTTAGATTCGATTTAGAAAAATGATCCCACTTACTATCAGCTTCAAGCAGTAACCAAATCATTTTCCAGTGATTATCGATCGGATTTAGTTCAAAGCGAAACGGGGTATTAGCAGGAATAACCAATAAAGAAAATGGCTCTAATAAAATGACATCATCAGCCGTTGTCAGGATGCCGCCACCCTCTAAAGTAAAAAGTAACGTCTGAACCTGAACGCTTTCACGCTCAACATAATAGCCGTCAACTAGCTCGGCCAACCCTGCCATAAATATTGCTTCTTGTCTGAGTTCAGGGATATCAGATAGAGTAAGAAAACGCTCTTTACAACGATCAGCGAGGTACACTTCATCTACCCAGGTATTTTTAGGCTGCATGACGTCAATGACGGATTCGCACAGCTTTTCCCTATTTTCTAACATGTCCTTTTTTCCTACTCAATTCTATAGTTCTCCCATAAATATAGGAGAAATCATGACTAATAAAAACTACCTCAAAACACAAAACAAAGCGAGACCCGATGGTATGCTCTTCAAGGTCATGAAGCTAGGTTTTCCTGTGGCAATTCAAAGTGCTTTGGTCGCAATACTGGCTTTAGCCGATGTACTGATGGTGAGCGATTTTGGTAAAGAAGCCACTGCCTCTGTTGGTATTGCCTCTAAATGGCATTTTGTTGCTATTATGATTATGGCTGGTATGGCATCTGCGAACGGTGTTTTAGTTGCGCAGTACTGGGGTCGACGAGATAAGACATCAGCCAAAAGCATTACATTATTAGCCATGCGTTATGGCGCTAAAATATTGATCCCGGTTACTTTTGTCATTACGGTTTTTTCCGGTTATATCATGATGCTGCAAACCAGTGACGCACAGGTTATTGCGTTAGGATCAAGCTACTTATGGTATAGCTTTCCTGTTTTAATTTTAACGCATTTAGTCATAGTGACTGAATCTGCCCTGCGCTCATCAGGTGACACCGTCACGCCATTGTTACTAGGTACTATTACTATTATGGTTAATATCGCCCTCAACTTTTGGCTGATTAAAGGTGGATGGGGCGTCCCTGCCATGGGCGTTGCTGGTGCTGGGCTTGCCACAACAATATCTCGCTTGCTGCAGGTTATTTTGATGGTCGTTTATTTAAAACATCGCCAGCACTGGTTGTTCATCGCAGATACATTAGTCGATAGTAGTAAGCTGTGGCGCTCTTATGTCAATATTGCTCTACCAACCACGGGCAGTGCTGTCATTTGGGCATTAGGCATTCTGAGCTACCAAATGATTTTTGGTCACATGGGAACCACTGAACTTGCCGTATATAGCATGATGGGACCATTTGAGTCGCTTTGTTACGCTATCTTCTTTGGTATCTCTGTTGCTTGCTCTATTTTAGTGGGTCAAGCATTAGGTCGAGATGAGTTTGATCAAGCCATCGGTATGTCAGCCTTTTTCATCAAAACCGTACTCTTTTTTGGGCTTCTAGTCGGTGGGATTATGCTATTAGGTAAAGCGTATATTTTAAGCTGGCTAAACCTTGATAGCCCTGAACTTTACCCTATTGCCTCACCTGCAATTGCTGTCTTTTGCTGCATCATTTGGCTAAGAATGCTCAATATGATCATTATCAATGGCATTTTACGTGCTGGAGGTGATAACCAGTTTTGCTTAAAAATGGACATTATTTCAATGTGGATGGTTGGAGTCCCGATTACCGCTTTAGGTGCATTTTTCTTTGGTTTAGAGTTCCATCAGGTCTATCTATTACTTGCGGTAGAGGAGATAGTCAAGTTTTCACTTTGCTTCCATCGTTACCTGAAGCGCCACTGGATGAATAACCTTACGTTAGCGACGACGTAACCGTTGATGTCGATTGGATGCATTTGCCTCTGGCTTTTCAGGGGCTGTTTTTCTTTCATGCACCAGATGGCGAATGGCTAAAATGGGATGCTTTAGTAACATTCTTGGTCCTGAATAACGCATAACCAAACGCATTTGCTCTTTAGGTTCGGGCTTATAACAATGTATTGGGCAGCGATTACATGTCGGCTTACTTTGCCCGTAGGGACAACGATCTAAGCGAACTTCAGCGTAATCCAACAAGGTTTGGCATACATCACAAGGTGCATTTAAACCCGTATGGTGAAAACGACAATAAATGTTAATCATCGCCTGTACGGTTTTAAACTCCGTTAGTAACTCACCGTCGAGTAAGTGGCTGATTTTTGCTATTTCGTCTTCCATTTTACTGCTCACCTTGTGATTTGCTTCAAAAGTCTTTATTCTTCACCGCATTCAAGCTTACTAAGCTAAGCCGACATTATTCAAGGTACTAATAATGAACCGTAAGAAAAAAATCAATGCAATTTTTAAAAAACGCATGAAGAAAAAAACTGCCAAATTGCATACTAGCAACAAACCTCGTTACATCTCAAAAGCTGAACGTGCCAAAATGGAAGCGGAAGAAGCAGCAAATGTAGAAGTGACGACAGACGCTGCAACTGAATCTGAAGCGAGTACAGATTCAGAGTAAAAGATCGTTATTGATCGGAAAGAACTGGCTGGCAGAGTCAATCAAGTTTTGAGCTGTCAGTCCAGGTACACCATACACTTCTACCGATTTATTGAAACGCTGTTTAATACGCTCCACCAGCAACTCAAAATCCCCATCACCTGACAGCAATACAATCACATCAGCTTGCTCGGCTAGTTCAATGGCATCAAGCGCAATACCTACATCCCAATCGCCCTTAGCACTACCATCACGTCGTTGGATAAAAGGTTTAAGCTTTACGTTAAAACCAACACCGCGCAAAATATGATGAAATTGACGCTGGCGAGGATCTTGACTTGAAATCGCATAAGCATTAGCAGCGATCACTTCACGTCCCATCGTTGCTACATACCAAAACTGGTTATAGTCAAAGTTTGCTTTATATTTATCTCGGGTCGTATAGTAGATGTTTTGCACATCAACTAAAATAGCTACTTTTTGCATAAATTCATTTCCTTAAATATATACTCCGGTCCTCATGGATTGGAATATTAAACGCCAATAGCAATTATACGCTTAATCTTTAAGGCTAAATATCTTTATTTCGTTTTACTGCGATTTATCAAACCAATGTAACTTATCATGCAATGTTGTGACACTACCTATAACAATTAATGCCGGACTTTCAGCACATTTTGCAAGCTCACTTAATTGCTCTAACGAACCTGTAAATACACGCTGCTGAGGCGTTGTCCCTCGTTCAATAATTGCACATGGTGTTTGAGTGTTTAAACCATGATCAATTAAATGCTTTGTTATCGAGGAGCACTGTTTAAGGCCCATATAAAAAACCAGTGTATGATTTGACTGAACCAATGAGTGCCAATTGATATTTTGTCCATCTTTTTGTACATGGCCAGTAATGAACTGAACACTTTGCGCATGGTCTCGGTGGGTTAATGGAATACCAGCATAAGCGGTACAGCCCGCTGCCGCAGTAATACCAGGAACCACTTCAAATGGTACCTGAGACAGTGCTAACGTTTCTAGTTCTTCCCCACCTCGCCCAAAAATAAAAGGATCCCCTCCTTTTAAGCGCACCACTCGCTTACCCATTTGCGCGTATTTTAATAAAATTTGATTAATTTGATCCTGTGGAACGCAGTGATAATCTAACTGCTTACCTACATAAATACGCTCTGCCGTTGGATTAACTAATGCCATAATTTCATCGGAAACTAAACGATCGTATACAACAACATCGGCTTGCTGAATAAGACGATAACCTTTCATGGTCAGTAAATCTGGATCACCTGGTCCAGCACCAACTAAAGAAACCAAACCATTTGATGGCAGATTTTCAGCGGTTATTTGCAATGAAGCAGAAGTTAAATTTGAGTTTGACATTATCGTTATCCAACTTTAAGCGTTGTATGTTTAAAATAAATAGCACCATAAAAAAAGAGCTTACCTCTCAGCAAGCCCTCTATCATCGTTGGTTTATTATGCTTTTGCTGCGCTTGTGTTAACTTGTGCGTTCACAATAGGACGCTCTGACTTTGGTGTCGCATACCAGTAACCAAGACCCATAAAGACAACCCCTGAAACTGCGTTACCTAAAGAAACCCAAATTAGGTTATGAGTAATGCCACCCATAGTAAATGCTTCTGTATGATTACCAAATAAAGACATTGCAAATAGTGTCATGTTAGCAATCGAGTGCTCGTAACCAGAAGCAATGAACGCAAGCAGACACCACCAGATAGCAATAAAGCGACCTGTCCCTTCAACGCGTTGGCACATCCAAATCGCTAGACATACTAGCCAGTTACATAGAATACCCTTAAAGAACAGAACCATGGCAGGTGCTGTTGTTTTTGCTAGTGCAGCATTATGAGCTAAGCTACCAGAGTCAGATAGTAAGTTACCACCACCAGCATACATAAATAAGCCAGCAACAAAAATAGAGCCAATTAAGTTACCCATCCATGTCTGAGGCAAAATTTTAGCGGCATCAGCAACACTCGTTTGACCTGTTTTAATGCCAAACGTTAAAAACATTGTATGACCAGTAAAAAGTTCTGAACCAGCCATAATGACTAAGGTTAAAGCAATGCCAAATGTTGTTCCCATCACAAGGGGGCGAATAGATGGATCGACCATATTTCCTAGAGTAAAGATTAAAATAATCCCTAAACCGACATACGCTCCTGCCATAGCTGAACTTATCCAAAAGCCAAGTGGGCTGTCTTCTGCTAATCGCTTAATACGAGCAGCATTATCACCACACTTTTTAATTGCATCTGCAAACATAAAATTACCTATAAAAATTAAAGTATAAAAAGAAATCGAATACTGATAGAAACTAAAGCAATCAATACTTTAGTTTCTATGGATATTAAATTGCTGTCTTTATTTCAACGTTACCTTTACTCACTCTCACTGAGTAAGATTTGACACTAAAGCGTTCATCTTCAAGACAAAGGCCCGTCGCTAAATTGAAGTGCTGTTTTTTCAATGGACTTGCTACCCAAAGTTCTCCTTGATGCTCACAAATTAAACCACGTGAAAGAACGTTTGATTTAGCAAATGGATCATGGTTGGCAATCGCAAATACTTGCTCATTGTTGCGTGGACGAAAAATAGCAACTTGCTCACCATTAACTAAAGCACAGACACCCGTTGCTGGGAAAACATCTGTAATTGGGCAAATAACTTGCCATTCTTTTGATGCTGTTTTACTCATCGTTATTTCTCCAACTCTACGTGTAGAATATCGCCTTTCGCGTTCGGGTTTTTCTCTGTATATGTAGCAGGACGGTGTTGCTCACGCTCAGAGACAAATACCACATTATCATCACGCTGATCACTGTTGATAAAATGTGAAAAGCGTTTTAATTGGCTCTCATCGTTAATCGTATCTGTCCATTCACAGCTAAAGGCTGCCACTAAGTTTGCGGCATCAGCTTCAAGTTGATCATTAATACCCAGCTTATTGTTAACGATCACTTCGCGTAAATAATCAACGCCACCTTCCATGTTTTCCATCCATACAGAAGTTCGTTGTAACTTATCTGCAGTGCGAATGTAGAACATCATAAAGCGATCGATGTATTGAATTAATGTTGCTTCATCAAGATCAGATGCCAATAAATCCGCATGGCGAGGTTTCATACCACCGTTACCACACACATACATATTCCAACCGGCATCCGTTGCTATGATCCCTAAATCTTTACCTTGAGCTTCGGCACATTCACGCGTACAACCAGACACACCAAATTTCATTTTATGCGGTGTACGTATACCTTTATAACGATTTTCAAGTCGTGAACCTAAACCGACACTATCCTGAACACCGAAACGACACCAAGTACTACCAACACATGTTTTCGCCATACGTAGTGCTTTAGCATAGGCTTGACCTGTCTCGTAACCTGCAGCAACCAATTTTTTCCAGATAGCCGGTAAATCGTCTTTTTGGGCACCAAATAAGCCGACGCGTTGAGCACCCGTGATCTTGGTGTATAGGTTATATTCAGCAGCAACATCTGCTAATGCACCTAGTGCTTGTGGTGTTACTTCACCACCTGGCATGCGAGGAATAACAGAATAAGTACCATCTTTTTGCATGTTGCCAAGGAAGTTATCATTTGTGTCTTGTAGGCTCACTAATTGCGGGGCTAATACATGTTCACCCCAGCAAGACGCGAGAATAGAACCAACCGTTGGCTTGCAGACCTCACATCCATAACCCTTACCATATTTATCAAGCATCTCATCAAAACTCTTGATGCCTTCAATTCGGATAAGATGGAACATTTCTTGACGAGAATAAGCAAAGTGCTCACAAATATCGTTGTTGACTTCAATACCTGATTTGGCTAATTCTGCATTAAGCACAGAGGTGACGAGAGGGATACAACCACCACAGCCAGTACCAGCACCCGTCACTGATTTAATGTCACCCAGCGTATGGTGACCATCTGCGACAGCCTGAGCAATTTTTGCTTTGGTTACATCAAAACATGAACAAATAACAGCACTATCAGGTAAGGAATCGGCACCTAATGTTGGCTTTTCTGCCCCAGCATGAGCCGGTAAAATAAGCGTGTCTGGGTGCTTTGGTAGTTCAATGTTATTCAACTTTAGCTGTAATAAATCGCCATAGTCAGAGGTATCTCCAACCATTACCGCACCAAGCAACTGCTTACCGTCTTCAGAGACAATGATGCGCTTATACACTTCATCTTCTTCATTTTGGTAAACGTAGCTCTTACAACCAGGGGTTCGACCATTGGCATCACCAATTGAACCGACTTTTACACCCAGTAGTTTTAGTTTTGCGCTCATATCCGCGCCTTCAAACTCACTCTCATTACCCACTAAGTGATCAACGGCAACGGTTGCCATTTTATAACCAGGTGCAACCAAACCGTAGAATGTTTCATTCCATGATGCACATTCACCAATGGCATAAATATCTTTATCTGAAGTTTGGCAATGATTATTAATCGCAATCCCACCACGTGGAGCAATTTCCAATTCCATGTGACGTGCTAGTTTGTCTTGAGGACGGATGCCTGCAGAAAAAACGATAAAGTCCGTTTCAAGTTCAGTACCATCCGCAAATCGCATTACATTACGTGCATTTTCGCCTTCAGGGGCAATTTCTAACGTATTCTTACCCGTATGAACTTGTACGCCCATACGCTCAATTTTATTACGTAACTGCAAGCCACCTTGTTGGTCTAATTGTTCAGCCATTAGTACTGGTGCAAATTCAACTACGTGAGTAGCAACACCAAGTGCTTTTAACGCACCCGCGGCCTCTAAACCTAATAAACCACCACCAACAACAACGCCTGATTTACTTTTCTTTGCTGTTGCTTCTATTGATTTTAGATCTTCAATTGTACGGTAAACAAAGCAATCTTTACTTTCGTTACCTTTGATTGGCGGAACAAATGGGTATGAACCTGTCGCTAATACAAGTTTGTCATATTTAATTTCACGACCTGTGCTTGAATAAACCACATTATTGTCACGGTTTATATTAATCGCACGCTCACCAATTAAAACATTAATACCGTGCTTTTGATAAAATCCTTCTTTAACAAGAGAAAGTTCGTCTGCTGTATGGTGTGAAAAATAAGAAGAAAGATGCACACGGTCATAAGCAACACGTGGTTCTTCACAAAAAACGGTAATATCTAAATTTTGTGTATCAGTTTTTTCAACTAAATCTTCAATAAAGCGATGGCCTACCATGCCATTACCAATAATGACTAATTTCATCTTGCTCATAAGAATTCCTGACGGTTATATTTCTACTGAGCCAATTGTTATTTATGAAAGGAAATGAATTAATGATGTAAATCAATTACAGAACCAAACAACCCTAAAGAGGTAGTACTAAAGGGGTTTATTGTTGATATTTAGCTCAACTTGCTGCATAAATGATCCACTTAAATGCGATTACACTAAATGCAAGTATATTTCCCATCTTTTTTTATTATGATAAATGGAACCTTGCTCACACTTAATTTTATATACTTTCATAATTTAATATAAATACATATA
>NZ_MCUV01000033.1 GCF_002873395.1 Vibrio sp. 10N.286.49.B3 | reverse complement strand
TTTGATTCCTAAGAATCAATGATTACCTAAGTAATCTTTTTGATTATCATCAACGAGTGCCCACACAGATTGATAGGTTTAAATTGTTAAAGAGCTTACTTTAAGCTTTCGCTCAAAGTGGACGGCTATTTTAGCGATTCAATCAAAAGTGTCAAACACTTTTTTATATTAAATAGCTTTTTTATTTAGCCTCTGATTTTCGTTACAAAACTCTGTGAGCCTTGCTCCGTGTCAGTGAGGACGCATTATAGAGATACCGCTGAAGTTGGCAACCCCTTTCTTGTATTTTTTTCATCTTTTCTTGTTGTTCGAGTAAAAAACAAGCAAAGAGGTCTATAAGTGAGCATTAACTCTACATTTCTCTTAGCTTTCCAGCGAATTTAGTCACTTTTTCCCAGTTTGTGTACTCGACTTCTTTACTTGGATCGGTTTCACCACCTGTTATCTTCATAATGAAGCGAATCATTCCTCTATCGAACCAATTATAACGAGGGTAATAAAGCGCACCGGCAAAAACACCGATCAAACTCGGCTGCCATAATGACTTCTTCAAGAAGGTTTTAATATAAACGCTGCCTTCTGGCGTATCTTTCCCTTGGTCTTCTTTTCTTGCGGTTAAGTTTACGCAGAAGAAAGCGACCTTATTATGGTTTAGCTGTTCAATGTTCTTATCTATAAAGGTATACAGCTTTTTGTTCAAATGACCATAGCGAATAGAAGCGCCAATCAGTACTCGGTCATATTGAGAAAAATCAAATGTCCCTTCTTCATGCAGATCGACCACCTCGCATTCATAGTCACTTAATTTATCTTCTATATAGTGGAGTATTTTTTTTGTTTGCCCTTCACGGCTAGAATAAAGAAATAATGCCTTTGCCATACGATATCCTTAACTACGCCAAAACGTAGGTGTCAGTAAAATTAATAGGGTAAATACTTCTAAACGCCCAAACAGCATCGAAACAATTAAAATCCATTTTGCTGTATCGTTAATATCGCCAAAATGAGAAGAAACCTCACCAAGCCCTGGGCCTAAGTTATTTAATGTCGCTGCTATCGCTGAAAATGCAGTTAGCTCATCAATACCTGTCGCAATCAATGCCAACATACACACGACAAATACCAAAGCATAAGCGGAAAAGAAACCCCATACCGCATCAACGACTCGCTGAGAAAGCGCCGTCCCACCAACTTTGATCGTATAAACCGCTCGCGGGTGCACTAAACGTTTCATTTCACGTGCGCCTTGCAAGGTTAGAAGCAAAATTCGAATCACTTTCATGCCGCCACCGGTCGATCCCGCACAGCCACCAATAAAAGAAGAGAAAAGTAACAGCACAGGTAAGAATAGCGGCCACTCTGAGAAACTTGTCGTGGTGAATCCTGCCGTCGTTGATATAGAGACAGTTTGGAATAACGCCTGATCAAAAGCATCATACATTGAGTCATAAACTTGATGATTGAGCAGAATTAAAAAACACACTAAGAAAAGGATAGCTTGGATAAAGATGAAAGCTCTAAACTCCGGATCTTTCCAGTAATACTTCGGATGTACCCCACCAGAAGCAAAAACAGCAAAGTGCAATGTATAGTTACAAGCCGAGATCAGCAGGAAAACAGCCGTAATCATATTAATGGCAGGACTATTAAAGTACCCCATACTGGCATCGTGAGTAGAGAAGCCACCAATTGCCACCGTTGAGAAGCTATGACTAATGGCATCAAAGACACTCATACCAGCAATCCAAAAAGCCCCCGCACAAGCAATCGTCAAACTTAAATAGATATACCAGAGTGCTTTGGCAGTCTCTGCAATTCTTGGGGTTACTTTGGTGTCTTTAACTGGTCCGGGAATTTCAGCTCGATATAACTGCATACCACCGATACCCAACACAGGTAAAATAGCCACAGCAAGTACGATGATACCCATACCACCAAACCACTGCAGGAATTGACGGTAAAATAAGATCGCTTTAGGTAATTCATCAAGTCCAACAATGACAGTCGCACCCGTCGTCGTTAATGCTGAAAAGGATTCAAAAAAGGCGTCAGTGACCGAAATATTAGGGTTATCACTGATCAAAAAAGGTAATGAGCCAGCACTGCCGATAACAGTCCAGAACAGCACCACAATAAGAAAGCCATCTCGCGCTTTCAGTTCTCGCTTATGACGACGATTAGGAAACCAAGATATGCCGCCACAAACTAATAGCACGACAAAGGTTGTGACAAAAGGAACACCAGCACCATCGCGATAAACTAACGCAACGAAAGCAGGCGCTAACATAGAGATACTGAAGAGAGCGAGCAGAAGCCCGACGATTCGGATGATTGATCGAAATTGCATGATTTAGATAATGACGGCCACTATATATAGAGGCAGTACTGATTCCCTAGTTATCTTCCACTTTAGTGACCAATGCTTTGGCACCACTTTTATTAATGATGATTTGAGTAAATTCCGCCACATGACGCATTTCAATCTCAATCACCATTGCCACTTGCACACCATAATCTGCGTTTATAATCTCAATGTCATATTGCGACATAACAGATTGAGCAATCGGTAGAAATCCATAATCTAACCTCAAATGGCGCTGAGTCGTCACTTTCTTTTCTATCGTTTGTAATTGTTTTAAAGCTTGCTGTACACCACCGCCGTACGCCTTAACAAGACCACCGGTACCAAGTTTAATACCACCAGAATAGCGAGTGACTACCGCGGTTAATTCACCAACGCCTGAACCAGATAGCTGGGCTAATATCGGCTTACCGGCTGTGCCTGACGGTTCACCATCATCACTAAACCCCCATTTCATTGAGTCTTCAGGTCGCCCAGCAACAAAGCCCCAGCAGTTGTGCCGTGCATCGCTATGTTGCTGTTTTATTTGCTCAACAAACCGTTTAGCAGCCTCAATATTAGGAGTATGCGCAAGATGAGTAATAAAGACACTTTTCTTTATCTCTTCTTCAAACTGAGTCGCATATTCAGGGATCAGGTAAGGCTGCTCATTCATGGTATTTCATCATTAAAAATTGGTCTGACAGTATATCAGACCTGCAATAAATTGACGAAGTGATATAGTTAACACGACAATGTTAAACAATTGTTTAAAAAATGTATTGAAATTAATTCTTAGTCAGTCCACACTTGTGCAACTGGTCTAACCAGAACATAAAAATAATAATTCTTCTTACTAAACAATCTCGAATTGTATGTCACGGAGATAGACAATGATTTACCAAGCCAACACCCTACAGGTAAAAGAACACCCGAATGGAATCGCTGAATTAACGTTTTGCGCTCCAGGTTCCGTTAATAAGCTCGACCTTGCAACACTTGAGTCGCTCGATAAGGCGCTCGATGCTCTACAACAACACCCAGGTCTTAGCGGACTGCTACTCACTTCTGATAAAGATAGCTTTATTGTTGGAGCTGATATTACTGAGTTCTTAGGTTTATTTGCTAAACCACAAGATGAACTCGATAGCTGGGTTCAATTTGCCAATGCTATTTTCAATAAACTAGAAGACTTACCCGTACCTACGCTCTCAGTATTATCGGGGCATGTTTTAGGTGGCGGTTGTGAGTGTGTACTTGCCACTGATTTTAGAATCGGTGATGCGAGCACGAATATTGGTCTGCCAGAGACAAAACTGGGCATTATGCCTGGCTTTGGGGGAAGTGTGCGCTTACCTCGAGTTATTGGCGCTGATAATGCAATGGAGATGATCTCTGCCGGCAAAATCCAACGGGCAAATACGGCGTTAAAGATCGGTTTGCTCGATGCTGTCGTTGATAGTGACTGCTTACTTGAGTCGGCATTTAACACCCTGCAACTGGCTAGCCTAAATACATTAAACTGGCAGCAACGTCGCCAACAAAAAACCTCACCTTTAACGCTCAGTAAGTTAGAAGCAACAATGAGCTTTACCATGGCAAAAGGCTTGGTGATGCAAAAAGCGGGACCACATTATCCTGCCCCAATTGCAGCAGTAAAAACCATTGAAGATGGGGCAGAACATAGCCGAACGGTTGCCCTAGATATTGAACGTAGCTACTTTGTGCAATTGGCAAAATCTCAAGTGGCTCAGGCATTAGTTGGCTTGTTCCTGAGCGACCAATATATAAAAGGGATCGCAAAACAATCGGCGAAATCGGCTGATAAAGAGACGCAACGAGCCGCGGTATTAGGTGCTGGCATTATGGGCGGTGGTATTGCTTACCAATCTGCGCTTAAGGGTGTCCCGGTTATCATGAAAGATATCGCGCAACCTTCACTTGATTTGGGGATGAATGAGGCATCGAAGTTACTGAATAAACGTTTATCACGTGGACGTATCGATGGATTCAAAATGGCGGGCATCTTAGCGTCTATTACCCCTAGCTTGCATTACTCCGGTATTGAGACCAGCGATATAATCGTTGAGGCTGTCGTTGAAAACCCTAAGATAAAAGCTGCCGTTTTAAGTGAAGTAGAACAATACGTCGATGACAATACGGTTTTAACCTCCAATACTTCCACCATTCCAATCAACTTATTAGCCAAATCCCTACAGCGACCTGAAAACTTCTGTGGCATGCATTTTTTCAACCCTGTGCACCGAATGCCATTAGTTGAAATCATTCGTGGTGAGCAAACATCTGAAGAAACCATTAATCGCGTTGTCGCCTATGCTGCGAAAATGGGTAAATCCCCTATTGTTGTCAATGACTGCCCTGGTTTCTTTGTTAACCGAGTACTTTTCCCATATTTTGCTGGCTTTAGCTTACTGCTACGTGATGGTGCTGATTTCACGCAAATCGATAAAGTGATGGAGCGTAAATTTGGTTGGCCGATGGGACCAGCTTACCTGCTTGATGTGGTTGGTCTTGATACCGCTCATCACGCTCAAGCTGTCATGGCGCAAGGTTTCCCAGAAAGAATGGCAAAAGAGAATCGCGATACCATTGATGCTCTGTTTGAAGCAGACAAGTATGGTCAAAAGAATGGTTCCGGGTTTTATCAATATAGTGTCGACAAAAAGGGCAAACCGAAGAAGCAATTTGACCCTAGCGTCCTGTCTTTATTAAAAGAAGTCTGCGCCGAGAAACAGCCTTTTGATGATCAAGATATTATCCAACGCATGATGATCCCTATGATTAATGAAGTAGTGCTATGTCTACAAGAGGGCATTATTGCTAGCCCTCAAGAAGCTGATATGGCATTGGTTTATGGATTAGGTTTCCCTCCATTTAGAGGTGGCGTATTCCGTTATTTAGATCAGATTGGTTTGAAAAATTACCTACAGATGAGCAAGCAATACCAAGATCTAGGTCCTCTTTATCAAGCGCCACAAATGCTGCTTGATATGGCAAGTCATGGTGAGTCTTTTTATCCGTCTCAACAAGCAAGTTCTCTGTAACTCTATCTTTGGAAAAGGAATATAAAGATGAATAACGTCGTTATTGTTGATTGTCTTCGTACACCGATGGGACGCTCCAAAGGTGGAGCTTTTCGTCATACTCGCGCTGAAGATCTATCAGCACATTTAATGAAAGGGCTATTAGCGCGCAATCCTCAAGTGGATCCTCTGCAAATTGAAGATATCTACTGGGGCTGTGTGCAACAAACGCTAGAGCAAGGGTTTAATATTGCTCGTAATGCCGCTTTACTCGCTGGGCTACCCATTGAAGTTGGCGCGGTGACCGTCAATCGCTTATGTGGTTCTTCGATGCAAGCGCTGCATGATGCCTCTCGCTCTATCATGGTTGGTGATGCTGAAATCTGCCTCGTTGGTGGGGTTGAACATATGGGTCATGTACCAATGAATCATGGGGTCGATTTTCATGCCGGTCTCGCAAAAAATGTAGCAAAAGCAGCAGGGATGATGGGGCTGACGGCTGAAATGCTTGGCAAAATGCACGGAATTAGTCGTAAAGATCAAGATGACTTTGCCGCTCGCTCTCATGCTCGCGCTCATGCCGCCACGGTTGAAGGTCGTTTTAAAGCTGAGATTTTACCCATTGAAGCACATGCGCCAGATGGTTCGTTATTCTTGCTCGACCACGATGAAGTGATCCGCCCTGAAACCACCAGCGAAGGTCTAGCAAAACTGCGCCCGGTGTTTGATCCAGCAAATGGTACGGTCACTGCGGGTAGCTCTTCCGCTTTATCCGATGGGGCTTCAGCAATGCTCATCATGAGTGAAGAGAAAGCCAAAGCACTTGGTTTACCTATTCGAGCTAAAGTGCGCTCAATGGCAATTGCTGGCTGCGATCCTTCTATCATGGGTTACGGTCCTGTGCCTGCAACTCAAAAAGCGCTAAAACGTGCTGGTCTTAGTATCGATGATCTTGATGTGATTGAACTCAATGAAGCCTTTGCTGCTCAATCCTTGCCGTGCGCCAAAGATCTAGGCTTAACCGAACTGCTCGATGAAAAGGTCAATCTAAATGGTGGTGCGATTGCATTAGGTCATCCGCTTGGTTGTTCTGGAACGCGAATTTCCACCACGTTAATTAATATCATGGAAGCAAAAGATGCCAAGTTCGGTCTTGCTACCATGTGTATTGGTTTAGGTCAGGGTATCGCAACCATTTTTGAGCGACCTTAAACTCCGCAGCATAAAACATTAACCAACCTCAAAGAGCAGCTATTATTGGCTGCTCTTTTTTCACTTAATCTATGCATAAAACGCATAGTAATAATGTTGAAGTATCATTTTTTTTCTTGCCAATTGTCACCTACACTACATTTATCGACTGAGCAGATGATGATGTTCTGCCCTATTTTACTTCGCTCTCATTGGAGATAATCATGTTTAAAGCCTTAGTTCTCAACCAAGAAGATAAAAAAACCATCGCTGCTATTTCTCAAATCGATGAAACACAACTGCCGGAAGGTAATGTTCAGATAGATGTAAATTATTCATCTCTAAACTACAAAGATGGTTTGGCAATAACTGGTAAAGGGCGCATTGTTCGCAACTTCCCTATGGTTCCAGGTATTGATTTAGCTGGTAAAGTTTCTCAATCGGATGACCCGCGTTACCAAGCTGGTGATGAAGTGGTACTGACAGGTTGGGGCGTTGGTGAAGGTCACTGGGGCGGCATGGCTGAAAAAGCACGCCTTAACGGTGATTGGTTAGTGCCAATGCCAAAAGGTCTTGATGCGAAAAAAGTGATGACCATTGGTACTGCTGGCTTTACGGCTATGTTATGTGTTCAAGCGATTGTTGATGCTGGCATTAAACCTGAAGATGGCGAAATCCTTGTAACGGGTTCAAGCGGCGGCGTGGGCAGCGTTTCAATTACTCTACTAAACCAACTTGGCTATAAAGTGGCAGCCGTCACTGGCCGCGCGACTGAAAATGGTGAACTACTAAAATCTCTTGGTGCTTCTCGCATCGTTGAGCGTAGTGAATTTGAAGCGCCAGCAAAACCATTAGAAAAACAGCTATGGGCAGGTGCCATTGATACTGTAGGTAGCAACATGCTAGCGAAAGTATTAGCGCAAGTGGATTACAACGGTGCAGTAGCAGCATGTGGACTGGCCGGTGGTTTTGACTTACCAACCACAGTGATGCCATTCATTTTACGTAATGTGCGTCTACAAGGTGTTGATTCTGTAATGTGTCCACGCGAAAAACGCATTAAAGCTTGGGAGCAATTATCTGAGCTATTGCCTGAATCTTTCTACGCTCAAGCAAGCAAAGAAGTCTCTCTTGATGAAGCGATTCAAGCAGCTGAAGACATTACTAATGGTCAAATTACAGGTCGTGTTGTTATCAAAATCTAGTCATCGTTAGATTCTTAATATCAGTCGTCAATGAGTCAAACGGGATTAAACCTGTTTGACTCATTAATCTAAACGATACTAACCTAAGCCAATATCTTCAATTCGCTTCTCAATCAACTTGCCACACTCTTCTTTAACCACTCGACGCAGCCAAGCTTGTGCCGGAGAGGTATCACAACGTGCATGCCAAATTAATGAGTAATCAAAGGGAGTGAACTCAAACGGCAGCTTTTTGATCACCAAATCATAACGCTCTGCAACTAAGTAGGCTAAATCGGCAGGCACAGTGATCACCAACGGCATTTCATCAACAATCGCTAATGCCGCTTCTAAGTGATATGCCCTCAATACCATTCGACGTGGTTGTTGGTTTGCTAATGCATTATCAAGTAACGCTTTGACCCCATCACTAATGGCAATCATCGCATGTGGAAGATTGATATAGTCTTGCAAAGTCAGCGCTCGATTGGCTAAAGGATGATTCTTAGATACTAAACAAGAGACACCAACTTGACCTAATAATTCGCGTTTTAGAGGGGCAACGGAGCCGATCGGACGACAAATGGCCATATCGACTTTTTCCGTGCTGAGTTGCTTGAACAGGTTCTCATGATTGAGCGGTGCAAACTCTAGCGAGATATTCGGCGCTTGCTGATAAATTTTAGGCAAGGCATACGGCAAGATGGTTTGCATCGCGTAGTCGGTCGTCGCAATGAGGAAATGCTGATCGCAATGAATAGGAACAAAGTCGCTCGGCGTTAACAACTGGCGCAAGGATTCCAACGGACGATTTATTTGTGCATTGATTTCTAATGCTTTTTCCGTAGGGACTAAGTGTTGACCTTCACGGGTAAATAAAGGATCACCCAGCATGTCACGCAAGCGCCCCAAAACACGACTCATCGCCGATTGACTTAAATTAAGACGTATTGCCGCTTGGCTTACGCTATTTTCCTCAAGTAGCACCTTCAATGCCACCAGCAAGTTTAAGTCTCGACGATATATATCTTCTAATTCCACAATAAAGTCCTGCAATGAGTTCTGCGCTATTTATACCTTATTTTCAGCAGAGAGCGATCACTAATGCAAAAGTTCTAGTGGTGATGTGTATTATGCTCGTCGGTTTCATCACTCGAGTCTTCTTTCCAGCGATACACCTCGACAGCAATCCCCATGATGGTCACACCCACAGCAACCACAGGAATAATTGAGGTATCCGTTGGCGACATGGTGACTAATCGACAAAAAGCCATAAAGCATAAAACGGAATAAACGGATAATCGTTCTAAAGATGTCAACATAGCTACTCCTTAGCGTACATGTGATTGATAAATGATGCGCATCACCCTCTTTTGTTCTCTTTGCTTGAGGGTTATTGCGTTTTTTTGTTAGCGATGTATTCTTCTCAATGAAGAAATAATAAGAGATATTCACGATGACATTTAACGCTGAACTCGCCACCCATACCTTAGAGGCAGAAGGATTACGTTGCCCAGAACCTGTCATGATGGTGAGAAAAACCATAAGAACAATGCAAGATGGTGAGGTGCTGTTAGTGACGGCAGATGACCCTTCGACCACGCGTGATATTCCAAGCTTTTGTCGCTTTATGGATCATCAACTCATTGGCGAACAAACTGACAGCTTGCCTTATCAGTATTTGATCAAAAAAGGTCTCGCTAACTAGCCGTTATTTTGTTGGTGACGCTGAGAATTAAGCTTATCTACTTGAGCTTGCAACTGGCGCATCTCTTTTCGCATTGGAAGGATGTGTGCCACTCGTATCCACGACTCGATAACCAATCCAGTCATCACTAATGCCCCGACAACAATGGGTAACCACAGGTCAGTTAATACCATAGCCAGCAAGGTTATTACCCAACCAAAGGTGAATAAATAGCTTTGGCTTTTTGCGCTCATACCCATATAACGAGTCAACATACCTACGTCCTCTCTCTAGAACATCGACTTATTAAACCTAGCACATAAAATGCAAAACTTGTGTGCCAAGCGTCACGCTCAAACACGATTCTTTTTAGAAAACCTTTCGCTAACCAGCTCTCCACCCAGCAATAATGGATGAAATTACTCGAAAAACTGATAATGCCGATTAAATAAGCAACATTGCTACTACTCGCGCTCTGAATATCTGCGTATAATTACCCCTTATTAGATGAACTCAGACAAAAGAATCGCGCGAATTTAATTATGCAAAAATACGATATCAAAACCTTCCAGGGAATGATCCTCGCGCTGCAGGATTATTGGGCTCAAAATGGCTGTACGATTGTACAACCTTTAGATATGGAAGTCGGTGCAGGTACCTCTCACCCGATGACCTGTTTACGTGCTCTTGGCCCAGAGCCAATGGCAACCGCATACGTTCAACCATCTCGTCGTCCTACTGATGGCCGTTATGGTGAGAACCCAAACCGCTTGCAGCACTACTATCAATTTCAAGTAGCACTAAAGCCTTCTCCAGATAATATCCAGGAGTTGTACTTAGGCTCTCTCGAAGTGCTTGGTATCGATCCGCTTGTTCACGACATTCGCTTTGTCGAAGATAACTGGGAAAACCCAACTCTGGGTGCTTGGGGTCTTGGCTGGGAAGTATGGCTAAACGGTATGGAAGTCACTCAATTTACTTACTTCCAACAAGTTGGCGGCCTTGAGTGTAAACCTGTAACAGGTGAAATCACTTACGGTATTGAACGTCTAGCAATGTACATTCAAGAAGTGGACTCGGTTTATGACCTAGTTTGGAACCACGGCCCTCAAGGTGTGGTGACTTACGGTGATATCTTCCACCAAAATGAAGTTGAGCAATCGACTTACAACTTTGAACACGCTGACGTTGATTTCCTATTTAGCTTCTTCGAACAGTGTGAAAAAGAGTGTCAGGAATTGCTTGCTCTTGATAAGCCACTTCCTCTGCCAGCTTACGAGCGCATTCTTAAAGCCGGTCATGCATTCAACTTGCTTGATGCACGTAAAGCTATCTCTGTAACTGAGCGTCAACGTTACATCCTTCGTATTCGCAATCTGACTAAAGCAGTAGCAGAAGCGTACTACGCGTCACGTGAAGCACTAGGCTTCCCGATGTGTCGTTCTCAAGAAACAAAAGCGAACGAGGAGAAGTAATCATGGCGAAGAATTTTTTAATTGAACTTGGTACTGAAGAACTGCCACCAAAAGCACTTCGCTCTCTAGCTGAAGCTTTTGCTGCTAACTTTGAAGCGGGTCTTAAATCTGCTGAGCTTTCTCATGAAGGTATTAAGTGGTATGCCGCACCTCGCCGTCTTGCACTAAAAGTGGCAGCACTGGCTGAAGGTCAAGCAGACAAAGTTGTTGAAAAGCGTGGTCCTGCAATTTCAGTGGCTTTTGATGCTGAAGGTAATGCAACGAAAGCGGCTCAAGGTTGGGCGCGTGGTAATGGTATTACTGTTGAGCAAGCTGATCGTCTAAAAACAGACAAAGGCGAGTGGCTTCTATTTAAACAAGAAGTTGCTGGCAAACCTGTGCAAGAGTTAGTGATTGATATCGCAGCGAAAGCATTAGCTGGTCTACCAATCCCGAAAGCAATGCGTTGGGGCAACTCTGACATTCAATTTATCCGTCCAGTAAAAACATTAACCGTTTTACTTGGTGATGAGCTGATTGAAGGTAAAATCCTAGGCGTGGCTTCTGCACGTACGATTCGTGGTCACCGCTTCATGGGTGAACAAGAATTTACTATCGACTCTGCTGACCAATACCCAACGCTTCTTGAAGAGCGCGGTAAAGTCATGGCCGATTACGATGCACGTAAAGCGATCATTCTTGCTGATGCTAAAAAAGCAGCGGAAGCGGTTGGCGGTATTGCTGATCTAGAAGACGAGCTTGTTGAAGAAGTCACATCTTTGGTTGAATGGCCTGTTGTACTAACAGCAAAATTCGAGCAAGAGTTCCTAAAAGTGCCTTCTGAAGCTTTGGTTTACACCATGAAAGGTGACCAAAAGTACTTCCCTGTTTATGATGCTGAGAAGAACCTACTACCAAACTTTATCTTTGTTTCGAACATCGAGTCTAAAGAGCCTCGTCACGTAATCGAAGGTAATGAAAAAGTAGTTCGTCCTCGCCTTGCGGATGCGGAATTCTTCTTCAATACTGACCGTAAGCGCCCGCTTATCGACCGTCTACCTGAACTAGACCAAGCTATCTTCCAAAAGCAACTTGGTACTATCAAAGACAAAACCGATCGCATCACTGAACTTGCTGGCTACATTGCTGAGCAAATCGATGCTGACGTTGAAAAGTCTAAGCGTGCTGGTCTACTGGCTAAATGTGACCTAATGACATCTATGGTATTCGAATTTACCGATACTCAAGGTGTTATGGGTATGCACTACGCAACGCATGATGGTGAAGATGAGCAAGTAGCACTTGCCCTATACGAGCAATACATGCCTCGTTTCTCTGGTGACGACCTACCAAGCACTGGCATCTCATCGGCTGTTGCTATGGCAGATAAGCTAGACACGATTGTTGGCATCTTCGGCATCGGTCAAGCACCAAAAGGTTCTGACCCATTTGCACTACGTCGCGCATCATTAGGTGTTCTACGTATCATTGTTGAAAACGGATACAACTTAGATTTAGTTGACCTTATCGGCAAAGCAAAAGCACAACTTGGCGATAAGCTAACGAATGAAAACGTTGAAAAAGACGTGATTGATTTCATGCTAGGTCGTTTCCGTGCATGGTACCAAGACGCTGGTTTCAGCATTGATATCATCCAAGCTGTATTAGCTCGTCGTCCAACAAAACCGGCTGATTTCGATCAACGTGTTAAAGCTGTTTCTCACTTCCGTGAATTAGAAGCCGCTGAAGCTTTGGCTGCTGCGAACAAGCGTGTAGGTAATATCCTAGCGAAGTTCGATGGTGAATTGGCTCAAGAGATCGACCTTACACTGCTTCAAGAAGACGCAGAAAAAGCACTGGCTGAAAATGTTGAAGTCATGACTGAAGCACTAGAGCCAGCATTCGCAACGGGTAACTACCAAGAAGCTCTAAGCAAATTAGCAGACCTACGTGAACCTGTTGATGCTTTCTTTGATAACGTAATGGTTATGGCTGATGACGAAGCGCTGAAAAAGAACCGTCTAACTCTGCTAAACAACCTACGTAACCTCTTCCTACAGATTGCTGATATCTCTCTACTACAAAAGTAGATCGATAACTCACTTTGTTCAAAGGGAAGCTTCGGCTTCCCTTTTTTTCATCTATTAATCCTTCGCTTTATGCTTTATCACTCAGATTGTACATGGCTGTGTTTGTTATAAATTCGGTGTTTATTCACGGAGGACATAATGAAAAAGACCATATTCGCACTATCGCTACTGGCTTCACTCACTGCTTGTAGTCAAACGCCAGAAGATGCCATTTTATTAAGCGTCGATGATTCTCAAGTTGTTTTTACCTCCACCAGCACTGGTGAGTTGGTTGCTGAGCAGCATTTTGATAAAGGGGCGTATACGCTCTCTATTGCCAACGCTGCGAACGAATGTGGTCATAGTTTTGCCCTAGCTGAAGATAAACGAATTCGTTTTAATACCCCAATGACGCTAGATAATTGCGTTGATAGCTCAGCGCTGCCACTGAAAATCTACAAAGCCAATACCTATCAATTTTCCCTTAACCCTGACAGCAAGCAATTAACCGTTAAAGTTAAACCGAAAAAAGCCAGCATCACATCACAATGTCCAGTCGCAACAGCAGCACCGAAGACCATTGATGTCAGTAAAACCTTTGCCGATGGTGTCACGGTAAAAGATGCATTAACGGGCAATCAAGTTGTGGTTCAAGATGGTGCTATAAGCTTGCAGCCTGGCGTAAATAGCCAAGGACTATTGTTGCTTGAAGAGGTGATAGAGAAAGAAACGCCTGCCTTTAGTTGGGATAACGCCACCGTCTATTTTGTTATGACAGACCGCTTTTATAATGGCAATCCCGACAACGATAACAGCTATGGTCGTAGCCAAGATGGTCAGCAAGAAATCGGCACCTTCCATGGTGGTGACTTAGCAGGACTAACGAAAAAGCTCGATTACATTGAATCACTTGGGGTGAATGCCATTTGGATAACCTCACCGTTAGAGCAAATTCATGGTTGGGTCGGCGGTGGTGATCGTGGCGACTTTAAACACTACGGCTATCATGGTTACTATCATCAAGATTGGACCAAGCTTGATGACAACATGGGCACAGAGGAAGAGCTACGCACCTTTATTGATACTGCCCATGAAAAAGGGATCCGCATTGTTTGGGATGTGGTGATGAACCACACCGGTTATGCCACCCTAGCGGATATGCAGACCTTTGATTTTGGTCAGCTATACCTTAATGATGAAGAAGCCAAAGCGATCTTAGGGGAACGCTGGACAGACTGGACACCTAAGTCTGGTCAAAACTGGCATAGCTTCAACGACTACATCAAATACAACGATGATGAAGCATGGAATCGTTGGTGGGGCACAGATTGGTTACGCACTGATATCGGCAACTATGACTCACCGGGATACAATGACATCACCATGTCGCTCAATTATTTACCCGATCTTAAAACCGAGTCGACACAAACGACTGGGTTACCAAATTTCTATCATAATAAACAAACCAATGCACTTGATAACCAAGCAACGCCACGTGAACATTTAATCACTTGGTTATCCGATTGGGTACGTGAATATGGCGTGGATGGCTTTCGAATTGATACCGCTAAGCACGTTGAGATGGAAGCGTGGGATGAGTTAAAGCAAAGCACTAATACGGCATTAGCACAGTGGAAAGCCAATAACCCTGATAAAGCGCTCGACGATCTGCCATTTTGGATGACTGGTGAAGTATGGGCACATGGAGTAGTAAAGAGTAACTACTTTGATCAGGGCTTTGATTCGATCATTAACTTTGAGTTCCAATCCGATGTCGCCCCGAAAGCATTAACCTGTTTTGCTCACCTTGACCAAGACTATCGTCGCTATGCAAAAGCCATTAACTCTGATGATGATTTTAATGTGCTGAGCTACCTTTCTTCTCATGATACGGCTCTATTTTGGGCATCACGCAGTAAGAGTTTTGATGACCAAAGAAAGGCAGCGAATGCGTTAATGCTTGCTCCAGGTGCCGTGCAGATTTACTACGGTGATGAAGTGGCTCGTGATTTTGGTCCAACCGGTTCTGATAGCCATCAAGGTACGCGATCTGATATGCCATGGGATAGCATTGAAGGTGAGCGTGAGTTACTGCTTAAACACTGGCAAACGCTCGGTGAATTTAGACAGCGTCACCCTGCCGTTGCTCAAGGTCAACACATTACCCGCAATCAAGACGGTTACTATGCCTTTGAGCGCCAATACCAAGATGACAAAGTGCTGATTGTTTATACGGGTGAGTAAGCGGGAGAATAAGCACGACGTTCAATAAAACTTAAAAAAGACCAATGGGCGTCGCTGCTCATTGGTCTTGCCACTCTCCTTACTACTGCTTGTCTTAATCTCTGCCTTTTTTCTCCACATTTCCCCTTTTACTGTTGCTCACATTGCGCTATTTTTGGTCTCTAGTTTATTTGTTATACCAATCACATTTGTTGGGTCGTTCAAATCTATTCGATTCAATCAATGCGATGGGTTGGTATTGTTTTTCTCTTTGTTATTAACCATCAGGTGGCAACTTAATGCAGTATTCGGCGTTTGGTGAAAAATTTAATCGTTACTCAGGTATCACTCAATTAATGGATGATTTGAATGATGGGCTTCGTACCCCTGGCGCCATAATGCTTGGTGGAGGTAATCCTGCTGCGATACCAGCCATGCTCGATTACTTTCATCAAGCCAGTAGCGATATGCTCACCAGTGGCGAACTTGTTGCTTCACTTGCCAACTACGATGGTCCACAGGGTAAAGATGCCTTTCTAAAATCGTTAGCTGCGCTACTGCGTGATACGTACGGTTGGTCAATCAGTGAGAAAAATATCAGCTTAACCAATGGTAGCCAGAGTGCGTTTTTCTATTTATTTAATCTATTAGCGGGCAAGCAGCCTGACGGTTCGCATAAAAAAATCCTCCTGCCTCTCGCCCCTGAATATATTGGCTATAGTGATTCTGGTCTTGATGATGATATTTTTGTCTCCTACCAACCGGAGATTGAGATGCTTGAACAGCGTATGTTTAAGTACCATGTTGATTTTGAAAAGATTGAGATTGATGATTCCGTCGCAGCGATTTGCGTTTCACGCCCAACCAACCCAACCGGTAATGTATTAACCGATGAGGAAGTGAGTAAGCTTGATAAGCTCGCGCGTGAAAATGGTATCCCGCTCATCTTAGACAATGCCTATGGCACGCCTTTCCCTAATATTATCTTTGAAGATGTAACGCCATTTTGGAATGACAATACGATCCTTTGTATGAGCTTATCGAAACTAGGGCTACCGGGATTGCGCTGCGGAATTGTGATTGCCAATGAAGCGGTGACTCAAGCTCTGACTAATCTCAATGGCATTATTAGTTTAGCGCCTGGCAGTTTTGGTCCTGCTCTTGCTCACCACATGATCCAATCTGGTGACTTGTTGACTCTAAGCGAAGAGGTGATTAAGCCTTTCTATTTGCAGAAGTCTCAACGTGCGGTTTCTCTGCTGCAACAGGCGATTGATGATCCTCGTTTTCGTATCCATAAACCAGAAGGAGCGATCTTCTTATGGCTATGGTTTGATGAGCTACCAATCACAACTATGGAACTGTATCAGCGCTTGAAAGCTCGTGGGGTATTAATTGTTCCTGGTGAGTACTTCTTCTTTGGTCAAGAGGAAGAGTGGGCGCACTCTCATCAGTGCTTGCGTATGAACTATGTTCAAGATGATGACAAGATGCAGGCGGGAATTGCTGCGATTGCTGAAGAAGTGATAAAAGCTTACCAGCAAGGTGAGTAATTGGATGAGCTAACCAATATGGATACGATTCCGCAGACCGCTCAAGACATCCCTGTTCGCTTAGTAATGGGCATCCATGCCCATTAATGTCTGCTCCATCGCACCCATATTGTTCATTCGCGATGACCGTAATACAGAGATAAAAAAACACCACCTCATGACAAGGTGGTGTTTTTCATTCAATCAACAAAAAGACCGATTAAAGGTCGATTTGACTACACGTCCAAGTTCGATACTTTTAGTGCGTTATCTTCAATGAAGTTACGACGAGGTTCTACGTGATCACCCATTAGTGTCGTGAACAGTTGATCGGCGCTTACTGCATCTTCAATGCGAACTTGCATCATGCGGCGAGTTTCTGGATCCATTGTCGTTTCCCACAATTGATCAGGGTTCATCTCACCTAGACCTTTGTATCGTTGTAGGCTTAAACCACGACGAGACTCTTTAATTAACCAGTTCAGCGCCTCTACGAAGTTAGATACCGGTTGAACACGTTCGCCACGTTTAACAAAAGCACCCTCTTCAATAAGACCATCAAGAGCTTCTGATAAATCCGCTAGACGAGCGTACTCTTTCGAGTTAAATAGCTCTAAGCTTAGAATGTGCTCATGAACAACACCGTGAGTACGAACGACAAGCTTAGGTAAATTAACACCTAGCTCAGCATGCTGCTCAACTTCAAGGCTGTATTGGCTTGCACCTTCTTCTTTAGCATTTAGCTGTACCACTAACTGCTCGCCCCAAGCTTCAACAGCCGCTAAATCTTGACACTGCTCAGCCGTTAAGCGAGGCGTGTAGATTAGCTCATTCACTAATGCTTGTGGGTAGCGACGGCTCATACGACCAATCAGCTTAATGCCCTTGTTGTACTGAATAACCAGTTGCTCTAATGCTGCACCCATTAAGGCAGGCGCATCCGCATTCACGTGCAGAGCGGCATTATCAAGCGCTAGAGCCACTTGGTATTGCTGCATCGCATCTTCATCTTTAATGTACTGCTCTTGCTTACCTTTCTTCACTTTGTAAAGTGGCGGTTGAGCAATGTAGATGTAACCACGTTCAATCAGCTCAGGCATTTGACGGTAGAAGAATGTCAGTAGCAGAGTACGGATGTGAGAACCATCGACATCGGCATCGGTCATGATGATGATGTTGTGGTAACGCAGTTTGTCTGGGTTGTACTCATCACGACCAATACCACAGCCAAGAGCGGTGATTAGCGTCGCAACTTCTTGTGAAGAAAGCATTTTATCAAAACGTGCTTTTTCAACGTTTAGGATCTTACCTTTAAGTGGCAAAATCGCTTGGTTTTTACGGTTACGCCCCTGCTTAGCTGAACCGCCAGCAGAGTCTCCTTCCACAATATATAGTTCAGAAAGTTCAGGGTTCTTTTCCTGACAATCTGCAAGTTTACCTGGAAGACCCGCTAAATCTAATGCGCCTTTACGACGTGTCATTTCACGCGCTTTACGAGCCGCTTCACGTGCACGAGCTGCATCGATAATTTTACCGCAGACAATTTTTGCTTCGCCTGGGTTTTCAATTAGGAACTCAGCCAGTTTTTCATTCATTGCTGCTTCAACGGCTGATTTAACTTCCGATGAAACCAACTTGTCTTTGGTTTGGCTTGAGAACTTAGGATCTGGCACTTTTACCGAAATAACCGCGGTTAGACCTTCACGAGCATCATCACCAGAAGTCGATGCATTGGCTTTTTTCGAGAAGCCTTCTTTTTCCATGAACGAGTTCAAGGTACGAGTCAGTGATGAACGGAAACCCGCTAAGTGAGTACCACCATCTCGTTGAGGGATGTTGTTTGTGAAACAGAAGATGTTCTCTTGGAAACCATCATTCCATTGCATTGCCACTTCAACAGTAATGCCATCTTCACGCTCAAAATCAAAGTGGAAGATTTTTTGAATAATTGGGGTCTTGTTGGTATTTAGATGTTCAACGAAAGCACGAATGCCGCCTTCAAACATAAAGTGATCCATTTTGTCTTCTTCACGCTCATCAACCAGCTTGATTGATACGCCAGAGTTTAGGAAAGACAGCTCACGTAGACGCTTTGCTAGGATATCGTAATGGAATTTAACGTTAGTGAAGGTATCTTCACTTGGCCAAAAACGAATCTCTGTACCCGTTTCATCCGTTTCACCCACAGCAGCAAGAGGTGCTTGAGGCTCACCGTGATGATACGTTTGAGTATGAACTTTACCGCCACGCTTGATCGTTAGTGTCACTTGCTTAGATAGTGCGTTTACTACTGAAACACCAACACCGTGTAGACCACCAGATACTTTGTACGAGTTATCATCGAACTTACCACCAGCGTGCAGTACCGTCATGATAACTTCAGCTGCTGATACTTTCTCTTCAGGGTGTAAATCGGTAGGAATACCACGGCCATCATCGGTTACTGATACCGAATTATCTTCATGGATGGTTACAACGATGTCATTACAGTGACCAGCTAACGCTTCATCGATTGAGTTATCCACCACCTCAAAAACCATGTGGTGTAGACCGGTTCCATCATCCGTGTCGCCGATGTACATTCCTGGACGCTTACGTACAGCATCCAGACCCTTTAGTACTTTAATACTCGATGAATCGTAATTATCTGACATGAATTACTCTCTCACTTATTAACCATGCTCTATTTTGCCACGTTCCACATGAAACATCTTACTGTTTTCATCTTGCATATCTGCAATGGGCGCAGCCGTAATAGAGCTTATAAAAACCTGAGCCCCCGTCTTCTTCAAGCAATCAGCAAGACGCTCTCGACGTTGGCTATCTAATTCAGAAGCAAAGTCATCAATTAAGTAGATGCATTGCTTACCTGTCACTTGAGTTAAATGCTGCCCCTGTGCAACTCGCAAAGCGCATACCATTAACTTAAGTTGACCACGTGATAGGACATCATCAACCGGTGTCCCATTCACTTTTATCTTAAGATCAGCCTTATTGGGACCACTAAAGGTGTATCCTAAGTGCTGATCTCGTTCAAAATTATCTTTTAATATATCAGCATAGGCGGTGTTTTTATCCCACCCACGATAGTAACTAACCTGAATCTCACATTCTGGTAAGAACGTCTGGCAAATGTCTTCTGCAACCTTCTTTAATTGCTCAACATACTTTGCTCGCCAAGCGCTGATACTTTCGGCTAATTGCGCTAACTCTTGATCCCAATAACTCAACTCATGGTAACTCGTTGCCGTTTTCAATAATGCGTTACGCTGCTTATTTAAACGCTTCACTCGTCCCCAAGCATCGAAAAAACTCGGTTCACTATGAAAAACGCCCCAATCGATAAAAGATCGACGGAATTTAGGCCCTTCCGTTAGTAAATCAAACCCTTCAGTGTGGATCAATTGTAATGGCAATACCTGAGCAAGTTGCGCTAACTTCTGCCCAGATTGACCGCCTATTTTAACCTCTGTTGTACCATCGCGCTGTTTATTTATGCCAATAGGTAGTGCAAATTGATCAGCGGTCATAAAACGGCCGTGAACAAACAGCTCGCTATGGTCATTTTGGATGATACGACCGGTTAATGAACTCTTAAATGAGCGTCCATGACCGAGTAGGTAGATGGCTTCCAGTACACTGGTTTTGCCACTGCCATTAGGTCCTATAAGAAAGTTAAAGCCTGATGATAGTTCAATATCACAGGCTTCAATATTTCGAAATTGTTTCACGATCAGTCGTGTTAAAGGCATCGGCTTCTGCTTTAAAGACGAATTGGCATCACCACATACATGGCACTGTCATCTTGAGCATTTTCGACCAAGGCACTGGCATTCGCATCTGACATCGAAATACGTACTTGTTCACAGCGTAGCGTATTTAATACATCCAGCATGTAGCTTACGTTAAAGCCAATTTCGAGTTCGCCACCATCGTAAGAAACATCAAGCATCTCTTCTGCTTCTTCTTGCTCTGGGTTATTTGCGGTAATACGCATACCGTTATCAGCAAGGTTTACTCGTACACCACGGAATTTTTCATTCGATAAAATCGCAGCACGAGAAAAAGCCTGACGTAATTCATCACAGCCTGTCTCTAGCGTTTTATTGGTATTTTGTGGCAATACGCGACGGTAATCAGGGAAACGACCATCGACCAACTTAGAAGTGAAGACAAAGTTATTCACTTCAGCACGTAAGTTTGATGCGCCAATTTGTAGCGTGACTGGCAACTCTGGTGAGTCGAGTAACTTCACTAACTCTTGTACCCCTTTACGCGGCACAATGATTTGTTGTTGAGCAAAGTCTGCATCGGCAAGTGTTACTTGAGCAACCGCCATACGGTGACCATCGGTAGCAACAGAGCGTAACGTCGATCCTGAAATCTCAAACAACATACCGTTTAGGTAGTAACGTACATCTTGGTTTGCCATTGAAAATTGGGTCTTTTCGATCAGACCACGTAACTCGGCTTGCGTGAGTGATACTTCTAAATCACTTTGCCAATCTTCAATATTAGGGAAATCATTCGCTGGTAGAGTCGCTAATGAGAAACGGCTGCGACCTGAGCGTAGTTGTACTCGATCACCATCTAATACGAAGGTGATCATCGCGCCATCTGGCAAACCACGACAAATGTCTAAAAACTTACGTGAAGGAACCGTGATAGCGCCCGCTTCAAAATCGCCTTCTAGGGTTACTCGGCTGATAAGCTCAACTTCAAGGTCCGTTGCCGTCATTGATAGCTGATTATCTTCAACCTTAAGCAATAAATTACCTAAGATAGGTAAGCTAGGACGACCACCTAAAGCACCAGACACTTGTTGTAATGGTTTTAATAGGTGACTACGTTCAATCGTAAATTTCATATTTGACTCTTAACTAAGCGATCTAGTGTAAATGGATTAAGATGATAACGTACGAATCAAGTTCGAGTAATCTTCTTTAATATCGTGACTCTCTTCGCGTAGCTGAGCAATCTTACGGCATGCATGCAATACCGTTGTATGATCACGACCACCAAACGCATCACCAATTTCAGGCAAGCTATGGTTGGTCAGTTCTTTAGCCAGTGCCATCGCCAATTGACGAGGACGAGCAACGGAACGAGAGCGACGCTTGGATAAGAGATCCGCGATCTTTATTTTATAATATTCTGCGACCGTTTTTTGAATATTATCGATCGTTACCAGCTTTTCTTGCAGTGCGAGTAAGTCTCTTAATGCTTCACGTACAAAATCTATCGTAATCGGGCGACCGGTAAAGTTAGCATTAGCAATAACGCGGTTTAATGCACCTTCAAGCTCACGTACATTTGAACGTAGGCGCTTAGCAATAAAGAACGCAACTTCGTCAGCAAGGTGAATCTGATGGTCTTCCGCCTTTTTCATTAAAATCGCCACTCGCGTTTCTAATTCTGGCGGCTCAATCGCCACAGTTAAACCCCAACCAAAACGCGACTTAAGACGATCCTCTACCCCATTAATTTCTCTTGGGTAGCGATCCGACGTTAGGATGATTTGCTGGTTACCTTCAAGCAATGCGTTAAAGGTATGGAAAAACTCTTCTTGAGAACGCTCTTTATTAGCGAAGAATTGAATGTCATCGATAAGCAATGCATCAACACTACGGTAATAGCGTTTAAATTCTTCGATTGCGTTATTTTGTAGTGCTTTCACCATGTCTTGCACAAAACGCTCAGAGTGCATATACACAACTTTCGCATTTGGCTTGTTGTCGACAATCGCGTTCCCTACCGCATGCAATAAGTGTGTCTTACCTAAACCGGTACCACCATATAAAAACAGTGGGTTATAAGCGGTTCCAGGGTTATCAGACACTTGTCGCGCAGCCGCTAAACCAAGTTGGTTCGACTTACCTTCGACAAAGTTATTGAACTTATGCTTTGGATTCACATTAGAACGGTGATTAATATCCGCGAGTGCTTGGGCATCGTCATCCCAGGTTTTATGAACCGGTTGACGCGCTTGTAAACGTGCAGGTGCAGATGATGACGCAGCCACATCAGCTTGAGTTCGAGCTGGCGCAGGTTTTGGTGCAGCAACAGAACGACTTCCAACCTCAAAACGTAGGTTGGGAATATCATTGCCACAATATTCTTGCAGTAATCGTGTGATGCTATTTAGGTACTTGTCACGTACCCAGTCCAACACAAAGCGATTAGGTGCAAATAGAGTTAGAGTATTGTCATTGAGCTCCGCTTGTAACGGACGAACCCACATATTGAACTCTGTAGCAGGTAGCTCTTCTTGAAGCTGTTGCATGCATTGCAACCAAAGCGAAGATGACACAGTGCCCTCACCCTATTTAATTTATTTGAAATGGTTAGGGATTTTACCTGTTGATAAGCCAGATCTCCAGCACTTGATCGAGGATCAAGTGAATAAGATCGAAGTTATTCACATTTATTCTGTAGATATACGTTTGATCCCCACAAAATATCTCGTTTTACTCACACATTGATCCACATTTTGCCGATCTTCTCGACTTATCCCCAAAAAACGTATGTGGGTAAAAAGTCCTAAAATTGGTGTAAAAGCAGCAAGGTACAACTTTCAGTTATGATTAATAACATCTAGTTATTTATTCTACTGATAAGTTTGCTAGTAACATCTCTGCCTATATCAATAAGGAGCTGTATGATGAAAAACTGGATTAAGGGCATTGTCGCTACAATCGCACTGACTGCCTCTCTAACTCAAGTAGCACACGCTGCTACTGATGTAAAAGTTGGCATGTCTGGACGATATTTCCCATTTACTTTTGTAAAACAAGATAAATTACAAGGCTTTGAAGTCGATTTATGGGATGAGATTGGTCGTCGTAATAAGTATAACGTTGAGTACGTTACTGCCAGTTTTTCCGGTTTATTTGGCCTTTTAGAAACGGGGCGTATTGATACGATCAGTAATCAAATTTCGGTTACCGCTGAGCGTGAAGCTAAATATCTGTTTGCCGATCCTTATGTGATTGATGGCGCAACGATCACGGTACGTAAAAATAATAACAGTATTAAAGGCATTGAAGATTTAGCCGGTAAAACTGTCGCGGTTAACTTAGGCTCTAACTTTGAGCAACTGTTACGTAAACACGATAAAGACAATAAGATCAATATCAAAACTTACGATACGGGTATTGAGCACGATGTGGCACTCGGTCGAGCGGATGCCTTTGTTATGGATCGTTTATCAACACTTGAGCTTGTCAAAAAAACCGGTCTACCGCTAAAATTAGTGGGTGAACCGTTTGAACAAACTGCCAGTGCATGGCCATTTGTTAACAATGACAAAGGGGCAAAGCTACAAGCTGAAGTCAATAAAGCGTTATCTGACATGCGCAGTGATGGCACATTAGCTAAAATTTCACAAAAATGGTTTGACGCTGATATCACTCAATAATCCGTCATACCACATTTTTCAAACTAAGGTGGAAGCTTAATTCCGCCTTTTTTCATTTCTATTATCTGGAAAAACTTATGGGATTCGATGTTCAATACATGTTGGAGTTACTACCAATATTGTTCAAATATTTAGGCACAACAATGGAAATGGCTATCTGGGGGTTAATATTCTCTCTCATTTTAAGCCTGATTCTGGCTAACATTCGTGTCTTTAAGATCCCGGTTCTTGATCAACTAAGTCAATTGTATATCAGCTTTTTCCGTGGCACTCCGCTACTGGTACAGCTGTTCCTTTTATATTACGGTCTACCTCAAATATTCCCTATATTCATTGGTTTAGATGCTTTCCAAGCGGCAGTTATTGGCTTAACGCTTCACTTTGCTGCTTATATGGCTGAGACTATCCGCGCTGCCATCATTGGTGTTGACCGCAGCCAAATGGAGGCGAGCTTATCGGTTGGGATGACCACTCCCCAGGCCATGCGTCGTATTATTTTGCCGCAAGCCACGCGCGTTGCACTGCCTTCGTTAATGAACTACTTCATTGATATGATTAAATCAACGTCACTGGCTTTTACCTTAGGCGTTGCAGAGATAATGGCAAAAGCACAGATGGAAGCTTCATCCAGTTTTCGCTTTTTTGAAGCCTTCTTGGCCGTCGCATTAATCTATTGGGGCGTCGTTCTTATCTTAACTCGCATTCAAATCTGGGCAGAAAACAAACTCAATAAGGCCTACTTACGATGATTAAATTAGACAATATTCATAAAAGCTTTGGCGATACTGAAGTATTAAAAGGCATTAATTTAGATATCCAACAGGGTGAGATTGTTGTCATTATCGGCTCAAGTGGCACAGGTAAATCGACATTATTACGCTGCGTTAACTTCTTAGAGCAAGCCGATCAAGGCTCTATTACGATTGATGATGCTCATGTGGATAGCCAAAAATATGCCCAATCTGATGTTCTAGCATTGCGTCGCAAAACGGGCTTTGTTTTCCAAAATTATGCTCTGTTTCACCACCTAACAGCAAAACAAAATATCGCAGAAGGTTTAGTTACAGTACGTGGTTGGAAAAAAGACCAAGCGCTAAAACATGCCCAACAAATTCTGGATGATATTGGACTAGGTGATAAAGCCGATAGCTATCCTGCCGCGCTTTCTGGTGGTCAACAACAGCGAGTTGGTATTGGTCGTGCGATGGCATTTCAGCCAGAATTATTGCTTTTTGATGAGCCAACATCGGCGCTTGACCCTGAATGGGTTGGCGAAGTTCTAAGCTTAATGAAGAAATTAGCCAATCAACATCAAACAATGTTAGTGGTTACGCATGAAATGCAATTTGCTAAAGAAGTCGCTAGTAAAGTGATCTTCATGGCTGAAGGGCACATTATTGAGCAAGGCACACCAGATGAAATATTCAACAATCCCAAAGACTTAAGGTTAATTAAGTTTTTAAATAAGCATTAGATCCAATAAGATCATTGCGCTATTGCTCACAAAACGTATAATTCGTCGACCGGAATTAACGTTGAACCAATTATTGACTCTTTGTCAGTCAGTGATTACAATTCCGCCTCTTTGTTGAGAGGCGTCGGATTTCCTTTCTTAATAAAGAAAAGATATTATACCCACGCCGGGTTTAACAAAACCTAAAAACTACTGATCAGTAAGGTAATTACACATGTCTAAACGCACTTTTCAACCTACAGTTCTAAAGCGCAAGCGTACTCACGGCTTCCGTGCACGCATGGCAACTAAGAACGGCCGTAAGGTTATCAATGCACGTCGTGCAAAAGGCCGTGCGCGCCTTTCAAAATAATTATTAATTTATTTTGAAAACGTTCGCGTTCAATCGGGAGTTACGCTTGTTAACTCCCGAGCATTATCAAAATGTCTTCAAGCAAGCTCATCGAGCAGGCTCCCCCCATTTCACCATCATTGCCCGTAATAACTCGCTTTCTCATCCTCGTCTTGGATTAGCCGTTCCGAAAAAACAAATCAAAACAGCGCCGGGTCGTAATCGATTCAAACGTCTGTGCCGTGAAAGTTTTCGTAACCACCAACATCAACTTCCTAATAAAGATTTTGTTGTCATCGCGAAGAAGAGTGCGCAAGATTTAAGCAATGAAGAAATGTTCAAGCTGTTAGATAAGTTATGGCATCGCCTGTCTCGCCCCTCGCGCGGTTAGCTATTGGGCTAGTCTATCTTTACCGATGGACAATAAGCCCTTTACTTGGACCTCGTTGTCGATTTACTCCAACGTGCTCTTCTTATGCTCTAGAAGCGTTGAAAGCTCACGGTTTTGTAAAAGGGAGTTGGTTATCAGGCAAACGTCTATTAAAATGCCACCCTATGAATGAAGGCGGCTATGACCCCGTCCCACCAGTCCAAAACCAAGACAGAGATTAATAACGATGGATTCTCAACGTAATATCCTATTAATCGCATTGGCACTGGTTTCTTTTTTACTATTTCAACAATGGAATGTAGCTAAGAATCCAGCACCACAAGCGATTGAACAGGCACAATCAAGCAGCACCCTTCCTGCACCATCTTTAAATGATGGTCACGATCCTGTACCTAGCCAGCCTGTATCTGCTAAGACAATCAGTGTGATGACCGACGTACTAACGTTGTCAATTGACACTGCTGGTGGTGATGTAGTTGCCGCTGACCTTAATAAGTACGCTGCAGAGTATGAATCTGAAGCGCGCTTCGAATTATTGAAGAACACTCAAGGTCACCAATTTATTGCTCAAAGTGGTCTTGTTGGTCCTCAGGGAATCGATTTAAGCAGTACTCACCGTCCTAATTATCACGTTTCTGCAGACAGCTTTACTCTAGCTGATGGTCAAGATGAATTACGAATTCCAATGACATATGCAGCAAATGGCCTGACATACACAAAAACTTACATTTTAAAACGCGGTAACTACGCGATTGATGTTGAGTACGATGTAGTTAACAACTCAGGCAACAATGCTACCTTTGGTATGTATGCTCACCTTCGTCAAACTGTCATGGATAAAGGCGGTAGTCTAACGATGCCAACTTACCGTGGTGGTGCATTCTCGACTGAGAAAGAGCGTTACAAAAAATACAGCTTCAGCGATATGAAAGATCGCAACCTATCTATCACTCTACATGATGGACAAGGTTGGGCTGCAATGATCCAACACTACTTCGCAGCTGCATGGATTCCACGCAACGAACCTGGCACAAACCTATACACTCGCGTAATTAACAATACGGGTGATATTGGTGTTCGCATGCCAAACAAAACCATTGCTGATGGCGCAAGTGCTAAATTTGAAGCGACATTATGGGCAGGTCCTAAGCTTCAAAATGAAATGGCTGAAACGGCACCGCACCTAGACCTAGTAGTTGACTACGGTTGGTTATGGTTCATTGCTAAGCCACTTCACTGGTTACTATCGATGATTCAAAGCGTCGTAATTAACTGGGGTCTAGCGATCGTCGTACTAACTTTCATCGTTCGTGGTGCTATGTACCCACTAACGAAGGCACAGTACACCTCAATGGCTAAAATGCGCATGCTACAACCTAAGTTGACAGCAATGCGTGAGCGTATTGGCGATGACCGTCAGCGCATGAGCCAAGAAATGATGGAACTGTACAAGAAAGAAAAAGTGAACCCACTAGGTGGTTGTTTACCTATCTTGCTACAGATGCCTATCTTCATTTCACTGTACTGGGCATTAATGGAGTCCGTTGAACTACGTCACTCACCATTCTTTGGTTGGATTACTGACCTTTCAGCGCAAGACCCGTACTACATCTTGCCACTTCTGATGGGTGCAAGTATGTTCCTAATCCAGAAGATGAGCCCGACGACAGTAACGGATCCAATGCAGCAGAAGATCATGACCTTCATGCCAATTATGTTCACGTTCTTCTTCTTGTTCTTCCCTTCAGGCCTAGTTCTATACTGGTTAGTATCGAACGTAGTAACGCTAATTCAGCAAACTCTGATTTATCGTGGTCTTGAAAAGAAAGGCCTGCACACTAAGTAACGCTTAGATAGCAGCAAAAAATAAAATCAGAAAGGCGGCCTTTTAGGTCGCCTTTTTATTTGTTGCTGATTACAATTCAATCCATATCCTTTTTATTATATGTGTCGCTCCACGGCGGTTTTTCGTGAGTGCCACCCTACATGAATAGAGACTCTCTTATGACAACCGACACTATTGTCGCGCAAGCAACAGCCCCAGGACGTGGTGGCGTTGGCATTATTCGCGTATCTGGCCCTAAGGCTACTCAAGTTGCAATTGAAGTAACAGGTCGCGAGCTAAAGCCTCGTTATGCCGAGTACTTACCGTTTAAAGCACAAGATGGACGTGAACTTGATCAGGGCATCGCCCTATTCTTTCCAAACCCTCACTCTTTTACTGGTGAAGACGTACTAGAACTGCAAGGACACGGCGGTCCTGTGGTTATGGATATGCTGATTAAGCGTATCTTAATGATTGAAGGCGTAAGAGCTGCAAAACCAGGTGAATTCTCAGAGCGCGCGTTTCTAAATGATAAAATGGACTTAACACAAGCTGAAGCGATTGCCGATTTAATTGATGCAAGCTCAGAAGAAGCGGCAAAGTCAGCCCTACAATCTTTACAAGGCGAGTTCTCTAAGCGCATTAACACGCTTGTCGATTCACTGATCCACCTACGCATCTATGTGGAAGCTGCCATTGATTTCCCAGAAGAAGAGATCGATTTCTTAGCTGACGGTAAGGTCAGTAGCGATCTTCAAACCATTATCGATAACCTTGCAGCCGTTCGCCAAGAAGCGAATCAAGGGTCGATTATGCGTGAAGGTATGAAAGTGGTTATCGCTGGTCGCCCTAATGCCGGTAAATCGAGCTTACTCAATGCGCTATCAGGTAAAGATTCTGCCATTGTGACCGATATTGCTGGTACAACACGTGATGTTTTACGTGAACACATTCATATTGATGGCATGCCACTACACATTATTGATACAGCAGGTCTGCGTGAAGCCTCTGATGAAGTAGAAAGAATTGGTATCGAAAGAGCATGGGAAGAGATCAGCCAAGCTGATCGAGTGCTATTTATGGTTGATGGTACGACAACAGAAGCCACGACACCGCATGACATTTGGCCTGATTTCGTTGATCGCCTGCCAGAAAATATTGGTATGACAGTGATCCGAAATAAAGTGGATCAAACCAAAGAAGATCTTGGTATCTGTCATGTTAACGATCCTACCCTCATTCGCCTGTCTGCAAAGACCGGTCAGGGTGTGGATAGTTTACGTGAGCACTTAAAAGAGTGTATGGGCTTTGCTGGCAACACTGAAGGCGGCTTTATGGCTCGTCGTCGCCACTTAGATGCTCTTGAGAGAGCCGCTCAGCACCTTACTATTGGCCAAGAGCAGTTAGAAGGTTATATGGCAGGAGAAATTCTGGCAGAAGAGCTTAGAATCAGCCAACAGCACCTTAATGAAATTACTGGTGAGTTTAGCTCTGATGACTTACTCGGGCGTATCTTCTCTTCATTCTGTATTGGTAAATAGTTTCAAATACAATAAGCGGCCTTGATGGTCGCTTTTTTTTGATAGCAAATAGCATAACTATCAACGGGCATAATCCATCAAAGAGGAGTGGCTATGATTCATATTATTACAGGAAGTACACTAGGTAGCGCTGAGTATGTCGGTGATCACCTTAGCGACTTGCTGATAGAACAAGGCAGAGAAACGACAATACACAACCAACCAGAGCTTGCAGACATCCCTAATCAAGGAGTATGGCTCGTTGTGACCTCAACTCATGGCGCTGGCGATTACCCGGATAATATCCAGCCTTTTATTACTCAATTACAACAAACACCACCTAAAATGGCCGCGGTAAAGTTTGCAGTTATCGCTATTGGTGATTCAAGCTATGATACTTTTTGTGCGGCAGGAAAGCATGCCCATGAGCTGTTACTGGATATCGGTGCAACACCAATTAGTGACTGTTTTACGATAGATGTACTAGAACATTCTGTCCCAGAAGATGCTTCAGAAGCTTGGTTTAATGACTATATAAGCCAACTTTAAGCCACTACCTAAAGAAAAAAGACGGCCTCGGTCGTCTTTTTTTTCGCTTCAAATTCTGAATTGTGTATAACTTTCTCGAAATAGCAGCAACCATTTGATTAAAAAACCAGCAAACAGTATGTGGATAAGTACCCTTAAACCCAGTGATTAACCTATAGTTATCCCATGGATAAATAAAAGGCTAAATTCCTCTGTGGATAAGTAGCCATTTTGATCCCAGCTAATCCTCTGCTTGATCCAAGCTAGATCACAAGATTTGATCTAATAAAGATCCATGATCTCGTTGATCATTTATCAGTTATCCACAGAAACGTCCGATCCTAATAATAACAGTAATAAAAGATCTATATAAAGATCTTATAT
>NZ_MCUV01000032.1 GCF_002873395.1 Vibrio sp. 10N.286.49.B3 | reverse complement strand
TATCATCTAAAGCTACGTCGCTAAGACCACTATCTTCGACATCTAATAGCTCATCCAGAAGCTCGGTACTGTTATCGTCGAGTTCTAGATTATCAAATGCTTGTTCATCAATAATTAAGCTATCAAGGCTACTATCTTCTGCCTCTAATAATTCATCCAGAAGCTCGGTACTATTATCATCTAACTCAAGATTATCAAGCGCTTGCTCATCAAGTTCTAAGCTAGTAAGGTCGCTATCTTCTTCAGCTAATAACTCATCAAGAAGTTCAGTACTGTTATCGTCTAGTTCGAGTTCGTTAGCACTCGTATCATCTAGGTTTAACAATGCCTCTTCAAATAGATCGTCCACTGTTGCTTCATCTTCAGCAACTTCAGCGGCATCGGTTGATTGATCGGTTAATTCAACATTGCTTGTACTATCGACACCTTCACTTTGTGCCTTCTCTTGCGCCACTTGAGCAAAAATAGCATCAATATCATCTTCAACTGCGCTATTTAAATTATCCGCTAACTCATAAACATCACTAACATCCAGATCTTCATCAAAAGCCTCTGGCTCTTCTTGCTCTATAGCTTTATCAACAGCACTTGGTTGCGCGTCAGGCTCTTGAGCACTCGCAAACAAATCATCCAGTAAAGATTGCTCTATCTCATCGGTTTCTAATGGATCATTGCCCTTAGTGTCAGAGAGTAATGCTTCAATCTCATCATTGGAAATTACATTATCCTCTGATAGTTCAAAGCCTACCAGGTTATCATTATTCGCTGAGGCATCATCTAAAGCTCGCTCCATTTCTTCAAGACCGAGCGCTTTATCATCACCTTTTACGCTGATCCCGCTGTTGCTTGACTCAATGTTATCAAACTCGCTATCTAACTCAGTGTCCAGTTCACCATCATCGCCGATACTTGCGAATAGATCGTCTTCATCGTCTAAATTAAAGTCGAGATCATCATCTAATCCAGCAAAGATATCATCCTCTTCCACCTCTGAATCAATCGGGTTTTCAACCAAATCATCAACTAATAACTCATCACCAAGTAAATCTTCATCTCCAGCAATATCATCAAGTGAAATCTCATCACCCAAAGACTCTTGTTCTTTAAAGAATTCGGCTGGAACTGCATTTACCGGCTCGGCAGAATTTTCCGACTCATCATTACGGTTACGGCGATTAAGAATCAACATACCAGCCAATGCAGCAAGTAAGCCAGGAATACAAGCCAACGCAGCAAGTAACCAATTATTACTTAATGCATTATCTAACGAACTTGGCTTTAAGCTTTCCATTTCTAATTGCTTATTACGCTCGATCTCGAGCTGCCTCTCCACTTCGGTTCGAATACGATCTTTATCGCTGATATCTTCTTTTAGTTGATCGACTTCTAACTGTACATTACTGAGTAGTAGTCGTAATTGATGGTTTTTCTCTTCCAGTGAAAGTAATTCAGATTGCGAACTCTTTAGCTCACTTTCTAACTTAATAACCTCACTTGAGTCAGGAGTACTCACTGCTACTGCTGGCTTTTGCTCAGTAACTACGGCTTTAGGCGCGGTAGTTGGTTTAGGCGCAACAGCGGCTTTCGGTGCGGGTGTTGGTTCAGGAGCAACCGGCTTTGGAACAGCCTGAGGTACAGGTGCTAGTTTAGGCGCGATTGGCGGAGCAACAGGAACTTGAGCAAGCTTTTTGGTATGCGCATCCATGATCTCAATAGCCGTTTCTGTCGTTCGACTTTGCACTTGAGAAAGCGAAGGAATTCTTAAATTACTATTTGGCAGAAGCTTATGTATGTTTTGATCTTCGAATGCTTGGGGGTTGAGTCGATAGATTGCCAATAGTGTCTGCTGTACAGAAACAGAAGGACTTGGACGCAGACGAGAAGAAATTGACCACAAAGTTTCCTGCGCCGTTGTTGGACCATAAAAACGGGATGGCTCACTATTCGCAGCACTGATGCCCTCTGGTGAGGTCACTGGTGTTTGAGACACACCATCAGGTCCAACAATACGAATATTTGTTGCGTAAGTAGTGGTTACCTGACTTGAGGCAATGAGTGTTAAAGACAGTAATAGACGCTTATAAATATGACGCATAAAAAACTCAGGTAAGTACTACGATTGGAATAAAGTAAAGATCTGTACAATATATAGGATAAAAGCACTAAAGCTATAGTCCTGAAGACAAAAAATGTGTAACGAATATCAAACTGAGCGACATTTTGCTGTGATTATGGAACAAGTAAACAATAAATAAAAAAAAGCCTCACTTATTTGTGAGGCTATCGAGCATGTTACATCGGTATTGGCTTAGAAGTAATCGCTTATCAATAACTCAGCAATTTGTACTGCGTTAGTTGCCGCGCCTTTACGTACGTTGTCAGCCACAACCCACATATTAATGCCGCTGTGATGGCTAATATCATTACGGATACGACCCACCATAACATGATCTTTACCACCAGCATCACGAACTTGTGTTGGGAAATCTAACTCTTGGAAGACTTCAATACCATCGGTTTCATTGAGCAGTTCGATCACTTGCTCTGCACCAATTGGCGCACAAGTTTCAATATGCAAAGATTCGGCATGACCATAGAATACCGGTACGCGAACACAAGTTGGGTTAATCGTAATTGAAGAGTCATTGAAGATTTTTTGTGTTTCCCACACCATCTTCATCTCTTCACGAGTGTAACCATTTTCAGTAAATTCATCGATCTGTGGAATACAGTTAAAAGCAATTTGCTGGCTAAATGCGTTTGTTTCAGCTGGCATACCATTTAGTAGCTTAGCCGTTTGACCCGCTAGCTCATCGATACCTGATTTACCAGCACCTGATACTGACTGATAAGTACACACGTTAACACGCTCAAGACCTACGGCATCATGGATCGGTTTTAATGCTGCAACCATTTGAATCGTAGAGCAGTTTGGGTTAGCAATAATATTACGGTTACGGAACTCTGCAATTGCTTCAGGGTTTACTTCTGGCACAACCAGTGGAATATCGTATTCGTAACGGAACTGTGAAGTATTATCAATAATAACCACACCTTCATCAGCAGCAATTGGAGCCCATCTTTCTGATGCTGCGCTACCTGCTGAGAACAATGCGATATGAACTTGAGACCAATCGAAATCTTCAACATTTTGTACTGCTAATGTTTTACCATTAAAACGGTATGTTTTACCTTCACTACGCTCACTCGCGAGTAAAAATAATGCGCCGACAGGAAATTTACGTTCAGCAAGTACCTCAAGGATAGTTTCGCCTACAGCACCTGTTGCGCCCAAAATAGCAATATTAAATTCTTGGCTCATTGTCTCTCTCATTTATCTATAGTTGGCTTAATGTTGAAGCCTAATTCAGCTAGGGGCTCTAAATTACAAGCCTGACTCCCAGCTAATTGAATTGCACTGTACTCTCTTCGATCCCAATATTGCTTGCGCATTTGGTCAAATGCGCCAGGTTTGGTGATCTCACGACGGAATAATGCATCGTCTTGGCGCACATCATAAATCAACTGAGTCAAATTGTGCAGTGTTGGTTGATCCCATTGTCGTTCTAATCTCACTGAAGGGATAGGTGCAACGGGTAATAAGTCACTAGCATGGGCTCGATTTGGCAGAGATAAGAACTCACAGTAGGAGTTAAATATCATTGTCGTACCACGTGCCTTACCTTCTAAACCATAGCCTGCGACATGCGGGGTTGCAAAAGATAATAGTGGTAATAACGTCATATCAACTTGTGGCTCAAACTCAAAAACATCTAAAGCTGCTAAAAAGCCATCGTGTTTTTGTAAACGTTGCTTCAGTGCTTGGTTGTCGACCACAGGACCACGTGCAGCGTTAATTAAGATTTGGTCACTGCGCAGTTGTGATAAAACGGCGCTATCGACTAAGTGGTGAGTGGCAAACTCACCCTCATGAGTGATTGGGGTGTGCAAACTAATAATATCAGCCTGAGTGAGTAATTCATCTAATGGCGTGAAATCTCGTTTATCTCCGGCAAGTTGCTTTGGTGGATCGTTCAGCAACACTTTAATGCCAATACCAGTCAAACATTTGGCAAGATAACTACCGACCTGCCCTGCGCCAACAATACCCACCGTTTTATCAAAAATTGAGAAGCCATTTTGTTGGGCAAGTACCATAATGATACTAAATACATACTCTGCGACACCGACTTTATTACAGCCAGGAGCAGCGGTAAAAAAGATCCCTTTTTCTTGCAATAACGCCTGGTCAACATGATCCATGCCTGCGGTGGCTGTACCGACAAATTTAAGCTTGTTGGCTTTGGCAATCAGATCGGCATTGACCTTTGTTACCGAGCGAATCATTAAACCATCAATATCGATTAAATCCTCTGCACTTAAGGTTCGACCTGGCTTTAAAATCACGTCACCTAACTGGCTAAAAAGTGCTTCGGCATAAGGCATGTTTTCATCAATTAATATTTTCATAAGCTCGGTACAAAGAGAAAAAAGAAGCGCTTATCTTACTATTAATCTCTCTCAAAGTAAGCAATACCAACCAAAGTAAACCAATGTTCAGATAGAAAAAAACCCGACAGTATAAACTGCCGGGTGAAAGTCCAGGACAAAAAGATATTACCTAGCTCTCCATCAGGTAAGACCCACTCTGTTTGATCAGCAATGCTAATCGGCTCTGGAATCTAGTGATCAACAAGCCAAATTTACAATCCTTTTTCTCGGCTTATTGACCTTATTCGCTCTAATTAAGCTTGGTACTTTTGAATCACCAATGTTGCGTTTGTACCACCAAAGCCAAAGCTATTAGACATGACCGTTGTCAAAGCTTGTTCACGATATTCAGTAACAATATCCAGACCTTCTGCCGCTTGGTCTAAATTAGAGATATTGATACTTGGCGCGATAAAGCTATTTTCAAGCATTAGCGTAGAGTAGATCGCTTCATGGACACCAGCAGCACCTAGCGCGTGACCTGTCATTGCTTTGGTTGCTGAAATTGCAGGGCTGTTGCCACCAAATACTTCTTGAATCGCACCAAGCTCTTTTACATCACCCACTGGCGTTGATGTACCATGAGTATTCACGTAGTCAACACCATCAACATTTTGCATTGCCATCTTCATACAACGAATCGCACCTTCACCCGATGGCGCAACCATGTCGTAGCCATCTGATGTCGCACCGTAACCGACGATTTCACCGTAGATTTTTGCCCCACGCGCTAATGCATGCTCTAATTCTTCGATAACCAGCATGCCGCCGCCGCCTGAAATAACAAAACCATCACGATCAGCATCGTAAGTGCGAGAAGCCATTTCTGGTGTTTCGTTGTATTTCGTTGATAGTGCGCCCATTGCATCAAACATCATGGTTAGCGACCAATCAAGCTCTTCACCACCACCAGCAAACACTACATCTTGCTTGCCAAGTTGAATCAATTCCATTGCGTGACCAATACAGTGCGCAGAAGTTGCACATGCAGAACTCATTGAGTAGTTCACGCCACGAATTTTAAACGGAGTTGCCAAACAAGCAGAAACCGTTGATGCCATAGTACGTGGAACCATGTATGGACCAACACGCTTCACGCCTTTTTCACGGATGATATCAACCGCATTCACTTGGTTTAGTGATGATGCACCACCTGAACCAGCAACAATACCTGTGCGGTCATTCGAAACTTGATCATCGGTTAAACCAGAATCAGCAATCGCCTGTTCCATAGAAAGGTAGGCAAAAGCCGCAGCGTCACCCATAAAGCGCATTTTTTTACGATCAATGTGCTCTGCTGGATTCATTTTCAAGTTGCCCCACACTTGCGAACGCAAACCGTGCTCTTTGAACTGCTCTGAAGCTGTGATACCCGATGTACCCGCTTTAAGAGACGCTAAAACTTCTTCGACGTTGTTACCGATACTTGAAACAATACCCATACCGGTGATTACGACTCGCTTCATGTGACCTTCCTATAATTCAAAATTCATTATGATGATAACGAAGAAGCATAACAAAAGTGGTCAGCTTTCCTAGACTTTCGTACAATCAACATCAACATATCGCCCTATATCACAAAAAACTGACATTATGACTGCAATTACCAACGCACAACTCGGCTGGAATGACGCTGGAACACCGGTTTCGGACCAATTTGATGATGTTTACTTCTCCAATACAAATGGCTTAGAAGAGACCCGTTACGTCTTTTTACAACAAAATCACCTACCGCAACGCTGGGAAACCTTTGATCAACGCCGCTTTGTTATTGGTGAAACGGGTTTTGGTACTGGGTTAAACTTTTTAGCTGTCTGGCAATGGTTTGATGCATTTCGCCAACAGAACCCAGATGCTCCTTTGCAAGAATTACACTTTATCAGCTTTGAAAAATTCCCGTTAAGCAAAGAAGATTTAATCAAAGCTCATGCAGCGTGGCCTGAACTGGCGCACTACACCAAACAACTACAAGCCCATTACCCGATTGCCGTTCCTGAGTGTCACCGTATTGTGCTAGCTGACGGTGCTATTACACTCGATCTTTGGTTTGGTGATATTAAAGATTGCATGCCTTTATTACCAACCAATGAAAATGGTCTAATTGATGCTTGGTTTTTAGATGGTTTTGCACCAAGTAAAAACCCTGAAATGTGGAATCAGGATCTATTTAATGGCATGGCTAGCTTGGCGAAAGATGCCTGTACCTGCGCCACGTTTACCGCAGCTGGTTTTGTTCGCCGAGGCTTAATCGATGCTGGCTTTGAAATGAAAAAAGTGAAAGGCTTTGGTATTAAGCGAGAAATGATCGCTGGTGTACTGCCTAAACGCAGCGCACCGAATAACACCAAACCATGGTTCGCACGCCGTGAGCCATTGCCTGCACATCACCAGAGTGAGCACCAAGACATCGCCATTATCGGTGGAGGTATTGCCAGTGCGACGTTGGCTAAATGTTTACATAGACGTGGGATTGTTCCGCATGTTTATTGCCAAGACAAAAAGGCTGCACAAGGCGCTTCTGGTAACCGACAAGGCGCGGTATATCCTCTGCTTAACCACACAAGAACAGGGGTTACACGAGTATTCTCACCAGGCTTTCTTTTTGCTCGTCAATTTGTTGATCAAATGGCACAACTGGCGATCCCTTTTGATCATGACTGGTGTGGTGTTACCCAACTCATGTGGGATGAAAAAGGCAGTAAGAAGTTACAAAACATTCTTGATGCTGAATTTAACCCTGAACTCATTCACGCCTTAACACCTGCACAAACGAACCAAGTCACTGGGCTAGCAATAGAGATGTCTGCGGCACTGTTTCCACTTGGTGGTTGGCTATGCCCTGCAGAGTTAACGCAAGGAATATTTGACCATTTAGCGTCTCAATCAAACGCAGAAATGCATTATGAACATCAAGTTACCGAATTAACGTGGTGTGACAATGAGCAACAATGGCAGCTAACCTTTGCCAACGGTAGCATCGCAAAACACAATACCGTTGTTGTGGCTAATGGTCATCAATTTGATCAGCTGTTGCCTACGAAAGACATCCCTCTGAGCAAAGTCAAAGGTCAAGTTAGCCACATCCCCACTACGGATACCTTGAGCAAACTGAATACTGTTCTTTGTTATGATGGTTACATGACGCCAGTTAATACCAATAACCAACACCACTGCATCGGGGCAAGTTACGATAAAGACAATATTGATCAACACTTTGATGCCAATGCTCAACAAGAGAATGGCGATAAGTTACGTCAATGCATACCTGAGCAAACCTGGCCAAATGATGTCGACACCAGTGGTCAACTGTCTCGTCAAGGCGTGCGAAGTGTAAGCCGCGATCATCTGCCTTTTGTTGGTAATGTGGGTATTTTCGAACAGATCAAAGCACAATATGCCGATCTGCATGGCAAACCTGAAGAAGAAGTCGCACCGGTCCCAAGTTACCCTAACCTCTACTGCTTCTTAGGATTAGGCTCTCGAGGGCTAAGCTCGGCACCACTGCTCGCTGAAGTGCTAGCTTCGCAGATATGCAATGACCCGATCCCATTACCCGTCGATGTGCTCGAAATGATTCACCCTAGTCGTATGTGGGTAAGACGTTTACGTAAAGGTAAGGCTCTGACTGAATAAATCGCTACGCTAAACCTAAAAAGGCGTATGACAATTATCGGTCATACGCCTTTTATAGCAATGATACTCAAAGAGTTAAGGTTATAAGTTGCCCGTTAACTCAATCCAAAGATCATGAACAATACTACGATCAGCTGGGGCTAATTCTGTTTTAGCATCATCTAAACTCTTTTCAATACGTGTTTTAACTTCCAATACATCACTAATGCCATCCTCTTCACAAGATGCCACAGAAAGAGAGATATGACCTCGTAAATAACCACCAGCAAATAACTCATCATCCGATGCAGACTCAATGCGTGCATCAATCATTTCTAGTAGCTTTTCTTCAAATTCAATAATCATTGTTATTCTCTATTTATTGGACTACAAACTGGGTCGCTTCCAGTGGTGGTGTTTGATAGAACTGTCGTAACGATTCTGATAACAGGCGTACCCGAGTTGGTAAGCCCTGCGCCAAAATCGCTAATACTTCTTGCTGTACTTTCTTCTTAAACGCTAAGCGATCTGGTTCAAAATCGCCTTGTAGATTGTCACAACTGACTGAAAAAGAAAATCCAGCACTGATAGCAAAAATCCACTCATAGGCTTGAGGGCGAAGTTCAACTTGCTCAAACGCTGCTTGGGCTGTCACTGAGCGTCCATCCGGGTGATACCAATAACCAAAGTCTTCTAATAATCGTCGCTCCGCACCTGCCACACACCAATGAGCAATTTCATGAAGCGCAGAAGCATAAAATCCACGAGCAAAGATGATGCGATGATAAACATGCTGTTCATCTGCTGGCAGATAAATAGGTTCGTCTCCTCCAAGCTCTAATTGAGTTTGATAAGCGTCTTGAAAGGTTTGATTAAAAATAGAAATAATATCTTGGTATTGGTGACTCATTAACGATCCTTTAGCCTAAAGGAAAGAAGAAATAAAAACTGATGCGCTTTAAATGCACATCAGTTTTAGCCACAACATCATTTTAATTGACAGGTCATTAGATCTTAGGCGTTTCCGTTGTTACACCAAAGTTTTGCCCACGATGACGCAGTAGGTGATCAAGCAATACAATCGCTAGCATCGCTTCAGCAATTGGCACAGCGCGAATACCGACACAAGGATCATGACGACCTTTAGTAATCAGTTGAGTCGCCTCACCACTGCGAGTAATGGTTTCACCTGGTACCGTAATGCTTGATGTTGGTTTTAACGCAATATTAGCGACGATATCTTGTCCAGTCGAAATACCACCTAAAATGCCACCTGCATGATTGCTCGTAAAACCGCTTGGCGTTAAAGGATCACGGTGTTCACTGCCCTTTTGGGCAACCACATCAAAACCATCCCCAATCTCAACACCTTTCACCGCATTAATACTCATTAAAGCATGAGCAATATCAGCATCTAAGCGATCAAAAATAGGCTCACCAAGGCCGACTGGCACTTGCGTAGCAACCACTTGAATCTTAGCACCAATAGAATCGCCATCTTTTTTCAAATCACGGATTAGCTGATCAAAAGCATCAACCTTGCCCGCATCTGGACAGAAAAAGGCATTGTTATCGATTTCATCCCAATCAACACTATCAATTGAGATATCACCCATTTGTGATAAGTAAGCACGAACTTCGACCCCAAACTCTTGCTTAAGGTATTTTTTCGCGATACCACCAGCCGCGACACGCATTGCGGTTTCACGTGCCGATGAACGACCACCACCACGGTAATCGCGCACACCATATTTTTGATGGTAAGTGTAATCAGCATGACCTGGGCGGAATTTGTCTTTAATTTCTGAATAATCTTTCGAACGTTGATCGGTATTCTCAATCAGCAGGCCAATAGATGTCCCCGTTGTTTGACCCTCAAATACGCCTGACAAAATTTTCACTTCATCTGGTTCACGACGCGCTGTTGTATAACGAGAAGTGCCTGGACGGCGACGGTCTAAGTCTTTTTGTAGATCTGATTCGGTAAGCTCTAATCCTGGAGGGCATCCATCAACGATACATCCTAGTGCGATACCGTGACTCTCTCCGAATGTTGTCACTCGAAAGTGTTGCCCGATACTGTTTCCTGCCATTTTATCCTCTTGAAAAGGGAGAGACCTAACTAGCCCATTCCCACTATTCGATAATTGTTCGTAGAATCATAGTCGCTTGTTAACGAAATGATGTAAAGCCTAAAGCGAGGATATTTTATAATCGTAAAGAATAAAGCGCCTGCCCTATCATCCACGCTGAAAAAAATATAAAAAAAACGCCAGCATTAATTAGCTGACGTTTTTATATTCATTAAGCGTAACGATTAATCTTTGTAGATAGAAAACTCGTCAGCAAACTCTAACATTTGCGCACGTGTAATCATAAATACGCCGTGACCACCGTTTGAGAACTCAATCCAAGTAAATGGCATATCTGGGTACTGTTCCATCATGTGTACCATTGAGTTACCCACTTCACAGATCAAAATACCATCATCCGTTAAGTAGTCTGGTGCATTGGCTAAAATGCGGCGAACCAACTTAAGACCATCACTACCTGCCGCTAAACCAAGTTCAGGTTCATGAGTAAACTCTTCTGGCAGGCTATCCATATCTTCTTGATCCACGTAAGGTGGATTAGATACGATAATGTTGTACTTTTCCTTTGGCAAATCACGGAACAAATCTGAACGAATTGGGAACACTTGCTGCTCCATACCGTGATCTTGTACGTTTTGCTCAGCAACTTGCAATGCATCAACAGAGATATCGATAGCATCGACTTCTGCTTCAGGGAATGCATGTGCACAAGCAATCGCAATACACGCACTACCGGTACATAAATCCATAATTCGTACTGGCTCTTCTACCAACCATGGTTGAAATTGTGCTTCAATCAGTTCACCAATTGGCGAACGTGGCACTAATACGCGCTCATCAACAAAGAACTCAAGGCCACAGAACCATGCTTTATTGGTCAAGTATGCCGTTGGAGTACGATCGTTAATACGACGAATAACACGTTCTACGATGCGTAAACGCTCACTGCTCGTTAGACGAGAGTTTAAAACATGATTCGGCACATCGATCGGTAGGTACAATGTTGGCAGGATTAATTGCACAGCTTCATCCCACGCATTATCCGTACCATGACCATAAAATAGACCTGCAGCATTAAAGCGGCTTACCGTCCAACGAACCATATCTTGAAGGGTGTGAAGTTCTGATACCGCTTCTTCTACAAAAATCTTATCCAAAATTGCCTCCGAAATCCGCTACAATACTGCCACAAATTTTTTCCACTTAAAAAATGGTAACTTGATGAACAAAAAAACCACCGATTTCGATGATGATTTCGCCTTATTCAAGGATGCAGTACAGGGCGTTAAAAAGTTGTCACAGGATACCATAGTCCAGCCTCCAAAAAGAAATCACAAACAAAAAGAAATTACTCGTACTGCTCGTGAAGCCAGTGATACCGAGTTTTACTTCTCTGATGAGTTTGTTCCAAACCTGACGGATGAAGGACCGATGCGTTATGCCCGCGATGGTGTTTCTAAATATGAAGTGAAGCGATTACGTCGTGGCGTTTATGTACCCGATGTTTATTTAGATATGCATGGGATGACACAACAAGAAGCCAAACGAGAACTTGGCGCTATGATTGCCCACTGTGTGAAAGAAGAGATTCATTGTGCAAGTGTCATGCACGGTATCGGCAAACACATTCTCAAGCAAAAAGTGCCATTATGGTTAGCGCAGCATCCCGATGTTATGGCATTTCACCAAGCACCACTGGAATTTGGCGGTAATGGTGCATTATTAGTATTACTGTCTATCCCAGAAAAGTAAGCATAAACGACGTGGCGATGGGGATTAACGATATGCCCTACCTACTCCACGTCATTTGCTCACACAGCGCTATCGATAAGCCGCTATAGTTTCCACACTAATTCACCCTGTTGAGTTTTAGGATCAAACTCAATGCAGACGATGCCAGACGTTGGGAACATTGGCGGTGCTAGATCAGGGACAAACTCAGCCGTTAAATAGCCGACAAGCGGCAGGTGTGAAACCAACAAAACCGTTTCAAGCTTTTCAACATCAACCAAAGCGCTGACATAATCAAACACCTGCTCTGATTGCCCATAAGGCGTAATATCCGAGCTTGTTTCCACACTCGTTGCTGAAAAGTGAGAGGTTATCTCTTGCCAAGTTTGCTGTGCTCGTAAGTAAGGACTAACTAAAACCTTATCAAACTGATTAAATCCTTTTTGGGCACATAAATTAGCAGCAGCAATCGAATCTGTTCGACCACGGTCAGTTAATGCTCTTTCTTCATCACTGGCGGCATACATTGTTGCTTCACCATGGCGCATTATGAATATCTTCATCTTCTACCCTACTATCAAACCGATTACATAGTCTCTTAATGAGTGTGGATACAATCCTATTTTTTGTCTAACCTCAAAATAGCAACTATCCTTAGTAAACCATCAAAAATGGAATCACTTATACATTAATCGCCTAAAAATATCTTTCTTTTCTGTGTAAATTAAAATATTTTAAATAAGTATATCAACAATATGCAGTAAGTCTTAGACCTTGTTCATAAACTACTAAGATATATAAACAACAATAAAAATTAATGACACCACTCACCTTTGAGTATTGAGCTTCCCTTTTGTAGCTCAGACATTCATGTCCAATTTGGAGAAACCTTGTGCACTTAAGTCCCAATGATACCAACCAATATCGCTACCTAACCTTGTCTAATGACTTAAGAGTACTACTAATTAACGACAGTAACGCTCAAAAATCGGCAGCAGCAATGGCGGTAAATGTCGGTCACTTTGACGATCCGATTGATCGCGAAGGGCTTGCCCACTATCTTGAGCACATGTTATTTCTTGGTACCGAAAAATACCCTAAAGTTGGCGGTTTTCAACAGTTCATTAATCAACACGGTGGTAGCAATAACGCTTGGACCGGTACTGAGCATACCTGCTTTTTCTTTGATATATCACCCAATGCTTTCGATGCAGCACTGGATCGTTTTAGCCAATTTTTCACTGCCCCATTATTTAACGAAGAAGCGTTAGACAAAGAAAGGCAAGCTGTTGATTCTGAATACAAAATGAAAATAAATGATGACTCACGTCGTTTATATCAAGTGCATAAAGAGATCATTAACCCCAACCACCCTTTTAGCCAATTTTCAGTCGGTAACATAGAGACACTTGCCGATCGCAATGGGCAAAGTATCCGCCAAGAAGTGCTCGATTTTTATAACCAGCAATACTCAGCCGATTTAATGACGCTGACGATTGTTAGTGCTGCTGATCTTAATACTATGCAAGCTTGGGTAGAGGACTATTTTTCTCATATCCCCAATAATCATAAACAAGGTAAAACAATCGATAGCGAGTTTGTACTACCTGAGCATCTTGGTTTACAAATTAATGTTGAACCCGTGAAAGATATTCGCCGTTTGATCATTGCCTTTCCAATGCCAAGTCAGGCTCACTTATATAAAAACAAACCTTTATCCTATTTTGCCCACCTGCTTGGTTATGAAGGTGAAGGCAGTTTAATGATGCAGTTAAAGGAGAAAGGTTGGATTACCTCTCTTTCTGCTGGCGGTGGTGCAAGTGGTAGTAATTATCGTGAATTTACAATAAGTTGCAGCCTTACCGAAGCGGGCGTTGATCATGCTGATTATATCGTTCAGGCTGTTTTCCAATATATCAAATTGATCCAAAAGGATGGACTGGATGAATGGCGCTACCTTGAAAAGCAAGCGGTATTAGAATCAGCCTTTCGCTTCCAAGAGCCGACAAGACCATTAGAGTTAGCGAATCATCTTGTTTTAAACATGCAGTATTATCATCCAAATGATGTCATTTACGCTGACTACATGATGCTGGGTCATGAACCTAAACAGATGCAAGATGTTTTAAGCTACCTACATAGTGATAATTTAAAACTAACGCTCGTCGCCAAAGAACTTCATTACGATCGCCAAGCAAAATGGTATTTTACGCCTTATTCATCACAAGCATTTACCGCACAGCAAAAGCAGATATTTAATACCAGTGACACCCGTTGGTCATTTAAGCTGCCCGAGCCAAACCCATTTATTTGCTATAACTTAGATCCTGCACCACTTGAAGGCGACTCAACAACACCAAACTTGCTAGAAGAGATTGACGGATTTAACTTATGGCATTTACAAGATCACGAGTTCCGAGTACCAAAAGGGGTGGTCTATATTGCCATTGATAGTCCCCACTCTGTCTCAACCCCGCGCAATGTGGTCAAAACTCGCCTGTGTGTAGAGATGTTTCTCGACTCTTTAGCCAAAGAAACCTACCAAGCTGAAATCGCAGGCATGGGATACAACATGTATGCACATCAAGGCGGTGTAACTCTTACGTTATCTGGGTTTAGTCAGAAGCAATCTCAATTACTAAACATGATTTTAAGCCGCTTTTCCTCACGTGATTTTGACCCTAGTCGCTTTGAAACCATTAAGCAGCAATTGCTACGTAACTGGAAAAATGCTCAGCAAGATCGTCCTATTTCACAACTATTTAATGCCATGACCGGGTTACTCCAACCGAACAACCCTCCTTATGCCGTTTTATATGAAGCATTGGAGAGTATCCAAGTTGATGAACTTTCAGAGTTTGTTCACGCTATTTTAGCTGAGTTGCACGTTGATATGTTTGTCTATGGTGATTGGACCCAGCAACAAGCACACAGTATTGCGACCACATTAAAAGATGCTTTGCGAGCTCAAAACCAAACCTATGAAGAGACGCTACGACCTTTAGTTATGCTGGGGGAAAATGGCTCTTTTCAGCGCGAGGTTGATTGTGATCAAGATGATTCTGCTGTTGTTGTCTACTACCAGTGCGATGATATTCTGCCACACAGTATTGCTTTATATTCATTAGCTAACCACTTGATGTCAGCCACATTCTTCCATGAGATACGTACCAAGCAACAACTAGGCTATATGGTGGGGACTGGTAATATGCCACTGAATCGCCACCCTGGCATAGTGCTTTATGTACAATCTCCCAACGCTGCACCTGCTGATCTTATTAGCTCAATAGACGAGTTTTTAAATGCTTTCTATATGATATTGCTCGAGTTAACAGAAGATGAGTGGCAAAACAGTAAAGTCGGTCTTATCAATCAGATATCGACACCTGATAGCACACTACGAGGTCGAGCACAGCGCCTATGGGTTGCGATTGGTAATAAAGATGAAGAGTTCAATCAACGAGAGTTAGTCTTAAAGCAATTAGAAGCGCTCACCCCTAGTGATATGCTACGTTTTGTGGTTAACGAATTAAAACCACGCACAGCCAATCGATTAATTATGCATACTCATGGCAATGTACATCATGAAGAGGAACGCTTTAGCGCGGGTATAGAGATTGGATCTATCGATGAGTTCCAACTGCGTCCAACCGACAATAGTATGGGTTAATCATAAACTGCATCTTTAATCCGTTCATTCACTCTAAACAGCGAATAATACCGACATAAAAACCAGAGCAGCCTTCTGCTCTGGTTTTTTATTGACCTAAAGATGAATAAAAAACCAACTAATTGCATTTGTATGTGAAATTAATGCATTTAAATGCAACTTTTAATTGCGCACAAATTTTTTCACTATATACTTAGCCTCATTGCAACATTATTCACTTTTAATAGATTTAAAATCATCTAGGGAGCTGTCAGATGAATGAGACCGTACTAAAACAACCGCAAAGCAGCAAAAAAAATACGCTGATGTTTGTTATTCCATCTTTACTGGGTTTGATCTTTTTCCTAGCCCCGTTAACGATTGATGGTAATTTTACTTTCCCATTAGCACTACTGGCTAAATCGCTTCAATCACTGTTAGGTGCCGCAATCCTACCTATCGTATCAATGGTTATCGGCTTAGCTGCGGTTGGTTCACTGGTAGCAAGTGTTGCCAAGCCAGCATTTATCACCAAATCACCACTGCTTACACGTCTTTTTTGCCTAACACCGACCTGGTTAGTTATCCGTATTCTTGGTGCTGTTTTTACTTTATTAGCACTTTATCAAGTAGGACCTGAAGCGATTTGGAGTGGTGATACTGGCGGCTTGGTATTGCATGATCTTCTGCCTTCTCTTTTTGTTACTTTTATCTTTGCTGGTTTATTATTACCGCTATTGCTTAACTTTGGTTTATTAGAGTTACTTGGCACTTTACTGAGTAAATTTATGCGTCCTGTTTTCAGACTGCCAGGCAGAGCGGCAATTGACTGTATGTCATCTTGGTTAGGCGACGGTACGGTAGGTGTTATTTTAACCAGTAAGCAATACGAAGAGAAAAAGTATACGGCAAGAGAAGCATCGGTTGTGGCGACTATGTTCTCACCCGTTGGTATTTCATTCTCACTGGTTATTTTGACTCAGGTTGGCTTACAAAATTTCTTTGTTCCATTTTATGCCACAATTTGTATCTCAGGTGTTGTTGCTGCCATGCTAATTCAGTTTTTACCACCACTGTCTTACAAAAAAGATTGCTACATTGATGGTTCATTACCAGATAAAAATGATGAACTTGTACCTGCAGGTCACTCTGCAATGAGCTTTGGTTTAGAACTCGCGTTAGAAAGAGCGAGCAAAGTAAAGAGCCTACGTTCTGTGGCAAAAGAAGGCGTGCATAATGCTTTAGATATGGTAATTGGTGTGCTTCCTGTAGTTATGGCAATTGGTACTTTAGGTCTTGTTGTTGCTGAAAAAACACCACTATTTTCTATTCTAGGTATGCCTTTTGTTCCTCTACTAGAACTTCTAAATATTGTCGAGGCACAGGCAGCAGCGCAAACTATACTGGTTGGTTTTACCGACATGTATGTTCCTTCAATCATTGCAGCTTCAACGATTGATTCAGACATGACAAAGTTTGTGATTGCGGCGCTATCGGTAACTCAGCTTATCTTTATGTCTGAAACCGGCTCTGTAATTTTAAGCAGTAAGATCCCAGTTAACTTCTTAGAGCTGATGGCAATTTTCTTACTACGTACTCTAATTACATTACCAATTATTGCCCTTGTAGCTCATCTGATTTTTTAATCGCTAAGTACTGATAAAGCTTTTTGATAACAACAGCTTTTTGATAAAAATAGCGCTTTGAGAGCAGCTACCTATCGATAATAAATAACAAAGAACCCCGCGCCATTGCTCCATGTCGTGGGGTTCTTTTTATCTGTTGCTTTCTTTTATCTACTGCTCAAAAAGGTGATTAATAGCCCTTCCAAGGTACGAGTTTTTTCTCTGCATAGCGCATAAGCAAATCGAACAAGTAAGCAATCACACCGATAATAATGATCCCAGCGAAGACTAAATCAGTCACTAAAAACTCTGCAGCATTAAGAACCATGTAGCCAATACCCGCCTCAGCAGCAACCATTTCACTTGCTACCAGCGTTGTCCAACCAAAGCCAATACCAATACGTAAGCCAGTCAGAATTTCAGGCAACGCATTTTTAATCACAACATGGTAAAGCACCTGAGCCTTGCTAGCACCCATCGAGTAAGCCGCTTGAATCTGTTCACTTTTTACTGCTGATACCCCAGCTCTGGCACTTAATACAATCGGTGCAAACATGGCTAAAAAGATCAGCGTGATTTTACTGGTCTCATCAATACCAAGCCAAATGATCACCAAAGGTAAGTAAGCTAATGGTGGTAGTGGACGGTAAAATTCAATGATTGGGTCAAAAAATCCTCTTACCCAAACATTGGTACCGATTAAGATACCCACAGGAATTGCCGTTAATGCAGCTAAAATGAAGGCACCAAATACACGCGTTAAACTGGCTGATAGATGCTGTGAAAGTGAAGCTCCAGCAAAACCATTCGCCGCTAAATCAAGAAAACGTTCAAAGACAGCCAAAGGTGAAGGTAAAAAGAGTGGCTTAACCCATCCCGCTTCGGTCACAACAGCCCAAATACTAATAAGTAGAATCACAGTCATAACGGAAACAATTTTCGAGTTCCCTTGCCCCGGTTGACCATAGTAGTCAGGCGTTGATTCGGTATGGGCTTTAAAACGTTTTAGAAGACGAGGAATAAGGGGAATTTGATTCTCATCTTGAACCGCTTCTCGGCTATGTTTTTCTCTTGAAGGGCTGTCGACCGACTCAAGAATCACCTCTTTTGGTACACTTGACTCTTGCGATTGTAATGTTGATTGAATACTCATTATACAGCCTCCACAACTTCATCTTGATGAATTATTGATAGTATCTTTTCACGCATCTCAATAAAATCAGGCATAGATTTCACTTTCCTTGCATCTCGACACTCTAAAAAGCGTCGATTAAAATCTAAATTAAAACTGTGTGTTATACGACCAGGACGTGGTGACATCACGATAAGTCTTGAAGCCATAAAGAGCGCTTCTTCAACACTGTGAGTGATAAAAAACATCATCTTGTTGGTCTCTTGCCATGCATCAAGCAACAACTCTTGCAAGGTCTCACGCGTTAAGGCATCTAAAGCACCTAACGGTTCATCAAGCAATAAAATACTGGGATCATTGGTTAAAGCGCGGGCAATTCCCACACGTTGCTGCATCCCACCAGACAATTGGTAAACCTTATGCTGATGAAAATCTTTAAGACCGACAAGTTCTAAATATTTTGCTGCTCTTTCTAAGCGAACGGATTCCGAAACGCCCTGCAACTTTAAGCCAAAAGCTGTATTTTCAATCACATCCATCCATGGAAAAAGTGCGTGCTTTTGAAACACCACTCCACGTTCAGCTCCTGGTCCAACAATTTCATCACCAATGTCACGTCCCATCGTTACTCGAGGAAAGCCTTCCACACCCGATGAGCCTAAAGTAAGGTAGCCTTCTGTTGGCTGAGTAAAACCTGCCATCAGATTCAGCAGTGTCGTTTTACCACACCCTGAAGCACCCAATGCAACAACAAGATCACCTTGCTCAATGGTTAAGTTAACCCCTGACAGTGCCGTTACTGGCTCGCCACCCTGCTGATCTTTATAAACGACCGATACATCATGTATCTGCAATGTTTTTGATTTACTCATAAATAACCTCCATCCTTAGTCAACGATGCGACATCCTTGTTACTTTACTGTGATGACAAGCCCAGATTACGTAACTGCTACGCTTGTCTGTAGTACCAGCTTTATTTTTTCATAGTCCATCCTTGCACCACGTCATGCTCATAAAAAGTGCAATGCACAATGTAATGACACAAACTTGGCTGTATCTTCACTTACTGGCACATATCCTGCTCTAACAAGCTAATACCCCTTCACCGAGTAAGGAAATAACCGTGAAGAACCAACCGCTTGTTCATATTGAATTTTCACCTCACCGTAGCCTACAAGAGCAAATTAGAGAGTATTTACTCAATCAAATCGCTCAAGGAATGTATAACGATAATGCACTGCCCTCTTGTCGCAAGCTTGCTAGCACGCTGAGAGTGTCACGAAACACGATTGTGTTGGTTTATGACCGCTTGGTTGATGAAAGAATATTATTAGCTCATCAGCGCAGTGGGTACTTTACTAACCCTGCGAAATTACAGAGTTTAACGGCAAAAAATAGCTTTCAGCACCACCTAAAAATGAACAACAATGAAGCAAAACCTGCACACTTCTGGAGCAGTCGAGTTCAAAAACCATTGGATCAACAGAGAAATATTAATAAGCCAACCAATTGGCAGCAGTACCCTTACCCTTTTTTGTTTGGTCAGCCCGATCATACGATTTTTCCATTAAATTATTGGCGTGAGTGCGGACGTCTTTCTCAGCGCAGTAATGCGATTCAAGATTGGATTTCTGACTCGGTTGACAATGACGATCCAATGCTGATCAAACAGCTACAAACCAATGTGTTAACTAAGCGAGGCATACAAGCAAAACCAGAGCAGATCTTAGTGACCATTGGCACGCAAAATTCACTGTTCTTACTGGCACAACTGCTAAGCCACCCGGAGTGTAAACTTGGTGTGGAAGATCCTGGCTACCCAGATGTGCGTAATATTTTTGCTTATCACAATGCGCAAGTTACCCCGTTAAATATTGATCATCAGGGGCTCACCATCAGCAAAGAGTTGACACAATGTGACTATGTTTACACCACGCCTAGCCATCAAGTGCCCACGAACATTACGATGTCAATGAACCGTCGCCAGCAATTACTCACAGCGGCAGAAGAGCATGATTTGGTAATAATTGAAGATGACTATGACAGTGAAATCAATCTACTTAGCCAACCTCTTCCATCACTAAAAAGTCTCGATTCTAACGGGCGGGTTATCTATATCGGCAGTTTATCTAAATCACTCTCACCGGGGTTAAGACTTGGATTTATGGTGGCAGATGAAGCGATTATTACTGCCGCTCGTCAGTTACGCCGTTTAATGCTTCGCCATCCACCAGCAAACAATCAGCGTACCTGCGCTCTGTTTATTTCCATGGGTTATTACAACACCTACTTAAGCAAGTTACGTAAACACTGTATTGATAAGTGGACCTTAGTTCGTAAAGCGTTAGATCGTCATTTACCCACATGCATCACCAATGACAACATGGGGGGAAGTTCGTTCTGGTTACGCCTACCCGACACCATCTCTTGCCAACAGTTAGTTATAAAGGCGGAGCAAGTCGGTATCTTGGTCGAGCCTGGCGATGTGCACTTTTATGATCCTAGCAGCGATAATGAGCAGTACATACGTTTAGGATTTTCTGCCATTGATATTAATATGATAGAGCCAGGAATAGCCCGACTAGCTGAGGTCATAGAGCAAATGGTCATGGCTGAAAAGCCACAACAAGTAACGTCCTCTTTGGCTTAAAATGACCTGACCCCACAAAAAAAGCAATCTGGCTCTAAAACCACGCTTTGCCATTAGATAGAGTGAACCTATTGAAAATAAACACCATTAAGAGCGTATTGATACAGCTTCACTTTCTAGATGGATGTTATGGATAACACTCACTTTGCTTGGTAAGGACACATTATGACTTCAACATTACCTGTGGTATTTATTACAGGGGCAACTTCTGGCTTTGGTCTATCAACAGCGCGTAAGTTTGCTCAATTTGGCTACCCTCTTGTATTAACAGGTCGTCGAGCTGAACGCCTACACGCCCTAGCCGATGAACTTGCTCAACTAACTGCCGTACATATTGCACCACTGGATGTACGTGATGCCGACCAAGTAAAAAGCGTAATAGAGCAGCTGCCTAGCGAATTTCAGGCGATTGAAATACTCGTCAATAATGCTGGATTAGCGCTCGGTGCAGCCCCTGCCGATCAAGCCGATTTATCTGACTGGCACACCATGATTGAGACCAACGTCACTGGCTTGGTTAATGTCACTCACGCTTTATTGCCAACGCTTAAGCAGCAGCCAAAATCGAGCATCATCAACCTAGCGAGTATCGCTGCAAATTGGTCATACCCTGGCAGCCACGTTTATGGCGCAAGTAAAGCTTTCGTTGCACAGTTTTCTCGCAACTTACGCAGTGATTTTGCTGGCACAGGCATACGAGTGACCAGCTTAGAGCCAGGGCTTTCAGAAAGTGAATTTAGCCTAGTGCGCTTTAATGGCGATCAAGATAAATACAATCAGGTTTATAACAACACCAATCCACTGCAACCTGAAGATATTGCTGACATCATTTTTTGGATTGCCGAGCAACCAGCTCACATCAACATTAACAGCTTAGAAGTGATGCCTACATCGCAAGCATGGGACAATTTTAAAGTGGTTAAGCAATAAGAAGCTCTAGCAACTTTACTTAATATATGTCGTTATAAGATAAGGGAATTATTATGATTATTGGCGTACCTAAAGAAATTAAAATTCATGAATATCGCGTTGGTATGACTCCAGCAAGTGTAAGAGAAGTTTGCTCACACGGGCATAAAGTCTTTGTCGAATCAACAGCCGGTCTAGGCATTGGTTGTAGCGATGAAGAATATCGCTTAGCGGGTGCCGAAATTCTACCTGATGCGGATTCGGTATTTGCGATTGCAGAAATGATTATAAAAGTAAAAGAGCCACAAGCAATTGAACGTGCTCGTTTACGCCCAGGACAACTGCTCTTTACCTACCTACACCTTGCCCCTGATCTTGCTCAAACTGAAGATCTTATCGCCAGTGAAGCGGTATGTATTGCTTATGAAACGGTGACGGCAAGCAATGGCAGCTTACCATTACTTGCACCAATGTCAGAAGTTGCAGGTCGCATGTCGATTCAAGCGGGTGCAGCCTGTTTAGAAAAATCAAATGGTGGCATTGGTCTACTACTTGGTGGGGTTGCTGGGGTTGCGCCGGCTAAAGTGACGATCATTGGTGGTGGTGTGGTTGGTGCTAATGCTGCACAAATGGCGATTGGTTTAGGCGCTGATACCACTATTTTAGATAACAATATCGATACCCTACGTCGACTTAATGCACAATTTGGTTCGCAAGTAAAAACCTTGTATTCAAACAAATCTAATTTAGAAGACGCGGTGATCGGTGCTGACCTTGTCGTTGGTGGCGTGTTAATTCCGGGTGCTGCTGCGCCTAAATTGGTTAGCGCAGAAATGGTCGCAGCAATGCGTGCTGGTTCGGCAATTGTTGATGTCGCGATTGACCAAGGTGGTTGTTTTGAAACCTCGAAAGTAACGACACATGACGAGCCAACCTATATTGTTGATGATGTTGTCCACTATTGTGTTGGTAACATGCCGGGCGCTCTAGCAAGAACATCCGCATTTGCATTAAATAACGCGACGTTGCCTTATATTCTTCGTTTAGCTAATCAAGGTTACCGCCAAGCTCTATTAAATGATCAGCACTTGAAAAATGGTCTTAATGTTATTCACGGTAAAGTCACCAACCAAAGTGTTGCTGCTAGCTTAGATTTATCTTTTATCACTCAAGATAAAGCGTTAAGTGTAGCCTAGTAGCATTGCGACAACGCATGCACTCAAAGTAAGTTCACTTAATAAAAATACCCACTAAATTTATCGATTTAGTGGGTATTGCTTTTCTTACTCAACCATTTTCAATTGAGGTAATCTATGAATAAAAACGCTCATCTAAACTGGCACGAGTTAGCAACCCATCACAAGGAGCAAATCGATCACCAAATTTTTCCGCATATTCATTCATCAACTCAACTAACTGAGGGATACCTATTTGGTCCATATAATGGAAAGGTCCACCTAGGAATGGTGGGAAACCAATACCAAAAATAGCCCCGATATCACCATCTCTAGGACTGCGGATGACACCTTCATCGAGACAACGAATCGCCTCATTTAGCATAGGTAACACGCAGCGCAGCGCTATCTCTTTTGCTGCCAACTTCGCTTCTGGTTGCAGACCGAGCAGAGTATAAACACTCTTATCGACCTCTTTCTTCTTACCTTTATAGGTGTAGAAACCTTTGCCTGTTTTACGCCCTTTACGATCATCATTGAGCAAGATATCGAATACATCAGGACCTTGGAAACGATCGCCAAGTTCAGCCACCAAAATTGGCATGATTTTCGCGCCAATATCCACTCCGACCTCATCTAATAGCGTAATCGGTCCAACAGGGAAACCAAAATCAAGTAACGCCGTATCTAAACTCTCAATCGGCTCGCCACCCATTAAAACGGATGCGGCTTCATTCATATAAGGTGCAAGGATACGATTGACATAAAAGCCGGCACAATCTTTAACAACAATTGGAGTTTTGCCTTGTTTACGAGCCAATGCAACGACGGTTGAAATCGTTTCATCAGAGGTATTGGCATGCGGGATCACTTCCACCAGCGGCATTTTTTCTACTGGGCTGAAATAGTGTAAACCGACCACATTTTCAGGTCGCTGCGCTTTTTCAGCAATTTGATGGATAGGTAAAGATGAGGTATTCGTAGCAAAAATCGTCGTTTCGTTACCATGCTCCTCAATATCTGCCACCATCGTTTGTTTTAATTCTAGATCTTCAAATACCGCTTCAATAACCACATCAAGACGGTTAAACAAGGTAAAGTCGGTGCCACCCGATAACTGCAACATCTTAGATTGTAGCTGTGCTTTCGTTAAAATTCGGCGCTGACGCTGCTTATCAAACAGTTGATAGTTATAATTTAAAGCACCAAGCACCCCATCATTGGACACATCTTTAATGCGCACTGGAACCTTAGCTTTCGCCACACTAACATGACTAATACCAGCGCCCATCAAACCGCCACCTAAGACTCCTACACGCTCAACCGTGCGCGGCGTCGCATCACTGCCATGGTCTTTTTTCATTTCCGTGGTCGCAAAGAATAGCGAACGTAATGCTTTCGATTCATCGGTCATCACAAGTTGAGAAAATTTCTCCGCTTCAAGCGCTAAGCCCTTCTCAAAACCATGCTCTAGACCATTGCGAATGACCTCTAAAATGGCTGGCGCGGCTGGGTAGTTACCACGTGTTTTCTTATGCGCTTGTTTAGCTGCTTGATCAAAAACAACCTTACGACTCAACCCATTTTGCGATAACAGTTTCTCTTTGGTGCTCACCTTGCGTATTGGTGCGCTCTCTTCGTGTTTCTCTATCAGATCTTGGGCAACATCTAACAACACCGACTCAGGTACACAGGCATCAACCACGCCCAATTTCAGCGCCTTTTTAGCCCGTAATTGCTTACCGGTTAAGATAAGATCAAGCGCTGGCAGTAAACCAATTAAACGCGGTAAACGCTGCGTACCACCTGAACCAGGAAGTAAGCCTAATTGCACTTCCGGCAAGCCTAAACGGGTTTTATCTGAATCACTACACACCCGATAGTGACAAGCTAGCGCTAACTCAAGCCCACCGCCTAAACATGGTCCATGAATCGCAGCTACCACAGGGAAAGGCAAATCAGAGAGCGTTTGAAACATTTGCTGCCCTTGCGTCGCCAACGCTTTCGCCTCATCAGCGGTGGTACAGGCATCGAGCATACGAATATCAGCACCAGCAATAAAATTATCAGGTTTGAGTGAATGGACAATTAAACCTTTAATGCTACTTTTCTGCTCTTCAAGCTGAGTAAAAATCCCCTGCATATCATCGGCAAAGGCAGCTTGTAAGGTATTCATTTTTTCATTAGGAACATCAATGGCGAGCCAGGCTAGATCTTGCTCATCAATGGTTAAAGTAAATGCTGTTTGCTGACTCATTATTCCACCTCCAAGATCATCGCCGCACCTAAACCACCTGCCGCACACGCTGTATTTAATGCAATGCCACCACCACGACGTTTTAATTCACGCAGTGTTTGGGTCATCATTCTTGCCCCAGTTGCGGCAAAAGGGTGACCATAGGCAATAGAGCCGCCCAGCACATTAAACGTATCCATATCAATCTCACCCATCGCTTTTGCTCGCCCTAAATGTTCTTGAGCAAATTTATCACTGGCAAACATTTTTACGTTCGCTAAAGCTTGAGCAGCAAAGGCTTCATGCATATCAATAAGCGTTAGATCCGATAGAGATAAACCGGTATTTTTCAAAACTTGGGAAGTGGCATAAGAAGGTCCCATCAGCATATCGCTTTCAACCCCAATGGCAGAAAAAGCATAGCCACGGATATAACCAAGCACTTCAAGACCGAGCTCTTTCGCTTTACCTTCACGCATAAGCATAACGGCAGCACCACCATCGGTTAACGGCGTACTGTTCGCTGCTGTCACCGTGCCATATTGACGGTCAAACGCGGGGCGTAATTTGCTATAGCTTTCTAAACTGGAATCGTGGCGAATATTATTATCTTCACTGATCCATTTTTTATACGGAGCAGGAAAAGCAGTCATCACTTCACCTTGTATTTTCCCTTCTTGCCAAGCTTGTGATGCTAGAGAGTGTGAACGGTGAGCAAGTTCATCTTGATCGGCACGGCTAATGCTATGTGTTTTTGCCATCTGCTCAGCCGTTTGCCCCATTGAGATCCCTGTCGAGTATTCTGCAACCGCAGGAGGAATCGGCATGAGATCTTTGAGCGATAAGCTTTTTAATACATTGAGCTTCTGGCTTAGCGTTTTGGTTTTACTCAGCGCAAGTAAATTTGCTGCTAGCTTTTTTGACACCCCAATAGGTAAAACAGAAGAAGAGTCAGCACCACCAGCGATACCAATGTCTATCGTGCCAGCCATGATGCTCTCAGTCACATTCACCGCTGCCTGAAAACTGGTCGCACAAGCTCGCGTCACACTGTACGCATCGGTATGGATGTTCATCCCTGTCCCTAAAACGATTTCACGTGCAATGTTGGGTGCTTCTGGCATTTGTACCACTTGCCCAAATACAACCTGCTCGATCAGTGCTGGATCGATGTCAGTTCGAGACATCATTTCACTGACCACCATTTTGCCCAAATCGATAGCGGGAACATCACTAAACTCGGTACTTTGACGTGCAAATGGTGTACGTAGCCCTGCAACAATTGCAATGCGTTCACCAGAGCGTGTTTTCACTTCCTGTTTGCCCATTATTTCTCCTTAGCTGCCGATCAATGATCAACGAGAGTAAACCCGTTCTACTGAATAATTTGTTTATCAATAGAGACGAGATAGTAGAGGTCCGACCTGATTAGTGTAATAAAGATGTTAAATAAATCAAACAAGTGTTTATAATTATAGGTAAGTATGTGGGATGACAGGCAAAAAAAAACCACACAAAGAATGCGTGGTCGGAATATCTAAATAAAGCAATTAACTTGCGTCAATCGAAAATAATCAGTTTCCTGATTAGGAGAAAGTAAAGTCAGCCTTCAAAAGGAAGTTGTCATCTTGCTCAACATATCAACCACGAATGGTCAATGAGATGACAACGTACACTATAACGGCTTCACATAATCACATTTTGAAGTAGATCAATTTTTTATTGGATTTACCGCTTCTGGCATAAAAAGTTCTACACTCAATAAATTGCTGCTTAACTGCCATTCACAGAGCAAAAATGGAGGCTCCTGTGTCGATAAGAAAATTATTTGGAAAGAAAAAGTCGCCTAGCACGGTCAACTCTACTATGGATAAACAAAGAAAATATGAAGCCCTAGTTAGAGCCTATCACCGTGATCTTTTTCGCTACGGATACTGGCTATGCAAAGACAAAAGCATTGCTGAAGATCTCGTGCAAGAAACCTGCTTACGGGCATGGAAGTCTCTCGATAGCTTGCAAGATGAAAAAGCGGCAAAGTCATGGCTAATTACCATCTTAAGACGAGAGAATGCACGCCGATTTGAACGTAAACAACTCGATCTGGTCGATATAGATGATCATGGACATGATGTTAAGATAACCGATGATCCACACCATCAACAACAATGGCTTCAGGCACAAATCATGAACTTAGAAGTCGATTATCGCGAACCACTTTTCTTGCAAGTTATCGGCGGATTTAGTGGTGAAGAGATTGCCGATATTTTGCAGTTAAATAAAAATACCGTTATGACACGTTTATTTCGAGCCCGTAATCAACTCAAAGAAGCATTAGAGTCTGAAGAGGCACCAAGAGGACAAAACAATGGATGATTTAGAGTTTCGTCGCCGTGTTTTATCACAGCCAAAACAGCGTGACAGTGAGTTGCTTGATGTCATCAATAGCAATGAAAGTCATGCCAAGTTTCTAGATGAAGTGATGAGTTTAGATAACCAGATTGCCAATGCGATGGATGTCGATGTGCCTGATGATCTCGCCGATCGAATTCTGTTTAAACAAAGCAATGTGGATGACAGTAATGTCGTTAAAGTCAGTTTTGTGAAACGAGCAATGACCATGGCCGCATCGGTCGCTTTTGTTGCAGGTCTTGCAATGGGACAAATCAACTGGGGCAATGCACTGGTTTCCTCGGCGCACGCAACATTGGCCGATACCGCTATGCATCATGTGACTAGTGAAAAAGCCTTTATTAGCCAAGTGGATGAAAATGTCTCATCACAGCAAATTAACACCAAGTTGTCGCCATTTGCTTACCAGTTTCAGCAAAATTTTCCGTATCACGTTTACTACTTAAACCATTGTGGCTTTGGTGAATCCAACGCCATGCACATGGTCTTCCAGGGTGAAAAAGGCAAAGTTACACTGTTTTTAACCACGGTAGCGAGTGAGCAAGCCGATACGTTTAGCCAAGACAATATGCAGGGGATCATCATCCCTATCGAGCATAGCAGTCTTATCTTAGTGGGTGAAAATGGAGAAGATGTCGCTAAGATCTCCGAAAAACTGGCTCCAATGCTAAAAAAAAGCAGCTAAATAGACATTTGTCTTAGATTGGATAAAAACCAACCAAACCTCCCTCCTCCAGCGATGTGTGGTGTTCAATACTCTTTTTATACACTTGAGTTATTGGACACTACCAAACCATAGATATCAATCACTTAAAACATAAGCTAAGATTAGAAATAAGTTCCTTTAATTTTTATTTATCTGGTCTCATTTATTTAGAGCTAAAACTCTAAAACCTCTATTTTAACGGCACATTCGCGACATATGAGCGTTATTTTACTAATTTTAGCGCCAGATTAGCCAATGGTCGGATTTCTATTTTATTCACTTACCTCTATTATCGTCGCCAATGATTAGTGTTCACGAGTAAACACTCAATAATGAAGCCGCCAGCTCTCTGAAATTTGGCGCGTTCTCTTAATAGGAATCAATACCATGACTGTACAGACGCGTCTGTTTAAAAAATCACTTTTAGCGTTAACGGTAGCTGTAGCATCACAACAAGCAATGGCTGCAGGCTTTCAATTAAACTCACAATCGGCAACCGGTCTTGGCCGCGCAGCCGCTGGTGATGCGGTTATCGCTGATAACGCAGCAGTAATGGCGCGTAACCCAGCAGCCATGGCACTGTTTGATGAGACGTCACTGTCGCTAGGCTTTAATACCATTACCTCAGACATTAAAGTTAAAGACGCCAAATATAAGCCAGGCTACTTTCAACCAGAGCAAAGTATTGATGATTACAACGACGCTGGTGATACCTCAATTGCACCGAATATTCACCTTATTGTGCCAATCAACGACAAGTTTGCAGTCGGTATGAACGCCTACACCAACTTTGGTACTAAAACGGAATTTGGTGATGACTTTGGCGGTCATGAATATGGTGGTCTGACCGATGTAAAAAGTGTCAACTTAGGTCTATCTGGTTCTTACCGTGTCAATGATCAACTCAGCTTTGGTGCCGGATTAGATGTTATTTACGGTGCGGGTACCATGAAACGTGAGCTTGCTAGTGGCACAGCTTTACTTGATGTCGATAACGCAACTGGTTGGGCTGTCGGCTTTAACCTTGGCGCTGTGTATGAAGTGAATGAAAATAACCGCTTTGGTTTGGCTTACCACTACAGCCCAGAGATGACAGCAGAAGATGATAAAGGCCAAGAGATCACCTTGCCACTGCCTGATATGGTGGAGTTCTCTGGTTATCATCGCATTGACGATACAAAATTTGCCGTGCACTACAGCGTACAATGGATTGGTTGGAGTACGTTTGATTCTATCGAGTTTGATAATTTACAAGATGGTATATTAGGTCAGGTAGGAAGCTATAGTAAAGACTACGCTTGGCAAGATGGTTGGCACTACGCGATTGGTGGTACTTACTACCTCAACCGTGATTGGACTCTACGTGCCGGTTACATGTACGACACCAGTGCGCAAGACGAGTTAACCTCAGTATCAGTACCAGATTCTGATCGTCAATGGCTATCGGCAGGCTTTACATACCACATCAACCAAAAGTCAAATATCGACTTTGGTTTCACTTACCTAATCGGTGCTGATGTTGATGTTGAAGAAAGCACACCACTTCTTGGTTCATCAATCACAGCAACCACACGTGCAGATGCTATTTTGGTTGGCTTACAATACAGCCGCAGCTTCTAATCACTCATCATGTAAGCTGAATGTATTTAGGGTTGGCATTTGCCAGCCCTTTTTTATGCCTGATATTTATCACTACGTACGCCATAGACAGCTAACATTGTGAATATGATGGAGCAACATCAATGGGCATGAATGCCCATTGCTAAGCGTATAGGGAGGTCTTGAGCGGTCTGCAGAATCACCTTTACACCCTTCCCTGCCTAGTAATATGGCATTTATCTTGCTTTTACTTTTTATAGCCTTTACTATTTGCCTCTAATTGGTTGATTTAATAATCAATTTCAGCGTACAGGCGTAGCACCAAAGCGCCCACTCACCCTACAGGTGTACGCTCAAAGCCAAGATGATAAGTCTCATTTAAAGAGTTTATCGCTAATTAATGTAAGAATTTGATACAAAACTCTTAATATTCCCTTTAAATGTAATTTCATTTCTAAAGTAACCACTCTAAACATAAACTAGCGCTCTTAATATAGTTACTTCAGCGAACATTCAAATGAAATATAACAGGACGTCCCTCTCTCTTGCCGTCATTTTCGGCTTACTTTCTCACAGCGCAACTACCAATGCCGCCGGCTTTCAACTGGCTGAGTATTCAGCTACTGGTCTTGGTCGTGCTTACGCCGGTGAAGCAGCAATGGCAGACAACGCCAGCGCACAATGGCGTAACCCTGCGATGCTGACGTACCTAAAAGGAACGCAAATTTCAACGGGTGCTATTTATGTCGCACCCAATATGGATGTTTCTGGCACAGTAACACCGCCCTCAACAGGTGGCGATATTAGCTACGATGCAACAAGTAACGACATTGCTCATAATGCAGTGATCCCTAACTTCTACCTCTCGCATCAAATCAACCAAGATCTATTCTTCGGTTTTGCCCTTGGTACAAATTACGGTATGGAAACCGATCTTGGTAGTGACTTTGCTGGTAGCCACTTTGGTGATCAAGCGAGCATCATGACGATGGAAGTTAATGCTAACCTTGCTTACCAGTTAACGGATGCTGTTAGCATTGGTGGTGGTATTCGTTACGTATTAGGTGAAGGTCACTTTGGAGCAACACTACCTGACCATATATCAGGCGGTAATGACATTACTTTAAAATATATGGAAGGTGATGATACCGCTTGGGGTTATCAACTGGGTGCAGCTTGGCAAGTTAATGACGATCACCGCATTGGTGTAACGTACAAATCTGAAGTAATGATGGACTTTGCCGGTCACGCTAATGGCATAGGGTTTGGAGAAGGAGCAGATACTAAGCTCCCAGGAAAACTTTCCATTGCCCTGCCACAAACCGTAGAAATTGCCAGTTTTCATCAGTTAACTGATCGCTGGGCAATGCACGCTAGCGTTAACTGGACTGATTGGAGTTCTTTTGAGCAGCTTGTTGCTGAGCTTGATGAGTTAGGATCAAGCGTAATTAAAGATGAGAACTGGGAAGATAACTACCGCTTTGCGATTGGTGCGACTTATCTTTACAGCCCAAAACTGACTCTGCGCACTGGTATTGCTTACGATATGTCAGCGGTGAGTGATAAAAACCGTACTGCAACTATCCCTGAAACTGACCGTACTTGGTTTAGTGCCGGTGCTAGCTACGCCTTTAGCTCACAGTTTAGCTTGGATGCAGGTTTAACTTATATTCATGCTAAAGAAGCGGCTATTTATGAGCCTCGCGGTGAGTCAGATGATCAGGCGGCTGACATTGGTGGTGCTTTTGAAGGCAGTGTCTCAGGTGATATCTGGTTAGCCGGTTTACAGTTTAACTATATCTTCTAAGTAACGAGTAAAAATAAAAGCGCCGAAGCATTTGATTGTTCGGCGCTTTTTTTATTGCCCCGACAAAATGTGATCTAAATCGAAATTTTTACTTATAAGCTTAGGTCTTATGTAATTAGAAGCGATTCATTCTTCTAAAAACAAATTTTGCATCAACAAGCTATTTTGCACTGACAAACAATTTGTCATCATCAAGCTATTATGAAAAAGAGAGGCAATAATGAAAATTCTAATGATTCTAGCACTGACCCTAGGCTTTTCGGTTTCATCATTCGCAGCAATGGACAAAATGTCGAGCTACGATAATCAGCACAATTATATGGCTAAGAAAGGTCATGATAAAGATGATCGTATGCCAATTAATCATACGAACAATAAAAAACGTTAAGTCGATTGAACCGTTATACACCTAGCCAACACGTTCGTTCAGTTATACCTATAACTGTTATAGCGACTCAAATAAAATAGATAGGAAGGGATACCTATTTATTGTCAATACCACCACTCCTACCCTAGTCAATAAGTGACAGCAACCGACAGATAATAAACAAATAGTCACCTTAGCTTATTCAAACACTAGATAACAAAAAACCGCACAAAAGTTCGTTCATCACGACTCTCATGCGGCTCTATTATTTTCCACTCATCAATACCGTGCTAAACCCCAGCCCTTAATATCAATGTGGTATTTTGCGGCATTGCTATTACTGTGCGTTAGCTTCACGCTCAGCAATGAACGCTAGTGCTAGCTTAATGCGCGCAGCAACACGTTCTTTACCAATCAGTGCCATAACAGCATCAACAGAAGGTGATTGACCACCACCGGTTACCGCAACACGTAGTGGCATACCGATTTTGCCCATACCAATTTCTAGCTCTTCACATACTGCTGCAATCACACCATCTTTGATGTTTGCTGTTGTGAACTCTTCTAGCGCTTCCACTTTCGCAAGTGCTAGCTCTAGTGGACCTTTAGCCACACCACGTAGGTGCTTCTTCGCTGCGCCCGCTTCAAACTCAGAGAAATCTTCGTAGAAGTAACGAGACTGCTCAGCAAGTTCGATAAGAGTATTACAACGCTCACCCACTAAGGTGATCACTTCAGTAATAGCAGGACCATTGGTTGTATCGATCTTCTGCTCATCTAGATGCCATTGTAGGTATTTTGCAACATACTCAGGTGCTGATGTTTTGATGTAGTGGTTGTTCAACCAAAGTAGTTTTTCAGTGTTGAATGCAGAAGCCGATTTGCTAATTGCGTTCAAGCTGAATAAGTTAATCATCTCTTCTTGAGAGAAAATTTCTTGATCGCCATGAGACCAACCTAGACGAACTAAGTAGTTGTTTAGGGCATTTGGTAGGTAACCTTCATCACGGTATTGCATTACCGATACAGCACCATGACGCTTAGATAGTTTTGCACCGTCATCACCAAGAATCATTGCACAGTGAGCAAACGTAGGAACCGGCGCGCCTAGTGCTTCATAGATGTTGATTTGGCGAGGTGTGTTGTTGATGTGATCTTCACCACGAACAACGTGGGTAATACCCATGTCCCAGTCATCCACTACAACGACGAAGTTGTAAGTTGGAGCACCGTCTGTACGACGAATGATCAGGTCATCAAGTTGGCTGTTTGCGATTTCAATGCGACCACGGATCTGGTCATCAAATACTACGCTGCCTTCTTTAGGATTACGGAAACGGATAACACAAGCATCACCTTCTTGTGCGGCTTCATTAGCTGCAACAATTTTTGGGTGATTAGCATCGTAGCGAGCCATTTCTTTGTTTTCTTCTTGCTCTGCACGAATTTCATCAAGCAGTTCTTTAGACGCATAACATTTGAATGCTTTGTCTTCTGCAAGTAGCTTATCAACCATTTCGTTGTAACGGTCAAAACGCTTAGATTGGTAGTAAGGACCTTCATCCCATTCCATACCCATCCATTGCATACCTTCTAGAATTGCATCAACCGCTTCTTTAGAGTTACGCTCAAGGTCGGTATCTTCGATACGTAGAACGAATTCACCACCTTGATTCTTAGCGAAAAGCCAAGAGTAAAGTGCAGTACGTGCACCACCAACGTGAAGATAGCCAGTTGGGCTAGGAGCAAAACGAGTTTTAACCGTCATTTGAATTCCTTAGAGATGATAGTTGCCGTAAATCTATAGGTTACGGCGAAGACAAGGATATAAAGTGACGACATTTTACCACTCTAAGGTAAATCTACAATGATCTGCTTATTTTAAATTTTGCATCGCCCATTGCATAAAGCGTTGCTGCTGATCTCTATCAAGTTGATTAAAGCGCGTTTGCAGCCCTTCCATTCCTTCACTTGTAGGTAATACCTGTGGATGGCTAGTCTCTGCTTTAGTTAAGCTCGCGTTGTAATCTGCCACTTCTCGCTGATAATCACGAAAGCCTTGTAAGCCTCCCTTATTCATTTGCACTAACTCATAACGGATAGGCTCACCCGATTCAGTGACTAAAGTAAACTCTGGGCTACGCTCAAATTGGTTCGCATCGTCTATGGTACGAAAGGTGTCGTAACTCATGGTCAAGGCTTGCTGATCTGGAGCATTAAATGTCAGCAGTAATGGTTGAGAATCAAACTTACGGCGCTTTCCGTCTTCAAAAACAATCTGCCCTATGGTCACTGCTAATTGATTCTGCCCTGCTTGTAGTTGAATGGTATGCCTAGCTGTAAAGTGACGGTTATGAATTTTATCGCCATTCAGCACTTGAGGCACTAATTCAGCCTGTAGCGCCAATGTTGTTTCAGCACTCGCTAACGAAGAAAAAAACAGCGTGAAAACCATCAGAATTATCGATTTATTGATCATCGTAATAACATCCATACTTTTATAAAAACGAGTAAAGGGCATGACAAGCACACCCTTTAATATCAAAGCTAACTTACTGTATTTATACTGATAAAACAGTGTTTATTCATCGGGTTTAGAAGTAGTACTCAACACCAACTGAGAACTCATCGTAGCTCGCTGACTTCCAACGATTTGTTCCACCTTTACTATCTGTAAAACCATTGCTATAAGTTGCTGCATCACCGAAATCAAGCGTACGTGCACGAACATACAAAACGGCTGACGGGTCAACAAAGTACATCACTTGAGCTGACAATACATTATCATCGGTATTATCAATGGTTTTACCATTACGCTCTAACTCAAAGTTTGCCGCATAACCCAGTTTGTACTGCCAATCACCAGTGGTGTACATCAAGCCTGCAGACATGGCATTTTGCTTTTCATCAACAGAGCCTGCTGACGCTTCCATCATTTTGTATTGTGCAAAGAATGAAATACCATTATCAAACCAACCTTGCAGACCAACTAGGTAGGAGTCATTGCTCCACGTTGAACCTTCAGATTCAATATTACGGTTGCCTTCATAAGCGGCATCCAGCTGAATTGGACCTATTTTATAATGACCTGCGATACCAGCCCAGTAATCATCACCTTCGCCTAAAGCAGCATCATTACCTGCACCGACGGCGACATTAAATGATAAGGCATCAAGATACATTGGCGTATCCCAGCGCAGTGTATTGGATTGGCGATCTTTGTATTTAGAGCCACCAATTGAACCACCCCAGTCATAGACATCGCCTAAACCTGGGTTAGAAGCTGGCCAATCGACCAGTTCATACATTGGCGTTAATACGCGACCTAAACGGAATTTACCTAATCCATCACTTTCAAAGCCGACAAACGTATCACGCTCACCTAGACCTGCGCCTGAACCACCAAAGCTAGGATCGACATAACCGCCTTCTATTTGCCAAAGGAAGGTTGGACCAAAGTTTGCGAAGTTTTTCTTACCACGGAAACCAATGCGCGACTCGTTGTTAAGCTGAGCGCCACCTAAAGCATCATTGGTCGCGTTATCGCCAGAATCATAATTACGATATGCAGCCTGCATAGCAATGATCCCGTAGACTTCATAAGCAAATGAATCTTCAGTTAAAAATTTATCTGCTGAGTCACCAAAGGCTGAATCTGCAAAAGCTGAACCACTAAGCATTAGTGTTGCAACGGTAGCACCAAGCAATGTTTTTTTGAATGTAGACATAAGAATAACCCCTATTCCCTATTTATTTTTATCGCTATCAATCAGGTCGCGATAAACTCCAACTCGTACAAACCAGAGTCCTTACAAACCAAACTGTTAACGTGTGTTTTATTTTGGACGGGTTCACTATCGCAAACTTTTTTTCGCACCGAAAAACATTACCATTGAGACTCTGATCCAGTTCAAAATCACAAATACCAAAAAAAACATAAATACCTAAAAAACAAAAGCTTAAATCAATATTATCAAAATTAAAAAACGTCAAATCTCAAATTATTCGCAATATCATCAGTTTAAACACCCTATAAAGTGGTAGTTATGTGACCGCTCTCTCCTGGGATTTATATCTATTGACGGCCGTTTATTTCTTCAAACGATAAATCATGAGATAAATCACATTACTTATGCACTTAAAATCTTACGTAAAAAAAGAAAATGACGTCTTAATTGGCAAACTGTATTAGAAATGAGATCGAGATAAGTGCGTTTATCTAAAGTGACTTTGCTATGCTATAGGGAAGTATGACTACACAAGGAAAGAACAACGTGTTTAAACGCATAGTTACTAACTCATTAGTATTTATCAGCATTATTTTTACTTCTTTTGCCTATAGCGATAGCTCTCCCATGGTATGGAAGGCGGTGAAAGGTGATAAAGAACTGATGCTATTTGGCTCTGTACATGTTGGCCACCCTTCAATGTATCCTTTGCCGAGTATTGTGACCCAATACCTACAGCAAAGTGATGGGCTTATTATTGAGGCAGATGTACGTGATACCCATAATCTTAAATATCCAGAAACAACAAAAACTACCCAAGCTTATCTCACTACGACGCAATTAAAGGCGTTGAACAAGATTGCTGATGATTTGGGCATTAATTATTCATCATTATTAAGTGCAGCACCTTGGACAACAGCTCTATCTATTCAAATGAAAGCTTATGAAGACTTAGGCTATCGTCCACGCTATGGCATTGATAACTACTTGGTAAAACAAGCTCTGAAGAGTGATATCCCACTGTTGAGCCTTGAAACGCTTCAGTACCAAATTAACCTGTTTGCTGACTTTCCTGATGAAGGGCGTGAGTTGCTGACTGATGCGATTGAACAGTGGCAAAGTAATCTATCAGATGTTGAGTGTTTGATGGATAGCTGGAAAGCTGGGGATATTCACCATCTAGCGACACTCGCGACTGAAACTCAAGTGAGCGAATGGGCCAGTGAGCACTTTCTTTATCAACGAAACCGTAATTGGGCTAAGAAATTAAACTCAAATACCATGCTGACCAGTGATGGTCACTACCTGGTGGTGGTTGGTGCGCTGCATTTAGTTGGTGAGCATAACCTTTTACAGTTATTAGCGAATGAAGGATTTGAAATTTTCGCCTTATCAAGTCCTGGCAAAGCAAACTGCCAAATAAAGCGATAAGCCTGAAACGCAAAAAGCCTCGTCCGAAGACGAGGCTTTTTTAAATGTGGTCGGTGAAGAGGGATTCGAACCCCCGACCCTCTGGTCCCAAACCAGATGCGCTACCAAGCTGCGCTATTCACCGAGTTGTTAACTGAGCTTTGCCCTGTCAACGGATGGGTATATTACGGATTCTGAGCCAAGGCGCAAGTCATTTATAACAAAAAATCGTAAATTAAAGACCGTTTGTTCATTAAAGCAACCATATGCTGTTATATCCACCAGCCAAACCGCTATTTCATCGCAAAGCTAGCAATAGTAAGAGCTTAATAAGTACATCGATTATTAAATCGATACTCATCAAGGAGCATATAATAAATATTTATGTCAATGCTATCCTGATATAGAACTTGTCTTACTTCTATTGATATACTTTCCCTACCCTAACTTTATTGAGATGCCATTATGTCTCATGACAATGATTCTGAATTTTTTCAACAAATGATGGAAGGGGTTAAGCCTCTCTCCCATGACACCGCAGAACTCAAAAAATCGCACCAAGTGACCGAGTCTCACCTTGCTAAGCGAGAAGCGGCGATCTGCCTAACAGAAGGCGATCCTGAGTACCTCTCCCTTGATAACGCACCTATGCTCAAACCTGAGACCTTTATCGAGTTTAAACGCGATGGTGTTCAAGAAGGCGTTTATCGCAAACTACGCCTTGGTAAATACCCAATTCAAGGCAAACTCGATTTACATCGTCGTACACTAGAACAAGCTAGGGATGAAATTATCGCCTTCCTGCGTCAATGTATTCGCATGGATATCCGCACTGTGATTATTGTCCACGGCAAAGGGGAACGTTCAAATCCACCGGCATTAATGAAAAGCTATGTGGCAAGTTGGCTAACACAAATCAAAGATGTGCAATGCGTTCATAGCGCCCAACAGTTGCACGGAGGCAGCGGCGCAGTTTATGTCCTGCTAAAGAAAAGTAGTGCGCAAAAATTAGAAAACCGTGAGCGCCATCAAAAACGTGGGAGTTAGCGATCATTTAGTGCTAAAATAAACCTCATAACCAAAGCAGCCATCATCCGCTGCTTTTTTATTTCCTATTACACAATCGTTGTGAAACGCTAAAGAGAGCCTCATGTCACAAGAATCCCAACAAAAACGCCTAAATAAATACATCAGTGAGACAGGTTTCTGTTCTCGCCGTGAAGCCGATCGCCTGATTGACGCTGGTCGTGTCACTATCAATGGCAATATCCCAGAAATGGGGACAAAAGTTCTCCCTGGCGATAATGTTTGTATTGATGGTAAGCCCGTTAAATCGAAAGAACTGCCTATCTATATTGCGCTAAATAAACCAACGGGTATTACTTGTACGACGGAACGTGACGTACCTGGCAACATCGTAGACTTCATCGGTCACCGTAAGCGTATTTTCCCAATTGGTCGCTTAGATAAACCTTCCGATGGTCTTATCTTCTTAACCAATGATGGTGATATTGTTAATAAGATCCTACGTGCGGGAAACAACCACGAAAAAGAGTATGTGGTACGTGTTGATAAACCCATTACCCAGCACTTCCTAGATAAAATGGCATCAGGTGTTGAGATTTTAGATACCGTGACCTTGCCATGTAAAGTGACGAAAGAGACACAATACTCTTTCCGCATTACCTTAACTCAAGGCCTCAACCGCCAAATTCGTCGCATGTGTGAAGCATTAGGCTTTGAAGTATTTAAACTACGTCGCGTACGCATCATGAACATCTCTTTAGATGGCATTCCTAATGGAAAATGGCGTTACCTAACGGAAGATGAAGTTTCTGAAATCTTACGTATGAGTGAAACCTCAAGCAGCACTGAAGAAGCATCGAAGGTGGATGGCAGTGGTCAACGCATCCGTAAAGCGACAGATGCAAAACTGTATGATGCTCGTAAACAAGAAGAAAATGCCGCGATTCGCCATAAAACGTACAGTGGTCGTGGTGGTGATGAGTTCCGTCATGCGCCTAATGGTAAGCGTGGTCACGGACGTCAAGGTGAAGGTCGTCAAAACGATGGACGCCAAGGCGAGCGCCGTAACAACAGTGAAAGACCAACCTCTTCACGCAATGGTCAGTCGCGTTATGATGACCGTCGCAATAATGAAGGTTCAAGACAGCGCCCTGCTAATAAGCCAGCACCAAAGCGTGTACCTGGCACATTAAGCTTGAAAAAGTAACCGCGCTTAATCATTGATGAGGTTTGCTTTTTAGCCCGCCTCATCATGATTGGCTACAATTGCTATAACCTACGCTGCAATATAGATTCAACTCGCATATTGATAAGAGTGAGTCTCCTACTCTGTCAACGAAACAAACTGCCCACGAGTCAAATTGGCTAAATCACTTGGCGCTAATTCTATTTCTAACCCTCGTTTACCAGCACTCACACAAATTGTTCCTTGCACTTGAGCACTATCATCAATAAAAGTTGGTAAAGCTTTTTTCTGCCCCAATGGACTAATCCCGCCGACGACATAACCTGTCGTTTTTTGCGCGATGTCGGGGTCAGCCATCTCTGCTTTTTTCGCTTTTGCTGACTTAGCTGCGAGCTTTAAATTCAGTTTTTTATCAACGGGAATAATGGCTACGGCTAGATTTTTCGCTTCTCCATTAATACAAAATAGTAGTGTTTTAAATACACTCGCAGGATCTTGCCCTAATACCTCTGCAGCCTCGAGACCATAGCTTTTACAATTAGAATCATGCTGATATTGGTGGATCTTATGCTCTATTTTCTTTTTTTTGGCTAAATTAATCGCAGGGGTCATGGTTAACTCTATTGTTTATCGTTATGGATTCAATAAAAAAAGCGACACCAATTGGGTCGCTTTTTCAAAACTGGCATTCACTGTTATTTATAAACGATCTCACCAGAAGGTGCAAAAAGGTTTACATCCAACGGGCTGCTAGCTTGTAAGAAATCTTTCAATACTTCTGCATCGGTAAAGCCGGTATTAACATAACCTGGGTGTGTGTTAATAACTGGGTAGCCATCACCACCAGCCGCGTTAAAGCTTGGAATACTAAAACGATAAGATTGATCTAAACGTAGCTGCCTATCACCAATAAAGACATTGGATACTTTCCCTTCGACAATACGCATCGATATTCCAGCAAATTGCGCATACGCACCAGAGTCAACCGGCTTCGTTGCTACAATATTAAGGTAATCTAAAACTTCAGCACCACTCATATCAACATAAGTGACGATATTGCCAAATGGCTGAACTTTCAATACATCCTTATACGTTACATCGCCCCCTTCAATTGAGTCACGAACACCACCTGAATTCATCACACCGAAATCGGCTTTAGCACGCTGCATATGGGCGGTAGCAATTAAGCGTCCAAGGTTAGTCTGCTGGAAACGAACCACATTGCGATCACCTTCCAGTTTATTATTGGTTTCTGCAATTTTAATATTAAGCTTTGACTGCCCTTCTTCTTGGTAAGGACGTAAAAAACTTAACATCTCAGCATCTGGCTTTATTTCAGACTCAATGAAAACTCGCTCACTTTTGCCATCAACTTTAATTTTTTTCTTTAAGTTGACCGGGATAAGATCGTAGCTAACCATGCTTAGTTCACCATTACGGAATTCATAATCAGCACGTCCAACATATTTACCCCACTCATGCGCCTGAACGATGTAAGTCCCATTTTGTTTATCTGGCTTACATTCATCACTTGGCTTAAAGTTTTTCATGATGACATTAGGCGCTTCCATACACACTGGCTCTTGTGAGTGCCCGCCAACGATCATATCCAGATCACCTTCATCAAGGTAACGAGCTAACGCGACATCTCCTGGTGCGTTGACGCCATTTTTACCATTTTCATAGTGACCCATATGAGTAACCGCAAAGATTAAATCCGGTTGTTCTGATGCGTTAAGTTCAGCGATGAGTGCTTTGGCTTCTACTTTTGGGTCCCGAAAATCAATGCTATTGATAAATTCTGGGTTACCTATTTTGGCCGTATCTTCAGTAGTTAAGCCAATAACGGCAATTTTGACACCTTGTTTATCAAACATTTGGTAAGGTTGAAATAAGCGTTTGCCTGTTTCCTTACTGTATATATTTGCAGACAGCATTGGGAAATTAGCCCAAGATTGCTGCTTAAATAATACATCTAATGAGTTATCAAATTCATGGTTACCGAGTGCCATCGCATCATAACCAATTTTCGACATCCCTTTGAAGTCAGGCTCGGCATCTTGCAGATCTGACTCTGGAACGCCGGTATTAATATCACCACCAGAAAGCAGCAGTAAGCTCCCTCCTTCAGCGGCAACTTCTGCACGTAGTTCATCAATTAAGGTTTTACGTGCTGCCATGCCATATTCACCATATTTATTTTGCCAAAAACGACCATGGTGATCATTGGTGTGCAATACCGTTAATTTATAAGTGGTATCTGCATTCCAAGCGACAACTTGTTGTGATTGAGATGAACAAGCTGCCAACGTTGAGAGTATAGCAATGCTCAGGGTAGACTTTAAAATAAGACAAGCTTTCATGGTAATACCTTACAATAGTGATCCTTCTCTAACGCTTATTGTAAATGAATGATGACAAACGGTGGTAGTAAAGATGCAACAAAAGCCAACATTTATTTAACTAATGCCGTTGTTATTTTTAATGTCTTATTTTTGATACTTTCTGTGATGGTTTCTTTAACCTCTTTAATTGAGAGGTAGGAGGTGATGAGCTCTATATTGATGCAGAATATGGAGGTGATATTTGTTGTCTTTGACCTTCCAGATCAAAAAAGCCGACTTACTCTAAGAATAAATCGGCGTTTACTATTAACCTTATGTCGCTGGTAACAACCCTAGTCAAACTAGATTGATAGAATTAGCGAATATCGATATGTGCAAAACCTTTGATCAAATCATCCAGTGATTTCATCTGAGCAAGGAAAGGTTCTAGCTTATCTAATGGTAACGCTGAAGGACCGTCACACTTTGCTTGATCCGGCGTTGGGTGAGCTTCAATAAATAAGCCCGCAATACCCGTCGCTAGACCCGCTTTAGCAAGTTCAACCGTTTGCTCACGACGACCACCTGAAGCAGCACCTGATGGATCACGCATCTGTAGAGAGTGCGTCACATCAAAAATAATTGGGCTGCCGTTTGATGATTTCTTCATTACACCAAAACCAAGCATATCAACCACTAAGTTATCATAACCCATGCAAGAGCCGCGCTCACATAAGATGATGTTTTCGTTACCACATTCTGCAAACTTATCGACAATATTGCCAACTTGGTTTGGGCTCATAAATTGTGGTTTCTTAACATTAATAACCGCACCCGTCTTTGCCATTGCTTCAACTAAGTCAGTTTGGCGAGCTAGGAATGCTGGCAACTGAATCACATCAACCACATCTGCAACTGGCTGAGCTTGTGCTTCTGTATGAATATCCGTAATGATTTTCACACCAAACGTCTCTTTTAGCTCTTGGAAGATTTTTAAACCTTCTTCCATACCTGGACCACGGTAAGAGTGTACAGAGCTACGGTTTGCTTTATCAAATGATGCTTTAAATACGTATGGGATACCTAGCTTTTCAGTCACCTTAACGTAATGCTCACAAATCTGCATAGCAAGATCGCGAGATTCAAGAACATTCATACCAGCGAAAAGGGTAAACGGCTTATCATTAGCTACAGGAATATCACCAACATGAACTATTTTTTGTTCCATTTTATTCTCTCTAAATTATTAATCATTCTTTTATAAAGCAGTAATGGCGTTCGCTAAAACCAGAGCAATTTAAATCAATGAACTACCGTTGGTCTGTTGAGTTTAATTTTTTCCAACTCATGACCAACCAAGGTCGCTTCTACCCCTGGTGGGGCTTTAGAAAGAAAATACTCAAGATCAGCGATAGCCGCAGCATCACAACCTAACTTATGATAAATCAGACCACGATCACGAAATTCATTTGGATCATCATCATTAAATGTAAAGACGAGTTTTGAGCAGCTAAGCGCCAATTCAAAACGATCTTCACTAATCAGGGCCTGCTTGATTATGCCTAACCAGCGACCGATCACCATTGGGTTATCAGCTGTTTCTAAATGTCTTCTTTCAAGTTTCGCTAGTGGCCCTTCATAACCAATTATCCAAGCTTGTAGCGTATGTTCATCCGTATACTCGCCGATGAAAGGGTTTAAGTAGACAATATCATTATCTGACCAATTGAAGCGCAATAAAAACTGAGTCGGGAAATTCACCCCTTCGACCGGTAAATTATGCTGACGACAAAAGAATAATAGTAAAGCACCTAAGGTGACTGGCAAGCCTTTACGCTTTTCTAGTACCTTATCTAACAGGCTATTATTTGAGTGGAAGAAGGTTTCATCGTCACCAACAAACCCCCAACGTTGATAAAACACCTCAATAATCAGTGCTAATTTTTCCTTCCCTGTCGCTTCAGGGCTAAGTTGAGCAGGATCACTCATGATCGTTGCTAGCTCTTCCCTTAACGCTTCAATTTGCGCTTTTACTTTTACATCTGGAAAGTTGGGATCGATCGTTTTATTTAAGATCACCCCACCTTCAATCAGTTCAATACTTTCAAAATCTTCATCAAATAATTTACGCATTGCCTATCACCCAAAAAAAGTTGCAGTTTTTGTTACAGCAATTCCTGCTGCCATACCTAACCAGCCTAATGCTCCGAAAAAAGCTAATGTTCTTAGCAATTTTGTACGCCCAAGACGTAAAGAGAAAAAACCAAGTACGATATAGGCCATCACACAAGTTAACTTCTCTGTTAACCATGGCGCTGAAGGAGTAAAAGGAATAAATCCCGTTAGGTAAATCAAACCAAAACCTGATAGCAGTAACACTGAATCATTTATGTGTGGGAAACGAACTAAAAATGGATGCTGCAATTTTGGGGAATCCATCATCATCAAGCCATAACGAACGGCTAGTAACAGAACACTAATCACGATCGTTAATAAATGAAAATGCTTTAATCCTTCGTACATATCTACTCTCTGTTTAACTCAATTGTCGTTGAAATAAATTAACACTATCTTGCCAAGTGTTGACCTAATGTTACTCTATCGTTACCTGCGTAATCTTTCTCTGTTGCAATATTGTGATAGCCAAGCGATTTTAAGATATTTCTTACTGCTTGCCCTTGATCGTAACCATGCTCAAAAACCAACCAGGCTTTGTCGTCTAAATAGTCAACGGCATGCGAAGATATATGCTGAATATCAGCTAACCCATTATCCTCTGCAACCAAGGCAGACATGGGCTCAAAGCGAACATCACCTTGCAATAAGTGAGGATCATTTTTCTCAATATAAGGAGGATTAGAAACAATTAAACTGAACTTTTGCCCCTTACTTAATGGCTCAAACCAGCTTCCTTGTAAAAATTGAGCATTATCAATATTGAGATTTTGCGCATTTTCTGTCGCCAGTTGTTGCGCTTCAGTGCGTAGATCAATACCAACGACTTGGCGCGATCGCATTTCTGAAGCTAACGCCAACGCAATTGCACCAGTACCCGTCCCTAAATCTAATATGTCGCCTTGTTGCTCAAAGGTCTTATCTAAAGCCACTTCGACCAATCGCTCAGTATCTGGACGAGGGATCAAGGTAGACGGGGAAACTTTTAGAGGTAAAGACCAAAACTCTCGTTCACCAACAATGTAAGCCACGGGCTCACCAGTTATGCGTCGTTGTAATAGCGATAAGAAGTGTGAATAGATAGAGGGTTCAAGTGTTTTTTCAGGCCAAGTTAGTAGGTAAGAACGAGGCTTATTTAAGGCATGACATAGTAGTACCGCAGCATCAAGGGACGGAGAATCACTCTCCGCCTCTTGCAACTCAACGATTGCGGCTTTTAATGCATGTTCAATCGTAGGCAAAGGACTCATAAATTAGTTATTGTCCGCTAGTGCTGCTAATTGATCGGCTTGGTATTCTTGAATCACTGGATCAACTAAGCTTTGTAGATCGCCTTCTAATACTTCAGATAGACGGTATAGCGTTAAGTTGATGCGGTGATCGGATACACGACCTTGTGGGTAGTTATAAGTACGAATACGGTCACTACGGTCACCAGAACCTAGTAGGTTACGACGAGTATCAGAAACTTCTGCTGCACGCTTTTCTACTTCAGCTTGGATAATACGAGCCGCTAGCACTGACATCGCTTTTGCTTTGTTTTTATGCTGTGAACGTTCGTCCTGACACTCAACAACGGTACCAGTTGGTAAGTGAGTAATACGGATAGCAGAATCCGTCGTGTTAACGTGCTGACCACCAGCACCCGATGCACGGAAGGTATCAATTTTTAGATCGCCAGATTTAATCTCAGGCATATCGGCTTCTGGGATCTCAGGCATAATAGCAACGGTACATGCTGAGGTATGAACACGACCTTGTGACTCTGTCTCAGGAACGCGTTGAACACGGTGACCACCTGATTCAAACTTCATTGTGCCGTAAACGCTATCACCGCTTACTTTCGCGATCATTTCTTTGTAGCCGCCTTGCTCTGAGTCATTACAACTCATCACTTCAACGCGCCAGCCTTTCTTCTCTGCAAAACGAGAATACATACGGAAAAGGTTACCAGCGAAGATACCCGCTTCATCACCACCCGCGCCCGCACGGATCTCTAGGAAACAGTTACGCTCGTCGTTCGGATCTTTTGGTAGCAGAAGGATCTGTAAATCGGCATTCAATTTCTCGATTGCTTCTTTTGCTTCTTTAATCTCTTCTTGTGCCATTTCACGCATTTCTGCGTCATCTTCATTGGCCATTTCTTCAGCCGCAACAAGATCTTCTTGAGCTTGTTGGTAATCTTGGAAGCACTTCGTTACTTCTTCTAATTGAGAGTACTCTTTAGATAAAGCACGGAATTTATTTTGGTCACCGAGAACATCTGGATCACCAAGGAGGTGTTGAACTTCTTCATAACGTTCAACAAGTGTTTCAAGCTTAATTCGAATCGAGGCTTTCATAGTTACTTATCTTTATTTAAGGTCTTAAAATCATTGAGGGTCATCAAGACCCAAACTCTGTCTAATGACCAGTAATTTTGCAGGTTCTCCTTGTTCCGCGGCAGTTTGCAATGCACGTGTCGGAGCATGGATCAATTTATTGGTGAGTTTATTACTCAACTCTACTAGCACTCGCTCAGGATCAACACCTGATACTAATGCTTGTAAACTTTTGGCTAATAAGTCTTCGCGGACTTGATTAGATTCATGACGATATTGACGAATACTGTCCACCGCTTGTAGTGAGCGAATCCATGACATAAAAGTATGTGTTTCGTCACTGACAATCGTTTCAGCTTGGATAGCTTCGACCTTTCTTTGCTCTATATTACCATTAACTATAGATTGTAGGTCATCCACACTATAAAGGTACGCATCATTTAGATCGCCCACCTGAGATTCAATATCTCGCGGCACGGCAATATCAACAAATAAGATCGGTTGGTGCTTGCGAATTTTCAGCGCACTCTCGACCATCCCTTTACCTATAATTGGCAATGGACTGGCAGTTGAGCTAATCACAATGTCAGCTCGCTGTAAGTGCTGAGGGATCTCTGATAGGCTAATAACCTCTGCACCAAACTCTTGCGCTAACCCCAAGGCTCGCTCGCGCGTTCGGTTGGCAACTATCATCTTTGTGCAACCGTTACTGCTTAAGTGCTTAGCGACCAACTCGATTGTCTCACCGGCACCAACCAATAAAACCGTCGATTGTGTTAATGATTCAAAAATTTGTTTTGCTAATGTACAAGCGGCGTAGGCGACCGATACCGCACTGCTACCAATTTCGGTTTCAGTCCGTACTCGCTTAGCCACTGAAAAGGTTTTTTGAAACAGCTTTTCCATCGTTGCATCCACAGACCCACACTCTCTTGACTCGAGGTAAGCTTGCTTTACTTGCCCTAAGATTTGAGGTTCGCCAAGCACCAAGGAATCTAACCCACAAGCGACACGCATAAGATGCTTTACAGCTGCCTCTTGCTTATAAACATATAAACTTGGCTTTAATTCACTTGGATCAACTTGGTGAAAATCCGATAGCCATTTAATAATGCCATCTTGTTCAATCGAATTAACGTCACAATATATCTCGGTGCGATTGCAAGTCGAGAGTATAACGCTACCATTAACATTAGTACTGGCGTTAAGTTGACCTAGCGCAGCAGATAACTTATCTGGCGAAAAGGCCACTTTTTCACGCAGCCTAACGGGTGCAGTGTTATGGTTAATTCCAATAGCAAGCAAAGACATGTATTGAGGGTACTCTGTTCAAGATACAAAATGAGGGAGAATTTTACTTGATGCATGGATGTATTTAAAGGGTCTGAACAATTTGTTTTCCTGACTTCGTGAGTTCAATGGTATAGTCAAGACGCTTCCCCCCTATAATTGAGCAAGTTGTGAGCAAATAAAATGAAACAAGCTTACCAAATTTTTTTGATTGCCTTATCGGCACTTTATCTTATCGGTTGTTCTTCAATTCCTACTCAACCAACCAGTGTTGAATGGCAAGCGCACCAAGCTGAACTATCGAAAATTACCCATTATAAAGCGAATGGCAAACTAGGCTATATAGGCAAAGACCAACGCCAAAGCTTTAATTTTCAATGGCAGCACTCAGAGCAATTGAGTCAACTGCGTCTCACAACCTTCTTAGGTCAAACCGTTCTCAATTTAACGGTCACCCCCAATGGCGCAAAAGTGGTGACTTATGATGATCAAACGTTTACTGACACCAATGCGGCTGTATTAATTAAAAACTTAACGGGCCTTGTCATACCGATTGATAATTTACCGCAATGGCTATTAGGCTTACCGGCTAATGCAAGTACTTACCAATTGAATGAGAGTAATACACTGGCTTCACTGACTGAGCAACTCAATAACCAGCTATGGCTTCTCACTTACTCTAACTATCGACTTGAATCTTTTTCTCAAGGCATGTTGCCTTTGCCTCGTAAGCTCCAGTTAACTCAACCTGATACCACATTAAATATTGTTATTTCAAAATGGACATTGCCACAATGATCACGCATACCACCCATTGGCCTTCTCCGGCAAAGTTGAACTTATTCCTCTATATTACGGGGCAAAGAGACAATGGATATCATGAACTACAGACCTTATTTCAGTTCATTGATTACGGCGACACACTCACTATCACTGCCACACCCGATAGCGCTGTTACGATTGAACCTGAAATTGATGGGGTTGCGACTCAAGACAATCTAATTTGGCGAGCTGCGATTGCTTTGCGCGAGTATGCTCAACAGAAGAGTATCAACATCCACTATGGGGCTAAGATTGAATTAGACAAGATTCTACCTATGGGGGGTGGACTCGGAGGTGGTTCATCGAATGCGGCAACGGTATTAGTTGCTTTAAATTATCTATGGCAACTGAATTTTAGTGATGATGAACTCGCTGCAATTGGACTAAAACTTGGTGCTGATGTTCCTGTCTTTGTCCGTGGTTTTTCGGCCTTTGCAGAGGGTGTTGGTGAACTATTAGTTAGAGCTCACCCACAAGAAAAATGGTACTTGGTGATAAAACCATCAAGTAACATTGCAACTGTGGACATATTCACCCATCCTAAACTGACGAGAAATACACCAAAACGCACACTTGAAGCACTTTTGGAGCAAGATTACGGAAACGATTGCGAAAAAATAGTCCGTTTACTGTATCCAGAGGTTGATAAGCAACTTTCTTGGCTGTTACAATATGCGCCGTCAAGATTAACCGGTACAGGATCATGTGTTTTTGCCGAATTTAACACGAAGCAAGATGCTGATACTATACTGAATAAATTACCTGACACCGTCTCTGCGTTTATCGCTAAAGGTCGAAATATTTCACCTTTGAAAGAGACATTGGCTGACTACCAATCAGCCCACACCTACTCTATTTAAATTAGACGCAACCCGAGGTTTCCACCGTGCCTGATATGAAGCTATTTGCTGGTAACGCAACACCTGAACTAGCCCAACGTATTGCTGACCGTCTTTACATCTCTCTTGGAGATGCTACTGTTGACCGTTTTTCTGATGGCGAAGTCGCTGTTCAAATCAACGAAAACGTTCGTGGTAGTGATGTATTTATCATTCAATCAACTTGTGCGCCAACCAATGACAACTTGATGGAACTGGTAGTAATGATTGATGCAATGCGCCGTGCTTCAGCGGGCCGTATTACAGCTGTAATCCCATACTTTGGTTACGCTCGTCAAGATCGTCGTGTACGTTCTGCTCGTGTGCCAATTACTGCAAAAGTTGTTGCTGATTTCCTATCAAACGTTGGTGTTGACCGCGTTTTAACTATCGACCTACACGCAGAGCAAATCCAAGGCTTCTTCGATGTACCTGTTGATAACATTTTCGGCACACCTGTTCTACTAGAAGACATGGCAAACCGTGGTCTTGAAGATCCTGTTGTTGTATCTCCGGATCTAGGTGGCGTTGTTCGCGCTCGTGCAACGGCTAAAGCACTAGGCGATATCGACATTGCTATCGTTGATAAGCGTCGTCCACGTGCAAACGTTTCTGAAGTAATGAACCTAATTGGTGATGTTGAAGGTCGTGACTGTGTAATCGTTGATGACATGATCGATACTGGTGGCACACTATGTAAAGCAGCTGAAGCGCTAAAAGAACGTGGCGCTAAACGTGTATTTGCTTACGCAACTCACGCGGTATTCTCAGGTACTGCTGCAAAGAACATCAAAGAATCAGTATTGGATCAAGTTATCGTAACTGACTCAATCACTTTGTCTCCTGAAATGGCAGCAACGGGTAAAGTATCACAACTGACTTTATCAAGCATGCTAGCTGAAGCGATTCGTCGTATCAGCAATGAAGAGTCAATTTCAGCAATGTTCAGCCACTAATTTAATGTCAGAACAACGCCATTAGTGTTGTTCTACTATTTAATTTAATGTTGAGTATGAAAAAAACCACCTTTTGATAAGGTGGTTTTTTTATGGCAGTCACTTTCTTCATTCGCGAATTCGCGTTCTTCGCATCTGATGAAAAAAGTATGCTATCATACCGCGCTTTTTGTCATTCCAGAGAGATCGAAACCTTGAGCCAACAAATAAAACTACTCGTTGGACTGGCTAATCCAGGTCCAGAATATGCCAGAACTCGCCATAATGCGGGTGCCTGGGTCGTTGAAGAGTTAGCACGAGTCCACAATGTCACTCTAAAGAATGAAGCAAAGTTCTTTGGATTAACGGGACGTATTATGGTGCATGGCGAAGATCTTCGCTTGCTGATCCCAACTACTTTTATGAACTTATCGGGTAAAGCGGTTGCAGCACTTGCTAAATTTTATCAAATAAAACCAGAAGAAATCATGGTTGCTCATGATGAGCTAGACTTACCTCCAGGTGTTGGTAAATTTAAGAAAGGTGGTGGTCATGGCGGTCATAACGGACTAAAAGACATCATCAGCAAGCAAGGAAACAATAAAGAATTCTATCGCCTTAGGCTCGGTATCGGCCACCCAGGGCATAAAGATAAAGTCGCAGGTTATGTATTAGGTAAAGCTCCAACAAAAGAGCAAGAGTGTATTGATGCCGTCGTTGACGAGTCAGTACGCAGCCTAGACATCTTACTAAAAGATGGTCTACCTAAAGCACAAAATCGCTTACATACGTTCAAAGCAGAATAAGGTTTATATCATGGGTTTTAAATGTGGCATCGTTGGTCTACCAAACGTCGGTAAATCAACTCTGTTTAATGCACTTACTAAAGCTGGTATCGAAGCAGCGAACTTCCCGTTCTGTACTATCGAGCCAAACACTGGTGTGGTTCCAGTTCCGGATCTTCGTCTAGATGCACTGGCTAAAATTGTTGTTCCAGAGCGTGTTTTACCAACAACAATGGAATTTGTAGATATTGCAGGTCTTGTTGCTGGTGCTTCTCGTGGTGAAGGTCTAGGTAACAAATTCCTAGCTAACATCCGTGAAACAGATGCAATTGGTCATGTTGTGCGTTGTTTTGAAAATGAAAACATCATTCACGTTGCAGGCCGTATCTCACCTATCGAAGATATTGAGATCATTAACCTAGAGCTTGCTCTTGCCGATTTAGACTCTTGTGAGCGTGCTATCTTCCGTCAAACGAAGAAAGCGAAAGGCGGTGATCAAGACGCTAAATTTGAAATTGCAGTGCTACAGAAGCTACTACCTATCCTTACTGAAGGTGGCATGGCTCGTAGCCTTGAGCTATCAAAAGAAGAACTCGCTGCTATCGGTTACCTAAACTTCCTAACGTTAAAGCCAACGATGTACATCGCTAACGTTAATGAAGATGGTTTTGATAATAACCCGTACCTTGAGCTTGTTCGTGAGTACGCTGCAAAAGAAAACAACGTGGTTGTTCCTGTTTGTGCTGCTATTGAATCTGAGCTATCAGAGCTTGATGATGAAGATCGTGAAGAGTTCCTAGCGGATATGGGTATTGAAGAGCCAGGACTAAACCGCGTAATTCGTTCAGGCTACGAACTACTAACTCTACAAACTTACTTTACAGCTGGTGTTAAAGAAGTTCGCGCATGGACAATTCCAATTGGCGCAACAGCACCACAAGCTGCAGGTAAGATCCACACTGACTTTGAGAAAGGCTTTATTCGTGCAGAAGTTGTTGGTTACGATAACTTCATCGAATTTAATGGTGAGAGTGGTGCTAAAGATGCAGGTAAATGGCGTCTAGAAGGTAAAGATTACATTGTTAAAGATGGTGATGTTGTCCACTTCCGCTTCAATGTATAAGAGTTAGTACTCGAAAATACTATCGAATGTGATTTTTATTTGCATATCGAACCAAAAAAGCCAGCATTTACGCTGGCTTTTTTTATGCCTGCGATTCTAAACGAACAAAAGCAAGATATTAAACCCTAGCAGGGGTGGTAAATAACTACCAGTTTTAGATCACAAACACACCTCTTTGCTTAAAAAAAAGGCGAACAGCATTTTTTCTTAAATTTATTCAAAAAAAGTATTGACGGTTTTGGCTCAACTACGCATAATGCGCCCCGTTCACAGCGATAAGGCAACTTACTGAAGTGAGCAACAATTTAGAAATGGCTACTTAGCTCAGTTGGTTAGAGCACATCACTCATAATGATGGGGTCGCAGGTTCAAATCCCGCAGTAGCCACCATTTCTACTTTGTAAAGATTACAACGTTATATTGAAATACCAATGTCGATATAACTACACTCTTCGCTAGAGTAAAAGCTTTGCTGCGGTCGTGGCGGAATTGGTAGACGCACCAGATTTAGGTTCTGGCGCCGAGAGGTGTGAGAGTTCAAGTCTCTCCGACCGCACCATTATTCCTTTATGGAATTGATTCGTAAGAATCCTTGTTGGGCTATCGCCAAGCGGTAAGGCACTGGCTTTTGATGCCAGCATTCCCTGGTTCGAATCCAGGTAGCCCAGCCAACATTTTCGTTTTATTGAAATTCTTTTGAATTTGGGTAGAACTAGAGGCAACTTTGTATTATATTGTCTCGCTTACAAATATGGCTACTTAGCTCAGTTGGTTAGAGCACATCACTCATAATGATGGGGTCGCAGGTTCAAATCCCGCAGTAGCCACCATTCTTCTTTTTTGAAGAATAACAACGTTATATTGAAATACCAATATCGATATAACTACACTCTTCGCTAGAGTAAAAGCTATTGCTGCGGTCGTGGCGGAATTGGTAGACGCACCAGATTTAGGTTCTGGCGCCGAGAGGTGTGAGAGTTCAAGTCTCTCCGACCGCACCATACTTATTAAAAATAAGCATTGTTATTCTTAACAGTATTTATTGGCTACTTAGCTCAGTTGGTTAGAGCACATCACTCATAATGATGGGGTCGCAGGTTCAAATCCCGCAGTAGCCACCATTCTTCTTTTCCGAAGAAACACAACGTTATACCGACTATCCAATATCGCTATAACTATACTCTTCGCTAGAGTAAAAGCTTTGCTGCGGTCGTGGCGGAATTGGTAGACGCACCAGATTTAGGTTCTGGCGCCGAGAGGTGTGAGAGTTCAAGTCTCTCCGACCGCACCATCATTCCTTTATGGAATCGATTCGTAAGAATCCCTGTTGGGCTATCGCCAAGCGGTAAGGCACTGGCTTTTGATGCCAGCATTCCCTGGTTCGAATCCAGGTAGCCCAGCCACTATTACAACGTTATATTGAAATACCAATATCGATATAACTATATACTCTTATCTAAGTCTTCTTAGTAGAGAAAAATTGCTGCGGTCGTGGCGGAATTGGTAGACGCACCAGATTTAGGTTCTGGCGCCGAGAGGTGTGAGAGTTCAAGTCTCTCCGACCGCACCATCATTCCTTTATGGAATTGATTCGTAAGAATCCTTGTTGGGCTATCGCCAAGCGGTAAGGCACTGGCTTTTGATGCCAGCATTCCCTGGTTCGAATCCAGGTAGCCCAGCCACTATTACAACGTTATATTGAAATACCAATATCGATATAACTATATACTCTTAACTAAGTCTTCTTAGTAGAGAAAAATTGCTGCGGTCGTGGCGGAA
>NZ_MCUV01000031.1:1263-75253 GCF_002873395.1 Vibrio sp. 10N.286.49.B3 | reverse complement strand
ATGGCAGCGGCAACTGCGGCTTTTTTCGGGTCAACTTCGGTATCAGCACTTTCTTTTGGTTCGCTAGCGACTGATGATTGCTCATTTGTTGGCGCTGCGTTATCCGTTGTTGCTTTTGCTTTACGGGCTTTAGCGCGTGCAATGGCGGCGGCAACCGCAGCTTTTTTCGGATCAGCTTTAGCGTCAACATCCACTGATACAGAGGCTTTAGAGGTTTGATTATCACTATTTAGTGCTGTTTTTTCGGCTTCAGCTTTACGTGCTCTTGCTTGGCGTTTTCGCTCTGCACGTAATTGACTCATTTCTGAGTTGTCAGGCTCTGTTTTTCCTGACTGGGCAGCAGCGGCTTGCTTGGCTTTCGCTTTCGCAATGGCAGCGGCAACCGCTGGTTTTACGGTTGGCTCAGTGCTGGTGGGCTTCTCAGCCTGTTGAGCTTTAACGCGCGCAATGGCGGCAGCAACAGCATCATTACCACCGTCTGATTTTTTCATATCTTTACGGCGATCATCAGCGGCTTTTTTAAAGCGATTTTCACGTTCAGCTTTGTCTCTTTCTAAACGAGATTTACGTTCTTCAAAGCGGATTTTGGCACGTTCTGCCGCTTCACTTGCTTCTTTCTGACTACGCATTTCAGCTTTGGCTTGGCGGTAGTATTTTACCAGTGGTATTTCACTTGGGCAGACAAAAGCACAGGCACCACATTCAATGCAATCTTTTAAGTTAAGTTGCTCGCATTTATCGAACTCTTCAGATTTTGCATACCACTGTAACTGCTGAGGAAGTAAAGATGCAGGGCAGACCTCAGCACATTCACCGCAACGAATACATTCCATTTCATAGCGTGATTCTGAAATCTCTCGACGTGTTGGCGCTAAAATACAGTTGGCTGTTTTGGTAATCGGGACCTGACTATGCGGGAGAGTAAAGCCCATCATTGGACCACCCATAATAAGTCGAGGCAGTTTTTTATCTGCTTGGTAATCAAACTCGTTGAGTAATGCTTGGACAGGTGTACCAATCAGAGCCCAGACATTACGAGGCTGTTTGAACGCTTTGCCAGTTAACGTCACCACTCGTTCAATAACAGGCTCACCTTCAATGACGGCTTTTTTAATCGCGTATAATGAGCCTATATTTTGTACCACAATGCCGATATCCGCAGGAATACCACCAGCAGGGACTTCTTTATTGGTGAGTACTTTAATCAGTTGCTTTTCACCACCGGAAGGGTACTTTGTTGGGATGACACGAATAATCACATCATGATCTTTAGCGGCTAACTCAAGAGCTTTTATTGCTTCAGGTTTATTATCTTCAATACCAATAATGGTCAGCTTTGGCTTTAAAATGTGCTCAACAACGCGAATACCATCAAGGACATCTTGGGCATGTTCTTGAAGAAGCTTATCGTCCGCGGTTATATAAGGCTCACATTCAGCTGCATTTATTATGAAAATATCAGTACGAGCGAGTCCCGACTGAATTTTTCGAGCCGTTGGGAATCCTGCGCCACCCATACCAGCGATACCTGCTTGACGAATGATATCTAATAACTGTTCATTGGTTTGCTGAGTAAAGTCACTCACCGGCGTACGCTCAATCCAAGTGTCTTGATGATCTGGAGTAAGAACAATACACAATTCCGTTAAGCCTGAAGGGTGCGCTGTCGTTCTAGGTTCAATCGCTGAAATCACACCAGAGGTCGGGGCGTGAACTGGCAGCATAAAGCTTGTGTTTGACTTCGTTAATGGCTGACCTTTTAAAACATAATCACCGGCATTAATTAATAAATCACCCGCTTTACCTATGTGCTGCTTAACCGGCAGCACCAATTCATTGGGAATCGAAGCTCGGGATAAAATCGTTTGATTAGACTGGCGTTTATTGTCAGAAGGGTGCACGCCACCTGGGAAGTCCCATAATGCGCCACTACGAATTTGTTGAATTAAGGATTGCATGCCAACCTCTACTTATCTTGATCGGCAGAGGAAGTGTCTGCTACAGGGGTGTTAGTAATATCAACAACTGGGATAGCGTTAAGTTGCCACTTCCAGTTATCAGTGGTGATTTCAATTGGCATCATCTCAATACAATCGGTAGGGCATGGAGCGACACATAAATCACAACCAGTACATTCATCTTTAATCACAGTGTGAAGTGCTTTTGTTCCGCCAACAATGGCATCAACAGGGCATGCTTGGATACATTTAGTGCAACCAATACACATATCTTCATGAATAAAAGCGACTTTTTTTACACTGTCTAACTCATGAGCAGAGTATTCAACTTCAACTCCCATAAGATCAGCGAGTTTCTCAATGGTAGCCTGACCACCAGGTGGGCACTTATTAACGCTGTCTCCATTAGCAATGGCCTCTGCATAAGGTCGACAACCAGGGTAGCCACATTGTCCACATTGTGTTTGCGGTAAAATCGAGTCAATTTGGTCAACAATCGGATCGGCTTCCACTTTAAAGCGAATAGAAGCAAACCCTAAAATACCACCAAAAAATGCCGCTAAAATAACGATCGCAGTAACAGAAATGATAATTGTCAGCATTATAACTTCACCAATCCAGTAAAGCCCATGAAGGCAAGAGACATTAATCCAGCGGTAATCATGGCAATAGAAGCGCCCTTAAATGGAGATGGGACGTCAGCGGCATTAATTCGCTCTCGCATTGAAGCAAACAAGATAAGCACCAGTGAAAAACCAACGGCAGCACCAAAACCATAGATAATAGATTGAATGAAATTATGGTTTTCATTGATATTGAGCAGTGCGACACCAAGTACCGCACAGTTAGTCGTAATCAAAGGCAAAAAGATACCGAGTAAACGATAGAGTGTTGGGCTTGTTTTATGCACCACCATCTCAGTAAATTGCACAACAACGGCAATCACTAAAATAAAGCTCATCGTGCGTAGGAACTCAATATTGAGAGGTGCAAGAATATAGCTTTCAACGAGATAAGAACAAACTGAAGCAAGGGTTAGTACGAATGTCGTCGCTAAGCCCATTCCGATTGCAGTTTCAAGTTTTTTAGAGACGCCCATAAAAGGACATAGCCCTAAAAATTTTACAAGTACAAAGTTGTTGACCAGTACAGTGCCAACTAACAGTAAGAGATATTCGGTCATAATTAATAGTGTGTAGGATTCCGATCTTAATATTATCGTGCTTTGTGCGATCAATAACAACCAAGGATCCATAAGGTTTTTCGCAGATGGTGTATTTTTATACGTAAATAGAGAGACAAAAGTACAGAAAAGAAAATGCGTTGCGTATTCGCCAGACGCAAAAAAGCCGCATTTCTCAATGCGGCTTTTTTAAAATTTGGCTCCCCTTGCAAGACTTGAACTTGCGACATACGGATTAACAGTCCGCCGTTCTACCAACTGAACTAAAGGGGAATTGCTTAAAAGCGGGGCAGATAATAGCGATGCGTGGCAGTTATGTCAATGGAAAATAGCAAATAAAAGCTAGAAAAAGTAAGAAAAAAAACTTTACATTTCTGTATCCCTTGCGGGCTTTAGGCTGTGATTACTTATCCACTGATTTTGTGGATAACTGTGTGGATGAAAGTTTGGTAAGTCATATTTTGTTAAAGTTATGCAGTGTGGGGGATAGAGAGCACTTCAGCTTCTGATTTTAAGTTGCTGATTTTTATATTTTTGTTGTTTTATGAGTTATACATGCAGGAAGTTACAATTAGGTGACAGTTACAATTTCGGGGCGTTTTGGGGACAAGTGGTGGATTGTTTTCTTTCTGTACAACGATATTTTCACTTTTAAGGGCGCAGGAGAATAGCAAATATTAAACGGATTATCTATTAAAATGTTATATTTCTACAATAACGTTTTTTTACTCTTTTATAAGAAGTGATGGACTCAGTGAGCTGAACATCTTTTTCTTTGTTCGGTCAATTTAGTATGAGTATTAAGTAGTGACTATCACTATAGAGGTTAACATGGATAAAGCATTTGATTTGGTGTCAGAATATCAACCATCGGGCGACCAACCCACAGCGATTAAAACCTTATTACAAGGATTAGAGGCAGGGCTTGCCAATCAAACCTTATTGGGTGTGACAGGTTCAGGGAAAACGTTCACTTTAGCGAATGTTATTGCCACTTCACAACGCCCGACAATCGTTCTAGCGCCGAATAAAACTCTAGCAGCACAGTTGTATGGTGAGATGAAATCATTTTTCCCTAACAATGCTGTTGAGTACTTTGTTTCTTATTATGATTATTACCAACCCGAAGCTTACGTCCCTACGACCGATACTTTTATTGAAAAAGATGCCTCGGTTAACTCACATATCGAACAGATGCGTTTGTCAGCAACGAAGGCATTACTTGAGCGTAAGGATGCCATTATTGTTGCTTCGGTTTCAGCAATATATGGTTTGGGCGATCCAGATTCATATTTAAAAATGATGCTGCATGTCTGCCGTGGTGACATTCTTGATCAGCGTGATATTTTACGTCGTTTAGCAGAGCTGCAATATTCACGTAATGATGTTGCATTTGAGCGTGGTCAATTTCGTGTACGCGGTGAAGTTATCGATATTTTTCCTGCTGAATCAGACCAAGATGCAGTACGTATTGAAATGTTTGATGATGAAGTTGACTGTATTAGTGTGTTTGATCCGCTAACCGGTGAAGTTAAGCAGCGAGACTTACCACGCTATACTATTTATCCAAAAACACACTATGTCACCCCGCGAGATAAAATACTGGAAGCGATTGAACAGATAAAAGAAGAGTTAGACGAGCGTAAAAAGTACTTACTAGAGAATAACAAATTGCTAGAGGAGCAACGAATTTCTCAGCGAACTCAATTTGATATCGAGATGATGAATGAGTTAGGCTTTTGTTCAGGAATTGAAAACTATTCGCGTTATTTAAGCGGTCGTAATGCGGGTGAAGCACCACCGACACTGTTTGACTATTTGCCTCATGATGGCTTGTTGATTATCGATGAATCACATGTGACCGTTCCACAAATTGGTGCTATGTATAAAGGCGATCGTTCAAGAAAAGAGACATTGGTTGAGTTCGGTTTTCGCTTACCTTCGGCGTTAGATAATCGACCTATGATGTTTGATGAATTTGAGTCGATTGCCCCGCAAACTATTTTTGTCTCAGCAACACCAGGGAATTATGAATTAGAAAAGTCCGCTGATGATATTGCTGATCAAGTCGTACGTCCAACTGGGCTATTAGATCCTCAAATTGAAGTTCGACCAGTAAGCACTCAAATTGATGATCTACTATCAGAAATACGCATTCGAGCAGTAAAACATGAACGTGTTCTCGTCACGACGCTGACAAAAAGAATGGCGGAAGATTTAACCGAATATCTCACCGAGCATGATGTTCGAGTTCGTTATTTACATTCAGATATCGATACGGTTGAACGAGTGGAAATCATACGCGATTTACGTTTAGGTGAGTTTGATGTTCTCGTTGGAATCAACTTATTGCGTGAAGGCTTAGATATGCCAGAAGTTTCTCTCGTTGCCATTCTAGATGCTGATAAAGAAGGTTTTCTACGTTCGGAGCGTTCTTTGATTCAAACCATAGGTCGTGCCGCTCGTAACTTAGAAGGGCGCGCTATTCTTTATGGTGATCGCATTACTAAATCGATGAAAAAAGCGATTGATGAAACAGAGCGTCGCCGAGAAAAGCAGATGCAATATAACCTTGAACAAGGCATTACCCCGCAAGCATTAAAACGTAATATAAAAGATATTATGGAGCTTGGGGATATTACCAAATCGAAAAAACAGCGAGCGGCAACAACCGTTGCACTTTCTAAGGTTGCAGAGCCATCCGCTAATTATCAGTTGTTAACCGCGAAGCAGTTGGATAAAGAAATTCGTAAACTGGAAAGCGAGATGTATCAGCATGCACAAAACCTAGAGTTTGAACTTGCGGCACAAAAGCGCGATCAAATGGAGCAATTACGTCAGCAATTTATTGAAAACAGTTAGTACTAATATGCAGTTAATGCACGATTCGTTGTCTATTGTCTTATAAATAGAAAAATAAGCCCTAATTTTTACCGCTATGTAGTGCCATTGAGGTAAAAAGAAGATAAATTACGCTGACGAATTTTGCGTCACTAAAGTGATATGCAATCTATCGCACTATAATAATCATAATGATAAAAAATACACGACAGTAATGGCTAGGCTATGCAACCAATTAATAAAACAATGCCAATAGAAAATAAAAAGAATAAGTATTTACTCATGGTTGAAGATACCGTGTCTGTGGCGGCTTTATATCGTTCATATTTAACACCACTAGGCTTGGATATTAATATTGTAGGTACGGGATTAGCGGCAATCGAAAGTTTGAAGCAACGTATTCCCGATCTTATTCTACTGGATTTACGTTTGCCGGACATGACAGGAATGGATGTTCTGTTTTCAGTAAAGAAATCAAATCCAAATGTGCCGATTATTTTTATGACAGCGCATGGGTCGATTGATACTGCCGTCCAAGCAATGCGTCATGGTGCACAGGATTTCTTATTAAAGCCCTGTGAAGCTGATCGTCTACGAGTGACGGTCAATAATGGTATGCGAAAAGCATCGAAGCGAAATAATGAAGCTGATAGCCAAGGAAGTCAAAACTACCAAGGTTTTATCGGCAGTAGTCATACCATGCAAACGGTCTATAGAACGATAGATTCAGCCGCAACCAGTAAAGCCAGTATCTTCATTACCGGTGAAAGTGGTACAGGCAAAGAAGTGTGTGCAGAAGCTATTCATGCCGCAAGTAAGCGAGGGGATAAGCCATTCATTGCTATTAACTGTGCTGCGATACCAAAAGATCTCATTGAAAGTGAGTTGTTTGGTCATGTCAAAGGTGCCTTTACTGGAGCAGCAACGGATCGACAAGGCGCTGCAGAGTTGGCCGATGGTGGGACACTGTTCCTTGATGAGCTGTGTGAAATGGATTTGGATTTACAGACAAAGCTACTACGCTTTATTCAGACGGGTACATTTCAAAAAGTGGGCTCATCAAAAATGAAAAAGGTGGATGTACGCTTTGTTTCTGCAACCAATAGAGATCCTTGGAAAGAAGTTCAAGAAGGGCGCTTTCGTGAAGATCTTTATTACCGCTTATATGTCATTCCATTGCATTTACCTCCTTTGCGTGAGCGTGGAGAGGATGTGATTGAGATTGCCTATTCTTTATTGGGCTATATGTCTCATGAAGAGGGGAAGAACTTTGTCCGCTTCTCGGCTGAAGTATTTGATCGTTTTAACCAATATGCATGGCCGGGTAATGTACGCCAGTTGCAAAATGTATTGCGCAATGTTGTGGTGCTGAATCAAGGTGAAGAGATCACATTAAATATGTTGCCACCACCTTTGAATCAACCTATAGAGAGTACGCTACGACAAAAGCAACAGCAAGAAGCCGTGCTGACAGCTCAAGATATACTACCATTATGGCTAAGTGAGAAAATCACCATAGAGCAAGCGATTAAAGCGTGTGATGGTAATATTCCACGTGCGGCTGGGTACTTAGATGTTAGTCCCTCAACAATCTATCGCAAATTACAAGCATGGAATGCAAAAGAAGAAGTATGATGAGTGAAGTTTTAAATAAAACCAAAATAGATCAACTTGCGAATGAAATTGGACCTGAAAATATACCCGTATTATTAGGGATATTTTTAGGGGAGCTAACCGCGTATAAAGAACGCCTAATTCAATTAGAGGGTGAAGAGTTAGCAACCTATTTAGCCAGCATATGTCATGAACTGAAAAGTAGCGCAGCAAGTTTTGGTGCTGATAGGCTATGTCAGTTTGCTTTAGATATTGATTTTAGAGTTAAGCTTAATCAAGATTTGGAGCTGGAGAAAAGCGTAGATTTTATGCTTGAGCTTATCGGTTTTACTTATGATACTTATCAAAGCTTTGTGCAAGTTTCATGAAGCTTTAAGGTATATTAATCTGAAAGCTAACGATTCAAATGATGCAAGGAAAGAGTGGTAGATAAGCACTCTTTCCTACGATTTAAGCTAAGAGAGTAACTCCTCTATCGCTTTTTTTAGTTTGATTCGGTCATGACGCCAATCTCTATTTGGTGAGGCAAGAGGGCGAGTAATACAGTGCCAGTCAGCCATCAATTCTGGGTGAGGCGTATCCCCAATCACGACGTCAATCTTCCTTGCTTGACATGAACGCTCACACCATTCAAGTTTTTGTCTCAATGACATTCTTCCTGCAGGACCATGCTCTGGTGATAAATTTTCGATAAAAACTACCTTAGCGTTGGTATTTTCAGCAATCGCTTTGCCTATTTCAGGCAGCAGAAGAGGTGGCATAATACTAGTTAAGAAGCTACCAGGTCCCAATATTAAACAGTCTGCATTTTCTATAGCACTGACCGCTTCTTTCGTTGCTGGCACTTCAGGGAAAAGATCGAGCCTGCGTAGCTGAGCTGGCATTTCATCAACACTGGTTTCACCACTGACCCATTCACCTTCTGTTGACAAAGCGTGCAGATCGGAGGGGTGTTCTGTCATTGGAAGAATATTGACATCGACCTTTAACATACTACGAATGAGGTTAATGGCTTCTAAAGGGCGAACAGAAAGGTTATCCATAGCTGTCAGCATTAGGTTGCCTAAATTGTGCCCATTTAACTCACCCTCACCTTTAAAGCGGTATTCAAACATCATTGAACTAATCGAAGGTTCAGTAATTAATTGGTTGAGACAGTTACGCATATCTCCCCAAGCAATGCCTCCCTGACAATCTCTGATTCTTCCTGTTGAGCCTCCATTATCGGTTGTGGTAACTATCCCTGTTGCATTGCTGCCAAAGTCCTTTAATGCTGCTAGCATTCGACCTAAGCCATGCCCGCCGCCTATCGCGACAATCTTGTGTGATGAATATATGCTCATCTGATTCTTCTTTTTTATTAATAACCAACTATAATTAAGAATAAATGCATCACGAGATAGACTCAATAAAAAATAATTGTCTCATTAGACCTATTTTTTTGTTTTGAGGGTGGATTCATATCGTAATATTCAGTACTTTACTCGCTAGCTGCTATTGATAGCTTTGTTCTATCATTAGTTGCCATTAACTCCGAGCTCTACTTGCTAAGTTCACTGTCGTAATCGGTCGTGTAATAAGCAACTGAGCCAGTGGCATGTTGCCACAAGGGCCTAATTGGAAATGATTATGCCTCCCGTGTTTGGAAAGGTGTTCCATGGCGCAACAATTCGAAGATAAATTTAAGCGTAAATTTTACTATTTGCGCCTGTCGGTTACTGATGTCTGTAACTTTAAATGTACTTACTGCTTGCCTGATGGTTATAAACCTTCTGGGCGAAAAAACTCGTCTTTTTTATCTCTTCCTGAGATCAAGCGCGTGATTCAGGCTTTTGCCGATTGTGGAACGTCTAAAATTCGTATAACAGGTGGTGAGCCTAGTTTACGCAAAGATTTTCTTGATATTATCAGCACAGCAGCTCAAACAACGGGCATTGAGAAAGTAGCAACAACGACAAATGCTTATCGCATGCAGAAGAGTGTGGGTGACTGGCGTGACGCTGGACTTACTCATATCAATGTCAGCATGGATAGCTTAGATCCTCGTATGTTCCATCAAATTACGGGTGAAAATAAGTTTACTCAAGTGATGGGCGGCATTGATCGCGCTTTTGAAGTTGGCTATGAGCAAGTTAAAGTCAATGTTGTATTAATGAAAGACTTAAATAGCCAAGAGTTGCCAGCATTCTTGAATTGGATCAAAGATAGACCAATCCAACTGCGCTTTATTGAGTTAATGCAAACCGGTGAAATGGATGAACTTTTTAACAAGCACCATGTCTCCGGCGTAGCGATTCGCAACCAATTAATTGCTAATGGTTGGTTACTCAAAATTAGAGAATCAAACGATGGACCAGCTCAAGTTTTTGTACACCCCGACTACAAAGGCGAAATCGGTCTAATAATGCCTTATGAGAAAAATTTTTGTGAGAGTTGTAATCGTTTAAGGATCTCGGCAACAGGCAAATTACACTTGTGTCTGTTTGGTGAACACGGTGTTGAGTTACGAGATCTGCTTCAGGAAGATTCCCAAGAGGCTGAGCTCATCGAACGTATTCAATCTCAACTACAAACGAAATCTGTCAGCCATTTCCTTCAAGATGGTAATACAGGAATGACACCTAACCTTGCCTCTATTGGCGGTTAATAGTTGTATTATAAAGTTTTATTTATCCATAATATTTAGATATAGGTAGTATAAAAATGGGTCATGCTGAAAGTAAATTTGAAGCTGCAAACATCGCAGTGTTAACCGTTTCAGATACACGTACCGAAGAGAATGATACTTCAGGTGGTTATCTTGCTGAGCAGTTGCAAGAAGCGGGTCATAACTTAATCGATAAAAAAATCGTTATTGATGATATGTACCAAATTCGTGCAGTCGTATCGAACTGGATCGCTGATGAGAAAGTTCAAGCAGTCATGATCACTGGCGGTACCGGTTTTACTTCTCGCGATAGTACACCAGAAGCTTTAGTCCCATTATTTGATAAGCAAGTTGAAGGTTTTGGTGAGCTATTCCGTACGGTTTCTTATGAAGAAATTGGTACATCGACCATTCAGTCTCGTGCGATTGCAGGCTTTGCTAACCATACTGTACTTTTTGCGATGCCAGGTTCAACAGGCGCTTGTCGTACAGCGTGGACCAAAATTATTAAGCAACAATTAGACGCAAGCCACCGTCCTTGTAACTTTATGCCACACCTATCGGTATAAGGGATAGCAATGAATCAATTTACTCATATTAACGCCTCTGGTGAAGCGAACATGGTTGATGTTTCTACAAAAGCTGAGACCGTCCGAGAGGCGAGGGCTGAAGCTTATGTACATATGTCAGCGCAAACGCTACAACTGATAGTTTCTGGTCAACATCATAAGGGCGATGTGTTTGCTACCGCTCGTATTGCAGGGATTCAAGCGGCGAAAAAGACGTGGGATCTCATTCCTCTTTGTCACCCTTTATTACTATCAAAAGTGGAAGTGCAGCTAGAAGCTATTGAGGCTGAAAATAAAGTCCGTATTGAATCAGTATGTAAACTTGCAGGCAAGACCGGCGTTGAAATGGAAGCATTAACTGCCGCTTCTGTTGCCGCTTTGACAATTTATGATATGTGTAAAGCTGTGCAAAAAGATATGGTCATTGATAGTGTGCGTTTGTTGGAAAAAACAGGTGGCAAATCAGGTCATTTTATTGCACAAGATCCTACAGTCAGTAAGGTAGATTAAATTATGATTACGGTATTGTTTTTCGCACAAATCAAGGAGTTAACTGGTATTGACTCTGTGAAGGTTGATAGTGGTTTTGCTTCGGTAGAAGAGATCCGCAGCCATTTATCATCGCAAGGTGGTAAATGGGATATTGCACTGGATCGTGAGAAATTATTGGTTGCTGTGAATCAAGAAATTGTAGCGTTAGATACTTTGGTTGAAGCGGGCGATGAAGTTGCTTTCTTTCCTCCAGTAACCGGAGGGTAAATTATTATGAATACTCCTTTACGTGGTCGTCCTGCATATAGCAATAAAGCAGATACGCCAGTTAACCGAGTTCAAGTTCAAGAGCATAATTTCTCTGTTGACGCTGAATATCAAGCATTATCGAACAGTACATCGATTGGTGCTGTTGTTACTTTCGTCGGCAAAGTGCGTGACATGAATTTAGGTGATGATGTGACAGGCTTGTCTCTAGAACACTACCCAGGCATGACCGAGAAATCATTAGAGCGTATTTGTGAAGAAGCCGAAGCACGTTGGCCAATTGATAAGTTGAAGATTATTCATCGTGTTGGTGACTTAAACCTTGGCGATCAAATTGTGTTTGTGGGTGTTGCTAGTGCACATCGTGGTGCAGCATTTGAAGCTTGTGAATTTATTATGGATTTTTTGAAAACAAAAGCACCATTTTGGAAGAAAGAGCGCATGATTTACTCATCGCGTTGGATTGAAGCCAAAGATAGTGATTCAGAAGCTGCTGACCGCTGGAATTAATATTTACCGATAACATATTGATATAAAAAGCAGAGCTAACCGTTGCGTTTGTTCTGCTTTTTTTATACTCGAAAGAAAGTTCATTGGTAGAATTTAAGAATCAATAATATACCCACTATAGGTAATGATGTGCATATTCAGTAGAGTGACACTTCTCACATAATATTAAGCCAGTAGGGTGAATGTAGGTTTTGAATAGATTTCATGTGCTGCAAATGTTAACTTCTGTGCCTCAAAATAGCATAAGATGCTACTAAAAGGTTTCTAGTTAGAGGTTTCCACACGAAAGACTGTTATTCATTTTATTCTATGTAGTTTAATTCTAGATTTATTGAATTTAATGGTTTTTTATGCTGTATTTATTGCTAATGTAAAGAGTAATATGATTTTTTGCTACATTTTTATGGCAAATTAATTCAATGGTTGTTAGTGTGTAAAGCAATCTTGGTGGGGTACTAGAATTTCATGCTTATTTATTGAGCTAAATATACTTAAAGTTCTAGTTTTTTATTACCTCAGCAAAGATGTCATGGATGCAATACGAAAACTTGGAGTTTTAACACATGTATAAGAACAAAATCACGCAAGCTCTTCTTCTAAGCGCTAGCATGGCTGTAACAGCCACTTCTTTTTCTACTCTTGCCGCAGATGTTCCAGCGGGTACTAAACTAGCCGACAAACAAGAACTTGTACGTGGTAATGGTACCGAGGTAGCAACATTAGACCCACACAAATCACAAGGTGTTCCAGAATCACACGTTATTCGTGATTTGCTTGAAGGTCTTGTTAACCAAGATGCTGATGGTAATACTATTCCAGGCGTAGCAGAAACTTGGGAAACAACGGATAACCAAACTTTTGTGTTCCACCTACGTAAAGATGCAAAATGGTCTAACGGCGATCCTGTTACAGCTAATGATTTTGTATTTAGTTTCCAACGCGCTGTCGATCCAGCAACCGCGTCTCCTTATGCTTGGTACATGGAATACACCAAGATGGCGAACGCAAAAGATATCGTTGCAGGTAAAAAAGACAAAAGCGAATTGGGCGTAAAAGCGGTTGATGCACATACATTAGAAGTAACGCTAGATACTGCAGTGCCATATTTCGTAATGATGATGGGCCACACAACGGTTATGCCTGTACACCAAGCAACAGTTGAAAAATTTGGCGATCAGTGGACGAAGCCAGAGCACTTTGTTGGTAATGGTGCATTTGTTCCAAACCGTTGGGTTGTTAACGAGCGTTTAGAGCTAGTTAAAAATGCTCAGTACTGGGACAATGACAAAACTGTTCTAGATAAAGTGACTTTCTTGCCAATCGAAAACCAAGTTGCAGAAATGAACCGTTTCTTATCTGGTGAACTTCACTTTACTAATGAAGTACCAAATGAGCACTTCCGTCGTCTACAAAAAGACTACGCAGAAGACGTTTCAATTAAAGGCGACCTGTGTACCTATTACTACCAGTTTAATGCACAAAAACCACCATTTGATGATGCTCGAGTACGTACAGCGGTTTCTTACGCTATTGACCGTGATATCGTTTCAAATGCAATTTTAGGTCAAGGTCAAAAGCCGGCTTACTTTTTAACGCCTGAAATCACAGCTGGTTTTGATCCTGTAACTCCTGCTTATGGTCAAATGAGCCAAAAAGATCGCATTGCAGAAGCTAAGCGTTTACTTGCAGAAGCGGGTTACAGCAAAAGCAATCCTCTAGAATTTGATCTGCTATACAACACATCTGAAAACCACAAGAAAATTGCTGTAGCGATTGCCTCTATGTGGAAAAAAGATCTTGGTATCAATGTTAAACTTGAAAACCAAGAGTGGAAATCATACTTAGATAGCAAAGATACAGGTAACTTCTCAATTGCACGTGCTGGTTGGTGTGGTGACTACAATGAAGCTTCTTCATTCTTAACTCTAATGGTGAGCGGCAATACAACAGCAGGTCAGCACTATAAGAGCAATGAGTATGATGCGCTAATTGATAAGGCACTACACTCTACTTCTGAAGAAGAGCGTACAGCGCTATATATCGAAGCTGAAAACCTACTAGCGAAAGATATGCCAATTGCTCCTATCTACCAATACGTTAAAACTCGTTTGGTAACACCTCAACTTGGCGGTTACCCAGAAGGTAACGCAGAAGATAAGATTTACTCAAAAGATCTATACATCAAAGCTAAGTAATTAAATAAAAACAATATTATAAATTAATACACTGCATGCGCGTTGCGCATGCAGCCTTTTTCTTTTTTCATTTTTACAGACTGGATGGATGAGTTTATGCTTAAATTCATTATGAAACGGATATTTGAAGCAATACCAACCCTATTGGTATTGATCACAGTTTCTTTTTTTCTGATGCGCTTTGCACCAGGCAACCCATTTTCAAGTGAGCGTCCGCTTCCTCCGGAAGTTATGGCGAACATCGAAGCTAAATATGGTTTAGATAAGCCGGTATTTGAACAATACACCACCTATCTAACCAATATCTTACAAGGCGACTTCGGTCCTTCATTTAAATACCAAGATTATACGGTAAATGAATTAATTGCTGTTGCTTTGCCTGTATCGGCAAAGGTTGGTTTTATTGCCTTTATCTTTACGGTCATCATGGGGGTAAGTGTCGGCACCATAGCCGCTTTAAAACACAATACCTGGGTGGATTATACGATTATGTCCACTGCCATGCTCGGGGTGGTAATGCCTTCCTTTGTGTTGGCTCCTGCGCTTATATACCTTTTCTCTCTGCATTGGAACCTTTTCCCTGCTGGTGGTTGGCATGATGGCGGTTGGCAATACATTGTCCTTCCTGTTATTGCTATGTCTCTTCTTTATGTTGCTACATTTGCACGTATTACACGTGGTAGCATGATTGAAACGCTAAATAGTAACTTTATCCGTACCGCTCGTGCGAAAGGTCTAAGTTATCGATATATCGTTTTAAAACACGCGCTTAAACCAGCACTGTTACCCGTTGTTTCCTATATGGGGCCTGCATTTGTCGGCATCATTACCGGATCTGTTGTGGTTGAAACTATTTTTGGTCTACCAGGGATCGGTAAGCTATTTGTGAATGCAGCCTTTAACCGTGATTATTCACTGGTCATGGGTGTGACCATATTGATTGGCTTCTTATTTATTCTGTTCAACGCAATTGTTGATATTTTGCTGGCGATGATTGACCCGAAAATTCGTTACTAAGGGAGCGTGAACGATATGCTAACGAAAAAAGAAAACTTAGAAGCTATTGAAAAGTTCTCTGAGAATTTAGAAATTGAAGGCCGCAGTTTGTGGCAAGATGCACGTATCCGATTTATGCGTAATAAGGCTGCCATGGTGAGCTTATTTGTGCTTACCCTGATGGTATTAGCGGTAATATTTTTACCTATGTTATCTTCTTATGCATATGATGATACTGACTGGTATGCAATGCACGCTGCACCAAGTGCTGAACACTGGTTTGGTACTGATAGTCTTGGTCGTGATTTATTTGTGCGTACCTTAATTGGTGGTCGAATATCATTGATGGTTGGTGTGCTAGGTGCCTTTGTTGCGGTACTTATCGGCACGCTTTACGGAGCAACATCAGGTTTCATTGGTGGTCGTGTTGACCGCGTTATGATGCGTGTACTTGAAATTTTATACGCTGTACCATTTATGTTCCTTGTTATTGTTCTGGTAACCTTTTTTGGTCGTAATATCATGCTTATCTTTGTCGCGATTGGTGCGATAGCTTGGCTTGATATGGCACGTATCGTACGTGGTCAAACTTTAAGTTTACGCAGCAAAGAGTTCATTGAAGCAGCGCACGTTTCTGGTGTGAGTAATTGGAAAATCATTACTCGTCATATTGTACCGAACGTATTAGGTATTGTAGCGGTTTACTCAACGCTATTGATCCCAAGCATGATCTTAACGGAATCATTTCTTTCCTTTTTAGGCTTAGGTGTTCAAGAGCCGATGACCAGTTGGGGCGCACTTCTACAAGAAGGTTCACAAACCATGGAAGTGGCTATTTGGCAATTAACCTATCCAGCGATATTTATGGTCGTAACCCTGTTTTGTTTTAACTATGTCGGCGACGGTCTTCGTGATGCGCTTGATCCAAAAGACAGATAAGAAAAAGGAATTATTATGAGCTTATTAGATGTCAAAGATCTGCGCGTTGAATTCACAACTCAAGACGGAGTTGTAACCGCAGTTAATGATTTAAACTTCTCACTAGAACAAGGTCAAACCTTAGGAATTGTGGGAGAGTCAGGATCAGGTAAGTCGCAAACGGTTTTTGCGATTATGGGTCTACTGGCTAAAAACGGCATTATCAGTGGTAGTGCTAAATTTGAAGGCAACGAAATCCTTAATTTGCCAGAAAAAGAGTTAAATAAAGTTCGTGCTGAACAGATCGCGATGATCTTCCAAGATCCAATGACGTCGCTAAACCCATATATGAAAGTTAGCGATCAGCTGATGGAAGTCTTAATGCTGCATAAAGGCATGGGGAAAGCGGAAGCATTTGAAGAGTCAGTTCGCATGCTAGAAGCGGTGAAAATTCCAGAAGCTCGTAAGCGTATTACCATGTACCCACATGAATTTTCTGGTGGTATGCGTCAACGTGTAATGATCGCAATGGCGTTATTATGCCGTCCAAAGCTACTTATTGCTGATGAGCCTACCACGGCACTTGATGTAACAGTACAAGCTCAGATTATGGATTTATTGAATGAACTAAAATCTGAATTCAATACTGCAATCATCATGATCACCCATGATTTAGGTGTTGTGGCTGGTTCATGTGACAAAGTATTGGTGATGTATGCTGGACGTACGATGGAATACGGTACTGTCGATGAAATTTTCTATGAGCCAAGTCATCCTTATGCGGAAGGTCTACTAAAAGCGATTCCTCGCTTAGATACCGAAGGGGAAGTGTTACCAACGATTCCAGGTAACCCGCCAAACTTGCTACGCCTGCCAACAGGTTGCCCATATCAAGAGCGTTGCCACCGTGTAATGCCACGATGCAAGCAAGAAGCACCGATATTACAGCCGTTTGCTACTGATCGCCAACGTGCTTGTTTTTCTGATTGGGAGACTTGGACAAAATGAGTATGAAAGCCCCGCTATTATTAGATGTAAAAGATTTAAAAGTTCATTTTAGCATTGCCTCAAAATCAGCTTGGCCTTGGGCTAAACCTTCTCAACTGAAAGCGGTTGATGGTATTGATGTGCGTTTATATGAAGGTGAAACGTTAGGTGTTGTTGGCGAATCGGGTTGTGGTAAGTCGACATTCGCGCGCGCCATTATTGGTTTAGTGGAAGCGACAGAAGGCGAAGTCATGTGGCTTGGTCAAGACTTGACGAAAATGAAAGCGATTCAACGTCGTGAGACTCGTAAAGAGATTCAGATGATTTTTCAAGATCCTCTGGCTTCATTAAACCCTCGAATGAGTGTTGGTGATATTATTGCCGAGCCTCTTGAAACGTTTTACCCAGAGCTGTCTAAGCAAGAAGTGAAAGATCGCGTTAAAGAGATGATGGCTAAAGTAGGATTATTACCAAACGTAATTAACCGCTACCCACATGAGTTCTCTGGTGGTCAATGTCAGCGTATTGGTATCGCTCGTGCACTAATTTTACGTCCTAAGATGATTATTTGTGATGAGCCGGTTTCTGCTCTGGATGTATCGATTCAAGCACAGGTTGTGAACTTATTGAAAGAGCTACAAAAAGAACTGGGTTTAAGTTTAGTCTTTATTGCCCATGACCTTTCTGTTGTAAAGCATATTTCTGATCGTGTATTGGTCATGTACCTTGGTAATGCTGTGGAACTTGGAGAATCGGAAGCATTGTTTGCCGATCCTAAGCACCCGTACACCAAAGCATTAATGTCGGCGGTACCTATTCCTGATCCGCGTTTAGAGCGCTCGAAAACCATTCAGATGCTGGAAGGGGATTTACCGTCACCAATTAGCCCACCATCAGGTTGTGTATTTAGAACACGTTGCCCAATTGCCAGCGAAGCTTGTGCACAAACAAAGCCGAGCATTAAAGGTTCAGATAGACATGCAGTATCGTGTTTAGCGGTTGAAGTAAGCTAGGATCCATTTGATATTTTAATATAAAAAAAAGCGCAACTTAGCTTAGTTAAGTCGCGCTTTTTCTATTTATTGCAGTGAGTATAATTAGCTCTTCGTTTTTATAAATTGAGCCAGCATAAACATAGTGGTTGCACTGATAACTACAGAGGGTCCTGCCGGAGTATCATAAACCCACGATAAACTTAGCCCACACAATACGGCAATAGAGCCGATGCATGATGCGATAATTGCCATCTGTTCTGGAGTTCGAGCGATTTTTCGAGCCGTGGCTGCAGGGATGATAAGCAATGATGTCATGATTAGAGCACCAACAAATTTCATTCCGACGGCAATCACCAAACCAACTAACAGCATTAACACTAAACGCATTAAATCGATATTAATACCATCAACAGCGGCTAAGTCTTCATTAACGGTTGTCGAAAGTAGTGGACGCCAGAAAATGATCAAGGTCGCACCAATAATGAGTACACCTAAATAGATAAAGCCTAGGTCGCTAGGGGTTACGGATAGTAAATCACCAAATAGGTAACTCATTAAATCAATACGAACATTATCCATAAAGCTGACAGCAACAAGCCCAAGCGAGAGTGCACTATGTGCCAATATTCCCAGCAGCGTATCGGTAGCCACTAGTTGCTGTTTTTGTAGCGTAACCAGTAGCACTGCCAGACCTAAACAGCAGACGAGTAGGGCAAGATAAAGGTTAATATTGAGCAAAAAACCCAACGCTAACCCCATTAAAGAAGCGTGAGCAAGCGTATCGCCGAAGTACGCCATTTTTCGCCAGACAACAAAAGAGCCCAAAGGTCCAGCAATAAGCGCAATGCCAAGCCCAGCTAAAATTGAAGGTAGAAGAAACTCAATCATGATGATGTCCGTGATTATGGTGTGAACAAGTATTTCCATCGCCATTTACAGGCTCACCGGCCAAATCGTGGTGGTGTTCATGTTGGTGATGGTAAAAAGCTAATGGCTCTCTACTTGCACATCCAAATAAGGCAATATAAGAGGGATGCTTTGTGATAGCAGCAGGTGATCCTGAGCAACAAATATGATGATGTAAGCAGATAACGTTATCCGTTTTTGCCATCACAAGGTGTAAGTCGTGCGAGACAATAAAGACAGCGCAATTAAAGCGATGTCTGATCGAATCAATAAGCTCATATAGATCGATTTGTCCTTGAATATCGACGCCCTGTGCCGGTTCATCAAGCACCAATATTTCCGGCCTTTTCAGTAGAGCCTTGGCAATTAAGACCCGTTGATTTTCACCACCAGAGAGTTGGTGCATATTTTGAGCGTATAAATGCTCAGCGCCAACTAAGCGCAAAGCTTCTAATCTTTCTTGTTTGCTATAACGACCTGTTAGCTTTAAAAATTTAGCGACATCCAAAGGCAGAGAGTCATTTAACTTGAGCTTCTGCGGTACATAACCAATACTTAACTTTTGATGGCGCTTGATATGACCAGTATAGTTTTTTTGCAGACCTAAAATGACTTTAACTAGAGTCGACTTACCGGCTCCGTTAGGTCCAATTAAGGTCGTAATTTTACCGGTTTCAAGCTCTAGATCGATATTATCTAAAATACGACGATCACCAAACTCGACACTTACTTTATTTAATGTAACTAAGATCGTCATTGTTAGAACTCATTTGCCAATTGCTATTGTTATAATGTAACATTTAGGTCCTACTCACGCTACTGTTTCTATATTAAGAGGCTTTATGTCTTTACGTTATGTTTCTACTTTACTTAGCTTGTTGCTGGTTTCTTTGCCTTCCTCAGCAACGGTTTTAACCAGTATTAAACCGATTCAAATGATTACTCATGAGTTAACACTAGGGGTTGAAACTCCGAATGTTTTGCTCGGCTCTAATACTTCACCACATGACTATGCACTCAAGCCTTCTGATGTGAAGCAGATAAATGAAGCTGAGTTGGTTATTTGGTTTGGTCAAGATCTAGAACCGTTCTTAAGTAAAATCTTATCAAATCGCACCAATGTTTTGACGCTAAGTGATGATAGTCGCCTTATGCTGCGAGAGTTTGCCGATGCACATGCGCATGAAGGGCATGATCATGGTACTCGTGATCCACATTTTTGGTTGGCTACTGAGCAAGCTAGTCAAGCCGCACATATTATCAGTGGGAAATTAATGCAGTTAGACCCTGATAATAAAGCAACTTATGAAGCTAACCTGCAGCAGTTTATAACCGGTTTGGCGACGACAAAAGAAGAAATAGCACAACAATTAGCACCAGTAACAGATAAAGGTTACTACGTTTTCCATGATGCTTATGATTATTTTGAAAAAGAGTTTGGGCTAAATAATTTAGGTTATTTCACCGTCAACCCAGATAGAAAGCCGGGTGCCAAAACGCTGATAAAGATTCGTACTGAGCTGCGTTCAAATAGTGTTGCTTGTGTTTTCTCTGAGCCACAATTTACCCCTGCCGTGATTGAATCTGTGGTACGAGGTAGTCAGGTGAACATTGGTCAGCTTGATCCTATTGGTATTGAGATCGAAGTTGGTAAGGATAGTTACTTTCACTTTTTAAAAGCACTATCAAATAGTTATTATCAATGCCTCTCACAATGACGTGATCAGCTAAATTAGTTGCATTTGTTGGGGGTGAAAATTTAATTAAGGTATTTTTGCAAACTATGATTTCAGACAATACTTTGTAACAGTTAAGAGAGTAGTATTGGGTTAAATGTTAATGGTTCTCATTACTACTATTGTTTTTATTGTCGAGGGTTACATGAAGTTATCTGAATTAATGATTGGCACGGAAGCCAAAGTTATTACTTTTGGTGAGTTATCTAACGATATAAGAAAGAAACTCATGGTGATGGGGCTATTACCCAATACAACGATTAAGCTTTTGCGCCGTGCACCAATGGGCGATCCATTACAAATAGAAGTACGTGGTGTTTCTTTAGCAGTGCGAGAAAATATTGCAGCCTTGATTGATGTGGAGGTGAAGTAATGCAATATGAAATTCTAACCGTAGGTAACCCGAATAGTGGTAAAACAACATTATTTAACGGTCTAACTGGTGCTCGCCAACAGGTAGGGAACTGGGCTGGTGTAACAGTAGAAAAGAAAACCGGTCATTATATCCATAGTGGTGATGATTTTCAATTAACCGACTTGCCAGGGATCTATGCACTAGACAGTGGCAATGACGGTAATAGTATTGATGAATCCATCGCATCACGAGCAATTATCAGTCATCCTGCTGATTTGATTATTAACGTTGTTGATGCAACATGCCTTGAGCGCAGCCTATATATGACCTTGCAGCTACGTGAGCTAGGTCGCCCTATGGTTGTGGTACTTAATAAAATGGATGCACTGAAGCGTGAACGACAAACCATTAATATTAAGCAACTCGAAAAAAAACTAGGCTGCCCTGTTTTTACACTTTCTGCTCATAATAAGCATCATGTTCAACAATTTAAAGACAAACTGCATAAAGCCTTGATTCAAGGTGTAGCGTTAAAAGAGTTGCAACTTGATTATGGTACTGAGTTTGAGACCTCAATTTCTCAACTTGCCGATAAGCTTCAATCAGAACAGGTAGCACCGCGCGCATTGGCTATTCGCGCCTTAGAAAATGATGCATTAGTTATTAATGGCTTGCCTGAGTCTGAACGCGACCTGATTCGTCAGCAACAAGCTCAGTGTCAGCTTGATATTGACTTGCATGTTGCCGATACTAAATACACATTTTTGCATGAAGTTTGTAAAACCGTGCGCAATACGCAAGGGAAGCTGAGTCACAGTTTTACAGAAAAAGCGGATCAATTTATTCTTAATAAATGGGTGGGTATTCCGTTCTTTTTTATTGTGATGTACTTGATGTTTATGTTCTCTATTAACATTGGTGGTGCTTTCATTGATTTCTTTGATATCAGTGTTGGTGCGCTTCTTGTTGATGGCGGGCATTACTTACTCGATGATCATTTACCTGTTTGGTTAGTCACACTCATTGCTGATGGTATCGGTGGCGGTATCCAGACTGTTGCTACCTTTATCCCCGTGATTGCTAGCTTATACCTATTTTTAGCCGTGTTAGAAAGTTCTGGCTATATGTCTCGCGCTGCATTTGTACTTGATAAGGTAATGCAAAAGATAGGTTTACCAGGTAAAGCCTTTGTTCCACTTGTATTAGGTTTTGGCTGTAACGTTCCTTCAATCATGGCTACGCGTACTTTAGATCAAGAGCGTGAACGTAAGCTTGCAGCTTCAATGGCACCCTTTATGTCATGTGGTGCACGTTTACCCGTTTATGCATTATTAGCCGCAGCATTTTTCCCAGAGAGTGGACAAAATGTCGTCTTTGCTTTGTATCTTCTCGGTATTGTTGCAGCTGTGTTTACGGGTCTGGTTCTTAAACATACTTTGTACCCGGGGGCGAGTGATAGCTTGGTAATGGAAATGCCAAACTATGAAGTGCCAACACTGCAAAATGTCCTGATTAAAACATGGCAAAAGCTCAACCGTTTTGTACTGGGTGCAGGTAAAACGATTGTCATTGTTGTTACTATTTTAAGTTTCTTTAACTCAATAGGGACAGATGGAAGCTTTGGTAATGAAGACAGTAATAATTCTGTTTTATCTAAAGCTGCACAAGTTGTTACCCCGGTATTTGCTCCTATTGGTATCAATCAAGATAACTGGCCAGCGACAGTGGGTATTATCACAGGTATCTTTGCTAAAGAAGCGGTAGTGGGAACACTGAATAGCCTTTATTCGCCGGCGAGTGCGGAAGATGCTGAGTATGACTTAAAAGCGAGTTTAGAAGAGGCTGTGATGTCTATTCCAGATAACTTGTTAGGTTTAAGCTTTGCTGATCCATTAGGTATTGATGTTGGTGATTTATCCGATGCAAGTGCCGTTGCTGATGAGCAAGAGGTGGATAGTTCTATTTTTGGTAACTTGCAGACTCACTTTGTTACGAGTCATGCAGCACTCTCATATTTGATCTTTATTTTACTGTATACACCTTGTGTTGCTGCAATGGGAGCGTATGTACGTGAGTTTGGTGCTAAGTATGCGCGCTTTATTGCCGTTTGGACGATGGGTCTAGCTTATGGCAGCTCAGTTGTTTATTACCAAGCCTCTAACGTACTCGTTACACCGGTAAGTAGCCTAGCTTGGATTAGTGTAACATTAGGTTGTTTTGCTCTTGTGTTTAAAGGGTTGAAGAAGCAAGGCTTGAAGCAGCGTTCTTTTGTAGAAGAGGTTAAGGCAGTATGATTTTGATGGAGCTAAAGCAATACATAGCAGATCAAGGCGTTGCAACACGCGCACAACTGGCTAAGCAGTTTTCTATGAGTGAAGACGGCGTGGATGCCATGCTCAATTTATGGGTTAAGAAAGGAAAAATTAGCCGCTTAATCGATACCAATAAAGCCCAGCACATTACCCGTGTTCGTTATCGCTTGAATCAGACGGATCAACTATCAATGACAGTGACCATGTAGGTTCAATAAACGTGTAGATTCAAAATAGAAGAACTGATAACAAGTAAAATGCCGCTCTATCTTTTGATAGGCGGCATTTTTTTATTTTAAACCAAAAGGATAGCGTTACACTCTAGTGAAAACAGAGCTGAGTGATAATACATTTTGGATACGAGTTAGAATCGCATTTTGTTCTTTATCTTCTCTTGGGTTTCCTGGTGTATTTCCCCAAATAGGCCCAGGCCACGCACAATCGGTAGTAAAGCGGGCAATATGGTGAATGTGCAGTTGTGGCACCATATTACCTAATGCGCCAAGGTTAAGTTTATCGGGTTTAAAGGTTGCTTCTAAAGCTTGGCTTACCGCCTGTGATTCGATTAAAAACTGCTGTTGTTCATGCATCGGTAAGTGGTGCAGTTCTTTTAAATTGGCTCTTTTAGGGACTAAAATAATCCACGGCGTGGCTTCATCTTTATGTAGAAGGGCAACACAGAGAGGGAAATGACCAATAACCGTTGTGTCTTTAGCTAGTTGAGGGTGAAGTTCAAAATCCATAGAGGTGCTCGCGTGAGGTAAGGATAGCTTTATATCCTAATCAAAAAATGAGATATAAAAAAGGGCTAGTGCGTTAACACTAACCCTTACTATTTCTATCGACTAAATAAAGCGATAAATTACATACGCTCTAGTGTATCAATACCAAGTAGAGATAGACCTTGCTTAATCGTCTTCGCCGTTAGTGCAGCCATTTTTAAGCGACTTTGCTTAACGGTTTCATCTTCAGCAACTAAGATAGGGCATGCTTCATAGAAACTAGAGAACTGACCTGCAAGTTCAAACAGGTAGCTACACATGATGTGAGGTTGACCTTCACGAGCAACAGCTTGTACTGCTTCTTCAAATTGTAGCAGCTTAGCAATCAGTGCTTTCTCTTTATCTTCAGTTACTTTGATTTCACCAGATAGGCTATCCATAGTAATGCCAGCTTTAGCAAAGATAGAAGCCACACGAGTGTAAGCATATTGCATGTAAGGTGCTGTGTTACCTTCAAATGCTAGCATGTTTTCCCAGTCAAACACGTAATCAGTAGTACGGTGCTTAGAAAGGTCTGCGTATTTCACTGCCGCCATAGCAACAGTATTGGCAATTTGTGCTTTCTCATCAGCTTCTAACGATGGGTTTTTCGACTCAATCAGTTTTGCAGCGCGCTCTTCTGCTTCATCAAGAAGATCAGCAAGACGAACAGTACCACCTGCACGAGTTTTAAATGGACGACCATCTTTACCCAGCATCATACCAAACGCGTGGTGCTCAAGAGAAACAGACTCTGGTACATAGCCAGCTTTACGAACAATGTTCCAAGCTTGCATTAGGTGTTGATGTTGACGTGAGTCGATGAAGTATAAAACACGATCTGCGCCTAATTGCTCGTAGCGGTATTTAGCACAAGCAATATCCGTAGTAGTGTATAGGAAGCCACCGTCACGTTTTTGTACGATAACGCCCATAGGGTCGCCATCTTTGTTTTTGTATTCATCTAAGAACACAACTTGTGCGCCATCGCTTTCTTGTGCTAAACCTTGTGCTTTTAGGTCAGCAACAATGTTTGCTAGCATATCGTTGTATTGGCTTTCACCCATCACATCATCACGCGTTAGTGACACGTTTAGACGGTCATAGTTGCGTTGGTTTTGGATCATTGTGATGTCGACAAGTTTCTTCCACATTTGTGCGCAGAACTCGTCACCGCTTTGTAGTTTAACAACGTAGTTACGTGCTTTAACGGCAAACGCTTCATCTTCATCGTACAGTTTTTTAGACTCACGGTAGAAACCTTCTAGATCAGAAAGCTCCATTGATACTTCGCCAGTCTCTTGCTGTACACGCTCTAGGTTAGCAATCAGCATACCAAACTGAGTACCCCAGTCACCAATGTGGTTAGCACGGATAACGTTGTGACCTAAAAACTCAAGTGTACGTACAACAGCATCACCGATGATGGTTGAACGTAAGTGACCTACGTGCATTTCTTTTGCTACGTTTGGTGCTGAGTAATCGGCAACAATCGTTTTCACTTCGTCAGTAGCGACACCTAAACGAGAGTCTGCCAGGGCTGCGTCGGCTTGTTGTGCTAAGTATTGCTCATCTAGGAAGATGTTCAAAAAGCCTGGTCCAGCAATTTCAACTTTACTCGCAATGCCATCTAGGTCTAAAACATCCAGTACTTTTTGAGCAAATTCTCGTGGGTTAGTGCCTAGTCGTTTAGCAACGCCCATTACGCCGTTTGCTTGGTAGTCACCAAATTGTGGTTTTGCAGATTGACGTACAGCAGCAGGAGAGCCTGCAGGTGCGCCAGCGGCTTCAAGAGCCTGAGATACTTTGTCATTAATCAGTGCTTGGATATTCACACGCGTTTCCTTCAATTCAAGGATGAAAAGTCTGTAACTTAGCTGGTTGTTGATATTGTCAGTATAGCAATACCAATACAGGGCAGGCAGGGTACAGATCTTGTTTGAGTTCACAAAAATGGCGCTAATGATACCAATTTAATTGCTGAGCTTACAGAGTAGAATTCGTGATTTTTTGATCTTTTAAGTTTACAGAGAGTTTCAATTTGAAAAAATCCAGTTACTATCGAATAAAACCCACATTAATGGACGACAATCATGCCTTCGCAACTTTCCACACTTGGTTTAGCGCCACAGCAAATGCTGCAAAATCTTGATGGTTTCATGGACCGCATTACGCAACTTAGTGAGCTGATTAAGTTAGATTTGACCTTTGCACAAGCCGATCATATCGCGCTACGTATTAACGAAGCAGAGGTGGCAAGTCAGGCGCATCAAGCATGGCTCGCCTATGGTAGTGTGATTTCACAAGCAGAAATTAATGGTCGTCCAATTATTGTATTGGCTTTTGAGCAGGTATTAAAATCACGGGGTTGGAGTATTGAATGCTTAGAGCTACCTTACCCAGCAGCAGGCAAAATTTATCCAGAGCAAAATTGGGAGCATGTTGAATTTGTTATTCCATCTCACGCTCAAACAGCAGAAGCGTACCTAGAAGATTTAAAAGCGACTTATCCTGCTTTTGCTCTACAGTGGGATAACCTGGCAGAACTTGGCGTAAAAACGAAGCTTTCCAGTCCGAAAGGGGAAGGGGAGCGTTTAAATAACCCAACGGTGGCGTTTAAGTATCAAGGCATTTGTATCAAGGTTCATCCGCATTCATTAAAGCGCATTGTGGAATCGGAGCAAGAGTAATATCAGTGTTGAGGTAGCCTAACGATGTAACAATGTGGATGTGATGGAGCAGACATCAATGGGCATGGATGCCCATTGTTAAGCGAACAGGGATGTCTTGAGCGGTCTGCGGAGTGACATCCATATTGTTTATTAGCTTGCCGTTACTCGCGGTTAAAATAAGTAAAAGTCCAATACATTAATTATCGGACCCTATTGCTTAGCTGTCATTACAAAATTACAGTCTTATTGCCGTAAACGAATACATGATCATTAACAACCTTATTCAGTGCCTTACTTAAGACATTTTTCTCCACATCACGCCCAGCTTGAGCCATATCTCTTGCACTAAAGTTATGATCCACTGGAATAACGTCCTGCTTGATAATCGGTCCTTCATCAAGGTCATTTGTTACAAAGTGCGCAGTTGCGCCAATGATTTTAACCCCACGCTCATACGCTTGCTGATAAGGCTTAGCACCAATAAACGCTGGTAAGAAACTGTGATGAATATTAATGATTTTATGATGATACTGCTCAACAAAACTCGGTGTTAATACACGCATATATTTAGCTAAAACCAAGTAATCAGTCTCATACTGGTCGATGATTGCTAATAAAGCTTTCTCATGATCTTCACGGCTAAGTCCAACATGAGAGACATGGTGGTAAGGAATATCAAAACGCTCGGTTAACGACTGCAAAGTATCGTAGTTACCAATCACAGCGGCAATTTCAACATCTAAGCTGCCATCATAATTTTTCATCAATAAATCACCTAAGCAGTGCGACTCTTTGGTGACTAAAATAACCACACGCTTGCGAGATGCGTCGACTAATTTGCGCTTAGTCTGTTGTGGTAGCGCTTGGTCAAGATCGGCTAGAAAGGTATCATCATTAAAATAACCTTCCAGTTCGGTACGCATAAAAAAGTGACCAGACGTATTATCTACAAACTCATTGTTATGGATAATATTCAATTGATGTTTATAACAAATATTGGTGATCTTTGAGATTAACCCAGGGGCATCAGTGCAGTGAGTTAGGAGTGTTTTTCTTTCCATTAATTATCTACTTCCATGAAAATAACAAAAATTTTAATAGGATAGGCGTCTGTTAACGGCTATTGTGACAAGTATAATATCATTTATAACTAATCTATTCCTTGTTTCAATTCAAGGCAATAATTATAGGAATATTAAATAAATCTGCCATAATTCCCCCTATCTTGTGTATTTTCGAACTGATTATGATATCTAAAACCTTTTCTGAACAGGGCGCATTGGGCAAAGCAATCCCAGGTTTTCAGCCACGCCAACCCCAACTTGATATGGCTCATGCGGTACAAAAAGCGATAGATAAGCAGTCGCAGCTGGTGGTTGAAGCAGGGACAGGGACGGGAAAAACCTTCGCTTATCTCGTTCCAGCGTTACTGAGTGGGAAAAAAGTCATTATCAGTACCGGATCAAAAAACCTTCAAGAGCAACTTTTCCATCGAGACTTACCATTAATGGTTAATGCGCTTGGCTATTACGGTAAAGTGGCGTTATTAAAAGGTCGCTCCAATTATCTATGCCTTGATCGTTTATCTCGTCAAATGATCGAAAGTCACACAACAGAATCGGATCCAACTCTGCTGACTCAATTGGTGAAAGTGCGCAGTTGGTCATCGGAAACAAAAACGGGCGATTTGGGTGACTGTGACGCTATCGCAGAAGATAGTTTAGTCATCCCGACCATCACCTCAAGTAACGACAATTGCTTAGGGAAAGAGTGCCCTAGTTTTAACGACTGCTTTGTGCTGAAAGCGCGTAAAAATGCCATGGAAGCGGATATCGTTGTCGTCAACCACCATCTATTTCTAGCCGATTTAGCCATTAAAGAGACCGGCTTTGGTGAATTAATTCCTGAGGCCGATGTGTTTATTTTTGATGAAGCGCACCAACTGCCTGATATCGCTAGCCACTATTTTGGTCAATCACTCTCGAGCCGTCAGATCCAAGAGTTAGGCAAAGATATTGAAATTGCTTATCGAACTGAAGCAAAAGATATGCGTCAGTTGCAAAAAGTGGCGGAAAGGCTGAATCAGTCAGCGATGGATTTACGTATTGTGCTTGGTGAGCCAGGTTTTCGAGGCAACTGGCGTGAGGCGCTAAAATCCACCGCGATTGAACGAGAGTTGACCCGTTTAAGTGATGCGATTGATTTGGCGATGGATGTGTTGAAGTTGGCACTGGGGCGCAGTCAGTTGCTCGATACTGCCTTTGAGCGTGCAACGATAATTAAAAACCGTTTTGATCGCGTGTGTGATGTTTCAATTACAGGCTATTCTTATTGGTTTGATACCACACCGCGACATTTTAATTTACACATAACCCCGTTATCGGTCGCTGATAAATTTCATGAGCAGATTGAGCAAAAGCAAGGGGCATGGATTTTTACCTCAGCGACGCTTGCCGTATCGGATGACTTTGGTCACTTTACTTCACGGCTAGGTTTAACGCCGAGTGAACAGTTTTCTTTACCAAGCCCTTTTGATTATCAAAATCAGGCATGTTTGTGTGTGCCTCGTTATCTTCCTGAGCCTAACAGTCCAGGCTTAGCCGATAAGTTAGTACGAATACTCAGCCCAATTGTCGAACAAAACCAAGGGCGATGTTTTTTCCTTTGTACTTCACACAGCATGATGCGAGAGCTCGGGGAGCGCTTTAGAGAAACCTTGACGGTCCCTGTTTTATTACAAGGTGAAACCAGTAAACAAAAAACATTGGCGGAATTTATGGAGTTAGGCAATGCTCTATTAGTCGCAACGGGTGCATTTTGGGAAGGGATTGATGTTAGAGGTGATGCCCTGAGCTGTGTTATCATAGATAAATTACCGTTTACCGCCCCTGATGATCCATTATTAAAGGCGCGTATTGAAGATTGCCGTTTACGTGGTGGTGATCCTTTTGCTCAAGTGCAACTGCCTGATGCAGTGATCACCTTAAAGCAAGGTGTAGGGCGCTTGATTCGGGATAAAACCGATCAAGGTGCTTTAATTATCTGTGACAATCGCTTGGTAACACGAGATTATGGTGGTGTTTTCCTCGCGAGCTTACCGCCAATCCCTCGAACGCGAGATTTAGGTAGAGTGAAAGATTTTTTACTGCAAGCTTCATCAGCAGAGCCAAATAAGCAACAGCAGACACCACCGTCAAACACTGAAGTTGGGACAGATGATTCCAACGCGGTGATCAAAGAACATGACTAATTATTCGAGATAGCAATGAGCGCAAAAATTCTAGCCTTAGATACGGCAACCGAAACTTGTTCAGTAGCATTAATGATTGGCGAGCAAACCTTTGTTCGTAGTGAATTTGCTCCACGTGACCATACGAAGAAAATTCTACCGATGGTCGACGAGGTTTTAAAAGAAGCGGGGATCCGTTTACAGGACTTAGACGCTTTAGCTTTTGGTCGTGGACCAGGCAGTTTTACTGGTGTTCGTATCTGTATTGGTATCGCGCAAGGTCTAGCCTTTGGTGCTAACTTACCAATGATTGGCGTTTCAACGTTAGCGGCAATGGCGCAAGGTACGTACCGTAAACATGGGCATGAGCAGGTAGCTTGTGCTATCGATGCTCGAATGAGCGAAGTGTATTGGGGGCGTTTTCAGCGTATCAGTAATGGCGATTGGTCTGTTGTCGGTGCTGAGTGCGTTATTGCACCAGATGCTGTTGCAGCGCAATTAGAAGCAAAAGAAGCTCTGCAATGGGCAACCGCAGGTACTGGGTGGGAAGCTTACCAAGAGCCTTTAGCTGCGCTACCTCTAGAGCTTATTGCTACCGATGTACAATTTCCAGAAGCGCAAGATATCGCTCATTTAGCACAGTTTGAATGGCAAAAAGGCAACACGGTTTTAGCTGAAGAGGCGAGCCCTGTTTATTTGCGTGATAAGGTTACTTGGAAAAAGCTACCAGGTCGTGAGTAAACAAACGATCAGAACGTAAATATACGACAGCATTAGTATGATTGGCATAACAGCGGGTGAAGAGAGCGACTCTTTTCACCCTTATTATTGAGTGAATATATGGTATCGATTAACGGTTTACCGCCTGCTAGGCTGACTCACACCAATAAAACCAACAAAAAGAATGAGGTTAGAAAAAGCCAATCTGGCACTCCAACTTCCTCATCATCTCAAGTCGCACAGCCGACGAAAGTGGCAAACGCGGTCGCTCATTCGATCAAGCCAATGAATGAATCAGACTTAAAAAAAGCCCAATTGCATTATGATCTTCCAGAAGGTCACTCACGTAAAGCGATGCAAGAGTATTTCGATGTGTTGAATCAAGCCAAAAAAGAAGAACTTGCGCAGATGTTTGGTGTCGATATCTATATCTGAACGATTTTACTTATCGTATTCAATAGATTCACTTTTTATTAGTAAGGTACTTAAGATGAAAACCTTTTTTGCTCGTGCATTCAGTTTGCTTTCCCTCATCACTTTTCTTTCTGCTTGTACTTCTTTACCGTCAGAATTAACCGCACAAAGTGAAGTACTAATTAGCGATTACTCAACTTGGTTAAACGCTGATCCTAGCCTTCAGACCGATGTACGCTTGGGCGGGGTCATCGCGAAAGTCGATAACTTAGCGACCAAAAGCCGCATTGAAGTGGTGAACTTACCTATCAATAAATCAGGTCAGCCAGATATCACTCAAGATCCTCAAGGTCGATTTATCGCTTATGTACCTGGGTATGTTGAGCCGGTTGCTTTTGCACAAGGACGGCTAGTTACTTTTGTCGGTAAAACAGCCATGCCAGAAGCGGGTAAAGTTGGAGAGTTTGATTATACTTTTCCTGTCATGGAAGCATACGGGCAGCGTTTATGGCGCATAGAAGAGCGTATCATTATGAATGACTTTGATCGCGCTTTTGACAATTGTCGTAGCTTCCACTGCCGCGCTTTTGATTACGGACCAAGAGAGGCAAGAGTCATTCAAAATGTTAAATGATGACAGCTTTCATTCGCGAGAGTACCAGCTTAGTACTGGTACACTTGCATCCATTGAGTATGGAGATCCACAAAAGGCTGGCAAAACGGTCCTTTTTTTACATGGCTGGTTAGATAACGCAGCGAGCTTTTTCTCTATGATGAGTGTCTGGGTTGAATCTGATCCTGATTGCTGTTTGATCGCGATAGATCTCCCTGGGCATGGTCTGTCCAGTCATAAACCTGGCTCATTCTATCCATTCCATGATTACATCGATGATATTGAACAGCTTTTGGATGAAATATCACCAAACAACCTAGTGTTAGTAGGACATTCCCTTGGTGCATTGGTAGCAAGTTGCTATAGTGCCGCCTTTCCTGAAAAAGTATCGGGATTAATACAAATCGAAGGTTATGGACCTTTAAGTGAAAGTGCTGATGAGACGATAACGCGTTTAAGAACTGGGGTATCAAGCCGCCAGCGTCAACGTAAAAAGCCATCTCGTCGTTTAAGCAGCCTTGATGCTGCCATTGACTTGAGAGCCAATGTGAATCAGATAGATAAAGCACTGATAGCACCTATTGTTGAGCGAAGCGTTATCCTTGATGACGGTAAGTGGCAGTGGCGACATGATAAGAAATTGCAGTGTGACTCGCTCTATCGTATGTCACCGCAGCAAGCGCAAGTCATTCAAGATGCGATTGAATGTCCGCAATTAATTATTCTCGCAGAGCAAGGTTTCTCATCACTTAAAAAAGCCCATAACCAACACAGTAGCGATACAGTAACGGCATCCACTCAGGCGATCGAGGTGATTACCATCGCTGGTGGGCACCATTGCCACTTGCAAAATCCAAAGCAAGTAGTGGAACTAATTTTAGGCTCAGTTAACAAAAATGAAACAAGTGCTTAAATCTTTCGTGGCGAAGTTCTGTGGCTGTGCTGTAATAAACAAATAATGAAGTGCTATTGCTAAGCGATAGCCAATAATAAGGAGTATAACCGTGGATAAACCTTGGCTTTCACGCATCCCAAGTGACGTACCTGAAACCATTAATCCTGATCAATACACCTCGCTAGTGGAGATGTTTGAACAGTCAGTACAAAAGTATGCTGACCAACCTGCGTTCATGAATATGGGCTCAGTGATGACGTTCCGTAAATTAGAAGAACGCAGCCGAGCTTTTGCTGCTTACTTACAGAATGACTTAAAGTTAAAGCCGGGTGATCGCGTTGCTCTGATGATGCCAAACTTGCTGCAATACCCAGTCGCTCTTTTTGGTATCTTGCGTGCAGGTATGATTGCCGTCAACGTAAACCCGCTGTATACCCCTCGAGAATTAGAGCATCAACTGAATGACGCTGATGCCAAAGCGATCGTTATTGTATCGAACTTTGCTAACACCTTAGAGCAGGTTGTTGATAAAACCCCAGTGAAGCACGTGATCTTAACGAGTCTTGGTCAGATGTTGCCAAGAGCAAAGGGGACCATCGTTGATTTTGTTGTTAAGTACGTAAAAGGCATGGTTCCAAAGTACAATTTGCCAGGGGCTATCTCACTACGTAAAGCACTTTACAAAGGTCGCCGCTTACAATACGTCAAACCATTTATGTCGGGTGAAGATATTGCATTCTTACAATACACCGGCGGTACCACAGGTGTAGCGAAAGGGGCAATTTTGACCCATCGCAATATGGTTGCCAATGTGATGCAAGCAAAAGGAGCTTATGGTCCAACGTTAACTGAAGGGCGCGAATTGATGGTAACAGCACTGCCGCTGTATCATGTTTTTGCTTTAACGGTTAACTGCTTGCTGATGATTGAAATGGGGGGGCGTAACTTATTAATCACTAACCCTCGTGATATTCCAGGCTTTATTAAAGAACTAAAAGCTTACCCATTCACAGCGATCACGGGTGTAAATACACTCTTTAATGCATTAGTGAACAATGAAGACTTCCATGAAGTGGATTTCACTAACTTAAGATTATCTGTTGGTGGTGGTATGGCTGTTCAGCGTGCTGTTGCAGATAAATGGAAAAAAGTAACAGGTAAATACCTACTGGAAGGCTATGGTCTTACCGAGTGTGCACCATTGGTTGCTGTTTATCCACATAACTTGACGGAATATAACGGTTCGATTGGCTTACCGGTACCATCAACAGAAGTACGACTTGTCGATGAAGACGGTAATGTTGTTGCAAATGATCAAGTTGGTGAATTGCAAGTACGTGGACCACAGGTGATGCAAGGTTACTGGCAGCGTTCTGAAGCGACGAAGGAAGTAATTAACTCTGAAGGTTGGTTATCAACGGGCGACATTGTTAAATTTGATGAGCAAGGCTTCTTACACATTGTTGATCGTAAAAAAGACATGATTTTAGTTTCTGGCTTCAACGTTTACCCAAATGAAATTGAAGACGTGATTGCTCTACACGGTAAAGTCTTAGAAGTGGCAGCCATTGGTCAGCCGCACGAAGTCTCTGGTGAGCTAGTTAAGATCTACGTGGTAAAACGTGATCCGAGCTTGACCAAAGAAGAGATTATTGCTCACTGTCGTCAACATTTAACCGGATATAAAATTCCTAAGTTAGTTGAGTTCCGTGAAGACTTACCAAAAACGAATGTAGGTAAAATCTTACGTCGTGTGCTACGTGAAGAGAACGATGCAGAGTTAGCGAAAAAGCCGACAGCTTAAGTGGTTGTAGTCACCATTTAATCTTATTTTCTGTTAGAATGCCGGTCGCTAATGCCGGCATTTTTATTGCTCTTATAAAAGAGTTTGCGAGAGTTTTGTGAATTATCAAATTATTACCCAAATCGAAGATTTAGAACGAGTTTGTTTACAAGCGCGTGAAGCTGATGTGGTTATGCTCGACACGGAGTTTGTTCGTACGCGTACGTTTTACCCTCTGCTTGGTCTTATTCAGCTCTTTGATGGCGAGAATTTATCACTAATAGATCCTGTGGCATTAGAAGATAAGATGGAGGCTTTTGTTGGTTTGCTGCAAGATCCATCAACATTAAAAGTGTTGCATGCGTGTGGTGAAGACCTTGAAGTATTCCAAAATTCATTTGGTTGTACACCAGCACCAATGATCGATACTCAAGTCATGGCGGCATTTTTAGGTAATGGCTTATCGACGGGTTTTGCAACATTAGTGAATGAGTTTGTGGGCGTTGAGCTAGATAAAAGTGAGTCACGCACTGACTGGATGGCTCGTCCATTAACGAAAAAGCAACTGGATTATGCTGCGGCAGATGTTTTTTACTTGCTACCTTTGTATGAAAAATTATTGGTACAAGTGAAAGAAGCGAATTGGTGGGAAGCGGCTCAACAAGAGTGTGAGTTGCTTGTTCGTAAGCGTATTAAGCACATTAATAAAGATAAACTTTATACGGATATTAAAGGGGCTTGGCAATTAACCCCTGCGCAACTCGCGGTTTTAAAACCACTAGCAAAATGGCGCTATGAAGAAGCAATGCGTCGCGATTTAGCACTTAACTTTATCTTTAAAGAGCAAGACTTATGGTCGGTGGCTCGCTTTGGCTTAAAGAGCTTGCGTAATATGGAGCAACACGGCATTGATGTACGTTCTGCACGTCGTCACAGCGCTCGTATTGGCGCGATAGTGACTAAGGCAGAGCAGACGGCAAGTGATGACTACCCAGAAGAAATCGTGCGTTTGATGGACTTTCCAACGTATAAGCAATTATTTAAACGCTTAAAAGATGAAGTGAAACTCGTGTCTGATTCAACTGGACTGGCGGTTGAATTCTTAGCATCTAAAAAACAGATGAACCAATTGCTTAGTTGGATCTGGAAGAAAAATCGCAACCCAGAAATCTGCCCAGATGTCATGCAAGGCTGGCGTTTAGAGATTTTAGGTCAACGTTTAGATAAGCTCATTTAATTTAGCGGCTCTTCGTTTAATTATGATAATAAAAAAGGTTTGCTTTTTAGAGAGCAAACCTTTTTTTAATCGCCTCGGTAATAGAGGCAATCTATCTATTCACATAATCACTGTGAAGAATATTACTCTTCCGGCAGTTTCACATTAAGTTCAATGACGGAAATATCATCATCTTTGTGCTCAAAAGAGAGGTCGACCATTGAAGGATCTACCGCAACATACTTGGCAATCACTTTAAGAATATCTTCTTTTAGCTTTGGCAAATAGGATGGCGCAGGATCATCATGGCTGCGACGCTCAGCAACAATAATTTGTAAGCGCTCTTTTGCTAAACTTGCGGTTTCTTTTTTCTGTGGGCGAAAAAATTCCAATAATGACATAATTTTAGCCTCCGAAAAGTCGCTTGAAGATGCCTTTTTTCTCTTCAGTGACGAAGCGAAAATCGACTTGTTCACCTAATAAGCGATCAACAGTATCACCATAAGCCATACCAGCATCTGATTGGTCATCAAAGATCACTGGAACCCCTTTGTTAGAGGCATTAAGTACTGCTTGGCTTTCAGGAATCACACCAAGTAATGAAATATGCAGAATATCTTCAACATCTTCTACACTCAGCATTTCACCCTGACTTACTCGAGTTGGGTTATAGCGTGTTAAAAGAAGGTGTTGTTTAACCGGATCTGCTCCCGCTTCAGCACGGCGAGATTTAGAATCAAGAATACCAAGAATACGGTCAGAATCTCGAACAGAAGAGACTTCTGGATTAGTGGTGACAATGGCTTCATCCGCAAAGTAGAGTGCCATTAAAGCACCTTGCTCAATACCAGCAGGTGAGTCACAAATGATGAAATCAAATCCCATCTCATCTAACTCAGCAAAGATACGTTCAACGCCTTCTTTTGTTAATGCATCTTTATCACGAGTTTGAGAAGCGGGTAAAATGAATAGATTTTCAGTGCGCTTATCTTTGATCATTGCTTGGTTTAGCGTTGCCTCACCATTGATCACATTAACAAAGTCATAAACAACGCGTCGTTCACAACCCATGATGAGGTCAAGATTTCGCAGACCAATATCAAAGTCGATAACCGCTGTTTTCTTTCCTTTCAGAGCTAAGCCTGAAGCGATTGCTGCACTTGACGTTGTTTTACCTACGCCACCTTTTCCTGACGTTACCACAATAATGCGAGACATTATTTTTATCCTTATTTTTTAAATGCTGAGTACTTCAAACTGAAGAACATCGTCAGTCATGCTAAGCATGACTTTACTCTTCCAGTACTCAGTTTCAATTTTGTCGCTTAACCAGTAATTACCAGCAATGGAAACCAGTTCAGCCTGTAAATCATGACAAATTATTTTTGCTTCTTTTTGACCGCTTGCCCCAGCAATAGCACGACCACGTAGCGTGCCATGGATATGAATACTTCCATCTGCTATTACTTCTGCGCCAGCACTGACATGGCTTAGAATCACTAAATCAGAGTCTTTAGCGTAAACCTGCTGACCCGACCGAATCGGTGTCTTAATGACTTTTGTCGGCGTAATTTGAGTTGGAGCTTGAGCAGGCGATTTACTCGCCGTCATAACCGCAAAGCCAGCAGTAGAGGCTAGATTTTGAATTCGTTTGTCTTTACATCCTGTAATACCAACCGGGATCATCCCAGCATTGGCTATCCCTTCCTTAAGAGCCAAAAAGTCGATTTCTGCATCTACCTGTGTGATATTAATGACCACAGGTGCAGAGGCAAAAAATGCAGGTGCCTGAGCGACTTTGTCATTTAAAAATGTAACGGCATTAGCGATGTCATTGCCTGTTAAGTGCAATACTGACAAAGTAAAACTACTGCCTTTTAGGTCTGGAGTACTAGACATTAAAACGAGAGACCTCAATAACGGGTAACGAAAATATTTGCTGTAAAATATTTTCGAGTATTGTCTGAAAATAGAATTATCATGTTATATTCACTACTCAATGACAGCAAGCGATCTTGCCGTCAAATGAGGCTTTTGTACGCAAAATCTCATAATGTATCCATATTCATAGTAAAACTGTGAATTAGTCGAACAAACTATCAACGAAAAGGCTTGTCATGCTGTGCTCCATTTATAAAAGTTCAAAAAAAGAAGGCGCTTACCTTTATATCTCGAAGAAAGATGACTTCTCAAAAGTGCCAGAAGCTTTGATGCAAATGTTTGGCAAACCAAACTTTGTTATGGTGATAAAAATGGAAGGGCGTACGTTAGCGCAAGTTGATATTGAAAAGGTAAAAGCGTCGCTAGCTGAAGAAGGTTTTTTCTTACAGTTACCGCCACCACCGGTCAATTTATTAGATGAATACAAAGCGAATAAAGCTCAGTCTTAATATCGAGCTTTGTCGTTGGTAGAGAATTTTAGGCTCAAGGAGGGCGATAAAGATGCTACATAACAATCGCATAAAAATGTTTAAACAAACCGCATTAGGTCTCGGTTTATCTTTGGTGTTTGCTATGCCAGTGCTCGGGGCTGATAAAGTTAGCTTCGAACAATATGTGACTGAGTTAAAGCAAGAAGCCAAAGAGTCGGGAATATCAACGACGATTCTTGATCAAGCCTTTGCCAATGTTGAATTTAAGCCACGAGCTGTGACGGCGGATAAGAATCAGCCAGAGAGAAGATTGACCTTAGATGAGTACATTCCACGTGCCGTTCCTGACTGGAAAGTAAAACAAGCGAAGGAACTTTATCAAAAGCACTTTACGACTTTAAGCAAAATTGGTGATAAGTACGGGGTTCAGCCGCGCTTTATCGTTGCATTATGGGGCGTTGAAAGTAATTTTGGTAAATTTACGGGTAACTATCAGGTCGTTGATGCATTGGCGACTATGGCATACGAAGGACGCCGAGAAGCCTTTTTCCGTAAAGAATTGATGGCTGCATTGACGATTCTTGAGCAGGGTCATATCACTCCTCAAAATATGAAAGGTTCATGGGCTGGTGCAATGGGGCAACCTCAGTTTATGCCAAGCTCTTTCCTTGCTTATGCTGCTGATGGTGACGGCAATAATAAGAAAGATATTTGGACCTCAGAAGCGGATGTCTTTGCTTCTGCTGCCAACTACCTCAGTCAATCCGGTTGGGATGATACTTTTACTTGGGGTAGGCAAGTACAAGTCCCAAGTGGGATTGATATCTCTTTGCAGGGTAGGGAAGCAAGTCAGGCAAAAACGCTTGATCAGTGGCGTAAATTGGGTATTACACGCTTTGATGGTAGCCCTTTACCTAGTATTGATAAAGATCTTAAAGCTTGGCTGATTATTCCAGATGGGGCGAATGGACGTAATTACCTTATCTATAATAACTATAATGTTTTAATGAAGTGGAATCGTTCGTATTACTTTGCGCTAGCGGTTAGCCACCTTGCCGATAGGATTATCACTGATTAGGCATCTAGTTTGCCGGTAAAATAAAAAGCTCCGAATCTTTTATCTAAAATGGAAATAGAATAAAAGGGCAGGAGCTTTTTTATGTCGGTGTTTTAGCTTATGCAGCTAGATTCGCTTTATTGATGACTAGCGATATTGATGGTTAGCTATGAAATTGTTCACAAGCAATCATCGTATTTTCAATCAAGCTGGCTACGGTCATTGGACCGACCCCCCCAGGAACTGGAGTAATAAAGCTCGCATTTTCTTTTGCTACATCAAACTCCACATCACCGATCAACTTGCCAGATTCTAGGCGGTTGATGCCAACATCGATCACAATCGCGCCTTTTTTAATCCAAGCTCCTGGGATGAAATTAGGTTTACCAACCGCCACAACCACAAGATCGGCTTGGCGAACATGTGACTCTAAATCTTTAGTAAACCGATGGCAGGTCGTTGTTGTACAGCCAGCTAGCAGTAGCTCAAGCGTCATTGGTCGACCGACGATATTTGACGCCCCAACAATAACCGCATGCTTACCACGTATTTCAAGGTTGTAACGCTCTAGCAGGGTAACGATGCCTTTTGGTGTACAAGAGCGAAGCTTAGGGATACGTTGGCAGAGGCGACCGACATTGTAGGGGTGGAAGCCATCCACATCCTTTTCAGGTGCAATACGCTCTAGAATATGGGTCGTATCAATACCAGCAGGGAGGGGAAGTTGAACCAAGATACCATCGATTTCAGTGTCATCATTCAACTGGTCAACTAATGCTAAAATTTCTTCTTCTGTTGTTGTCGCCGGTAAGTCGAAAGATTTAGAGATAAATCCGACTTCCTCACATGCACGGCGCTTACTGCCAACATAGACTTGTGATGCTGGGTCATCACCGACTAATACCACTGCGAGCCCTGGAGGTCGTAAGCCAGCTTCAGTGCGTGCTTTTACGCGGGCGGCAACTTCGGAGCGAACCGTTTGGGAAATCAGTTTCCCATCAATATTGCGAGCAGTCATGACTTTCCTTTCAAAATAGTATTAAACAATAATCTTAGAAATTACCGAGCATTGTCTCAGAAAATGTTTTTGATTGCCATTGAGCAACCGTTTGCGTTGTTCTATTTTTCAACATTCAGGCATCTTTTGTGTTTTTTTTGCCCACTTAGATAGTTAATTGCAAGAAATCCATTGATTTAGAAGAATCTTCTCGTATAATTCAACCCATAGCGCGCCCTTAGCTCAGCTGGATAGAGCACCTCCCTTCTAAGGAGGTGGTCGAAGGTTCGAATCCTTCAGGGCGTACCAAATTTGAAAAGCCCCGATAACTTATTGAGTTGTCGGGGCTTTTTCGTTCCCGTCACATGCTTAAAAAAAACAACTCTTGAATTCTGGCTACTCCTTCATCTACATACTATTGTTAAATAATGATTATATGAGAAGAGTAACGGTATGTTTGTGGTGCAAAACTTATTCCCCAATCTAGAGAAATGAACTACTACTACTACCTTATTGCTAATTAGGGAGAATCACATTGGGCAAGCCAATTAGTACTTCAGGTTTAGCGATGATAAGAAGAGAGTCTGATTTAATAGGCGCAATCGTCACCAGTCGCTATTTACAAAACCATCCTGAATATCAAGACTATGGTCTGGATCGGATCATCGAAATGTGCAAAGTTGACTTTAATCATCACATTAACTTTTTAGCCTCAGCGTTAAGAAGGGGAGATGCGAGCATTTTTTCTGACTATGCTATTTGGTTAAAAAATGTATTAGAAAAACGTCAACTCTCAGTTAATCACCCACTTGAAGCGTTCCAATATATTAAAGAAGAAATTATCAGCCGCATAGCGATAGAAGATAGCCCAATTGTTGAAGAGGTTATCAATGCTGGTATTAACGTTATGCAATCCCACCTACCGCTTACTTCAGCGCTACAAAGAGTCACCAAAGCAACCCCTTCTATTTATAGTGAAGCACTCATTTCAGGTAATCGTTCAGCAGCAGAAAACATCATGCTCACTAAGGTGAAAGAGACAAGGGAGCTGACCAATACTTCTGTTGCTATTATCCAACCTGCAATGTATCGCATTGGAAAGTTGTGGGAAAATAATAAAGTTACTGTGGCGCAAGAACATTTAGCAACGGCTATTTCACAAAGTATTTTGATTCAAGCTTACTCATTAAGTGATTTTAGAGAGCCAGTAGGCAAAAAAGTGCTGTGCTCTTGTCTCGAAGGAAATATGCATACGTTAGGTCTACAAATGGTGAGTGATGCGTTTGATACCGCCGGCTGGGAAAGTTCATTTTTAGGCGCTAATACACCTAATTTAGCGATAATGAGTCAAATAGAATTAGAACGTCCTGACACTGTTGCATTGTCATTGAGTATGCCGCAGCAACTCGCCACATTAGAGCAGTTGATTGATATGCTAAGATCGGAATTTGGTGCACAATGCCCCAATATATTAATTGGTGGCTTAGCTATTAATCAGAATCAAAGTGTTATTGGTCAACTTGCTATCGATGATTTTTTTAGTGATGCTAAGAAGTTACACAGCAGTATTAAGCTTTCAGGGTCATCGAAATGAAAGAGTTAGAAGCTAGAAATATCTTAAAGATCCCCCCCTTATTTCGCTCAATTACTTCTGTGGTTGTTGCCATTTTAGATATTAAAGGTCATATCGTTGATGCTAATGAAGGCTTTAAGTACATTATTTTTAAAGACTCTAACCTTATCAATATTAATCAAGTTAATGCGGATTCACTTTTTTTAAACCCTTCACTTCATGACTTAATTGCTTATAGCGATGAAGCTAAAAATAACATTATATATCGAGGTATTATAAACCATTGGTAATGGGCAGGATACAGCAAACTCCATCAAAGGATTAGTGGTAAAAGATAATAACCACTTAATGCTTATAGCTGGTTATGATATTGCAGAGTTAGATCTATTAAGCAGTTCAATCATAGTGCTCAATAATGAACTTGCTTCAGCGCAAAGAGAGTTGTTAAAGGCCAATCGCAAGCTACAACAAAATGAAATTAAGCTCACTAAATTAACCATGACTGATCCGCTGACAAATATTGCGAATCGGCGCTATTTTGATGATACCTATAACAAAGAGTACCTACGAGCTAAGCGATATGCGAATAAAGGGGAGGGTTTTTGCTTAGCACTAGCAGATATTGATAATTTTAAGCAAGTGAATGATTTATATGGCCATGACAGTGGTGATGCTGTTATTCAGCATTTTGCCCAAATTATGAGTGAGAGTATTCGCTTAACGGATTTTGTCGCGCGCGTTGGTGGTGAGGAGTTTATGCTTATCTTACCGAAAACAGATCTTGAAGGTGCCCAAATATTACTTAATAGGGTACGCAGTAGATTTAAACAATCTCGCTATAAGGGGGTTGAGCAAGTTATCACTGCGAGTTTTGGTCTTACCGAATTCACACCTAACATTTCAGCAGAAGAACTCCTCAAAAATGTCGATATAGCTTTGTATAAGGCTAAAGGCTCAGGTCGAGATAAGATAGTAATCAATTAGTATTTTATCCTTACAATTCAAAATCATAATTATAATTGATAGTTTTATTTACTTTCTATGCATTAATAATAGCTATTTATATTTTACTTCACACTCTCGCTTCTACGACTATTGGATACCTTGACTTTAATTTAGCGATTGGAGATCATGGCTTGCTGTTAAATGGACGTTAATTATTGGTTTTACTATCTAGTGATTTTAGATATTTAAAGTTCAATGAATGTTATATCAATCTAGAGTAGCCTGTTATTTACAACGATTGGTATTAATTAGTGATATGGAGAAAAAGCTATGTTTCATCGTGTATTGATGCTCAGTTTACTATTGGTACTACCTAGTGCTGTTCAAGCTCAAAACTACTCAATTGGTACTGGTGGTCAAAGTGGTATTTATTACCCATTTGGTGGCGCACTAGCCAAAGTGTGGTCAGATGAAGTTCCTCAAGTGAATGTGAAAGCGGAAGTAACGGCTGCATCGGTTGAAAATACGATTAAAGTCGTACGTGGTGACATGATTGCCGGTATTGCAATGGGTAACGTTGTACTTGATGCGTATAAAGGCGAAGGTAAATTTAAAAAACCAATGCCAGTGAATACATTATTTGCACTTTATCCTAACCTTGTTCATGCCATTAGTTTAGAGAAATCAGGCATTAACTCATTGGCTGATCTAAAAGGCAAACGAATCTCACTCGGTGCACCAGCGAGTGGTACTGCAGTGACTTCAGCTGCTTTACTTGAGTCAATTGGTATTGATGTCAAAAAAGATATTAAAGCCGTTTACTTAAACTACTCAGAAACAACGAACGCTTTAGCGAATGGTCAAATTGATGCTGGCTTTATCGTTGGTGGACAAGGTGTGGGCGCAGTAACTCAAGTCGCGCTTACTCATAAAGTTAACCTCATTCCTGTATCTACAGAGGAAAGTGCAGCCTTTATCGCTCAACATCCAGCCTACAGCAACTATACGATCCCAAGCGATGTTTATAACAATGTTGGTGAGGTTGCAACGCTAAGTGTATGGAATGTGATTGTTGTTAGCGCAAAAATGAGTGATGAAATGGCATTTGACCTGACTAAAGCCGCATTTGAAAATATGTCAGAAGTGCAGAAAGTGGTTAAAGTCGCTGAGGCAACAACACCTGCAAACGCTGCTCAACTGCAAGGTGTTCCTCTACACCCAGGCGCACAGAAATATATTGATAGCCTTAAATAATAGGGTTAAAGCTGTCAGTTAGATGCCAGTTAAATTAGATATAGTGATACAAACAAAGGCAGCGAAAGGTTGCCTTTGTGTATTTAGAACAAATTTATATTTTGGTCGAAAGGATGCGATATGAACCCCGTTCATGATAAGACTACTAAGCAGCAAGCAATAGAGACAGAGCAACTTAGTGGCGCAGTAACATCAGTTAGCGTTCTCCCACATGAAAAAATAGTGACATTATTAGGCTATCTTATTCTCGTTATAGCCGTGGCATTATCTACGTTTCAAATTTGGCAAGGTGTTACATCCACCATATCAGCAACCTATTTCCGCCCACTGCATTTATGTTGGGTGCTAGTGCTGATTTTTTTACATTATCCCCTAATAAAAAACCGCAATAATAAAGGTTACCTGGTTGGGCGAATATTCGATATCGCCCTATGTGCAATCACAGTTTTTGCTGGTTATCGTATGTCTATTTTTGACTATAACGATATCGATCACCTGATGTATGGTCTTGGGATGGTTGATCTAGTGGCTGGTGGGGCATTATTACTGCTATTGCTCGAAGGTTGTCGACGTACAGTTGGTTGGGTAATGGTATTCATTGCTGGTATGTTTTTAGCTTACAGTGCATTTGGTGACTTATTGCCTGGTGCGATGGCAAGCAAAGCATACTCACTACAAGAGCTTATTCAGTTTCAAATTTATTCCTCAAATGGGGTGTTTGGCTCAGCCTTAGGCATTGCTGCAACGACAGTGTTTATTTTCGTCCTATTTGGTGCATTTTTAGAAGTGACTGGGGCAGGTAAGTTCTTCATTGATTTAGCCTTCTCTATTGCAGGTAAATATCGTGGTGGTCCCGCTAAAGCAGCTGTTCTTGCTTCGGCGGGATTAGGTTCGATTTCAGGCTCGGCAATTGCCAACACGGTAACAACGGGCGCCGTCACCATTCCTATGATGAAAAAGCTGGGCTATACGCCAGAGCAATCCGCTGGTATTGAAGCTTCAGCCTCGACGGGTGGGCAAATCATGCCACCGATTATGGGCGCGGGTGCGTTTGTTATGGCGCAGTTTACTGGTGTGCCTTACAGCGAAATCATGTTGGCATCGATTGCCCCTGCGATTTTATACTTCTTTTGTACGTTGCTTTATGTGCACTTAATGGCGTGTAAGTTAGATCTTAAAGCGACCAGCCGTACAGAGGCTGTGATTGAAGTAATGAAGCATGGTGCACACCACCTTATTCCATTGGTTATTATTACCGTGTTGCTTATGATGGCTTATTCACCATTGCTTGTCGGTGTGGCGGGTTGTGCGGCTATTCTATTAACAGCAGCGCTGCGTAAACATAGCCGAATTGGTTTGAAAAAGTTTATTACCGGCATGAAAAGTGGTGCGTTATTAGCGCTGCCTATTTCGGTAGCGTGTGGCGCAGCAGGGATCATTGTTGGCGTAGTTGGTCAAACAGGGATTGGGCTGCAATTTACTCAGTTCGTTATGGATTTCTCCGGTGGTAATATGCTGCTAGCTCTAGGGCTTATCAGTATTGTGGCTTTAGTGTTGGGTATGGGACTGCCAGTGACAGCAGCATATATCGTCTTAGCGGTTATGGCTGTACCTATGCTCGGTGATTTTGGCTTGCCGTTATTAACAGCGCACTTAATCGTTTTTTGGTTATCGCAAACCTCAAACGTTACTCCTCCGATCGCACTGGCTGCATTTGCTGGGGCAGGGGTCGCAAATGCCAATCCTATGAAATCATCGGTTGAGGCATTTAAACTTGCTGGTGGTCTGTTTATCATTCCAATCATGATGGCATATACCGATCTCCTTAACCCTGAAGCCAGTGTGCTAGCATTTGCCTTTGCCATTATACAAACGGCAACGATTATCGTGGCAATCGCGATCTCGATTGAAGGCTACCTATTGCACAGACTATCAAGCTTAGAGCGTGTTGTTGCCTTTGTTACGGTCCCTTGGCTGCTGTTTAACCCATTTGGTACTGGGTTTATTGGAGTGATCATTGTGCTCGGTTTGTTTGCGATGCAATGGAACACACAAGCGAAAGTCGCAGTGTGAATAACGTTAATCATTGATTGATGACATTGGTATAACACGACCCGTGTATGTGAAAATATTAGAAGCCCTTACTGACAGTGACGGGCTTTTTTTATGCTTTGCCTAATCCGTTCTATATTTGTCAATAATCTTATTTTTTTCATTTTATAGGACGCTTATGTCATTTTGGACCAAGCTACCAATCACGACCCGCTACTCACAGTTATCAGCGCTGTTTTATACCTTTGTTTCCCCACAACCATTAGCCAATGCTCATTGGCTAATGTGGAATGGTTCATTAGCTGAGCAGTTAGGTTTGCCGCGCGATGCTAATAATGAGCCAGAGTTGTTAGCAGCACTTTCTGGCCAATCTATTCCTACCTATTTTTCTCCACTTGCTATGAAATACGCAGGGCATCAATTTGGCGCTTACAACCCTGATCTAGGTGATGGGCGAGGCTTGCTATTAGCAGAGTTAACTGATCGTTGTGGCACTGTATGGGACCTGCATATAAAGGGAGCAGGGCAGACGCCTTACTCTCGCATGGGCGATGGTCGGGCTGTATTGCGGTCGACAATCCGCGAGTACCTTTGCAGTGAGGCGATGGCAGGGCTTGGTATTCCTACCACGAGGGCGCTGGCGATGTTAGGCAGTGATACCATTGTTGAGCGCGAGCAGTTAGAAAAAGCGGCATTACTTATTCGCGCTGCCCACAGCCATATTCGTTTTGGTCATTTTGAGCATCTTTTTTATACCAATCAACTGGTCGCTCAAAAAGAGTTGGCGGATAAAGTCATCGAATGGCATTTTCCACAGTGCCAATTAAGTGATAAGCCATACAGTAAAATGTTTCAATTAATTGCAATAAAAACCGCTGAAATGATTGCGTATTGGCAGGCTTATGGTTTTGCTCATGGCGTGATGAATACCGATAATATGTCGATTTTAGGTCAAACCTTTGATTATGGACCGTTTGGTTTTTTAGATGATTATGATCCTAGTTATATTTGTAATCACTCTGACTACCAAGGTCGTTACTCTTTTGAGCGTCAACCTAGTATAGCGTTATGGAATTTAACCGCCTTGGCACACGCTTTATCAGCACTAATAGATAAAGACGATTTAGAGCGCTCTTTAGCACAGTTTGAAACGGAATTAGCCTCCCATTTTAGTCGATTGATGCGTCAAAAGTTAGGGCTACGAAACAAGCACCCTCAAGATAGTGAGCTATTTAATGCCATGTTTGATGTGATGATACAAACTCAAGTCGATTACAGCCGATTTTTCCGTGAACTCTCATGTATTGATCGCCACCAAGGGCAGGGAGTGATGGATCTGTTTGTTTTACCAGCACAAATTAAGCCTTGGCTAGCGCGTTATCGGCAGCGCTGTGAATTAGAATGTAATGATCAAGGTGAAATAATAACAGATACAGCACGTTGTAAGCAGATGCGTAAGGTCAACCCTAAATTTATATTGCGTAATTATCTTGCTCAACAAGCGATAGAAAAAGCTGAGTTGGGGGATTATAGCGAAGTTGAGGTGCTGACTAAGTTACTTGCCACTCCATTTGATGAGCATGAAGATCTTAATCATTATGCAAATTTACCACCAAATTGGGGTAAAAAGATGATAATTAGTTGTTCATCTTAAAGACTATTTCTTATCTTTATTGTTAATAAAATGGCACAAAAGGTTGATAAGTAGGCAGTTAAAGTCAGCTAAAATCGTTTTTCTGATTTTTTTATAAAAAAACGATGCCATAGCCTTGAAAAAAGCGCTGTGATCCCCATTTCTATGCTGAGTTGATGCAAATCGGTTGAATTTGTATCACTTAGCTGAAGAATTTAGGGCATTAGTCACCAAGCATGGTTGAACGACTCGACAGCATGAGAACAGATCGCTAGAATGTCGCGTCTAAATTTCTGTCCTGAGGCTAATCAGAGATACCTTTTTACCAATGTTTTATTGGTAAATATAAAGATATCGCTTATTAGTCTGGTTGTTAATGTTGTTTCATTGGCAATCAATTACAGTTTTATTACTAGGTGTTCTGATAGAGCACTACACAAGGATGCAGCTTAAAACGAGGGCCTGTGCCTAAGTTTAGCTCATATGCTCAGAATAACTGAGCCAGTTTTGAGGTTTATATAATGCAAGCTACTGTTGAAACCCTAGAAGGCCTAGAGCGCCGTCTTACTATTACTGTTCCTGCTGCTAACATCGAAGACGCAGTAACAGCTGAACTACGCAACATCGCGAAAAATCGTCGTTTCGATGGTTTCCGTAAAGGCAAAGTGCCAATGAAGATGGTTGCTCAAATGTACGGCAAATCAGTACGCCAAGATCTACTTGGTGAAGTAATGCAACGTCATTTCATCGAAGCTATCGTTAAAGATAAAATCAATCCAGCTGGCGCACCAACTTTCGCTCCAGTATCAATGGAAGAAGGTTCTGATCTTGTTTTCACTGCAACTTTTGAAGTTTACCCAGAAGTTGAGCTGAAAGGTCTTGAAAACATCACTGTTGAGAAACCAGCAGTAGAAGTTAAAGACGAAGACGTTGCTGAAATGATCGAAACTCTACGTAAGCAACAAGCTACGTGGGCTGAAGTATCTGAAGCTGCAACTGAAACTTCTCGTGCAACTATCGATTTCGTTGGTTCTATCGACGGTGAAGAATTTGAAGGCGGCAAAGCTGACAACTTCCCTCTAGAAATGGGCGCTGGTCGTATGATCCCTGGTTTTGAAGATGGCATCGTTGGCAAAAAAGCCGGTGAGCAATTCGAAATCGACGTAAACTTCCCAGAAGATTACCACGCTGAAGCGCTTAAAGGTAAATCTGCGAAATTTGCTATCACTCTAAACAAAGTAGAATCTCGTGAGCTTCCTGAGCTAAACGACGAGTTCGTTGCTAAGTTTGGTGCTGCTGAAGGTATCGACGGTCTTAAAGCTGAAGTTCGTAAAAACATGGAACGCGAACTAAAGCAAGCTGTTAAAAACCGCATCAAAGAGCAAGCGCTTGACGGTCTAGTAAAAGAGAACGATATTGACGTTCCTTCTGCACTTATCGACCAAGAAGTTGAAGCTCTACGTCAACAAGCTTCTCAACGTTTCGGTGGTAACCCTGAAGCTGCTGCTCAACTTCCACGTGAACTGTTCGAAGAGCAAGCGAAACGTCGCGTAGTTGTTGGTCTTCTTCTTGGTGAAGTAATCAAGACTGAAGAGCTAAAAGCTGATGATGAAAAAGTGAAAGCTATCATCAACGAAATGGCAACAGCATACGAAGATCCATCAGAAGTTATTGCTTACTACGAGCAAAACGAGCAGATGATGAACAACATGCGTAACGTAGCTCTAGAAGAGCAAGCGATTGACGCAATCATCGCTAAAGCACAAGTTTCTGAGAAAGAAGTTGGCTTTAACGAGCTAATGAATCAGCAACAACCTGCATAATTAGCAATATCTTGTGTAGAAGGTTGACTTAGCATTAACTATTCTGCTAACAATGGTCCGTATGATTGAATCATTCGGGCCATTTATTTTAGGGACATAAGAATATGAGCTATCAAGAAAAAAATCCAATGTCGTCAATAATGAGCGCCCTCGTTCCGATGGTTGTTGAACAAACCTCTCGCGGCGAGCGTTCGTACGATATTTTTTCACGTTTACTTAAAGAGCGTGTCATTTTCCTTACCGGTCAAGTTGAAGACCACATGGCAAACCTTGTCGTGGCTCAACTGCTTTTCTTAGAATCTGAAAATCCAGATAAAGATATTTACTTATACATTAACTCACCTGGCGGTAGTGTAACTGCAGGCATGTCTATTTATGACACAATGCAGCTTATCAAGCCAAATGTGAGCACAGTATGTATGGGTCAAGCTTGTTCTATGGGTGCTTTCCTTCTTGCTGGTGGTGCGCCAGGTAAACGTTATGTATTACCTAACTCACGCGTAATGATTCACCAACCACTAGGCGGTTTCCAAGGTCAAGCATCAGATATTCAAATTCATGCACAAGAAATTCTGACAATTAAGCAGAAGCTGAACAAGTTACTGGCTGATCACACAGGACAACCACTAGAAGTGGTAGAAGGTGATACGGACCGTGATAACTTTATGTCAGCCGATCAAGCTGTTGAATACGGTTTAGTGGATTCTGTTTTAAACCATCGTGGTGAATAATTACATTGTGTAATTGTTTAACGCAAATTGGTTTAAAGTGTTATACACTCAAACATAAAGAGTAATGCTAAGAGGTTAGCGAATGACAGATAAAAGCAAAGAGGGCGGTAGCGGTAAGTTACTTTACTGCTCTTTCTGTGGCAAAAGCCAACACGAAGTTCGCAAGTTAATCGCAGGTCCATCAGTTTACGTTTGTGACGAATGTGTCGATCTATGTAACGACATTATTCGTGAAGAAGTCAAGGATGCGCTACCGAAGAAAGAATCGGAAGCTCTACCAACGCCACGTGACATTAGTGAGCACCTTGATGACTATGTAATTGGCCAAGATTACGCGAAGAAAGTACTTGCAGTTGCAGTATACAATCACTACAAGCGTCTACGTAATGGTGATGTTACGAGTGAAGGTGTCGAGCTTGGTAAGAGTAATATCTTACTTATCGGCCCAACAGGTAGTGGTAAAACACTGCTTGCTGAAACACTAGCTCGTTTCCTAGATGTACCATTCACAATGGCAGATGCAACCACACTAACCGAAGCGGGTTATGTTGGTGAAGATGTAGAGAATATCATTCAGAAGCTTTTGCAAAAATGTGATTACGACGTAGCGAAAGCAGAACGTGGTATTGTCTACATCGATGAAATTGATAAAATTTCACGTAAAGCTGAAAACCCATCGATTACACGTGATGTATCAGGTGAAGGTGTACAGCAAGCATTGTTGAAGCTCGTTGAAGGTACTATTGCTTCAGTTCCACCACAAGGTGGACGTAAGCATCCTCAACAAGAGTTCTTGCAAGTAGACACGTCTAAGATTCTATTTATCTGTGGCGGTGCTTTCTCTGGTCTAGATAAAGTGATCGAGCAGCGTCTTGAAAAAGGCTCTAGCATCGGTTTCTGTGCTGAAATTCGCTCTAAAGATGAAGCGAAAACAGTGGGTGAGTTATTCACTCAAGTCGAACCAGAAGATCTAGTGAAATATGGCTTAATCCCAGAATTCATTGGTCGTTTGCCAGTAACTACGACACTGACAGAGTTAGATGAAGATGCTCTAGTACAGATTCTATGTGAACCGAAGAATGCACTGACTAAACAGTACGCTGCATTATTTGATCTAGAAGATGCTGAGTTAGAGTTCCGTGATGATGCCTTACGTGCTATTGCTAAAAAAGCAATGGACCGTAAAACAGGTGCTCGTGGTCTTCGTTCTATTCTTGAAGGCGTATTGCTAAACACTATGTATGATCTGCCATCTTCAACGGGCGTAAGCAAAGTTGTAATTGATGAAACAGTGATTAATGGTGAGTCTGAACCATTGCTTATTTACAGTAATGCAGACAGCCAAACGGCTAGCGCAGAGTAAGTTATCGATGAAAGGAGGTAGTGATTACCTCCTTTTTTATTGCCTAAACCAAATCCTATCTATTTATTTTCAATTCTTATATTGAATCCAATGATTTCAGCCCCATATAGATTTATATCAGTTAAAGCGGAAGAGAGAATTATATGAACTTGGAACGTTCCGAGCGTATCGAGATCCCCGTGCTACCTCTACGTGATGTAGTGGTTTACCCACACATGGTTATCCCGTTATTTGTTGGCAGAGAGAAATCGATTAGTTGTCTTGAAGCAGCTATGGACGCCGATAAGAAAGTCCTACTTGTGGCACAAAAGCAAGCAAGCACAGATGAACCAGCGATCGATGATTTATTCGAAGTGGGCACTGTTGCGACTATTCTTCAGCTGCTAAAGCTTCCCGATGGCACTGTTAAGGTCTTAGTTGAAGGTCAACAGCGTGCTAAAATCCATAGCTTTAAAGATACTGATTTCTTTGTTGCTGATGCTGAATTCGTACCAACGCCAGAATTAGATGAAAAAGAACAAGACGCGGTTGTACGTAGCACCATCAATCAATTTGAAGGTTTCATTAAGCTTAATAAAAAGATCCCGCCAGAGGTGCTTACATCTCTAAATGGAATCGAAGAAGCAGCGCGTTTAGCTGATACCATCGCGGCCCATATTCCATTAAAACTTGAGGATAAGCAGCAAGTTCTTGAGATCATAAACGTGATTGATCGTTTAGAGTTCTTGATGGGACAAATGGAATCTGAGATCGACCTGCTTCATGTAGAGAAGCGTATTCGTGGCCGTGTTAAAACTCAGATGGAAAAATCGCAGCGCGAGTACTATCTGAATGAGCAGATGAAAGCCATCCAAAAAGAATTGGGTGACATGGATGATGCACCAGATGAATTCGAAGCGTTAAAGACGAAAATTGAAACGTCAAAGATGCCACAAGAAGCGCGTAAGAAAACCGAGCAAGAGCTGAATAAATTGAAGATGATGTCTCCAATGTCAGCTGAAGCCACCGTAGTTCGAAGCTATATTGATTGGATGACGGATGTGCCTTGGGCAAAACGCTCGAAGGTGAAAAAGAATTTAGCCAAAGCCGAAGAAATTCTTAATGAAGATCACTTTGGTCTTGATCGCGTAAAAGAACGTATTCTAGAGTATTTAGCGGTTCAAAACCGTGTGAATAAGCTAAAAGGTCCAATTTTATGTCTAGTCGGTCCTCCAGGTGTTGGTAAAACATCATTAGGTCGCTCTATTGCTGCTGCTACTGGTCGTAAATATACACGTATGGCACTAGGTGGCGTGCGTGATGAAGCCGAGATCCGTGGTCACCGCCGTACTTACATTGGCTCCTTGCCAGGTAAGCTGATTCAAAATATGGCAAAAGTTGGCGTTAAGAACCCACTCTTCTTACTTGATGAAATCGATAAGATGTCATCAGATATGCGTGGTGATCCAGCTTCAGCTTTATTGGAAGTACTCGATCCAGAGCAAAACAATGCCTTTAATGATCACTACCTTGAAGTTGATTTTGACTTGTCTGATGTCATGTTTGTTGCAACGTCAAACTCAATGAATATTCCTGGGCCTCTACTAGACCGTATGGAAGTGATTCGTTTATCTGGTTATACAGAAGATGAAAAGCTTAACATTGCCAAACGTCACCTTGTTGATAAGCAAATTGAGCGTAATGGTCTTAAGACACATGAAATCACGATTGAAGATTCAGCGATCATGGGCATTATTCGTCACTACACACGTGAAGCGGGTGTGCGTAGCTTAGAGCGTGATATTTCTCAAATTTGTCGTAAAGCGGTGAAAAACATTCTGCTAGATAAAGATCTAAAGAGTGTTACGGTGACTCAAGATAATCTACATGATTACCTTGGTGTTCAACGCTTTGATTTCGGTAAAGCAGAAGACAAGAACCGCATTGGTCTAGTCGCAGGTCTTGCGTGGACAGAAGTTGGTGGTGAACTCCTTACCATTGAAGCTCAGTCTATGATTGGTAAAGGCAAGATGACTCAAACGGGTTCACTTGGTGATGTGATGCAAGAGTCAATTCAAACGGCTATGACAGTAGTTCGTTCTCGTGCTGAACAACTAGGCATTAATGCTGACTTCTATGAGAAGCGTGATATTCACGTTCATGCGCCAGAAGGTGCAACACCAAAAGATGGCCCAAGTGCAGGTACAGCAATTAGTACAGCATTAGTCTCAACGCTAACAGGTAACCCAGTGCGTGCCGATGTTGCGATGACTGGTGAAATTACCCTACGTGGTGAAGTACTGAAGATTGGTGGCCTTAAAGAGAAAATCTTAGCAGCACACCGTGGTGGCATTAAAACGATTCTTATTCCAAAAGATAATGAACGTGATTTAGAAGAAATCGCTGATGACGTTATTGCTGACTTGGAAGTGATTCCAGTGCAGTGGATTGAGGATGTTTTAAAGGTTGCTTTAGAAAGAGATCCTTTTGGCGTTGAGTTTCCTGCTTAAAAGTAGCGATACCTAACAAAAATAGCGAAAAGATTACGCTGACAAGAAAAAAGGCTTGTCAGCGTTTTTTTTGAAGGATAAGTTAACTCTCGAATGCTACAGCCCTGATGTCATAAGGCTTCAAGCTAAATTTTAATTTCAAAAAAGAATAAAAATCATCTTGCTCATAGACAAAGATGGTTGGAAGGGGAATCAAAGTGAATAAAACACAATTAGTAGAATCAATTGCAGAAAACGCAGACATTTCAAAAGCCTCAGCAGGTCGTGCTTTAGACGCATTCATTGAAGCAGTTGGTGATACTTTACAGTCAGGTGATCAAGTTGCACTTGTTGGCTTTGGTACTTTTAGTGTACGTACTCGTGCAGCACGCACAGGTCGTAACCCTAAGACAGGCGATGAGATTCAAATTGCAGAAGCAAAAGTACCAGCATTTAAAGCCGGTAAAGCACTGAAAGACGCTTGTAACTAAAGTCAATTATCATTGTCGCCGCATAGAGTGCGATGACTCTGCTGATGGTGTCGAAACATATCGTTTCACATTAATGGTAGCGAGTGATTTTAATATGCGCATCTTACTGATGCGCATTTCTTTTTCTGATATCATCGCAAGATAAAATTGATACTTGAAGCACTTATGTGAAACATGATGAGCTTCTTTTTTGGAGAGTACTAGAGTTATGATGGAACGATTGCGCGAAGGCGTAAACAGCATCGCAGTAAAAATTATCCTTGGTTTAATTATCTGTTCATTTGTTTTTGCAGGTGTCGGTAGTTACCTTGTTGATAGTGGTAACAATTCAGCTGCAAAAGTGGGTAATGCTGAGATAAGCATGGGCGAATTTGAGCAAGCTTATCAAAATGAGCGTAACCGTATGCAAGCGCAAATGGGCGATTATTTTGCTCAGTTACTTGCTGATCCTGCTTATGTTGCTTCTTTCCGTAAGTCGGTTTTAGATCGTATGATCAATGATCTTCTTTTAGAGCAGCACGCAGAATCATTAGGCTTACGAGTTAGTGATGCGCAAATTCGTAGCATGATTTTAGATATGCCACAATTTCACTCTGATGGTAAATTTGATCAAGATATCTACCAGTCTGCGCTTCGCCGTGCAGGATTTAGTGCAGAGAGCTTTGCAGAATACTTACGTCGTGATGCAGTACGCAGCCAATTACTTACAGCATTAGAGTCAAGTGACTTTAGTCTACCAGGTGAAGTTGATGCTCAAAATGCGTTACTGACACAAACACGTGATATTCGCACTCTGACGTTATCTTCAACTGAACTTGCTCAAAATGTGCAACTAAGCGATGAAGATATTCAGCAAGCTTATCAAGATAACTCCGCGCGTTACACTCGTCCAGAGCAAATGAAAGTTGCTTACATTGAGCTTTCTGCTGAGCAGCTAAAAGCTCAAATTGATATTTCTGATGAAGATGCACAGCTGTATTATGAAGAGCACTTAGATAAATACTCATCTGAAGAGCAGCGTAAAGTCAGTCACATCCTTGTTCAAGGTGATGATGAAGCAAAAGCACAAGCCATTCTTGATGAACTTAATGCTGGTGCAGACTTTGCCGCTTTAGCAGAAGAAAAATCAGATGACTTTGGCAGTGCAGATCAAGGTGGTGACCTAGGTTGGATCGAACGTGATGTTATGGATCCAACGTTTGAAGCTGCTGCTTTTGAACTACAAAATGCAGGCGATAGAACAGGTTTAGTTAAATCTGCGTTTGGCTACCATATTATTCAGCTTGATGATGTTAAAGCTTCAGCAGCACAGCCATTTGCTGATGTAGCTGCTGATATTAAAGCAGAGCTAACTGATGAAGAAGCTGTTGACCAATTCTACGCACTACAAACTGAACTTGAGAGAGTGGCGTTTGAGTACCCTGATTCATTGGATGATTCGGCAGAAGCGGTTCAACAACCAATTCATACCACAGACTTTATTTCACAAAATAATGCGCCTGAGCTACTAAGTACACCTGCAGTTATGCAAGCGTTACGAAGCTTAGAAGTAAAAGAAGACGGTCTAAACTCTGATGTTATTGAAGTGGCTCCTGAGCACATCATCGTGGTGCGTGTTGAAGATACTCGTGCTGAGCAGGTATTACCACTAGATGAAGTTAAAGAGCAAGTAGTCGCAGAGCTTTCTCGTCTGAAAGGTGAGCAGCAATCACTAGAACTAGCGACACAAATCATTGCTGGTTTGAAATCAGGTGATAACACCGCATTGGTTGAAAGTGGTCTTGAGTTTGGTGAATTAGAAACGGTTGATCGTAGTTCACCACTGGCTGGCAACGTTTTCTCTTTAGCAAAACCTGCTGAAGGCGATGTTGTATTTGGTCAATCTAAAGACGCGCTAGGTAATACGGTTATCGTTGAGTTATCAAGTGTTAATGTTTTAGCTGACCCACAATATAATGAGCAAATTGGTACTCAGTTCGTTCGTATGAATACACAGCAAGATTTATCAGCAATCTTAACGATTCTACGTCATGTAACAGATATTGATTATTACATCGCTACTCAGTAATCACTCTTTCATGTAAAAGTGATGAATAAGAAGGCGTAACCCTTGTTGGGTGCGCCTTATTTTTTGCCAAAACTAATTGGTTTGGTGAATTTTTATCGCTATGTTTTGATTTCATTTACCGACGAATGGAGTCACTATGACCTTTCAAAAAACACTACTCACTTTATGCTTCTCTGCATTACTGCCTCTTTCTGCGCTAGCGGCGACAACGCCAGCAGAGCAACAAGTCACGGAGTCAACACAGCACGCAGTAAAAGTTGAACAACCCATTGATACAGTAGCCAATCAAGACGTAACTAAAACTAAAGCCACATCAACCTCTATGGCGAAAAAACAATATGAAGGTATCGACATTACGGTCAATGTAAATACCGCTAGTGCTGATGAATTAGCAACGCTGTTGATAGGTGTGGGTGCTAAAAAAGCGCAAGATATTGTTCGTTATCGTGAGGAATTTGGTTTGTTTAAAACTGCCAATGATTTGAGCAATGTGAAAGGGATTGGCGCTGCGACTATTCGTAAAAATGAAGGGCGCATTTTGCTGTAATCTTCTGCCATTTGTAGTAAAACTAATCGTAGTCAATAACGGTTTATCTTAGTTTGTTAAAACGCTTGATAACTGTGTTAGGGTTTTGATTATAGAGTCACTATTGATCGAAAATTCCTGCCTTGTTATCAAGTGCTTTTCGTTATTGCTCTTTTTTAAATAACAGTTCAACCCCAATAAGTAAAAAGCCACTAACCATACCAGTTAAATGGGCTTCTATAGCAACGCGAGCATTGATCATCACCATTGTGCTTTCTGCTGCGCCGAAATAGTGCTCCCAAGCAACTTTAATTACAACACCTAAGCATAGTAGCCAACTCGTATGTCGACCCGATAGCGCCTCTCTAAGGGCGAAATAAGCAAAAATAGCGTGTAAGACACCAGAAAAACCAGCGTATTGAAAGGTAGAGGTAAACAGCAGGCTACAGCCAATCACAAAGCTGCTTACTAATATCACATAGACAAGCTGTAAGGAACTTGGTTGAAATAAATGGGCAAGGATCCACAAAGCAGCGAGATTCATAACTAAGTGCGGATAGTTGGTGTGAGTGAAGTTTCCTGATAGGATACGCCACCAATCTCCTTGGGTTATCGCACGGTTATCCCACACTGCCCACTCTTGTAATAATGGGGTTTGAAGTCCCCAGCAAAGTAGGCTGATCACACATAAAACAAGGTACACATTTTCTTTATGTTTCGTTATTGCCAGCAATGTCATAAATCCTTGAAAGCTTGTATTTGTCAATGGATAAAGCCCATTAATACTCAGGTGGAGCTTATCATTCTTCAGCACTCGACAGAAGTACGCCGCCCAATGGGAACTGCGCGTATTTTGGCGCTCTCTTTGGCAAATAGTACGACCATCATTGGCGAAGACTTTAGCCAAGATAGTAAGCTTAATGCGTTGCTAAGTGAGCCCGATGTTGATCACTATATTCTTTATCCTGGTGAGCACTCAGTCTCTGTTGATAGTATAGCCTGCAAAAAAAGTGACTCTTCTCAAGCTGTAAATAACGTAACATCAGAGGCGATGCAACGAAAAGTGCGGGTTATTTTATTAGATGGAACGTGGAAAAAAGCGTTTAAAATGTGGCAAATATCAACCAATTTACAAACGTTACCCACATTGCATTTAAATAAAGAGTTAGTTGGCAATTATCGTATTAGGAAAGCTCCCAACGCCAATAGTTTATCAACGGTGGAAGCGGGTTATCATGTGCTTACTGGCTTGGAACCAAATACGGACTTTAGCTCACTAATCACAGCTTTTGATGAGATGATCCAGTTTCAAATCAATCAAATGCCAGAAGGTGTCTTTGAGCGTAATTATGCAAAAAGTTTAGACTGACATTTAGCATGAGAATAGTTGCTGATGAAGATTTTGTGCATGCCCATCGGTCATTGCAGAAATATAATCAGCAATCACGCGCATTGCTTCACTTTCAGAACTAGCACCTTGCCAGATCTTTTTCGTTGCCGTCGGTAATAAGCGTTCAGGATCAGCACTAAATGCTTCAAACATATCCATAATAATTTGTTGGCCTTTATATTCCACAATCTGCATTTCTGGAATTTGGATGACATATTGGCTAACAAATTGCTTTAACGTTTCTAATGCATTGTCCATCGGCTCATCTAAGTACGCATTATAGGCAAGCAATTCGCAATCAAAATCCTCATCGACAGGCTGAATTTGAATGCTGGTTAGTAATGCGTTAACAATACCACCAATCGCATCTTTGCGTAGGTAATGCTCACCAGAAAACAGTCGCTGACTTATTGAGTAGATATGCTGCTTAAACCATGGGTCGCCACACTCTGTCAGGGCTTGCTGGGTTCCTTCTTGCCATTGCGCTTTGTTCACCATACCCAATACAATCGCATCTTCTAAGTCATGCACGCCGTAGGCAATATCATCAGCCAATTCCATTATTGAGCAATCTGATGATTTAAAACGCGTTTTAGCATGCTCAAAAGGCGAGGTAGGCTTATAGCGCATCTTTGACAGTAGCAGGCTGTCACGAGCTGATAGCGGGTCAACAACCCAGTCGAAACCATCTTGGTCAATATCGTACAACCCTTTTGCTGGACTCCACTCCTTAGCCTTAAGTTGGCGCTGATGTTTTACTGGTTCAGGCTGCAGTGTTGATTGTGTTTGACTAAGCAGAGCAGGGTACTTCATTAGCCCGAGTAAAGCGCGGCGGGTTAAATTCATACCATGATGTTGAGTATAGGGCTCTAATTGGCTAACAATACGAAAGGTTTGTGCATTACCTTCAAAACCACCATGGTCGCGCATCATATAGTTAAGGGCGACTTCGCCACCATGACCAAATGGTGGGTGACCAATATCGTGGGCTAAACACAGAGCCTCAATTAAGCTGTCTGAGGGCAGTAAGTGCTTATATTGCGACTGTTTATTCTCTATCTGAGCTAAGATACCTGATCCGATTTGCGCCGTTTCTAATGAATGCGTTAGGCGGGTGCGGTGAAAGTCATTCATTGTCGTCGCATGGATCTGGGTCTTGGACTGCAAACGACGAAAAGCAGCAGAGTGTAAAATACGGGCTCTATCTCGCTGGTAAGGATCACGGTGATCTGAGCGGCGTAATTTATGTTCATTATTGATGCGATCTTGCCAAAGGTCCATGTCATTAGTCAGCATAATTATCACTCTTATGTGTGCTCGTTAAATAGACGATATATCTAATCTAACATTATGAGTTTCAATAAAAAAGCCCTCTATTTATGATGAAATGTGAGAGCTTTATATACAATAATTATTTTAGTTAGAAATTGACAGAATGTTTACTGTTTATAGGTAGTAATGAAGCGTTCAAAGCGGCCAATAGCGGTTTCTAAGTCCTCGACATAAGGTAGGGTGACAATCCTAAAGTGGTCGGGTTTTGGCCAATTAAAACCAGTTCCTTGCACTAATAGTACTTTTTCTTGCTTTAAGAAATCGAGTACCATTTTTTGGTCATCTTTAATATTGTACTTTTTTGTGTCAATTTTTGGGAATAGATACATAGCTCCTTTCGGCTTCACACATGATATCCCAGGGATTTGATTGATTAATTCCCAAGCGCGATCACGCTGCTCTAGTAAACGACCACCAGGCAAAATTAACTCATTGATACTTTGATAACCGCCAAGTGCCGTTTGTATAGCGTGCTGCATCGGTACGTTGGCGCATAAACGCATGGACGCCAGCATTTCAAGACCATCAATGTACCCTTGGGCTTGATTCTTAGGGCCAGTAATAAACATCCAACCGCCACGGAAACCACAAACACGATAAGCTTTAGAGAGGCCATTAAAGGTCAGCATCAGTACATCGTCAGCTAAAGTTGAGATAGAAGTGTGTGTTGCCCCATCATAGAGAACTTTATCGTAGATCTCATCAGCAAAAATAATTAACTTGTGCTTACGAGCAATTTCGACAATCTCAAGCAAAAAATCACGACTGTAGACAGCGCCCGTAGGGTTGTTAGGGTTAATTAATACAATGCCACGTGTTTTTGGTGTGATCTTCTTTTTAATATCATCAAGATCAGGATACCAATCAGACTCTTCATCACATAGGTAGTGGACAGCATTACCGCCAGAGAGTGCAACAGAGGCGGTCCAAAGAGGGTAATCAGGGGCTGGCACTAGCATCTCATCACCATTATTTAATAGTGCTTGCATTGCCATAACAATGAGCTCAGATGCACCATTACCAATATAGACATCTTCGACATCTAAATTGAGTAGTCCACGGCGTTGATAATGCTGAACAACCGCTTTTCGTGCTGAATAAATGCCTTTTGAGTCACAATAACCCTGAGAAGTTGGCAAATTACGGATAACATCGACTAGGATTTCATCTGGGGCGTCAAAACCAAAAGGGGCTGGATTACCGATATTCAGTTTTAGAATTTTATGCCCCTCTTCCTCCATGCGTTTAGCATGTTTGAGTACAGGTCCTCTAATATCGTAGCAGACACTGTTGAGTTTTGATGACATACCGATATTTTCCATTGCCGACATCCTATGTTTTAAGTAATTATTTTATTAAAGTACCTTAAAATGGTCTTTGAAAGAATAAAAATCTAACATTACCGAGCTAAATAAGTAAAAATGGTCCGTTTATAATCAAGCTATTTAGGAAAACCTTGTTTACACGCTTGATTTGAAACTGGTCTATAAATACAGTAGCCCATATTAAATACCAATTGACGTATACGAGGTTGATTTGTCACATTTTCATCAAGCAATTATGAGTTTAATGGCGCGAGTTGAGTCGGCAAGCTGTTGCGATATTCGTCTGGTTCAAAAGTTAGTTCAGCAACCCTCATTTACTTTTATTGATTGGCTAGAAGCTCAACCTCTTTTTCCTAAGTTTTATTGGCAATCTCGTGATAAGCATGAGGAAGTCGTCGCTTTGGGCCAGTTACAGATGTTCTCTGATCCTACGCCTGCTTATGAAGTACTGCAGGGTGAGCAGAGAATATGGGGTGGTCGCTCTTTTGATGGGCAGAGTGCGAAGAATCCGCATTGTCTCGCATCACTCTTTTTCCTACCGCATATCGAGTTAATTCGTGTTGATGAGAGTTGGTCATTAGCGGTTAATTTGAGCAAAAATAAGCAGGAAACCTTATCAGCACTACGCCAATTGACCTATAAAGTGCGAGCGCTTCCTCCACTGACTACTACTGTGAAAGCGATAGACCATACGCCTAATCAATCACAATGGGGCGACTTAGTGACTAAGGCACTCGATAGCATTGTAGCCGATGAATTTAAGAAAGTCGTATTAGCACGCTGTACGACATTGAGCCTTGAGCAACCCATTCGTGCCGCGCAACTTTTGAAGGCAAGTCATCGAGAAAATCATGATAGCTTTCACTTTATGATGTCGTTAGATGAAAAGCGCAGTTTTATGGGATCAACACCTGAGCGTCTTTATCGTCGTCACGGGCGTGAATTACAAACGGAAGCTTTAGCCGGAACCATTGGTAGAGGGAAAGGTCGCGCACAAGATCAAGAGTTAGCGAATTGGTTAGCGAATGATGAGAAAAACTTAAATGAAAATCAGTATGTGGTCGATGATATTGTACAGAGTCTGCAGTCATTTTCTCATCAAGTCATTGTACAAAATCAGCCACATCTTATTCGTTTACGTAAAGTTCAGCATTTAAAGCGCCATATTGAAGCTAAGCTACATGAAGGAGTCAATGGTGTGCAGTTATTAGATGCTTTACAACCAACTGCTGCGGTGGCTGGATTACCACGTAAAGAGGCGGTGGATTTTATTCAACAGCATGAGCCCTTCCCAAGAGGTTGGTATGCGGGATCTATCGGGTATATTAGCCTTCATAAAGCCGAGTTTTGTGTTGCGATACGTAGCGCTTTGGTTGTTGATAAACAAATTAAACTGTTCGCAGGAGCTGGGATTGTACCCGGCTCTATTGCTGGACATGAATGGCAAGAGTTGAATAAAAAGATGTCGACCTTATTGAGTTTAATAGCAGAACCCCCTTTATTAGGAGCGGCATCATGAGCAACAGTACAGTAGGTGTCACTCAAAAAGGGGCGGTTCAAGAGGTTGTATTTGATCAAGCAGTAATGAACCGTATTTGGAGTGGTACACTGCTAGAAGAGTTGGCACGTCTTGGAGTGAAATCGGTATGTATTGCCCCTGGATCTCGCTCTACACCACTGACTCTAGAAGCACAAGAGAATGCGAAACTGACCCTACATACTCACTTTGATGAACGAGGGTTAGGTTTTTTTGCGTTAGGACTTGCCAAAGCCAGTGATGCACCTGTTGCTATTGTTGTGACGTCTGGCACTGCGGTGGCAAACCTACTCCCCGCTATTGCTGAGGCGCGCTTAACCGGTGAGAAGTTGGTGGTGTTGACCTCTGATCGCCCCGTGCAACTTATCGATTGTGGTGCAAATCAAGCGATTCAACAGCAAGGCATTTTTTCATCGCATGTCGTTGGCTACTTAAACCTGCCAAGCCCGAGTCAACAGGTTGGGCTAAATTGGTTACTGACTTCTATCGATCATTTATTGCATACCCAAAGCCAACGTGGTGGAGCGGTACATATTAATTGCCCTTTCCCTGAACCGCTGTATTCAACGCGTGGTAAAGAAATATTGACTCACTATAGCCAAACCATTGCGCGCTGGCAGTCAAGTGAACAGCCATACACTGCTATCGAGCAATATTTTTCCCCGTTAATCGATGATATTGAAACACACGCTTTAGTTGAAAAAAAAGGCGTGATGATTGTTGGTAGTATTGATGAGCATCAAGCGCAAAAAGTAGTAAAAGTTGCAAATCAATTAGGCTGGCCAGTGTTGTGCGATCCTCAATCTGGGATCAGTAGCGCATGGGCACACTATGACTTATGGCTGCAAAATAAACATCATCACCAAACATTATCTCAAGCCAATTGCATTATTCAGTTTGGAGGGCGCATAGTATCTAAGCGCTTAAACCAATGGATTAGTGATAAAGTCAGTCAGCAAGATAGCGAAGGGGTTGCGTATGTGGTGGTAGCACCGACCGAGCAGCGAATTAATCAAGATCACCTTGCTTTGCGTCATGTGATCTCTGATGCCGTTACCTGGTTGAGTTTACAATCCTTACCTGCTTTAGGTAGTTCTCATTCGGGGTGGGCTGACCCATTGAAGATAGTCTCCAAGAAGATCACGGAGTATAGCCAATCATTATTGAATCTTGATGGTGAGATAAATGAGTTGATGGTCGCTGTTGATTTAGCTCAGCGAGGCAAAGGGCGTGACTTGTTTATCGGCAATAGCTTGATTGTGCGCTTGGTCGATATGCTCGCTAAGTTACCAGAAACTGAGGTGTACTCAAATCGAGGGGCATCAGGAATTGACGGTTTAGTCGCAACAGCCGCTGGGGTTTTACAAGCTAGGCAGCAACCTTTGTTGATGTTAATCGGTGATACTTCTTTACTGTATGACTTAAATTCACTGGCACTGATGAGCAAACAGCAAAGTCACCCTGCTGTCATTGTGGTCATGAATAACGATGGTGGAGCCATTTTTGATTTACTGCCTGTACCACAACAGCAGAAGCAAGCCCTGTATCAAATGCCTCATGGTTATCAATTTGAACATGCCGCTAAGCAGTTTCATTTAGCCTATCAACAACCTAAGACATTAAATGATTATCAGCAGGCAGTAGAAGCGCACTTTACTCATGGGCAAGGTACATTGCTCGTTGAAATCGTGACACCTGCAGAGCAAGCCACCGATCAGTTAAAAAGGTTTATTCAGTATGTTAACGTTAGCGACTGATTATTATCCACCAAGTAAAGCGAGTCAGTCGGCACCGGTTTTAGTGTTCGTACATGGTTTACTTGGTAAGGGAGAAGATTGGCAAGTTTGTTACCAGTTTTTGAAACACTTTCCTATACTCACGGTTGACTTGCCTTGCCACGGTAAAAGTCATCAAGTTCACTGTGATGGGTTTAATCATGCATGTCAGGCTATCGATACCAGCGTTAGTCAGGCATTAACAGAGAAAGGTTTTGCCGCTTCCCATCCCATCATTCTAATTGGCTACTCATTAGGCGGGCGTTTGGCTATGTATGGCATGGCGCATCAAAGCTTTTCTTCACTGTCGATAGCGCAAGTCATTATTGAAGGGGGAAACTTTGGTTTACTCTCTGATGATGAAAGAAATAGGCGTTGGAAAAATGATACTCAGTGGGCAGAGCGCTTTCGCAGTGAAGACATTGGCTGCGTTTTAAGCGATTGGTATCAGCAAAGTGTATTTTCATCACTTAATGATGAGCAAAGACAAGATTTAATTCAAAAGCGTAGTAATAATATTGGCACCGCGATTGCAAATATGTTGTTATCCACCTCTTTGGCTAAACAACCTGACTTACGTGCTGCTTTACAGTCAGTTGGTCAACCTTTTCATTATGTATGTGGTAGTAAAGATTTAAAATTTAGAACATTAGCCGAGCAAAGTCATTTACCGTTCACCGTCATTAATGATGCTGGGCATAATGTACATCAAGAGCAACCGAAGTCATTGGCTTTATGTATTGAAAACCTCATCAATCATTAACACTCATTGATTGCTGAGCTTTCATCGCATAGTAAGCTGGATATTTACCAATGGCTTTTATTATTTAATCAGCGTTTCTCAACGGAATAATAGGAATTATCATGTCAAGAACAGTAGGCATTTCTGAACAAGAACTTTACGCACCAGTTAACTGGACTGACTGCAGTGGTGATTATGAAGATATCCAATATCATAAATCCAGCGACGGTATTGCTAAAATTACGATAGCGCGCCCACAAGTACGTAATGCTTTTCGTCCTGGTACCGTAAAAGAGATGATTAATGCGCTAGCAGACGCGCGTTATGATGAGCAGGTCGGTGTTATTATTTTAACCGGTTTAGGTGAAGATGCGTTCTGTTCTGGTGGTGACCAAAAAATTCGTGGCGACTACGGTGGCTACCGTGACGATAGCGGTACTCATCACTTAAATGTTTTAGATTTCCAGCGTCAAATTCGTACTTGTCCTAAGCCAGTTATTGCTGCTGTCGCTGGGTACGCTGTTGGTGGCGGTCATGTATTGCATATGATGTGTGATTTAACCATTGCGGCTGAAAATGCTCAATTTGGTCAAACAGGTCCAAAAGTCGGCTCTTTTGATGGCGGTTGGGGTGCCTCTTATATGGCACGCATTGTTGGTCAAAAGAAAGCGCGTGAGATCTGGTTCTTATGTCGTTTCTATGATGCACAAGAAGCCTTAGATATGGGACTGGTAAACACGGTAGTTGCTGTTGAAGATTTAGAGAAAGAAACAGTACGTTGGTGTCGTGAAGTATTACAGCATAGCCCAATGGCACTGCGCTGTCTAAAAGCGGCATTGAATGCAGATTGTGACGGTCAAGCAGGCTTGCAAGAACTCGCGGGTAACGCAACCATGATGTTCTACATGACAGAGGAAGGGCAGGAAGGTCGTAATGCCTTTAATGAAAAGCGCCGCCCTGACTTTGATAAATTCCCACGTAACCCATAAAAAAGGTCTGCAGATCAAGCAAAAATGCTAACGATGTTATGAAGTATGATAACGCGTTAGGATGACAGGTTATTTATTACGATTGCTATAAGCTAACAAGGATTATTTATGCGCAGTGCCAAACTCTACCGTTATCGTCTTCCTATGGACAGTGGTGTTATTGTCCGTAACGAACGTCTTAAAGAGCGAGTCGGTTGGGTGGTGGAACTGTTGCAAAACGGTAAAGTTGGGCGAGGAGAAATCGCCCCTTTACCGACCTTTAGCTTGGAAGATGCTGATCAAGCAGGGGCTCAGGCTCAGGCCGTTCTTGCTACTTGGGTAAGTCAGCAAGGTGAATCATCCTTTGCTGATCTAGTTAGTTTACGTAGTTTATACCCTTCGGTTGCTTTTGGTCTTTCAATGGCAGAGCTGGAGTTACGCGGTGAGTTACCCGAGGCTGGGAATTATACTTCAGCGCCACTTTGCAGCGGCGATCCTGATGAGCTATTACCTGTTTTTTCAGCAATGGCAGGGCAAAAGGTAGCAAAAGTAAAAGTTGGGCTTTATGAAGTGATCCGTGATGGAATGCTAACCAACCTCTTTTTAGAGTCGATTGCCGATTTAACGTTAAGGCTAGATGCCAACCAAGCGTGGAGCAAAGAGAAAGCGATTAAATTTGCTCACTATATTACTCCGTCACTCCGTCAGCGTATTGCCTTTCTAGAAGAGCCATGTTCTTTACCCAGTGACAGTTTAAGTTTTGCGTTTGATACTGGTATTGCCATTGCTTGGGATGAAACTTTGCAACAAGCGGTTCGTCAGAGCGATTTTTCGTTAGATACCTTAGTCGGAGCAAAAGCAATCGTCATCAAGCCAACTTTGATAGGCTCCGTGGATTTTTGTATTGAGCTTATTCAGCAAGCACAAAAAATGGGTATTCAGCCGGTGATCAGTTCGAGTTTAGAGTCGAGCTTAGGGCTGAGCCAATTAGCACGTTTAGCGAAATGGCAACTGCCTGATGAAGTGCCGGGGCTAGATACGATTGGTTTATTTAAAACGCAACTTGTTACCCCTTGGCCTGAAAGCGATTTACCACTGCAAGAGTTATCTGATCATGAGCTTATCTGGCAATCTTAGCCGTAATAGTAATAGTAATAGTAATAGCAGGAGCGATGATCTGAGTGGTTATACGTTTTTATCGCTGTTAAGTCAGTGGGTTGATATAAGACCTCATGATATCGCTTATATTACTGCTCACCATGACTATACATGGCAAGAATTAGCGCTCGTTACTGCTCAATATCAAAGTAAACTTCATACACAAGGGTTACAAGCCGGTGATGTCTTATTGCTGGTGGGTAAAAATAGCCCAGAGCTTGTGTGTATTTATCTTGCTTGCTTATCTCTAGGTATCTGTCCTGCATTTTCCCCTATACAGCCTTATATGCAGATAGCAACAAAACTGAATACGTTATATAAGCCTGGTGAGTATGGGAAGTACTCTCGCGCTTATCTATGGTTTGATCAGCTTTCCCTGTCATCGCACCGTCAACAGTGGATGACAAGTGACAATGAACGTTTAAAGCAACAAGTGACGTTAATCAATCTGCCTATGCTCGATACGTTATCCATTGATGAATATGATGTGGATTGTACAAAGCGTGATTGCCAAGATCTGGATCAATTAGCCTCCATCATTTTCACCTCGGGCTCGACAGGCACACCCAAAGCGGTTCTTCACACGTCAGGTCAGCATATTGCTTCAGCCAAAGGGTTGTTGAATCGCTTTGCATTTGGGCAAGAGGATTGTTGGTTACTCAGTTTACCTATGTATCATGTCTCTGGCTTAGCTATCATTTGGCGTTGGCTTGTTGCTGGTGGGCAGTTAAAAGTGGGGCAGGGCAACTTAAACCAAGATATTAAAGGTGTTACTCACGCCTCATTAGTTGCCACTCAGTTAGCTCGCTTGCTGCAAACGAGTGAAGTATTGTCTTTACAGCGAGTGTTGTTAGGAGGAAGTCATATCCCTCTCTCTCTAGGTCAACAAGCGGCAACGCAAGGTATTGATACATGGATTGGTTATGGCATGACAGAAGCGGCGTCAACGGTTACCATGAAGCGTGTTGATGGAAAAAATAGTGTTGGCAGTGTTATTTCTCATCGTAAGGTGAAAGTTGCCCAACAAACGATCTATATCGCGGGAGATACGTTGGCACAGGGCTACTATAAGCAAGGCGAAGTGACGTCATTGCTTGATAGCTCTGGTTGGTATAACAGCCAAGATTTAGGTTGTTGGTTAGATGGCGATGAGCTGCAGATTATTGGTCGAGCCGATAACTTATTTATATCCGGTGGTGAAAATATTCACTGTGAGGAAATTGAGGCAGCATTAAATGCTCACCCTCTTATCGAGCAGGCGTTTATTCTTGCAGTAGAGGATAGTGAATTTGGTGCTCGTCCCATTGCGATTGTACAAACTCAACAGCTTGAGAGTATTGAACGGTATAACGACTTCTTACGTGACAAATTAGATAAATTCAAATGGCCAATTTTCTATTTCCACATGCCAGAGTTACCACATAGCGGCATAAAAGTGTCGCGACAGGCTCTAAAATCATGGTTAACGGCACATCAAAACAACTTTCGAGTTATTTGATAGATCAAAAGTGAATTTCTAACTTAAGCGGATTGCGCCATACTTTATCGATAAATTGTCATGGAAAGTCGATAACGTATGAAAGTGATATTACTGATTGTGGTGTTGTTACAACTTAGCTTAGCTTTTTACAGTGAAGGGTTAACGCGCTCATTGGCAGAATTGAGCGCATTTGTATTAGTGGTAGGCTTAGCTTTGCATAAATTATCAATGAAAAATAACCCTAGCAATCAGGGTAAATAAGCTAGGGTATATGTCGCCTATTAAGCTTGTGTCATGAGCAGCCAACTTAGTGATGTCACTGAAACAATAATCCATAAACTCACGCCTAAAATGAGAGGTTTTGGTCCAGATGCTTTGAGTTTAGTGATTGAAATATTGCTACCAATTAAAAATAAGCACACCACTAAAGCTCGCTCCGCAATTGAAAATACCCCCTGATATAAATGCTCAAATTGTGGTAACCAATCGCTGATCAAAATGGCAAAACAGTAAAAGAAGATAAAGTACGGGATCGTGATTTTCTTTTGTTTACTCTTAAATAGCAGTGCACTGATAAAGGCGACAGGGATGATCCACAAAGCGCGAGCCAGTTTTAATGTCGTTGCTGTTGTCAGTGCTTCTTGTCCATAGGCAGAAGCCGCCCCCACTACTGATGAAGTATCATGAATCGCAATGGCTGCCCATGTGCCGAAAGTATGTTGGCTTAGTCCCAATGCATGACCGATCATAGGGAAAATGAATAGGGCGATTGAGTTGAGTACAAAAACGGTCGCAAGCGCTAAACCAATTTGTTCATCATTGGCTTTAATTGCCGGAGCAACCGCGGCAATAGCACTACCTCCACAGATTGCTGTACCTGATGCGATTAAGTGACCAGTATGTTTATCAAGCCCAATCTGTCGAGCCAACCCCCAGCCAATAATTAACGTCCCAATGATAGTGGCAAGAATTAATCCGATACCATCAGAGGTCACAGCCAAAGCTTCTTGAAAATGTATACCAAACCCTAAGCCAACAATGGAATAAGCCAGCAGCTTTTTAGTTAGTGAGCCAATCGCTAACTCTTGTGGGACCAGACCTAAACTCGCTAGTAAGAAGCCAATGACTAATGCGGTTGGTGAGGTAATATAAGGCGTTAGGCACAATAGCCCAGCAATGAAAAAAGGCACACTACGCTTTGACATTAACATTAATTTTAATCCTTTTTATATCGGTTGTTTAGCACCAATTGCCACGAAGTTGAGCAACCTGCTCACGCATAGTGGTAGTCGTGGCCATTTTAGGCTCAACAGGGGCTCCAACTTCGATTTCGATCTTAGACCAGAATCGAGAAGGGAGACCTTTACACGCTTTTCCTTTATGACGGCTAAAGTAACTCCCCCATAAGCCTTTCAGTGCCATAGGGATCACTGGTACTGGTGAACGACGTAAAATAATGTCTATACCGCGCATAAACTCTTGAATTTCACCGTCAGGCGTTAAGTGTCCCTCTGGAAAAATACAGACGATATGACCTTCAGAAAGCGCGTGTTCTATCTCAGTGAACGCTTGACGAATAGAGCCTCTACGGGTCGATGAAATCGGTATGACACCTGCACGATTTAAAAACTTACGCAGTGGTGGAAGGTTAGCGTAATCCTCTTCCATGACAAAGCGTATTAGGCGAGGACATACGGCACTGAGCAGCAAGGCATCCATATAGCTAACATGGTTACAAACAATCAGTGCCCCACCTTGTTGCGGCAAGTGATGCGTGTTCTTGTGCGTAACTCGATATAGAGTATGCGTTACAATCCAAAGTAAAAAGCGAACTAAATAGATTGGTGCTTGGTTTACTAAGTAAAAAGATACGAATAGGTTAACGAGCGATAAAGTGATGAATAAAGTAGGAATTGAAGCTTGTAATACACTGAGCATCACAATGCCGAGTATCGCGCTTCCTACCATAAATAGTGCATTATAAATATTAAGCCCAGCAATAATTTGAGAGCGTTGATTCTGAGGTGCTCGCTGTTGCACTAAGGCATAAAGTGGAACAATGAATATTCCACCTGAAATCCCAATCAATAGAAGATAGGTAAACATCGGCCACAGCGCACGGTGATTAAGAAAGGTGAGCAATGTTTCAAAATGGGGCAAATCAGCAGGAATAGACAGCGCCATTAGCAGTCCGAAAATGGTGATCCCTAGACTACCAATAGGAATGATACCAATTTCAATACGATGATTAGATAACTTATCGCACAGTAAAGATCCTATGGCGATACCGATAGAAAAGAGGGCGAGAAGAAAAGCCACCGCACTCTCATTAGCATGTAAGTGTAATTTGGTAAAATTGGGGAACTGGGTTAAGTAAGTCGCGCCTAAAAACCAGAACCAACTAATGGCCATGATGGCTTGGTAGGTGACTTTATCTTGTTTAACTTTCCCTATGGTCTCGCGCATCAAGCGAATAGGCTGCCATTTTACCTTAAGATCTGGTGAGGCAGCGGCAGCATAAGGAATGCTGCGGCTAGCAAGATAACCGACAACGGCAAAAGCAATAACCCCCACCGCAGCAATGTAACGAGCATGTTCGGCTGAGGCAATAAATCCTGCGATGATCGTACCTAATAAAATCGCTAAGAATGTGCCTGTTTCGACTAACGCATTACCTGGGACAAGCTCTTTTTCTGATAACTGCTGTGGTAGCAAAGCATATTTTACTGGACCAAAAAACGCAGATTGAGTGCCCATTAAAAAAAGTAACAGTAGTAAAATTAAGTAACTTTCATAAATAAACCCAATCGCTCCTAACGACATAATGAGTATTTCAAAGATCTTAACTTTACGAATAAACCATGACTTTTCATATTTATCCGCAAGCACGCCAGCAAAAGCTGAAAACAGAAAGAAAGGTAAAATGAAAAGCCCGGCAGCTAAATTGATAAAAAGGTTACTGGAGATAGGCAAGGCATCAATATTGGCAAAGGCAACAAAGAGTAACAGTACATTCTTAAAGATGTTGTCATTGAAAGCCCCAAAAAATTGAGTGATAAAATAGGGGAGGAACTTTCTCTGAGTTAATAGTGAAGAATGTTGGCTATTACGTACCATTACTTATCCTTTCTAAAATGACTACCAGTTCGCGAGGTAATTTGAAATGAGATTATTAATCAGTTCTTTGCCATCGATAGTTTTATCGGTAAAAAACTTATCGTCAACACTTAGCATGGTTATTCCATGGACGCCTGACCATAGAACACGGCTAGCTTGTAATATTTCCTTTTCTGAGCGCTGAGGGGCTAAATGCGTCAGCAACCCTTCAAGCATCCTCGTCATATTCGTGATTTTATTTTCGTGCCATTCAGGTAAGGCTTCACCGTTCATGCTATGAGAAAAAATCAATTGCCAGCGATAAACATTTCTTGCGGCAAAGTCATGATAACAATAGGCAAGATCCAGTAATACTTGTTTTGGATCATTACTATTGTCAACAACTTCTATGGCTTCTTGTGATAGTTCATCTAAGGTATCAGCAACCGCATGTAAGAGCAGTAAATTGTAATTACCAAAAATGTTCACTAGAGTACTAGGTACATAACCAATCATTGTCGCAATTTTACGTAAGCTTAAATCATGATGGGAATGATCATTTAAAAATTGTTTTACTGCTGTTAGGGTGAGCTGTACCAACTCTTCTCGACTATGGTCGTTACGTCTTGCCATGGGGTCCTTCCAAATGAACGTTGTTCGATATTTTAAGCTTGAGAAAATTCACCGTCAACTAATGATAAGAGTAATTTAAGGTATATATTCATTCAGCTCGCAATATCCTGAAACATGTACACAGTTTGTTAATATTTCATTGTGATTGCTGAACGAGTATGATGGACAAGTCAAAAAGGCATAACCTTAAGGATTATAATGAAACGTTTATTTTCGATTATCGCATTGCTAATGGTGACTGTAGCGATTAGTCCAATAGCCGAAGCGAAAAAATTTGGTGGTGGTAAGTCTTTTGGTAAGAGCTTTAAAACAGCTCCAGCACCAAAGCAACAAAGACAGAACACTAATTCAGTTCGACAAGATCAAGCAGCAGGAGCACAAAATTCAGGTAAGAAAGGCCTGATGGGTGGTCTAATGGGTGGTCTACTCGCTGGTGGTTTATTAGCGGCTTTCTTTGGCGGCGCATTTGATGGTATCCAGTTTATGGATATTCTGATTATGGGTCTGATCGCCTTTGTTATCTTTAAATTGATGCGAGGCATGCTTGGATCAAAGCTGGGCAGCATGAATCAGCAACAACGTCAGCCAGCTTACGGTGGTCAGGCGGAACCAAGCAAGTTTGAATCACAGCAGCCAAACGCGAATGTTCACAACTTCGAACAGCCAGCTGGTCAATCAGCAGGTGGATTTGGTAGTGCAGCGAAAAGTGATGTACCTTTCAACTTCCCACCAGAATTTGATCAAGCTGCTTTTGTTAATGGCTCTCGTGAGCATTACCGTACTTTGCAGGGTGCTTGGAACCACAATCAGCTAAAAACAATTGAAGAGTATGTATCAGCAAGCTTGTATGAAGATCTAAAAGCAGAGCGTGCAAAAGTTGAAGGTGAGCAGCAAACGGAAGTTATGTATGTTGACGCTGAAATTGTACGTGCGGATTACGATGCTAATAAAGCACAGCTAAGCTTACAGTTTAGTGGTCGTTACCGTGATGCTGCAGACAATGCAGAAGAGAACATCGAAGATATCTGGCACTTAGAACGTGATTTAACCACGCCTAATGCGCCTTGGTTGATTGTAGGGATTCAAGGCTAATCGAGTATTGAATGTGTAGCGTGAGCTAAATAGGATCACGCAGTTTCAATCAAAATATAACGCTAACTGTTCGACAGTTAGCGTTTTTTTGTGCCCTAAAATACCAGATCTGAACATTAACTTACTTTTACAAGTGTGATTACCTTTCATGCCGCAATCTAAGCTTAGCTCTGAGAGGTTATTGGTAATGTATACCTTAGGTGGAAATTTATAAAGAGGGTGTTAATGGGGGAATATGGTTGAGGTTATCGGTGTAAGTTTGTACCGGCGAAAAAAAACCAGCTCAATGAGCTGGTTTTTTTATATATGGTGGAGGGGGACGGAT